>CAKSEY010000001.1 GCA_934448295.1 uncultured Oscillospiraceae bacterium
CGACTTGCATGTGTTAGGCGTGCCGCCAGCGTTCGTCCTGAGCCAGGATCAAACTCTTTAAAGTTTGTATCAAAACAGCTTTCGCCGTTCTAATCTTGGTTCAGATAAACGCTAACGTTAATTAAATTAACGCAATCTGTGTTTATCCAGAATTTTTCTTGTTTCTCAACTTCGATATTCCTATCAAAGAATCGACAAGGTAATGTTAATTCGTTCTGTATTGTTCAATTTTCAAGGAGCTTCTTTAACTCGTCCGCCCTCTCAGGCGACTTTGTTATTATATCACATCTTTTCGGTTTTGTCAAGTACTTTCTGAAAATATTTTTTTATTTTCTTCAAGTTCTTATCAAACCTTCAAAGAAGCGACTTTCTTTTCGAAAGCTTATTTATTATATCACATTCTTTTGTGTTTGTCAAGAGGTTTCTTGAATTTTTTTCAAAAGTTTTTCGTGATTTTTTAGCTTTCAGCGCCTCATCTCTGACGGCTTGTCTATTATATCACCTTTTTCATCGTTTGTCAACCCCTTTCTTCAAAAATATTATAATTTTTTCTTTTTACATATTTCAAGGCTGTTTTTAATATAAATAGACAAGTTACAGAAAGGAGCGCTCATGAAAAGGATACTTTCATTTACACTCGCACTTGTCTTTATTTTATTTTTCTTTCCTTATATAGCGATAGCGGAGGAGCAGGTCCCCGCTCCCCGCGCCGCCATTCTTATGGAAGCCACCACCGGGCAGGTTCTCTATTCAGTAAACGCACAGGAGAAGCTCCCTATGGCTTCTATAACAAAGGTTATGTCCCTGCTTGTTCTTTCCGATATGATAGACGCAGGAACTCTCGCCCTGACCGATACCGTGAAAGCGTCCTCTTACGCGTCCTCTGCGGAGGGCTCCGTCATCTGGCTGGAGCCGGGCGAGGAAATGGCCGCCGCCGAACTTATAGAAGCCGTGATAATCAGCTCCGCCAACGACGCCGTTATCGCCCTGGCGGAGCACGCCGCCGGCAGCGAGGCTCAGTTCGTCAAGCTGATGAACAAGCGCGCAAAGGATATGGGGCTAAAAAATACCCGCTTCACCGGCTGTGTGGGGTTTGACGCAGAGGGGCACTATTCCTCCGCCGAGGACATAGCGATAATGACCGCCGAGCTCATGCAGAAGGAATACTACCGCGGCTGGTTCCTGACATGGCTGGATTATCTGCGCGGGGGAGCCACTCAGCTCCTCAACACGAACAAGCTGGTGCGCTATTACGACGGAATTATCGGCGGAAAAACCGGAACCACCGACGGTGCCGGCTGCTGCCTTACCGCCTGTGCGGAGCGCGGCGATATGCGGCTTGTGGCGGTAGTTCTCGGCTGCGGGGATGATCCGGCGCGCTTCGAAAAAGCGGAGGAGCTACTTGATTACGGCTTTTCCAGCTTCGAGAAATTCACCCCGGAGATAGACAGCCGCGAACTGAAAGCTATCCCGATAGAGCGCGGCGAAATCACCGAAATAAAGCCGATGGTGAAGCAGACCGGCGAATGTATTATAAAGAAAGGCCGCTCCGGCAGCGTGAAATATGAATACACCTTCGTGGAAAAGCTGGAGGCTCCCGTGGAAAAAGGGCAGTTTGTGGGCGAATATCTCGTGACCCTTGACGGAGTGGAGGTCTACCACTCGGATATAGTCGCCAGGGAGGCCGTCCGGCGCATGACGTTTGGTATGTATTTTGTTCATATTCTTTCGGATATGTTCACGTTCTAGGCAAAAAACCGCCGAAAACTTCCGGAAACCGCTGTATTAAAGCGAAAATTCGCATAAAGGTCTTGACATTTTGCGTGAAATGATATAAAATAAAGATGAATAAAGCTGAAGGTGTACAAGCCTGATCGCTATCGGGAGCGTTGACGGGGAGTTACACATGTGGCAGAGTTCCGGCGCATTTGTCTGGCGGTGCTTCCGCGGGGGACGCTGCGCTGTAAGCGGTTCGAAAGGATCGCCGCATATGCCTACCGATATTATCAGGCGCTTGATTTCCGGGTACACACGGTCATCAGCTATCACAGCCTTTCTGCAAAGTCCCGCAGACGGGTCACGGCGCCGGGCAGATAAAGGTCATGGCAGACTTCGGCAGGAGATTCGGTCGCACCCCGGGGAGCAAAGGTTCCTTTGCGCTGGCAAAGCCGCTGTATTCCGGAAGAATACAGCCCGGACATGACGCACAGAGATCGGTTCCTAGCGTGATACGATATGGTAAGCCTTGCGGTCCGTCCGTTCCGGTTCACCGTTTCGATCAGGTAAAACTGCTGATTTTCACGCGTTCTTCCCTTCGGGTTAAATAGAGAAGGTTTTAAATTGACTCACTCTTTGAGAGGGGTCGTATTACGAACACCTTGACCGCTGAGCTAAGGTAATCGCAATACGGCCTCCTTTCTTTATATGGAGATAAAAAACCAGCCCCGCTTATAAACAGGGCTGGTTTTTGTTATTATGCCGCTTCCTGAGAGGACGCCGTTCCCGGCTTTTCAGGGGTGTAGTCCTCGCCGCTCACCGCACGCAGAAGCGCCGAGTGCATCTGCTCGCTGCGCCATGTGTTGGTGCTTCTGTCTATCTGACCGTTACCGTTGTCCCAGAGGAATGTGGCTATTCCGTAGTCATGGCAGAGCTTCACAAGCTTCTCGCAGAAGAAAATGCAGCTATTGAAGTCGTTTCCGCTTGCCGCATATTCTCCCACTATCACCGGAACTCCCTTATCGACGAAGTTTGTTTTCATCATTCCGATGAGCCGCTCCATCTCCTGCTGTTCAGAAGCGGTTCCCCACTCGTTCTTTATATTAGTGGTGCAGAAATCCCACGGCGTGTAGTAGTGCACGGAAACCATACAGCGCCCCGCCGGGTCCTCCGGCATGACGTAGCGCGAATCGCAGGTCTTTGCGATATCCGTCCAGTAGCCCGCTATAAGCAGATGTCTGACCGGATTCTTGCCCCCGGCAGAGCGTATGAGGTTCACAAACTCCTGATTCAGCGAATTGAGGGTTTCGTATGCCTTTTTTGTAGAAAGACTGTCGAATCCCACCTCGTTCATGCTCTCGAATATCAGCTTCTCGTCATAGTCCTGGAACCGCTCCGCTATCTGAGTCCACAGCCGCTTGTACCGCGCAAGGGTGCCGTCGTAATCCGTCGCCGCATTGCATATCCACGCGCCGAACTGCGGGTCTCCGCCGCCGTCGTGGTGCACGTTGATTATAACATACATTCCAAGGTCATAGGCGTAATCGACAACTTCCTGCACCCTGTCCATCCATGCCGAGGTAACGTTTCCCTCCGCGTCAATGTGGTCGCGCCATGTCACTGGGATACGCACCGCATTGACCCCGCTGTCAAGCAGTGCCTGAAACAGCTCCTTTGTCGCCCGGGGATTTCCCCACAGCGTTTCGTCCGGCTCCTGACCGTCCTCCGCGTGTTCGTTGATTATTCCGTCGCCGTCCCGGTCAGCCTGGCAGGAATCCAGCGTGTCGCCGAGGTTCCAACCTATCTTCATATCGTTTACTATCTCCTGTGAGCTCAGCCCCGAGATATCCGGACTCTGTTCCTCCTGAGCCTCCGCAGTAACAACGGTTTCCTCCGTCCCGGAGACCGCACTGCCCCCGGAACACCCCGCCGAAAGAAACATAGAAGCAACAAGCAAAGCACTGAGTAATTTCTTCATATCTGCACCTCTCTGAATGTATTGCAGGAATTCCCGCCTGATAATTATAATATAGCACTTATTATCGCATTTTCATATCACATATGTTGCTTTTATTGCAGATTTGTTGTATAATCAGACAGAGGAGATGAGACCATGAGCAAAGACAGCACCCAGCTCCGGCTGTATCTTATGAAGGAACAGGGGCTCCCCCACCCGCCGCACGGCGAGGAGCAGGAATTCTACCGCCTTGTGACCTCCGGCGACACCGAGGGCATAGAGCGCCTGCGCGAGAAATACCCCGCCGTCCCGCCGGAGGACACGGACAAGGGCAGGCTCTCTGACGACCCTGTGCGCAACGAGATATACCACCTGATAGCGAACTGCACCATCATAACCCGCCGCTGTATAGCCGCCGGAATGCCGCAGGAGGACGCCTATTCCCTCAGCGATATGTTTATCAGAAAGGCAGACCGCTGCCGCCGCGTGGAGGACGTGCGCTCCGTGAACGACGAGATAGCCATGGAGTTCGCCCGCCGCATGAAGCGCATAAAGAGCCGCGTTCTCTCCCCTGCGGTGCGCCGCGCGGTAAGTTATATCTCGGATAACCTTCACAGGAAGCTCACCGCCGCCGGGATAGCCGAAAAGACCGGCTGCGACCGGAGTTACCTTGCGGTGCTGTTCCGCCGAGAGCTGGGACAGTCTATCACGCAGTATATTCTGTCAAGACGTATCGAAGCCGCGCAGAGCCTTATCTCTGGCGGAGTGCCGCTCTCCGGGATATGGGCGCTTCTCGGCTTCTCGTCCCAGAGCCATTTCTGCCGTAGATTCCGGGAGCAGACCGGAATGACCCCCGGAGAATTCCGCGACAGCATGATATAAAAAACGGGCTGCACCCTAATCACAGGTGCAGCCCGCATTTTTTAATCTTCGCCGAGTTTCAGTGCCTTGTTAATATTTATCCGCTTGATAATGCCGCCGAGCACCGCAAAGCCGCCCACAAGCATTATGGCAATGATAACGTACATCTTTATGTAGTCTCCCGCGTCCCCGCGCACGATAAACGGAGGAACCTGATCCGCCGCGTCGTACATTGTCCGGAACATCGGCACGAACATATCGCTTGCCACGCCGCCGATAACGAATCCCATCGCTATTGAGGCAAGGCTGACAAGAAGCTGCTCCCAGCCCAGCGTAGCGATTATCTCCTTAAAGGTCACGCCCATCGCCCTAAGCACGCCGAATTGCAGCGTGCGCGAACGTATCGAGATTATCCAGTAGATAAGGAAGCCTATAACCGTCATCAGCATGATTACCACGAAGCCGAGGGTCAGCGCGCCGTTCATGCCCTGGAGCGCCGGGTCGGTCTTTTCCTCGATAAGCTGCTGGCTGCTGTCCTTTATCCTCTGGATTTTGAGATTCTTCTCCGAGATATCCGCGTAGAGCTGTTCGCTGGTGGCGCCGTCCTGCATTTTCAGCCATACCTGATACGGCTGGAGCTCTATCAGCCTGCGGAGATAGTTGTAATTGCACACGAGGAAGTCCTTTGTAATGCCTGTGGGAGTTCCGTCCTCAGTCTCTATCTGCGCGTTGGGGTTTATTCCCGGCCAGTAGTCCACGAATGCTATAACCGTGAGGTCAACGCTGTCGTTGCCGCTTATCTTCACCGAAAGGGTATCCCCGAGCTGCATGCCCTTTTCCTCCCAGCTCCTTGAAGCCAGCACGCCCGACCTGCACTCCACCAGCGCCGAGCAGTAGTTCCACCAGTGCACCGGAAGAAGGTCGTTCCTGAACCACGCCGTCTGCGAGAATTTACCCGGCTCTATCGCCATAAGGTCAGCCGCGTTGTCCGAGCGCACGCCGCCGTAGGTAACCTTTGCGTCCGTGCGGAGCACGCGCGTTGCCGTCTCCACGCCCGCGAGATTTTCGTAATCCTCCATGTCTATCTCGACGTAGCTTGTGTCGTCGTCAACGCTCTGAAGCCGCCAGTATGCGTCTATTACAACGTCTGCGCCGTTGTTGTAGTATATCCTGTCGGATTTGCTGTTGTTTATCGCCCGGGCGGTGTTCGCCGAGAATATTCCCAGCGCAAAGGTAACGGAAAGGAACAGCATGAGGAATCTCTCCCTGCCGCCCTGCGACCTTGCCACCGAGGTTATCGCTATGTACTGCGGCACCGACCAGAAGCGCTTTCCTATATAGTATATCAGCCGCAGGAGATACGGATAAACGCGTATGAACAGCAGACCCGCACCCATGATGAACATTGTCGAGAACACGAAGTACAGCGGATTTATAGTTCCGTCCGAAACATAGGTACCGTCCGCGAAAAGCCTTCTGATGCTCCTTGCCGTCAGGAAATACCATACCAGCGAACCCGCGATGAGGATAACGTCTACGCACAGCTTCTCCCACAGGGACATCTTCACGACCTTAGCCTTGCTCTGCTTGTACTTTACAATGCTGAGCTTTGAAGCCGGGATTATCGGCAGCATAGTCGTCACGAAGAATATGACCACCGCGATAAGCGCGTAAATGAACGCGTCAAGGCTGAGCTTCGCATGGAGCCCCGTGCGGTTGACGAACTCCAGGAACCCGTTGGAAACACCCAGGAAGCTGCACAGCAGCAGCCCTATAAACGGCGCTATGATAAACGTGGCAAGTCCCAGAACGCCCGCCTCCATCGCATAAATCGCGAATATCTGCTTTGAGGAGGCTCCGCGGCTCTTGAACACGGCTATCTCGTTCTTTTCCTGCTCAACGTTCAGCTGGGACACCATGAACAGGTAGAACGCCAGCATAACTATTGTCGGTATCTGGAGGATCCACAGCATTGATTTCAGGTTCGCAGCCCTTTCGGCATATTCCGCCAGAATACTGTTTATCCCCATGGAGAACCGCAGGTCGTTCTGCGGGTAGATGTCAAAGTCCTCGTCTATGCTCTTGGTCACTGAATCAAGATCGTTGAGGTCCATCTTCTGATAGTCGAAGGAGTACCTACACTGCGCCTCTGCCAGCGTAGTAACTCCCGTATCGAGGTAATCCCCCATGAATGTGTCGTAATCGAGGAACATCGCATTCAGATAGTCCTCCATCGTCTCCGACCAGTAGCTGTCGTTTTCGCTGGACTGCTGGAACACTCCTACCACCGTGACATACAGCGGCTCTGCGGAGGAATAGAAGCTGTTCTGTATCTGATATGTGCCGCCGCAGGAAATATCCAGTATCTTCAGGCACTCCTCGTTGGCAATGACCTCAAAGGTGCCGTCCGGGAGCTGCCCCGGCTCGTACATACGTCCCTGAATAAGCTCGATATGCTCGTCTATGCCGCTCATGCCTATCATTTTCACCCGGGCAGTCTTGCCGCTGGTGATGTACATATAGCTGTCGGTGAGAATAGTCTTGCTGTCCGCCTGCGGCATATTTATCTTCGCGGTGCGGCTGTCCACAAGCGCCGTCATATTCTCCACCGAGGTGCGCCGCTCTTCGTTTGAAGCCTTCAGCGGAATGGAATCCGTCACGACATATTCGCCCGGATACAGCCCGGTCTCCTGCTGATACGCCTGCATATCCTTTATAAGTATACGCTGCAGCGAGGAATCCATATATATCGGCACGGTGCTCATCATTCCCGCCGCCAGCAGGAATCCGATGAACAGGCACAGCACCATCCAGCGGGTGCTGCGCATTTTTCTGAATAATAAAGTCAGCATTGTACCCGCCTCCTCAGCGCACTACCACGCGGTCGCCCGCCTTAAGCCCGCTGAGTATCTCCGCCTCTGTGGCGTTTTCTATTCCAACGGTGACGTCCACTTCCTTCTTGGTGTCGTTCTCGTCAAGTATCGTCACATACTGGCGGTCGCCGTCGGTCTTGACGAGGGTCTTGGAAACCACAACGGCATTCTCATGCGAAGCATACACCGCCGTGATATCCGCAGTCTGCCCCACCGAAAGGAAGCTCGGCATATCCCCGCTGAACTCGCAGTAGGTGGACTTCGTGTCCTTAAGCACGGCGGGATAGTCGTCGTATACGCCCTCCTCGACCTCTGTCGGGGTCTTGGTGACCTTGCCCTTGTAGTCCTCGCCGTCAACGGTTATCGTGACCTCCTGCCCCAGCGGGAAGCTCTTCATGTTGGAAGCCGTGTACTGTATGCACAGCTTGTCCGGGTCAACTATCTTGACGATGGTCTTGTACGCCGTAACGGTGTCGCCGGGGTTCATGCTCTGGATATAGCACACCTGCCCGGACATTCCCGCGTATATCTGCGAATTCCCGAGCTGTCGCTCATATTCGTCAAGCGTGTTCTGCTCCATCTCCAGCGTGAGGCGGTCGTTGGCGCTGCCGCTGGCGTTATAGGCAAGCTGAGCTTTCTGCACTATCAGCTTCTGCTGCTCGTAGAGATACGGCAGGTCGCCGGTGTCCAGCTCCGCAAGCAGGTCGCCCTCCTCCACGAACTGACCCGCCGTGACGTAGATAGTCTTAAGCGTGCCGCCGGATTCCGGGAAGCCCGCGTTATATTCCGACTTGCATACGACATATCCGGTGGCGGTGGTCTTGTCCTCTATGGTCTTGCTCTTGGCGGTGTAGGTGGAATATGCAATATCCTCCACTGCAACTGTCGGCGGTTCAAGCAGCTCCTCCTCAGCCGGGAAGAAATAGCACCCGGAAAGCGAGCACACCCCCGCCAGCGCCAATGCAGAAAGAATTATCCTGTGTTTCATAAATGATACCTCGCGTGTGAATATAGAAATACATTATTACTATACCACAAAATTCCGCCAAGCGCCAGTACTATACAGACAAATATGTCAATGTGTATAAAAAGATTTTAGTTGTTTGTGGAAAAGCACATATTTTCCGCAAAGATTTTTTCAGAAACCTATTGACAAACGTATATGTAAGGTGTATAATACAATCAAACGATTGAACAGTTGTTCAAATGTATGACAAAGGAGGCGCACCCGATGGAAAACGACACACCGCACTGCGATTTCATATGCGTCCACGCCGACACGGTGGACCGGATAAACGACACAATGCCCGACGAAGATCAGCTTATCGACCTCTCGGAGCTTTTCAAGGTGTTCGGGGATTCCACCCGGATAAAGATACTCACCGCGCTGAGCCACGGCGAGCTTTGCGTCTGCGACCTGTCGAAGCTGGTCGGAATGACCGCTTCCGCCGTATCTCATCAGCTTAAGATACTCCGCGGGGCGAAGCTGGTCGGCTGCCGCCGGGACGGAAAAACAGTGTTCTATTCCCTGGCTGACGACCACGTTAACACGATACTCCGGCAGGGGCTGGAGCATGTGACCGAGTAATTATATGGATCAAAGGAGCTGATCCCCATGACATTTTGGGACAGGATAGCCAATATTTACGATATCGCCGAAAGCATAAACGGCGATGTATACCATGAGATGTGCGAGATCACCCGCCGCCTTACTCCGACAGGGGCGAAGGTGCTGGACTGCGCCGCAGGCACCGGCGAATTATCCCTTGCCGCGTCGGAAAACGCCGAAAGCGTTATGTGCACCGACCTCTCCGAGAGTATGCTGAACGCCGCAAAGCGCAAGGCAAAGCTCATGGGAGCCGACAATATATCGTTTGAAGCGCGGAACATCTTCAACCTTAAAGACCCCGACAACACCTATGACGTAGTAATCGCCGGAAACGTCCTGCACCTTCTGGTGAATCCGCAGGGCGCAGTGAAGGAGCTGTACCGGGTGCTTAAGCCCGGCGGGAAGCTGCTCCTGCCGACGTTCACCAGCAAGAACCGCGCGAAGCTGGTGCTGAAAGCCTACAAGCTGATGGGCTTCGACCCCGCCGCCGAATATTCTCCCGCAGAGTACAAAAAAATGCTGGAGGAATGCGGTCTCGGCAGAGTCTACACAAAGCTCGTCAAGGGAACCATTCCCTGCTGCTACGCCGTAATCATCAAGCCCGAAACTGAGGGATCCTCTGCTGAAAATACCGACAACTAAGAAAGGAACAACCACCATGAAAAAGACCTATAAGCTCATCGACCTGGACTGCGCACACTGCGCCGCTAAAATGGAGGAAGCCGTAAAGAAGCTCCCCGGCGTTACCGACGCTTCCGTAAACTTCCTCGCACAGAAGTTCACGCTTGAAGCCCCCGACGATGTATTTGAGGACGTGCTCAAGCAGGCTGTAAAGCTCTGCAAGGACGTTGAGCCGGACTGCTCGATCAAGATCTGATTAAGCGAGGTGAACTGCCATGAGTAAAAAGCAAAAGAAAATGCTGCTGCGAATAATCATAGCGGCAGTGATATGGGCGGCCGGCTTTATCGCCCAGCACATATTCCCGGCTGAGGAACGCTTCAGCCTGCTGGATATACTCTATCTTGTAATATTCACGGCAGCTTACCTTGTCATAGGCTGGGATATCCTCTGGAAAGCAATACGCAATATCTCCCACGGTCAGGTGTTCGATGAGAACTTCCTGATGGCTGTCGCCTCCATAGGCGCAATGGTCGTCGGCGAATACGCCGAGGGCGGCGCCGTCATGATACTCTATCAGGTGGGCGAGCTGTTCCAGAGCGTTGCAGTCGGAAAGTCCCGCCGCTCCATCGCAGAGATGGTGGATATCAACCCGGAATATGCGAACGTAGAGCGTGACGGCGAGGTATCTGAGGTATCCCCCGAGGACGTAAAGACCGACGAGATAATCGTTATCCGCCCCGGCGAGCGTATCCCGCTGGACGGCACGATAATTTCCGGCTCCTCCGAGCTTAACACCGCCGCGCTTACCGGTGAAAGCGCCCTGCGCGCCGTTGCCGAGGGCGACGAGGTGATAAGCGGCTGTATCAACACCAACGGACTTCTCCGTGTAAAGGTCTCCCGCCCCTACTCCGATTCCACCGTTGCGCGTATCCTGGAGCTTGTCGAGAACTCCTCCGAGAACAAATCCAAGCCGGAAAACTTCATCACCAAGTTCGCCCGGGTATACACGCCTATCGTGGTGTTTGCGGCGCTCGCCCTGGGAATAATCCCCGGATTCATCATCACCGCAATGAACGGCTTCACGGATTTCACCGCCTGGACAGGCGAGGGCGGCTGGCTGTACCGTGCGCTGTCGTTCCTTGTCGTTTCCTGCCCCTGCGCTCTCGTTATCTCCGTGCCGCTCTCCTACTTCGGCGGTATCGGCGGAGCCTCCAGGTTCGGTATCATGATAAAGGGCGCCAACTACCTCGAAGAGCTTGCCAGCGCAAAGACGTTCGTTTTCGACAAGACTGGAACGCTCACCAAGGGCAGCTTTGCGGTAACTGAGATAGCCCCCGACGGAATGACCGAAAACGAACTTCTCGGAATCTGCGCCGCCGCCGAGACCTACTCCACCCACCCGATAGCGCAGTCCATTATAGCCGAGGGAAAAAAGCGCGGGCTTGATACCTCCGCCGCTGATGCGGAGGAAATTGCAGGCTACGGCGTGAAGGCTTCCGTATCAGGCAAGACCGCACTGGTGGGAAATCACCGCCTTATGCAGCGCGAGAACATCACGGCTCCCGCTGTGAATACCCCCGGCACCGTGGTACACTGCGCAGTTGACGGAAAGTACGCCGGATACATAGTGATATCCGACGAGATAAAGCCCGGCACTCCCGCCGCGCTTGCAGCCCTGAAGCACCTCTGTGGTGCAAAGACCGTAATGCTCACCGGCGACAGAAAGGCAGCCGCAGACGCAGTTGCCAAAACCGCAGGCATCGACGAATACCACGCCGAGCTTCTCCCTGACGGAAAGGTCGCAAAGGTCGAGGAGCTGTACAAGTCCAAGCCGGAGAAGAGCTCCCTTGTATTTGTCGGCGACGGCATGAACGACGCTCCCGCGCTTGCCCGGGCAGACGTGGGCATAGCAATGGGCGCAATGGGAAGCGACGCGGCGATAGAAGCCGCAGATATCGTCCTGATGAACGACAATATCGAAAGCCTCCCGACAGCGGTGCGCATTTCCCGCAAGACCCACAATATCGTTATGCAGAACATCGTGCTTGCCATCAGCATAAAGGTGCTGATAATGCTGCTGACCGCAGTTGGTATAGGCAACATGTGGATAGCGATTTTCGGCGACGTTGGAGTTGCAATAATAGCTATCCTGAACGCAATGAGAGCAATGCGTATCAGCAAGTGACGCAGATAAAGAAATACCGCAGCTTTCCGGAGCTGCGGTATTTTTTTATACATAGTATGGATTTGGCTTCGTCAGCAGGATTATCAGGTCGATAAGCCAGCCGATCAGGAACAATCCACCGGTAAGCATCCATAGAATACCAGTGCCTACCTTGCCCTCATAGAAGCGGTGTATTCCAAACTCCCCAAGGAAGAAGCACAGTAACAGCGCCACCCACTTATTCTTCGGCTTCCCGGCATGAACAGCATTGTTGTTCACATTGTTATTTACGTTGTTGTTATTGTTGCTGTTGTTGATGATTATAGGCTGAGCCGCTGCCGCCGGAGCCGCACTGCGGAGCTCCTCTACCTGCCTGCCGCAGTGGGTGCATATCACAGCGTCCTCGGGTATAACCTGACCGCAGTGCTTGCAGAATTTAGTCGGACCGTTGAATGCCTGCTGCACCGGCTGCTGATAAACCTGCTGCGGCATATTGTCCTGCTGATATGTCTGCGGATATCCCTGCTGGGGCTGAGAATACTGCGGCTGGGAATATCCCTGCCAGCTCCCGTTATTCACCGGCTGCGGAACTCCCTGGGAATTCTGCGGCTGGGCGTACTGCTGTGAAGCCTGCGGAACCTGCGAGGTCTGCGGAACCTGCGAGGTCTGCGGGACCTGCGAGGTCTGCGGCGGCTGGGGATATATCTCGCCGGTTGCCGGATCCCTCCAGCCCTGCTGTGCCGTATTATTCTGACCTGACGGCTTTGTCAGGCTGATTCTTTCGTTTTCGTTCATTTTGCTACCTCCGCTCTGAATATTCCAAAACCAGAACTCACACAATATAATTTTACCACAAATCAGGTTAAATGTTAACAGCAATCGGAATATTTTTCTCGATTCTCTTTATTTTTGGGAATTATATATAAATTTCAGTTAAGGATTTCTATGATTTCCACAGAAAAAGCGCCCCGGAGTTAAATCCGGGGCGCCCCTGTCTATTTCATTTCCGCAGTTTATTTCTCAGCAGAGTAATAGGTATAGACCGTAGAGTAATAGGTATAGACCGTTCTTATCATATCGCCCATGGTGAACGCAGAATCCGGCTCCAGCTTATCACCGCCGACAACGCCCATCGCATAAGCGACAGCGTAGTACCCGACATTGTGGTCGGTATCCTCCACATCGCTGAACGGCGACTTGAAGATCCCCTTGAGGGACGGTACGGTATCGCCCACCATACCCCGCACGAATATAACCAGCGCCTGCCCGCGGGTCAGGCTGTCGGTGTTTTCGTTCTCGTCAATTCTGGCGCGGATCATATCCCCGAACACCTTTGCAGAAGCCGGGTCGTTCTCGCTGAACTTCTCCGAGGAGATATAGAATCCATGGTCGGAAAGCGCCTGAGCCTGTGCGCGAAGCTCCGTATCAGCTATGCCGGAAAGGTCGTTCTTCTCCCTTGTCCAACTGTCGTATAAAGACTCGCCCGTAAACGCGTCAGCATACAGGTAGCCGTCCACGCCGTAAACCAGCACGGTCTTGGTCTTTTTCTTGCTGAATCGCGCAAGGTAGTACAGGTCAATGTCGTTG
Organism: uncultured Oscillospiraceae bacterium; assembly: GCA_934448295.1. Classification (GTDB taxonomy): domain Bacteria; phylum Bacillota; class Clostridia; order Oscillospirales; family Ruminococcaceae; genus CAG-115. The sequence continues at coordinate 13,390 of CAKSEY010000001.1, forward strand.
TTCTGCCAGAACTTATCCACGATATCCCCGACAGGGAGCATTTTAGAAGCGTCCGGGAATTCTACATCAGTGTAATTGAACTGATAGGTCGTCAGCTTCATATCAGCGTTAAATTCGACCGTTATGCCATCGCCAACGACAACAATATCATTGACGTATCTGTCCCATGTGTGGGAGCTTCCGGAATACCGGGTGATCTTCTGGTCGTCCGTGTATTCATATGTGTTGCTGGAATTCTTGCGCTGCTCACCGAATGCGTCCCCGGCATATTTCTTCGCAATTTTTTCAGCCAGCTTGTCAGCCTTGTCAATGTCGTAGCTTGTCTTTTCAGCAGCCTCGCTGTCGAAGTAGCTGTAACTGATTATCTGACCGCTCTCTGCGTCAACCGTTATATCGACTGCCTGCCACGGTTTTCCGGTATCCTCATAGATGAAACCATCGTCTACCTCTATGGTTTCGGGATATTCGCTTTCAGTTCCCCAGTCGTCGGTGGTGAAGGCCGCCCTGTAATAATACTTGTCGCCGCTGACAAACTTTACCTTGTAAAGCTGGGAGTCCGAAAGCTCCATATTGTCGCTGTAGGAAAGATATTTATCGGATTTCAGCAGCTTTATAACAGCCTCGCTTGTACCGTAGGGAAGCTTCTTGTCCAGCTCCGCCTTTTCCTGCTCGGTGAACTGATAGCCGCCTTCTCCCTTTCCGTTGTCCATTCCAGCGGCGGCATCCTCTTCTTCATTACTACTGTCATCGTAGAAGCCGTCCGCGTCAAAATCGCTCTTATTTCCGGTGAACGCATTTATTACGCCGCTGTCCTTCTGGACGTACACAAGGCGTGCTGTCGTCTGCTTGGTATTCCAGTCGTATTCTATCTCATACTGCGGCTCGACATCAACCATGTCGATGTACTTTTTCTTTGCCTCGTCAGCCGGAATAGCCTTGTCCGCCGACTGGAAAGCCGCCTTGTCGTGCCATGTCAGGCTGAAGCTGATAAGCTCGCCGGTGTTCTTGTCAAGCCGGACTCTTCCGCCGTCGTTATTGACCGGAACGCCGTCCTTGACGCGCCTGAACGAGAAAGCCGCTATATCGCTGTACATATTTATGCTGAGGCTGTCGCGGTCCATCTCTATTACGCTTGCAATGGTGGGATCCAGCCTGCGCACCGCCGTCTTAGCCTTGGCGTAGAGCTGGTCTCCCGTGAGCTTTGCAAGGGTATTTCTATTCGATTTCCCCCAGCCGTCATTGCTGGAATGTACGTTTGTTATGAGATTGCCGCGCACGGTCGCGGAATAGTACTGATACTCGCCGCTGCCGCTGTCCGGCGCAGACCATGTAAGCACATAGGAATCCTGAAGATAGCTGTTGTTTACGGAATAGCTGAACTCCGTCAGCTCCTCCGGAATATCCAGCCTGGTTTTCGCCGTTGTTATTGCCGCCGCCAGAGCCTCGCTGTCAGCGCCCTCCGCAAATGCGGCTATGCTTGTCGAGGTCAGCGCAGTTACCGCCGCCATTGACAGAGCCAGAATATTTCTCATTTTCATAATAAAACCTCCCTTTCGGATAGTTACTGTTCCCGGCCGTTTCAGCCGTTCTGATTATAAAACCAGGCACCGCAAGAAAAGGTTGCAGTTTCCGGAAAATTTTTTCAGATTTTTGTCATTGCCAGGAACGACTTTGCCTTATTAATAAGTATCCGGTCGTTATCGTAGGATAAAAACGCGGATGTCTGACCTATTTCCACCCAGCGGACGTCCGAGATCTCCTCCTCCTGCCGCTCGCACTCAAAGCTGACCGCCCGGGCAAGGAAATACACCACCTCCTTGGTGACGTCCCGGCGCGGATTGAACACGACCACCTCCCGGAATGAAGCGTCGTCTATGGAAACGTCGATGTTCGTTTCCTCCTTTATCTCGCGCACGGCGGTCTGTATCTCGTCCTCGCCCTGCTCCATATGCCCCTTGGGGAACGACCAGCACCCCGAGCGGACGTGCTTTATAAGCAGGATCTCAGTATTCCCGTGGTGCTTGCGGTAAACCACCGCGCCGCAGGATTTTTCATAACTCATGTATCCCGATCAACCTTTCTATACTATATAAATATATTATAGCTTCTTTTCAGGAAAGAAACGTCTAATAGTATTATACCACAAAAATAATAATTTGTCACGCGATATCCGTAAACCCGCATTACTATGCAGAATGATTCTGCGCCGTGAAAACCCCGAAGAGTTTCATGCACATATTTCACCAAAACAATTTAACACACAAGAGAAAACTTTATTGACTTTGACGGCAAATTTCAGACTTTGATTTTTAGTGAATATTACAAAAAGAAAACGCTTAAATTACAGTTATTTACATTTTACAGCCTTATTATCGAATGATTACAAAACGGTTACAAAAGCATTTTGTGTACTTTTAACAAAAATGTCTCAACTCGTTCGTTTGACATTGCCGAAGAAAAAGGGTATAATACAAAACATCAAAGCGAAACCGCCTTGATATGCAGCCTTGTGCTGCTCAAAACAGAAACCAACCAGGAGCCGACCGCCGCCTTAGCGGAGGGATATATAGATAACAGGCTCCAGAAATGCAATGCTCTGTTGGGGACAGTGCGTTTGCTTTTCAGCGCAGGCTTTCCCCGAAGCCTCAGCGCTGTACGTTAGTTACTCCCGGTGCCGGCTCTGCCGGGCTGCCGGGGAGATTGCCGGGACGGCATGAGTAACTGCTGAGGAGGCAAATATGAAACCGCAGATAGTCAACGCAAAGATGAACCGCCTTATTTTCAAGGGAAAGCTGGTAAAGGGAGCAATATTCGTTGCTGCAGTCTTTATGGTGGTGCTGATGACCGGTTCTATCTATTTCAAGGATCGAGTATATATCACAGACAACGGCGTCACCCGCGAGGTAATGACCTCCGAGACGGACGTTTACGCGATACTGAAGCTCGCAAGCTATGAGCTTGGCACCAACGACAAGGTTTCCTACGAGGAAACAAGCAGCAACACAGCGTACATCACGATATACCGCTCCTTTGACGTGAACGTCGCCGCAGACGGAAAAACCTCCGCGATTCCCATGATAGACGGCACAGTTTCCGATGTTCTTGCAAAGGCAGGGATAACTCTCGGCGAATTCGACGAGGTATCATGTCCCCTGACCGATACGGCTTACGAGGGAATGGACATCACCGTCACAAGGGTGGAATACCGCACCCGCGAGAGCGTTTCCGAGATAGCATACGACACGGAATACACCGATAACACAAATCTCGCCATCGGCACAGAATATGTGACCACAGAGGGCGCGCCCGGCAAGAGGGTCTACACCGTCAAGGAAAAGTACGTTGACGGAGTTCTCACCAGCCAGGAAATGATAAGCGACGAGATAACCGCACAGCCCGTCACCGAGGTCATAGAGCGCGGTACGGCGCTTGCAACGCCCTACTCCAAGATGGACGACCCGGACGCGATAACGCTGGTAAACGGTCTCCCTGAGAACTACACCCGCGTTGTTTCCGGAAAGGCGACCGCCTACACCGCAGGCTACGGCGCAAGGACGGCAAGCGGCAGGCTTGCAGAGATAGGCACCTGCGCAGTAAATCCGAACGTTATCCCCTACGGAAGCAAGCTCTATATCGTTGCCAAGGACGGAAGCAAGGTCTACGGCTATGCAGTGGCGGCAGACACCGGTCTTGGTCTGATGGACGGCACCGTTGCAGTGGATCTCTATTTCGGAAGCATGGCCGAGCACTATTACGACAGCTGCCGCTGGGGCGCTGTCCAGGTGGATATCTACGTTCTTGAAGAGGGCAACGGCTGATAAACCTAATATACAACAAAAAGGAACGCGAAAACGTTCCTTTTTTATTATGCCGAGATGATAAAACCGGGAGAGCACACACCCTCCCGGAAATCATTTTATGCGAAGTAATCCACGCCGGATTTGAACAGAAGCTGTTCCTTGTTGCCGGAAACGTTCTTCGCAACGTTGTCCGTAAGACGCTCTGTATGACCCATCTTGCCCAGCACTCTGCCGTCCGGGGAGATAATGCCCTCGATAGCGTACATGGAGCTGTTGGGGTTGTAAGCCGCGTCCATGGTAGGATCGCCGTTCAGGTCAACGTACTGTGTAGCAACCTGACCGTTAGCGATAAGCTGCTTTATAACCGCCTCGGGAGCCACGAAGCGACCCTCGCCGTGGGATATCGGGATATTGTGGATATCGCCGACATTGCAGCAGCTCAGCCACGGAGACTTGTTGGTGCATATTCTTGTCAGCGTGAGCTGCGACTGGTGGCGGCCGATGGTGTTGTAGGTCAGCGTGGGGCTTTCAGCGGTCAGCGGTACGATCTTTCCGAACGGAACCAGGCCAAGCTTTATCAGCGCCTGGAAGCCGTTGCAGATACCTATCATCAGACCGTCGCGGCTGTACAGCATGGATTCAACGGCGTCCTTTATCTTCGGGTTGCGGAAGAACGCATTGATGAACTTAGCGGAGCCCTCCGGCTCGTCGCCGCCGGAGAAGCCTCCGGGGATAGCGATTATCTGGGACTGCCCGATAAGCTTCGCGAACTCGTTTACGCTGTCCTCCATATCCTTTGCGGAGAGGTTGCGGATAACGAATATCTCGCTGTCGCCGCCGTAGCGGTTGAACGCGTTAGCCATATCGTACTCGCAGTTCGTGCCCGGGAATACCGGGATAAGAACGCGGGGCTTTGCCACCTTTGCGGAGCTGTGCTTCAGCTCGCAGCCGCCGGTGTAGGAGATCTTCTCGGGAGCGGGCTTCTCGGGGAGCTGCGCCTTGAATATCGGCTCCAGAACGTCGTCCCACTTCTTCTCAAGGGAAGCAGCGTCCAGCTTTACGTCTCCGGAAGTGATGGTATAGTCGGCAACGGTCTCGCCGATGGTTTTTACGCCGTCAGCCTCCCCGTCAAGTTCCAGAATGAACGCGCCGTAAACCGGTGTGAACAGCTCCTCGTCCGTGAGCTTGTCCAGCCTTGCGCCTATCTGGTTGCCGAGGGACATCTTGAAGATACCCTCAGCCACGCCGCCGTGCGCTACGCTCCATACTGCGACAGCCTTCTTGTCCTTTATGAGCTTCTCAACCGTGCGGAATACTTCCTTAACGCTGTCAAATACCGGCAGACCGTTTTCATCGTACCTCGGCGCGATATAGCCTATCTTGTGACCCGCCGCCTTGAACTCAGCGGAAATAACGTCCTGAGCCTTTGCAGTGGAAACAGCGAAAGAAACCAGCGTCGGCGGAACGTCAATGTGCTCGAACGTGCCGCTCATGCTGTCCTTGCCGCCGATAGCGCCGCAGCCCATCTCAAGCTGCGCACGGTAAGCGCCGAGCAGCGCTGCGAACGGCTTGCCCCATCTTTCGGGCTTGCCCTGCGTTCTCTCGAAATACTCCTGGAATGTCAGCCAGCAGTGCTCATAGGTGCCGCCTGCCGCAACTACCTTTGCGATACTCTCAACAACTGCGCATACGGCTCCGTGATACGGCGACTGTGTGGAGACAGCCGGGTCGAAGCCCCACGCCATGATGGAGGTGGTGTTCGTCTTTGCGTTCAGCACCGGGAGCTTTGCCGCCATAGCCTGTACGGGGGTCTGCTGGGTCTTTCCGGAGAACGGCATAAGCACGGTAGCGCCGCCGATAGTGCTGTCAAAGCGCTGAACCAGACCTCTCTGCGAGCAGATGTTGAGGTCGGTGACCATGCCCTCCCAGTCAGCGGCGGTGTTCTTCCTGCCGGTGGAGTAGGAGACCTTTACGTCCGGAACAGCAACGTCAGTGTGCTTCTCAGCGCCGTTGGAGTTGAGGAACTCTCTGGAGATATCGACGATGGTCTTGCCGTTCCAGTTCATGCGGAGCCTCGGCTCTGCCTTTACGACTGCAACAGGTGTGGATTCAAGATTCTCCTTGGAAGCCAGCGCGCGGAACTTATCCGCGTCCTCCGGGGCAACCACTACCGCCATTCTCTCCTGGGATTCGGAGATAGCAAGCTCGGTGCCGTCCAGACCGTCGTACTTCTTCGGAACCGCGTTCAGGTCTATCTCCAGACCGTCGGCAAGCTCGCCGATGGCAACGGAAACTCCGCCCGCTCCAAAATCGTTGCAGCGCTTGATAAGGCGCGTAGCCTCGGGATTTCTGAACAATCTCTGGAGCTTTCTTTCCTCCGGAGCGTTACCTTTCTGTACCTCTGCGCCGCAGGTGTCGAGGGACTTCACGCTGTGCGCCTTGGAGGAGCCGGTAGCGCCGCCGCAGCCGTCGCGTCCGGTGCGTCCGCCGAGCAGGATAATGATGTCGCCGGGAGCCGGGCGCTCTCTGCGCACGTTCTCAGCGGGAGCCGCGCCGATGACCGCGCCTATCTCCATGCGCTTTGCCATATATCCGGGGTGATAGATCTCCGCAACATGACCTGTTGCAAGGCCTATCTGGTTGCCGTAGCTGGAGTATCCGGCGGCAGCGGTGGTGGTTATCTTTCTGGGCGGGAGCTTTCCCTTGATGGTCTTTTCGACCGGCAGCAGCGGGTCGGAGGCTCCGGTAACTCTCATTGCCTGATAAACGTAGGAACGGCCGGAAAGCGGGTCGCGGATAGCGCCGCCGAGACAGGTAGCCGCGCCGCCGAACGGCTCGATCTCCGTCGGGTGGTTGTGGGTCTCGTTCTTGAACATCAGCAGCCAGTCCTCGTCCTTGCCGTCAACATCTACCTTGATGCGGACGGAGCAGGCGTTGATCTCCTCGCTCTCGTCAAGATCCTTCAGGATACCGTCCTTTTTGAGCTTCTTCGCTGCCAGCGTTGCAATGTCCATCAGGCAGAGGGGCTTGTTATCCCTGCCGAGCTCGTGGCGGTCTGCCTTGTATTCCGCGTATGTATCAGCGATGTAGGATGGCTTGATATCTGCGTTGTCGATTATGGTGCCGAATGTGGTGTGACGGCAGTGATCAGACCAGTAGGTGTCGATCATGCGTATCTCGGTGATGGTGGGGTCGCGGTGTTCGCTCTTGAAGTAATCCTGGCAGAACTTGATATCGTCGTTGTCCATTGCAAGACCGTAGTGTACCACGAAATCCGCTAGCTCTGCATCGGTCTTGCTGATGAAGCCGGTGAGGGTCTCAACGCTTGTGGGGATAGAATACTTCACCTCGAGGGTGTCGTACTTGTCGAAGCCGCACTCGCGGGATTCGACCGCATTGATGAGGTAGTGCTTTATGCGCCCGAATTCCTCGTCCGTGATATTGCCCTTAAGGACGTATATCTTCGCGTACTTGACCACAGGACGTTCGCCGGGGCAGAGCATCTGAATACACTGCGCCGCAGAATCCGCGCGCTGGTCGAACTGACCGGGCAGGAATTCCACCGCGAACATACGCTCATCAGCCGCAGGCTCGGGCAGGTCGTAGTAAACCTCGTCAACAGGCGGCTCGGAGAACACGGTCGGCACGGCTGCCTTGAAGTTCTCCCTGGGGAGCTTCTCGCAGTCGTAGCGGTTGATTATCCTTACGTTCTTTACTGAGGTGATGCCGAGAGCCACGTTCAGGTCGGACAGCACTGCGCCGCCGTCTACTGCGAACTGGGGCTTCTTCTCCACATAAATTCGGTAAACCATTGTTTTTCCTCCAACTTTTCATAGGTGCGCCGCGAAACGTGCGCCCTCGACAGCTTTCGCTGCAATAATCAATAACATTATACTACTAAACAAGCAATAAATCAAGATATCGGAGTGCAGAAATATTGCGGCTCCGGCATTGGTTATTTGGTTATTTGTTCTCCGCGTGCGCGCGCATCAGCTCTGCGTATTCCGTGCTGGAGCACTTCTCCGCCATCGCAAGCAGGGAATCCTTCGTATCGCAGGCGGCTTCTATCGCCTTCAGCAGCGCCCAGTTGAGCCCGTCGCAGTCCGGGGAAAACAGCCCGGTAAGCTGCGCCGCGTCGTCCTCTGAAAGCGGCTGATTGAAATTCAGGAGCTTGTCGTATTTCTCGAAAAGCTCGTCGGAAAGCTCCGCGTCCGCCGGGATAGGCCCCAGCGCAAGGAGCTGCTTTATACTGCTGGTCATAACGTATCTCCTCAGAATTTTGTTGTTCCGGTGCAATAGCCCTGTCCCGCCCCGGTTATCTTCACCTGCGCAAGCGTGTGGCGCGGAATATCCTCGCCGTAAATGCGCACAGGCATATAGCTTTCAGTAAATCCGTGGCAGAATTCCGGGCTGGTCTGCTTTTCTATCAGCACGGTCTGCACCGAGCCTGCCTGCTTTTCAAGGTACTCCTGCTCAATGCGGGCGGCAAGGGCGTTCATTTCCCTTGCGCGGGCAGATTTGACGTGCGGCAGCACCTGATTCGTGCGCATTCCCGCGACCGTGCCGGGTCTTATGGAGTACGGGAAAACGTGTATCTTCGCGAATCCCAGCTTTTCCACAAACGCCATGCTCTCCGCGAATTCCTCGTCAGTCTCCCCGGGGAATCCAACCATGATATCCGTGGTTATCGAGCACCCGGGAAACGCCGCGCGGAGCTTCTCCACCAGCGCGGAATATTCCCCGCAGGTGTAGCGCCGCTTCATTCTTTTCAGCACCGCGTCGCTCCCGGACTGAAGCGACAGATGGAAGTGCGGGCACAGCTTTTCGCAGGCTTTCAGCCGGGATATTTCCTCGTCCGTCAGCGTGTCCGCTTCAAGGGAGCCGAGCCGCACCCGCTCTATTCCCTCCGCCTGCGCCGCCATTACCGCGTCCGCCGGGGTGTATCCGATATCTTCCCCGTAGCAGCCGATGTTTATTCCGGTGAGCACTATCTCGCGGTTGCCTGCGGCGGCCGCCTGATTCGCCTGCGCGGTTATCTCCTCCGGCGGGAGCGAGCGCACCCGCCCGCGCGCCGTGGGAATTATGCAGTAGGTGCAGAATCTGTCGCAGCCGTCCTCTATCTTGATGAATGCGCGGGTGCGGTCAAGGTCGGGCGCGGCGGAGCTTTCGTCGAATTCCCGGCTGAGCTGGTCAACGCAGGAGAATCTCCTGCGCTCCGCAAGGAATTTCGACACCATCATGGGAATTTCGGATTTGTTCGCGTTTCCGGTGATGATGTCGGCGGCGGAGCAGTCCCTTTCCGCTTCCTCCGGGTATGCCTGCGGATAGCAGCCGCATAGCACCGTTATCGCCTCCGGATTCTGCGCTTTGCAGTGGGACACCGCCTGGCGTGCTTTCTTCACCCCCATGCCCGTGACGGCGCAGGAATTTATGACGTACACGTCCGCAGGCTCGCCGTCCGCCGCCTGGGTATACCCGGCTGCAAGGAATGTCGCAGATATCGCGGCGCTCTCGCAGGAATTGACCTTGCAGCCTAGTGTTGTAATGCTGAATTTCATTATGGAGTACCTCTTTTCGGGAAACAGGAAACGTTTCCGGTGCGGTTTCGTAATTTTAGCCAAAACGAAAACTTGATATAACAATATTATACTTTATTATTCCGAATTTTGCAATAAGCTATTGACTAATTTTCAGTTTGAGGATATACTTAATTACAGAGGAAATAATATCCTCAGAATTCAACACCAGAAAGGCGGCGGTATTCAATGAGAAAAATGAGAATCCAGCTCGGCTCCATCGCAGACGTCAAGGAGTTCGTAGCGCTCACCAACAGCTATTCATTTGAAAGCGACCTCGTGTCCGGCAGATATGCGGTAGACGCAAAATCCATCATGGGCATTTTCAGTCTTGACCTTGCAAAGCCGCTTGATTTCGTTGTACACGATGAAAGCGCAAAGGCTGACGAGCTGCTTGACGCAGTTACAAAGTTCAGGGTCTGAACAGCGCATTGACCAGACTTATCTACGAAAGGAAGTATTTTTATGAAGACAGTTAAGATCAATATCAACACCATCAACGACGTTAAGGATTTCGTTACTATCGTATCCCGCTGCGATTATGATGTAGACATCATTTCCGGCAGATATGCTATCGATGCAAAGTCCATCATGGGTATCTTCAGCCTTGACCTCTCCAAGGAGCTGACGCTGAACATCCACAGCGACGACTGCGCAGATTTCCTCGACGCTATCAGCAAGTATATCGTAAAGTGAGCTGCTGCTAAAACAACAGAAATGCCGTCCTTTTTGGGCGGCATTTTTTGTTGATTATCTGAAAAACTATTGATTTTCTTAAAAAATTTTGTTATAATTGTAGAGAAACAACCACCGATCCGCTTTGGTGGAACAATCAGATATCTGAAAGGAAGTTGATCTATGCTGTCTAAAATCGGAATAAGACCTGTCATCGACGGCAGGCAGTTCGGTATTCGCGAGAGCCTTGAAGTCCAGACCATGAACATGGCAAAGGCTGCCGCAGAGCTCATCACCTCGAAAGTTCGCCACGCAAGCGGCGAGCCGCTGGAATGTGTAATAGCCAACACCACCATCGGCGGTATCGCAGAAAGCGCAGCCTGCGCCGACAAGTTCTCCAGGGAAAACATCGTTGCCACCCTGACTGTGACCCCCTGCTGGTGCTATGTAACTCAGGTCATCGACGAGAACCCTAACACCATCAAGGCTGTATGGGGCTTCAACGGAACCGAGCGCCCCGGCGCCGTATTCCTTGCGGCTGCAAACTCCGCCTATGCACAGATAGGCATGCCCTGCTTCTCCATCTACGGCCATGACGTAAAGGACGCAGACGATACCGTTATCCCCGCAGACGTTGAGGAAAAGATACTCCGCTTCGCACGCTGCGCCGCAGCAGTCGGAGACATGAAGAACAAGAGCTATGTAAACATCGGCTCCCAGGCAATGGGTATCGCCGGAGCTTACTGCAACGAGGAATTCTTCCGCGAGTACCTCGGTATCCACCCCGAATGGGTAGACATGACCGAGATAATCCGCCGGGAAAAGCTCGGTATCTATGACGAGGCGGAATACAAGAAGGCTCTCGCATGGATAAAGGAAAAGTGCCCCGAGGGCGTTGACATCAACCCCACCCCCGGCATGACGTATATGCGCCCGGTCCTCTCCGCAAAGGAAAAGGAGGAGAACTGGGAGTTCATCGCAAAGATGACCTGCATTATCCGCGATATACTTAAGGGCAACCCGAAGCTTGCCGAAATGGGCTGGCTGGAGGAATCCAAGGGCAGAAACGCAGTCCTCGGCGGATTCCAGGGTCAGAGAATGTGGACGGACTTCATGCCCAACGCAGACTTCACCGAGGCTATACTCAACACCACGTTCGACTGGAACGGCGCCCGCGAGCCTATCCCATTCGCAACGGAAAACGACACCCTCAACGGAACTACCCTGATGTTCCTGCACCTGCTCACCGGCAGAGCCGCAGTGTTCGCAGACGTGCGCACCTACTGGTCTCCGGATTCCGTAAAGAGAGTTACCGGCTGGACGCCTGACGGAAAGGCTTCCAACGGCTTTATCCACCTAATAAACTCCGGCGCGGCCGCGCTTGACGGCACCGGCGCAGTCAAGGACGAGAACGGCGAAAGCGTCATGAAGCCCTGGTGGGATATGACCGAAAAGGACATAGACGCATGCCTGAAAGCCACAACATGGCCCTGCGCTAATCTCGGCTATTTCCGCGGCGGCGGATTCTCCTCAAGCTACTCCACCCAGGGAGTTATGCCCTGCACGTTCGCCCGCGTGAACTATGTAAAGCACCTCGGCCCCACTATCCAGATAATCGAGGGCTACACCGTTGAGCTTCCCGAGGAAGTCAACAAGACCCTCCTCGGCAGGACAGACCCCACATGGCCGTCCACATGGTTCGCTCCCATCACGGTTTCCGATAAGGTCGCCGTTTCCGATGTGTACAACGTTATGGCAAACTGGGGCGCAAATCACGGCTGCTTCGTATACGGGCATATCGGCGAGGATCTCGTTACCCTCGCAAGCATGCTGAGGATCCCCGTTTCCCTGCACAATCTGTCAGACGAGCGCCTGTTCCGCCCGCACGCATGGAGCGCATTCGGCACCACCGACCTCGAGGGTGCGGATTACAGAGCCTGCGCAGCTTACGGAAGCCTTTACAAATAATTTCTCAAAATAAACGCTTGACTCCTGTATGACGGCTGGACTTTGCCGCCGCCATACGGGGGAAAATGCGGATATATGCTTCAGGCAGCAGAAACCGCCCGGCGGGGAAACCGGGCGGTTATCCTTTTCTCCAGGCGGAACTGGACGGACAAAGCAATTACATTTCCGCAAGGAAATTCTCGACGATATCCAAGATATGAACCGGGGAAGCCTCATATCTGTTAAGCTCGTCAGCTAATCTTGCAATTACAGGGCGCTCGGATGTGATATCATCTACGGAACATTCTCCACAGGTCACGCCGTATCCGGTATAGCCCTCACCATCATCGCTTACCAGGGTCTTTTCTGTGATTTTCCACATAAATTTTCTCCTTTTTCGTATTATGGGTTTTACTGACATTGCTTTGTATACTTAAAGTATAACACTATGCTTGTTAAAAGTCAATTAATATTGCGTTAAGATTATAATAAAGGTCACCGTGTTGCGTGAAATTACTAAATGTTATAACGAAGAACACACTTTATGCTCAAATCGTGTCGATTTTAAGGGAAAATTTTTATATTGACACAGAATATTTTTTGTGATATAATTAGCTTTGTCAGCCAATTAGCTGCCAAAAACAGAAATAAAAAGGAAGACAACACAAAATGAGATCAATAAGATTACTGACATCAGGGCTTTCATTTCTGATTCTGGGTATAGTATTTATCGTAATGATAGGCTCCGAGATGATGGATTACTCAAAAAAGGGAGAGGATTACAGCACGCTCACATCAGCCGACTTGCGGGAGGGCATGATTGTAGAGGGCAATCTCCCCTACAATTACGGCTCATATGAGAGCATATATGACGAGGACGACAAAAAATCCGTCGGATATTTTTATCTCATAGACGCCGGAGAAGATGGATTCATGGGGCTGTACACTCCTCGCAAGGATCTGATAACCTTGCTTGACGCTCAGGCTGATTCACTGGAAGCCGCTCTGCAAAATTCCGAAGGAACCTATGAAATGCCCGATATCCAGCCGGTATATTTCAAGGGCAAGGTAACGAAAATGGACAGCGAGGACGAAAAGTTCTTCCGGCAGATGCTGACCTCGTACGGCTGCACAGACGATTACATTGACGAATACTGCCCGCTGCTGTACATAAAATGCGTGGACACAAAATCCCACCCGATACTTCTTGTTGCAGGAATAGTTGCCACCGTTGTCGGAATCGTGTTCATTCTGCTGTTTGTCCGCAGAAAAATTATGGGAAGATGATCTGAAATTCACAACGCCCTGCTCATAAAAGGAGCGGGGCGTTTTATTGCCGAAAAAATCCCTCCCGGGAACACCGGAAGGGATTTTTTATATCACGATATTATCAGAAGAAAATTCTCTCTTCAATGTAGGACTTGACCTCTGCCAGCGGGATACGAACCTGCTGCATGGAGTCGCGCTCGCGTACCGTTACGCAGCCGTCGGTCTCCGTGTCGAAATCGTAGGTGATGCAGAACGGAGTACCGATCTCGTCCTGTCTGCGGTAACGCTTGCCGATAGCGCCAGCGTCGTCGAAATCAACGTTGAAGTACTTAGCCAGCTCATCGTGAAGCTCGCCGGCCTTTTCGCTGAGCTTCTTGGACAGCGGGAGAACCGCCGCCTTGACAGGAGCCAGAGCCGGGTGCAGGTGCATAACGGTACGGCTGGTGCCGTCCTCAAGCTGCTCCTCATCATAAGCGTCGCATACCACGGCGAGGAACAGGCGCTCAACGCCGAGGGACGGCTCGATAACGTACGGAATGTACTTTTCGTTGGTCTCAGGGTCGAAGTATTCAAGGCTCTTGCCGGAGGTCTTCATGTGCTGAGTCAGGTCGTAGTCTGTACGGTCTGCAACGCCCCAGAGCTCGCCCCAGCCGAACGGGAACATGAACTCGAAATCCGTGGTAGCCTTGGAGTAGAAGCAGAGCTCCTCCGGGCTGTGGTCGCGCAGGCGGATATTTTCCTCCTTAAGACCGAGAGAGAGCAGGAAGTTCTTGCAGTAGGTTCTCCAGTACTGGAACCACTCAAGGTCTGTGCCGGGCTTGCAGAAGAATTCAAGCTCCATCTGCTCAAACTCGCGCACGCGGAAGATGAACTGACCGGGGGTTATCTCGTTGCGGAAGGATTTGCCTACCTGAGCAACGCCAAAAGGCACCTTTTTGCGGCTTGTACGCTGAATATTCGCAAAGTTAACGAAAATACCCTGCGCAGTTTCCGGACGGAGATAGATCTCGTTCTTGCTGTCCTCGGTAACGCCCTGGAAGGTCTTGAACATCAGGTTGAACTGACGGATATCAGTGAAATTTGTGGAACCGCAGTTCGGACACTTGATACCGTTGCTTCTGATGTATTCCATCATCTGCTCGTTCGTCCAGCCGTTTGCGTCGCCGCCGTTGTCCTCAATGAGCTTGTCGGCGCGGTGACGGGTCTTGCAGTCCTTGCAGTCCATCAGCGGGTCGGAGAAGCCTCCAACGTGGCCGGAAGCCACCCATGTCTGCGGGTTCATCAGGATAGCGGAATCAAGTCCTACGTTGTACTTGTTCTCCTGAATGAACTTCTTGCGCCATGCGTTCTTGATGTTGGTCTTGAGCTCGACGCCGAGGGGACCGTAGTCCCATGTGTTTGCAAGTCCGCCGTAGATCTCACTGCCGGGATAAACGAAGCCCCTGCCCTTGCAGAGCGCAACGATTTTGTCGAGGGTCTTTTCTGTGTTGTTCATGTTTTGTTCCTTTCATGCCCTGCATGGCTTGCAGGGACGATAAAATAGTTTCCTATATAGTATAGCGCAAAACCGCTCATTAGTCAAGTGGCGCCGGGAAAAATAACGTATAAATGCGAAAGCGGGAGCATTTCTGCTCCCATAAATTTTTATCCGCCAAGATGAAGCACCTGCAAAAGCAGAATCCAGCTCAGTCCGTAATATGTCACAACCGCAACGAGGTCGTTCACAGTGGTTATCAGCGGGCCGGATGCCACCGCCGGGTCTACGCCTATCTTCTTGAAGAACATCGGAACAAGCGTGCCTACTCCGCTGGAAATGAGCATTGCAAGCATCAGCGCCGCGCCTATGCACGCGGAAACCGCGAACGAGAATCCTGCGGGATATCCCTTGAACAGCATGATATAAAGCCCTACGAACAGCACCGAAAGCGCCCCGAGGATAAGCCCGCAGGAAAGCCCCACGCGCATTTCCTTGCCGACAAGCTTCAGCTTCTTCCCGGCTGTGAGATCCTTATCCATCAGCACGCGGATAGTCACCGCCAGCGACTGGGTTCCCACGTTGCCCGCCATATCGAGTATAAGCGACTGGAACGCCATTATTATCGTGAGCTGCGACACTACCTTTTCGAACGCCCCGACAACTCCCGACACAGCCATGCCAAGCACCAGCAGAATGAGAAGCCAAGGCATGCGCTTTTTAAGGCTGGCGAAAAGCGGCTCGTGCAGATCCTCCTCGCCGGAGAGACCGCCAAGCTTTGCGTAGTCGTCGCCCATCTCGTCGTCAACAGCCTCCAGCAGGCTTTCAAGCGTGATAACGCCGAGGATATGATTCCCGCTGTCCAGCACCGGAACGCTGCTCTCGGAGTAGCTTTTGAGCCGCTCAATGCAGTCCTCCGTTCTCTCGGTGCTGTAAACATACGGGAAGCTCTGCTGTATCAGCGGCTTTATTTCGGCGTGCTTTTCAGCCGTGAGAAGCTCCCGCAGGCCCAGCGCGCCGCAGAAAAATCCGTTCTCCGCCGTTACGAATATCGTGGAGATATTGTCGTTTTCCTTCGCCTGATCCATCAACGCCCGGGTAGCCTCGGCGGCGGTCATTCCGGAGTTTATCGAGATATAGTTGGTGGTCATGCGGCTGCCTATCTCGTCGTCGTCAAACGACACGATAAGCTCCAGCTCTCTTCTGGTTTCTTCGTCAAGAAGCTCGAAAAGCTGATTTCTTTTTTCTTTCGGGAATTCCCGCAGGACGTCCGCCGCCGCGTCAGTCTCCATTTTTCCGATAAGGAGCACCGTTTTCCCGAGGTCGGTTTCTTTGAGATACTCAGCGGCGTTTTCCGGCTCAAAATACTCGAAAACGTCAGCAAGCTCGTCCATTTCCAGCGTGCGGAAAAGCCTGGTGCGCTCCCCCGTGCTCAGGAGCTCTGCCGCCTTTGCGATATCTCCTGCGTGGTATTCCGCGAGACACTCCTGCGAAGCCTTCGGTGAAAGGTCGCTCCTGACGAGCTCAGCTATCTCCGCTGCGTGATCCCTGATCATTGATTCATTCATTGCCATAGTAGTACCCTGCCTTTCATCAAATTATGCTGCATCTGACTGAAAGTGAAGCCGGGCACAGTATGCGCCTATTTAATTATATAGCGGGCAGAGCCGCGATTCAGGGCGGCATACCGTGTACTTCGCCCGTGACTGTCACCATTTTTCAACTCTGCTCACCTCTTTTTTATGATTTTTGCAACGTGATAATTATAGCACCATAATCAATTAACTGTCAACCCCGGGAACGGTAATTTCACAGGATTTTCAGAAAACCGCTCACAGCCTATACTGCATGAAATTGCCATTCTTTACGAACCCGAAATCCGTATACAGCAGTACGCCCATATCCGAGGCGGTTATCTGCACAGTGCCGCAGCCGTACCGCCGCGCCTCTCCGACAACTCTCGACAGAAGCTCCCGGGCTACGCCCTGCCTGCGGTATTCCGGGTCGGTGTACATACTCGACAGCAGACCCATTTTCCCGCTCGGGCAGCCAAAATACGGCGGCTTTTCGACAAAGGACATTCCGGAAGTACCGACTATTCTTTCCCCGTCCACCGCCAGCCATGAAACAAATGTGCCGTCAGCCATGTGCCGGGTGTAATAGTCCAGAAGAGCCGGGCGCAGGTCTGCGTCCTCCTTCGCGCCCTCCTCACGGAGCTGATTTATACGCATAGCGATAAATTTATCCAAATCACCGGAATGTAATTTTCTGTATTCAACGCTCATTCTTATGCTACCCCGTCATCTTTCATCTGCTTTATCAGACTGAATACTGCCGAATGGAATTGCGACGCATTTGCCGCGTCCGTTATTCTTTTTGCGTTCTCATCGCTTAATTCTTTATCCTCTGCCACCTTTGCAGCCGCGTCACACCATTCCCTTTCAGCCTGCATCTTTTCGCAGACATCACGGTGCAGGGCACTGTAAGTCTCCGGCGGGGACATTTTTTCGATTGCGTCAAGACTTTCCCTTGCGCTTTTCAGGTCATCCTCAAAGCTATCCCAGTCATATCCGTCGTAGCCTGACTCCAGTTCCCCGCACTGCACGGATAATGACATTATCTTTTGATTATACGCGCTATAATTCTCTACAAATCTGCTGTAATATTCTTCTTCTGAAAGCGCTGCCGAACAACCGGAAAACATCATAGTAAGCAGCATGATAATTACAGCCAGTCTTTTCTTCATGACCAATTACCTCCAAATAAGCATATATAAAACCGCGCCAATATACTTAAAGTAATATTGGCGCGGTAATATTCATTGTGTCAACAAAATCAGAGTTTCTCTATCCAGCCCATGTCGTCTGGGATCTTGCCGTACTGCATACCTGTCATGGTATCGTAGAGCTTCTGGGTGATCGGGCCGATCTTGCCGTTGCCGATCTCCATGATCTTGTCGCCCCACTTGAGGTGGCCTACCGGAGAAACGACAGCCGCAGTACCTGTTCCGAATACCTCGTCCAGCTTGCCTGCGTCGTAAGCGTCAGCGACCTCCTGGATCGTGATACGGCGCTCGGAAACCTTCATGCCCCACTTTCTGCAAAGCTCCAGCGCGGACTTTCTGGTGATACCGGAAAGAATGCTGCCCTGGAGGGAGGGAGTAACTACCTCGCCGTCGATAACGAACATGATGTTCATTGCGCCAACTTCCTCTATGTACTTGCGCTCAACGCCGTCAAGCCACAGTACCTGGGAGTAATTCTGCTTGTGCGCCTCGTCCTGACCTGCAAGGGAAGCAGCGTAGTTGCCGCCGGTCTTGGTGAAGCCCATGCCGCCTCTTACCGCGCGTACATAGTTGGTCTCAACGTAGATGTTAACAGGATTGATTCCGGTGCTGTAATATGCGCCGGACGGGCTCATGATGATCATGAAATAGTACTTTTCGCCGGGACGTACGCCGAGGAACGGATCAGCCGCGAAGATGAACGGACGGATATACAGCGAAGCGCCGTCGATATGCGGAACCCAGTCCTTGTCTATCTCAACGAGGGTGTGCAGAGCCTGAAGCGCGTCTTTCTCGTTTATCTGCGGGATAACAAGGCGCTCAGCGGAAACGTTCATTCTCTTGAAGTTCTCCTCCGGGCGGAAGAACTGAATGTCGCCGGTGGGGGTTCTGTAAGCCTTCATGCCCTCGAAGATCTCCTGACCATAGTGGAGGACCATCGCGGACGGCATGAGCTCGATGGGTCCATAGGGCACGATGCGTGCGTCATGCCAGCCCTGACCCTCGTCGTACTCCATGACGAACATATGGTCGGTAAAGATATGGCCGAAGCCGAGCTTGGTTTCATCAGCGGGCTTCTGCTTGGGGTGTGTTGTTTTTTCGATTCTGATATCCATTGTTGTATCCTTTCCAGTACGCCCTGCATAGCGCCGGGCTGCACCTTGTTTTAATAATACACTTTTATTATATCACTATCGCGCCGACTTGTAAACAATTTTTTCTGCTTTTTTTGAGAAAAATGCAATTTTCACATAGCCGACCCGGCAAAATATACACGAGTGATATAAAATGAGCAGTTTTCTGTAATGCCAGCGTTCGATTTTTCAACAAAGCACGGCTGACGCGCCCGGAAGCTTCGTTTTTTTCAACAATCAACATCGAAAAACTTTGTTTATAATATTGTATTGACAGCACCTGTATTTTTTGCTACAATGAATATGGTGAACTGCACACATAACAAAAAAGCAGGAGCATAATCACGTTGGAGGGGAAGCCACCCATGACAAAAAACGAAGCCAGCGCACATCAGACCGTCGCTGTATTATCGCAGGACGGGGAGCATATCGGTCTCACCTACCCAAAACGGGCGGCGGGACTGGTTAAAAAAGGTCGGGCACGTTATGTGAACGACAGTATGATTCGTCTTGAAAGCGTGTCCGACGCAGAAATTACGGAGGACATAAAGATGGATAACATAAATACCCTTAACGAAAACAAGCCCGTGCAGGAGCAGCCTGTGAACCGCCTTTACTTCAACGCAAGGGAATGGAGCTTCAACAAGGACTGCAAGCACAATGTCGGAAACCGCAGCTTCATGCAGGGACCTGACGGAAAACTCGCTGAAGCCTGCATCATCGGCGACTGGGGCTACAACTGGACTGAGATAGTCACAAAGCAGCTCATTCTGCCGAAGAAAACACTCCACACGTTTACATTCTGGCTCAACGGCGGCGAGAACGACAATAACAACGAGGTGTGCAGGTTTGAGATAGTGTTCAACAACGAATACGAGGAGCGCTACACGTTCAATCTCAACCGGAACTTTATAAAACCGCTCAAAAAGGTGAACGGATGGGAGCTCTACGAAATTCCGTTCATGACAGCGGACAATGAATACACACAGCTCCGCTTCGTGGCTCAGCGGGCATACATGACCGTCATGACGGCAAAGCCCATTGAGGAATACGCAGCTCTGCCGGATACCGTGGACGAGTTTGAAAGCGAAAGACCTCAGCGGCACAATATCATTTTCGCGGACGGCTGGCCTGCGAACACATGGTATTCCACCCGGGCGCTGCGCGAAAAGCACAATAAAACCGCCAATGTCCCGGAAAAGCACGAACCCTCTTTCCATGCCGCCGAAGAACTGATGACCCAGGCGCACGCGCTGAATGGCATAGTAACCTTTGCGACGGACGAGATATCCAAAAAGCTGGACGGCATTTCCGGACTTTACGCAAGCCTTGGCGAAGAAATAGGCAATGCAGTCAGCAAGGCGATCAGCGGCAGAGATCCGGGAGATATCGACATAGACGATATATGCAGCGATATCATGGATAAGTTCAGCGACAAGATAGATAATATCACCGACGAAATATCCTCTGCCATCGACGAGCTTAACGGCGCAGTTCAGGATATGTCCGATTCCATTGAGGACATGAATGACGAGTAAGGGTAATATCCGATAAAATACGACCGCCCCTCCCGGAAACGGGAGGGGTTATTTTTGTGAAAATTTATGTCTTTTGCCGGAATATTTCCGCAATTAAATCCCACAATAATGCTGTTGATTTTATTGAAAGGAATGACGTTCCCATGAAGAAATACATTGCCCTCGCCGCCGTCTGCGCCGCCCTTATCGCGGGAGTTTCCGCGCTCCCCGCCGCCGTTGAGGCAAGCGTACCTGCCCTCCAGACCATCACCCCTAAAGAGGTCATCTACAACGAAACCGTCCGCGGAAGCGGCTCGCTTAGCTGCATAGGTCAGAGCAGCGTGACCTCCGCGCTGCCGCTGGTCATCAGCCATTACACTGTCGAGGAGGGAGACAAAGTGGAGGTCGGCGACGTTATCGCGGAGGTAGACCGCTCCGCAAGCGAAGCGTTTATCGGCAGTCTCGGGAAGGTGTCGCACCTCGCCGCAGCCACCGCAAGCCTGTCCACGGCGATGTCGCTTATCCCGGATGAGATAACCGCCGACCGCGCCGGGCGCGTTATCTACACCGCCGGGGACGGAGCCTCCGTTGAAGCCGGAAGCAGCATAGCCGCCATTGCCGGCACGGATTCCCTGGTCGTGACGGCGGCGGTGAGCGAGCTGGATATCTCCCGCATTTATCTAGGGCAGGAGGTGCAGTTCACCTGCTCGGCATATCCCGACGATATTTTCACCGGGACGGTCGCCAAGATAGCCGGGGCGGCGCGGAGCCAGTACAGCGGCGCCGTCCTTGAAACGGTGGTGGATGTTATCATCACCCCGGATTCAAAAGATGAACGGCTTAAATCCGGGCTGTCTGCGGACGTGCAGTTCCGTATCTCAGACCCGCGCAGAATATGCGTGCTCCCCTACGAGGCGATAGGTCAGGACGACGAGGGGGAATATATCTACGTTTACGAGGACGGCTCTGCGGTAAAGCGCAAGATATTCACCGGCGCGGAATTCTCGGATGGAACCGAGATAATCAAGGGAGCCGCCCCCACCGACCGGATATTCCTCCAGCCGGAAACCATATCCACCAATCGCTATGTGAGGATAGAAGAATGAGAACAGCCGCATTTATCAACATTTTCCGCAGCCGCACGCGTTCGCTGCTCACTATGGCTGGGATAGCCGTGGGAGTGCTCTCGGTGGTGCTTGTTTCCACGGTGGGAACTGTGGGGACCTCGCAGGTCAGCGCCACGCTCGTTACTATGGGCGTGGATACCCTGCTGGTGCAGTCCGCTGAGAAAAGCGTTGCAGTCACCCTGACTGACGAGGACGTTTCCACCGTCCGCCGAGTAGACGGGGTCAATGATGTAATGCCGCTGATGGCGTCCGTCACCGAGGCCAAGATGATAGGCAGACGGCTGGACAGCTACGTCTGGGGAGTGGACAGATCCGCAGACCGCCTTATCTCCCTTGAAGCAAAGCACGGCAGGCTGATAAACAACAGCGACTCCGCCGGGAACCTTAAAGTCTGCGTAATTGACGAGCAGTTCGCGCTGAAATCCTACGGAAGAAGCAACGTTGTCGGGAAAACTCTGTCCATGTTCCTCGGCGGGAGATATCACGAATTTGAGATAATCGGCGTGGCAAAATCCGGGCTTTCCAGCCTTCAAGGAATGCTATCGAATATCATGCCGGGGTTCATGTATATCCCGATAAGCACCATGCAGCAGCTCACCGGGCGCACCACCTACGATAAACTCGCCGTGAAGCTCGACGACATGAACACCGATATCCCGGTGGTGGAAGCGGTAAAGACCGCCCTCGACCGAACTCATGGCACCACAGACGCGTTTATTGTCAACAATCTGCTGTCGCAGAAAAGCCAGCTTGAGGATATCCTGTCGATAGTGACCACTGCGCTGTCGCTTGTCGCCGGGATCTCCCTCGCGGTATCCGGAATATCGGTCATGACCACAATGCTGATGAGCGTGACCGAGCGCACCCGGGAGATAGGCATAAAAAAGTCGATAGGCGCCACCAGCCGGGATATCTGCCGGGAATTCCTCTCGGAATCAATCCTGCTGACCATGCTCGGCAGCGCCGCCGGAATTGCCGCCGGGCTGCTGCTCTCGGCGATAGGCTGTCTTATCGTGGGAGTGCCTTTCTCCGCAAATTTCGTGATAATCTCCGCGGCGGTTTTAGCTTCAGGGGCGGTGGGCGCGATATTCGGGGCTTACCCCGCATACAAGGCTGCTTCGCTTAATCCAGTTGAAGCACTGCGCATGTAAAAGGAAAAAGGCAGAGCCGAAGCCCTGCCTTTTCCAATTTATATTGGGGGGAGAGAGGTTATCAAATCGATCTCTGCGCCAAAGACGCGCAAACCTTATTTCGCCTTTATCTTGTAAATCTTGGATGTGGAGGAATAAAGTCTCTTGCCGCCTACTGTGATATAGGACTTGATATAGTAATAATATGTCTTGCCCTTTGTGGCGGTGCTGTCAACAAAAGTCATTTCCTCGGGATCGTCAGTAGCAATCTCGCCGATGACCTTTCCGCTTCCCTTTGCAGAATTGCGGCGGTAGATCACATAGCCCTCAGCGTAATCGGACTGATCCCAGTCAAGTCTGATTCCGTCAGTGGTCGCCTTTCTGTAGGTAATGTTCACCTTGGCGGGACGTACGTTAACGGTCACTGTTCTTACCTTGTTCGGGTTGGATCTCGCGGTTATCGTGATCTTAGCTGAACCGGGAGCCACTGCCGTAACCGTGCCGTTCTCATCTACCAGTGCAACACCCTCGTCAGAGGAAGTATACAGAAGAGTAGTATCGTCAGCGGTTGCAGGATAGATCTTTGCGCTGAACTTAAACGTTCCGTCTATGCTGAGCGTTTTGCTCTTGCCGGGGGTAACGGAGAAGCTGGATACCGGAGTAGATACGGTAATTGTGCACTGCGCGGTAAATCCGTTTACAGTGGTTGCAGTGACGACTGCTGTTCCGTTCTTCAGGGTCTTTACAAGGCCGCCGTCGCTGACTGTTGCAACGGTGGGGTCTGAGCTGGTCCATGTAACGGTTTTGTTGGTCGCGTTGTTAGGAGCAACCGTTGCGGTGAGCTTAACGCTCTTGTTGGGGGTAAGGCTGACCTCGGTCTGGTCAAGGGATACGCTTTCCTCCTTTACAGTGGCCGTCAGGCGCAGACCGTCCGTGAATATCGTCTGCGGATCTGTGTTAGCTCCGCCGGCGCCGTTTCCGACCTGACCGTAGGAATTATCACCCCAGCAGAAAAGTCTGCCGTTGTCTGTAATGCAGCCGCCGAAGCCGTTGCCGAGGCTCATTGAAGCAACATCATCCATTATCGCCTTGGAGAATGTATTGCTGTTCTTTGTGGTGCCGTCGCCGAGCTGACCTTTGGAGTTATTGCCGCAAAGGGTAATGCCGTCGGTTATGTCGTCGATAACTGCCGAAAAATCGCTGCTTGTAGCCACCGCAGAACCTGCGTAGCTGACCTTTGTGGGCTTTCTCAGGCGGTAATCCTCTGTTCCGAGCTGACCGCTGGTGTTGCCGCCCCATGCGTAAACATCGCCGTCCTTAGCGATCGCAATTACATGGTCGCCGCTTGCAGAAACAGCGGAGAATGAAAGCTCGTTTTCCTTTCTGTCGGTTATCGTGATCTGTACAGGGGTTTCAACAACCCTGGAATCCGTATCCATGCCGAGCTGTCTGGAGCTGTTTGCGCCCCAGCCGAACAGAGTCTCGCCGACAAGCGCCAGCGCAAAGTTGTCGCCCGCCGCGATATCAGAAGCGCCCCTTACAGCGCTGTCGATTATCTCAGGGTATGTAACCGTTTTTCCATTAGCGCCAAGTCTTGAGGATACGTTGCTGCCCCAGCCGTAAACGTCGCTGCCGATTATGGCAAGCGCATATCCGCTGCCAAATACGAGCTTCTCAATTGCAGTTCCAGAAAGATACTCGTTCGCCGTGGGCTTGTTGAGTATGCTGCTCTTGGATTTCATGCCGAGAAGGGAACCGCTGTTGTCGCCGAAAACGTATGTAGAATTGTCCTTTAGCTGGACGATTGTCACCTTGTCGCCGCACCATACGCCCACAGCCTCGTCATCCAGCTTTACCCTTGTGGGAGTGTTTCTGGAGGTATAATCTCCAAGGCCGAGCTGACCCTTGTCGTTATTGCCCCATGTGTAAAGTCTGCCCAGACCGTCTATCGCCGCGGAGTGGTCGGTGCCTGCGGAATATATCGACATATCCTTCGCCGTATACGCGGGCTTTGTAACTATTGTGCTCTGGGTCGAGAAAAGCTCGCCGTAGCTGCCGGAGCCAGCCGCAGCCACCGTGCCGTTCTCCTTGAGCATAAGGGAATGATGCGTGCCAAACGCCATAGATACGGCGCCGCTGGTAACTCTTACGGGATAATATTCATCATCTGTATCGCTGTCCTGAAGCTGACCATAATCATCATCTCCCCAGGTATAAAGCGAACCGTCGTTCGTTACGGCGCCGGAGGAATCTCCGCCCGCAAATATCGCCCTGACTCCGCTTATATTCACACGCTCGAAGTAGTTTCCGCTGGAGTAGCCGTCATAACCGAGCTGACCGTCGTCGTTGGAGCCGGTGGTCTTTACTGTGCCGTCGCTCATCAGAAGAATCGTGTGATTATCGCCGACCTCGACCTCGGCTGCACCGCTGGATACCACCTTCTGGAGAGAATACTGGTCCCTGAAATCACCCGTGCCAAGCTGGCCGTTTTCGTTATTTCCGCAGGCGTATACCTCGCCGTCCTTTGTGACGATAAGCGTAAATCCATTGCCTGCCGCTATGTCAACGGCATTATCCATCAGCTTTGTGGAGGTGTTCTTCCTGGCGTTTGACGAAAAACCAAGCTCTCCGCTTTCGTTGCCGCCCCAGCCCATTACCGAGCCGTCCCGGAGCAGAACGACCGTATGATCATCGCCAACGCTGACCTGCGCCACGTTATCCATGATCTTCTGCGGCTTATATATTATCTGGGATGAAGAATCCGGGCTTATCTGTCCCTTGGAGTTGTCGCCCCAGCCATACAGCGCGCCGTTCTGGTCTATCGCGAAGCTAACGTCGTCGTTTGCCGCAATATACGCAGCCTTGTCCATTACCTTTATGCCGTTGGAGCTTTCCGTTTCAGCGCCCGCGCCGAGCTGACCCTTGTCATTAACGCCGGCAGCCCACAGCGACATATCGCTCTTTATCACAAGGCTGTGATTTTCTCCGGCAGCAATGGTGTTCACGCTGTAGCCTGACAAAGCCGCCGAAGCAGATGTCAGCGGGATCATCGTCAGAAGCTGTGCCGCGCACAGTGAAACAGCCGTGATTTTTGACCTTTTGTTCATATATTCTCCCTCCATATCCGGAAACCAATACGTTTCCTTTTGAAACACAGCCGCAAGTCCTGCGGTATTTTGCCTTTCACTACATAAAACAACTCAGGCACCCCAAAGGTTGCACTTTTTAATAAAAATATAGGAAAAATAGTTAACAAAATTTACGCCGCGATTTTGTGCAAAACCGCGGCGCTGATTATCGTGGAAGTACTGAATCACAAATATATGCAGTTTGTGATGTGCTGCCTCAACTATATTCCGGTGTTGCCTTATATCTATTATAACGCATAAATCCGGAAAATGTTGCAATAAAGTCTTAACTTTCTATTAAGTTTTTGCTCAGAAGTCGATTTCCTCGCCGCCGCCGATGTACATCAGCCTGTCGCCGAGTATCTCGTCCATTATGTCGAAGCCCTTGAAGCCCGTGCAGTGGCAGGCGTAAATCTTGTCGGCGTTGCTGAGCTTCAGCGCCCGTGCCTGCGCCGTGACGTACTCCGCAGAGCACCCCAGCGTTTTAGGATTCGACCCCATAAAATGGAATCCACCGACTATCGCCAGCACCGGTATCCCATACCAGCACTGCTTCACCGTCTCCAGCATATTCTGTACGCCGCAGTGGAAGCACCCGCCGACTATCACAAGCCCGTCAGCCTTGCGCTTTTTCGGGAATATCACCGCAAAGCTCTCGTCCGACATATCGTAGGGGCGCTGTTTCTTGCCGTCAAGGGAGAAGCAGCTTCTGTCGGGATTTATGTTCTTTTCCTCGAACACCTCGCAGGAAGCAAGGTAGAAGCCCTCCGCCACCTCGGAGAAGCTGTTGAACAGCGTGAGATTCTTCGCGTATTTTCTGAAAAATCCCTTACCCGCCCCGACCGCTTCCTTGAACAGCCCGTTCTTGCGGAAGCACTCGGTCTGTGCGCCGGCTCGCAGATATATCCCCGCGTCCGGGCTGGACTTCATAAAGCTGTCTATCCCGCCGATGTGCTCTGAGTGATTGTGCGTGATTATCACGCTGTCAAGCTCCTGCACAGGCAAACCCATGCGCCGGGCGTTCTCCGCCGCCTTTCCGGTGAGGCCTGCGTCGATCAGATAGTTCTTCCCGCCGAATTCCAGATAAAACGACATTCCGTTTTCTGAATAGAGCTTTTCATCAACGGCGGTGTTGTCGATCAGACTGATCAGCTTCAAGCACTCATTCCCCCTTGACGTGGCGCTTTATGGCTGCGAAGCTCTCCGCACTGAGGCAGTGCTCTATCCTGCACGCGTCCCGCGCCGCGATATCCTGCGGCACGCCCATAGAGGTGAGCCAGTTTGTGAACAGCACATGGCGCTCGTAGACCTTTTCCGCTATCTCCCTGCCCTTTTCGGTAAGCGTGATGTAGCCGTTTTTATCCACAACGATACACTCCTGCTCGCGCAGGTTCTTCATGGCAACGCTTACGCTGGGCTTTGAAAAATCCATTTCAGTCGCAATATCAACAGACCTTACCTCGCCGTTGCGGTTCTGTAAGACCAGTATGGTTTCCAGATAATCCTCGCCGGATTCAAGAATTCTACCTTTCATGTCATGCCTTTCTATCAGTCAGCTTTCCGCAGAAATAATTCTGCACCAATAATAATATGATACCATATTTTCCTTGTCACGTCAAGTGATAACATAAGATTTTCAGTTCATGCTGAGTATCCGCGCGATAACGCTGCCCTCATACACTATCGGGTATTCCCTCAGCGAGAATATCAGCCCGTCGGCGGGCGCCGTGACCTCTTCCTCCACAGTGCCGGTTATCGGGGTGACTATCTCGCCGATGACCGCACCCTTCTGAACCCACATATTGTGTTCTACCAGCGGAATAAAAATACCGCTTTCTACGGAGTGTATCACATTTACCGCGCCATCCGTGCTCACCATTGGGTGAGTTATCTTCTGCTCCGGGACGTTCCATATGCCAAGGTGGGACATCAGGTTGAATATTCCGGTCAGGAGCTGGCGGCAGTACGCTTTCGTTATCCTCTGACCCACGCCCATTTCTATAACAAGCGTAGGCACGCCCTCCTGCCGGAGCGCATAGGCAAGCGAACCCTCGCCGACTGCGTTGGAGTCATGCACCCACACGAAATCAGTGTTCAGCAGCTTTGCGTATTTCAGCAGATGCGAGCTGTCGCTGCTGGGTATCCTCACCTGCGGTATCTCCCTGATGAAGATATTGCTTGCATGGATATCAACGCAGATATCCGCGCCCTTTATGTCCGCGACAAGCTTCGCCGCGACGTTTTCGGCGATGGCGCCTTCTTCGCTCCCCGGGAATACGCGGTTCATATCCAGCCCGGACATTGGCACCGCACGGCTGACCGATTCCATTCCGAGGGGATTTATGGACGGGTAGATGTCCACGATACCGCGCAGATTCGACATATTCGCGGTTATCTGGCGCACCAGCTCATAGCAGACGTACTGACCCTCCAGCTCGTCGCCGTGTATTCCGGTGACTATGGCTATGCGCTTTCCGCCCTCGCAGCCCACGCCTTTCAGGCTGTTCTTTTTTATTGTGAATTCCTCGTCCGCCGGCAGCCCGACGGAAACCAGAGTCTCTATCATACGATTACCCCCATTATTCCACAGATTTCAGCGATTCCACCATGCTTATGCGCTTCAGGTCGCGGCGCATGATGAAGTTCACTATGAGCGAGAACGCCACGGTTATCAGGAACGCCCACAGGAACGACATCGGGTGTATGGTTCTTCCGAACATTACCTCGTCCACCTCGGCGGTCTCAACAATGAACTGCGTCAGCGCGATTCCCGCGCCCAGACCCAGCACGGCTCCCATTACAGATAGTATATTGTTTTCCCGGAACACATAGCTGGAAACCTCTTTATCGTAGAATCCCAGCACCTTTAGCGTTGCAATCTCTCGTATACGCTCGGTAATATTCACGTTTGTGAGATTATACAGAACCACGAAAGCCAGCGCGCCCGCGGAAACTATCAGCACGACAACAACGAGGTCCATTATCTTCATCATGTCCTCAAAGGTCTTGGAAGCGCCGGAATTCATCGAAATGCTGAGCACTCCGTCCACCGCCATCATCTTTTCCTTGAAGATATTCTGCTCTGTATCGTCCGCGCCAATGCTGTTCTTGAAGTACACGATATTAAATTCCGGCTCAGAATCAAACAACTCTGCGTATTTTTCTTGCGGAATATACAGATAGTTGCCAGCGTAATGCTCCGTTACCGCGCCGATAGTCACGGGGACGCTCTCGCTGTCGCTTATTTTCAGCGTGACCTGCTCTCCCTGCTTTACGTTAAGCAGCTTCGTGAGCTTCTCGGTGGCTATTATACCGTCCTCGGCGGTTTCAAAGCTGAGCTTCTCGCCGGACTTTCTGTCCCGGAAAACTATCATGTCCTCGAAAATATCCGTGTCCTCAAACGCAGTAACGTAGCACTGTACATTCCCGCTGTCGGAGGAAAGCGTGTATTGCTTTATCAGCGCCCTTGTGTACTCCGTATCCGGGTTGTAGTCAATAAGCGCGTCATATATCCCCTGCGGGTCGCTGTCTGTGTCATAAGCTATAAACCCGGAGTATTGATTCAGCGTTTTATACTGTAAGTCTACAATATCACCAATGGAATCCTTAAGTCCGAAGCCGGTGAGGGACAGCGCCGTGCACCCGGCGATACCGATTATCGTCATGAACATTCTGCGCTTGTACCTGAACAGATTCCGCCCGGATACCTTTCCGAAGAATGACAGGTTATTCCACACAAAGCCTATTTTTTCAAGGAACACGCGCTTTCCCGCCTTGGGAGCCTTCGGGCGCATGAGCTCTGCGGGAGTCCCCGCCAGGGCGCTCTTTACGCTGAAAAATACGGTCAGCGCTATCGCCGCCACCATGCTTCCAGCGGAGGTGATTATGTTTATTGCGCTTAACTCAAAGTAATAACTTGTGATAATATACATCATGCTATATGCAAACATGATGATAAACGGGAACAGGAACATTCCTATGAATGCCCCGACAAAGCTTCCGGAGGCCGCCGCTATCACCGCGTAAGCCATATACTGCCGCATAATAACATGGTCGGCATAGCCGAGGGATTTCAGCGTGCCTATCTGCATACGCTGCTCCTCGACCATTCTTGACATGGTGGTCAGGCAGACCAGCGCCGCCACCAGCAGGAAGAACACCGGGAATATCGCGGATATCCTGTCTATTCTTTCGGAATTGCTTTCGTACTCCGAATAGCCGGGATTATCGTCGCGGTCAAAGACGTACCATTTGGCTTCGCCTGCGTCCTCTATCTGCTTTTTGCCGTCGGCGATCTTCTTTTCCGCGTCCGCTATCTCCTGCTCGAATTCCGCCTTGCCGTCCTCGTATTCCTTCAGTCCGTCGGAGTACTTCTGCTTTGCTTCCTCCAGATCCTTAACGCCCTGCTCATACTCCGCCTTTCCGTCAAGGAATTCCTGCTCCTTTTCCGCCAGCTCGGCGGCGCCGTCATTGTACTGCTTTTCTGCGTCAGCCAGCTTGTTCTTTCCGTCGTTGAGCTGCTTCAATCCGTCGGAATACTCCTTGTAGCCGTCGTTGTACTGCTGAACTCCGTCCTCGTATTTGTCGTAATTGTCGAGGTATTGCTGCAAACCGTCGATATACTGCTGCTTTCCCTCGTTTAGCTGCTCCTGCGCGGCTTCAAGCTGCGCTTCACCGTCGGTGATGGTCTTTTCGTTCTCCGCGATCAGCGCGGAATTCTGGTCGAGCTGCTCCTTTGCCGCGTCAAGCTGGAGCTTCGCCTGGTCAAGCTGGCTCTTTGCTTCGTCAAGCTGCTGCTTTGTCTGCTCCAGAACCGTTTTCTGCTGTATTAGCTGAGCGTTGTCCGCGCCAAGAAGACCCTCCATCTGCCGGAGCAGGGTCATTCCCTGCTCGTACTGCGCCAACCCTGAGTTGTACTGCTCCAGATTTGCGTTGTATTCCGCAAGCCCGCTTTCATACTGCGACTGACCCTCCGCAAGCTGAGCTTTTCCGGTTTCAAGCTGCTTCTTTCCGGAATCAAGCTCCTTTCGCTTGCTGTCTATTTCCGCCTGACCGTCATCAAGCTGCTTCTTGCTGTCGTCAAGGGTCTTTTTGGCCTCTTCAAGCTGAGCGCCAGCGTCTGCAAGCTGTTTCCGGCTGTCCGCGAGGGTTTTCTCCGCGTCGTCAAGCTTCGCCTGATTTTCCTCTATTTCAGCCTTTCCCTTGTCTATCTCCGTTTTTGCGTCGGCAAGGGTCTGCTTCGCTTCGGCTATCTGCTTTTCTCCGTCAGCTATGTCTGCGGCGGCTTTTTCAAGCTCCTTTTCGCCGTCGGCTATCTGGATCTTCGCGTCGTCAAGCTCTGCTTTTGCGTCGTCAAGCTTCTGCTGACCCTCGGCTTTTCCGTCTGCAAGCTCCTTTTCGCCGTCCGCTATTTTCTGCCTGTATTCGCCGATCACCTCGTCATAGCGTATCTCGCTGCGGGTGATCCCCAGTTTCTCCAGCTTGTCCGAGATATTGTCCCGGAGTTCATCATACTGGTCTGAATAGCTGGAAAGCGCCGTCAGTTCGTCAGACCGGACGTATGCCTCGGTGTAGACCACCTGCGTGAAATTGCTCTCCATGACATACAGAAATGCGTCCAGAGAGCCGTCGCCTATGGTGGTGCTTCCGCGCTGGGTTATCGAAATGTACATCGGCGTATCGAATTTTCCCACAACGGTGTATTCCCGGTGCTTCAGCGGGAATTCGTCCGCTTCCGTGGGGTCGGTCAGCGTGATTTTGCTGCCTATCTCGACCCCGGCTTTCAGCTTGCTGGAATTTAAAATGCACTCGTCCTCAGCTTCCGGCATTCGTCCCTCGGTTATGTCCAGGGCGTTCATGCCGCTGTTTTCATTCAGAGAGTATACCCGCGTGTTGTTATCCTGATTATTATAACTCAGAGTTAAGTCTGTATACTTTGAACCGACAGCCTCGCTCACTCCCTCCACCGAGGATAGAGCTTCAATATCGCCCTCGGAAAGTCCGAACGTGGACATTACCCTCAGGTCAAAAAGCTGGTGCTCATCATAGAAATTATCGGCGGAAATCTTCATATCGTTTCCGGTGGCGCGGACTCCGCTGAAAAATCCCACGCCGATAGCGCAAATCGTGAATATCGAAAAGAATCGGTTCTTGGTCTTTTTTATCTCCCGGAAGAGATTCTTGGTCACAGCCCTCAATACAGCACCCCCGTTACCATTCGATTTCTTCTACCGGGGTAGGAGCTTCGTTCCTGATTATCTCGGCAACCCTGCTGTTTTTTATCTTAATGACCCGGTCAGCCATGGGCGCTATGGCGGAGTTGTGCGTTACCAGAATGACAGTCATTCCGTCAATGCGGCAGGTGTCCTGCAACAGCTTAAGTATCACCTTGCCGGTGTTGTAGTCCAGCGCGCCGGTCGGCTCGTCGCACAGCATGAGCTTTGGCTTCTTGCTGAGCGCCCTTGCAATGGAAACGCGCTGCTGCTCGCCGCCGGAAAGCTGCGCCGGGAAGTTGTTCAGTCTCTCGCCGAGGCCTACTTTCTGGAGTATCTCAGCCGCAGGTATGAAATCCTTGGTGGTCTGCGCCGCAAGCTCCACATTTTCCTTTGCGGTGAGGTTCGGCATGAGGTTATAGAACTGGAATATGAATCCCACGTCAAACCGGCGGTAATTCGTGAGCTGCTTCCGGTTGAACCTGTCCACCCGGGCTCCGTCCACGGAAATCACGCCCTCGTCGCAGGTGTCCATTCCGCCCAGCATATTGAGCACAGTGGTCTTTCCGGAGCCGCTTGGGCCTACGATTATAGCAAATTCGCCCTTTTCTATGTCAAAGGTCATTCCGTCCGCCGCATTTATCGTGACCTCGCCCATGTGGTAGCGCTTGTACACATTCTCTAGTGTAACGAATGCCATAGTTTCTCTCCAATCTGTATGTTTTCCCGCCAGCTTTATAAGAAAGCAGGCAGAGAAAGCCGCCGCCGGGCTGCAACTTGCGTCAGTACGCCCGGACGCCGGATAACCCTGCCTCCTTTTCATTCTATCTAACCAATCAGCCTATCTTGGACTTGCCGCCCATGTAGGGTCTCAGCACCTCGGGAATGTTGACTGTTCCGTCAGCATTCAGGTTGTTCTCAAGGAATGCAATAAGCATTCTGGGAGGTGCAACAACGGTGTTGTTCAGTGTGTGTGCGAAATACTTCTTGCCGTCCTCGCCCTTTACGCGTATCTTAAGTCTGCGCGCCTGCGCGTCGCCCAGGTTGGAGCAGCTTCCTACCTCAAAGTACTTCTTCTGTCTGGGAGACCATGCTTCAACGTCGAAGCTCTTTACCTTGAGGTCAGCCAGGTCGCCGGAGCAGCACTCGATGGTTCTTACCGGAATATCCATTGAACGGAACAGGTCAACGGTGTTCTGCCACAGCTTGTCAAACCACATCTTGGATTCCTCGGGCTTGCAGACAACAATCATTTCCTGCTTCTCAAACTGGTGGATTCTGTAAACTCCGCGCTCCTCGATTCCGTGCGCGCCCTTCTCCTTACGGAAGCAGGGAGAATAGCTGGTGAGGGTCCTCGGGAGAGTTTCCTCATCAAGAATGGTGTCGATGAACTTACCAATCATGGAGTGCTCGGAGGTACCGATAAGGTAGAGATCCTCGCCTTCGATCTTGTACATCATTGCGTCCATTTCGTCAAAGCTCATAACGCCGGTAACAACGTTGGAGCGGATCATATACGGCGGAATGCAGTATGTGAACCCCCGGTCAATCATGAAATCCCTTGCATAAGCCAGAACAGCGGAGTGCAGCCTTGCGATGTCGCCCATCAGATAATAGAATCCGTTTCCTGCAACCTTTCTTGCGCTGTCCAGGTCGATACCGTTAAGGCGCTCCATTATCTCGCTGTGATAGGGAATCTCAAAATCCGGAACAACAGGCTCGCCGTAGCGCTTTATCTCAACATTTTCGCTGTCGTCCTTGCCTATCGGAACAGTAGGATCAATGATGTTCGGAATGGTCATCATGATTTTCTTCACCTTTTCGGAAAGCTCCTCTTCCTGAACCTCGAGAGCCTTCAGCTCATCGGAGAATTCCTTAACCTGAGCCTTTGCCTTTTCAGCTTCGTCCTTCATGCCCTTTGCCATGAATCCGCCGACTTCCTTGGCAATGCGGTTCTTGTCAGCTCTGAGCTGGTCTCCGCGCTGCTGCGCCTTGCGGAGCTGTGCGTCCAGCTCAATCACCTCGTCAACCAGCGGAAGCTTGCGGTCCTGGAACTTTTTCTTGATGTTCTCCTTAACTGCGTCAGGATTCTCTCTTAAAAACTTAATGTCTATCATTTTCTTTGCCTTTCTTTTTATGAATTCAGGTTTTTGCCTGTATTATGTTACTTTACATCCATCAGCCTGAGTATTCCCTCAAGCTGTTCCTTGTCCTCAAAGCTTATCTGGAGCGTGTTGGTCTTACGTCCCTCGCAGATACGCACCTTTGTGCCAAGCGCTTCGCCAAGGCTCATTTCCACCTCGGTGTAGTACGCCATTCTCGGCTTTATCTGCTTCTGCTCCTCTTCCTGCTTTGCTTCGCGCTTTGCGATGACCTCAATGCTTCTTACGCTGAGCTCGCCCTCGGAGGCTCTCACGGCAATCTCCGTCATAAGCGCAGGATCTTTTATTGATTTCAGCGCCTTGCAGTGACCTGCGGACAGCTTTCCATCCGCCAGGAGGTCGCGCACGCCGTTCGGCAGCGACAGAAGCCCCAGGCTGTTAGCGATAGAGGAACGTGCCTTTCCCAGAGCCTTTGAAAGCTGATCCTGCGTCATTTTGTAGGTATCTATGAGTTCCTTGTAACCCTGTGCTTCTTCAATAGGATTCAGGTTTTCACGCTGGAGATTCTCTATCAAAGCCACCTGCATGACCTGTTCCTCGGATAGATCGTCGCGGATAACGACCGGAACCTCGCTGAGCCCCGCGATTTTTGCGGCTCTCCAGCGCCGTTCACCGGCAACTATCTGATAATTCCCGGTGGCAAGCGGTCTTACAAGCAGCGGCTGAAGTATTCCGTTGACGCGTATTGATTCAGCAAGCTGCTCCATTGCTTCCTTGTCGAAGCTTTTTCGCGGCTGTCCCTTGTTCGGCTCTATCTCAGAAAGCCGGAGGGTTCTCACCCCCTCGGATTCCTCCATGCTGTTGTCATCGAAAAGGCTGCTGAAATCACCGCCTATTCTCTTATTGCTCATTATTCTTCTCCATTTCGCGCACCTTATCCAGCACTTCCTTGGAAAGCCGCTTGTATGCGTCGGCTCCCTTTGAATTCTTGTCATAGAAGATTATAGGCTCGCCGTGGCTCTGTGCCTCGGTGATTCTGACATTACGCGGAATCTGCGTCTTGAAAATAACATCTGTCGGGAATGTTCTCTTGATATCGCGCATTATCTCGTTGCTGGCAACAAGCCTGCGGTCCATCATCGTAAACACGATTCCCATAAGCTGAAGATCCTTGTTTGCTGAGCGCTTAACCTTTTTCACTGTCTGCATGAGCTGTGCGAGTCCCTCAAGCGCAAACGGTTCGCAAACCATCGGCACGATTATTCTGTCGCACGCGATCATTGCGTTTATCGCGAGGATTCCAAGCGACGGCAGGCAATCGACCACAACCACGTCATAGTTATCCTTCACCTGGAGGATAACCTTGCGAAGCTGGTGGTTTCTCTGCTCAACCTCTGCAAGCTGTAATTCAGCCTCGCATAGCTTATTGGTTGCCGGGATGATATCAACGTTCTTGTATCTTGTTTTTAGAATTCCGTCCTGCGGACGCGCTTCCCCCATAATAATCTCGTATGTAGATACATCAAGCGTTTTCTTCTTTATTCCAAAGCCTGTTGTAGAATTTCCCTGCGGATCAAAGTCAATCAGCAGTACTTTTTTGCCCAGCGAACCAAGTCCTGCGGCAGTGTTTATTGCAGTAGTTGTTTTTCCAACGCCGCCTTTCTGATTCACTATGCCAATAACAGCGCTCACAACATCTCCCCCTCGTTTATTAGTCTCTTTATTTCTATTATAGCATACTCTATAAAAAAAATAAACCCCTTTTTCTAAAAAAGTTCCACGTAGAACAATTTTCCGACATTTTATCTTAATGTTCCACGTAGAACATTGTATTCTCAGGTCGAATTATGTTCCACGTGGAACTGTATCGGTGAATGACTAATATACAAGTTGGAGCAAATCAACGTCAAGTCTCTGCCGTTGAGTGAATTCTTATAACATATTCGTAGCAATCGCCAACGTGATTCATTGCAGTTTCGCAGTTTATGTTTGCTTCCTTCATTGTGCGAATGATTTTGTTTATGCTGTTTATGTATAGCCGAGGAACAGGAAAAACAAACTTCCGGCGAGGGGTAGACTTAGGAGGTTCCTTTTTCTCGTGAGTGCCATTCAGAAGTCCGTCTACGAGTTTTTCAGTCTGATCTATGTTCAAGCGGTTCATTATGACTTCACCAAGAACGTGAAGCCTTGTCTGCTGGTCGTCAATTCTGATGAGAGCACGCGCCTGTCTCTCGGTGATATTCCCGCGGACGAGCAAACCTCGCTCGGAATCCGAGAATTTCAGTAGCCGGAGCTTATTCGCGATAGTGGACTGAGCTTTACCCAGCCGGGACGCGGCTTCTTCCTGGGTAAGTCCGTAGTAGCTGATGAGCTTTTCTATCGCCATGGCTTCCTCAAAATAACTGAGATCGCGGCGCTGAATATTCTCAATAAGAGCCAGCACCGCCGACCTCTCATCATCTGCTTCAATTACAATGCAGGGAACCTCGGAAAGCCCGCACAGCTTTGCAGCCCTGAGCCTGCGTTCACCGCTGACTATCTCATAATTCACGCCGCACTTGCGGACGTTGATGGGCTGTAATATTCCGTTTTCGCGTATGCTGTCAGCAAGGGAAGCAAGCTCCTTTTCGTCAAATTTTCCGCGCGGCTGAGACCGATTCGGCACAATAAGCCCTACGTCAACCGAAATCACGCGCTGAATCTGCTTTTCTTTGTTTTTAAACAACCCTGTCATATTAAAACCGCCTTTCACGAATTCTGTGGTTCTGTTGTGTTGACTTCATTATAACATGAACAGGAAATAATATCCACAATAAAAAATCGCATTTCCACCCATTTTCAGCGGAAATGCGACATGATATTTGAATTTACAGCGGCTTTTTCGATATATTGGCGGAGCTTCTGGGGTATTTTGTCGGAGTCTGCGATATTTTTTTTACCACAATGAGCCGTCTGCTGTCTCCATTTGGAATAGTGTAATCCTTTATCATCTCGATTTTTCCGCCGAGCTTCCCTACGGCGCCGGCAGCGGATTCAATATCCTCGTTGACGGATTTCAGCGCTATAAAGCTTCCTCCTACCCTGACGAACGGAACGCAGTATTCCGAAAGCACCGGCATAGCCGCAACGGCGCGGGCGGTTGCAAAATCAAAGC
Source organism: uncultured Oscillospiraceae bacterium (assembly GCA_934448295.1). Classification (GTDB taxonomy): domain Bacteria; phylum Bacillota; class Clostridia; order Oscillospirales; family Ruminococcaceae; genus CAG-115. The sequence goes on from CAKSEY010000001.1 coordinate 50,419, forward strand.
ATTCGCGCTTTTTTCGCCCGAGTTCCTCGCTGCGCGCGTGGATAATCTCAGCATTGACGCCGATTTCCCTGCAAGCAAGCTCCAGATAAACGCAGCGCTTATTCAGGCTGTCGCAGAGAGTTCCTTTTAGGTCGGGTCTGACAATAAGAAGCGGCAGCGCCGGAAATCCAGCGCCGGTTCCCACGTCAATAAAGGAACTCCCCTGCGGAATATCTACCATGAAAAACGGAAGCGCGCTGTCCACAAAATGCTTCACAACCACCTCTTCAAATTCGGTAATTGAAGTCAGATTCACATTTTTGTTGTACTCGACCATGAAATCACACAGCCTTACAAGCTTTTCAGCCATATCAGATGTAATTGTGATTCCGGATTCCGCAAATTTATCTGTAACGAACTGTATTCTTTCAGCGTCATTCATTTGCCGCACCTCCATTCTTTCCTGCAAGCCAGATAAGCAGCACCGACACGTCCGCCGGGTTTACTCCGGAGATTCTGCCAGCCTGTCCCACATTCAGCGGTCTGAATTTGTTCAGCTTTTCCTGGGCCTCCAGCCGAAGTCCCTTTATCGTCTTGTAATCAACATTTTCGGGGAGCTTTTTTTCCTCCAGCCTGCGCATTTTTTCGATCTGCTCCTGCTGAATTTTGATATAACCCGAATATTTCAGCTCGACTTCCAGCTTGTTAACCAGAGAATATTTCAGCGCTGGTCTGCCGGGGTCAAACGGCGCCAGGTCTGAATAATCCACCTGCGGACGTTTCAGCAGCTCTATCATTCGCACTCCGGCGGTGATTTCAGACGTGCCCTTTTCCCGCAGGAGCCTGTTGACCTCGTCCGATGGGTGGATCAGAACTGTTTTTATGCGCTCGAGTTCCTCCTCACACGTTTTTTTCTCGTCCAGGAACTTCTGGAATCTCTCGTCAGAAACAAGCCCGACTTTATGCCCCACGGGCAGCAGTCTGTCCGCTGCATTGTCCTGCCGGAGTATCAGACGATATTCGCTGCGGGAAGTCATCATTCTGTAAGGCTCAGAGCAGCCCTTGGTCACAAGGTCGTCAACCAGCGTGCCTATATAGCTGGAGGCGCGGTCAAGGATCATAGGCTCCCTGCCCTGGATTTTCAGAGCCGCGTTTATTCCAGCAACTATCCCCTGCGCCGCAGCCTCCTCATAGCCGCTGGTGCAGTTGAATTGTCCCGCGCCGTAAAGCCCGGATATTTTCTTAAATTCCAGCGTTGGGAGGAGCTCCAGCGGGTCGCAGCAGTCGTATTCTATCGCGTAAGCCGGGCGCATTATCTCAACGTGCTCCAGACCCTTTATCGTGCGTAGGAATTTAAGCTGAACATCTTCCGGCAGCGAGGACGACATTCCCTGAAGATAATATTCGTCCGTATCAAGCCCCATTGGCTCGACAAAAAGCTGGTGGCGCTCCTTGTCCTTAAACCTGACGATTTTATCCTCAATGCTCGGACAGTAGCGCGGCCCTATCCCCTCGATCCTGCCGGAATACAGCGGCGACCTGTCCAGATTTTCAAGTATCACCTGGTGAGTTTCCGCGTTCGTGTAAGTCACATAACAGTCAACCAGGTTGTGCAGTTCCTCCTCGTTGTCAAAGGCAAACGGCATGATCTGTTCGTCGCCGGTCTGCTTTTCCATCACTGAGAAATCAATTGAGCGCTTATGCACTCTCGCTGGAGTGCCGGTCTTGAATCTCCGCATGGAAACGCCAAGCTCTTTAAGGCACTGGGTCAGCCCGCTGGACGGCAGCAGGTTGTCCGGACCGCTGCTGTAACTCAGCTCTCCAATGTGTATTTTTCCGTTAAGATAGGTTCCCGTCGTGATTATCGCAGCCTTTACCGGGTGAATAGCCCCCAGCTTTGTGCGCACCGCCGTCACTCTGCCGTTTTCCACGTCTACGGAGGTGACTTCCGCCTGCTTGATAAACAGATTAGGCGTATTCTCCAGGGTCTGCTTCATGTATGTGTGGTACTTTACGCGGTCGCTCTGCACCCTCAGGCTGTGGACTGCCGGACCCTTGCCGCGGTTAAGTATTCGAGACTGAATAAACGTTGCGTCGGCAGCCCTGCCCATTTCTCCGCCGAGGGAATCAATCTCGCAAACGATCTGTCCCTTTGCGGAGCCTCCAATACATGGATTACACGGCATATTTGCAATGCAGTCCAGCGACAGCGTGAAAATCGCGGTCTTTAATCCCAGCCTTGCGGCGGCAAGTGCTGCCTCGCAGCCTGCGTGACCTGCGCCGATAACGGCTACATCATATTCTTCAAGCGTGTATCCGCCTTCCAATCAACATCTTCCTTTCGTCCTGTTCGACAAAATGTTCCACGTGGAACGTTCCACAAAATTCGCCCGAATTGTTACGATCCGGGCGAACCTATTCAGTTATAGTTTATTCCTCAGTGATGTCCTCGGAATTCTCAGGAGCTTCCGCACCGTCGTCATCGTCCGGAGTTACATCGTCCGGCTCAACGACCTCGGCGGCGTCCTCGTTCAGTGAAGCCTGTATTTCTTCATCGGAAACCTTTTCAATCTCCTCGGTGCTCTCAGAATCGTCATGCTGTGTTCTTGTGAATGTAGCGACCCTGCTATCCTCGGCGAGACGCATTACGCGCACGCCGGTGGCAGACCTGCCCATCACTCTCATATCGTTCGCACGGAATCTGATGATGATTCCATCAGTGCTGATAAGAATAACATCATCATCCGGGCCAAGCGTGCGTATTCCGCATACATAACCCTTCTCGTCGCTGACCTTGTAGTTTTTGAGACCAAATCCGCCGCGCTTCTGCTGACGGTAGCTGGAAACTGCGCAGCGCCGTCCCATACCCATGTCTGTAACCGTGAGGATAGTCGCGCTCTCGTCAAACACCTTGGTCGCGCCGACAACATAATCATTATCGCGGAGCTTTATAGCCTTAACTCCCCTTGCCTGTCTGCTGAGCGGACGGCAGTCGTTCTCATCAAAGCAGATAGCCGCGCCGCTTCTGGTGGCGGTAAGGATACGGCAGTCGCCCTCTGTCAGGAATGCGGACGCAATCTCATCGCCCTCTACAAGCGTTATCGCACGGAGCGCCTTCTTGCGGACGTTCTTGTATTCAGACAGCTTTGTGCGCTTTACTGTGCCGTTCTTGGTCACGCAGATGAAATACTTGTTCTCCGCGAAATCCCGGGTGGTCATCATAGCAGCCACTCTCTCGCCCTCGTTGAGCTGGAGCAGATTTACAATGTTCATGCCGCGGGACTGCTTGCTTCCCTCGGGGATCTCATAGCATTTCAGACGGTACATGTTGCCCTGATTGGTGATAAACAGAATATTTTCATGGCTTGAAGAGATGAACATATTCTCAACGAAATCCTCGTCCCTCTGCTTCATGCCGGAAACGCCCTTGCCGCCGCGCTTCTGGATATTGTATATCTCGGCGGGCTGGCGCTTGATGTAGCCTATATTCGTGTAGGTAACAACGCAGTCCTCCTCGGGGATAAGATCCTCGATATCCACCTCGCCGCTTACCGGCTCTATCTTGGTGCGCCTTGCGTCGTTGTACTTCTTCTTGATAACGGAAAGCTCGTCGCCGATAACGCGCAGCAGCTTGTTGTGGTCTGCGAGTATCTCCCGCATTTCCTTGATGGTAGCGCGCTTCTCCTGGAGCTCGTCTATTACCTTGGACTTCTCCATGCCGGTCAGCGCGCCGAGTCTCATCTGTACAATAGCTTCCGCCTGAGCCTCGGAAAGCGAATATGTTCCCTTATCAAAGAACCCGGTAGAGGAAACGTCAATATTCTTGAAGCGCTCCACAAGCCTTTCCTTGCCCTCGGGAATGCTCTTGCTGGAACGCAGTATCGCGATAACCTCGTCAATGAAATCGATGGCGATAAGGAAGCCCTCAAGGATATGTTCCCTTTCAAGAGCCTTGTCAAGATCGTACTTTGTACGGCGGGTGATAACGTCCACCTGGAAATCAAGGTAGTATTCAAGGCACTGCTTAAGATTGAGTATCTTCGGCTGACCGTTTACCAGCGCCAGCATGATAACTCCCACCGTATCCTGGAGCTGCGTGAAGGAGTACAGCTTGTTGAGCACCACGTTTGCGTTAGCGTCGCGCTTCAGCTCGATTACAACGCGCATACCATTTCTGTCGGATTCATCGCGCACCGTGCTGATTCCCTCAATACGCTTGTCGCGCACAAGGTCGCCTATGCTCATAAGCAGGCGCGCCTTGTTTACCATGTACGGTATCTCGTCGATGATTATGCGGGTGTGATCCTTTTCCTCAACGATATTTGCCCGTCCGCGGAGGATTATCTTTCCGCGCCCGGTGTAGTAAGCCGACCGAATACCGCTGTAACCCATGATTATGCCGCCTGTTGGGAAATCCGGCCCCTGTATCTGGGTCATGAGCTCCTCAATGGTGACGTCGGGATTATCTATCATCAGCATGATAGCGTCAATGACTTCACCGAGGTTATGCGGCGGGATATTCGTTGCCATACCGACTGCGATACCGTTGCTGCCGTTTACCAGCAGGTTCGGGAATCTTGACGGAAGTACCACAGGCTCCTGAAGCTTATCATCGTAGTTTGTGGTGAAATCAACGACTTTCTTTCCGATATCCTGAACCATTTCGTTGGATATCTTCGCGAGCCTCGCCTCAGTGTAACGGTAAGCCGCAGCGGGGTCGCCGTCCACGGAGCCGAAGTTTCCGTGACCGTCGATAAGCGGATATCTCAGCGAGAAATCCTGCGCCAGACGGACGAGCGCGTCATAAACGGAAGCGTCGCCGTGCGGGTGGTATTTACCGAGAACCTCGCCGACGGTGTAGGCGCACTTTCTGAAAGGCTTGTCAGAGGTATTTCCGGCGTCGTTCATGGTGTAGATTATACGACGGTGAACCGGCTTCAGACCGTCCCTTACGTCCGGGAGCGCTCTCGCTGTGATTACCGACATAGAATACTGTATGAACGATGTTTTCATCGTCTCCTCTAAGTCAACATTTATTAGCTTTTCCAAGCTGAAATCAATATCCATTTTACCTCCAAATCAATTTTCTGACTTTAATCTGTTCGTCAGAAAATCCCTGACCTCGCTTTCCTGCTCCATTGAAAGACACCTCTTCGGGAAGCAGTATATCTGCTGTCTGTTGAACACCAGCAGCAGGGCTTCGTCGTTTTCTATGAATTCAAGCAGATCCTGCCCGATGACAAACGTGGTTTTCAGCGGAGAAATAATTTCGTCGTCCGCTTCCTCGTCAAGCTTAACGCGAACCTCTTTCTCCTTGGGTCTGATGATCGTCTCTATCTCTATCCTGTCGTCAAAGAAAGCTGCGGCGTATTCCTCCGGATTCATGTCCCGGAGCGCGTCTATCGTCCTGCGGCGCGCCCTCTGCTTGTCCGTGAGGCTGTATACAAGCCCCAGGCCGCAGAAAAGCAGAGCCGCGTATGCAAACACAGATGTAGGATTCATGATGATAGAGACCAGCACAGCCACCGTAAGCGCCGCGTAAGCCACTATCATGAAAATCCCACGCTTGCTCTTGAAACGCTGCTGGAACGACTTCATAGCGCCGTCTATCTCCTCCAGCGTATTGTCGTAGCTGAATTTGAACAGCGGCTCGCCTGATTTTGTATTATCGTCCCTGTTCTCGCCAAGTTCCGGCAAAAGTCCGTTAGAAATATCTATCACTTCCTTTTAAAATTCTACACATAGTCGATTCGTTGTCTATATCAACTCAAAGTTTAGAAATCCAGGTTCTTTACCAGCGTTGCGTTCTGCTCGATAAATTCCCTTCTCGGTTCAACCTTGTCGCCCATGAGTATGGTCATTATCTCGTCAGCCTTTGCAGCGTCCTCAACGGTAACGCGAACCATCGTGCGGGTCTCGGGATTCATGGTAGTTTCCCAGAGCTGCTCGGGGTCCATCTCACCAAGACCTTTGTAGCGCTGAACATCGACCTTTGAGCCGGATTCGCCGGAAAGCTCCCTGATATAAACGTCTCGTTCCTCGTCTGAGAAAGCGTACTTCACGGTCTTGCCCTTTGCCACCTTGAACAGCGGCGGCTGTGCGATATACACATGACCCTGCTCGATAAGCGGCCGCATGAAGCGGAAGAAGAACGTCAGCATAAGCGTGGAGATATGGGCGCCGTCGACATCGGCATCCGCCATGATGATAACGCGTCCGTATCTGAGCTTTGTGATGTCGAAATCCTCTGCGATACCCGTGCCGAGCGCCTTTACTACCGGGGAGAGCTTGTCGTTGTTGTAGACCTTGTCGGCTCTTGCCTTTTCAACGTTCAGCATTTTGCCCCACAGCGCCAGGATAGCCTGGAATCTTCTGTCGCGTCCGCTCTTTGCAGAACCGCCCGCAGAATCTCCCTCGACAATGTATATCTCGGTAACGGAGGGGTCTCTCTCGGAGCAGTCCGCCAGCTTTCCGGGCAGACCGTTGCTGTCCATAACGGACTTGCGCTTTGCCTCCATGGCCTTCTTGGCCGCGTCCCGCGCCGCCTGGGAGTTCATCGCCTTGTTCATGATGATCATAGCGGTGTCCGGGTGCTCCTCAAAGTAATATGTGAGCTGCTCCACCGCTATCTTGTAGACCACCGGCTGAACCTCCGGGTTGCCGAGCTTGCTCTTGGTCTGACCCTCAAACTCGCACTCCGGCAGCTTAACGGAAATTACCGCGTTGATAGCCTCCCTTATAGCCTCGCCGCTGTAACCGGTGAAAGGCTTCTCTTCCTCGCCCTTCTTTGCGGATTTCTTCTTCGGCTTATTCTTCTCCTGGGCTTCCTTGTATGCCTTGGCGTAGTCGTTTACGACCTTGCTGAGTGCCTTCTTGAAGCCCAGCTCGTGGGTGCCGCCCTCGCCGGTGTGGATATCGTTCGCAAAGGAACGGAATATCTCGGAGTTGAAGTCCGTGGTATACTGGAACGCTATCTCAACGTTTATCCCGTTCATATCTCCGGTGAGATAAATAACATCCGGGTGGAGCACGTCGGCACCGCGCTTCTTGTTGAGCCACTCAACGTAGCTCTTGATACCGCCCTCGTACATCATTTCCTCGTAGACCGGATTCTCAGGGTCGCGGGTGTCCTCCAGGGTTATTTTCAGTCCGCCGTTAAGGAACGCCTTTTCACGCAGCCTGTCCTGGAGCGTTGCATAGCTGAACTCGGTCGTATGGAATATCTGACCGTCCGGCTTGAATGTAACGGTAGTACCGGTGCGGTCGGTGTCCCCGATGACCTTGATAGGCTCGCTGTATTCTCCGCGCTCGAACCTCTGGAAGTGGATATTCTTGCCGTCGTAGATCTTGACCTCCAGCCATTCCGAAAGCGCGTTTACAACGGAAGCACCAACGCCGTGCAGACCTCCTGCGACCTTGTATCCGCCGCCGCCGAATTTACCGCCCGCATGCAGCACCGTAAATACGACAGTGGCCGCAGAGATACCCTCAGCATGGTTTATGGCGGTAGGAATTCCGCGTCCGTTGTCCACTACCCTGATTATATTGTCAGGCAGGATAGACACGTTGATTTCGGTGCAGTAGCCTGCAAGAGCCTCGTCGATAGCGTTATCGACTATCTCGTATACCAGGTGGTGCAGACCGCCCTCGCCGGAAGAACCAACGTACATACCCGGGCGCTTTCTGACGGCCTCAAGTCCCTTTAAGACCTGTATGTCGTCCGCGCCGTAGCTCATTTCCTGAGTCTTTTCGTTTTCAGCCATAGATAAACCTAACCCTCCATATCAATACTGAAGCATTTCAGTACCTGCCGGGGCGTGCAAGCCCCACCTCTGCATAAAGCATATATTATATATAGTATACCACAAAACGCGCAAAATTGCAAGCATTTGAGCCAAATTTGATATAAAAATTATCGTTTCTTTTTATGATTTTACAGTTGCCTGCAACCTTTTTTCGGCGTATATGGTTTTATATACAAAAACACATTTAAAAGGAGGATATCACCATGAAAAAGCTCACATCAGCAATCATCGCAGCAGCGCTGTGCCTGACCCTGTTCAGCCCGGCGCACGCAGAAAACCAGGACGCCCGAACCCAGCTTTGCGGAACCGCCTGGACTGAATCGGACAACATTCCGAAAACGCGCGACCTGTACATTTCCGGTCACATTACCCTCAGCGAAAGCGCCACCCTGAAAAACTACCTGCGTATTGAAAGCGGTTCTGTTCTTGAAGTAACCAACGGAGCCGAAGTGACCCTGAGCAGCTCCCGCATTTTTATTGAAAAAGGCGGCACCCTGCTGGTAACAGACGGAAAGCTGAAGCTCTCAGACGCCTATCTGCAAAATAACGGCGCGATCAATATTGAAAAAGGCGGGGAGCTGAATATATCCTCCGGAGGTCTGACGTCCTATCCGCAGTCCGTCATTACCTGCTCCGGAAACCTCACCTGCACCAAAGACAGGAGTATTATCCCCGCATTTAACGCTGTGCGCCGCTATGACAGCAATTTCACCCTGTCTGACTATTCTATGCATATAAACATAACCGGCGGCGTAAAGGCAAAAATTCAGGCGTTCTACTGCATAGACAATATTGAGACCAACTACTGCTACACCATTTACATTAATAAAAACAAAACCGTCCTGCGACGTTCAAATAAGTCTCTTTCGGCGGTGTACTCCCCGGAGCTGCGCGAAAAGCTTCTCGCCCGCGTGGAAGCCTACGAAGCAGAACACCCCGAGCCGTCCGATTTCCCGCAGGGAGTCGAGCGCCTGCACTACTACACATACATCTATAAGACCGGAGAGCTCACCGAGGAAAGATGGTGGTTCGGGTCAGAAGCAGGCGACGACCCGATGATCATGGAGTTAGGAGACAGCACGGTTATACAAAATACCTAAATCTCCGCAGCGCAGGCCCGCAGATTTTTTCAAAAAAATTTGATTAACCTCTTGAAATTCGGAAAATAATATGTTATAATAAAATATATTATTATGGTGTTCAGAATGAGGAATTATAGAAAATTCCCCGAATGCCCATATAAGATAATAAATCGAGAGCGCGGCACGCCGCGTTCCGATCGAATAGCTATGGAGGTGAAAATAAATGCCGAACATTAAGTCTGCAAAGAAGAGAGTTCTTATTGCCAAGGACAGAACAGAGGCTAACAAGGCTTCCAAGACTGCACTTAAGACAGTTATCAAGAAGGCTCGCGCTGAGGGTGCTGACGCAGCTGCTATCAAGACCGCAGTTGTAAGCGTAGACAAGGCTGCAGGTAAGGGTCTTATCCACAAGAATAAGGCTGCTCGTCTGAAGTCCCAGCTTGCAAAGAAGACCACTGCATAATTTTCTTGAAGAAGCAAACATACACCCGCAGGCGAACAGCATGCGGGTGATTGTTTTATACGCGTAAAATGCAGATGAAGCTCACATAAAGGGGGAAACAGTATGACAGGAAAAGACATAGAGATAACAGACATTGCAGAGGTAGAAAAGCTGCTGAGGGAAGCCAGGATATGCCGTCTTGCGCTGAACAACGGCGATTACCCTTATATAATACCGATGTGCTTCGGTTATATGCTGGAGGGGAATCATCTGGAGCTTTACTTCCACAGCGCGCCCCGCGGTCAGAAGCTGGAGCTTATAAAAAAGAACAATCTCGCCGGCTTTGAGATGGATATACTCACAGACATAGTAAAGGGCGAGAACGGGTGCAGCGTGTCCGCAATATACGACTGCATGACCGGAACAGGCTCAGTGGAGATAATAAACGGGATCGAAAAGCTGACCGGGCTCACGAAGATCATAAGCAAATACGACGAGGAAAAGCAGGATCACAAGTTCAGCGAACAGGCGCTCAACAGCATGGTGCTGATAAAGCTGACCGCCGACAGCTTCAATTGCCGCCGCCACGAGGTAGCCGAGGAAGAGATCGACCTGCCCGGCTGATATCAGAAAAAGTTAAAGGAGGGAATGAACCCTCCTTTTTTATTACCAATTTTCGTATAAAACCGCACAATCTTTACTAGTAGTATAATTTTAAGTGAATTTTTCATCACATCTGCGGTTTATCGTAGTGTTTGAAATGTTGGTGATATAGGTCTTTTCAGAGCACACAACGAATGCTTTCGGCATATCGTCCGAAATGCTGACGACCCTGCCCTGCTTCTGGCTGGCGTTCAGGAAATCCGCAGTTATTCGGCTGACCGAACATTCCTCTATGTCGAATATCCCGATAACATCGTCTTTTCTGACGGTGACGTCTCCGCCAAGGAACAGATACACAGCCTCACACCTCCGTAAAGCAGCCGTTTTCCGTGCGCCACGACTTTCCGCCCTTTAAAGCGGACAGGTCGTCCATATTACAGCAGGTAATAAACACCTGACTGTTATCTATATTGTTTATGACGAAATTCCTGCGCACATGGTCAAGCTCGCTGAGTATATCATCAAGTATTATCACCGGACAGGTGCGGTTCCTGCGGCGTATCATCTCAGCCTCGGAGAGCTTCAGCGAAAGCGCCGCGCTCCTGACCTGCCCCTGGGAAGCAAAGTCCCGCGCTGGCATTCCGTTGATGAAAAAATTAACGTCGTCCCGGTGGATTCCCACTATCGTGTAGTGAAGCTTCATCTCGCTGTCAAGATTATTCTCCAGTTCTGAGACATATTTCTTAAACAGTCCATTTATATCAGAAAAGTCTATACTCTGAGTTTTGTAGATTGAGCTGTAATATTCCATTTTCAGGGACTCCGCCCCTTCGGTAAGTCTGGAATACATCTCAGCCGCATATTCCTGCAAAAACTCGAAATATTTCAGCCTGCCGTAGGTCACGTTTATCCCCTCGCCCGCAAGAATGTCATTCCACGGTGCAAGCTGCGCGGAAAGCTCCTCAGCAGGGATATTCTTCCCTGCAAAAGCGAGTATATTATTACGCTGTTTTAACCCTCTGTTATAGTTTGAGAGCTTTTTCTGGTGAGTCTGGGTCTGCATTACGGCGACATCATCAAGGTATCCCCTGCGGAGCTCCGGCGCACCCTTTATCAGATTGAGGTGTTCCGGAACGAAAACCACATATTTCAACACGCCGTATAATTGCGCCGCGTCGCTGACATTTAGTCCGTTGTATTTTATCTGCGGCTTGTTATTACTTATCGTATATTCCACAACATTTTCACGCGAAGTATTATTATCCTCGCGGAAACACAGCCTGATAAAGACCTCCGCCTTGCCGTCTGTGACCGGAATATACTGCGAATACTTCACATGACGGAAGCTGCCGCCCAGACAGACGGAAACCGCCTCCATGAGATTTGTTTTTCCCTGGGCATTCCTGCCGATAAAGATATTCAGCCTGTCGTCAAAGGTCAGCTCGGCTTCCCTTATATTCCGGAAATTGCGTATATACAGCTTAGTAATAACCATGCGTATAATTATTCAGCAGCTTCTGTTACTGCGTTCTCGTCAAGTACTATCTTGTATTTCTTGTTCTTGAAATCTATTACGTCGCCGGGCTTGATTTTCTTACCGCGTTTGGTGCAGAGTTCCCCGTTTATGTTGAACTCGCCAAGCTCGATCAGTATCTTAGCCTTTGCGCCGGTTTCTGCCAGCCCCGCGAATTTTACAAGCTGATCCAGCTTGATAAAAGGTGTAGTGATCTTTATTTCTTCCATTGTGTTTCTGTTTCCTTTCTTCTTACTGTAATACTATGTTAATGCTGCCTTTTGGCATGAGTTTCCGCCGTATTACTGCCGGAAACGCGCATATTATTTAGCCGCATGAAAAAACCGCCGCCGCATTTCTGCGAAAGCAGTTTTTTGGCTTAACAGCGCCGTCTGAGTTAGTTCCTGATAAGCCCACCGCGTTAGCCGCAGGTCGATATCAGCAGTTTTCTTCATGGAGGGCGAGTTCTTTTGCAGCTTTGCAGGCTCTCTCCCACCGATCAATTCATTTCAGGCGCATGGGGAGAACAAGATATGTGAAAGCGCTGCCTTCCATCGGCAGTATTATCAGCGGAGCAATGGCTGACGCAGCCACAAGCTTGACCGTATCAGTGTCGCATGCCTTGAACGCGTCCAGCATATATTTCGCGTTGAATCCCACGGTAATAGGCTCTCCGTTGTATTTAACGGAGATTTTGTCGCTGAGTTTTCCTATCGCAGTGGTGCAGCTCATGTAAATAGAGTTGTCCTTTATCTCGCAGCGAATGGGATTCTTGTTTTTCTCGTCGATTATCAGCATAGTGCGGTCAAGCATCTCGATCATTTCCCGGGTGTTGACCTCCGCGTAAACCTCGGAATTGCACTTGAGATAATTCTTAAACTGAATGAAATCCCCGTCAAGCAGCCGTGAGATCATCACATAGCTGTCAACCGTGAAGCTTATCTGGTTTTTATCTATACTGAGAGTAACATTCTTATCATTATCGTCTGAGAGGATATGAGTCAGCTCCTCCAGAGTTTTGGCGGGAACTATAAAGCTGATGTTATTATAGGTCAGCGGTTCCTGTCTGAGCGCGATCCTGACGCCGTCCACTGCGGCTACGCTGAGTATATTGTCCTCCAACTCAAATTTGCAGCCCATCAGCGCGGGTTTGCTGTCTGTAACAGCTACTGCAAATTTAGTTTGGGTTATCATGCTCTTTAACAGCTTCTGGGGCATAGAAAAGCTGGTTTCCGGATTTACCTGTGGAATATTTGGGTAATCGTCAGCGCTCATGCACATGATCGTAAAATTAGTTTCTCCGCCGGATATTTCAGCGTTATTGTTGTCGTTACATTCGAACGTAATATTACCGGACGGCATTTTTCTGATAATATCGCCGAATTTTCTTGCCCCTACGACTATATTTCCGCTTTCAGAGCCGTTTACCTCGATCGAAGTCTTGATTCCGATATCAAGGTCGTATCCGGTAACGGTAAGCGTATTTCCTTCCAGCTCCATGAGTATTCCCTCAAGGGCTGCAATTGTGGATTTTCCTGCAGCAGCTTTCGCAGTCGTCTGCACTGCTGAAAGAATAACGTCCTTAGGACAACTGAATTTCATAATCTATTGGTCCTTTCTGCCGCACTGAACTCAGGCAGCGAAAAATAAAAAAGAAATAATATTTTTTAATAATAATAATAATGGCTGTTCAAATGTTGAAAAGTCCGCTATTCTGCGCCACAAAGCGTTTCATCGGCTCAAAGTTTTCATCGCAGCGATGTTGAAATCGTGTGGATTCAAGGTTGGCTGATTTTTATTCAACAAGCCGTTGAAATCATCTCAAAACTTGTTAGCAATTCAGTGAAAAAATCACTGGTTTGCCTTAATGTTCTTAATAAGATCTTCAACAACGGAACGGAAATTGCTGTCCTTTGCCATAGTTTCCTTAACGTTCTTTATGGCGTAAACAACGGTGGAGTGATCCCTGCCGCTGAATTCCTGACCGATAGCCTCATAGGGGAGCCCGGTTATCTCCTGGATAACATAGATAGCCACCTTTCTGGCTGAGGAAACGGGGGAATTACGCTTAGGCGAGCGGATCTCGTCCGGGTCAACGTTATATATCTTGGCAGCCTCGCTGATGATTTTGTCAACGGTTATCGGAATAGGCTGGTGGTCGGAAACAATATCCTTGATGACGTTCTGCGCCACAACGATGGTGGGCTTCATCTGGGATACGACATAAAGCGCGTTCATCTTGGTAACGACGCCTTCAATCTGGCGTATGTTGGATTTCAGTTTAGTCGCGATGAAATCCACAACGTCCTCGGGTATCTTGAAGTTAAGGTTCTCAGCCTTGCGCTGGATTATCGCGAGTCTTGTTTCATATTCCGGGGGCTTTACATCTGCGGCAAGGCCTGATGAGAAGCGGGTCTTTAATCTGTCGGAGATGGACTTTATTTCCTTTGCGGGACGGTCTGAGGTCAGCACGATAGCCTTGTTCAGCTTATACAGCTCGTTAAAGATGTGGAAGAATTTTTCCTCCGTCTGCTCCTTGCCGGCGATGAACTGGATATCGTCTATCAGCAGCGCGTCCGCGTTGCGGTATTTTTCGTCAAAAAGCTCGGTATTGTTTGCGGTGATGGAGTGCAGAAACTCGTTGGTGAAGGTCTCAGCGGATATGTAGATGATATTGATGCCGGGGTAATTCTTCGTCATCTCATTCTGAATGGCAGAGAGCAGATGAGTCTTTCCGAGACCGGAATCTCCGTATATGAAAAGCGGATTGTACCTTTCGTGCTGCTTGTGGGAAACAGCCTTTGCAGCGGCGAAAGCCAGGTTATTTGAGGGGCCTACGATGAAGTTGTCGAAGGTATACGTTACCTTGTTATCGTGTACGATATTATCGATCTGGTTAGTCAGCTCCTCGCTGTTGCGGATATTGTCGAATTTTTTCTCAGTGGTCTCCGGGTTGTTCTTTATCACGAATTCTATCTTGATAGGCGTACCCAGGACGTTTGAGAACTGCTCCTCAAGCTTATCGAGGTATATCTGGCTGAGCGTGCTCATTTTAAGCTCCGAATCAATGGCGAGGACCACGACATTTCCCTTAAGCTCAACGGGTTCGATAGGATCGAGCCACAGCTCGCGGGCTGTTTCAGAGGTATTATACTGGCGCACATAGTTATCCACCACCAGATTGTAGATATCAGAGAGCGAGGTCATTGATTTCGAGTTCATATTTTTTCACCATTCCGTTTGAGATATTAAGCTGTTCAGGAGCCTTCCGTACTAGTATATATTATAATAAGTATATTTACAAAATATAAATACAGCAAAAGTTAGATTACATAAACAATTTCTGTCAAAAGATGTCCATATTTAATGATACCATAAAAGTTGAAATTTTTCAAGCAAAAAAGCGTTGAAAAATTCAACAATAATATGTGAATTTTAAACAAACAAATATATTATCAGCATTGCTGCGGCGGAAGCGAAAGCCCCTGCGGTGCCGCACAGCCACATTTTGAGTCTTGTGAGGCGATTTTGGCGTTTCAGGTAATCCGGAGCCTTTCCGGTAAGTAGTTCGGCTTCACGTTTGATCTCTTCACGGTCTGGTTCATCATAGCTGCTGTTGAGGATAATTATGATTTTCTCAAAGCAGGCATTTTTTGGCGTTACTTCAATTATGCTTTTAGTGACTCCCTTGATCATTTCAGCAGATCCTTTCATGATATTATTCAACTTGATTATTGACCTGATTTATAAATTTATACACACATTTAGTCAATTTTCAACGATTTGCTGTTAATGTTATAAAAACTCCTGGTATAATCAGTTGAAATCGAATCAGAATGTTGAAAAGTGTGTTGAAACTGTTAAAAGTACGCATATTAGTGCAGTATCGAATCCTTTCAAATTTAACAACCGAATAAGCGCCAGTATTTTTTAAGTGGAAAAGCTGTTGATTAACTCAAATTATACTTTCAGTCAACTAACTGACAAACGGATTTTTGCGAACATATGTAAAAAAATGTATCAAATGTGTTGAAAATTATTTATCACCAGTTTTTCAACCGGTTTTGTCAACACATTTTCAACGTTGAAACGATATTTCAGAAGCAAATTGGTTGAAAACTGTGTTGAAACGGTTAAAAAACGCGAAAGTATAGCCCACGTTGAAAACAAACAAAAAGGTTGATTTCATTGTTGAAAAAAAGTTGATGTACGGTTGCAAAAAAATCTCTCAACAAATCCGTGTTGAATGTTCAAAATTCAATTCGGCTTTCAGGGCAAAAAAAATCCCTTTCGGACGGTGCCGAAAGGGAAAGAGACCCGCTGTTATTCGGGAGTGGATTCCAGAAAGTATGAAGCCTCCATATCTGCGACGGTCATAGCGAACGCCAGCGGATACATGGCGAGCGCCTGACCTATCGTATTCTTGTCCTCGATGCCGGAGAAACCCATGTGCCAGCGTATCGCCATGGCCTCCTCCCGGGTGAGGCGGATATATGCCGAGATGATATAGACGGATTTTTCGCCGTGGCCGTAGGGAATAGTGTCGTGTATTTCATAGCGCGGCTGCTTTTCCCACTGACCGGTCTTTTCGTTTTTGACGTTCCTCCAGCCGGTGCGGTAGAAGTTCACCTTACATACATCGTGAAGAAGCGCCACGATCGCGGCGGTTTCAGCGGAAACGCTGAGCTTGTATTCGTTCTTTACCCGCTCCCGCTCCAGGTAGGAGCACAGGCAGTGGTATACGTTCAGGGAATGTCTCAGCAGACCGCCTTCGAACGCGTTATGATACCGGGTGCTGGCGGGCGCGGTGAAGAAATCGCTGCGGTTCTCCAGAAAGTCCAGCAGCTTGTCTGAGCCCTCCCGGGTTATGTTCTGCCTGAATATGCTGATGAATTCTTCCTTATCGGTCATGATTCTCCTCCATTTTGCGGAACTGTGTACTGGACGCGTTTTCGCGTCAGCGTAAGGTTTTCGGGGTCAAATGTGTACTCAAACTGCTTAACGGTATATTCTCCGTATTCCTTTGCAACGATGCGCTGTATCATAAGTCCGGCGGATTCCGGCTCCAGATGGGTGCCGTAGGGAGCAATCTCAATACCGTTTTCGTAAATCGGGACTTCGCAGAGCTTTTCTCCGGAAACGGTGAAATACCGCGCATACTGGGGGACTTCCGCTTCGTTCTGAATCTGAATATGGAAGTCAAGCTGAACGAGATCCGGGTATTCCCGGGCGCCGTAGTCTCTCATGTTTGAAATAAGCTTGCAGCCATAGGTCAGCTCCTGCGTTACGCTCTCAAAAATCAGGAACCGGTCGTCCCGGGGGACGTTTATTTTCAGAGTATCTATTATTTCCCCCTGTTTCAGCAGATCCAGCCTGAAATCCCCGTAGAGGTCGCCGTCGACAAAAGTGGTTTCAATGTCCGGGACATCGGCGGTCGCCGTCAGCCTTACCGCTGAGATATCCACCGTGTAGTAATCTCCGCCGGAATACACATTCACTATCGAATAGGACAGCCGGCTGCCCTCCCGCCGCGGCGACTGGATAGCCGCGGGTATAACGTCGTCAGGCTCAAGCGGTTCAGCAGGAACGGCGCTGGTCTGGGCAGGCTCCTCGGTTTCCACAGTGGGAGGCTCAGTGGCGGCTGTGACGGCGGAGGTACGCGCCTGCGAGCTTACAGAGCTTATATTTTCCAGGTTGCAGCCGGTCAGCAGACTTAACGTCAGAACTGCCGGTATAAGCAGATCGTTTTTTCTCATTCGTTCACCTCCGTGAAATAATATGCCGTATATCCATAATACATTATATATAAAAATCTGAAAAAAATCAAGGGAAAAAATGGGGCATATTATTTTCTTGACAAATCCCCGAAAATCTCCGGCAGAGCCCGCGCCCGCTTACATTGACATTACGGTCAGGATATGCTATAATAAACGAAAAGCGTTTATAAAAATGTCATGCAGATATGTCTGCCGGGACGTGCCATTCGGACTTAGTCTCTGCAAACTCCATGCTGACCATTATATCCTACTGAAACAGAGAGGTATCCCAGATGAAGCGAGTGCTGCCGGCGCTTATCGCGCTGTTTGTTTTACTTACCGGGTGTTCCGGAAATACATCGCAGCCGTCTGGCGGGATAAGCCCGGATCAGGTGTTTTCCGGAGGCTCTGTAAGTATTGACGGATACGACAGGCCGTCAAACATGATCGATATTTCCTCCCAGCAGCTTGTGACGAATATAAGGATCGGCTGGAACGTAGGAAATGCGCTGGATAGCTGCACGGCGGACCTTGACGGGGACGGGGCGGCGGATCGTCCCGGGCAGACGGAGGATGAAACGTCCTGGGGAAACCCCATGCTGACGGAGCAGTATTTCAAGACCCTCGCGGATAACGGCATAAACGCGGTGCGACTGCCGATAACCTGGCGCGGACACATCGACGCCGACGGGAACATAGAGGAAACCTGGCTGAACCGTGTGAAGCAGGTGGTGGACTATGCCTATGACAACGGAATGTACGTTATTATCACCATGTATCACGACGGAGCCGCCGATACGGATTTCGGCGCATGGATAAGGAACGCGCAGTACGACAGGGACTCGGTTTTGGCGAGATACAGCCGAATTTGGTCGCAGATCGCGGAGAAATTCATAACCTATAACGAGCGGCTGCTGTATGAAAGCATGAACCGGGTGGAATTCCCGGAGCTTGACAGCGATAAGGCGTACGAGCTGTTCAACGCTGTAAATCAGGAATTCGTGAACACCGTGCGGAAAACCGGCGGAAACAATCTGTACCGCCATCTGGTGATAGCGGGATACGGAGCGGATATCCTGGAGACCTGTGACGGCCGCTTCAAGATGCCGGAGGATATGCGCGGCAAGTGCATACTTTCGGTGCAGTATTATATTCCAAGGACATTCTGCGTGGACGGGGTCATAGACCACTGGGGCAGCGCCGTTGAGGAAAACTGGATGGATTCCCGGGTGGAGCTGCTGCGGACGCGCTTTGTGGATAACGGCATACCGGTTATAATATCCGAGTACGGCGCGCCGTCCCTGAGCGACGAGATCAGCAGGATATATTTCTGCGAAAGGCTGACCAAGCAGTGCCGCGACAATTATATTTCAACTTTTCTGTGGGACGATGGAAGCGTCCTTGACAGAAAGGAATATGTCTGGAGGGAGCCGAAGCTCCTTGCGGCGCTGAGACGGGCGACCAGCGGAAACGCATACGTTCCGAAAAAGCAGAGCGAAACGCAGGAAGCAGTCTCTGACGAGGAGTACATAACAGAGGTCGCGGTTTCTATGGAACCCGAGCCTACGGCGGATTGAATCATAAGAAATAACATATAATAATGCCGCATTGTATTTTTGCAATGCGGCAAATTTTATCGGAGGTGGAAAGCTATGAATGAATTTACAAACTGCCACAGAACGGGAAAAAAGAAGCCGTTCAAGGTGAACGACGGAACAATGATATCCCCGGAGTGCGACCCGCAGGGAATGTACACCGGAACTCCCAAGGATACGGAGGAAAAGCCGATCCAGGACGCGGACGACCTATAAAATAACAACGGAGGCGCTTTTCGGCGCCTCCGTTCGTGTTATTTTTTCCGCATATCGTTTGCCGTATAGACTACCTCGGCATATATCGCCGCGACTATCTGGTACAGCTCCTTCGGGATAGTTTCGCCGGCGTTCAGCATGACCAGCAGCGCGGCAACGCTGTCATCGCGGTATACCGGGACTCCCGCCTCGTCTGCGATGTTGACTATGCGCTGTGCCAGCTCTCCCAGACCGGAGGCGACCACTACGGGTGCATAGTTCATGTCGGGGTTGTATTTCAGCGCGACTGCGGCGTTCTGACCGTACAGCCGCTTGTTGTTCGCCGGGGATTTCGGGTGCTTTTCCATATTATCGCCTCCTGTCAGACACGCGTGTTGAGCGTCGTGCGCTTGTCAAGTATCTTGGGGAATATCTCGGTCAGGTTGTGCGGAGCCTTCAGCGGCGCCGTTTCGAACGTCCTGGTGTTATAGCCGACGTTTCGCACCACCTTGTTTATCCTGTCCTTCATCGGTTCTACCTGCTTTTCGAACCGCGGAGGATACAGCAGCGCCAGATTCACCTCGTCGCCTAGGGCGTACAGGTCTACCTCGAATCTGCCTATGCTTTCTATGTCGAATGTAAGGAACAGGTGGTAGTTTCTCTGGGTGCCGGGGGTGTTGTTCGGGTTGTTTTCGTCGTTGTCTACCCACAACTCGCCGAATGCCTTAGTTCCGTCCACGTCCAGCGGGAGTATGTAGTGCGCCAGCGGGGTGAACACACCGGGGGCGTTCAGCAGGCTCTGAAGCAGGTTTGCCGCGTTGAAGCTGTCAAGGGATTTCAGCGCCGGGTGATTGATGTTCTCCTGAATGAAATCCGTCAGGCTGTCCAGGGTGGAGCTTACCGGGGGTCTTACTCCGTGCTGGGGAAGCTCGTTTTTCAGCGCCATCTTGTCGATGGTGTCAACGAATGCGCCGTAAAGCCGCTCTCTTATGGGCATATCCGGCATAGCGCGCAGCATCTCGTTAAGCTTGTCGATGACCTCCTGTATCGTGTGCAGCTTGGAGAAATCCTGGGTGAACTGCGTTGAGTACTCTCCGGTGCGGTCGTCAATGAACAATCCCTTGACAAGGTTGTGCAGCGTCAGGAATCCAGACTGACGTCCCCGGGCATAGGCGGCAAGCTGCTGTTCGATGTTATATCCGCTGTCTTTCAGCGCCGGCATGAAGCCTTTTTCGCTCATGCTCTCGTTAAGGAACTTTTCGTAGCCCGTCAGCTCCGGAGTTTCCTCGGCAAAATCACCAACTTTTCCCTCTGTATTTTCGTCGATTTGCTGAATATTGCTTTCGGACTGCGGAATTTCTTCATTTTTATTCGGGGAATTTCCTGTTAGTGGTTGATTTTGTGCAGAATTTGTTGTATAATTATCTAAAAGGGGCTGCGAGGGTTCTTCTGCCTGCTGCTGGTTGTTGTTTACCTGTTGTTGGTTAACCGCCTGCTGTTTTTCCGTCTGATGGTTTGCCGTCCGCAGATCTGCCGCCTGCTGGTTTATCGGCTGTTGGTTTACCGTCTGCTGCTCCTGGTCGGCAGCGTGCTGCTGCGGGTCGGTCATCTTCTGCTTGTTGAATATAGCGGAATAAAGACGGTTGAAGGAATTTTTCAGCGACTCCCGCAGGGTGCCGGAGGATATCTGCGACAGAAGCAGGTTGAAATACTCCTTGCACATATAAGGGCTGTTGTTGTACCTCGACAGGTTGTGCGTGATGAGCGGTATCAGCATCTGGGTCTTATCGTCGTTGAGAAGGCTCCCGCTGACGTCCTTCAGCACGGTGAGCGTTTCGCCCTTAAGATAGTCGAAGTACTTTTCGGCGTCCGGCGCTCCCCATTCCCGCGAAAGGTCCATCAGCTTTGCCGACAGCTTTTCGTTCGGGGAGAAGTATTCCGACAGAAATTTCATATTAGCCCTGAGCGCGCCGAGTATCTCGTTCTTGTTCTGGGCGAAATTGATGGATCTCAGCAGGTTTCCGATAAGCTCCTTGGTGGAAGGGTCTGTGGTGGTCTTTGCGACCTCCCGCAGAACGTCGTAGAATTCGTGGCCGCTGAACATCGTGTTCTGCTGCTCCTGATTCTGTATCTCCTGCACAAGCTGCTCAGGGGTGACGTAAAGCGCGGCGGCTAAGTCCTCCAGCTTTCCGTAAAGCTCGGTATGGCCGTTTATCAGCGCCTGATTGAGCACCTCGATATTCAGCAGATCCTTAAGCGTCTCCACCGCAAGGGTGGGATCCTTTGCAACGTTTACCTGGAGCGGTATAAGCTCGCGGTTGCCCATTTCAAGGCGGCTTCTGGCGCCTGAAGCCCCGGAATTTCCGGAGCCCTGCACGCCGGTGAGCTTGACTATATCGAACGGTTCTGTGTTCGGATCCATCGGGCGGGAACTGTAATTATAGTTCTTCGCAGTGATAGGATTGTTTATCTGCGGTATCTGCGCCATGGTTTTTCCCTCCTCGTTATTTTCTGTTTATTATTGTATCATAAAACCGGAGAATAATAAAGAGTTTTTTTAAAAAATCCCACAGATATCCGAAATTTCATAGTTCGGAGAGCCGTTCAGGTTTTCCGGGCTATTCAAATAAAACAAATAATATGCGCACAGGCGTATATCAGGAAAGGAATGTTATTATGGCAAAAATCGAACCCGGCATGGAATCTATGCTGGATATGTACTTCTATGAAACGAATTCCCTTCTGGAACAGCTGGACGAGATCCTGCTGAGAACAGAACAGGCGAACTCTTTCGACAGCGAGGACATCAAGGAAATTTTCCGTATCATGCATACCATCAAGGGCTCGTCGGCAATGATGGGCTTTGAGAACCTTTCTGTGCTGGCGCATAAGGCGGAGGATATGTTCTTTGTTATCCGCGAGAACCCTGATGTTATCACCGACGTCAGCTTCGTGTATGACCTGGTATTCCAGGTGTCCGACTCTTATAAGGCGCAGATCGAGCTTATCCAGAACAATGTGAACGGCGAGTTTGAGCAGCTTGATTTCAGCGAGCTCATAGACAAGCTGTTAAAGGCGCGCGACGCCCTGGTCGGCGAAACCAAGGGAGAAACCCCCGAGCAGGCCGAGGCTATCGCGGCTGGAACCGCTCCCGACCCGGAGCAGGCTGCCGCCCCCGCTCCTGCTGTTTCCAAGGATAACAAGACCACAGTCCGCGTATTCTTTGAGGACGGCTGCCAGATGGAGAATCTGCGCGCATTCCTGCTCATAAACACGATAAAGGACGCCTGCCAGGAGCTGGAGTTCACCCCTGCCGACGTTGAGACCAATGCCGAGACCGCAAAGGAGATCGTGGAAAAGGGCTTCCTTATCACGTTCGTTCCGCACGATTCTGTGGACGAGGTGCTCAAGGCGATAGAGAGCGCCCTCAACGTACAGAGCTACGAGATAGTAAGCCAGCCGGCTGCCGCTGCACCTGCGGCAGAGCCTGCAAAGACCGAGCTTCCTCCCGAGCCGAAGGCTGCTGCGCCCGCCGCTCCCGCACCGGCTCCGGCAGCTCCTGCTGCTGCGCCCGCGCCGGCTGCCCCGGTACATAAAGAGCCCACCGCTGTCGAAAAGGCGCAGGCTGCCGTTGACAAGGCGCAGGCTGCCGCCGGCGGCGCACAGAAGCAGAGCCTTATCAGCGTAAACCTGGCGAAGCTGGACGCGCTGCATGATATCGTCGGCGAGATAATCACCACCGAGTCGATGGTTATATCCAACCCCGACCTCGAGGGTCTGGAGCTTGAGAGCTTCAACAAGGCTGCGCGTCAGCTCAGAAAGCTCACCAGCGAGCTTCAGGATACGGTAATGTCCATCAGAATGGTACCGCTTGCCGGAGTATTCCAGAAGATGAACCGTATCGTCCGCGACATGAAGAAGAAGCTGAACAAGGACGTTGAGTTCGTTATGGAGGGCGAGGACACCGAGGTAGACAAGTCCATCGTGGACAGCCTGCAGGATCCGCTGATGCACCTTGTAAGAAACTGCATGGATCACGGTATAGAGGACAATGCTGCCGAGCGTGTGGCTGAGGGCAAGCCTGAAAAGGGCGTTGTAAAGCTGACCGCACAGAACGCTTCCGGCGAGGTAATAATCACGGTATCCGACGACGGCGCGGGGATCGACCCTGAAAAGATTCTTGCCAAGGCAAGGAAGCAGGGTATCCTGACCAAGCCCGAGAGCGAATATACTGAGCGCGAGATACAGAACCTGATACTCCTGCCCGGATTCTCCACAAACGAGGTCGTTACGGAGTACAGCGGACGCGGCGTCGGCATGGACGTTGTAAAATCCAACGTAGAGAAGTGCGGCGGCACCATCATCGTGGACAGCAAGAAGGGTGCGGGAACCAACTTCATCATCAAGATCCCGCTCACGCTGGCTATAATAGACGGTATGGAGATCACAGTCGGCGATCTGGTATTCACAGTGCCGATATCCACCATCCGCGAGAGCTTCAAGGCAGAGGCAAGCCAGGTGCTCCGCGATACCAAGAACAACGAGATGATCATGATACGCGGCGTATGCTATCCTATCCTGCGTATGCATGAGAAGTTCTCGATAGATACCGAGATAACCGACCTTGAGGACGGCATACTCCTGCTTGTGGAGACTGATAATAAGAGCGTATGCATTTTCGCTGATAAGCTTATCGGCGAGCAGCAGGTAGTCGTAAAGCCGTTCCCGGCGTACCTGAACAAGTACAACATCAAGGGCGAGGGACTTTCCGGCTGTACGATAATGGGCGACGGCAGCATTTCGCTGATTGTTGACACCAACACGCTCATCGGTTAAAGGGAGGACTAACAGCATGACTAACGATGTTATTAAGGAGGCTGTTGCAAAGCAGCAGTCCTCTGACAGAAAGATATCAACGGATAATTCCGTGCTGGGAAAGGTAATGACCTTCCACA
This sequence comes from uncultured Oscillospiraceae bacterium, assembly GCA_934448295.1. Lineage (GTDB taxonomy): Bacteria > Bacillota > Clostridia > Oscillospirales > Ruminococcaceae > CAG-115. Next base: position 74,344 of record CAKSEY010000001.1, read on the forward strand.
TCGGCGACCAGATATACGGCATTGAGATACAGTATGTCACTGAGATAATCGAAATGCAGCACATCACCAAGGTGCCGCACGTTCCCGCCTACATCAAGGGAATCATTAACGTGCGCAGCAAGGTGGTTCCGATAGTAGATATCCGCAGCCGCTTCGGCAAGGAGGAGATACCCTACACCAGCCGCACCTGCATAATCATTCTCAGCTTCAACGAGCTGTCCGTCGGCATAATCGTTGACAGCGTCGCGGACGTTGAGGATATCCATTCCCACGATATCTCCGCGACCCCGGAGAACCGTTCTGTGAACACAAATTCCTTTATTCAGTACATGATACGCTCCGACAACGATGTAAAGCTCATACTCAATGTTGCGAAGCTTCTTGACGATGAGGGGTGATCCCTATGGAGATCTCTGACAGAGAATTCCGCAGGCTTGTGGACTATATGCACGACAACTTCGGCATAAATCTGTCCGCAAAGCGCGTGCTTATACAGGGCAGGCTCGGGAATATGCTGCGCGAGCGCGGTTTTACCAGCTACGACCAGTATCTTGATGCAGTTATGGCTGATACCTCCGGCGCGGAGGTAACGACCATACTGAACAAGCTGACCACCAATCACACATTCTTCATGCGTGAGCCGGAGCACTACACCTATTTAAAGGAAGTGATACTTCCGTGGGCGGTCAGCAATGCCAAGAACCATGAGCTGCGCATCTGGAGCGCGGGCTGCTCCTCCGGCGAGGAGTGCTACACCACGGCAATGCTTCTTGACGAGTATTTCGGCAGGGAGAAATCACTGTGGGATACGCGCATACTTGCAACGGATATATCGAACAGCGTAATGGAAAAGGCGAAAAGCGGCATATATAACGTTGAAGGAATGAAGGGGCTGAGCCCGGAGTGGGTAAGGCGCTACTTCAGGCAGGTGGACAGCGAGCATTACGAAATATGCCAGAAAATAAAGGACGAGATAATCTTTAAGCCTTTTAACCTGATGGATCCCATGCCTGAGAAATACAGGCAGCGTCCATTCGACCTGATATTCTGCCGCAACGTTATGATATACTTCGACCAGCCGACAAAGAACGCGCTGGTGAACAGGTTCTATGACGTGCTTAAGCCCGGAGGGTATTTCTATATCGGTCATGCCGAGAGTATTCCGCGCGGCGAGACAAAATTCGAATACATCAAACCTGCAATTTACCGCAGGGGACTTAACACCTGACTGACGGGGGCGAACCAATGAAAAAGATCAAGCTGCTGGTGGTCGATGATTCGATCCTGTTCAGGGAGGTGCTCTCCCGCTTTATCCGGCAGGATCCGGAGATAGATGTTGTCGGCACCGCCGGCGACGCTTACTCCGCCCGGGACATGATACTGAAATACGAGCCCGACGTTATGACGCTTGATGTTGAAATGCCGCGAATGGACGGTGTTGCATTCCTGCGAAAGCTGCTGCCGCAGTATTATATTCCGGTAGTGGTGGTGTCCTCATCTTCCGGGCAGAAGCAGTCTGCGCTGGAGGCGGGCGCGGTGGGTTTCATACAGAAGCCGCTTGCAAGGACGAACTCAGAAATGCAGAAATTTGCAGCGGATATCTGCCAGACGGTAAAGTCGGCGTATTCCGTGCATGGGGTAAAGAAAGAACCGCAGACGGAGTCTGAGCCTGAAGTCATCCACGCTGATTTTTCGGCGGGAGGCAGGCGTTTCCGCAAAACGGACGCAGTGCTTGCGCTTGGGGCTTCCACAGGAGGCACCGAGGCGCTGGAGCAGGTGATAAAGAATCTCCCGGCGGACTGCCCCGCTACCGTTGTGGTGCAGCATATGCCGGCGGGCTTCACGAAGCTCTATTCCGAGCGGCTGAACAGAAGCTGCCCTATGGAGGTAAAGGAAGCCGAGGATGGCGACCGGCTGCGGCGCGGGCTTGTGATAATCGGCGCAGGAGAACATCACCTGCGGGTATGCCGGGATTCCCGGGGATATTATGTGTCCTCCAGACCCGGGGAGAAGGTATCCGGGCACTGTCCGTCAGTTGACGTGCTTTTCACCAGCGTGGCGGAATCCGTAAAAAGCAACGCGATAGGCGTTATCCTCACCGGAATGGGCAGGGACGGCGCTGACGGCCTGCTGAAAATGCGGGAGGCTGGCGCGTTCACCATCGGGCAGGATAAGGAAACCTGCGTGGTCTACGGTATGCCGATGGAGGCGTACAAGATAGGCGCGGTGCAGGTGCAGGCTCCGCTGTATAAAATCGCGGGTATAATTCAGGATCAGCTGATTTGAATATGCATTAAGGGGGCAGGTTTCTGCCCCCTTTTCATTTTGTTCCTTTTCCGGATTCTGTAAACGCCCGAGCCGTTTATCTGCAAAACGCGGTTTTTTTGCAAAAATCCTCATAAAGCCTTGCAATTTGGCTTAAAATGTGGTATGATAAAATATATATTTATATCCTAAGCACAATAATATAATTTTAAGATAAAGAAAGGGTCAACACTATGAGCAAGGTAGTAAAGTTCGGCGGGAGCTCCCTCGCTGACGCAAATCAGTTCAGGAAGGTCGCGGATATAATCCACGCTGATCCTGAGAGAAAGTACGTCGTTCCCTCCGCGCCGGGCAAGCGCTTCAAGGAGGACACCAAGGTAACGGATATGCTGTACCGCTGCTATGACGAAGTAGCCGTACAGGGCAAGGATTTCACGGAATCCTTCGCGCCCATCAAGGAGCGCTACAACGGCATTATATCCGACCTCGGGCTTTCACTGGATCTTGACGAGGAATTCGAGAAGATCGGCGAGAATTTCAAGGCTGCCATCGGCAGCGATTACGCGGCAAGCCGCGGCGAGTACCTCAACGGTATCGTGCTGGCAAACTACCTCGGGTTTGAGTTCATCGACGCTGCAAAGGCTATCTTCTTCGACAACAAGGGAAATTTTGACGCAGACATCACAGACGCCTGCCTCGGCGCGCTTCTCGACAAGACCCCCAGGGCGGTTATCCCGGGATTCTACGGCGCAATGCCCGACGGCACCATCAAGACTTTCTCCCGCGGCGGCTCTGACTTCACAGGCTCCGTTGTTGCAAAGGCGGCAAAGGTAGACCTTTACGAGAACTGGACGGACGTAAGCGGCTTCCTGGTTGCCGACCCCCGCATAGTCGATAAGCCCGAGGGTATCAGCGTTATCACATATTCCGAGCTGCGTGAGCTTTCCTATATGGGTGCAGGCGTGCTGCATGAGGACGCTATCTTCCCGGTAAGAAGCGCCAATATCCCGATAAACATCAAGAACACCAACGCTCCGCAGGACGCAGGAACGCTCATCGTTCCCACCGCAAACGCGCCCGCAAGCGAGCATGTTATCACTGGTATCGCAGGCAAGAAGAACTTCTCCGTAATCTCCATCGAGAAGGATAGAATGAACAGCAACAAGGGCTTCCTGCGCAAGCTGCTCCAGGTTCTGGAGAATCACGATATCTTCCCGGAGCACATGCCCACGGGTATCGACACGGTCAGCGTTGTCGTAAATTCCTCCGAGCTTGACGGCCAGCGCGAGAAGCTCACCGAGCGCCTTGTAGAGGTGGTAAAGCCCGACCATTTCGAGATAATCGACGGCCTTGCGCTTATCGCGGTGGTTGGACGCGGAATGAGATCCGTAAAGGGTACTGCGACCCGCGTATTCGCTGCGCTTTCCCATGCGAACATCAACATCAGAATGATCGACCAGGGCTCCAGCGAGCTTAATATTATCGTAGGCATCAACGCGGCTGACTTTGAAAAGGCTATCAAGGTGGTTTACGATATGTTCATTCTTAGCGAGTGATACTAATACGGCTTTAATTTCACAGCCGGGAATGACGACAGCTTTCCCGGCTGTGTTCAGATAAGCAGATTTTTATACGAATGAGGGGATAGAGGATGGATTATACGGTATATATGTCTGACGAGGGCATGAAGAAGGGCAAGCTTGGCGCCTACAAGAATCACATCATCAAGAATATCGAGAAGATAGGCCAGAAGAAGCTGGTGATAATCGGCGGCGGCGAGGACTACAATGTACTTATGCAGGCGCTTTCACAGCTCCGTGCAAAGAGCGTCAAGGTTCCGGATATCGCATTCCGCGCCACCGTATGCCAGGACGCTGTTTCCGAGCAGGAGGACATAAGGTTCATTGACGAGCTAAAGGGAAAGTCCGCTTCGTTCTATGTGCTGATAATCGCGCCGTATACCCCTCTGGAGATACAGCTTGCCGGCATGGCGGGGGTTCCTGAGAATTCCGCCGCTGTCGCGGGGGCTTTAAAGGCGCAGTACGGCTACACCGAGAATGGCTACTGCGAGATGAACGAGCCGTCCGGGCTTGGCATGACCCTTGCGGGAATGAAGCTGAACAAGGCGCTTGGCTCAGACGCAAAGCGCGCAGGCAACCAGGAGAGCGCTACAGCTCAGCAGATGGCTTCCTACAAGGATAAGATGAAAGGACAGCGCTGCTTTATCCTCGGTCACAACAGCGCGAAGCTCGACGAGCTCAACGGGCTTATGAACGAGCACGCGTTCGCCTGCAACGAGTTCTGCGATTTCTTCACCAGAACCCCCCAGCGCCCGGAATTCTTCGTGCTGACAAAGGAATCCTCCTACCTTGGCAACGGAAAGTACATCGAGGGCATGGAGTGCTTCATCGACGGCAGAATAAAGGTGTTCGAGGATAAGTTCAAGAAGAAGCCGTCTTACTTCAACGGGCTCGGCGCGGGGCTTATCAGCGGTCTCCCGGGCTTCGGCGAGGCTGAGAGCGTTTACGCCACCGCGAATATCTTCCCGATGTATGTGATGATCCAGCTCGCGCTGTACATGGGATTCAGCGAGATTTATCTCTACGGCTGGGACGGTGTGTTCCCTGATACGTTCGATGAAAACGGAATAGGCAGAAAGCCCGCCGAGGGCGAAGTCACCGACTTCCCCGCTGCCACAAAGAAGCTCCTTGAGCAGATAAAGAGATATGCCGAGAACAACGGCTCCAGGCTTATCAGCCTTTGCCAGACCAACGGATTCTCCATGCTGGAAAAGGCGGAATTCGGCAGCATTGACCTTTCTTCATCAGCGATATTCGGCAGACTCTGAGCCCCTGCCGCACTAATTTCAGGAGGAACAGCATGAGCCTTGCAGATGAACTTTTTATCGAGAACTGCCGTGATATACTGGAGAACGGCGTTTCTGACGAGAATTTCGAGGTGCGCCCGCGCTGGGAGGACGGAACTCCCGCGCACACCATAAAGAAATTCTGTATCGTCAACCGCTACGACCTCCAGAAGGAATTCCCGATAATGACGCTCCGCCGGGTGTACTACCGCTCAGCCATTGACGAGATACTCTGGATATACCAGAAGAAATCCAACCGTGTGGCGGAGCTGGGTTCCCATATCTGGGACGCATGGGCGGACGAAAACGGCACCATCGGCAAGGCTTACGGCTATCAGCTCGGCGTGAAGCACCACTATCCCGAGGGAGATTTCGACCAGGTGGACAAGGTGCTGTACGATTTGAAGCACAATCCCGTCAGCCGCCGTATCATGACAAACACCTACAACCACGCGGATCTCAGCGAAATGCGGCTTGCCCCCTGCGCGTACTCCATGACGTTCAACGTCAGCGGGAACAGGCTGAACGCGATACTGAACCAGCGCAGCCAGGATATGCTCACCGCGAACAACTGGAACGTATGCCAGTATGCGGCTCTGCTTATCATGTTCGCGAAATCGGCAGGATTCGAGCCGGGAGAGCTGGTGCACGTCATCGCGGACGCGCACATCTACGACCGCCATGTGGACGCGGTGAAGCGGCTTATCGAAAAAAAGCCCTACCCCGCCCCGGTAATGCAGGTGGAGGATATCACGGATTTCTACAAGTTCACGAAGAACAGCTTCACGGCGGTGGATTACAAGTATCACGAATTCACCGACAAGATACCTGTCGCAATATGAGGTAAATATGGAACTCTGGGACGTTTACGATATAAACCGCAGCAAGACTGGACAAACCGCCGTGCGCGGCGAGGGGCTCCCCGAGGGCGGTTATCACCTGGTGGTGCACGTCTGCATTTTAGGCTCTGACGGGAGAATGCTCATTCAGCAGCGCCAGCCGTTCAAGCACGGCTTTTCGAATATGTGGGACGTGAGCTGCGGAGGCTCCGCACTTTCCGGCGAGACCAGCGCGCAGGCGGCAATGCGGGAAGCGTTCGAGGAGATAGGCGTGAAGCTTAGCCTTAACGGCGTCCGCCCGCATTATTCCGTGAGCTTTGACGAGGGCTACGACGACTGGTACGTTGTCAAGGCAGACCCGGATATCGGCAGTCTGAAATTGCAGTACGAGGAAGTTCAGGCGGTCAGATGGGCGGACGAGGACGAGATATTCGCCATGATGGACAGCGGCGCGTTCATTCCGTATTTCAAGGGATTCATTTCTACAATATTCCACACGGCGGATCAGTACGGCACTATCCGCGAAAAATAACACAAATTTACTATGCCCCGGAGCGGCTCAGCGGGGTTATTCACAGAACAGAGGTAACAATGTCAGAAGAAAAGAAGCTTGCGGTGCTTATCGACAGCGATAACGTATCCGCGAAATATGCGCATTTCGTCATGAACGAGGTGCAGAAGTACGGCGTGCCCACCTATAAGCGGGTCTACGGCGACTGGGAGAAGGGCGGCAACGGCTGGCACGCTCCGGCGGTGAACTATTCGATAATGCCGGTGCAGCAGACAAGCTACGTTGCCGGAAAGAACGCGACGGATTTCTCCATGATAATCGACGCGATGGATATACTCTACACCGGCAATGTTGACGGCTTCGTGCTTGTCACCAGCGACAGCGATTTCACAAGGCTCGCTATCCGCCTGCGCGAAGCGGGTAAGCTGGTGGTTGGCATTGGTGAGCTGAAAACCCCCAGACCGTTCACGGTGAGCTGCCACCACTTCTGCTATCTCAACCAGATAGGCGAGATGGAGAGCGAGTATGATGAGCAGGCAATCAGAAAGGCGGTCATGACGTTCGTTACGGAAAACGCGGACGAGCGGCTCGACCTTGCGAAGATAAGCGCGGTGCTCACGTCAAAGTTCGGCAATATCAATTTCGAGGAGCTTGGCTACAAGAGATTTTCGAACTTCATCGACAGCTTCCAGGAGCTCCGCAGAAGCAACACGTTCGTTTCGATACGCAAGAAGCGCACACCGCCCCCCGCCCCGGCAGAAAAGCCGCAGGAGGTCACGGCGGACGCCATTTCCGAGGCAATGAGTGAGTACCTCAGCCAGCATGAGCCGGAAAACGACAATATGCTGAAGCTGGAGAGCTATCTCAACAGCCGCTTCGGAAAGATAGATTACGCGAAATTCGGAAGCAGCAGGTTTGCAAGATTCATAGACAAGCTGCCGCAGTTCACAAGGACTGGCACGCTTGTAAAGCCCGCGTCTGCCGAGCCGGAAAAGGCGGTTTCCGCCGACAGCTACCGCAGAGAGGTGCTGACATACGCTTCCGACAATATGCCGGACGGCGGAAATATCGGTCAGCTCAACAACCATCTTATGGGGATCTTCGGCAAGGATTACTTCAAGAGCATGGGCTTCGGCGATTTCAAATCCGCGCTGGATTCCGTTGCGGAGGTAAAGGTGGATGGAAACCGCGTGTTTATGGCGGTTCCCGCAGTGCAGCCTGAGAAGCCCGCGAATCTCCCGGGGCCGGACGAAAAGGCGATATTCGCGAGAATACAGCAGTATGCCGCTGAAAATATGCCGGACGGCGGGAATCTCGGTCAGCTCAACAACGAGCTTATCGGGGTGTACGGCAGGGATTACATTGACGCGCTGGGCTATGGAGATTTCCGCGCCCTGCTCTCTGCGGTGCCGGATATCCGCATAAGCAAGAACCGCGCGTATTCCACCACGCCGATAGTTACAGAGCCGCCCGTATCCGAAAAGGCTAAGGAAGTGGCTCAGGTCATAGCGGAGGTCAACACACCTGCCGCCGTGGAAGAGACTGCCGCTGAAACGGCTCCCGAAGCTTCCGAAGCTCCCGCCGAAGCGGCGCCGGGAAACGAGCTTGAAAACACTCCCGAGGAGCAGCCCGCCGAGACTGAGGAGAAGCAGTACGAGAAGCCGGAGCTGAACACCGTTAAGCGCGAGATACTCCAGTTTGTGGCTTCCTCTGAAAACGGCGGCAGCCTGTCAAGACTGGGCGGAGTTCTTTCTGCAAAATACGGCAGGGACTTCCTGAAGCAGCTTGGCTTCACCTCCATGAGGAAACTGGCGGCTGAACTTGACGGCATGGAGATAAAGAATAACAAGCTGTATATCAGCGACGCGTTCGCCCGGCAGACGGAGGAGATAGAGAAATTCGTCAACGAATTCGCCCGGGGCGAGGGCAGCCACAGCATAAGGGCGCTGGGTATAAAGCTCAAGGAAAAGTTTGAGGGCTTTGATTTCAGGAGCTACGGCTTCTCAAGGTTCACGGATTTCATCAACGCCATTGACGGAGTTAAGGCGGACAGGTATCATGTCAAGCCTGCCGAATGATTCTGTCGGAATGTGAGGTCACAGCATGAAAAAGGATATCATATACAGTCTTTCGTCGCCCTACCGGGACGATTTTCGGGTTACCGGCTACCGCTTCGGCAAGGGGGATAAGTCCTGCTGCATAATAGGGTCGCTGCGCGGAAACGAGATACAGCAGCTCTATATGTGCAGCCAGCTTGTGAAAGCTCTTGATATCCTCGAGAAAAAAGGCTGCATATCCTATGACCACGAAATACTGATAATCCCCTCGATAAACAGCTATGCGACAAATATCGGCAAGCGCTTCTGGTGTCTGGACAACACGGATATAAACCGGATGTTCCCGGGGAATCCCGACGGCGAGACCACCGAGAGGATAGCGGCGGGCATTTTCTCGGAGATATGCAAGTACCAGTACGGCGTGCAGTTTGCCAGCTTCTATATCTCGGGAATGTTCATACCCCACGTCCGCATGATGAAAACCTGCAAGGAGAACACCAGCCTTGCAAATCTGTTCGGTCTGCCATATGTGGTGCTGAGAACGCCCACGGCAATGGATCAGTCCACGCTGAACTACAACTGGCAGGTGGGCGGCACGGCGGCGTTTTCCGTCTACACCAACGCGACCGAGAGCATTGACGAGGCTTCTGCGGAGCAGGGAGTTTCGGCGGTGCTGAGATTCCTGTCGAGAATGGGGATAATCAAGTACAAATGCCACGGCGGCTACATGGGCACCATCATAGAAGAGGACGACATGATGAACGTTAAGTGCGGCGCGGCGGGAATCTACCGCAGTCTCCGCAGGAGCGGCGACGAGGTGGAAAAGGGCGACGTTCTGGCGCAGATAATCCACCCGTATGAGGGGAACGTCATCAGCGAGGTAAAGGCTCCGGCTGACGGAATACTGTTCTTCGCGCATGAAAGTCCGCTGGTCATGGAAAACACCATAGTTTTCAAGATGATAAAGCGGCTCCATAAGTGATTTGTTCGGCGGCGGTCTTTTAGGATCGCCGCTGCTTTTTATATTTTATATTATAATAGGTATAAAATTTGCTGAATTTGTAATACTTATAGTTGATTGGCGCAAGAATTTTGCAGAGAGTTCCGGAAATTCGGCATTGTTTGTGCAGTATTACTAAATATATGGCTGTAATTTACCGAAAAATTCTACATGCAAAAATCGCGAAAATCCTTGCAAATCGCGCTGTTATGTGGTAAAATAACTGTTGGCGGCTGTACTGAAGCATGTAAACAAGATTTTACACAAGACAGCCTGATTACTTGAAGGCATAGCGATGATGCCGGAGGTTGCGCAGCTTGACTGCGGTAATTTCGGCGGAGTATGTCGGGCATATTAGCCCGGCGGAAGAAGATTTACAGAAAACGCGGGTTTCTTCCCGCTGGCGCTGTTAAAGTGTCCGGAGCTTCCGGATAACTAACACGCGGTCGGCGATAAAAAGAAACACACGGCACAGTGGATTTTTCAAAACAGCTTTTGCCAGCACACTACTAACAGAAGGGGTTGAAAAATCATGGCAGCAAATGAGAAGGTAAGAATCAAGATCAAGGGTTACGAGCACAGCGTAGTTGACGCAGCAGCCAAGAAGATCGTTGAGGCAGCTACACGCAACGGCGCAAGAGTTGCAGGCCCGATCCCGCTTCCCACAAACAAGGAAGTTGTTACGATTCTGAGAGCCGTTCACAAGTACAAGGATTCTCGTGAGCAGTTCGAGCTGAGGACCCACAAGCGTCTTATCGACGTTATCCGTCCGTCGGCAAAGGCGATCGAAGCTCTCCAGACACTGGAGCTTCCCGCAGGCGTAGAGATTTCAATGGATATCTGATCATAGAGAGCATTGGAGTTATGTTGGACGGGCTTCCGTTCAACCACTAACCACGCACCACAAGGTGCATGGTCATGTTGAGAGTTTCTCAACCAATAACCAAAGGAGGATTAGCCGCAATGACAAAGGCAATCATCGGCAAGAAGATCGGCATGACACAGATCTTCGACGAGGCAGGCAAGGTCGTTCCCGTAACAGTTATCGAAGCGGGTCCCTGCGTAGTAGTACAGAAGAAGACTACTGAAAACGACGGCTACGAGGCTGTTCAGCTCGGCTTCGGAGATGTTTCTCCCAAGCACGTTAACAAGCCTGAGGCTGGCCACTTCAAGAAGAACGACGTGGCTCCCAAGAAGACGCTCAAGGAGTTCCGCCTGGACGACATCAGCGCAGTAAACGTTGGCGATGTTCTCAAGGCAGACGTTTTTGCTGAGGGCGACGTTATCGACGTTGCCGGCGTAAGCAAGGGCAAGGGCTTCGCAGGTGCCATCAAGAGACACAATCAGCACAGACTGAAGGAAACTCACGGTTCCGGTCCTGTTGCAAGACAGGCAGGCTCCATGGGTGCTTGCTCCAGCCCGTCCAGGATCTTCAAGGGCAAGGGTATGGCAGGTCACATGGGCGCAGAGAACGTTACAGTTCAGAACCTGGTAGTTGTTAAGGTTGACGTTGAAAACAACCTCATCGCAGTTAGAGGCGCGGTTCCCGGCCCTAAGGGCGGCGTTGTTACTATCGTCAACGCTGTTAAAGCATAAGGGAGGAGGACGATAATTATGCCTAAGATCAACGTAGTAGATATGGCGGGTAAGGTCGTTTCCGAGCTTGAGCTTAACGAAAACGTATTCGGCATTGAGCCGAACAAGACCGCAATGCATTCCGCTGTTGTGAATTATCTCGCAAACCAGCGTCAGGGTACACAGTCCACACTTACCAGAACAGAGGTAAGCGGCGGCGGCAGAAAGCCCTGGCGTCAGAAGGGTACAGGCCATGCAAGACAGGGCTCCATAAGATCTCCTCAGTGGAGACACGGTGGCGTCGCTCTCGGCCCGAAGCCCCGTTCCTACAGATTCACTCTGAACAAGAAGGTAAGAAAGCTCGCAATGCTCTCCGCTCTTTCCTCTAAGGTAAGCGCAAACGAGATGATCGTTGTAGACGCTATCAAGACCGACGAGTTCAAGACCAAGACAATGGTAGCTATGCTCAAGGCTCTTGAGGCTGAGAAGAAGACTCTCATCGTTCTCGACGCTGTTGACGCAAAGGTTATCAAGTCCGCTGCAAACATCGAGGGTGTTAAGACCACTCAGTTCAACACTCTCAACGTATATGACATTCTCAACTGCGATAAGTTCGTTATCGTTGAGGGCGCTGTCAAGAAGCTTGAGGAGGTATACGCATAATGAAGGCTGCTCAGGATATCATCATCAAGCCCATCATCACAGAACACAGCATGGAGGCTCTCGCTTCCGGCAAGTACACCTTCAAGGTAGCTAAGGACGCTAACAAGATCGAGATCGCTAAGGCTGTTGAGACACTCTTCAAGGGTGTTAAGGTTGCTAAGGTGAACACCATCTCCGTTCGCGGCAGACTGAAGAGAATGGGCAGAAACGCTGGCTACACTTCCAACTGGAAGAAGGCTATCGTTACCCTCGCAGAAGGCTCCAAGACTATCGAGTTCTTCGACGGAATGATTTAAGTAAGGAGTGAAACGTAATGGCTATTAAGAATTACAAGCCCGTCAATAACAGCCGTCGTGGCATGACTGTTACTGATTACAGCGGCTTATCAAAGGTAGCTCCTGAAAAGTCACTTCTGGAGCCCGTTAAGAAGACCGCAGGCCGCAACAGCTACGGCAGGATCACCGTTAGACACATCGGCGGCGGCAACAGAAAGAAGTACCGCGTTATCGACTTCAAGAGAGACAAGCAGGGCATGAACGCTACTGTTACCACTCTTGAGTACGATCCTAACAGATCTGCTTTCATCGCGCTCGTAACCTACGAGGACGGCGAGAAGAGATATATCATCGCTCCTGATGGACTTAAGGTCGGCGACACAGTTCGCGCAGGCAGCGACGCTGATATCAAGCCCGGCAACGCTCTTGCGCTGGCTGATATCCCGGTTGGTACCGTTATCCACAACATCGAGATGCACCCCGGTAAGGGCGCTCAGATGGTTCGCTCCGCAGGCAACATGGCTCAGCTCATGGCTAAGGAGAACGGCTTCGCTCTTATCAGACTTCCCAGCGGCGAGCTGAGAAACGTTTCCGATAACTGCATGGCTTCCATCGGTACCGTATCCAACCTCGATCACGAGAACGTAAACCTTGGTAAGGCTGGCCGCACACGTCACCTCGGCGTCAGACCGACAGTCCGCGGTTCCGTAATGAACCCGAACGACCACCCGCACGGCGGTGGCGAGGGTAAGTCCCCTGTTGGACGTCCCGGACCTGTTACTCCTTGGGGCAAGCCCGCTCTTGGCTACAAGACCAGAAGCACCAAGAAGTCTTCCAACAAGTTCATCGTTAAGAGAAGAAACTCCAAGTAATCCCGGTTCGCTTTCCTGCCCCGCACGCCGCGGGGCGGAAAGGTTCCATGATACCATAACCCAAAAGTTGTTGTTAACAAGAACAGCGTTGCACATCATTATTAAGGTTGTGCGTAAAACGTCATCGGCGAGTGCCGCTGCTCATTAACTTGCAGCTAAACTTGAAAGGAATTATTTAGACATGGGAAGAAGTATTAAAAAGGGACCCTATGTCCAGGAAGCTCTCTATAAGAGAGTTCTGGCAATGAACGAGGCAGGCGAGAAGAAGGTTCTCAAGACATGGAGCCGTTCTTCCACAATATTCCCTGACTTCGTAGGTCACACATTTGCAGTCCACGATGGCAGAAAGCACGTTCCGGTTTATGTAACCGAGGACATGGTTGGTCACAAGCTGGGCGAGTTCGCTCCTACAAGGACCTTTAAGGGTCATGCAGGAAGCAAGACAACAGGCAAGAAGTAAGGAGGAGAAATAATGGAAGCTAGAGCTGAACTCAGACAGGTTCGTATTTCTCCGAGAAAGGTCGGCATCGTTCTCGACCTCATCAGAAACAAGCCTGTTGAAATCGCATTCGCTACTCTTAAGAACACCCCTAAGTCCGCTTGCGAGCCTCTCGAGAAGCTCCTCAAGTCTGCAGTAGCAAACGCAGAGAACAATCACAACATGGACACAAGCCGCCTTTACGTTTCCGAAGCGTTCGTAGGCGCTGGTGTTACCCTCAAGCGTATCAGACCGAAGGATCACGGACGCGCTCACAGAATACTGAAGAGAACGTCCAACATCACACTGGTTGTTAAAGAAGCAGAATAAGGAGGAGAATTACAATGGGACAGAAGGTTAATCCACACGGTCTCAGAGTGGGTGTAATCAAGGATTGGGATTCTCGCTGGTTCGCGGGCAAAGCAACCTTCGGTGACACACTTGTTGAGGACTATAAGATTCGCGAGCTTCTGAAGAAGAAGCTTTACAAGGCTGGCGTTCCCTCGATCGAGATCGAGAGAAGCGGCGATAAGGTAACTATCTGCATCTCCTGCGCAAAGCCCGGTATGGTTATCGGCGCTAAGGGCGCAGAGGTAGACAAGCTCAAGGCTGAGATGGAGAAGTTCACCGGCAAGAAGGTAGACATCAAGATCATCGAGGTAAAGAACCCCGATATGAACGCTCAGCTCGTTGCAGAGAACATCGCGCAGCAGCTCGAGGGTCGTGTTTCCTTCAGACGCGCAATGAAGTCTGTTATCGGCAGAACAATGAAGAGCGGCGCTAAGGGTATCAAGACCACAGTAGCAGGCCGTCTCGGCGGTGCCGAGATCGCTCGTACAGAGAGCTATCACGAGGGTACTATCCCGCTTCAGACTATTCGTGCAGACATCGACTACGGTGTTGCAAGAGCAAATACAACCTACGGCGTTATCGGCGTTAAGGTTTGGATCTACAAGGGCGAAGTCCTCAAGGGCGAGATCCCTGCTCAGAGATCTGACAGAAACGAAAGAAACGACAGACGCCGCCGTGATGATAGAAGCAACGGCAGAGGCCGCGACGACAGACGTCCTCGCAGACCCAGAGAACCTAGAAAAGAAGGGGGTAACGACTAATGCTGCTTCCTAAGAGAGTAAAGTACAGAAGAGTACAGAGAGGCCGCCGTACCGGTATCGCCACAAGAGGCAACACAGTTTCCAACGGTGAATATGGCCTTCAGGCACTCGAGGCTGCATGGATCAAGTCCAATCAGATCGAGGCTGCCCGTATCGCAATGACACGTTATATCAAGCGTGGCGGTCAGGTTTGGATCAAGATATTCCCTGACAAGCCCGTTACAGATAAGCCCCTCGGAGTTCGAATGGGTTCCGGTAAGGGCGCTCCCGAGTACTGGGTAGCTGTTGTAAAACCCGGCAGAGTTATGTTCGAGATCGCCGGTGTTCCTGAGGAGACCGCACGCGAGGCTATGCGTCTTGCAATGCACAAGCTCCCCATCAAGTGCAAGTTTGTAAAGAAGGAAGACGGAGGTGAGCTTTAATGAAGACAAAGGATCTGGCATTTCTTTCGGAGACAGAGCTCGACACTAAGCTCGCCGAACTCAAGCAGGAGCTTTTCAACCTGCGCTTCCAGCTTGCTGTAAACCAGCTCGACAATCCCACAAGGATCAAGGCTGTTAAGAAGGATATCGCACGCATCAAGACAATTCAGCGTCAGCTCGCTGCTAACAACTAAGGAAGGAGGATAAGAACTAAAATGGAAAGAGCTTTAAGAAAGACCAGAATTGGTAGAGTAGTAAGCAACAAGATGGACAAGACTATCGTCGTTGCCATCGAGGATAATGTTCGTCATCCTCTGTACAAGAAGATCGTTAAGCGCACGATCAAGCTGAAGGCTCACGATGAAGAGAACACTTGCGGAATCGGCGACAGAGTTGAGATCATGGAGACTCGCCCCCTTTCCAAGGATAAGAGATGGCGCCTTATCAACGTCATCGAGCGCGCTAAGTAAACCACGAAAGGAGTAGCAAACCATGATTCAGATGCAGACACTGCTCAAGGTCGCTGACAACACCGGCGCCAAGGAGCTTATGTGTATCAGAGTGCTCGGCGGTACTCGCAGAAGATATGCGAATATCGGCGACGTGATCATTGCTTCCGTCAGAAAAGCTACACCCGGCGGCGTTGTTAAGAAGGGCGACGTAGTAAAGTGCGTTGTTGTTCGTTCCGCAAAGGGTCTCAGACGTGAGGACGGAACATATATCCGCTTCGATGAAAACGCAGCGGTTATCATCAAGGAGGACAAAAATCCGAAGGGAACTCGTATTTTTGGGCCGGTAGCCAGAGAGCTGCGCGACAAGGATTTCACAAAGATCCTGTCTCTCGCTCCTGAAGTACTTTAAGGAGGACCCGCCGAATGAATAGCTTAAACATTAAGACCGGTGATAAGGTTCAGGTCATCAGCGGCTCTGACAAGGGCAAGCAGGGCAAGGTCGTAACCGTTTCCGCCAAGGAGAACAAGGTAATTGTTGAAGGCGTAAACATGGTAACCAAGCACGTTAAGCCCAGACAGGCTGGTCAGCTTGGCGGCAGAGTTCAGGCCGAGGGTGCGCTTTACGCTTCCAAGGTACAGCTCGTTTGCCCCAAGTGCAACAAGACCACAAGAGTTGCTCACAAGATTGAGGACGGCAAGAAGATCAGAGTTTGCAAGCACTGCGGCGCAGAGCTCAAGTACTGATATTGCCTGAGATGGGTCGGATACAAGGAATGCTCGCCTGCCTGGCGCAGGGGGCATTAAAATCCGGCTGTCAGATAGGAGTATTAATATGGCAAGAATGAAGGATTTCTACAAGGAAACCGTTGCCCCCGCACTTTTCAAGAAGTTCGGCTACAAGTCTGTAATGCAGATCCCGAAGATCGACAAGATCATCGTGAACGTTGCTTGCGGCGAGGCAAAGGAAAACCACAAGATCATAGAGAATGTTATGTCTGAGCTCGCACAGATCACTGGTCAGAAGCCGGTAGAGTGCCGTTCCAAGAAGGCAGTCGCTAACTTCAAGCTCAGAGAGGGTCAGGTAATCGGTGTTAAGGTAACACTGAGAGGCGAGATCATGTACGAGTTCCTCGACAGACTCTTTAACGTTGCTCTCCCCCGTGTACGCGACTTCAGAGGAATCAATGCGAATTCTTTCGATGGCAGAGGCAACTACTCCTTCGGTCTGAAGGAGCAGATCATCTTCCCGGAGATCGACTTCGACAAGGTAGAAGCTACACGCGGTATGGACATCAACTTTGTTACCACAGCAAAGACTGATGAAGAAGCAAGAGAGCTGCTCACCCTGATGGGCGCTCCTTTTGAGAAGTAAGAAAGGACGAAGGAAAACTTATGGCTAAGAAGTCAATGATCGCCAAGCAGCAGAGAGCGCCGAAATTTTCCACTCGCGCCTACAACAGATGCAAGATCTGCGGAAGACCTCACTCTTATATGCGCAAGTTCGGCATCTGCAGAATCTGCTTCAGAGAGCTTGCTTACAAGGGTCAGATCCCTGGCGTAAAGAAGGCAAGCTGGTAATACTGCACGGAACGCCGATCACATCA
Organism: uncultured Oscillospiraceae bacterium; assembly: GCA_934448295.1. Taxonomy (GTDB): domain Bacteria; phylum Bacillota; class Clostridia; order Oscillospirales; family Ruminococcaceae; genus CAG-115. The sequence continues at coordinate 91,335 of CAKSEY010000001.1, forward strand.
GTTCCATCAATTTGTTCCCTCGCCGGGCGGGTTTTGTTTCAATAAAAGCCCGGCTTAAATATCAGCTCCGATAAGGAGCAATCATGTAAGTACGACGGACAATTCGGTTCCGTAACGGCTTTCGTATAGGAGGTAAACGAATGCAGATCACTGATACCATCGCTGATATGCTTACGAGAATCCGTAACGCAAACTCCGCGAAGCACGCCTCTGTTGATATCCCCGCGTCTAACCTCAAGAAGCAGATAGCTCAGATCCTTCAGGACGAGGGCTACATCAAGAGCTTCAAGGTTATCGACGACAACAAGCAGGGCATCATCAGAGTCAATCTCAAGTACACAGACACCAAGGCACAGGTTATCACAGGTCTCCGCCGTGTTTCCAAGCCCGGTCTGCGCATCTACTCTAACTGCAAGGATATGCCTAAGGTAATGAAGGGACTCGGTATTGCTATCGTATCCACTTCCAAGGGCATCATGACCGACAAGAAGGCTCGCGAGCTCAATGTCGGCGGCGAAGTCCTTGCGTTCATCTGGTAAGGAGGAATAGTAATATGTCAAGAATTGGTAAGAAGCCCGTTGCTATTCCCGCAGGTGTGGAAGTAAAAATCGACGGCTCCGTAGTAACAGTCAAGGGTCCGAAGGGCACCCTGACAAAGGAATTCAATCACATCATGAAGATCTCCCAGCAGGACAACGAGATTATCGTTGAGCGTCCTGACGACGAGAACTACAGCAAGTCTGTACACGGTCTGACCAGAACCCTTATCCACAACATGGTTGAGGGTGTTATGCACGGCTTCTCCAAGGAGCTGAAGATCAACGGCGTAGGTTACAGATGCCAGAAGAGCGGCAAGAATGTCACACTGACGCTCGGCTTCTCTCACCCGGTGATCGTTTCCGATTCCGAGGATATCACGCTTGATGTTCCGGATCCCAACACCATCATCGTTAAGGGCATCGACAAGCAGAAGGTCGGCCAGATCGCTTCTGAGATCAGAGGCAAGCGTCCTCCTGAGCCTTACAAGGGCAAGGGCATCAAGTACGCTGATGAAGTTATCCGCCGCAAGGAAGGTAAAGCAGGTAAGGGTAAGAAGTAATCCCCACAACGAAAGGACTGAAAATAAATGGTTAAAATTATCGACAAGAACAAGAGCAGAATCCGCCGTCATAAGCGTGTTCGTTCTAAGATCTCCGGCACCGCACAGTGCCCGCGTCTTAACGTTTTCCGTTCTTCTCAGCACATTTACGCTCAGGTCATTGACGACGTAAAGGGTGTTACTCTCGCTGCTGCTTCTTCTACCGAGAAGGGCTTTGAGGGCTTCGGCGGCAATGTTGAGGCTGCCAAGAAGGTCGGCCTTATGATCGCTGAAAAGGCTAAGGCAGCTGGCATCACCGATGTCGTATTCGACAGAGGCGGCTATGTATACCACGGCAGAGTTGCTGCTCTCGCCGAGGGTGCAAGAGAAGGCGGACTTAATTTCTGATAAGGAGGGACAGACTTGGCACTTTTAGACGCTAACAATTACGAGCTTCAGGAAAAGCTCGTTGCATTAAACCGCGTATCCAAGACCGTTAAGGGCGGACGTATCATGAAGTTCTCCGCACTGGTTGTTGTCGGCGACGGCAACGGCGTTGTAGGCTTCGGCATGGGCAAATCCAACGAAGTACCGGACGCTATCCGCAAGGGTCTTGAGGACGCTAAGAAGAATCTTCACAAGATCGCACTCAAGGGAACAACGATCCCCCACGAGGTTACAGGTAAGTACGGCGCAGGCGCAGTTCTCATGCGTCCGGCTCCCGAGGGTACCGGCGTTATCGCAGGCGGCCCCGTTCGTGCAGTCATCGAGATGGCTGGTATCAAGAACATCCGTACAAAGTCCCTGCGTTCCAACAACCCCTGCAACGTTGTACGCGCTACAATGGAGGGTCTGACATCGCTCAGAACCGCAGAGGAAGTTGCTGCGCTCAGAGGCAAGACTGTTAAGGAAATCTTAGGCTAAGCAGCACGAAAGGAAGAATAACATGGCTCTTAAAATCACACTTGTACGCTCTTTAAACAGCTGCAAGAAGAATCAGATCGCCACTGCGTATTCCCTTGGACTGCGCAAGGTCAACTCTGAAACAACTCAGCCTGACAACGAGGCTACAAAGGGCAAAATCAAGACTATCGCTCACCTTGTAAAGGTAGAAGAGGTTTGATTGATTTCCAGGAGCGGGTCTCCCGCTTCCAAAAAACTATAACAAAACTTAATCCATTACTAGGGGGTGCAAAGTTATGAAGCTTTACGAATTACAGCCCGCTGAAGGCTCTGTAAAGGACGTTAAGCGTATCGGCCGCGGTCACGGCTCCGGCAACGGTAAGACAGCCGGCAAGGGTCACAAGGGTCAGAAGGCACGTTCCGGCGGCTCTATCAGACCTGGCTTTGAAGGCGGTCAGATGCCTCTCCAGAGAAGAATCCCGAAGAGAGGTTTCCACAACATCTTTGCGGTTGAATATGCAACTGTAAACGTATCCGACCTGGAGGCACGTTTCGAGAACGGTGCCGTTGTTGACGCTGCTGCTCTTGTTGAGAGCGGTGCGCTCAAGGACGCAAAGGACGGAATCAAGATCCTCGGCAACGGCGAGCTTACCAAGAGCCTTACTGTTAAGGCTGCTAAGTTCACTGCCGGCGCGCAGGAAAAAATTGAAAAGGCAGGCGGAAAGGCAGAGGTGATCTAATGTTTCAGGTCTTTCGTAATGCGTGGATGGACACGCAGCTGCGTAAAAAGATTTTGTACACACTGTTCATCATCATTCTTTTCCGTTTAGGCTCTAATATCTTCGTTCCCTTCCTGGACAACTCCGCCATCAGCACAATGATGAGCGGTGCGTCGCTGCTCAATTACCTCGATGTAATGACTGGCGGCTCTCTTGGAAAGGGTACACTGCTGGCAATGTCGATCACACCATATATCAATGCGTCGATTATCATTCAGCTGCTCGCTGTTGCTATCCCTCCTCTGGAGAAACTCCAGAAAGAGGGAGAAGAGGGCAGAAAGAAGCTCAACACGATCACAAAGATCGCGTCGCTTGCTATCGCAGTGCTTCAGGCTCTCGCGTTTTATTTCACGCTGAGAAACGGTACGACTGACGACAACGGCAGACATATCGCTATCCTGAAGTACGGTGATATCTACGACACCTCCTCTGACATGTTCTCGATCGTCCTGGCTGCTATCGTTATCGTATCCTGCTTCGTTGCAGGTGCGTCCATGATCATCTGGCTCGGCGACCGTATCAACGAGAAGGGCATCGGCAACGGTATTTCTATGATCCTGTTCGCAGGTATCATCTCCGGCCTGCCGAGCGCTGTTGAGTACTTCATCACGCTTTGCAGGAACGACCTCGCTAATATCGGCTTCGTTCTGCTTGCGATAGTGATATTCATCGCTATGGTGTGGTTCGTTATCATGATGACGAACGCGGAGCGCAGGATCCCGATCCAGTACGCGAAGCGCGTTGTAGGCAGAAAGATGTACGGCGGTCAGTCCACTCACATCCCGATAAAGGTTGCGATGTCCGGCGTAATGCCTATCATCTTCGCTATGTCACTGATGAGCCTCCCGCAGACCATATGCTTCTTCTTTGGCATAAAGGGCACGGGCGACACATTCTGGGACGGCTTTGTAAGGCTCTTCAGCCAGAGCAGTCCTCTGTATGCTGTCATCTACTTCCTGCTCATCATTGCATTCAACTATTTCTATGTGTCTATCACATACAATCCTATTGAGATTGCAAACAACCTGAAAAAGAACAACGGCGGTATCCCGGGTATCCGTCCGGGCAAGCCCACTGCTGATTACATTTACAGGTCGCTCAATAAGATAACGCTGGTCGGCGCGATATTCCTCGGCATCGTGGCAATATTCCCGATCATTCTGGCACTGTGCGTTCCGTCGCTCAGCGGAATCAGCATCGGCGGCACAACGATCCTCATCGTTGTCGGCGTTGCGCTTGAGACTGTAAGAACTCTTGAGAGCCAGATAATGATGCGTCATCACCCCGGCTTCCTTGATTAAAAATTCCCCGCTCCCCTGCCGGGCTTTCCGGCGGGAGTGACGGGTTTGTTCCAAAAGACGAAATGCGAATAGGAGATCACCATGAATCTGATTTTTTTAGGCGCTCCCGGCGCAGGTAAGGGAACTCAGGCTGAGGTAGTCTGCAAAGAGCTGAATATCCCGGCTATCTCCACTGGCAATATGCTCCGCGAGGCAGTTAAGAACGGCACAGCCGCTGGTCTTGCAGCCAAGGCATATATGGACAGGGGCGATCTGGTGCCCGACGAGGTCGTTATCGGAATTCTCAAGGACAGGATCGCAGAGGACGACGCAAAGAACGGCTTCATTCTCGACGGCTTCCCCAGAACTGTTGCACAGGCTGAGGCGCTTGAGAAGATGGGCGTGAACATCGATAAGGTTATCGAGATCCACGTTCCCGACGAGGCTATCACAGCAAGAATGTCCGGCAGACGCGTTTGCGAGGGCTGCGGAAATTCTTATCACATCGAATACAAACCCACAAAGGTCGAGGGTATATGCGACGCTTGCGGCGCAAAGGTCGTACAGAGAGTTGACGACAAGCCCGAGACTGTTATCAGCCGCCTCAAGACCTATCACGAAAAGACAGCTCCCCTCAAGGATTTCTATGCCGCAAGAGGAAAGCTCGTTACCGTTGAGGGTCAGCAGGAGATAGCAGACACCTCCAGACTTACTCTGGCAGCTGTCAAGGGCTGATTCATTCAGAAAAGCGTGACTTAAATGATTACAGTTAAAAATCCAACAGAGCTTAAAGCTATGCTCAAAGCCGGAGAGCTTGCCGCACAGGCACTCGAGCTCGCAGGCAGGAACGCTGTTCCAGGCATCTCAACATGGGAACTGGACAGGATCGTAAATGATTATGTTGTTTCTCACGGCGGTTCATCACCGTGCAAGGGCTATGGCGGATTTCCGGGGCATAACTGCTTCTCTATAAACGAGCAGCTTATCCACGGCATTCCCTCTAAAAAGGTAATTCTTAAAGAGGGAGACATCATTTCCTGTGACATCGTTGCTGAACTCAACGGTTTCATGGGCGACAACACCAAGACCTTCCGTGTGGGAAAGGTCTCAGAGGAGGCCGAGCGCCTGCTGAAAGTCACTGAAGAGTCCATGTATAAGGGAATCGAACAGGCAGTGGCAGGAAACAGGATCGGCGATATCTCCAATGCGATACAGACCCACGTTGAAGCGAACGGATATGCGGTTTGCCGCAAGTATATCGGTCACGGCATCGGTCGTGAGATGCACGAGGATCCCGAGGTACCGAATTTCGGGCGTCCGGGCAGAGGTCCAAGACTCTGCAAGGGAATGACGATCGCCATCGAGCCGATGGTGAACACGAACTCCCCTGAGAACATCGTCCTCGGCGACGGCTGGACGGTGGTCACCACAGACGGAAGCCTCAGCGCTCACTTCGAAAACACTGTTGCCATTACTGACGGTGCGCCGATCATTCTCACGCAGCCGGAACACTGATAGTATGGAAATAACAGTCGGCATGGTAGTAATCAGCGCCGCGGGGCATGACTGCGGACAATGCTTCGTTGTCACGGACGCTGACGGGAGATACGCTTATCTCGCAGACGGGAAGGAGCGCAGACTCGCCGCCCCCAAGAAAAAGAACCTGAAACACATCCGGAAAACCGACAGGACTATCGAAGTCCCCGGACTTACGGATAAAAGGCTCAGAAGCACACTGCGTGCGCTCAGCCTGAACATCGCCGAGGAGAGTGAATAGCTTGTCTAAAGAAGATGTATTAGAAGTTGAAGGCGTTATTCTGGAAGCACTGCCCAACGCACAGTTCAAGGTGGAGCTTTCAAACGGTCATAAGATCCTGGCTCACATCAGCGGCAAGCTGAGAATGAACTTCATTCGCATACTGCCCGGTGACAAAGTGACCGTTGAAATGTCGCCTTACGACCTGACGAAAGGCAGGATCACCTGGCGCGCCAAGTGATCGTGGCAGAGTAAACTATCCCAAAGGAGGGTATTTCAATGAAAGTTAGACCTTCAGTTAAGCCCATGTGCGACAAGTGCAAGGTAATCAAGCGCAAGGGTAAAGTTATGGTTATCTGTGTTGAACCTAAGCACAAGCAGAGACAGGGCTGATAGACCCTGATCCCATTCAAGAGGAGGAAAAAGTATGGCAAGAATTGCTGGTGTGGACCTGCCCAAGGAGAAGCGCGTAGAGATAGGCCTGACCTATGTTTACGGCATCGGCAGAAAGTCTGCAAATGATATTCTGGCTAAGGCCGGCGTTAATCCTGACACCCGCGTCAAGGATCTCACCGACGAAGAAGAAGCCAAGATCCGTGAAGTAATCGACCACGGCTATGTTGTAGAGGGCGATCTCAGAAGAACCGTTGCTCTCAGCATCAAGCGTCTCGTGGAGATCAACTGCTTCCGCGGAACCCGTCATCGCAAGGGTCTTCCCTGCCGTGGTCAGAGAACAAAGACCAACGCAAGAACTCGCAAGGGTCCGAAGAAGACTATTGCTAACAAGAAGAAGTAATCACAGAAAGGTGGTATAATAATGGCAGCAACCAAGGGCAAGCAGCAGGTTGTACGCAGACGCCGTGAGCGCAAGAACATCGAGAACGGTGCAGCTCATATCCAGTCTACATTCAACAACACAATCGTTACTATTACCGACCTTCAGGGCAACGCTCTTTCATGGGCAAGCGCAGGCGGACTGGGCTTCAGAGGCTCCAGAAAGTCCACACCGTTCGCAGCTCAGACAGCAGCAGATGTTGCAGCTAAGGCAGCTATGGAGCACGGTCTTAAGACTGTTGAGGTTTTCGTTAAGGGCCCCGGCGCAGGTCGCGAGGCAGCTATCAGAGCTCTCCAGGCAGCAGGTCTTGAGGTTAAGCTCATTAAGGACGTAACTCCGATCCCCCACAACGGATGCCGTCCCCCCAAGAGAAGACGTGTTTGATCACTGAACAGGACCGAGCTGTTCGTTTACTCGGCGTCGGCATAGCAGACTACCTGCAAAGCCGATATTACTATTGAATAACGGAGGAAAATTACAATGGCAGTTAATCGCGATCCGATTTTAAAGAGATGCAGAGCACTGGACCTCAGCCCCGCAGTACTGGGCTATGACAAGAAGTCCAACAGAAACCCCAACGGAAACAAGAGAAAGAAAGAGTCTGAGTACGCTTCCCAGCTCAAGGAGAAGCAGAAGCTCAAGTTCATCTACGGCGTCCTCGAGAAGCAGTTCTATCACTACTATGAGCTGGCTACCAAGGAAGAGGGTATCGCCGGTGAGAACCTCCTCAAGCTCCTCGAGTCCAGACTCGACAATGTTGTTTTCAGAATGGGCATGGCATGCACAAGACGCGAGGCTCGTCAGCTTGTTTCTCACGGTCATTTCTGTGTGAACGGCAAGAGAGTTGATATCCCATCTTACAGAGTTAAGGTAGGCGACGTTATCTCCCTGCACGAGAACAGCAAGAAGAGCAAGAAGTTCGAGCAGATTGCCGAAGTTGCAGGCGGCAGAGTTACTCCTCTCTGGCTCGAAGTCAACAAGGAGGCAGGCACAGCTAAGGTACTTCGTCCGTTCCAGCGTGAAGAGCTTGACTACGACATCGCTGAACACTTAATTATCGAGCTGTATTCTAAATAATAGCATAGAAGCATACAGATATTTAGTGCAGTTATTTTTAATTCATAGTCTGCAGCCGCTGTTTAACAGCGTCAAACTGTGCCAATGCTATGTTATATAGCTGCGGCACGGGCAGAGTGTGATTTAAAATTAACAGCGAATATGGCAATAAGCACAGGATAATTAACAGACGAGAACTTGTGGAGGGTACCAAATGCTTGAAAAAATCGAAAAGCTCAATATCGAAACCTCAAAATTACGCTCAGACGGAACCTATGGAATGTTCGTTCTCGAACCGCTTCAGAGCGGATACGGCAACACGCTCGGCAACAGCCTGAGAAGAGTGCTCCTCTCCTCCCTGCCCGGCGTTGCAGCCACATCTGTGAAGATTGACGGCGTTCAGCACGAATTCTCCACTGTCCCCGGCGTTAAGGAGGACGTTACAGAGCTGATCCTCAACATCAAGGGACTCAGAGCTAAAATGTACGGCGAAGCGCCCAAGACCATCTACATCGAAGCAGAGGGCGAGGGCGAGGTAACAGCCGGCGATATCAAGACCGACAGCGAGGTGGAGATCCTCGACCCCGGTATGCACATCGCTACGCTGGGTGCCGGCGCAAAGCTGTTCATGGATATCACGCTGGACAGAGGCAGAGGCTATGTTTCTGCTGAACTCAACAAAGAGCAGCTCCAGCCTGTTATTGGAGTTATCCCGATTGACAGTATCTACACTCCTGTCCTGAAGTGCAACTACACTGTTGAAAATACCCGCGTTGGTCAGAGAACCGATTTTGAAAAGCTCATCATCGAGATCTGGACCGACGGTACGATCTCCGCTAAGGAAGCCGTTTCCTATGCGGCTAAGATCCTTATCGAGCGTCTCAAGCTGTTTGCGGATCTCTCTGACGATTCTGAGCAGCCCGAGCTGATGGTCGAGAAGGAAGAGAACCGCAAGGACAAGGTGCTTGAGATGACTATTGAAGAGCTTGAACTTTCCGTTCGTTCCTTCAACTGCCTCAAGCGCGCTGGTATCAACACAGTAGACGACCTCATCAACAAGTCCCCGGAGGACATGATGAAGGTCAGAAACCTGGGTAAGAAGTCTTTCGACGAGGTCAAGGCTAAGCTGAACTCTCTCGGATTCGACCTCACACCCTCTGAAGAAAACAACTGATCCGGACGTCAGGCAACTGACTGAGCCGATAATACATTCCTATTGAAAGGAGAATGGAAATATGCCGGGAACAAGAAAGCTGGGCAGACCCAGCGACCACAGAAATGCAATGCTCAGAGGCATGGTTACATTCCTGCTGGAGAACGGTAAGATCGAGACTACCGTTACCCGTGCGAAGGAAGTTCGCGCAGAAGCAGAAAAGATGATCACACTTGGCAAGGTTAACACACTTCACACCAAGCGTCAGGTTCTTTCATACGTTACTAAGGAAGATGTTGCTAAGAAGGTATTCGACGAGATCGCTCCGAAGTACGCTGACAAGAACGGTGGTTACACAAGAATTTACAAGATCGGTCCGCGCCGCGGCGACGCTGCCGAGATGGCAATTATTGAGCTTGTTTGATTTATAATAAAATCCCTCTCCGTTGGAGGGGGATTTTTTTGCGGTTAATAATAGAAAATGGCGCTCTGGAAACGGAGCGCCATTTGTGTTCGATTATTCAGCCATGATCTCGCACAGCTTGTTTGTGAACTCAACGGGATTCTCAATAGGCATACCCTCAATGAGCAGCGCCTGCGAATACAGGATATCGGCGTATTCAGCCACCTTGTCCTTGTTGTCCTCGGCGTAGAGCTTTTTGAGCTTCTCAAATATCGGGTGGGAAGCGTTGATCTCAAGTATCTTCTCAGCCTTTGCGTTGTGAGCCTGCTCGTCCGGCATTGCGGAGAGCACCTTTTCCATCTCAACTGAGAGCATACCCTCGCTGGTTATGCACACCGGGTGAGTTTTCAGGCGCTGGGACAGCTTAACGGCCTTTACCTTGCCGCCGAGCTTCTCGGTCATCAGGTCGAACAGACCCTTGTTATCCTCCTCAGCCTTCTTGATTTCTTCCTTCTCTGCGTCAGTTTCAAGCCCGAGGTCGTCAGCGGATACCGACTTGAACTCCTTGCCGTTGTAGTCGTGCATCATCTGCATTGTGAACTCGTCAACGTGGTCGGTGAAGTAGAGTATCTCGTAACCCTTGTCGCGAACCATTTCGGTCTGCGGGAGCGCCTCAATGCGGGCAATGCTGCTTCCGCTTGCGAAGTAGATGTACTTCTGCTCCTCCTTCATTCTGGAAACGTACTCCTCCAGAGTAACGTAGCCGCCGAAGCTGCTCTTGAACATCAGCAGATCCTGGAGGTTCTCCTTGTTGGCGCCGAAGCTCTCGTAAATGCCGTATTTGAGCTGAGTTCCGAAAGCGTCGAAGAACTTCTCGTATTTCTCGCGTTCGTTCTTCTGGAGCTTTTTCAGCTCGTTGCGGATGGACTTTTCAAGGCTCTTTGCGATGAGCTTTAGCTGGCGGTCATGCTGGAGCATTTCACGGGAGATGTTCAGCGAAAGATCCTCGCTGTCCACCAGACCTCTTACGAAGCTGAAATAGTCAGGCAGCAGATCCGCGCACTTGTCCATGATGAGCACGCCGCTGGAGTAAAGCTGGAGCCCCTTTTCAAAGTTCTTGGAATAGTAGTCATACGGAGCCTTTGCCGGGATATACAGCAGCGCCGTGTAGGTCGCGGTGCCCTCGGTGCGGGTGTGGATATGCAGCAGCGGATCCTCGAAATCGTAGAACTTATCCTTGTAGAACTGGTTGTATTCCTCGTCCTTGAGTTCGCTCCTGGACTTCTTCCAGATAGGCGTCATGCTGTTGAGGGTCTCGGTGACGATCTCCTTTTCATACTCGTCCTTGGAGCCTTCCTTGAGCTTTTCGTGCTCCATATCCATCTTGATTGGGTAGCGGATATAGTCGGAGTACTTCTTTACAAGCTGCTTTATCTTGTACGGCGTGAGGAACTCGTCGTAGTTCTCCTCCTCGGCGTTGTCCTTTATTTCAAGGATTATCTGCGTGCCGTGGTCGTCCTTCTGCGCCTCGGAGATAGTGTAGCCGTCAACGCCCTCGCTCTCCCACATATAGGCGGTATCAGCGCCGTAAGCCTTGGATAATACGGTGACTTTCTTCGCCACCATGAACGCGGAATAGAAGCCAACGCCGAACTGACCGATGATGTTGACGTCCTCGGTCTTTTCGTTCTCGTTCTTGAAAGCCAGCGAGCCGGATTTTGCGATGGTGCCGAGGTTGTTCTCCAGCTCGTCCTTGGTCATGCCGATACCGTTATCGGTGATTATGAGCTTTCTGTCGTCCTTGTTGACCTCCAGCTTTATAGCCATGTCTGAGCGTGTGATACCCGTGTTCTCGCTCATGGACTTGAAATACAGCTTGTCCATCGCGTCGCTTGCGTTGGAGATAAGCTCGCGCAGGAAAATTTCCTTGTGCGTGTAGATGGAGTTGATCATCATTTCAAGCAGGCGCTTGGATTCCGCCTTGAATTCTTTTGTTTCTGCCATTGTAAACATCTCCTTATATCTGTCGGTAAAATGCCGTTTTTAGCAATTTTAGCACTCTATCTCTCTGAGTGCTAATTCTATTATACACCTTTTTCAGAAAAAATCAAGGGGTAATTTACGGATTTTTGAAAAAACAACTTGAAAATGAAAAAGCCGCCCGGAATCCCCTCCGGACGGCTCAATATAAAATTACTTAACAGCTTTAAGCTTCATTCTGCCGGAAAGCCCGGTGAACATAAGCTGGAACGCCAGCAGGACTGCGCCAGTCACCAGCGGAAGCATATTGAAAATCATTGCGGAGCGCAGCATTTCGCTGTCGCTTCCCATGCTGATATAGAGGTTCCACCACAGCATAGCCGAAAAGACAGCGCCGGAACCCAGCGAAGCCCCCAGCATAACTGCCAGCCTGTGCCTTGCCCCCAGGGAGAAGCATATCACCTCAGCGCAGATGGTCTGGACAGTCACGCACAGGATCATGAACACATACATAGAGCCGGGGTCGGTCAGCCATGCGTCAAAGCAGTAAAAAAACTCCATTATTAATGATGCAATCAGAATCAGTAATGATGAAATCAATGCAGCCTTTTTCATATGATGCACCTCCGTTTAATTAAATATTGCCCTCTGTGTCACATGTCATAGATAATGTATAATCTGTTGATGCTCCACTGGCTGCGGTAAATGTATACGGTAATGTAACAGTTACCGATGGCTTAACGAACAGGAATCCGGAGTTATTAGTCACAGTTATATTACCGTTTTTCTCCATTTTGACTCCGGACCCAGGTTTAAATGAATAGGTTTTTGAAGTGCATGAAACAGTATTTTTATCACTATTATATTTAAATTCACAAGTTAAGGTTGCAGTGCCTGTAACTACAAAACCACCAGTCACCCTGTGTCCATGTTCTTTTTTGACGGTGTTTTTTCTGGTTCCAGAACTTCTTGCATTTAATGAAAAAGATGCTGTTTCATATGAGCTTGAAACGGTTTCTATAATGAATTCATCTTCCGACAGCCATTCAACGTTTTGAGAAACGATACATTCATTTTCTGAAAGAATCATCTCGCTGTTATAATTTAACAGTAATTCATTCTCGATGTCATATGAAGGAGCTGCGGCAAATGTTGTAGTACCTAATGAAAGTAACATTGACAATGTCAATGCACTTGTTGCTAATACCTTTTTCATAATGTTCTTATCACCTTTCACAAATAATATTAACCCAAAGTAAAAAATAATTGTGTATCAATACACCTCCCCCCTTGCCCAATTAATCGTTTTTCAGCAAAATAAATTCGATCGAAAACCTTTGCTTTCAATTATATTATATATTATAAATGTCAAAATGTCAATCCCAAAATAACTATTCTCCTTAATTCACAATTATAAATGTAGTTTTTTGTAAATGTTGGATAGTGCATAATGGCGAAATATTTATCGTAATGTCTATAACACGCATTTTTTGTACAATATAACCATAATATAATTTTAAAATTTGTGCTATATGCAAATTGCAAAAAATGGGCAAAAATGATATAATAACAATATAATAATTATGCAAGACAGTATTGTAAGCTCTTGTTGGCTAACATACTTCTTAATATATTTTCCCCAATTATTTCAGCCGAGGAAAGCGCTTTTCCCCAAGCGTTCGGCTAATTCATTTAAGTTTACCGCAGACACCCCCTGTCTGCGGATTTTTTTTGCGTTTTTTGCCAATTTGGGAAAATTGTATTAGTTTACACTAACCAAAAGAGTTTCCCGGAGTTAACGTTAGCCCGCACTACCACTGGATTTGTCGCATATTTTTCGAAAAAATATCACATAAAACCCTTGACTTTTTCTGAAAATATGTTACAATATAATAAAGACAAAACGGAGGTCGTCCGTTAGTCATTTCAGTGGGTAATTACCCGGACAATACTTATGGAGGTATACTATTATGGCATACGTAATTTCTGACGATTGCATCGCTTGCGGCGCTTGCGCTGAGGGATGTCCTGTAAACGCAATTTCCGAGGGTGACGGCAAGTACGTTATCGACGCTGACGCTTGCGTTAGCTGCGGCGCTTGCGCAGGCACCTGCCCTGTTGGCGCTCCTTCCGAGGCTTAATTGAAAGCACTCTGAACACAACTATCCCCCGCCTTAACTGGCAGGGGATTTTTTGTAAAAAAATATCCCCCGGAGGTTATCCGGGGGATATCTGTATTACTCTTCTGTGAGGGTATCCGTGGGAGCGATGGGGTTAGCAGGAGCCTCGGGAGCCTTAAGCTTATCCTTGTTCTCCATAACCAGCAGGTTCATCTCAAACGGGGTGAAAAGTCTGGCGCACGGTGAACCGGGGTTCAGCACTGCGGTCTTGCCCTTGATGGCGTTGAACAGGCGCGTGGTGTTCATCTTCATGCAGTTGAAGGACTTCTGCTCGCCCTTTGCGAGAACGGACATCCTTGCGGGAGACGTGAAGAACGGGATAACGCTCTGACCATCCTTGTTGGTCATCATCATGATGTTCAGCAGGCGGTTGCCGTTAGCGTCCGTGTTATTGCTGAGCCCTGCGACTGCGAACACATCAGCGGCCATAAGGTCGGGGAGAACTGTTTTCCACTTTGATTTTGTCGCGTCCTTGTTGGCTTCGGTGATTCTATCTTCAAGCGCCTTGTTGAAGTTTTTCATCTGCTCGGGAGTAAGCGGCTGATTAGACATAATATCGTTACCTTTCTGTTGGTTTCTCCGCCGTGGCGGTTGGATTTATCTTGCTTTCTCTGCGTTTTCCTTTACTATCTTTGCGATAACGTCCTCCAGCGGAGAAGCGCCGAGGTCGCCGTCCCTGCGTGAACGGAGGGATACGGTGTTGTCCTCTACCTCCTTATCGCCGAGAATGAAGAAGTACGGTATCTTTTCAAGCTGAGCCTGACGTATCTTGTAGCCTATCTTCTCGTTGCGGTTATCGACGGTGACGCGCATATTCATGTCGTCGAAACGTTTTGCTATGCTCTCTGCGTAGTCCTTTGCGCGGTCTGTTATCGGGAGGATACGAACCTGCTCAGGCGACAGCCACAGCGGCAGCGCGCCTGCGTACTTCTCGAGGAGGTATGCAAGGGTTCTCTCGTAGCAGCCAAGGCTTGTACGGTGAATGATATAGGGGTTCTTCTTTGTGCCGTCAACGTCAACGTATTCCATGCCGAAGCGCTGTGCCAGGAGCATATCTATTTGGATAGTTACCAGCGTATCTTCCTTGCCGAATACGTTCTTGTACTGGATATCGAGCTTAGGGCCGTAGAATGCAGCCTCGTCGATACCGATGGTGTATTCAACGCCGAGGTCGTCCAGAATGGTTTTCATTGTAGCCTGAGCGACTTCCCACTGCTCTGCGGTGCCCTCGTACTTGTTCTTGGGGTTAGCGGGATCCCACTGGGAGAAGCGGAATGTGCAGTCCTCAAGAAGTCCTACGGTCTCAAGGCAGTACTTTGCAAGCTCCAGACAGCCCCTGAATTCGTCCTCGAGCTGCTCAGGACGGAGGATATAGTGACCCTCTGAGATAGTGAACTGACGAACTCTGATAAGACCGTGCATTTCGCCGCTGTCCTCGTTGCGGAACAGCGTGGAGGTCTCGGTGAGTCTCATGGGCAGGTCGCGGTAGCTGCGCTGTCTGTTCAGGAATACCTGATACTGGAACGGGCAGGTCATGGGGCGGAGCGCGAAGCACTCCTTGGTTTCATCGTTGGGGTCGCCGAGCACGAACATTCCGTCAAGGTAGTGATCCCAGTGACCGGAGATTTTGTAGAGCTCGCGCTTTGCCATATACGGGGTCTTGGTGAGCTGGCAGCCGCGCTTCGCCTCGACATCCTCTACCCATCTCTGCATTATCTGTACGACCTTTGCGCCCTTGGGGAGCAGTATCGGCAGACCCTGACCGATATAGTCAACGGTGGTGAAGTACTCCAGCTCTCTGCCTATCTTGTTGTGGTCGCGGCGCTTAGCGTCCTCCAGGGCCTCCAGGTGCGCGTTGAGCGCGTCCTTGGACGGGAACGCCGTGCCGTAGATACGGGTGAGCATCTTGTTCTTCTCGCTGCCGCGCCAGTAAGCGCCGGTAACGGAGGTGAGCCTGAACGCCTTCACAGGAGACGTGGACATCAGGTGCGGGCCCGCGCACAGGTCGGTGAAATCTCCCTGCTTGTAGAAGGAGATAGCCTCGCCCTTGTCGGAGTGCTCCCTGCACAGTTCTACCTTGTAAGGCTCGTTCTGCTCTTCGAGATACTTTATAGCTTCGTCGGGAGCCATTGTGAAGTGCTCAAGGCGGATAGACTCCTTGACGATCTTCTTCATTTCTGCTTCGATCTTAGCCAGGGTATCTGTGGTGAAAGGCTCCTCGGTGTCGAAATCATAGTAGAAGCCGTTCTCGATAGCCGGGCCGATCGCGAGCTTTGTCGCCGGGAAAAGGCGCTTTACTGCCTGGGCCAGAACGTGGGAGGCGGTGTGGTTGAAGGCTCTCTGACCCTGCTCGTCCTCAAATGTGAGGAACTTTACGGTGCAGCCGTCGGTCAGGGTGGTGCGCAGGTCGCATACCTTGCCGTCTATCTCAGCGGCACAGGCGGTCTTTGCCGCGCCGAGTTCCCTTGCCGCGTCGAATGCGGAGAGTTGAGAGTCGAATTCCTTTACTTCGCCATTTTCCAGTGTTACTTTTATCATACTGAACTTCCTTTCCTTGCAGAGCTAAACAAAAGCCCTGCCGTTCAATGTAAATTCACAGCGGTGCGCTGTGTATCTTTTATTGTACTACTAATCCCCGGAAAAGTCAAGGCATTTGAGCTAAAATGCCATTATATGAAAAAATCCGCCATATCAGCGGATAACATATAAACAAAAGAACCGCCCAGTGGACGGTTCTTTTGTTTGGTGCGGGCAATGGGACTTGAACCCATATGTCATACAACACACGCACCTCAAACGTGCCTGTCTGCCAATTCCAGCATGCCCGCATATTCAATCGCTGAATCAACTCTCAACGACTATGTTATTATATCACGTTTATTCCGGTTTGTCAAGTGTTTTTCGAAAATTTCTTTAAAAATCCCGAAAAAACCGCCCGCTCCAGGCGCCCGGAGGTAAATGAGCGCCTGCGGCAGTGGGATCCAGCGCGGCGCGGTCAAAGGCGGTCGCCTTTGCGGTTAGACCGGGCGGCGCTGTACAGTATATTATTCCTGAGATGTAACTTCCTTGTAGAACTCGGAGAAATCGGTTCTCTTGTCCTTGGTGAACTGAATAGCGGTGCGCGGGTGCTGGTTAAGCATACCTGTCAGCAGGTACTGCATATCGTAGCCCCATATAACGCCGTCATCTTTGAGCTTCTTCATGTGCTTCTCAATGAACTGGATAGCGGGGTAGATGTTGTACTTCGGGTTCTTCAGGAAACCGAGCAGCAGCTCCATAGCGCAGTTTCCGGCTCCTCTGCCCATTTCTGCGTAGGTTCCGTCCAGCCAGTCAACGCCGTCGCCCACTGCCTCGACAGTGTTCGCAAACGCGAGCTGCTGATTGTTGTGCGCGTGGATACCGAGCTTCTTGCCGTATTTTGCTGCGAATTCGCCGTAGAGGGAAGCAATGCGCTCTATCTGTTCCGGGAACAGCGCGCCGAAGCTGTCTACGATGTAGAACACGTTTACCGGGGATTTTCCCAGGATATCCAGGGCGACCCTGATATCAGTGTCCTGCGCGTTCGAGATAGCCATGATATTGCAGGTGACCTCGTAGCCCTTGGCTGCCGCGTCCTCGATAACGTCAACGGCTGCGGGTATCTGGTTGAGGTATGTGGCAACGCGGATTATATCCACGGGGCTTTCATTGCGGGGCTTGATGTCCTGCTTGTAGTTGCAGCGGCCCACGTCCGCCATAACGGCGATTTTGAGGTCTGTGTTGTTGTCGCCGACAACCGCACGGATATCTTCGTCGTCGCAGAACTTCCACTTGCCGAAATCCTTAACGTCGAACATCTCCTTGTCAGCCTTGTAGCCGAATTCCATAACGTCAACGCCGGCTTTTATATTGGTCTGATACAGATCCTTGACGAATTCGTCCGTGAAGCGGAAGCCGTTGACAAGTCCGCCGTCGCGAAGGGTCGCGTCTACTATCTTGATATCAGGTCTGTAATCCATAAGCTTAGATATTTCCTTCATTTTCTTAGAGTCCTTTCGAATACAATACTGCTTTAGCGCTTTTGCGCTTTTTAGCTTTTATGCTTTTTATCCCTAAAGCGTCAATGATGATATTATACACCCTTTTTCCCGTTTTGTCAAGGGCTTTCAGAAAAAAACCGGACATAAAAAAGGAGCATACCATGCCGGGCGTGAAACCTCCGGCATGGCAGCTCCCTTTAAGCGGTATGATCATTTGCTCTTATAGTAAAGCAGGCAGTGGCAGAAGCCCTCGAAATCCGGGTCGGCTATCTGCCGCCTGAATTCCTCGCACATGCACTTGTTTTCGGGGGTGCGCTGGAGCCTGCACGGGCAGTAGCCGCCGGTTCTTTTCAGTCCCTCGCGGACTCTTTCCACGATTTCCTTGTTCTCGTTTTCCGTAATTTTCACAGGTATTCCTCCTGAAACAAGAGCGGAGCATTTCTGCTCCGCTCATAGTTTATTGTCAGTCGATCTCAACGGAGATCTTCTCGTCCGCCCTGACAGCGCCTGCGCGCATAACGGTGCGGATAGCCTTTGCGATTCTGCCCTGCTTGCCGATTACTCTGCCCATATCATCCTGGGCAACGTGGAGGTGATACACGATCACGCCCTCGGCGTCCGGCTCGTCAACAGTGACCTGAACCGCGCTCTTGTCCTCAACGAGAGCAGAGGCGATTGTTATCAGAAGCTCTTTCATATATAGTCCCTCCTGTGGGATCAACGGGGTCTCCCCCGGACATCAGCTTAACGGGCAGGAATGCCCGCGTTTACTGTTCCGCAGAATTACTTCTTCAGAAGTCTCTTAACGGTATCAGTGGGCTGTGCGCCCTTCTTGATCCACTCGTCAGCCTTAGCTGTATCGATATTAACGAGAGCCGGCTCCTTAGTGGGATCATATGTGCCGATCTCCTCGATGAAACGGCCATCTCTGGGGTAACGGGAATCAGCAACAACTACACGGTAGAAGGGAGCCTTCTTTGCGCCCATTCTTCTGAGTCTGATCTTAACTGCCATTTTATTTTTCTCCTTTCAGCATTGATATATTCATGTGTATTCACACAGTGAAATCATATCAGCTCCGCCCCTTGGGGCATTTTTTATATTTCAATGCGGCGACCGCAATGAATTCCTGTTAAATGAATTCCGTGACCGGCACTCCGAATACGAGGCACAGGATACCGCCTGTTATAAACAGCACCGAAATCACGAACAATACGAATTTGGACTGCCCCTTGCGTGCTTTCCGGACGAAGGATGAAACTCCGCCGACCGCTCCTATAAATATCATCAGCACAGAGAGGATAATGTCGAATACACCCATATCGTCCTCTTAGAATTTCATATTTCCCATGTTGCCCATCTGCTTCATCATGTTCATGGGAATTCGCATTTTCTTGCCCTTACCCTTGCCCGCAAGACCCATCTGCTTCATCATCTTCTGCATCTGGTCAAACTGGCGCAGGAGCTGGTTCACGTCCTCGACACGGGTGCCGCTTCCCGCCGCGATACGGCGCTTGCGCTTGGCGTCGATGATGGAGGGCTTCTCGCGCTCCTTCGGCGTCATGGAGGAGATTATCGCCTTGGTGCGGGGCATTTTCTTTTCGTCGATGTCCTCTTCCTTGACCTTTCCCGCAACGCCGGGGATCATCTTGAGTATCGACTGGATGCTGCCCATCTTCTCTATCTGCTCGAACTGTGCGTACAGGTCGTTCAGGTCGAATTTGTTCTCCTGCATCTTCTGCATGGTCTTGACGGCGGCTTTCTCATCAATGGAGGATTTCGCCTTGTCGATGAGCGTGAGCACATCGCCCATGCCGAGGATACGGCTTGCCATTCTGTCCGGGTGGAACGGCTCGAGATCGTCTATCTTCTCACCGATACCGGCGAACTTTATCGGCTTTCCGGTTATCGCGAGGACTGTCAGCGCCGCACCGCCGCGGGTGTCGCCGTCCAGCTTCGTCAGGATAACGCCGCTGATGTCGAGAGCCTCGTTGAAGCTCTGGGCAACGTTTACCGCGTCCTGACCGGTCATGGAGTCTACAACGAGAAGTATCTCGTTCGGCTGGGTCTCGCGCTTGATGTTCTTCAGCTCGTCCATGAGGGTCTCGTCAATGTGCAGACGGCCGGCGGTATCGAGCAGAACAACGTCGAATCCGTTGTCCTTCGCGTATTTTATGCCCTGCTTTGCGATCTTTACCGGGTCCTGCTGACCCATCTCAAAGACGTGGGCGCCTGCCTTTTCACCGACTATCTTCAACTGGTCGATAGCGGCAGGTCTGTAAATATCGCAGGCGACCAGCAGAGGTCTGCGGTTCTGCGAGATGAGGTATTTTGCGAGCTTTGCGCAGTGCGTGGTTTTACCGGCGCCCTGGAGGCCGCACATCATGATAACGCACGGCGGCTTGGACGGGAAATCCAGCTTTGCGGTGGTGTTTCCCATGAGGTCGATAAGCTCATGGTGTACTATATCAATTACCTGCTGAGCAGGGGTCAGGCTGTCCATGACCTTCTCGCCGACCGCCTTTTCGCTGACCCTGGCGACAAAATCCTTTGCGACCTTGTAGTTAACGTCCGCGTCCAGGAGAGCCATGCGAACCTCGCGCATAGCGTCCTTGATATCCTTTTCGTTGAGCTTGCCGCGTCCGCGCAGCTTGCCGAAAACATTGTTCAGCTTGCCCGAAAGTCCCTCGAAAGCCATGTACTCACCGTCCTTTGTGGATAAACGTATCTGTGAAAGTTCCTAGAGCCCCCGGCGAACCTCTGAAAGTATCCCGCCGAGCCTGTCAAGGCGCTCGTCGCTGCGTTCCCGCTTCATTTCCTCTACCATCTCCCGGGCGGTTTCAAGCTCCCCGGAAAGCTCCCGCAGGCGCCTGGCGAAGCCGAGCTTTTCTTCAAGCTCCTCCAGCTTCTGCTCGCCCTTTCTTATTGAATAGGCGACGCTCTGCCGGGTTATCCCGCCCATTTCCTCTGCTATCTCGGCAAGGGAAAGGTCGGCGTTGTACCGCATATCCAGAGCCTCGCGCTGGGCTTTCGCCAGCAGTTCTCCGTAGATATCAAGAAGTATCACGAAATCAAAGCTGCGTTCCATGCGGTTCTCCGTTTCTGAGGGTGTCAAGTAAAATAGCTTTACAGCAACATTGTTATTATATCACGTTGCAGGTTCTTTGTCAAGGGGTTGTATCACATTTTTGCCGAAATTTCAGGCTTAGGCTGATCGCGTGGTGTATCCTTGCTTGACATCAATGTTCAGGTGTGGTATAATTATCAAAAAAAGTCGAAGAAGGTCGAAAGCGTGAAGAAGCCGAAATCAATAACGGATATATGCCTGAACATAGTTCGGGTCGGGTTTTTCATAGCCATTGGCGTAGCAATTGTCAAGTATCTGATCACTTCCAACAGCAGGGAGTATATGGTCATCAGCGGACTTCCGCAGCGCCAGTCTGCCCAGACCTCCAGCCTTACGCCGGATATGGTGTTCAGCTCGCCCGCTACCGCGTCAGCGGCTCCGGATATACCGGAGGAGCTGCCGCAATCTGCTGTGGAGGAATTGCCGCAGGACGCTTCCGCGGCGGCTGAGGAGTCCGTACCACAGGAGGAGCCCGCAGAAACCGAGCCGGCTTATACTCCCGATATTCCACAAACCACGCCGGCGGAGACCACGGCAGTCCCCGTCACTCCCGCTGAAACGACCGTGGCAGTTACCCATGCCGTCCAGACTGCGGCTGCTCCCGCCGCACAAACTGAGACTCCGTCAGGAACCACGGTGATAGCCCAGCCGGAAACGAACGGTCTTATCAACATAAATACTGCAAGCGCCGCGCAGCTTATGGAGATTAAAGGAATCGGCGAGGTAAAGGCGGCTGCGATAATACGTTACCGCGAGGAAAACGGAGGTTTCAAATCCATTGACGAGATACTTAACGTGAAAGGTATCGGCGAAAAGACCTTTGAGAAGATATGCGGGCAGATAACAGTATAACAAAAAATGGAAAGCGTGAGCTTTCCATTCTGTTCAATTATTTAATCGTTATATCCGTCAAGGAAGCTGTGAATTTCACCGTCCGGCGTTTTGTAGGATATGATCTTGTTTAGCTTGATATTCTCAACGCTGCGGAATATATTCATGACCACCTGAGGATTCCCCTCGTTGAGCCTTGCGATAAGCTGCTTTATCTCCTGCCGCTTGGAGCGCGCCGCGCCGTCAGGATTGCAGGTGGTGCAGGTGTCGGTGAAGCGGCACGCGCACTGTATGAAGCTCAGGTCGTTGTACCTTGCCCAGTGCTTTATTTCGTCCTCGCGGATAAGGTACATAGGGCGGATAAGCTGCATTCCCGGGAAATGCGCGCTGTGGAGCTTTGGCATCATGGTTTCCACCTGACCGCCGTAAACCACGCTCATAAGGATAGTTTCAATCACATCGTCAAAGTGGTGACCCAGCGCGATCTTATTGCAGCCCAGCTCCTTTGCCTTGTTGTAGAGGTGCCCCCGGCGCATTCTTGCGCAAAGGTAGCAGGGGTTGTTCTGGACGTTGTATACTGAGTTAAAGATATCCGTTTCGAATACCGTTATGGGAATACCCATCAGCCGCGCGTTAGCCTCGATTATCGCGCGGTTTTCGCTGCTGTAACCCGGATCCATTACAAGGAAAACCAGTTCGAACGGGAACTTTCTGTGCCGCTGGAGCTCCTGAAAAAGCTTCGCCATCAGCATGGAGTCCTTGCCGCCGGAAATGCATACCGCCACTTTATCGCCGGGCTTGAGCAGCTCGTATTCGTTTATCGCCTTTGCAAACTTGCTGAATATGCTCCTGTGGAATTTCTTGGTTATGCTGCGCTCTATCTCTGCGGTGCGGTCTGAACTGCTTTGTAGCGCGATTTTCCGCCCCAGCCATCTCACATAGCCGCCGGAGAGGTTAGCCGCCCTGAAGCCCTTCTGGCGGAGCTGTTCGGCTATTTCATCGCTGATTATTCCGCTGCGGCAGCAGACCACGATGGCTTTGTCCTGCGGGAGCTCCGCCGCTTCTATCTGTTCCGGGGTGATGTTCACTGCGCCGTCAATATGCCCGAGCGTGAACGCCGCGTTATCGCGCACATCTATCAGGAGGTATTCTCCCCGCGGCATTTCCAGCAGTTCCTCGACGGTTATTTCCTCGTTCATCTTTATTCCTCCGCTTGACTTCTCTGTTACGTTATATACCGATTTATTATATCACCTTTCTTCAAAGATGTCAAGAAAAAGCGCCCCGCAGTGCGGAGCGCTCAGCACATATTCGCATTAACGGAATCACATCAGCTTCTTGCCGTCGCTGAATGCGTTTCCGACCTTTTCGCCGATAACGCAGTATGCGTTGTTTACCGGGTCAAAGGTTATGGGGCGCAGCTTTGCGGGGTCGATGTTTCCATCGGTGAGTACGCTCTCGTCCGCGCTGACGTTAACTATCTCACCCGTGAGTATCCCGGTGTTTTCGTCATAGCTGATGAGCCTGCACTCCAGCGCCATAGGAAGCTCGTCTATCACCGGTGCGTCGACATTTGCGGCTTTGGTGGTGTGGAATCCCGCCTTGGCAAGCTTGTCAGGCACCTTGTTTGCGGAAACTAATCCCACATAGTCGCACGCGGCAACGTGGTCAGCGTCCGCCATGCTTACTGTGAACGCCTTTTTCCTGAGAATATTCTTTACGGTCTTGTGACCTGCGCTAAGGCACATGGAGAGCTGCGTGGAGTCGCTGATACCGCCCCATGCCGCGTTCATTGCGTCAGGGGTCCCGTCCTCAGAATAGCTCGCGATTATGAACACCGGCTGAGGATATGTCCAGGGCTTTGCTCCAAAATTCTTTCTCATAGATTTATACCTCCTGTAATTTATTTTGTAAAATTTCCGGCGGGTAAACCAATTCCCGCTGATAATTATATTATAAACCATAGAGTGCGCTCTAAGTCAAGGGATTTCGGAAAATTTCACCGTAATTTCACTGAACTACTTGTTAAAAAAACCAAAATACCGTGACCGGTCTGGCCACGGTATTTTGCTTTAGAGTGAGCTATTGATAGTGCTAATATTGTCGTTAGCGGATTTTATCACAGAGGTCGTCTCTGACTTGAAGCCGGAAAGGCTGTTCTCGTTTGCGAGGGCGAAGATTCCGAGGAGATCCTCAAGGTCGTTCGCTGTGGAGGACAGAGCCGATTTCGCAGAGCTGAACCCTGAGGGAGCGCCGCTGCTGAGTATATTGTAGTAGCCGATGGTTATCTGGTAATAGCCTGCGGCGCTCAAAATGCCGGAGGTATTGTCGCTGTAAATAGTGGTCAGCGCCTTGTCTGTGAAGGTGCCGCCTGCGAGCTTTTCAGCCGAAGCCTTAACGGTGGAGAACTTGGAAACGGCATTGCTTGCGGCAGATGAAGCGTCCGTCATTATCTCGGCATAGGTGCGGGATTTGTCGTCGGAGGTTTGGTTTTCCGTCTGGAGCTTGGAGTAGCTGAAGCTGCTCTTTACAGTGCTGTTGAAGCTGCCCAGCTTTGTGGATTCCTTGGTGGAATATGTATCGTAGCTGTCCGGCGAGGTCGTTACATAGGTGTAGTAATCGGTGTAGAGGTCGTACAGCTTGCCGAGCGTCTGGTATGCCGCGTCGAACTGCGCAGAATCAGGTTCGGCATTCTTGTAGAGGTTCGCCACGTTGGTCTTGCCGCTGGAGAGGGTGCTTGTCATGCCGCTGGTATAGAATGTGCGGGTCTTGCCCTCGTCAAGCGCGCTCAGGGTAGCCTGGGAGTAGATATGCAGCTTGCCGACCTCGGCGGACATAGCTTCAAAGGCGTCCAGCATCTTTGCGCGCTGTTTGTCCTCGGAGGTAACGGCAGCGGTAGGCTTTGCTGCGACAGGCGCTGCGGGCTTTGCGGTCGTGGTGGTAACCGTGGGCCGTGTGGTTGCCGCTGGCTTAGTGGTAGCAGCGGGTTTAGTGGTCGCCGCAGGCTTGGTGGCAGCGGGCTTGGTTGTAGCCGCGGGTTTAGTGGTGGCTGCTGGTCTGGAGGTAGTTGCCGCCGGTTTTGTGGTAGCCGCAGGCCTTGTGGTCGTGGTGGGTCTGGAGTTAGCAGAGGTGTTTGACGAGGTTGAAGGCTTTGTGGTGGGCTTTGATGTATTTGCAGGATCGTCTGTTTCTCTGCCGGGAGTTTCAGGCGCTGAAGTATCGTCAGGTTCAGCGGTCATGCCCTGGGATTCCCCGGATGGAGCTTCGTCCGCAGTCGCGGTTACCTCGGCGGTTTCCGCAGGAGCGGGGGTATCCTCTGATACGGTGGGCTGTTCAGGCTCGCTCTGCTCGGAGGTTACGGGAATGATCGGGTTTACATCGTTGGCAGGCGCGGAATTTTCAGGCGTGCTGTCGGCGGACGTATCGGTATTGCTGTTGAAGGATATGGTCGTTCCGCTGTTTATAATGCTGCTGTTGGGCTTCTGGTTCACAGCCGTTGATACTATAAGGACTATCGCGCCGACAACCACAACGGCAGCGCCTATTATCGCCGGGATGGAGATCACGCCAAACAGCTTGAAAGGTTCTTTTTCAGTCTTGACTGCTCCGCCGGAAACGGATTTCTTGAGCGGCTTGACATTCCACTTGTTGGGGGAACCGCAGTTCTTGCAGACCGCTTCCTTCTCGTACATATCCTGACCGCAGTTGCGGCAGTAGATCAGCTTGCCAAGATCAGCGTTTTCGTCCCCGGAGGCTTCCGCCTCTGGCGCGGGAGAAGGCTCGGGGCGGTTGAGGCTGACAGGCTCGGAAGGCTCGTTGTTTCCGTAGGGAGAGGTGGAAAGCTCTGGCTCGGTGAAAGCGGGAGCTTCCTCGGCGGGAGCGGCGCTTTCCGGCTCGGAATATCCATAAGGCGAGGTAGAGAGCGGCGGGTCAAATGAAGCCGCAGGCTCGTTGTTTCCGTAGGGAGAGGTGGAAAGCTCTGGCTCGGTGGAAGCGGGGGCTTCCTCAGCGGGAGCGGTGCTTTCCGGCTCGGAATATCCGTAAGGGGAAGTGGAAAGTTCGGGCTCGGTGGAAGCAGGAGCTTCTTCGGCGGGAGCAACGCTTTCCGGCTCGGAATAGCCGTAAGGCGAGGTAGAAAGCGGCGGGTCAAAGGAAGCCGCAGGCTCGTTGTTTCCGTAGGGGGAGGTGGAAAGCTCTGGCTCGGTGGAAGCAGGAGCTTCCTCGGCGGGAGCAACGCTTTCCGACTCAGAATACCCATAAGGCGAGGTAGAGAGCGGCGGGTCAAATGAAGCCGCAGGCTCGTTGTTTCCATAGGGAGAGGTGGAAAGCTCGGGCTCAGTGAAAGCTGGAGCTTCCTCGGCGGGAGCGGTGCTTTCCGACTCAGAATACCCATAAGGCGAGGTAGAGAGCGGCGGGTCAAAGGTTGCCGCAGGCTCGTTGTTTCCGTAGGGGGAGGTGGAAAGCTCTGGCTCGGTGAAAGCGGGAGCTTCCTCGGCGGGAGCGGCGCTTTCCGGCTCTGTATAAGCCGGAGATTCCTCAGCAGGCGCAGTGAACACAGGCTCCGGTTCGGAATAAACCGGGGCTTCCGGCGCGGGAGTAAACACAGGCTCTGCGTCAATATCAATGTCGTCCAGGTGGTGCTCAAGGTCGACCGGAGTGTCAGGCTCGCTCATTTCGCCGCCGTTTACCACAGGAAGTCCGGATTCTGAAAGGAACTGTGTTTCCGGCATTCCAGCGTCCATCGAGAAGTCCTCTACACGGCGGGAGAAAGGCTCCGGCTCAGGTACTGCGGGAGCGGGTGCCGGCTCTGGCTCAGGCTCGTGTACGGGGGCGCTTATCGCAGGCATATCGCTGGCGGTCGCATTGAGGTTTGCAAACTGCTGGTTCAGGGCTTCTATCTCGCTGTTGAGATTCCCTCCGCCGAAAGCGTCAGCAGGGTCGTAGTCATTGGTTCCGTAGGATATACCGCTGCCGTCAAAGCCGCTGTTGTTAACGAAGCTGTCGATCTGAGCTATATCGCCGTCGGACATCCCGCTGAAATCACCGCCGCCGATAGGATCGGTGTTGACCAGCGGTACGGAGCCTGAGTTTCCGCCGAGCTTCATGCCGCACTTTTCGCAGTATTCAGTGGACTTTTGCATGCGCATTCCGCAGGTCGAGCAGAATACAAGCGTTCCCTCCTCGCTGTTCGGCTGTATTCCGGGCATTTCCGCGCCGGAATCAGGCTGTGCTGCCTCGGCGGGTGCAGGCGCTTCGTCCTCGGACTGCTCCGGAGGGACTGGGGTTCCGCACTCCATGCAGAACTGGTAGCCGCGGATCAGCTTTTTGCCGCAGTTTTCACAATACATCAAAGTAAATAACCTCCCAGATGGACATTTATTATCAATTCTGACTGTTCGTATCAAACAGAATAATCCAAGTTTAAGTATACTATATTGTATAAAAAAAGTCAACTTACTTCACATAAGATTGGTAAAATAAAATAATACGACCGGCTCCTTTTTGTGCATAATCCTACATGACATACATCGGCTGAAATTCAGCAGGGGCAAAAAAATTCGGCGCTGTAATACAGCGCCGAAGCGGTTATTTTGGATCTCAAGCGTTCTTCTTGCTTCTTTCCTGCGCCCAGATCCACAGCGGACCAGCCAGGCAAACAGAGGAGTAGAAGCCGACCAGCATACCGATAGCAAGCGGTATGGAGAAGCTGAGTATCGAGGTCACGCCCATGAGCGCGCACACGATAGATACGGAAGCCATCGCAGCCACCGTTGTTGCCGTTGTGATGATGGAACGCGGCAGCGTCTGGTTTATGGACAGGTTTACAAGCTGAGCGTCCGTGAGCCTCTTGCCGTACTTTGCGCGGTTTTCACGCAGACGGTCGTAGATGATGATCGTGTTGTTGATGGAGTAGCCGAGCAACGTCAGGATAACCGCCATGAAGTTGGAATCCAGCGACATTCTGCCGAATACGAACACCGCGTAGGTTATCGCAACGTCGTGCAGCAGGCAGAGGATAGCGATAACGCCCGCCTTCCAGCCGCCTATCTTCTGGAATCTGAACGCGATGTAGACGGTCAGCAGGATGAATGCCGAGCCTACCGCGATAAGGCAGGAGATAAGGAACGAAGTACCGGAAGTAGCGCTTACGTTTGTGGTGTCGATGTTCTGAACGTCGTTTTCAGGGAGCGCGTTCTGAACTGCGTCGTTTATTTCGTTGAGCTTGTCGTCATCCATCTTTTCGTCAGCGGCGAAGGAAACCACCATGGTGTTAAGGCCGCCGGTGAAGCTGGTACCCGTCGTGATGTTTACCTCCGGAACGTCGCCCAGCGCCGCGATAGCGGACTTGGTTGTAGCGATGTCTGCGTCAGTGATCTCGCCGGAGTAGCTGTAAGTCAGCATGGAACCGCCCTTGAAGCGGATATCCACCTTAACCCCGAGAGCAAACGTGCAGATAAATGTCAGCACGATAACGGCAGCGGAGATAATGCAGAATACTTTCCTCTTGGAAACAAAATCCTTGCCGAATTCTGTGGGAACTGCGGGCCCCTTTGCGTCTGCCTCGGCAGTGGAATTCTTCTCGCCGCCATAGAACCAGGGCTTTCTGAATACCTTGAACTTGGAAAGCGAGGTGGTCATCATTCTGGTAGCCCAGCAAGCCATGATGAAGTTCATGATAACGCCCACAAGCAGGGTGAAGCCGAAGGAGTAAATTGTACCGTCCGTGGAAGCTCCGAACCATGTGCCGAACACCAGCATAAGGATCACGGCGACGATGATTACGGTAAGGTTGGAGTCGAGAACCGCCGTAAAGCCGCGGGAGAAGCCGTTCTTGATAGCGCCGTCAATGGTTCTGCCGGATTTCAGCTCCTCGCGTATTCTTTCCGCGGAAAGAACGTTCGCGTCAACGCCCATACCGATAGAGAGGATAATACCTGCGATACCGGGTATCGTGAGGGTGCTGCTCGCGTTGAATCCGAAGAAGCCGGTCACAGCCGCGAACATACCAGCCACCTGACCCGCCAGCGCGATAACCGCGACAACGCCGGGCAGACGGTAGTAGCCTATCATGAATATTGCGATAACTATGAATGCGATAACGCCGGCAATGCCCATTGCGTCACGCGCACCCGTGCCGAGGATAGGAGAAATGGTGGAGAGGTTCTTTACCTCCAGCTTGAACGGGAGGGAGCCGCCGTTTATCATGTCGGCGAGCTTCTTTGCGTCTGTGTAGCCATTCTCGCCGGTGAAGCTGCCGGAGATGGAAGCCTGTCCGTCAGAGATGACCGCGCTTACGGAGGGGGCGCTTATCTGCTCGTCGTCCATCCAGATGGAGATGCGGGAGCCGTCCTCCTTAGCCTTGGTGGTGGCCTCCTTGAAGGCCTCCTTGCCGCTGTCGTTGAGGGAGAGGTGAACAACGTAACTCTGGGACGCGGTGCTTTCGGTGTCCATGCCTACCTGTGCATTGGCAACGTCCTTACCGGTGAGCACAAGCTCCAGATCCTCGTAGGTCTGGCCGTCCTGGAGGTCTCCGCTGTATCCCATGCGGAAGCTCAGCATTGCGGTGGCGCCGATCTCCTTTACAGCCTGCTCGGGGTCGAAGCTGGTGTCGTCAGCCTGCCACGGGAAGCGCACGATTATGTTGTTGGCTCCGAAATCCTCATAGACCTCGTAGTCATTTATGTTCTGGCTGATAAGACGTGTTTCGATGATGGATTTTGCAGCGTCCAGGTCATCGTTGGTGATCGGGTCGGTGTAGTCGTCGGGCGCGCCGAATGTAACGTTTACACCGCCGCGGATATCAATACCCCATCTTATATCGTCTATGCCTGCGATTATCGTTGTTTCGTTATCGCCGTAGCGGGTGCTGATGCCCAGCGTGGAGAGCAGCGAAAATGCGATGATCAGTGCGGCAACAACGAAGAACACGGGTCTTCCAATCTTTTTCTTCAAATGTAGCTCACTCCATTTCGTTTTAGCGGCATACTGCCGTAATTATAATCATACCATTCTATTATAATATAAAAAGCGGGATTAGTCAATAGCTAAATCCCGCCAGAGGAAAATTTTTTCACTTGTATATCAGCTTTTCAGTGTTGAATTTATCCGTATAGCCGACGTACCAGCCGAGCTGGGTCACGGCGGGGATAATGGCGTAGTATACGATCATCAGCGCCGGGAACAGCGGCGGCATTATGTCTATCTGCCGGAAATCCGTAGCCACCCAGGCTTTATCCGCAAGCTCCGGCATGGGCACGAAGGTCTGGATAAACGGGTAAGCGCTGCCGCTGATGAAGCGGTATACAAAGAACGTATCTTCCTGCGGGAAGAACAGCTTGTTCAGCAGGAGCACCACCGAGGGCAGCGCCGCTATCGCGAACATGATAAGCCCTATCCATATCCAGCGGCGCGGCAGCGGGGCTTCAACGCGGTGATTCTTCATCAGGCTGCGCTCCAGCGCCCCGTCCTTCCAGGCGACGGTGAACGCCAGCGAGAAGAACACCAGGGTGCAGCATATTATCGACAGAACGTTGAAAACGATGTCCGAGCCGTAAAAATCAAGATTTGCGGCGAACATGGTCAGCGCCATCGTCATGAACAGGCAGAGGAAATTCCCCAGGACGATATAGCCGAAGCCCTGGAGTACCAGGTTGTAGAATGGCTTGCGTTTCATTTGTATTCCTTTCAAAAAATTCCTTGTGTAATTGCGGGAAGATGTGAGATACTATTCCCGAAAGAATTCCGGGCGACCGGAGCACACAGGAATCGAGGTATTTATTATGAGCAGTTTCAAGAACAGGCAGAGCGCCGAAATACTGGGCAGCGTATACAGAAACGCCGAGATGGCATATGAAGCCTCCGGGGACGTGCTGAAGCACTGCCCCAACCGCAGCCTTGCCGGGGAGATCTCCGCCCAGCGGGACCGCTACCGCGACGTTGCGGCGCAGGCGAGAACAGAGATAGTCCGCCGGGGCGGAGTGCCGCACCCGTATCCCGCCTATACAAAGATGATGTCAAGGATGGGGATAGCGATGAAAACCGCCAACAACCGCAGCAGCAAGAACATTGCCTCGCTGATGATAAGAGGGACCACCATGGGCATAATTGATATGCAGCACGCGGTGAATTCCTCGCACGGTGCGGAAAGCAAGGTGCGCACGGATGCGGAGAAGCTGCTCCAGCGCGAGCAGGACTTCTGCGACCACCTAAAGGGCTATCTGTGATGTATTCTTCCACATATCAGGAGAATATCCCGTGCGACGTCGAGGCGGGGCGGCGCCGCGGCAGGGAGCCGGAGCGGCGGACTCCGGTCAGCGGTAGAGGCGGTCAGTCGCCCTGCCAGTCGGGGTTGACCACGTTGTTGGTGATGATATTTTCGTAGACTATGCGGGCGCGGCGGCGCTGTTCCTTGGCGTCGTCGTCGTTTCCGGTCATGTTGCTGGAGAATTCTTCCCGCAGGTAAAGCCCTACCTTGTCCGGGCAGCTTTTCCAGCGGGCTTCCTTGGTGAAGTCGGTGGTGTTGAGCTGGAGCCCGCAGCCGTCGTACAGTACGGCGTCAGGATATTCTCCGGACATATCTGAGAAGAACTGTATCAGCAGATGGGGTTCTTCCTCTGTCTCCGCTTCTGACGTGCCCGCCTCCTCCGTTCCGTCTGAGGCTATCCTGTTTATCAGCGGAACGATCCCGGTATCGCAGAGATATAGCTGGCTGTCGCCCGCCATCAGCTCGGAGGAGAACTTCATATTGTTGGCGTCGTAGTATTCCGACATTCCGTTTTCGGTCGACAGGTTTATGAAATTCACGCCGACATGAACATAGCCGTTGCCGTCGAAATCCGGGCAGTACCGCTCCAGGGCGGTTTCGATATCCTTTGTCTTGGCGTAGATACCGGAGGAATTAGTGGTGGAGATGGCAAGAACATACAGGTCGTTCTGCTTGCGGGTCGCAAACTGAACGGTGAACATAGTGACAAGAGCCAGAGCGAACGCGATCCCGACAACGCGCCACTTGTAGTGATAGAAGAAGTTTTCGACCGCTTTCCAGCCGGTGGGCTTTTCGTAGACGGGCTCGCCCTCCTCGGGGAATTCCTCGCTGTCCTCTATTATGCCCTGTTTCAGCTTCAGCAGCTCGGCTTTTTCGCGCTGCTGGCGCTGCTGTTCTTCTATCTCGCGGCGCACCTTTTCCATCGGGTCCTTGTTTTTGCGGCGTATCGGCTGCGCGGAGCCGTCGTCGTCATTCAGAATGCTTTTGTACTGGTTTTCTTTGTTTTCGTTGTTATCTGGCATTTTAATCTCCTGTGGGTGAATGGATAAGCGGGGTGCATATCGTCAGCTTTCGGATTTTCCGTATTTTCTTACAAGGTGAGTTATGGGCGCGACAGTCACGCACAGCGCGGAGTATATCACGAAATATACCGTGAATCCTCCCGCCTCTGCGCCGAAAACCGTGCCTTCCGAAAGCAGGAACGCAAGCGGCGGGAAAAGCGCGGTGAACCACCTGCGGCGCAAGTCCCACCCGGCAAAGACCGCGGCGGCAATGCAGAACATCGGATCCAGCGCGAAGAACAGCGCGATACACGCCATCATTCCCGCGTCTGAGGGAGCGGCCGCCGTTATTATCGCCGGGACAAGCAGCATTACCACAAGGCTCGCCGCCAGCGCGCAGGCCGTTATTATGATATCGCGGCGGTGAGCCCTGATGAATGCGAGTATTTCAAACATCGTGTTTCTCCTGCTTGTCGGCTTTGTTTTTGCAGCGTTTCATTATTATCAGCGTGATTATCAAGAATAAAAGCTCTATCGCGATGTAGATGTAAATAAGCCCGCCACATTCTATAAAGAATAACAGCTGCAAAACAGCGATATGCCATCTTCTTTTGAGGTCGCGTCCGGCATATATCCCGACAGCAAGGGATATTACAGGATAGATCACATAAGCCAGCGGAACTACGATAAAAAAAAGAGTATTGAAGTTCTCAATATTATCTATGAGCGGGTAGACAACCAGTAACATAACAACGTCAAAGACTAGAAATGCCGTGGTCGTTATGATACCGCGCCGGTGCCTTTTGAGAAATGCTGCGAACTTATTCATATCGTTACCCTCTGCGCGGCGCATTATACCGCTAATTACGGCGGCAAATCACGCATAATAAACTATAAAGCCGCACGGGGCGGCTTTACGCTTGTTGGTTTCTGCGGTGTGATTTTACTTCTCCGGCTTCATCGTCGGGAAGAGCAGAACATCGCGAATGCTTGCGGAATCCGTCAGCAGCATAACGAGACGGTCGAAGCCGAAGCCAAGTCCGCCTGTCGGGGGCAGACCGTATTCCAGCGCGGTGATGAAGTCCTCGTCCACCTGCGCGTCGTTTCCGCCCTGCGCGCGCTTTGCGGCAACCTGCTTTACGAAGCGCTCCTTCTGGTCGATGGGGTCGTTCAGCTCGGAGAATGCGTTGCCGAACTCGGTTCCGTTCATGAAGTACTCGAAGCGCTCGGTGAACGCCGGGAACTCCGGCTTTCTCTTTGCAAGCGGGGAGTTCTCAACGGGATAATCGTAGATTATCGTCGGCTGAATGAGGTTCTCCTCAACGAACGCCTCGAAGAACGCGATAAGAACGTGTCCCTTTGTGGAGTTCTCGTCCAGCTCGTCGTCAACGTGGTGCTCCTTTGCGCAGGCTCTTGCGGCTGCGTCGTCCTCCCAGCTGTAATAGTCAACGCCGGCGTACTTCTTGACTGCGTCTATCATGGTGAGGCGCTCCCACGGCTTGCCTACCGCGATCTCCTTGCCCTGATAGGTAACTGTGTCGGTGCCGCATACGTTCAGCGTAACCGTGCGGTAAAGCTCCTCAATGAGGTCCATCATGCCGTAATAATCGGTGTATGCCTGATACATCTCGATGGAGGTGAACTCAGGGTTGTGGGTAGCATCCATGCCCTCGTTGCGGAATATCCTGCCGACCTCGTAAACCTTGTCGAAGCCACCCACGATAAGGCGCTTTAAGTACAGCTCAGTTTCAATTCTGAGGTACATATCAATGTCCAGCGCGTTGTGGTGTGTCTTGAACGGACGTGCGGCGGCGCCTATCTCCAGCGGAAGGAGGGTAGGCGTGTCAACCTCGAGGTATCCGTGGCCGTCCAGGAAGTTCCTTATCTCGCGGAGTATCCTGGAGCGCTTAACGAAGGTGTCCTTGTTCTCCGGGTTTGCGATAAGGTCGAGGTAACGCTTTCTGTAACGCTCCTCCTTGTCCTTCAGGCCATGCCACTTCTCGGGCAGCGGAAGCAGGGACTTGGAAAGCAGGGTTATCTCCTCTGCGTGAACGGAGATCTCGCCCATCTTTGTGCGGAAAACCTTGCCCTTGATGCCGATAATATCGCCGAGGTCCCACTTCTTGAACTCGGCGTAGGCGTCCTCGCCCACGTCGTCCTTGCGGACGTAGACCTGCATTCTGTCGGAGCCGTCGCGGATATCCATGAAGCTCGCCTTGCCCATGATACGGCGGGTCATCATTCTGCCGGCGATGGCAACATCCGTGTTTTCAAGCTCCTCGAAGCGGTCGCGTATCTCCTTGTTGACGATAGAAACCGGGAACTTTGTTATCTTATAGGGATCCTTTCCGGTTGCCTTGAGCGCTGCAAGCTTCTCCAGCCTTACGCGGTGCTGCTCGTCAAGCTGCTCGGCGGTCATCTCCTCGTTCTGCTCTGCCTGGTTTTCGATATTCTCTGCCATTTATCAGTCTTCCTCCTTCTTGGTGATGTTGAGTATCTTGAACTGTATCTCGCCGGAGGGAGCCTCGGCGGTAACTGTTTCTCCCACTGCGTGGCCGATGAGCGCCCTGCCTATCGGGGATTCATCGGACATATGTCCCTTGTCGATGTTGGCTTCGCTGGTGCCGACGATCTGGAAGGTCATTTCCTCCTCCATCTCGATGTCGAGAATGGTAACGATATTGCCGATGCCGACCTTCTCGGTGGATATCTCGTCGTCGTCAAGGATTATCGCGTGCGCGAGGGTCTGCTCGATCTCAGCGATACGGGACTCGATAAGACCCTGCTCGTTCTTTGCTTCATCATACTCGCTGTTCTCGGAAAGGTCGCCGAAGGAACGCGCCATCTTGATCTTGGCTGCGATCTCCGGGCGGACTACGGTCTTGAGATTTTCAAGCTCTGCCTCGAGCTTCTTAACGCCTGATTTTGTTAACTTTGTTGTAGGCTTCATGTTCGGTTGTCCTCCAGAATCATAATATTTAATTACAGCGGAACGCTGTGAAAATCATTGGCTGCCTGCCGGTGATTTATTCGGCGGAGATCAGCGGGGTGAGCACTTCAACGGCTTTCTGGAGCTGTGAATCCGCGTCCTCGCTGATGTTGCCGGGAATCGCCCCGGCGGGGAGCTCCGTTACATAGTCCGGCTTCAGACCGCTGCCGTCCCATGTGCCTGAGCTGGTGTATATCTTGCCAACGGAAATGGTGAGAGCGCTGCCGTCGGAGAATGAGTAGGTGTTCTGCATGACCGCCTTGCCGAAGGTCTGGGTGCCCACCAGCAGCGCGCCGCATTCGTCTCGCAGCACCGCAGCCAGAAGCTCTGCCGCAGAAACCGTGCCGTTGTCCACAAGCACTGCTATCGGCATATCCAGGGAGTTATCGGAATCCGTTTCTATCAGCGTCTTGCGGCTGCCGTCGGAGTATTCCACAGTGGCGGCTATCGCGGATGGAACAAACTGGTTCAGTATCGGCTTGAGCGCGCTGGTCACTCCGCCGCCGTTCTGGCGCAGGTCGATTATCAGCGCCTTTGCCCCGAAATTCTTTGCGGCGGTCAGCGTGCTGAGGAACTGGTCGGAGGTCTTTGCGTTGAAAGAGGTTATCTGGATATAACAGATATTCTCGTTTACTATCCTTGACGACACGGATTCTATTTCGAGCTGCTGACGGATAAGGTTTACGGAAATGCTCTCGCCGTCCCGCAGAAGCTGTAATGCAAGCCTTGTGCCGACCTCGCCGGAGATACGCTCCATAGCCTGACCAGGTTCCATTGAAAGCAGGCTCTTTCCGTCTATGGCGGTGATTATATCCCCTGCCAGCACTCCGTTCAGCTCTGCGGAGCTTCCCTTATAAACGGTGGTGATCTTCAGGTAGCCGCTGGAATCCTCCTCCGCCTCGAAGCCTGCGCCGAGGATAACGCCCGCCTGGGTCTGCTGGAGCTCGTAATAAGCGGACGGCGCGATGTAGGAGGCGTACTTGTCGCCTGTTCCCGAAATATAGCCGTTGATGGTGCTTGCTTCAAGGATATCATCGTCAATGGAGCCGGAACCGATGTAGTTCTGCCGCACGGTGGTGTCTATCTCCTGGAGCTTCTGATAGATTCCCTCGTAATTCTGCGAGGTGCCTATCTTCGAGTTGTAGATGTTCAGCGACACCGTCCATGTAAGGACGAATGTGATGGCGCAGCCTATCGCCACAAGGCTGATGGCTATGCCGAGGGAAATCTTCTTGTTCAAGGCGCTGTTCCTTTCTCAGACCTTAATGTGCTTGCCGGTGCTTATCACCGTTCCCACTGCGCCAAGCAGGGCTCCCGCAGCGCAGTTCGCGGCGAGGACTATCCACATGATGTCCTGGAACGGGGTGAACCCGTAGAATCCGAACATCTGCCACAGGGTGAGGTCGGCGGAGAACAGGGAGAACACGGAGTCATAAACCAGCCAGCACAGCCCCCAGGAGGCGGCGCCGGCAAGTATGCCGATGAACATACCCTCCACGAAGAATGGGGTTTTGATGAAGCCGCTGGTGGCGCCGACATAGCGCATAATGTTTATTTCATTGCGGCGGGCGTAAACGCTGGTTCGTATGGAGTTCGACACGATAACTATGCTGACCGCCACAAGGGCTATCAGCACGGCTCCGCCGATTATCGAGAACGTGTTGCGGATATGCACCAGCACGCTTGCGAAATCGTAGGGCGCCTTTACCTGCTCAACGCCGTCCAGCTCGCTGACCGTGCTTACGACCCGGCGGATATTGGAAAGCTCCTTCACCCGGACAAGGAAGGTTTCCGGCATGGGGTTTTCGTCAAGGTAGTCCAGAAGCTCGCTGTATTCCGCCATATCGTTGCGGAAATCGGCAAGCGCTTCCTCCTTGGAATAATACCTCACGTCGGTGAGCTCGCTGTTCTTGTCCAGTACGGATTTGATGTGCTCCACCTGCTTGTCGGTGACGTTCTCCTGGAGGTATATGGTTATCTCGTTCGTGTCCTCGATATTGGTCATGATCTTGTTGACGTTCATCATCATCAGGAGCGCGCAGCTTACCAGCAGCAGGCTCACCATGAGTATGCTGAAGCTGGCAAAGGACATCAGGAAATTCTTCCATACGGAGGATATTCCCTTTTTAACAAGGTATGTGGCATTACTCGTCCTCATCTGATGAACCTCCGATCACTTCGTCGAATGTTATCGAACCGTCCTCTATGTTGATGATCCTGCCGCCAAAATGCTTTACCAGGTCGTGCTCGTGCGTCACCATGATGATGGTGGTCCCTGCGGAGCGGTTTATGTCCTTCAGCAGCTCCACTATTTCATAGGAAAGGCGCGGGTCGATGTTTCCGGTGGGCTCGTCGGCTATGATGAGCCCCGGGTCGTTTGCAAGCGCCCTTGCAATGGCGACCCTCTGCTGCTCGCCGCCGGAAAGCTCCCGCGGACGGCTCTTCGCCTTGTCGGCGAGGTCGACGAGGTTCAGCACATAGGGCACGCGGTTCTTGATGAAGCGGGTGCTCTTATCCGCGATACGCAGCACGAACGCAACGTTTTCGTATACGTTAAGCTCCTGTATCAGCCGGAAATCCTGGAACACCATGCCTATCGAGCGGCGGAACTTCGCAATGGCGTTGCCCTTTAGCTTTGCAAGGTTGCTGCCGTTTACGAACACTCTGCCGGAGGTCGGCGTTATCTCGCGCATCAGCAGCTTCACAAGGGTGGATTTACCCGCGCCGCTGCCGCCGACTATAAATACGAATTCCCCGTCGTTTATCCGGAGGTTTATATCCTGGAGCGCGTCTACTCCGCTGGAGTAATGTACGCTGACATTCTTTAATTCTACCATTTCTTCTCCCTCGGATCGCTATCTGTTATTTTCCCCAAAACTTTTCTGTAACGGAGGCTTTAATAACCCCTCTAATACACTTCAAAGGCTGTCCCGCCGGAAAGCGGGGCAGCCGGATTTGCAGTAATTACGCCGCGCCCATCAGAACTTGGTGGGGTTTGCGGCCAGGTATTTCTTTACCATCAGCGCGATCTTGAAGATTATCGCGTGGTCGAATTCGCGCAGGTCGAGACCGGTCAGCTTCTTTATCTTGTCGAGGCGGTAAACCAGCGTGTTTCTGTGAACGAACAGCTTTCTGGAGGTCTCGGAAACGTTCAGGCTGTTCTCAAAGAACTTCTGGATCGTGAACAGGGTCTCGTGGTCGAGGGACTCTATGGAATTCTTCTTGAAAACCTCCTTCAGGAACGTTTCGCAGAGGGTGGTCGGCAGGTGATAGATAAGCCGCGCGATACCGAGGTTGTCGTAGCTTACGATGTTCTTGTCGGTGTCGAATACCTTGCCGACTTCAAGGGCGGTCTGCGCCTCCTTGAAAGAGCGTGCGAGGTCCTTTACGCCGACAACAGGCGTGCCTATTCCGACGTTCACCTTTGTGAAGAACTCGCTGGAAAGCGTGTCGGAGATGGAGCGCGCGAGCTTTTCAAGGTCGCGGACGTCTATATTGTTCTTTACTTCCTTGACCAGAACGATATCCGTCTCGGTTATGTTGAACACGAAGTCCTTGTTCTTATCCGGGAACAGGTTCTGGATAACGTCGTAGGCGGAAACGTCGTTGGAGGAGATAACGCTTATAAGAAACACCACTCTGCTGATATCGGAGTTGAAGTGGAGCTCTCTCGCTTTAAGGCTGATGTCGCCCGGCAGCACGTTATCAAGGATTATGTTCTTGACGAAGTTGTTTCTGTCGTATTTTTCATCGTAGTACTGCTTTATTCCGGACAGGGAGATGGCGATAACGCTTGCGTACTTGCCGGCGGGCTCGTCGGTGCCCTCGACGAATACCGCGTAATCCGGCTTTACATGGATACCGAAGGGCTTGTAGGTGTAGCCGTCGCGGATAAACACCTCGTGTGAATCGCCAAGCTCTATGGGGAAGAAATCATTTCCGCCGCCGACCCTTGTAAGGTCGCTGCAGGCGATGATGGTGCCGTTCTCGTCAATAACTCCGATAACTCTGTTAACTGCGTCCTTCATCTGATGGACGATGCCCTGAAAAAGCCTGTTAGACATTCTATTACCTCTTTCTGCGGTGCGCGGATATCACAGCCCGCACCGCCACTTTCTCCGGACCCCTCTGGGTCAGGCGGCGCGCGGCAGACGACCCGCGTGTTCTGTTCGCTTCCCGCCGTGCAGACATGGACGGCGATAATACTCTAATCTATATTGTACTAAAAAATTCAGAAAAAATCAAGTGTTTTTTATGTATTATGTAAAAATTCCTTTATTTTTTTCGGTATGCTTGCAAATTGAACCGAAAAGTAATATAATAAAATAGCACAATAATATTTGCCGCAGGATAGTATTTCCTGTTGAACATTACTAATCGTAGAAAAAGAGGTATGTATAACAATGTGTAATTGCAGTAAGGGAAAATATTACATCACCACCCCGATCTATTATCCGTCCGGGAATCCGCATATCGGTCACTGCTATACGACGGTTGCCTGCGACACCATCGCGAGATTCAAGAGAATGCAGGGCTATGACGTGATGTTCCTGACCGGCACGGACGAGCACGGCCAGAAGATAGAGCTGAAAGCAGAGGAAAAGGGCGTAACTCCCAAGGAGTACGTTGACGAGATAGTAGCCAACTTCAAGCGCCTGTGGGAGACCATGGGGATAAGCTACGACAGATTTATCCGCACCACCGACGACTATCATGTTTCCGCCGTACAGAAGATATTCAGGACCCTCTACGACAAGGGCTACATCTACAAGGGCGAATACACCGGCAAGTACTGCACCCCCTGCGAGAGCTTCTGGACTGAGAGCCAGCTCGTGAACGGAAAGTGCCCCGACTGCGGCAGAGACGTCATCGACGCCCACGAGGAAGCCTACTTCCTGCGCCTTTCCGACTACGCGGACAAGGTGGAGAAGTTCCTCACCGAGACCGACTACCTCCAGCCGAAAAGCCGCGTGAACGAGATGGTCAACAACTTCATCAAGCCCGGACTGGAGGATCTCTGCGTTTCCAGAACCAGCTTCAAGTGGGGCGTTCCTGTGGATTTCGACCCCGGACACGTTGTTTATGTATGGGTAGACGCGCTCTCCAACTATATCACGGCGCTGGGCTACGACAACGACAAGTACGACGATTTCAGCAAGTACTGGCCTGCCGACCTGCACATGACCGCAAAGGAGATCGTGCGCTTCCACTCCATCGTATGGCCCATCATCCTGATGATGCTCGACCTGCCGCTGCCGAAGCACCTTTACGGACACGGCTGGATAAACTTCAACGGTCAGAAGATGTCCAAGTCCCTCGGCAACGTTATCGACCCGTTCGTGCTCGCAGAGCGCTACGGCTCTGACGCAGTGCGCTACCAGATACTCCGGGATATGCCCTACGGCTCCGACTGCAACTTCTCCAACGAGATAATGATAGGCAGGATAAACACCGACCTTGCCAACGACCTCGGAAACCTTGTTTCCAGAACCGTTGCGATGGCTGACAAGTACTTCGGTGGAACTCTCCCCGAGGAGAAAAAGGCGGAGCCCATAGACGAGGAGCTGCGCACAATGGCGGCGGCGCTCAAGGAGACGGTTTCAAAGCTCATCGAGGAGGCTCAGCTCTCCAAGGCGCTGGAGGAGATATTCAAGGTAGTTTCCCGCGCCAACAAGTATATCGACGAGACCGCTCCGTGGGTTCTCGCAAAGGACGAGGCGAATATGCCGAGACTTGCGGCTGTGCTGTACAACCTGCTTGAAAGCATTCGCATATGCTCCGGTCTGCTGTATCCGTTCATGCCCAAGACCATGCCGAAGGTATGGGAGCAGATAGGCGCCGACGAGAGCATGACAGCCTACGACAACCTGGGAACATTCGGCGTGCTCCCGCAGAACGTCACCGTTCACAAGGGCGAGGTGCTGTTCCCGAGAATAGACATGGAGAAGGAGATAGACGAGCTGAACAGCCTGCTCACTCCCGCCAAGACTATCCGCGAGGACGAGGATCTCGACAAGGCGAACATCATCAGCATAGACCAGTTCGCCGAGGTGAAGCTCCGCAGCGGAGAAATCACCGCCTGCGAAAAGGTGAAGAAATCCAAGAAGCTGCTGAAGCTCACCGTTGACGACGGCAGGAACGGCAGGCAGATAGTTTCCGGAATCGCTTCATGGTATCAGCCGGAGGACCTCATCGGAAAGAAGATAGTGTTCGTTGCGAACCTCGCTCCCGCAAAGCTCTGCGGAGAGCTCAGCGAGGGCATGATACTCGCCTGCGACGCAGGTGAAAACGACGTGAGGGTGCTGTTCCTCGACAATGACGTCCCGAACGGAAGCACCATTAGATAATTCCGAATTAAATTTGGGGGTGGTTTTTTGGATATTTCAAGAATGGCGGATATTGCGTCAGTCAGCCGGACTACGCTGACTCATTCCGCAGAGCACCGCACACAGGAGAAATCCTCCACGCTGGCGGCCGACCACACAGACGCGTTTATAAAGTCCGAGGCGGCTTTTACGCCCGCATACACCAAAAAATCAGCCCAGAAGCAGGCGAGCGACAACAACCTTACCCAGCGCGAGGACAGCGAGGATAAGGTCGGCGCAATAAAGCAGGGCGAGGGCGCGAATAAATCCGAGCTTATGGCTGAGGGCATACAGCACATTATCCGCGCAATGCTGGTAAAGCAGGGCGAGGTGCTGACCGGGAATATCCCGAGCATAGGCGCGAAGCTCTATTCAGACGAACTGCTGTCCCAGATACGGCGGCTGTACGGCAATTCCGCCGAGGCGGAGGACACCCCGGAATACTGGTCGGCGGACAACACCGCAGACCGTCTGCTGCTGTTCTTCGACTGCGTTTCAGTGGACGGCGACAAGTTCAACCTGCTGGAGCGGAGCTTCCGCGGCGCATTCAACGATACGGAGCAGCTTTTCGGCGGGCGCGGGCGGCTTCCGCTGGAGAGCTATGAAACAAGGGCGCTGGTGAACGAAAAGTACTTCAGCGTACAGGGTAACAATGGCAATATTTGACACACACGCGCACTATCTCCCGGAGGACTTCGGCGGGGAGCTTTACCCGCTTCTCGACAGAATGCCGGAAATGGGTGTAGAGCGGATAATGGCGGTGGGCTACGACCTCGCTTCCTCAAAGGCGGAGCTGGAGCTTGCCCGCAGATATCCTTATATAGTTTCGGCGGCGGGGATCCACCCGGAGAACTGCGAAGACCTCCCGCATGACTGGCTTTCGCAGATAGAGGAAATGCTGGCTCAGCCGGAGGTAAAGGCGCTCGGCGAGATAGGGCTCGACCGCCACTACGAGGGCTACGACAAGGATTTACAGGCTGATGTGTTCGAAAAGCAGCTCATTCTGGCGCAGAAGCTGGATATACCGGTGATAATCCACAGCCGGGACGCCTGCGAGGACACTATGACCCTCCTGCGGAAATACAAGCCGCGCGGGGTGATGCACTGCTTCTCGTACAGCCCGGAAATAGCCGAGGAAGTCGTGAAGCTGGGTATGTACGTCGGCTTCACGGGAGTCCTTACATTCAGGAATTCAAAAAAGGCTTGGGCTTCCTGCGCGGCGGTGCCAGCCGACAGGCTCCTGCTGGAAACGGACAGCCCGTATATGGCTCCGGTGCCGCACCGGGGGGAGAAGTCCCACAGCGGAATGATAAAGTACACGGCGGCGAAAATGGCGGAGCTGAAAGGCTTTTCCACGGAGGAAATGATCGAGATTTGCAGGCGGAACGGCGAGCGGCTGTTCGGCATCTGATTTGGAGGAAACATGGACGCAGACGGCAATCGAAGTAACACGCAGAACGATGAAGAAAAACAGGAAAGCCATAAGGCTGCAAAATTCTTTCTCGGCTGGCTGGTGGCGCTCAACAAGGGGATAACGAAGCTGCTGAAAAAGGCGCTCGGCTCGGATTATATGGCGGTGACGGAGGACGAGGTGCTCGACCTGGTGAACGCCCTGGCGCAGACCCCGGACGACGACGGCGACGGCGAAAACGTCATAGAGGAAAGCTCCGCGCAGATGATAAACAATATCTTTGAATACAAGGATATGACCGCCGGGGACGTAATGACCCACCGCACCAGCATTGTCGGAGTTGATATGTCCGTCAGCCTTGACGACCTCATTTACCTGGCGCTGGATATGGGCTTTTCGAGAATACCGGTCTACGAGGACAGCATCGACCATATCGTCGGCATAATCATTGTGAAAGACCTGCTCTGCCTTGTCGGTAAGGAAAGGGAGCAGCTCGAGAAATTCAACGTGCACGATTTTATCCGCGATGTGATATTCATTCCGGAGTCATGTCCCTGCTCGGACGTGTTCAAATCGCTGACAAGCCTTAAATCCGGAATGGCTGTGGTGGCGGACGAATACGGCGGCACCGCCGGGATAGTCACGCTGGAGGACATTATCGAAGCGGTAATGGGCAACATACAGGACGAATACGACGACGAGAAATCCGAAATAGTGAAGATCGGCGACGACCAGTACGACGTTGACGGCGAGGCAGACCCGGACGAGGTGTTCGGGCTGTTCGGCGTGGAGCTCCCGGAGGAGCACGAATACGAGACCATCGCGGGCTTCATGACCGACAAGCTGGGCTATATCCCGGAGGGCGACGAGATAACCCCGCCAAGCGTGGAATACGAGGGAGTGAAGCTGGTGGTGCTGAACGTTGAGGATCGCTGTATCCGCAAGATACGCGCTTCAAGGCTCCAGAAGCCGCAGGCTGAAGAGGAACATCATGGCAGACCGTAAACTCACCGCAAAGAAAAAGCGCGCCGCAGAGATAATCGGGCTGCTGCGCGGCGAATACCCGGACGTAAAATGCGCGCTCATATACGAAAAGCCGCACGAGCTGCTGATAGCCACGCGGCTTTCCGCGCAGTGCACCGACAAGCGCGTGAACATGGTAACTCCGGCGCTGTTTGAGCGCTTTGGGAGCATAAACGACTTCGCAGAAGCGGACGTTTCCGAGGTGGAGGAGTATATCCGCACCTGCGGGCTTTCCAAGACCAAAGCGCAGGATATCGTTGGAATGTGCCGTATGCTACGGGACGAATACGGCGGGAAAATCCCCGACAGCATAGAGGAGCTGACGAAGCTCCCCGGCGTGGGGCGAAAGACCGCGAATCTTGTTGTCGGCGACCTGTACGGAAAGCCCGCGATGGTCTGCGACACCCACGTTATCCGGCTGTCGAACCGGCTGGGTCTGGCGGATTCCACCGACGCGGGGGTTGTCGAGAAACAACTCCGGGAGATAATTCCGCCGGAGGAGGGGCTGAATTTCTGCCACAGGCTGGTGCACCACGGCCGCGCCGTATGCGACGCGAGGGCGCCGAAATGCGTGGTCTGCGTGCTCCGGAATGTCTGTCCCAGCAAGGACAAACCCGTGAAATCCACACGGACTAAGAGGAAATAATGTAGGGGAGGGGCAAGCCCCTCCCCTACATTTTGTATATTATTATACCGCGCGTAATATCAATGCATAATTTACAAAAATCTGCAAAGAATAGCCGAAAAAACGAAAGGACTATTCAGATGAAGAAAACCGACCTTGCTGTTGAATCCGCGCAGCTTGCCGCCGGGCTTCCCGGGGTGCGCTCCGTCAGCCGGAATATCGGCGGCGTGAAGATAACCGATATCCGCATACCGCAGGGAGCCCACACCGCCCGCCCCGCCGGGAGATACATCACGCTGGAGGGCGACCCCGCAGGCTCCGCGCTGGCGGCGCTGCTGAAACGCGCGATAGAGCAGCTTCTGCCGCCGGAGGGGCTTATCCTCGCCGCCGGGCTTGGCAACCCCGATATAACCCGGGACAGCCTCGGGGCGCTCACGGTGCGCCGCCTTGCGCCGCGCCGGGGCAGCCGCTATTCCCTCGCCGCCGTGGAAACCGACGTAGCCGCCCGCACCGGGATAGAGACCGTCCGCATGGTGCGCGCCATCGCCGCAGAGACCAGCGCCGCGTGTATCCTTGCGGTGGA
This sequence comes from uncultured Oscillospiraceae bacterium, assembly GCA_934448295.1. Lineage (GTDB taxonomy): Bacteria > Bacillota > Clostridia > Oscillospirales > Ruminococcaceae > CAG-115. Next base: position 135,977 of record CAKSEY010000001.1, read on the forward strand.
TTCTCTGTGCTGCCGCGACCCTCTGCGTATCTGCCGCACAGTGCAGCTTTCCACGGCGGGGATAACTCCCGGCTCCGGGGTGGAAAATTCCCGGCGGGAGCTTTCCGCGAAAACCGCCGGGCTCCCGGTCGTCGCCTGCGGAGTCCCTACGGCGGCGCTGCTCAGCTCCGTCACCGGGGAAAAATCCCACGGGAGTTTTCTCGCGGCGCCGGTGGACGAGGATATCCAGTCAAAGCTCTGGGCGGAATGCATTGCCAGCGCCGTGAACTCCATCATAGCTCACTGACCCAGCGCCGCCGCGACCTCGCCGCCGTCCAGGGAAAACACTATCTTCTCCCGGGAATACACCGTCACCCGCTCCACCTGCTCAAGCCAGAGCGCTTCGTCAAAGCAGCCCCTGCCGGAAACCTCGGCAAACAGCCGCTTCAGCTCCTCGGCGTAGACGTGCGGCGCGGGGCACTTGGCTTTCCCGCGGTATTTCCTGCTGCACTGGAAAAACACCCTGCCGTCCTGCGAATCCAGCCGCCATACTCTCGGCATGAAGCTGCTGCCGCAGCAGCCGCAGAATATCCGCCCGGCGAACATTCCCGCCCCGCCGTAGCGCCGCTGTTTCCCCTGACGGAGCGCTTCCGCGCGGCGGCGGTGCTCCTGCTGAACGCTGTCGAAAAGCTCCGGCGGGATTATCGGCTCGTGGCTGTGCTGAACGTAATACTGCGGGACTTCCCCGTGGTTCGGCTTTTTCCTTTTCGTCAGGAAATCTGCGGTGTAGGTCTTTTGCAGCAGCGCGTCCCCCTTGTATTTCTCGTTCATCAGGATACTGCGCACGGTGGAAACGCTCCACACGGGATTCCCGCAGGGCGTGGGAACTCCGGTCTCCGTGAGCCGCCGGGCTATCATGTAGAACGAAAGCCCCTCCATGTACATATTGTATATGCTCCGCACGGTGACAGCCTCGGCGGGATTTATCACCAGCGTTCCGTCCTCGCCCCGGTCGTAGCCCAGGAACCTGCTGTAAGCAAGGCTCACCTTTCCCTCGGCGAACCGCCTGCGGTGCCCCCACGTCACGTTTTCCGAGATGGAACGGCTTTCCTCCTGCGCCAGCGAGGACATTATGGTTATCAGAAGCTCCCCCTTGCTGTCCATTGTCCAGATGTTCTCCTTTTCAAAGAACACCTCCACCCCGGATTCTTTCAGGCGGCGTATCGCGGTAAGGCTGTCCACGGTGTTCCGGGCAAATCTCGACACGGATTTTGTCACGATGAGGTCTATCCTGCCGGAAAGCGCGTCCTCTATCATTCGGTTGAAGCCCTCGCGGCGGGCGGTGCTGGTGCCGGTTATGCCCTCGTCCGTGTATATCCCCGCAAGCGCCCAGCCCTCGTGATCCCCGATGAATTCCGTGTAGTAGGCTATCTGCGCCGCATAACTGGACTGCTGCTCGTCAAGCTCCGTGGAGACCCTGGCGTAGCCCGCCACGCGCTTTACCGGGGCCGCCTCCTTTCCCGGCGCGGCCGCCTCTATCCGGGTTATCCTGCGCTCCGGCATCAGAACCGCCTCCAATCGACAATATCCGCGCTTCCGTCCGCAAGGGAGAACCGGAGCTGCCCAGCAGAGCCCACCGTTATGCCGGATATCAGCGCGGTCACGTCCTCCGGGAGAGCCTTTCTGCCTATGACCGCAGAGCACGCCCGGAACAGCCGTTCCTCCCCGATAAAATCGCTGTCGCACAGCTCCGCGCCCTTTGTTTTTCGGGTGGAGCACGCCCAGTAGCGGTAAAGGCACTCGCCGCTGCGGGCGTATTTCCCGTATCTGCGGAAGTTCCTGCCGCATTTTTCGCATTTTATCCGGCTGGTGAAGCAGTTCGTGACCACCGCGCCGCTGGCGAAAATACCAAGCTCCCGCCGGCGCGCTATCTCCGTCTGGACTTTCTCGAAATCCTCGCGGGAGATTATCGCCGGGTGGGAGCCGCTGATGTGATACTGCGGCAGAACTCCGATGTTCCGCCGCTTTTTGTGCGTGATGTGATCCTCTATATAATATAGCTGGAGCGTAGCCGCGCCGGTGTATTTCTCCTGCCGGAGCACCGCCCGCACCGCCGCCTGCGAAAAATGCCCGCCGTAATAGGAGCGCACTCCCATCTCCGCGAGCTGTCTTTCCGTATGCCGCGCCGTATATCCCGCAAGGAAGTTGCTGAAAATCAGCCGGACGACCTCGGCTTCCTCCGGGACGGGCACAAGCCTGCCGCCCTCCGCGCGGTAGCCGTACAGCACAAACGAATTCAGCCGCCCTTTCTCGAACCCGCGCCGGATACCCCAGCGGACGTTTTCCGAGATAGAGCGGCTTTCCTCCTGTGCGACGGAAGCAAGCACCGCCAGCATGAACTCCCCGGCGGGGTCTGCGGTGCTGATATTCTCGCGCTCAAAAAGCACCTCCACGCCTATCGCCCGGAGCCTGCGGACGTTCTCAAGCAGATCCACCGTGTTCCTTGCGAAGCGGGAGATGGACTTTGTTATCACCAAGTCTATCCGCCCCTCTATGCAGTCGTTCATCAGCCGCCGGAAGCCCTCCCGGTGCTGCGTGCCCGTGCCGGAAATACCCTCGTCTGCGTAGACCCCCGCAAAGCTCCAGTCCGGGCGCTCGCCTATCATGCGGGTGTAGTGGGCGGTCTGCGCCGAAAGCGAATGTAGCTGCGCCTCGCTGGACATGGATACCCTCGCGTAGGCTGCGGCGCGCTTTTTCGCGGGTTCCGGCAGATCTGACTTGATTCTGGTGATGATCATTTTGATTTCTCCTTTCATGGTTTTGGTGAGACATTAGTCAATAGTATTTTCGGCATAGAACTGCATTTATTGAGCTGTTTGTACATTATTTTGGCAGACTGGCTAAAAAATATCCGCCGCGGGCGAAAAAGCGCCTGCGGCGGAGCTGTATCGGGAAAATGCCAAAACAACAAATCATAACGCCCCTCTTCTGCAGCAGAGGGGCGAAACGATTTAATTCAAGCCACGTTCATGCAGCTGTCGGATAACCTAAAGGGATTAGCCGAGGAGCTGGAGAATGGACTGCGGCTGCTGATTTGCCTGAGCGAGCATGGACTGAGCTGCCTGCTGAAGTACGTTGTACTTTGTGTAGTTGAGCATCTCAGAAGCCATATCGGTATCACGGATAGTGGACTCAGCTTCAGTCAGGTTCTCGGCGTTGGTAGTCAGGTTCTCGATCTTGTGCTCGAGTCTGTTCTGTGTAGCACCGAATGTTGCACGAACCATAGAAACCTTGTTGATAGCGTTATCAATCTTGTCGATAGCAGAGTTAGCGTCCTTCTGTGTAGACAGAGACAGATCCTTTGTGCCAAGACCATTGGTTCTAGAAGAAAGGTCAAGGTTAGCCTTGAGGTCGCCCATGCCGTTTGTAGCATACTTAAAGGTGAAGTCAACGGAATCCTTTGTTCTGGAACCAGTCTGGAGAACCATGTGGTCAGTGTAAGTCAGAGGAGCCGTTGCAGCGCCGTTGGAGTTAGCCTCGGATACGCTTGTGTCGCCATTGTCCTTAACCTTAACAGTAGGCTCAGCACCCTTGTTGAATACAGTATCGCTGGTTGCGAGAGTGTACTTTATTGTACCAGCGGTCTTGTGTGCGCCAGCATTGGCAGCATCGCCAGTTGTATCACCTGCAACTGGTGTGATAACTGCTAACTCATTGCCGGCTGCATCGGTAATAGTGATGGCTGTTGTATCAGTAGCATCATCAACCTTAATCTTACCAAGAACTGTGCCAGCAGCATTTACAATGTTTGTACCACCATCGGTTGCAGTAACAGCGGTTGTTCCGTTATTTGCACCGAAAGAAACACCTGTGATTTTACCATCTGCATATGTGAGGGACAGAGATGAACCGTCAATTGCCTTAAACAGCTCAGCAGTTTTCTCATCAATAGCAGTTGTGGTTGTGTTGTTGGTAGATGTGTGTGTTGTGTTAGTAATCTTTACAGTAAGATTATCAGGATTGATGGGGGCAAAACCAGCATCTGTAAGACCTGTTGTATCAACACCGTCTGTCTTAACACCAATGTTCTCAGGAGCAGTGTTCTTTACATTAGGATTGTTGAATGTAAGAGTAATCTTATCGCCTGCTACCAGCTTTGTGTTGTCAAGTACAACGTTAGCATACTCCTTGTTTCCGTTAACGAGAGAGAAACCACCGTTAGAAGCAGCGTTATTAGCATCAAACTTATTATACTTAATTGTATCGTTGATGTTAGCAAGTGTCATGCCGCCGTCAGAAACACCAGTTGCCTCCCATGTTCCATCACCCTTGTAGGTGAAAGTGATATCAACACTATCAGGACCCTGAGCCTGAGTCTTATCGTTGCGGTCATACTTGCCAGCGCCATCAGACCATTTAGCCCATGCATCATCAGCATTTTCATCCCAAGTCTTGTTGTCAAGAGTGTTAAACTCCTTGCTCTTTGCGCTCAGCTGCTTAGCCTGTCTAACCTGATTTGCATAGTCAAACTTGCCAGCAACAGCCTTTGTGCCGTCAGCCATCTGACCGCCGTTGAGCATTACAACGCCGTTGAAGTCGGTATCAGCGATCTGGTCGAGCTCGTCGTTGAGCTGGTTGAACTCGAGCTGGATAGCGTCACGGTCAACCTCGTCCTGGTATGTACCGTTAGCGGACTCGGAAGCGAGCTCCTTCATTCTCTGAAGAATGGAGTGGGATTCCTGTGTTGCACCCTCGAAAGTCTGGATCATGGAGATACCATCCTGAGAGTTTCTCTTAGCCTGGTTCAGGCCGCGGATCTGGGATCTCATCTTCTCGGAAATTGCCAGACCAGCAGCGTCGTCGCCAGCGCGGTTGATTCTGTAACCGGAAGAAAGCTTCTCAGAAGACTTCTTCAGACCTGCAACGTTTGTGTTCAGCTTGTTGTACGCGTTGAGCGCGTTCATGTTGTGCTGTACTTATCGGCGCTACTAAAAAAATACAGAATTTTACTCCATGCTTCTGATTTCGAATCTTTCGGCATTACAATTACAGCCATTTTATTACTGCTAAATATTTCAAAAAATATTACACAAAAAATAAAAAAAATTTAAAAAAATTTTTCTAAAAACGCTAAAGTTCCGGAAAAACCTGCCGATATAATATACGTGATAGCTGAAAAGCTAAAAATCCCGATGCCTAAGTGTACATAACGGCTGACGGAAAAATTACTTTAACCAACCGCCTCACAGGAATGATTCCGATAAACGAGGCGCGTAAATTCAAGGAGGATATTACTATGGGAATGGTAGTACAGCACAACATGAACGCGCTCAACGCGTACAACAAGCTGAACACAAACGTTGCAGGTCTGAAGAAGTCTTCTGAGAAGCTTTCTTCCGGTTACAGAATCAACCGCGCTGGCGACGACGCTGCTGGTCTGGCAATTTCCGAGAAGATGAGATCCCAGATCCGCGGCCTGAACCAGGCTAAGAGAAACTCTCAGGATGGTATCTCCATGATCCAGACTTTCGAGGGTGCAACACAGGAATCCCACTCCATTCTTCAGAGAATGAAGGAGCTCGCTTCCGAGTCCGCTAACGGTACATACCAGGACGAGGTTGACCGTGACGCTATCCAGCTCGAGTTCAACCAGCTCAACGACGAGCTCGACCAGATCGCTGATACCGACTTCAACGGCGTTGTAATGCTCAACGGCGGTCAGATGGCTGACGGCACAAAGGCAATCGATGGCAAGTTCGACTATGTAAACGCTGTTAGAGATGCTAAGCAGCTTTCTTCCGCTGACGTTACAATCGTTGACGATCAGAAGTTCAACGATGCTGCTACTGCTGCTGCAAATGGCAAGACAAAGGCTGACGAGGCTTGGACTGCACTGAACGCTAACTGGAAGAGAGGCGACGACAGCAAGCTTAACGATGGTCCTGACTATGTAGACATCACCTTTAAGTATGACGCTACCGGCGGCGCAGACGGCAAGACTTTCTGGTCCGCAACAGACGCAACTAACGGTGCAGATGTAGCCAAGGTTAATGTTACCAACACTGCCAACGGTGGTTTCGGTATAAAGGCAGGCACTGTTGATGTTGCTAACGTAGTTGCTAACACTACAAAGCTGGTTAACGGCGATACAGTTACAGTAAGACTTAACAACCCCAACACTGCTATCTCTGCTGCTACAAACGCTGGTTCTAAGGTAGTAACTTCTTCTATCACAGAAGGTGTTAAGCCCGGCGCTATCAAGGAAGATGATGCTAACCTTAATGTAACACTTGATAACGTTAAGGACAGCGAGATGACTGAGGCTATCAACAACATCTATAACGCACTGAACGGCGCTACTTTTGATGTAGAGTATAAGAAAGATACAGCTACGGATTTTGCTGATATGAAGATCAAGTTCGCTGACGATGATGGTACTCCGATTACGGGTGCAGATGCTGATGTTCATGCGGTTACCTTAACTGTAGATGGCAAGAAGGTTCAGCTGGCTTATCAGTTCGATAAGACTACTGGTTCTCTGAAGATCGGTACATCTAATGACACAGGCGATGCTATTGCTAAGAACCTCGCTACACTGACACTTGCTAAGGTTGGCGCTACCACCAGCGATTCTGCAGGCAAGATTTCTTACAAGATCAGCCTTGAGAACAACAAGTTTGATACCTCTGTAAAGCCCACCGTTGAGGTTAAGGATCCGGTTAACATGTCCGTATCCAAGGCTAACTCCAACGATAAGGCAACAGCAGCTCTTACATATTCTGACCACATGGTTCTCCAGACTGGTTCCAGAACTAAGGACTCCGTTGACTTCACATTCAAGTACAGCACAGACGGCATGGGCGACCTCAAGTCCAACCTTGACCTCTCCTCCAGAGCTAACGGTCTGAACACCAAGAACCTCTCCCTCGCTACACAGGAAGGCGCTAATACCGCTATCGACAAGATCGACAACGCTATCAACAAGGTTTCCATGGTTCGTGCAACATTCGGTGCTACACAGAACAGACTCGAGCACAAGATCGAGAACCTGACCACCAACTCTGAGAACCTGACTGAAGCTGAGTCCACTATCCGTGATACCGATATGGCTTCTGAGATGCTCAACTACACAAAGTACAACGTACTTCAGCAGGCAGCTCAGTCCATGCTCGCTCAGGCAAATCAGCAGCCGCAGTCCATTCTCCAGCTCCTCGGCTAATCCCTTTAGGTTATCCGACAGCTGCATGAATGCGGCATAAACCCCAGATAACAGCCGCCCCGGTGCTAGCCCGGGGCGGTTTTTTATGTTTAGTATTGCATTTTTCCCCGAAATGCTGTATAATAGACAATGAGAAAATATATCTCAGGAGGTAATTATCCGTGAAGCTGATTTTTGCTATTGTAAATAATGACGACAGCCATGCTGTTTCCTCGTCCCTCACCCAGAGCGGCTATCAGGCGACAAAGCTCGCCTCCACCGGAGGTTTCCTGATGGCGGGAAACACCACGTTCATGATATGCTCCGAGGACGACAAGGTGGACGACGTTATAGACGTCATCAGCAAGCACAGCCACAAGCGCAAGCAGTTCGTGCCTAATTCCGCGAGCTACGGGCTGAGCAACTACACCAGCTTTCCCGTGGAGGTCTCCGTGGGCGGCGCGACGATTTTCGTCACCAACATTGAGAGATTCGAGAAGGTATAATGCGGCTGTACGGTAAAGAGAAGCTCGTCAGCCTGCTGAACGACACCGCCGCCGAAAACCGCCTGCCCCACGCGGTACTCCTCACCGGAGAAAAGGGGAGCGGAAAGCGCGTGATGGCGAAGTATATCGCGAAGCAGTTCCTGTGCGGAGCCGAGCCGTGCGGGCGCTGTTCCGTGTGCTCCAGGGTGGATTCCGGCGGGCACCCGGACGTTATCTACGCATTAAGCGAGTGCCAGGGGAAATACACGATAGACCGCAGCAACCGCCCGCACACCGTCCGCGACGTGCTGGAATCCGTTGCGGTGAAGCCGAACGACGGCGACGTGAAAATCTACATCTTCGAGGACGCGGATACCATGTCCCCGCAGGTTCAGGATACCCTCCTGAAAAATATCGAGGAGCCGCAGCCGTGGGTAAGGTACATTTTTCTCTGCGAGAATCCCGGGAATCTGCTGACCACGATACGCTCCCGCGTGACGGAGTATTCCATGCCGGAATGTCCCCCGTCAGCCTGCGCGGAGTGCCTCGTGAACGAGTTCGGCACAGACCCCGCCAAGGCGCGGGAGCTGTCGGAGCTCATGTCCGGAAATATCGGCAAGTGCCTTGAAACGCTGAACGGCGGCGACGAGGTGAAGCTCATGGAGCTCGCCCGCCGGTGCGCCCAGGGAATCGCCGCGAAAAACGGCTACGCAATATGCACGGCTCTTTCCGAGCTTTCAAAGCGCAGTGAATACGCGGGCGCGCTGGAATACCTCAGCGGCATACTGCGGGATTCGCTGGCAGTCCGCGCGGGCACGGAGCTGACTTCCTGCGGCAAGGCGGAGGCGAAGTCCGTAGCACGGAGCTTCGATGAAGCCGCGATAACCTCCATGCTGGACAAGCTGTTCGAGGTGAATTCCAAGGCGCAGGCGGCAAACCTGAATCTCGCGCTGTGCTCCGCGTATCTCACGGCAGAATTATTATAGTTTAGATAGGAGTAAAATGGATAACAATTATTTTACTGAAAAAATAGCTCCGAAGAACAAGCCCGGGGAAAAGCCGGCGCAGTCCGCTGCCCGGCAGGAAATAAATCCCGATGAATTCGTTGAGCACCGCCAGAATCACCCGAACAACGAGGAAAAGCGCCCCCAGCGCTCTCCCCGCCAGGAACGTCCTGAGCGACAGGAACGTCCTGAGCGACAGGAACGCCCTCAGCGCCCGGAGCGACCGGAACGCGCAGAGCGCCGCGAACGTCCGGAGCGACCGGAACGTCCGGAACGCGCAGAGCGCCGCGAAAACTCCCCCAGACCGGAAAAGAAGCCCGCGAACCCCGGCGCAGTGGTCGAGATAATCGGCGTGCGCTTCAAGGACGTGGGAAAGGTGTATTATTTCGCGCCGAATGGAGTTGCATTCCAGCAGGGCGACAGGGCGATAGTCGAGACCGCCCGCGGTATCGAGTGCGGCGACATAGTTCTAACCAACCGCACCGTTCCGGAGAGCACGATAGTTTCCCCGCTGAAAAGCATAATCCGCAGGGCGACCCCCGCCGACATAAAGCAGCTTGAAGAAAAGCGCCGCCAGGAAAAGGAGATAATGCAGGTGTTCGGCGAGAAGATCGCCCAGCACAGGCTCGACATGAAGCCCATAGACGTTGACTGCACATTTGACGGAAGCAAGATACTGTTCTACTTCACGTCGGACGGCAGGGTGGATTTCCGCGACCTTGTAAAGGATCTGGCTTCCGTTTACCGCACCCGTATCGAGCTGCGGCAGATAGGCGTGCGCGACGAGGCGAAAATGCTCGGCGGCCTCGGGATATGCGGCAGACCGTTCTGCTGCTCCAGTTTCCTGGGGGAGTTCCAGCCGGTTTCCATCAAGATGGCTAAGGAGCAGTCCCTGTCGCTGAATCCGACAAAGATCTCCGGAACCTGCGGCAGACTTATGTGCTGCCTGAAATACGAGCAGAACTGCTACGAGGAGTTCCTCCGCACCACCCCGAAGGTCGGCGCCTATGTGGAAACAGCCGAGGGCAGGGGCAGGGTCTGCGAAACGAACCTGCTCACCGGAATACTGAAAGTTCAGCTCGACAAGAACCCCGACGCCCCGATAACCGTAAACAAGGCGGACGTAAAGCTGCTTAAGGACGGTCAGGTGCGTATCAGCCGCGATGAAATGAAAGCGCTGAAAAATCTCGAGGATAAGTAAAAAAACAGAATCGGGAGGCTTTTGCCTCCCGATTTGTTTTATCCTGTGCGCTGAGTTCCGAAGCGGATAAAATTGTACTCCTTGGATATCGCGTCCCATGTTGGAGCCCCTACCAGACCTGAAACCGGCAGCCCGAAAAGCTCCTGAAATACCCGGACGGCGTTTTCCGTCTGTGAGCCGTAGTAGCCGGAGACCGGTATCTCCGGGATATCCCGGTATGTCCTGCCGATAAGGTTGAGATATGTCTGAAGCGTCCGCACATCGTTGTTGCTAAGCCCCGGCGTCAGGATATATCCCGGATAGAGCGCGGCGGTATCCCCCGCATAATCAGCCGGAAGTCTCGCGGCTATATCGTTGTATATCTCCTGTATCAGCGTCCACGTCCGGAAGTCGACCACCCCGTTCACCGGAAGCCCGTAGAACGACTGAAACGCGCGCACCTGCTGTTCCGTTTCATCTCCGAAAACTCCGTTCGCAGGACCTGACGGCACCGCCGGGTTAAAGTACGCGATGACGTTCAGGTAGTATTGCAGGTAGCTTACGAATATCCCGTAATCCCCGTTTGAGAGCTGGTCAGGGAATCCGCCCTCCACTTCGGACGGGCGCAGCCCCTCAGAGGTCAGCTCCGCGAGATTCTTTACGGCAACGTAGATGTATTTTATCTGGTACCATGTCGCCTTGTTGACTATCCCCGTCTTGGGCAGCCCGAAAATTCCCTGAAACACCCGCACCGCCTCGTCGGTGCTTTCGCGGTAGAAGCCGTTTGTCGGGGCGATTTTCGGGATAGCCGGGTAGTTGTCGGCTATGCGGTTGAGCTCCACCTGGAGAATGCGCACTTCGTTTCCGGAGCTGCCCAGCCCGAACGGCGTTCCGGGATAACTGCCGAGAAACGGCTCAACGGCGGCGTTCCGCACGATATCTATATCACTGCCGTAATAGTATTGAAGCATTTCATAGGGGGTGTATCCGCGGTTCGCAAGATCGACAGTACCCCACTGCGAAAGCCCCTGACAGGTCACGGAGGTGCCGTTGCAGAACTGCGTGAACAGCGGCTCAACGCTCCCGCGGCGCACAACGTAGTTATTGAATATCTCGTCCACTATGCGGCTGATGTTGCTGAAAACGTCCCTGCCGTAAACGAACGCCTGATCATACTGCGTGGAGCTTGTTATATCGAAATCATAGCCGCGGCTGCGGTACCACTCGGTGTATACGCGGTTGAGCGCAAAGGATATCTGCGCGTAGATATTCGCCCGGATAGCCGCCTCCGGCCATGTAGGGTAGATTTCGCTGCTCGCCACATTCTTTATGTAGTCCGGAAAGGTCAGCGCGACGTTCTGCGCGCCGGAATCCGGAGTGCCAAGGTGCACCGTGATGGTTTCCGGTATTGTCGGGGTAATGGTTTCAGGCATCTGGCACCTCCGTAAGGTCGGGTTCTGTATCCGCTATCGTTTCACTTTCTCCGCCGTTGGCGCCGGGAATCATTGCCGCACGCTGCACTGACAGTATCCCCTCGAAAACGGGCAGGCCGCGCACGCTCACCGGGTGGAAGCCCTCAGCCGTGATGTCTGCGTCATACAGCGCGTATGGCTGCACTCCGCAGTCCGGCTTCTGCGACAGAGCCACCGGCGGCGCGGGGAGTATTACCTCCTCCGTCTGACCGCTGATGTCTGTGGTCAGCGTATAGAACGTATGCGGCTTCCCGCCTATCACCTTGGTGACCGTTATCTTTGCGCCCGGCACCGGGAGCGCGTTCCGGGCGGTATACGTCCGGAACTGCACGGACCCCTGCCGCGGGTTCGCCCGCAAGAACTCGTCAAAGGTCTGGAACACCTGTTCGGGCGGCGCAGGATAATCTCCGTTCTCCTCACGAACAAGCGGCTTTATGTCGTCCCGGGAGTTCACCGGGGACTGCTGGCTCTCAAAGCTGCGCCGGCCGAGCTGCTCTGCCTGCCCCGTTCCGCTCTCCAGGATAACGCCCAGCGCCTCGCTTCCGGCCGGGGTGGATTCCGTGTGCTCGCCCTGCTTCGGGAACTGGGGAGACTGCTCCGGCTCGCGCTTGTTGGTTATGTTGTTGTTCTCGTTCGGGACGGCGGCGTTGGTTTCGTCCACCTGCACAACGTCCCCGGAAAGCTGCGGCGGCAGCTCGTTGAAGGCGGGGCGCTCCGGGGCGGGTTCGCGGCCGTCCGGCTGGGACATTCCCATCTCTGAGAATATTTTCTCGATGTTTTCCATCGCGGATTTATCCTCGGTATACCCTATGATCTGCGGGCGGCGCTCCTCCTTTTCGGGGGGAGGGCTGCCCCCGGCGAGCTCCTCCTGCACAGCTTCCGGGGGATCATCCTGCCGGGCTGTCTGCGCGGGGGCTGTCGGCTCCGGCGGGAGCGGCTCAGGCTCTTCGGGGAGCATTTCCGGGAAGTTCAGCTTCTCAGGGACTGCCGTCCGGCTGTATTCCATAAGCTCACGCTTGTATTTTTCAACAAGCCTCTTCATGTCGTCCATATTTACCTCCTGTTATGGTTTTTGGTTGATTATATGCGGAGATCCCGCGTTTGATTCGGACAGCGTGAGCGATTCGTTTTCCGCAGTCCTTTTTGCGGAAAATAGCCCGACTTGTTTGTGGATAATTCACAAAAATGCAGGTTTCTCTTAAAAAAATTGCGCGGAGAAGTTGCACTTTCATTGAATGTGTGCTATAATATATAATGTGCGCAGGAGCTTCACTGGTCGAAAGCCGTAAAGCGCCAAAGTCCAAAAGCGCACAGACTACATAAAAACACGGACAAACAAGGAGAAACAAAAATGAAGATCAGAAAGATTTTCGCTGCACTGGCAGCCGCTGCAATGGCAGTTACCGCTACCGCTTGTGCAAGCACGACACCTTCCAGCACAACAGATTCTTCCACAGTAACCGATTCCTCCGCTGCTGAGAGCAACACCGCCGCTACCGCAGACGCAGGCGACAGCACACCCGCTGACGCTGATTCCGACAAGGTATACAACATCGGTATCTGCCAGCTCGTTCAGCACGAGGCGCTCGACGCTGCAACAAAGGGCTTCAAGGACGTACTTACAGAGAAGCTCGGCGCTGATCATGTAAAGTTTGACGAGCAGAACGCTAACGGCGAGTCCACCAACTGCACGACTATCTGCACCGGCTTCGCCGCTTCCGGCGTTGACCTTATCCTCGCAAACGCTACCGGCGCGCTTCAGGCTGCAAGCGCTGCAACTGCCACTATCCCGATCCTCGGCACATCTGTAACAGACTACGCTACCGCCCTTTCCATCGACGACTGGACAGGCGCCACCGGCACCAATATCTCCGGCACCTCCGACCTCGCTCCTATCGACGAGCAGGCTAAGATGCTCCTCGAGATGTTCCCCGAAGTTAAGCAGGTAGGTATCCTCTACTGCTCCGCTGAGGCCAACTCCAAGTATCAGGCTACACTGTTCGGCAACGCCCTGACGGAAGCAGGCGTTGCATTCAAGGAGTACAGCGCTGCCGACACCAACGAGATAAGCACCGTATGCACCACCGCTATCAGCGAGTGCGACGTTCTCTATATCCCGACCGATAACACCATGGCTTCCTCCACGGAGACCATCAAGAACATCGTTGTTCCCGCTGGTATCCCTGTAATTGCCGGCGAAGAGGGCATCTGCAAGGGCTGCGGCGTTGCTACGCTGTCCATCAGCTACGAGGACCTCGGCAGAACTACCGGCGAGATGGCTTACGAGATACTCACCCAGGGCGCTGACATTTCCACAATGGACGTTCGCTTCGCTCCCAACGTTACCAAGAAGTACAACGCAGCTATCTGCGAGGAGCTCGGCGTAACTCCTCCCGAGGGCTACGAGGCTATCGCTGAGTAATTTCTCAACACACTAAAACAGCACAACGGGGCGCGGGCTATGTCCGTTCCCCGCTTCTGCATAAATTAAGGCAATATTTCCCACAGAAAAAATAACCTAACATTAATGTATTCGGAGAGAAAAAATGGACTTATTCGTACAAAAGCTATCCACATTCGGAAACGCTCTTCCCGGTGATATCACACAGGGGCTTATATGGGGCATAATGGCGATCGGCGTGTTCATTACATACAAGATACTGGACTTCGCCGACCTGACCGTTGACGGAACGCTGGGACTCGGCGGCGTTACCGCTGTCGTGCTGATATCGAACGGTGTGCCCGTTCCCGTGGCAATGCTTATCGCATTCCTTGCGGGCTGCATGGCGGGGCTATGCACGGCGCTGCTGAACACAATGCTCGGTATCCCGGGTATCCTGGCAGGTATCCTGACGCAGCTCGCGCTGTACTCCGTATATCTGGACATCAACGGCAAGGCTAATGCCCCGGTAAGCGTGGATAAGTTCCCGCTGGTCATCTCTTCGAGATACGTCACCGCCGGAAACGAGGTCGGAGACATTATCCGCACGGTGGGCACGGCGCTGATTTTCGTCGTTGTAATTATCGCGGCTCTCTACTGGTTCTTCGGCACTGAATACGGCATGGCGATACGCGCGAACGGCTGCAACTCCGCAATGTCCAAGGCGGAGGGCATAAACACCAAGCGTACCACTATAATCGCGCTGGTGCTCTCCAACGGCATGGTAGGTCTGGCGGGAGCGCTGCTGGCACAGTACCAGGGCTTCGCTGACGTAAACATGGGCAGAGGCGCGATCGTTATCGGTCTTGCGGCTGTGATTATCGGCATGGTGCTCGGCGAGGTCATTCTGCGCAAGCACTTCAACTTCATCGGCAGGCTTTCCTTTACGGCTCTCGGCGCCATCGTCTACTTCGTGGTTCTGAGGATCGTAATGCTCATCGGTCTTTCCACCGACAACACCAAGATGTTCTCCGCGATCATCGTTGCGCTGTTCCTTGCGGTGCCTTACCTCCAGAAAACCTCAAAGACCTCCTTTGCAAAGGCGGGCAGGCGCTCGCTGGCGGCTATATCGCAGGAATCTGAAAATCTGACCTCCGCGCTGAAAAACTCTGTAACAGCCGGAAACAAGGAGGGCAAGTGATATGCTGGAGCTTATAAACATCAAAAAGGCATTCAACCCCGGAACCATCAACGAGAAAAAGGCGCTCAACGGCGTTTCCCTGAAGCTTGAAGAGGGCGACTTCGTTACGATAATCGGCGGCAACGGCGCGGGAAAATCCACCACGCTGAACGCTGTCGCAGGCGTGTGGCCGGTTGACGAGGGCGCGATAATCATTGACGGCAAGAACGTCACCGGATTGTCCGAGCACCAGCGCGCGAAGTACATCGGGCGCGTATTCCAGGACCCCATGACTGGCACCGCAGCCACCATGGAAATACAGGAGAACCTGGCGCTTGCGGCGCGCCGCGGTCAGGGAAGAACCCTCCGCTGGGGGATCACCCGGAAGGAGCGCGAGGAGTACCATGAGCTGCTAAAGACCCTCGACCTGGGGCTGGAGGACAGAATGACCTCCAAGGTAGGACTGCTCTCCGGCGGCCAGCGTCAGGCGCTCACGTTGCTGATGGCTACGCTGAAGAAGCCGCAGATACTCCTGCTGGACGAGCACACAGCGGCGCTCGACCCCAAGACTGCCGCAAAGGTGCTGAAGCTCTCCGATGAGATAATCGCCAAGGACCACCTTACAGCGATGATGGTAACGCACAACATGGCGAACGCTATCGAATACGGCAACCGCCTTATCATGATGAACGACGGCAGAGTTATCTACGACGTAAAGGGCGAGGAAAAGAAGAAGCTCACCGTAGACGACCTGCTCCAGAAGTTCGAGGAAGCAAGCGGCTCCGCGCTGAACAACGACCGTATGCTGCTTTCCAAGGGCTGATAATCTTTCCGAATACAAATTAACCCCCTCAGATATGCTCTGAGGGGGCTGTTATTATGTCCTGGATTTACTGGCTCACAAGATCCTCGGGGGATTTTTCGGGAGCTGCGGGAGCTTCTGCGGCTTTGGGAGCCTCGGAGTTTATTCCGGCTGCGACAGCCTTTCCGGTCACGAAGCTGCTGACCATTGTCTTGAGGTCAACTCCCAGTCCGTCAAGCAGCCCTGCGGAGGCCTGCGTTGTGGCTTCTGTGATGTCCTTGACCAGCTTCGCGGTATTTCCGTCGCCGTACATGGTGATTTTGTCCACGTTCTCCAGCGGCTTTGCGATAGCCTGAGCGACCTCCGGCATTTTCTCGAAGTACATCTGGAGCACAGCGGCTTCTTCCATCTTGCGCATAGCCTCTGCCTTCTTGTCGAGACCCTCTGCCTCTGCCAGAGCCTTTGCGCGGACTGCCTCCGCTTCGGCAACGCCCTTGGCGCGGATACCTTCCGCCTCCTGCTCGGCAGCATAGCGGGCAGCCTCAGCGCGTGCCTTTGCGGCTGCGGCTTCGTTCTGCGCCGTTACAAGGATGGCTGCGGCTTCGTTCTTCTTGATCTCCAGCTCCGCTTCTGCGTTCTGGATATCCTCGTACTTCTTAGCCTCGGCGCTTCTCTGCACGGAGTACAGCTCTGCGTCCGCCTTCTGCTGTGCCGCGTATTTCTGCGCTTCTGCGGTTTTCTTTACCTCTGCTTCGAGGGCGCGCTCCTTTATTTCGGCTTCCTTCGCCTTTATCTCGACTTCCTTTTCCTGCTTTGCGAGGTTCGCGTTCGCGGAGGTTATCTCGATGGTCTTGCGCTGTTCCTCTTCCTGAATGGTATATGCCGCGTCGGCTTCCGCGCGCTTGATGTCAGCGGCGCGCTTCAGCTCCGCCTGCTTGATGGCGAGCTCGTTCTCACGCTCTGCGATAGCGGTCTCGGAATCGACCCGGGCGTCGTTCGCCTTGCGGTTGGCCTCCGCCTGGGCTATCTTGATGTCGCGCTCCGCCTCAGCCTTGGAGATAGCGGCTTTCTTCTTTATCTGCATGGTGTTGTCGATACCCATGTCGTTGATGATGCCGTTGTCGTCAACGAAGTTCTGCACGTTGAACGAAACTATCTCCAGACCCATCGCCTGGAGGTCGGGGTCGGCGTTCTGCTTTACCTTGTCCGCAAACGCCTGGCGGTTGGAGACCATCTCCTCAAGGCGCATCTGACCTACTATCTCACGCATATTGCCCTCGAGTACCTCCCGGGCTACCTTGGTGATGTAGTCAACGTTCTTGTTGAGGAAGTTCTGCTGTGCGCGCTCGATTATCTCCGGCTTGGGGGAGATCTTTACGTTTACGTTGGCGTCCACCATGATGTTGATGTAGTCCGCGGTGGGAACAGCCTGGGCGGTCTTTACGTCAACGGACATCAGGGCAAGCTCCAGAATATCGCAGCGCTCAAAGAACGGCAGCTTTACCGTAGCCTTACCGATGACCACCTTGGCGCGGCGGCGCAGACCGCTGATTATGTACGCCTTATCCGGCGGAGCCTTGCGGTATCCTGCGGTGAACATTATTACCACAACGATAACTATGATCACTATGGGGACTATCATTCCGGGTTCAAAATCAGGCATAAAATACTCCTTTACTTGTCTGACTGTTTATATCTTTTTGCAATATCCTGAGCGTGATAGTATGCGTCCTGAAGCTGGCGGAAATCCTCGGCGCAGTGGCTGGTGTCGCCTGCGCGGATCTCGTCCACGATCTTCTTCGCCGGGAGGAATACCCCGTTCAGCCCGATGTTCCCCGCAAGCCCCTTGAGAGAATGTGCGGTGAACAGCATATTCTGATAATCCTCGTTCTCGGCGGCTGCCGTGAGCTCCAGCATAACGCCGTCCGCTGATTCAAAGAACTTGTAGAAATATTTCATGAACATATCTTCTCTGTCCATGAAGTGCTCTATCATTTCCTGGACGTTTAATCCCACAGTGAGCATTTCGCCGCAGAATTCTTTTGATACCATACATATCACCTCTTATGTATATTGTACCATTTCCGATTATATTCGTCAAGAATTATGATTTTTTTTGTAGGAATAGACAAAAATGCCGCCCGATTTTTTTCAGGCGGCGTTTCGTTTTTTCTGGTATTGAAAAAAATTCCGTTTTATGCTATAATCAAATAAAGAAAGGCGGTAATAAAAATGTCCGAAAAGAAAAAGGTAAACGTAAAGAAGCTCACCATGAGCGCAGTGCTGATAGCGCTTTCAGCCGCTCTCAGCATGGTAAAGGTGTTTGAAATGCCCCTGGGCGGCTCGGTAACGCTGCTGAGTATGCTCCCGGTGTGTATGCTGGCGATAATGTACGGCTGCAAGTGGGGGCTTTTCTGCTCGTTCGTGTATTCGCTGACCCAGCTTGCTATGGGAATAGGCAGCGTGCTTAGCTGGGGGCTGACTCCGCAGGCGCTGGTCGGCAGCATAGTTTTCGACTATCTCGCGGCTTTCACAGTGCTGGGTCTGGCGGGAATGTTCCGCAGGCACGGAGTTCCCGGCTACATAGGCGGAATTTCTCTTGCGCTTCTGCTGAGGGCTGTCAGCCACGTTATCAGCGGGGTTATTTTCTTCGCAAGCTGGGCGCCCGAGGGCTGGAACCCGTTTGTTTACTCCCTTGCCTACAACGGCGCGTACATGGTGCCTGAGATAGTGTTCACCTTTGCCGGAGCGATCCTCCTGCTCAAAGAGCCGCACACCGCAAAGCTGTTCCGGGTGGAGCTGCCGGCAAAAGCTGCGTAAATCAGCCCGCCAGCGGGTCTATGCGCTTTCTGGCTATCCCGCGCATGAATATCAGGGCGATGACCGCCGAGATACCCTCCGCGATAAGGAACGTGAGCCACACCAGCCACATCTTGTCCATTCCGGAGCGTATCACGGCCTCAGAGAACCCCCACGCCACCGGCAGCACGAACAGGAACTGCCTGCACACGGAAATGACCAGCGACTGCGCACCGGATTCCAGCGCCTGAAATATTCCCTGAAACGCAACGTTAGCCCCGGCAAAAATAAAGCTGAGGGAGATTATACGCATTGCGCCGACGCAGAGCTGCTCCGTTTCCCCGGAAAGCCCGAACAGCGCGGCGAAGGGCTCCGCGAAAACCTCCAGCAGAACAAGCCCGGCGGCCATTATTATCAGCGTATACATCATGCCGTATTTTATGCTCTGCTTGACCCGGGAGCGGCTCCCCATGCCGTAATTGAAGGAAACTATGGGAGTTATAGCGTCGCGCAGACCAAACGCCGCGAACAGTATGAACTGCTGTATTTTATAGTACAGCCCGTATGCTGTGACGGCGTTTTCGCTTATCCGCACGAGTATCAGGTTCAGCCCGTAGGTCATTACGGACATAAGCGCCTGGGCGATTATCGCGGGCAGACCGATGGAGTATATCTTCCCGATAACCGAGCCGGAGGGCCTCAGATACCGCGCACCGCTGTCTATCTCCTTTATCAGCCGGAAGTGGAATATCATAGCCAGCACGCAGGAAACCACCTGACCTATTACGGTGGCGAGGGCGGCTCCCACAACGCCCATTTCCGGCAGCCCGAGAAGCCCGTATATCATGAGCGGGTCGAGGATGATGTTGGTCACGGCGCCGGCTATCTGGGCTATCGTGGAATAAAGCGAGCGCCCGGAGGCCTGTAAGGTTTTCTCGAACACCGAGAAGAATATTATCCCGAACGACAGCGTGCAGCATATCCTGATGTACTCGCACGCCATCTGCGTTATTTCAGGATTACTGCTCTGGGAGGAAACGTATGCGTCCGTGCCGAATATGCCGAACAGCAGGAACACCACGAATATCACACCGGCGAGGAACATTGCGTTTCCCGCCGCTTTGCTTGCAAGCTCCCGGTTTCCCTGACCGAGGCTGCGGGACATCAGCGCGTTCATTCCAACGCCGGTGCCTATCGCCACAGCCACCATGAGCATCTGCACCGGGAATGCGAGGGTCAGCGCGTTGAGCGCCTGCTCGCCGTTTTCCGCCATATTTGCAACGAAAGCGCTGTCCACGATGTTGTACACCGCCTGGAGCATCATGGAAATTATCATCGGTATTCCCATGCCGAGCATGAGCCGGTTCACCGGAGCGCTCGCCATTCTGTTCTTTTCTGCCTGTTCCATTGTGATTTCTCCTTTCAGACAAAAAAATGCGGCAGCCGCCACCAAATCTGGATTTACGCAACTGCCACACGATTCAATATTCTATTTACGATAAATATTCTATCAGAAATTTTCCGGAAAGTCAAAGGCTATCCTGCACAAAAATCCCCGATTTTTCGGGTCAGATTTCTCCGTTCATCTCGCCGGAAGCGCCGCCTATGACGACCTTTGTTCCGTTGAACACAGGCACCGCCGAGCCGGGAGCCGTCTCCTTCTCCTGACCGTTCGGGAGAGTGCACTGCCACGGGCTTTCCGACAGGTTTTTCAGCCCGAACAGCCCGGGGTTCAGCCTGTTGCGGACTACCTCGCCGATGAGCTCAGCGTTCTCGTCAAACAGCTTCGCGCCGTCAAACAGGAGTATCCGCTGCCTGCCGAGGTGGAGCGCCAGCGGCGGCTGATAGTGATTGCCGCAGGGGCAGTCTACTTTTCCGTCAGGGTCGCGCTCGCAGCCGGAGATAAATCCCTGCATTCCGCAGGTGCAGGCGGTGATGTCGCCGCGCATACGCACCAGCAGGTCGAGCCACTGCTTTTCTATCAGGCGCTTTTCCGGCTGGAAAAGTCCCGCCGTAAAGGACTGCGTGAAAGCCTCGCGGATATAATCCGGCATTATCCGCCAGAATTTGATGATGTTGTTGTGGACTCCGCGCACCGGGCGGTTGGAATCGTCCTCCGGGTCGTACACGAATTTCGGCTCAAAGCCGTAGTGCCTGCGCTCCGCTTCTTCGGTCAGGCAGACGCTTTTCAGCACCCGGCTGCCCTCCAGGGGGTCGCCGCGCAGCAGCAGCCGGAACAGCACCACCGCAAGGGAATAGCGGTCGGTCAGCTTGTCCGGGGCCTTTTCCCCGCGGACTATCTCCGGCGCCATATAGCCGGGTTTTCCGGCTATCCCGAGGTGCTCGCCGTAGGGCGCGATGTTGTCGCAGTCGCATATCAGCACGTTCCCGTCAGACGGACGAATGAAGAATCCGCCGTCGTTCAGATCCTGATAGCTCCTGCCGGAATTGTGCAGCTCCCTGAAAGCGGAGGTTATCCGTATCGCCGCGTTCACCACGGAATACAGCCCGGAAAGCTTTACCCGGGCGTTGAGCACGTCCGAAAACGGCGCGTATTCCGGCGGTATCAGCTCCATCAGGAAGCCGAATCCGTCCGCCGCGTCCGCCGTCATCATCAGCGGCATTATGAAAGCGGGGCTGGAGCTTCCCTCCCCGCACAGCCGCTGGAGGTTCTCCCGGAAAAGCTCCGGATTTTTCAGCTTGTTGGCGAAGTACATTTTCAGCGCATAGTCGCGCCCCCGGTAGGAGGCACGGTATACTGCGCCCTGACCGCCCTGACCGAGAGCCTGCGTGACCTCTGCCTCGCCGCCGAGCTCCATTGGTATCTTATCGCCGACCTTCAGCATCAGAAGCCGCCTCCGGTGATGGAATCGAACTTGTCCTCTGCGGCGGTCTCAGCCTGGTTTCCGCACCACTCGCATACCGTCTCGGATTCGCCGTTCCAACAGGTGGTCTTGCCGCACTCCGCGCACTGGAAGAAGCCCTTTGCGCCGCAGTACGGGCAGGAGGGGTACTCCGTGGTGATGTAGATGTTTCCGCTTATCTCGGTGTCGCCGAATTTCTCGCGCTCGGCGGTGCGTTCGTTTACCTTGAACGCCCATGTGGCGTACCAGCCGCCGTCCTCGCGCTGCTCCGTGCGAATTCCGAAAAGGGCGTGGTCGTTCTTGCATTTTGTGAGAATTACTGCTGCTTTCATGTTATCCTCCAGATCATAGCGTCAGCGGGCGCCCTCCAGCTTTTCGAGCACCCTTGCGGCTTCTGCGTGACCGTTCTCCGCCGCAAGACGGAAGTATTTCTTAGCCTCTGCACGGTCTTTTTCGACCCCCGTGCCTTTCAGGTACATTACCCCGAGATTGTACTGCGCGATATCCAGCCCCTGCTCAGCCGCCTTTGAGAACCAGCTGTAAGCCGCGTAGACGTTCTTTTCCACTCCGCTGCCGAGGTACAGGCACTTGCCGTAGCTGCACTGCGCCCGGGCGTGTCCCAGCTCCGCTGCGTGGCGGTAGAACATTGCGGCGCCCTGGTAGTCCTTTTCTGCAAGGCAGCGCCGCGCGGACTGGTAGTCCTCCTCGCCGTCGTCGGGCTGTGGCTCGGGGGGCTCGTTTTCCTCGGGGGGAGGCTCCGGTGCGGGGTTCCCCGGGAGCAGCCTGCGCCAGCGCTCCGCAAGCGCCGGGTCTTTCTGCACGAACGTTCCCGTATCATAGCACAGCGCGATGAAGTCCACCGCGTCCTCGTAGCCCGTCTTTGCGGCTTTCAGGAACCATTCGAACGCCGCCGCTTCGTTGATTTCGCAGGCGATACCCTCCGCGAGGAAATACCCGGTCATGTACTGCGCCGCAGGGACTCCGTTTTCCGCCGCCCGCAGGAACCATTCCCGCGCGGAATTCACGTCCTGATTTCCACCGCGCCCCTCCATCAGATAGAAGCCGATGTAGTACTCAGCCTCCGGGCAGTCCTGGTGCGCGGACTGTTCGAACCAGTACAGCGCCCGGTCGTAGTCCCGCAGCCTGTCGAAATGCCGCCCTAGGCTGTATTGCTCGGCGCTGTCGGTGATGTTCTTGCGGCTCTCGGTCTCGGCGGCAGAGGGCGGAGCCTCTATCCGGAAGGAGATATCGCAGCCCAGCGCTGCGGCGACAGCCTCGACAGCCTCGGCGGCGGTCCTGCCCTTGAGCCCTATCTCGTCGCGCAGGGAGCGCACACATCTTGCCGCCGCAGCGGAACGCACCTCGAACGGCTTTCCCTTTACCGCCCGGAGCTTCTGCGCGCAGCCGTCGTAAAGCGCGACATAGCACAGCCGGCGCACGGCGCTTTCCTTGGGGAAGATGTCGGCGATGAGCGAATCGGCGCGCCTGCGGTCGAGCAGCACGTCCTCCCCGAACCGCCCGGCGAGGTAGCACAGCACGCCCCTGATATCCCGCACCGGCTCTCCCGCCTTTGTGTGGACAGTCTTGCAGTAGGGGCAGAAGTCCTGCTTGTCGTCGTCGAATACCCTGCCGCATTTTCCGCATACCATGCCGCTCGCCTCCCGTACATTCATATCTCTATTGTACCACAAATATCCTGCAATGTCAAATAAAAAAAGACCGATAATATGGAAAGCGGCGCTGTGATTCTCAGCGCCGCTATGTTTTTACTATATCGCAACACTCAGGCGGCGGAAATCAGAATTCCGGCTTGTCCTCCTGATTGTTTATCCTGGTGCCCTTCTGCACCGCGAGGGTGAGCACGAACATCATCACGCCGATAACAACGGAAAGAACGGTTCCCACCGCTATGCTGCCTATTTCGTCGGACAGCGCGAAGCTTTCCGTGAACATCTCGCCGGTGACGAGGGCGCGCAGGGTCAGCGGGTGGAACTTTGTCAGCCCGAGCTGGTTCAGGAAGATCTGCACAATGCTCACGCCGATATACATGAATATCGTCACAACGCCGGGGCGGCTGGTGCAGAGTCCTATCGACATATACACCACGATAATGAACGCAAGATAGACCGCGCACAGCAGCGCCGCAAGGAACATCATGCCCGCTCCGACCGTGCCGTCCGTGAACACCAGGTTGCAGATACCTCCCGCAAGAAGGCAGGAAACGAACGTTACGGCAAAAACGGTGACGGGGTACAGAATGTATTTGGGTATGAGGTACTCGAACGTCCCAAGCCCCGTGCAGGACGGGATTATGGTGGCGCGCTTCTTCTGCTCGCCGCCGCAGGGGGACATCAGCACCAGCATTATTATCAGCGTGGAGGTGGAGCAGAATTCCGCCATGGTCATGCTGAAAACCACGCCGGCGTTGTTGAACACGGAAGCCACATCGCCTATATCCAGCGCCCCGGTATCGGCGACAGCCGCCTGGGTGGTGCTTATTCCCTCCAGCAGGAGGTTCATAGCCCAGTACATCAGCGGGTCGGCAAGCGCAAACGAGGCTATCGCGAGGATTATCCCGCCCAGCCTGAAAGTCCTGGTGAACTGTAACCACTCTTTTTTGAAGCCTGCTTTTATCTGCATATCAGTCCACCACCTTTCTGAATACTTCCTCAAGGGTAGCCGTGCCTATTTTCAGCTCCTCCGCAGCCGCTTCATTGTCGGCGAGGAGCCTTATCAGCCTGCGGGAGCACTCCTCCGGGGAATCGGTGCCGAACCGGAACGTCCCGGTGGTGTCGTTGAATTCCGCCCGGGCATAGTCCACGGTGAGCAGCTTTATCTTCATCTCGTCCGTAAGCCCGCGAACGCGCAGGTATACAACGCTGCCCGCGTGCTTCAGCAGAACGTCGTTCAGCCTGCCCTCCTCCGCGAGGACTCCGTCCTTCATGATGCCTATGCGGTTTGCCACGCGCTCAACGTCCGACAGGATATGCGTGGAGAGCACGATGGTGCTGCCCATTCCTTTCAGCCGCTCGATGATGGAGATGACCTCGGCTCTGCCCTCCGGGTCAAGGGCGGAGGTAGGCTCGTCGAATATCAGCAGCTCAGGGTCGCCGATTATTGCGGCGCCCATTCCGAGGCGCTGGGTCATTCCGCGGGAATAGCCCTTTGCGCGGCGGTCTGCCGCCTTTGTAAGCCCCACGATATCGAGGACTTCATTCACGCGGCGGGTCACGTCTCCGGGGTAATTGCAGCAGGCTGCGATGTATTCAAGATACTCCCGGGAGGTCATGTAGCCGTATATCACCGGGCTTTCCGGCAGGTATCCTATCTTCACGGGCTTGCCGTCGCCGATGGTTATTTCGCCCTCGTCCTTGGGGATTATGTTGGTGATGATGTTCATGGTCGTGGTTTTCCCGCAGCCGTTGCGCCCCAGGAAGCCGTACACATCGCCCTTTTCTATGTCCATGCTCAGCCCGCGCAGGACTGAGTATGAGCCGTATTGCTTGTGCAGATTTCGTATTCTTACCAAGTGAGCCACCCTTTCCATTATATAGTATATCTATAATACTACACTATTGAGCAACATTTGTCAATAGCAAAGTTGGTAAAACAGAAAAACCCCTGCCCGAAAGCAGGGGGAGTTTTCTGTAACCAAAACTTATGTCAGAATAAGTTTAAACTGCTCTCTGTACAAGACCGGAGCGCAGGCAGCGTGTGCAGGCATTAACTCTGCAGGGAGTGCCGTTAACGATAGCCTTTACCTTCTTGACATTGGGCTTATAGGTTCTGTTGCTGCGTCTGTGAGAGTGGGATACCTTGATTCCGAAGGTAACGCTCTTGCCGCAGATTTCACATTTTGCCATTTGAAGCACCTACCTCTCTAGTGGATTTTTTCAGTAACGTATAATATTTTATCAGAAACAGCGAAAAAATGCAAGTGTTTATTAGTATACAGCGGAATCTTTGTAGGATATCACAAATAATCTGCTGAAACCGGCTTCAAAAACATCACTTTAACTAAACTTGCGGTATATATGCGCTGGCGTATTATACTTTCGGTAGTTCCGTTCCGGCGTTCAGAAAAATGCCGTGTGTTTTTCTGAACGATTTTTTGTTCAACCCTCTTTTCAAAGCCGCCGGGATATGCTATAATCAAATTAGGCAACCTCTTAAAACCGGGACACGAGCAGATTTCGTACATGACTTATATCAGATGCTAGGAGTCAAACCGCAGTCATACTTGATGTATTACAAGGTTTGACAACGAAGCAGATGATATAAGTCATAGAAATCTGCCGTGAAGGAGGTTTTTAGAGGTTACCTTTATGGAATGGGGGTATTTTTATGATATGCAGACATTGCGGAGCTGAAATAAGCGATTACGCGTCATTCTGTACATTCTGCGGAAAACCCACGGGGAGCGCCGCGCAGCAGGACGAAATGCCGTCCGTATCGTCCGGCGAGCCTCTGCCGGGATATTCCGCGCCGGAGCAGATAGACGGCAGAATGCCCGAGCCCACGCGGGAATACGGCGTTACGCCGGAATTTGACCGCCGACAGCTCCAGGATTTTATCCCGCTGAGAGACCTGGAGCTGATGAACGGCTCCAACTGGACTGAGATTCAGAGGATAGGCTGCATTACCGGGGACGACGGCGGTCACTACGGCATAGGCTGGATGCAGTTCGTGCTGTATTTTGAGCTTTTCGCGGCGGCGTTCGGTTTGCTTCTCAGCGCGCTGAAGCTGCTCACCGGCTTTGGAATGGGCGCGGTGTGGAAGCTGGCGTATCTGATATGTCCCGGAATGAAGCCGCTGTGTATAGTTATAGGTCTGCTGCTTCTGGCGGTGGGAGCGGGATTCGTGCTGGCGCGGTTCCGGCTGGCGGCGCTGCGGAGAAACGCGCTGTGGCTGTATATAGGAGTGTGCCTGGCGCGGCTGGCGGTGTGGCTGGCGTATTTCTGCGGGCTTTGCCTTACGACAGGTCTGCCGCTGTGGGAGCTGATCTCGCCCGCCGATGTGATTTCCATAATCGCAGGAATCGTGCTGATGGTGGTGAATTTCGTGTATTTCCGCCACAGAAGGGCGGTTTTCGTCAACTGAATTCTTCGGGCTGAGGTTGTTGAAAGAATGTTGAAAATCTGAGCGGCGCTGATAACCACAGCGCCGCTAATTTATTTACTTTATAATATTCTCCTCAAAGTAGCGGTAAAGCTCGCCCGCCATTTCCTCCTGCTCGGTGGCGCGGGGGTGCCCGTTGGTGCCGCAGCCTGTGCGGCGGAACATGAAGTGCGATACCCTGTCGGAGTTCATCTCCTGCGCTATCTCCTCAAGGGCGTCGTCCCATGTGGGGTCGTGCCCCAGTATCGTGAGGATAAGCACGAACTTTGCCGCAGGGTACTTCTCCATCAGCGTACGCAGCAGCTTTATGTAGTTGTCCTTCCACATACGGCGGTAGCCCGGCTCTTTTATGCGCTCGGGCTCGGGGTTGGCGTCGTTCTGACCGATGGCGATTATTACCGCGTCAGCCGTCCACTTTGAGAAATCCCATGTCTTTCTGTCGGCGTAGGGCGTGAACTCTATCTTATCGTAGCAGCTTTCCATTCCGGTGAGCTGGTCGGAGCAGAAATATCCCGTGCCATCCAGCAGGGCGATACCTCCCTGGGCGATGTCGTGGAGCTCCGCGTTGAGCTTCTTTGCCAGCTTATAGGGGTAGCTGAAAGCGGAGTTATCCAGGCGGTTGCGGTGGTCTGCCGGGTCGCACTGACCCTCGTAATAAATAGCCTCCGTCACCTCGCCTGCGGAAACGCTGTCGCCGTAGACCTCAAGCTTCATGTCGTACTTGTGAGCCGGGTTTGTGACCTCCGCGTTTTCGTCCACCACTATCCCCACGAATTCAAGGTAGTTGTGGGAAGCCATGGTTTTCAGTATGCGCAGGGTATGCGGCTTGTCCTCCAGACCCTCGGCGGCGATATACAGCTCGTCCTCGCGGGTTTTCGGGAGGGTCATCTTCTTCATCACTCCGTCAACTATAACGGCGAAATGCGTGTCGTCCTGGAAGTTTATGTTCTTCAGCACTACCGCCGCGCTGGTGCCGGTGAAATTCACGTCCGCGTAGGTGGCGGGCCATGTCATGACCGGGCGCTTCGGGTCGTCGAGATCTATTCTGCCGACGTACTGAAAGCAGCCGGAATCCGCCGGGATAAGCTTCTTTCCCTTTTCTATCGTGTATGCCATATCTTTTCTCCTTATAAATGAACCTTGCAGGATATTTTGTTTACCTCCAGCCGGAAAACGCAGACAGCGTTCAGCGTTTCCGGGCGGAATTCGCAGTTTTCGCGCCCCGTCGCCTGCTTCATCAGGCTTTGCAGACCGAGTATCTTTTCGTCCTGGTCGGTGATGATCTCGACGTTTCCCGTGCCGATAACGCTGCTGAATTCAGCATAGCAGTCGCAGGGGACTTCTCCCGGGTGGAGCTGATAGCCGCAGTCCATCTCAAAGCCGACCTCGCAGCCCTCGCTGACGAGGTCTATCTTCCTGCCCTCCCTGGCGCTGTGGAAGTAGAGGAACCGCTTTCTATCGCGCTTCACAAAGCCGAAGTTCAGTGGAACTATATACACCTCGCCGCTGTCGTTGAATCCCAGCCGACAGCAGTGGCAGCGGGAGATCACCTCGTCTATTTTTGCTTCATCGGTTATTTCGCGGTCTTTTCTTCTCATGATTCCTCCCTGTGCGCCAACAGAAGCGACACGATGTAGTTGTACACCGGAAAGCCCTTTCCGGTGAGCCTGAGCCTGCCGTTTTCCAGCTTGTAGTATTCCGCCGGAATAAGCCGCAGCGCGGATTCTATCGGCCTGTAAAGCTCCTCCGGGATCCCCTCGGAGATACGCAGCCCCATCATCACGCGCTCGTCATAGTCGCCGGGGCGGTCGTCCGTAATTTCCACGGGCTGACGGCCGGAAGCTATGAAGCCATGCAGGTCGCGGGGGACGGCGAAGCGCCTCCCGCCGTAGAACGAGTGCGCCGCCGGGCCTATCCCGAGGTACTCCTCGTCCCGCCAGTATTTCAGGTTGTGGCGGCACCGGAAGCCCTCCCGGGCGAAGTTGCTTATCTCGTACTGTACGAAGCCGTGCTTTTCACAGAGCTCCTGACACAGCGCGTAGAGATCCGCCATTTTCTCGTCGTCCGCCATGTCCGGGGGCGGATTTTTGCCGAAGGGCGTTTCCGGCTCCAGCGTGAGCATATACGCGGAAATGTGCTGCACCGGGAGCCCCGCCAGCCGCTCTATCGTGTCGGTGAGGGACTCCGCAGTCTGCCCGGGGATACCCAGCATAACATCTGCGGAAATGTTGTCGAATCCGGCTTTTTCCGCAGCGAGGATAAGCTCCTGCGCCTGGGCGGAATCATGCAGCCTGCCGAGCTTTTTCAGCTCCCCGTCCTGGAGCGACTGAACTCCCACGGAAATGCGGTTTATCCCGGCGCTTCTCATCATGCGGAGCGTACCGATATCTGCGGAGGCGGGGTTACATTCTGCGGATATCTCTGCCCCCGGGGTCACATTCACAGCGGACAGGATATCCGCCATGTATTCTGCGATGAGGTTCGGGGTGCCGCCGCCGAAATATACGGTGCCGAACTGCTCCGGGTAATCCCGCAGGTTCCGCACCACCGCCCGCGCGTACTCCCGCCGGAGCCCATCGGCTCCCGCAGCGGAGTAGAAATCGCAGTATGGGCATTTCCGCACGCAGAACGGGACGTGGATATACAGCCCGCGATCATTCATCGTCGAGCTTCAGGACAGCCATGAACGCCTCCTGCGGAACCTCGACGGTACCAAAGGCTCTCATGCGCTTCTTGCCCTCCTTCTGCTTTTCAAGCAGCTTTTTCTTTCGGGTGATGTCGCCGCCGTAGCACTTGGCGAGGACGTCCTTGCGGAGAGCCTTTATCGTTTCACGGGCGATTATCTTTCCGCCGACCGCCGCCTGAATCGGTATCTCGAACATCTGCCGCGGGATATGCTCCTTCAGCTTTTCAGCCATCTTGCGGGCGCGCTCATAGGCCTTGTCGCTGTGCACGATGAACGAAAGCGCGTCTATAACGTCGCCGTTCAGCAGGATATCCAGCTTAACGAGCTTTGACGGAACGAAGCCCATCATCTCGTAATCGTAGCTTGCGTAGCCGCGTGTGCGGGATTTAAGCGCGTCGAAGAAGTCGTATACTATCTCGTTCAGCGGGAGCTCATAGTGCAGGTCAACGCGGTTCTGGTCGATATATTTCATATCCCGGAAAACTCCGCGCCTGTTCTGGCACAGCTCCATGATGTTGCCGACATAATCCGAGGGCGCGTAAACGTGCGCGTTGACAACGGGCTCGTAAGCCTGCGCTATCTCAGACGGGTCAGGGTAGTTTGTGGGGTTGTCTATCATCTTCACGGTGCCGTCGGTCATCTCTATCTTGTATACAACGGAGGGCGCGGTGGTGATGATATCGAGGTTGTATTCGCGCTCGATGCGCTCCTGGATTATCTCCATGTGGAGCAGTCCGAGGAATCCGCAGCGGAATCCGAATCCCAGCGCAACGGAGGTCTCCGGCTCGAATGACAGGGAAGCGTCGTTAAGCTGGAGCTTTTCCAGTGCGTCCCGGAGGTCAACGTACTTCGCGCCGTCCGCCGGGTAGATACCGCTGAACACCATCGGGTTTACCTCGCGGTAGCCCGCGAGCGGCTCGGCGGCGGGGGTTTCGGCGGAGGTCACGGTGTCGCCGACCTTGGTCTCGCCGATTGACTTGATGGAAGCCGCGATGTAGCCTACCTCGCCTGCCTTAAGCCCGGAGCAGGGCACAAGCTCTGTGGCACCCATGAATCCGGTCTCCACAACGGTGAATTCCGCGCCGGTCGCCATCATTTTTATCCTGTCGCCGGGCTTTACGGAGCCCTCCTTAATGCGGACGTAGGTTATAACTCCCTTGTAGCTGTCGTAGTAGCTGTCGAAAATCAGCGCTTTCAGCGGAGCTTCGGCGTCGCCCTTTGGCGCGGGAATGGACTTTACGACAGCCTCCATTACCGCGTGGATATTTATGCCCATCTTCGCGGAGATCTCCGGCGCGTCATCGGCGGGAATGCCTATTACGTTCTCGATCTCCTCCTTGACCTCCTCGGGGTGCGCGGAGGGCAGGTCTATCTTATTGATGACCGGGACTACCTCAAGGTCGTTTTCTACTGCCAGGTAGGTGTTGGCAAGGGTCTGCGCCTCGATTCCCTGAGAAGCGTCAACGATGAGCAGCGCGCCCTCGCAGGCGACCAGCGACCGGGATACCTCGTAGTTGAAGTCCACATGACCGGGGGTGTCGATGAGGTTGAAGATATAGTCCTCGCCGTCGTCCGCGCGGTATTTCAGGCGGACTGCCCGCGCCTTTATCGTGATGCCGCGTTCGCGCTCGATGTCCATGTTGTCCAGGAGCTGCTCCTCCATGTCCCGGAGGGCGACGGTCTGGGTCTGCTCCAGGATACGGTCGGCGAGGGTGGATTTTCCGTGGTCGATGTGCGCGATTATGCAGAAGTTGCGTATCTTGTCGAGATAGCTTGTATCAGCCATGTATTTTATCTTTCCTTTCGTCTTTATGAGTGATCCTCGCCGTACTGGTTGTCGAGGTGCCACTCCAGCTTTTCGAGAATGTCGTAGAAGCTCTCGTCGTCGCGGTACGGCATTTCAAAGCCCTGCCAGTTGTCGTTCTTCATGAGCTGGCGGACGACGTAGAGGTCGTTCTTGCGGTCGGTGGCGCTCTCGGTGTAGTCCCTCAGCGGCGCGAAAACCCCGTACTGCCCCTCCAGCCGGTAGAGTATGAACTCCCCGAACTGGAACACTTTCAGCCCGTTGCCCTCGGTGAGCAGTTTCACGGTGGTCTTGTCCATATCCGGGGCGCTCTCGTTCAGCACGAAATACACTTCCGGCACCTTGTGGAGGTGCGCGTCGTTGTGCTCGCCCGCTACGTTGTCGTATTCCGCCTCGTTCCACTGGAACTTATCGCTGTCGTAAACGTAGAAGTACGACGTGGGATTCTGGTAGCACTTCACGATGGTGTATTCCGTGCCGTTGTCGGTTTTGGTGAAAAGCTCGTCGTGCGGCTTGTAGAATATTCCGATGACCGTTTTTATTCCGAAGATGAAAAGCCCGGTGCACGCCAGCACTATCAGCATGGGCAGGCATTTCAGCAGCCCCGCCTTCCATTTCGGCATTCCGGTGTATTCGCCGTCGGCAGGCTCGGTTTCAGGCTCGGCGGGAGCCTTTGTTTCGGTCAGCTCTGCGGGAGCCTGGTTTTCTTTTTTATCGTCCATAGGTTTCCTTTCAGCAGTTCTCGGATATACGGTGATATACAGCATACATAATGTATTATAGCATAAATCGGCGCAAATGTTAAGGGGGTATTCCTTGAAATCGGCAGATTTTTTCGTTTTCACAAACTTTTCTTTTGACAAATCAGCGTTTCTGTGATACAATATACTAGTATTGTTATGTCTGTGGCAGAGGCTGTCCCTGCCCGAAAAAAATAAAAAGCAAAGGAAGCGCGGAAATGAAACCGATAAACATAGCCATAACCGCCGCCTGCTTCAGCGGCAACAAGGGAGCCGCAGCAATGCTGCAAAGCTCCATAAAGCAGCTTAAGGAGCGCTACGGCGAGAAGCTCAATATATACCTCATGTCCACCTACCCCGGCGCGGACAGAAGGCTCATCGCACAAATGCCGGAGAAATACGACTTTATAAAGGTGGTCAACGCCAAGCCGGAGCGCCTGCTGTTCATTGCGTTCCCGCTGGCGATACTTTACAGCTTCCTGCGGTATATCCCGCCGTTCAGGAAGGTGCTGGAGATGTGCAGGATAATCAAGGCGTATTCCCAGTGCGATATAGTTATAGACGAGGCGGGTATCTCGTTCGTTGACAGCCGCGGCTTCATCATGAACACATACGCGTTCGTGTGCGCGGCGGTGCCCATGCTGTGCGGCGTCCCGGTGGTGAAGTACTCCCAGGCGCTGGGCACGTTCAAGAGCGGCTGGAACAGGTTCCTTGCAAAGTGGATACTGCCGAAGATAAAGCTGATATGCGCCCGGGGAAAGATAACCCAGGAAAATCTCGCGGGGATAGGCATAACCGAAAACGTGAAGCTGTGCGCTGACGGAGCGTTTTCCATGCCCGACAGTGAATATTATGCCGGAAAAGTGGAAAAGCTGTGCAGTGAAAGCCCATTTTTCCGCAAGCGCGTGGTGGCGCTGTCCATAAGCAGCGTTGTGCAGGGCAAGTGCGAGAAGATGGGCAAGGACTACAAGGGCTGCATGGTGCAGTTCATAAACTGGCTCAACGAGCAGGACTACAACGTGCTGCTAATCGCCAACGCCGCCCGGGAGGGCAGCGAGAAGCCCCGCAACAACGACCTCATCATCTGCACGGAGGTCTACAACTCCGTCCGCGACAAGGCGCGCGTTATGTGGGAGCCGCGCGAGATGGCTCCGGAGGAGATACGCGAGCTGCTGGCGCGCAGCGAGGTGCTGGTGGCTTCCAGATTCCACGCGATGATAGGCGCGCTTGAAAAGCGCACCCCGGTGCTTCTTATAGGCTGGAGCCACAAGTACAAGGAAGTCCTGGATATGTTCGGGCTGGGCGAGTACGCGGTGGATTTCTCCGCGCTGGAGCTTGACGCGCTGAAAATAAAGTTCATGGGCTTCATCAGGGAAAGCCCGAATATCCGCGAAAAGATAGCGGAGAACCTCCCCGCAGTGCTGGAGAGCAGCCGCGACAATATCCGCTTCATAAGCGAGGAGATAGACAAGGTATACGCGAAGCCGAAAAAGGTAAAGCTGCTCGATTTCAACCGCCCGGAGCACTACATGGGCGAGCACGTCTGCTGCCGCATGGGCTATGCCGCCGACGATAATATCCGCGCCAACGCCGCTTCCGGCGGTATGGTGACGGCTCTGCTGTGCCATATGCTTGAAAAGGGCGAGATAGACGGCGCCTGGGTCACCCGCAGCGAGATAAAGGACGGAAACCTCGGCTACAAGACGTTCATCGCCACCACAAAGGAAGAACTGATGGAAAGCTCTTCCTCGGTGTATATGTTCATGCCGCTGATGAAGCACGTCGATATGCTCCGGAAGTTCAACGGAAAGCTAGCCGTGGTGCTGGTCCCGTGCCAGATGAGGGCGTTCACCTCCATGCTGGAGAAGGAGCCGGAGCTGCGGGAAAAGGTAGTGCTTAAGCTCGGACTTTACTGCAGCGGCAGCCACACCGAAAACGCGACTCTCGTTCCCCTGCGCAAGAAGAATATCTCCCTGGAGGGCGCAAAGCGGCTGTATTACCGCCGGGGTCACTGGAGGGGGCTTTCCACCGTGCAGTACGAGGACGGCAGCGAAAAGACCCTCAGCTATCCCAAGACGATATGCGCGTACAAGAATGCGTATTTCTTCAGCCGCGAGAGCTGCATGGTATGCCAGGATCACTACTGCAACACGGCGGATATCAGTTTCGGCGACATCTGGCTGAAAGAGATGAAGAAGAACCCGATAAAGCACACAAGCTGCGTTATCCGCAATGAGCGGGCGCTGAAAGCGTTCCAGTCCGCTGTGGACGACGGCGCGATAGTCGCCTCCAGGATAGACGACAGCAAGATGCTGCGCAGCCAGAAGCGTGCGCTGGTGTTCAAGTTCAACTGCGCAAAGGCAAAGCAGGAGCTGTTCCAGAAGATGGGCAGGACGCTGAAAGTCGACGTTTCCGGAAGGTGCAAGTGGAACCATAGGCTTGCGTTCAGGCTAGGCTGGCGCAACATGACTTTCAGCCGCGAAAAGCTCGACCAGCTTGAGAAAATGCCGACCTGGTTCATCTATTACTATATGTGCTTTATCAGAGTTCTGCTGAGCTTCTGACCGGGGGAAATACATGAAAAAGCCTGATAAGAAAACGATACTGAAAGCGCTGAAAATTCTGTTCGGCGTGCTGGTTGTGGTATTCCTGGTATGGTACTTCTGGAAGAACTGGGACGAGTTCTCCGAGAAGATAATGAACGTTGATATGGGGATATTCGTGTTCTCCATGCTGTTCTATTTCGCCTACAAGATAACCCTCGCGTCGCTGTGGCATTACATCACAAAGCTGAACGGCTGCGCGATAAAGTACGAGAAAGCGGTGACCAGCTACCTCTACTCCATTCTGGGAAAGTACATTCCCGGAAAGGTGTTCATGCTTGCCGCCCGCCTCACCTACTATAAGGAGGAGGACGCGCCGCTTGCCAAGGTCACGGTGTGCTTCTTCATTGAGAATGTATGCACGCTGCTGGGCGCGGCTATGCTGTTCATCGTGTCGCTGCTGTTCTTCCCGAACGAGCTTCTGGAGAACTACAAGTGGCTGACCGTGGCGCTTATCGTGATATTCTTCGTGTGCGTCCACCCGAAGATAATCAACTTCTTCCTCGGGCTTATCGGAAAGCTGTTCAAGAAGGACCTCAAAATCCCGATGAAGTACTCCCAGATGCTGAAGGTAGTCCTGCTGTTCATCGGCAACTGGCTTATCGTCGGCGTGGGCTTCTTTATCCTGACGAAATCCATCTACCCCGCCGTGGAGTACTCCGAGCTGCTTTTCTGCGCGGGTATCTGGGGTGTTTCCGCGATAATGGGAATTCTTGCGATATTCGCCCCGTCCGGTCTTGGCGTAAGAGAGGGTATCATCGTTGCCGGGCTGTGCCTTATCATGCCGCAGAGCGACGCTATGGTGGTCTCCGTGGTTTCAAGGCTGTGGCAGACTATCCCGGAGCTCGTGCTGGTGGCGCTGGCGTTCATCTGGTCAAGGATACGGAATATGTCGAAGATAAAGCTGAAAAAGGGCGCGGATTCTCCGCAGGAGCTTCCGGACAAGACAGAAAAATAAACGACCGGGCGGTGTTCTTTCTGCGCTAAGTGCGGAGGATATCGCCCGAATCTACGAAAATGGAGGTGAGCCGCATGGAGGTGCCGTCAAATATTGCCGAAATTCTGAACAGGCTGGAAAGCGCCGGGTACGAGGCGTGGATAGTGGGCGGCTGCGTGCGCGACAGCCTTATGGGGATAGCTCCGCATGATTTCGACGTGACCACGTCGGCTCTGCCGGAGGAGACCGAGCGCGTCTTTGCGGGAATGCGGGTGATAGAGACCGGGATAAAGCACGGCACTGTGACCGTCGTCAGCGGCGGCGAGCCGGTGGAGATAACCACCTACCGGGTAGACGGGGAATACCGCGACAGCCGCCGCCCGGATTCCGTGACCTTCACGCGGAGCCTGCGGGAGGACGTCGCCCGCCGGGACTTCACCATGAACGGCATAGCGTACAGCCCGAAGCGGGGTATGTTTGATGAATTCGGCGGCGCTGGGGATATCCACAACGGGATAATACGCTGCATAGGCGACCCGGAAAAGCGCTTCCACGAGGACGCTCTGCGCATTCTGCGGGGGCTGAGATTCTCGGCGGCGCTGGGCTTCTGGATAGAGGACGGCACCGCCGCCGCAATGCTCGGCTGCCGGGAGCTGCTGAACAACATCTCCGCCGAGCGGATATTCGCGGAGCTTTCAAAGCTGCTCACCGGGCGGCGCTCCGGGGAGAATATCCTGCGGGTGATGAGCTGCTTCCGGGAGATATTCGCGGTGATGATACCGGAGCTGCGCGGGATCTTTGATTTCAGGCAGTACTCAAAGTGGCATTATCTTGACGTGTATCAGCACACGGCGCTTGCGGTGCAGAGCGCGGCGCAGCTCACTGCGGGAAAGGAAAACGCGCTGCCGCTGACCCTGGCAATGCTGTTCCACGATATCGGCAAGCCCAGGTGCTTCACCCGGGATGAAAACGGCGAGGGGCATTTCTACTGCCACGCGGTATACAGCGCTGAAATGGCGGACAGGATACTCCGCCGGCTGAAATGCAGCAACGCCCTGCGGGAACGGGTGTGCAGTATAGTGAAGTACCACGATACCCAGCTCAAAGACGACGACCGGGCGGTGCGCAGGCTTCTGGCGAAGCACGGAGAGCGGCTCGCCTGCGATATCGTCATGGCTCACATAGCGGACGACCTCGCAAAGAAGGAGGAGGCGCGCTGCCGTATTCCGGAATGGTACGCGGTGATAGGCAGAATACACCGGCTCGCCCCCGAGTGCTGCTTCACGATGAAGGAGCTCGCGGTGGACGGGAACGCGCTCCGGGAGATAGTGCCGCCCTCCCCGCTGATGGGCAGGGTGATGAAGCACCTGCTGAAAAAGGTGGTGGACGGCGATATCCCGAACGAGCGTGAAATTCTTTTGCAGGAAGCCGCAAAATATGTTGCAAAACGGGGCATAATATGATATAATAAACGCAAAGCGTTTATTATAGATCAAAATGCCTTGCACATACGTCCGCCGCAGGCGGACTCCGTGCATATCGGCAAATTATATCATATCCGCAGGATATGATATAATCTAACTAAGTTAGACTGCGCAATACAGACGTTTCATTACCCGAGCTTACAGAAAGAATGGAGAGAACAGCATGGCATTAGATATAGGCATAGACCTTGGCACCGCGAACATAATCATCACCATCGCCGGAAAGGGCATAGTCCTGAACGAGCCGTCCGTTGTGGCGTACGACAAGAAGAAAAAGGCGGTGGTCGCGGTAGGCTCCGAGGCTTACAGAATGATCGGCAGAACGCCGGAGTACATTGTTGCAGTGCGTCCCCTTAAGGACGGAGTTATCTCGGACAACGACATGACCGAGGCGATGATACGCGAGTTTATCCACATGGTGAACGGCGGCGCAATGATGAAGCCGCGCATAGTTCTGTGCGTGCCTTCCTCCGTTACGGACGTTGAGCGGCGCGCAGTGGTAGAGGCGGCTATGTCCGCGGGCGCGCGCAAGGTGTTCCTCATTGAAGAGCCCATCGCGGCGCTTATCGGCGCCGGGGTGGATATTTCCAAGCCGAACGGCACGATGGTCGTTGATATCGGCGGCGGTACCGCAGATGTCGCGATAGTTTCCTTCAACGGTATCGTGCAGAGCCGCTCCATCAAGATGGCTGGCAACAAGTTCGACCAGGCGATAATCCGCCACATCACGCAGAAGTACAAGGTGCTCATCGGCGAAAAAACCGCTGAAAAGGCGAAGATGGAGATAGCCAACGTGTTTGACCCCACCGGCGAGGTCAAGATGACGATACGCGGCAGGAACCTGCTCAAAGGTCTGCCGGAGAGCATCGAGATAACCGACAGGGACATCTACGAGGCTATCCACGAGAACGCCATGGAGATAGTCGAGCAGGTGAAGCTGGTGCTGGAATCCACCCCGCCTGAGCTGGTGGGAGATATCCTATCGAACGGTATCATGCTGACCGGCGGCGGAGCAATGCTCGGCGGGCTTCCGGAGCTTATATCGGACAACGTGGGCGCTCCCTGCTTTGTGGCGGAGAATCCTATCGAGTGCGTTGCGCGGGGAGTTGACGCGGCATTCAGGATGTCCGGCGACCTGCTAGACGGCTTCGAGCAGATACAGCTTTATAACTTTAAGTAACATTAAATGCGCTGCGGACAACGCGGCGCATTCTTTTTGCTTTGAATGCCCGGGTCATTCGGGATACATCTAAACAAGAAAAATGGCTTAGCAGCGCGGCGCGATGAACGATCCGCATTGTTAAGCTGTTTTCCATGTTCTGTTATTTTGATACGAAATGCACACCTTGAATAGCCTTGCTGAGCTGTTCTGCCGCCTGCTGCACTTCACTAACAGCCTGCATCATGTTGTCCGCCGGAGAAGTATCCAGCACGTTGTGTATGGTATTTCCGACCTTTCTTTTTTCATAACCGCTTTTACAGCATTAAGGACAAGATGGACTGTCTGTTCTGTCCCGGTATTGTAAGCTACGATGCTGTTATCAAGGTCACGAATAATCGAAAGTTACAGCACTTCCTGCTTTGTGAAAATGTAAGGGCAACACCGCACAATTATTGTCGTGCGATTGCGCCGTAGATTTTTTGTCAGATTGTACAAATTGAGCGCAGGCAGGCTGGCGCCTGTCAAGCGAAAGTTGTGCAAGATGACGAAAAAGATGCAAGCAAGCGCCGCGTAAGCCGCAGGCGTCGCTTGACAAAGGCGGTAGCCGTTAATTGTGCGGTGTTGCCTAAGATATATCTGTTACCCAAGAACTTGCACATAACGCTGATTGAATATTTGTGCTTATGATTTATTGCCTCATATTTGCGTTTTGGTTTCACCTCTTTCCAGTAAGGCGAAGAAAATCCCGCCCATTTCAGCCGTATTGCTCCGTTATATCTCGATTTGTGTTTCCTTGTTTCTTCATTCGCAATACTTCCGGTTCTCATGTATTTCCTTGGCATAGCAAGACCCTCCTATGGTTTCTATTATACCATAGGAGGGTCATTTTGTCATTGTCTGTTTTTACTGGTGCAGTTCAAATTACATTCCGGGGAATTTTTATCAGTTATACATATATTTCTGCATAACGTTTGTGTAGACCTTCGTCATGTCCGGCTCGATTCCCTTTGCCTTAAACAGCTCGGAAACCGTCACGAACTTGTACCCCTGCTTTTTCAGCTCCGGGATTATCGTGTCCAGAGCCTCAACGGTCTTGGAATTCCCCTGAGCGTCATGCAGGAGGATTATGTCGCCGTCCTTTGCCTGCTTCAATATCTTTTTCGCGCGCATTTCGGCGGTGACTCTGTCCTCCCAGTCGTTCGCGCCGATCCCTGCGATGAACGGCATATCTATGCTGTCGAACATCGTGTCGTTCACGGAGATGTACGGCGGGCGGAAG
The DNA here is from genome assembly GCA_934448295.1 of uncultured Oscillospiraceae bacterium. Lineage (GTDB taxonomy): Bacteria > Bacillota > Clostridia > Oscillospirales > Ruminococcaceae > CAG-115. Next base: position 175,133 of record CAKSEY010000001.1, read on the forward strand.
AACTTGCTGTGCTCGCCGGTTATCTCGAAAATCTTGTCCTCGGTGGTCTGTATCTCGGACTTTATCTGCTCCTCGGTGAACTCCGTCATGTTGCTGTGAGTCTGGCTGTGGTTGTTTATCTCACAGCCCATGTCGTAAGCGCGTTTTACAGCCTTGGCGCTCTCCTCGTTGATGTTGTTGCCTATCAGGAAGAAAGACGCGATTATTTCGTGCTTCTCCAGCATATCAAGGACTTCATTCGTGGTGGTCGTGTTGGGGCCGTCGTCGAATGTAAGCGCAATATACTTGACCTCTTCGTTCATGTCTGATTCCTCCGTTTTTGCCCCGGAAGGCTTCGCGCCCTCAGCGGAGCCGGGCTGTTCCGTCCCGGCGGGCTGGCGCTCCTCCACTGAGGACACCGCCTGCGAAACCACCTCGGATACCTCCGGAACGCTCCTGCCTGCGCAGCCGGCGAGTATTCCCACCGCCGCAAGCATGGCTATGATACTTTTCATGGCTCTCCTCATTCAGTAGCTCACTTTACAACAATGTTTACGAGCTTGTTCGGAACCGCGATCTTCTTTACGATGGTCTTTCCGTCTGTGAAGGACTTTACCTCCGGCAGCTCGAGCGCGAGCTTTTCGAGCTCCTCCTTAGCGCAGTCAGCGGGGGCGCTGAAGCGTGCCTTTACCTTGCCGTTTATCTGGACTACTATCTCAACGCTGTCCTCAACGCAGAGCTTCTCATCGTACTCTACCCACTTCTGCTCGTTGAGCACGCCCTCGTAGCCCATTACCTGATACAGCTCCTCGGTGATGTGCGGAGCGAACGGGTTGAGGAGTATCAGCAGGGTCCTGTAATCAGCGCGGGTCAGGGAGCCTGCCGCGTCTATCTCGTTGAGCAGTCCCATCATGGTAGCGATGGCGGTGTTGAACTTCAGTGTCTCAATGTCCTCGCTGACCTTCTTGATGGTCTTGTGCATGGAAGCGCGGAGCTTGTCGCTGTACTCGTCCCCGGGAACGACCTTCTCCTGCATTGCCCATACTCTGTCGAGGAAGCGCTTGCAGCCCTTTATGCCGTTCTCCTGCCACGGGGCAGCCTTCTCGAAATCGCCCACGAACATCTCGTACAGGCGGAGCGTATCAGCGCCGTACTCCCTGACTACATCGTCGGGATTCACAACGTTGCCCTTGGACTTGGACATCTTCGTGAACTCGCCGGGACGCTCGGGGTCCTTGCCGAGGATCATTCCGTGGGAGGTGCGCTTCATGTACGGCTCCTTGCAGGGAACTATGCCCTGATCGTAAAGGAACTTATGCCAGAAGCGGCTGTACAGCAGGTGGAGCGTTGTGTGCTCCATGCCGCCGTTGTACCAATCGACGGGCATCCAGTACCTGAGCGCTTCCTTGGAGGCAAGCTCCTTGTCGTTGTGCGGGTCGCAGTAGCGCAGGAAGTACCAGCTTGAACCAGCCCACTGGGGCATGGTGTCGGTCTCGCGCTTTGCGGGACCTCCGCAGCAGGGGCAGGTTGTGTTGATGAAGCTCTCCAGTGTGGAAAGCGGGCTTTCGCCGGTGTCTGTCGGCATATAGCTCTCGACCTCCGGGAGCTTCAGCGGCAGCTCGCTCTCAGGGAGCGCTACCCAGCCGCACTTCTCGCAGTTTACAACGGGGATAGGCTCGCCCCAGTATCTCTGGCGGGAGAATACCCAGTCGCGGAGCTTGTAGTTGACCTTCTCGCGGCCCTTGCCGTTTGCGGTCAGCCACTCCTTCATCTTTACCTTTGCTTCCTCAACGGAAAGCCCGTCCAGGAAACCGGAGTTGACCATAACGCCGGTAGCGCAGTCGGTGAACGCAGCCTTCTGGACGTCCCCGCCGCCCTTTACTACCTCGATTATCGGCAGATTGAATACCTTTGCGAACTCCCAGTCGCGGGTGTCGTGCGCCGGAACTGCCATGATGGCGCCGGTGCCGTAGGTCATCAGAACGTAGTCGGAAATGAATATCGGTATCTCAGTGCCGTTTACCGGATTTACCGCGCGGACGCCCTCCAGCTTTACGCCGGTCTTGTCCTTGTTCATCTCGGTGCGGTCGAAGTCAGACTTGCGCGCAGCGGCAGCCTGATACTCGCGTACGGCGTCCATGTTCCGGAGCCTGTCAGCCCACTTCTCTATGATGGGGTGCTCCGGGGAGATTACCATGTATGTCGCGCCGAAAAGCGTGTCGGGACGCGTGGTGTAGACGGTCAGCGTATCGCCGGCGGTGGTGGTGAATTCCACCTCTGCGCCCGTGGAGCGGCCTATCCAGTTCTTCTGCGCGGTCTTTATCTTCTCGAAGTAGTCAACGCTGTCCAGGTCGTCAAGCAGCTTCTGGGCGTACTCGGTGATCTTGAGCATCCACTGGCTCTTTACCTTGTGGACTACCTCGCCGCCGCAGCGCTCGCACACGCCGTTAACGACCTCCTCGTTCGCAAGGACTACCTTGCAGGAGGTGCACCAGTTCACGTTCATTTCCTTCTTGTATGCAAGACCAGCGTTGAACAGCTTCAGGAATATCCACTGCGTCCACTTGAAGTAGTCGGGGTCGGTGGTGTTTATCTCCCTGTCCCAGTCAAAGGAGAGACCCAGGGACTTGAGCTGCGCCTTAAAGCGCGCAACGTTGTTCTTTGTAACGATAGCGGGGTGTATCTTGTTCTTGATGGCGAAGTTCTCGGTAGGCAGACCGAAAGCGTCCCAGCCCATCGGGAACAGCACGTTATAGCCCTGGAGTCTGCGCTTTCTGGACACGATATCCATTGCGGTGTAGGGGCGCGGGTGACCGATGTGGAGTCCCTGACCGGAGGGATAGGGGAACTCTACCAGCGCGTAGAACTTCGGCTTGGTGTAGTCGTTTTCTGCATGGAACGTCTTGTGCTCGTCCCAGTATTTCTGCCACTTGTTTTCAATGGCGGTAAAATCATAACCCATTTTTTTGTAGTCCTTTCGAGGGATTTTTGATATAATACTTCAATTTATTATTATACTATATTTCCGCGCGGTTGTCAATCATTCGGCGGGAAAAATAACGCCCCGGAGAGGAATTTCAGCCGCTTTGCCGCCCCGCCTTTTCAACGGACAGGATAAGTATTCCAGCCATAGCCATCACGCAGACGGAAAGCCCGGCGTTTACGGAGAAAATCTCCCCGCGCACGGCGGTCTCCGAGTAGGTCTCCTGCGCGGTGGCGGGCACAAATCCCGCCGGTATCGCGAAAGCCGCGCTCAGCAGCGCCGCCGGGAGCCGCGAGAGCGCCAGCGGCTTCACCGGGACATTCCCGCCGGAGACCGCTGTTACCTGCATAAGCACGCACACTCCGCCGAACGACAGAAGCCCCGCGCACACCGGAGCCGCCGCCCCTCCCGGGAGCATATCCCGCACCCGAGTCACCTCCAGAAAAGCCGGGAATATCCGCGCGGAATTGCTCCCCGCGCCGAGCCTTTCCAGCAGCGCGCTCACAAGCCCGGAAACCCCGGAGCAGTCAAGCAGCGCCGTCACCGCCGCGAAAAGCGCCGCCATAATGCAGATGGTATACATCACCCGGGCGCCGCTGTCTACCGAGCGCACGAAGCATTCCGCCGAAAGGTCGCAGCGCGTATTCCCGCTTTCCAGCGTGATTTTTTCGCCCGTGCGGCAGACTATCACGGCTATGACAAGCGAGCTGAGGAAGCACGCCGCGAATATTATCCCGCCCGCCGCCGCGCTGCCGAATACCCTCATTCCCGCCGTGCCTATCACGAAGGACGGCCCGCTGCCATAGCAGCAGCACAACATTCTGCCCGCGTCCCGGCGGGAGAGCCTGCCCTCCCTGACCAGACCGGAAAGCAGCCGCGCCCCCACCGGATATCCTCCGATATTCGCCAGGACGAATACCGCGCACAGCTCCCCGGGGATACCGAGAAGCTTTGAAAGCGGCAGGGTCAGCGGCTTCAGCGCGAGGGTGTACAGCCCGCTCTGCTGCATATATACAGCAAGCACGGTGAACGCAAACAGCGCCGGGATCACTACCTCCACGCAGCCCTCCAGCGAGGCTTTCACCGCCCCGGAAAGCTCCGCCGGGAACAGCAGCACCCCCGACGCCGCGCAGACCAGCGCCCCCGCCAGGAAGTACCGCCCCGCCGTCAGGGAAAAACCGCCGCGCGGCTCTGTGCGGGCGTTCACACGTCCTCCGGGGAGTTCACGCCGGATACTCCCCCAGCCGCGCCGAAGCCCATGCACAGCGCCAGTTTCACCGGGAACATTCCTCCCTGCACCGTGCCGAAAATAAGCCCGAGGACTATCAGCGGCAGGCAGTACGCCGCCCCGCAGAAAAGTCCTGTCTTGATCCCGCCGCGCCTGCGCATTTTCCCGGCGGTGCGCCCGCAGATGAAGCTCCCCAGCGCCGCCGCCGGGACAGCCGCAAGCCAGGAAAGTCCGCTGTCCGCGCCGGTGAGCCACATTATAAGCGCCCCCACCGCCGCCGCTGCTATGGTCGCTATGTAGCCTGCGGCAAGTCCCGCCCCGAAAGGCAGCAGCCGCGAGTTTCTCTTCTTTCTTCTCATACCGTCACCCTTTCAACCTGCTGTAACAGCTTATGCGGCACTTGTCCGGAAAATTCCACAGGAGATGTTTCACACTTGACTTTTATGTGTATTTTTCACAAATCTTTCACCTGAAATTAGGCTTGCTTTGCTGTTTTTTACCGAATACCCCCTTGATTTATTTTTGAAAATATTGTATAATATTAAATACAGATCATATGCTCAAAGGCATTATAAAATCCAAAAAAGGAGCCTGTTATCATGGACTTAAACAACATAACCCTTCTCGATGTCATTGACAGACACACCCTCCAGAACATCCAGGACGCTTTCGCGGCTGCCACAGGAATGGCGGCGATTGCAACCGACAAGAACGGTCCTGTCACTGAGGGAAGCAACTTCACGGATTTCTGCATGAACCTTACCCGCAAATCCCGCATCGGCGCAGACCGCTGCAACCAGTGCGACCTGCGCGGCGGCGAGGATGCAAGCCGTACCGGAAAGCCCGCTGTATACTACTGCACAAGCGGTCTGATGGACTTTGCAGCCCCTGTCATCGTGAACGGACAGCATATAGGAAACCTCATCGGCGGTCAGGTGCTGCCTGAGGAACCTGACGAGGCTAAGTTCCGCCGCATCGCGGACGAGCTCGGCATTGATCAGGACGAGTACATAGCGGCTCTCCGCAAGGTAAGGATTATCCCGAAGCGTCAGATAGAAGCAGCCGCAAATCTGCTGTGGCAGATGGCGAACGCTCTTTCCGAGGTCGGCTATCAGAAGCTGGTTGCGCTTGATTCCCAGAAGGGCAAGGAAGACCTTATCAGGGACGTTGTAAACAAGTTCTCCACCATTGACGAACAGATGACCGACGTCATGACGAATATTCAGAACCTTGAAGCGAACTTCGCGACCATCAAGGATTCCGCAGGGACCTCCTCCAAGGCTGTCGAGAGCACGGACGGCATCGTAAAGGCGATTGAGAACGCTTCCACTCAGCTCACGCTTATCGGCTTCAACGCCTCCATCGAGGCAAAGCGCGCAGGAGCTGCGGGTGCGGGATTCAACGTAATCGCGCAGGAAGTCCGCACTCTCGCCGACAAGAACACCAAGCAGGCTAACGAGGTTGAGAACACGCTCAACCAGATAAAGAAAGCCATCACCGGGATCAACGCGCAGCTCAAGTCCTGCAATGATGAGATCCAGAAGAATGCGGACGTTATCGAGCAGCTCAAGACTCTTGTTGACGAGGCAAGCGAGCAGGTAAAGGCACTTAAGTAAGCTGTACCGGGAACCGGTTCAGATATATTTCCAACAAGAAAGGAAAATACATCATGGCAAACAGATTTATTCTCAATGAAACCTCCTATCATGGCGCAGGGGCGATCGCCAACATCGCTGTTGAAGCGAAAAACAGAGCATTCAAGAAAGCGTTCGTATGCTCCGACCCCGACCTCATCAAGTTCGGTGTTACCAAGAAGGTACTGGACGTGCTGGACAAGGACGGGCTTGCTTATGAGGTATATGACAATATCAAGCCGAACCCCACCATTGAAAACGTACAGACCGGCGTAGATGCGTTCAGGAAGAGCGGCGCTGATTACCTTATCGCTATCGGCGGCGGCTCCTCAATGGACACCGCAAAGGCTATCGGCATAATTATCAACAACCCCGAGTTCGCCGACGTGCGTTCGCTGGAGGGCGTTGCCGACACCAAGAAGCCCTCTGTTCCGATAATCGCAGTTCCTACCACGGCAGGCACCGCCGCTGAGGTAACTATCAACTACGTTATCACAGACGTTGAGAAGAACCGCAAGATGGTATGCGTTGACCCGCACGACATTCCCGTTGTTGCTGTTGTTGACCCGGATATGATGTCCACAATGCCCAAGGGGCTTACCGCAGCCACCGGCATGGACGCACTCACACACGCTATCGAGGGCTACATCACCAAGGCGGCGTGGGAGCTTTCCGATATGTTCCATCTTAAGGCTATCGAGATAATCTCCAAGTCCCTGCGCGGCGCTGTCGCAAACACTCCCGAGGGACGCGAGGGAATGGCTCTGGGTCAGTACATCGCAGGCATGGGCTTCTCAAACGTTGGACTGGGTATAGTTCACTCCATGGCTCATCCGCTGGGCGCGCTGTATGACACACCCCACGGCGTTGCAAACGCGATAATCCTTCCGACCGTTATGGAGTACAACGCTCCCTGCACCGGCGAAAAGTACCGCGATATCGCCAAGGCAATGGGCGTTGAGGGCACCGAGAAGATGTCCCAGGAGGAGTACAGAAAGGCTGCTGTCGAGGCAGTAAAGCAGCTCTCCAAGGACGTTGGTATCCCCGCTGACCTCAAGGATATCGTAAAGCCCGAGGATATCCCGTTCCTTGCACAGTCCGCTTACGACGACGCTTGCAGACCCGGCAATCCGCGCGATACCTCTGTTGATGAGATAACGGAGCTTTATAAGAGCCTTATCTGAGATTTGGGTATATAGAAATTCCCCCGGTGTGAGCCGGGGGAATTTTGCGTTTGGTAATTTTAAGCGTTTAAAACTTTATAAGAATTCATCGATTACACGATACACGACAAAAAATAAATAACAAAGATAAGTATTAACAAAATTATAGTTGACAATTCAATTAAACATATAACCTTTACCCTATGCGTTCTATACTTTTCCATTTGTTCTTCAAAATTATCTTCGTTGTCATCAAAATCATCTTCATCATCTTCTTCGTCATCAACTTCCTCTTGTTCCACATCAGATGCAAGATTATTTTCTTTTGGTGTACTTAACCTGAAAGCTATATTTATAACCAGTTGAACACCCAATAAAATATAAATTGCAATCATTTTATTTGAAGGTATAACAGTTAAAACACCACTAGCTTTCACCTCTACAAATACAATAATCGCTGTGACAACAACAGAAGTAATTAAGCTGGGAATTACAGAGTACCTATGGTATTCCTTTCCGAATCCACATCTGTTCTTTAAATTTACATTCGGAATGTATAGTATTAAAACATACAGGAAATAAATAATGCACACAGCAATGGAGATTATGATCATAATTCCCGCAGCCAAAGCATAGTCAGATAGCACCATTAAGTCCGGTACTATGCCACCAAGCTGCCGGAAATAACTTGAACTATCAAACATATCAAAAACATTGACTAAAAATGATTGCTTAAAATACCCATCACCTAATGTAATTTTAATTACATCTGTAAATGACAGAATAATTATTGCAACCTGAACCAAAAAGGATACAATTGTATAGATAAGGCTCTGAATAGAAATATCGCCTTTTGTATGGATATGATTGGTTGTTTCCTGATCTTTACCACAAAAGCCACAAAACCTGGCACCATCAGAAAGAGGTTTACCACAGTATTTGCAATACATAATTGACCCTCCATGTAAGTTATATTACAAAATGCTCTATTTGTTAATAAGGCGAAACTTCCTAAGCCTATAATTATAAATGTTATAGTGCAAATTACAGTTACTCGCACAGTCCGCTAACAATGATACTCCCTCGGTGTGAGCCGGGGGAGTTTTTTATTTACTTAACGTACTTGACCGTCCACTGTGCCGACCAGCTTCTTCTGTTTATCGCCGTGTCTGCAACTGCATATACCTTGCCAGTATCCGCATCAGCCCATAGGAGCCCAAAATCCTTAATGACAATATTTACCTTGCCTGCGCCTGCGTCAACAAACTTGAACCTCTGATTAAAGCCGTCGTGCTTGTCATATATCTGAGCATAACCGGTTCCGCCGTTTATGTCCACATTTTTATTGCAGTAGGACGCTTCAAGATTAAAGTAGCCGTCATCAGTCGGAACTATGGTGAATTTCTGATTCTTTGCATAGTTGACTCCGCACAGCGTAACCGGGGTCTCGCTGTCGCTCCAGCCTCCGTAAACGTCCAGAACAGCGTCGTCCCAGACCTCTGAGTAAAGCATACATACCTGCTGCGACTGAACCGGGAGTGAAGCTATCTTTCCCATGGTGTACTTCGTGATAAGTTCGACGTCCTGGGAATCGATAACGCCGTCAAGGTTCACATCTGCCGCCAGTTCATTTATGGAGGTCCTGCCATTATCAGCAATATAATTATTTACCTGAACTATATCGGTCAGCGAAACCTTTCCATCGCCGTTTACGTCGCCATAAATAAAGCTGGAATTGTCACTATATTCGGGAACCTCCGGCTCCTCTTGTACATCAGAGGGATATAAGACCTCTATGTAGCCCAGCGTCTTTTGCGAGGTGGTGTATCTGGTTTCGTACTTTACCTTTGAATAAGAGGGGCTGCCGCCGGAATTTCCGGCAATGGTGGTGATCGTCGTGCCGTTCACGTCGGTCACGATCGCCACATGATCCGGAACGCCGTTGTAATTTGCGTCGACAAGCAGCAGGTCGCCGGGCTTAGGATTATATGTACCTCGCTCATGATATACAAGCGGCTTGTTTGTGATCTCATCATTTTGGGCGTAGTCCATCAAACTCGGAACATAGGCATACTTTACATTGATACCGTTCTGCGAAAGAACGTATGTAGCAAAAATGGAGCACCATGCAACGCTTCGGCTGCTGCCATAATACCATGATGTAAATGTACTGTGCTTATAGCCGAGGTAGGATACAGCCATGTCCACTACCGCCTGAGCAGTCGAGCTTGTTTCGGTGGATTCATCTACGTAGTAATAGTTATTGCCCTTTTCCGTGCAGTAAGCCAGATTTATCCAGCCCTCGCGCCAGCCATTTGTGCAGTATATCAAACTGGTATGTCCCCAGTCGCCGCTTATCTGGTCAACAAAAAATTCAGCGCCATAGCTCGCAGCACCGACCTTTTTGTAGCCGGTTCCCGGGCCTGTTCTGATGTTGGAGCCTGCTTTGCTGCCATATTCTGTTCCAATGCTGTAGTTTCCGACTGAATATGCTGCCGCTTCCGCTGACATTGAAAGTACCAATGCAGCAGATACTGCGGCGCAAACCAGTCTTTTCAATGATCGTTTCATAACTGACCCTCCTGTTAGATTTTTTTAGTTGGTTTATTTTACTGTCACTTTCAGCTTAACGGTTTTGCCGTTGTATGTGCAAGAAATAACTGCCGTTCCCTTTTTCTTTGCTGTTACTACACCCTTGGCTGTTACAGACGCCACGGTCTTTTTGGAAGATGTCCACTTAGCTTTGCTGGAGGAAACTCCAACGGAATCAAGCTGCATTGTGTCGCCCTTTTTCATTGTTATGCCGAGATAAGTCAAGTCTGAAGATGTTTTGGCAGGGAAATCTGCGGTGAGCTTAAGTGTACCGTTGCCAGTACGACTAAATTCATCACAAGATACAGTAATATAATAAGTTCCCTTAGTCACTTTATATGTCGCAGAAGCCGAAAAACGTTCTGAAGTTGAGTTCCAATTTCCTCGTATATAATTTTTTCCCTCTCCCCCTTCATTCAAAGAGCCGGCTTTAATATTAAGGCTTTCAACATTAAGATATGCACCGTCCTCGTCGTACACATGGAAATAACTCCTGTATTTTGCGATCGACCAATTAATGACAAGATTACCCGTACCCTTTGAAGTTATCTCATAGGTTACGCTGTCATTCCATTCAACCGTTCCCTTTACTTCCTCGCCGCTGCTTATCGCAACAGCGTCCTCAAACGGGTCTGCAAAAGCTGACATTGACAAGAAGCCCACGGACAAAACCGCCGCAACAACAACGGCTGCTATCTTTTTCACGAAATTCATATTAAATACCTCCTAAGCGTTTGACCATTTTGGTCTTAAGTGAAGTATAGCACAAATTGGTCAATTTGTCAATAGCCCATTTTGTTCTAGGGTATAATATTATTAATTGTTCACAAAATGGAGGTAAAATTTATGTACAGATTGAGATTTTTGAGAGAAAGCGAGCTTCTGACGCAAAAGCAGATAGCCGATAAAATATTCTGTGGGCAGCGTGCGTATTCCTATTACGAAACAGGCGAGCGCGATATCCCCACCCAGACCCTTATCCGTCTAGCGGACTTCTACAACGTCTCGGTGGATTTTATCCTTGGCAGGACTGAAAATCCGGAATTGAACACATAAAAAAATCCCCCGGATTTAACCGGGAGATAATTTTATACAGAAAGAACATATTTGCCGGAGCACCAGCCCTCAAGTATGTTACGATATTTGATGTAAGCGAACCTGCCGTCCCTTTCGCACAGCTTTACTATCTCGCCAGCGTTGACAGTGCCCACTGATGTTGAGTCATAATAATCCTGGCTCCAGTGAATAACCAAGTCATGGTCAACGTTATAGGAGATCATTCCGTAACCATCTATCTTGTTGACATAGAACTTCTGAGCGAGAGTATCGTTCTTTTCCCACGTCTGGATATTGGTTCCTGCGGAGAGGTCTGCCTTGTTGATATCAAGATAATATCCAAGCGCGTTCTTTATATACACACCATCGCCATTCGTGAAGAATTTCCAACGCTGCGCATCTGAGTTGTATTCGTCCCACAGAATGACATTAGCTCCATTTCCGGCAACTTCGCCCTCAACGGCAAGATGTTTTCTGCTGTATATATGTCTTATCCTATACCAGCCTGTGCCGTCATTGTATATGTAGAAATCGTTCGCGCCTTCGCTCCATGTATTTAAACGAATATTGGTACCATTCCAGATATCGTTGTTGGCTACATCAACAAATAAAATGTTATTAGACTGTATGTTGTAAGCACCGTCAGCAATAGTTATTTCCTGCATTTCAGTCTGAGCAGCGCTTTCCTGATTAGGTTCTACCTTAAACTTCCAGATGTTTGAGAACCTGGCTAAATTGTACTTGGTGTATGCGATTTCATTTGCATAGGAGCTGTAAGCCCAGTCCGCCCAGGAATCGCTTATCAGAGCCTTGCCTGTATCTAAGGACGCACCTCTTAAAACGTATGTCGTGTGGGACGGACCCATCAGGCATAAGTAATAGCCCTCGTTAAGCAGGTTCATTATCTTTTTGTTGGCAGTAGACTTGGAATAGTAATACCTCTTGCCATTTTTGGAGTAGGTAAGGGATTCCTTGCCGCAGAACTTGATCGCACCATTGGTATACATATCCGGCGCTTTTCCAGCATACGTTTCCTGATAGCGGCTGTTAACTAACCCGTTGTCTACCAGATAGCCGCTGAACTCATCGGGATTTGCAAAGCCTGCGTAACCGGCTTCAGCGATCATCTTGGCATATGCAACTGTCCTGCAGCCTGCCTGCCTTACAACTGAGCTTGAGCTTGCTCCTTGGCTCCAAAGATACCACTGATCTTTTGAAGTCCAGCCCGCTTTTCCTGATTTAGCGGTGTACGCTGCGAATGAGGTTACCGATACCACGAGCACTGTAACCAACGCAGTAAATACTGATAATGCCTTTTTCATATGTACCTCCATTTCCCCATACATTTGAGTTTATAAGAGTATTATATCACTAAACGATTTACTTGTCAATATTTTATTACAAATTATTCTATAAAAAAATCCTTTTTTTGAAAAAGCGACTTTATTATTGTAAAGTGGTTTGCATCAGTGCAGCGTGAATCAGCCATTGATTCCGCTTAACAAAGCCAAAAAGCTACAATTCTTTACTCTCACGGATAGCTGAACGCAGGTCACTTTCGATAGCGATAGGAATTATAATTTACTTGTCTACAAATATCACGAAACAATTTAATTGTCATTATTTAAATCGTATAGACATACAAAAAACCGCCTCCCTTTCGGGAAGCGGTCTTATTATTGTGAAGTGGTTTGCACCAGCTCAGCGGGAATTAGCCGTTGATCTTGGTAACAACGCCGGAACCTACGGTTCTACCACCCTCACGGATAGCGAAACGGAGACCCTCTTCAATAGCGATAGGAGTGATGAGCTCAACGTCCATAACTACGTTATCGCCAGGCATGCACATTTCCTTGTCAGCAGGAAGAGTGATTACGCCGGTAACGTCTGTGGTTCTGAAGAAGAACTGCGGACGATAGTTGGAAACGAACGGAGTATGACGGCCGCCCTCTTCCTTCTTAAGAACGTAAACCTGACCTGTGAACTTGGTGTGCGGGTGAATGGAACCGGGCTTGCAGAGAACCTGACCACGCTCGATATCCTGACGTGTAACACCACGGAGCAGAGCGCCGATGTTGTAACCAGCTACTGCCTCGTCCAGAGTCTTTCTGAACATCTCAAGACCTGTAACAACAGTGGACTTGGGCTCGTCAGTAAGACCAGTGATCTCAACGGTGTCGTTAACCTTAACTACGCCACGCTCAACTCTGCCAGTTGCAACGGTACCACGGCCGGTGATGGTCATAGTATCCTCAACAGGCATAAGGAACGGCTTGTTCTCATCGCGCTCAGGAGCAGGGATGTACTCGTCAACAGCGTCCATGAGCTCCTTGATGCAAGCATACTCGGGAGCGTTAGGATCTGTGGAAGTAGAATCCAGAGCAACCTTAGCGGAACCGCGGATAACGGGAACGTCGTCGCCGGGGAAGTCGTTCTGAGTAAGAACGTCACGGATATCCATCTCTACGAGGTCGAGCAGCTCGGGATCGTCAACGTCATCGCACTTGTTGATGAATACAACGATTGCAGGAACGCCTACCTGGCGAGCGAGAAGGATGTGCTCCTTGGTCTGAGCCATAGGGCCGTCAGTACCAGCAACAACGAGGATAGCGCCGTCCATCTGAGCAGCACCGGTGATCATGTTCTTGATATAGTCAGCATGGCCGGGGCAGTCAACGTGAGCGTAGTGACGCTTCTCAGTCTCATACTCAACGTGAGCGGTGTTGATTGTGATACCACGCTCTCTCTCCTCCGGAGCCTTATCGATCATGTCGTAAGCTTCGAACTTAGCCTTGCCCTGAAGGGAAAGCCACTTTGTGATAGCAGCGGTGGTGGTGGTCTTACCGTGGTCTACGTGACCGATGGTACCAATGTTTACGTGGGGCTTGGTGGAATTATAATGTTCCTTTGCCATGGGTATGTCCTCCTTAATAGGTGATCTGGAGTCCCCCATTGGGAGGGGGACGCCGCAATTTCAGTAATATTATTTTAACATCTTTCCGTGAAAAAATCAAGTAGTTTCACAGAAAAAATGCGCTGAGAGTGCAATTTTAACGGAAATCAGCCGTTCTGCTTGCGCTTGCTCATGATAGCCTCGGAAATGGACTTCGGAACCTCGATGTAGTGGCTCGGCTGCATTACATACTGGCCGCGGCCCTGGGTCTTGGAACGAAGATCGTTGGAGTAGCCGAACATCTCAGAAAGCGGAACGAATGCGGTTACCTGAACGGAACCGTTTCTTGTTTCCTGGTTCTGGATCTGACCACGTCTGGAGTTGAGGTCGCCGATTACGTTACCGATGTAATCATCAGGAACGACAACGTCAACACGCATGATCGGCTCGAGGATAACGGAGTGAGCCTGTCTGAGGGCCTCCTTGATAGCCATAGAACCTGCGATCTTAAATGCCATTTCAGAGGAGTCTACCTCGTGATAAGAACCGTCGTACAGGGAAACCTTGATGTCTACAACAGGATAGCCTGCGAGAACACCGGCGTTGAGAGCGCCCTGGATACCTGCGTCAACAGCGGGGATGAACTCCTTGGGGATAGAACCGCCGACAACGTCGTTGCTGAACTCGTAGCCCTTACCGGACTCGTTCGGCTCTACCTTTATCTTAACGTGACCGTACTGACCGGAACCACCAGACTGACGCTTATACTTCATGTCGATGTCTGCTGTACCGGTGATGGTCTCCTTGTAAGCAACCTGAGGAGCACCAACGTTAGCCTCGACCTTGAACTCACGGAGAAGTCTGTCAACGATGATATCGAGGTGGAGCTCACCCATACCAGCGATGATTGTCTGACCGGTCTCCTGGTTTGTCCAGGTCTTGAAGGTCGGGTCCTCTTCAGCAAGCTTTGCGAGTGCGATAGCCATCTTTTCCTGACCAGCCTTGGTCTTGGGCTCGATAGCGAGGTCAATAACCGGCTCCGGGAACTCCATGGACTCAAGGATAACAGGGTGGTTCTCATCGCAGAGAGTATCACCTGTGGTGGTGTACTTTGTACCAACTACGGCTGCGATATCGCCGCACGGGCAAGCGTCGATATCCTGTCTGTGGTTGGAGTGCATCTGCAGGATACGACCCATACGCTCGGTCTTGTCCTTAGTTGCGTTCAGAACGCTTGTACCAGCCTCAACATAACCGGAATAAACTCTGAAGAAGCAGAGCTTACCAACGAACGGGTCGGTAGCGATCTTGAATGCAAGTGCGGAGAACGGCTGATCATCGCCAGCGTGTCTTTCAACTTCCTCACCGGTCTCGGGGTCGATACCCTTGATGGAAGGAATGTCGAGAGGAGAAGGCATATAGTCAACAACAGCGTCAAGAAGCTTCTGAACGCCCTTGTTTCTGTAAGAAGTACCGCAGGTTACGGGAACGAACTTGTTCTCGATAGTACCCTTTCTGATGGCAGCCTTGATCTCCTCAATGGTGAAATCCTCACCCTCGGATTCGAAGTATCTCTCCATCAGTGCATCGTCCAGCTCGGCAACCTTCTCGAGGAGGTTCTGTCTGTACTCCTTAGCCTTGTCCAGCATATCGGCAGGGATATCCTCAACGCGCATATCCTTACCCATATCATCGTAGTAAATATCAGCCTTCATCTCAACGAGGTCGATGATTCCTCTGAAGTCCGCCTCAGAACCGATGGGGAGCTGGATCGGAACAGCGTTGCACTTGAGTCTGTCGTGCATCATCTGTACTACGTTGTAGAAGTCTGCGCCCATGATATCCATCTTGTTGACATAAGCCATTCTGGGTACATGGTATTCATCTGCCTGACGCCATACTGTTTCTGACTGAGGCTCTACGCCGCCCTTTGCACAGAAAACAGTTACGGAACCGTCAAGAACTCTCAGGGAACGCTGAACTTCAACGGTGAAGTCAACGTGACCAGGGGTATCGATAATATTGATTCTGTGACCCTTCCAGAAGGCTGTTGTAGCGGCAGAAGTAATTGTGATACCTCTTTCCTGCTCCTGAGCCATCCAGTCCATCGTTGCAGTACCATCGTGAGTTTCACCGATCTTGTGGTTTACACCAGTGTAGAACAGGATACGCTCTGTGGTAGTTGTCTTACCTGCGTCGATGTGCGCCATGATACCAATATTACGGGTCATTTCGAGAGATACGTCTCTTTTCATAAATTCCTCCGTAATTCCGGAATTACCCGGGGTTTTATCCCCGGATAAATCATCTGTTTCTGATTACCACTTATAATGTGCGAAAGCTCTGTTAGCTTCAGCCATCTTATGAGTATCGTCACGCTTCTTGCAAGCGCCGCCCTGACCATTGAGCGCGTCAAGGATCTCGTTTGCAAGTCTTTCCTTCATTGTCTTTTCGTTGCGCGCACGGCTGTAGGTGGTGATCCATCTCAGGCCGAGTGTGCGTCTTCTCTCGGGGCGAACCTCCATAGGAACCTGGTAGGTTGCACCGCCGACGCGGCGAGCCTTTACCTCGAGCTGGGGCATGATGTTCTCCATTGCCTCCTCGAAAGCTTCCAGAGCATCCTTGCCGGTCTTTTCAGCAACGATCTCAAATGCGCCGTATACGATCTTCTGGGCTACGCCCTTCTTTCCGTCGAGCATGATATTGTTTACCAGTCTTGTTACGAGCTCAGAGCCGTACACAGGATCCGGAAGAACCTCACGCTTCGGAACATTACCTCTTCTTGGCACTTTACTTCCCTCCTTCATACGAAATGAAAATCATAGGTACTCGAAAGCATAAAAACCATACCGTTTCGGTGTGGCATTGACCTTCCGCCGTCCAAACAGAGGCTCTATCAAAAATAATGCCTTGTCTGACAGCTATTAAGTCAGAAATTACGCTTTCTTTCCAGCCTTCGGACGCTTAGCGCCATACTTGGAGCGTCCCTGCATTCTCTTGTCTACACCCTGAGCGTCGAGTGTACCTCTGATGATGTGGTAACGCACACCAGGAAGGTCCTTAACACGGCCGCCGCGGATCAGAACAACGGAGTGTTCCTGCAGTTTGTGTCCGATACCGGGAATATAAGCTGTAACTTCATAACCGTTAGAAAGCTTAACTCTGGCAACCTTTCTCATCGCGGAGTTCGGCTTCTTAGGGGTCTGGGTACGAACTGCTGTGCAAACGCCTCTCTTCTGGGGAGAAGACTGGTCGATCTGCTGCTTGTGCAGAGTATTCATGCCCTTCTGAAGTGCAGGAGCCTTGGATTTCTTCTCAGAAACCTCGCGTCCCTTGCGGACAAGCTGATTAAACGTAGGCATTATTTCACCTCCAATAAATTTTTGTCTGTTTGTATTTTTCCGGCGGTTTCCGAAAATATACTCACACACATTTATATATTTTAAAGCAAATAACGGTGTTTGTCAAGAGTTTCAGCGAAACTTTGTAGCAAACACCGTTATAGTTAAATCATAGCTGCTGGTTTTTGTGCATTTTAGCCAACAGTTTCATCGCTGGAAGCATTCTCAGCCTCTGCCGAAGCGGCAGCCGCAGCAGCCTTCTCAGCCTCGCGCTCTTCAGCGAAAAGACCGGTTCCGGCGGGAATGAGCTTACCGATGATAACGTTCTCCTTAAGACCGAGCAGCGGGTCGATCTTGCCGCGGATAGCGGCGTCAGTGAGAACTCTTGTGGTCTCCTGGAAGGAAGCCGCCGACAGGAAGCTGTCCGTTGCCAGGGAGGCCTTTGTGATACCGAGGAGCACCGGCTCAGTCTGCGGCATTCTGAGACCTATCTCGCCCGCGTCAATGCGGTTCTGGATTTCCTCGCAGACCTCTGTCAGCTCGTTCTTGCCGATGATGGAGCCAGGGAGCAGATAGCTGTCGCCCGGATCGGTGATCCTGATCTTTCTCATCATCTGGCGAACGATGACCTCGATATGCTTATCGTTGATATCAACACCCTGTAAGCGGTAAACCTTCTGGACTTCGGCGATGATGTAGTTCTGAACTGCCTCTTCGCCCTTTACCTCCAGAACGTCGTGCGGGTTGATGGAACCCTCGGTCAGTGCGTCGCCGGCAACAACGGTGTCTCCGTCGTATACCTTGGGTCTGTAACCGAACGGAACTGCGTAAGCCTCTTCCGTGCCGTCAGCCTGGGTGATGATAGCGTGTCTTGTTTTCTTGATCTCCTCGTAACGAACCTTACCGGAGACCTTGGTGATGATAGCCGCGTTCTTCGGACGGCGGCTCTCGAAAAGCTCCTCTACTCGCGGAAGACCCTGTGTGATATCTTCTGCGGAAGCGATACCGCCGGTATGGAACGTTCTCATCGTAAGCTGTGTACCAGGCTCGCCGATGGACTGCGCCGCGATGATACCTACCGCCTCGCCGATGTTGATGAGCTGACCGTTAGCCAGGGACGCGCCGTAGCAGTGTGCGCAGACGCCGTTCTTAAGTCCGCAGGTAAGCACGGAGCGTACCTTTACCTTTTCAGGCTCGCACTTAACGATCTTTGCAGCGTCCTGATCGTTCATCAGCTTATCCTTGGAAACCAGCACGTTGCCGTCCTTGTCCTTGAAGTCCTCGGACAGATAACGTCCTACAAGACGTTCGCTCAGCGGCTCTACAAGCTCCTTGCCCTCGCGTATCTCGTAAACGTCGATACCGTTGGTGGTGCCGCAGTCCTCCTCGCGGATAATAACTTCCTGGGATACATCGACCAGTCGTCTTGTCAGATAACCGGAGTCCGCCGTTCTCAGCGCGGTATCCGCCAGACCCTTACGGGCGCCACGGGAGGAGATGAAGTATTCCAGAATGTTCAGACCCTCACGGTAGTTAGCCCTGATAGGCATTTCGATGGTCGCACCGGAGGTGTTCGCGATAAGTCCTCTCATTCCGGCAAGCTGTCTTATCTGGTTCTTAGAACCACGGGCTCCGGAGTCCGCCATCATATAGATGTTGTTGTACTTATCGAGGTTGTCGTTCAGCGCGTTACCTACATCTTCGGTCGCCTTGTTCCAGATGCTGATGAACTCAGCCTTTCTCTCGGTGTCGGAGATGAAGCCGCGGTTGAACTGCTTGTTCAGCTTTGCGATCTTTGCGTCCGCGTCGGCGAGAATCTGAGCCTTCTGCGGCGGGATATCAGCGTCGCATACCGCAACGGTGATACCGGATCTTGTGGAGTACTTATAGCCCATAGCCTTGATCTTGTCAAGCACCTGGGCAGTGGTAGCCGTGCCGTGATTCTTCAGGCAGCGGTCGATTATCTTACCGAGCTGGCTCTTGCCTACCTTGAAGGATATCTCATAATCGAGCTGGTGCTCGGGGTCTGTTCTGTCAACATAGCCGAGATCCTGCGGGATATGCTCGTTGAAGATGATACGTCCAACTGTCGCAGGAACGAGCTTTGTGATCTTGGTGTCGCCGAGATCCTTTGTAACTCTTACCTTGATAGCGGCATGAATGGAGATAACGCCGTCCTGATAAGCCATGATAGCTTCGTTGGCGTCGCGGAACACCTTGCCCTCGCCCTTTTCGCCGGGCTTGTCAAGGGTCAGGTAGTAGGAGCCGAGTACCATATCTTGTGTAGGAACGGTAACAGGGCGGCCGTCAGACGGCTTTAAGAGGTTCTTAGCCGCCAGCATGAGGGTTCTAGCCTCTTCCTGTGCCTCAGCGGACAGGGGAAGATGAACCGCCATCTGGTCGCCGTCGAAGTCCGCGTTGAACGCGGTGCAGCACAGCGGGTGCAGCTTTATCGCACGACCCTCAACGAGGATCGGAGAGAATGCCTGGATACCGAGTCTGTGGAGCGTAGGCGCACGGTTCAGCAGCACGGGGTGATCCTTGATAACGCACTCCAGGGAATCCCATACCTTGTCGTCTGCGCGCTCTACCATCTTCTTCGCCTGCTTGATGTTCTGGGCGCTGCCCTTGACTACCAGGTCGTTGAGAACGAACGGCTTGAACAGCTCGAGCGCCATCTCCTTCGGGAGACCGCACTGATCCATCTTGAGCTCAGGGCCAACGACGATAACGGAACGTCCGGAGTAGTCGACGCGCTTACCGAGCAGGTTCTGACGGAAGCGTCCCTGCTTACCCTTTAACAGGTCGGAGAGGGACTTCAGCGGGCGGTTGTTGGAGCCGGTGTACGGTCTGCCGTGTCTGCCGTTGTCGATGAGGGCGTCAACCGCTTCCTGGAGCATACGCTTCTCGTTTCTCACGATTATCTCAGGGGAGCTGTATTCATACAGCTTTCTCAGACGGTTGTTCCTGTTGATAACGCGTCTGTAAAGCTCGTTCAGGTCGGAAACGCCGTATCTGCCGCCGTCGAGCTGTACCATCGGGCGGATATCCGGGGGAATTACCGGGATAGCGTTGAGCACCATCCACTCGGGACGGTTGTGGGATTTCAGGAATGCGTCGACCACGTCAAGGCGCTTGAGCAGCTTTACGCGCTTCTGACCCTGCTGTGTTGCGGCGAGCTCCTCTTTCAGCTCGTTGGAGAGCTTCTCGAGGTCGATCTCCTTCAGCAGCTCCTGGATAGCCTCGGCGCCCATGCCCGCCTTGAAGTCGTTTCCGTACTTGGTGCGGAAATTCGCGTATTCCTTTTCTTCAAGGAGCTGGTTCTTGCTGAGCTCCTTGGCCTCGCCCGGATCGATAACGATATACTTGGTGAAGTAGATGACCTCTTCAAGTCTCTTCGGGGAGATGTCGAGTATCTGACCGATACGGGAAGGCGTGCCCTTGAAATACCAGATATGGGAGATAGGAGTTGCAAGCTCAATATGACCCATACGCTCGCGTCTTACCTTTGCGCGGGTAACTTCAACGCCGCACTTGTCGCATATCTTGCCCTTGTAGCGTACTCTCTTGTACTTTCCGCAGTTGCACTCCCAGTCCTTCTGCGGGCCAAAGATACGCTCGCAGAAAAGACCTTCCTTTTCCGGCTTCTGGGTACGGTAGTTTATGGTTTCAGGACGGTGAACCTCGCCGTAAGACCAATCTCTGATCTGGTCGGGAGAGGCAAGTCCGATCTTCATTGACTCAAAAACAGTGTAACTCAAATTTTTACCTCATTTCTCTATCAAAACACGCGGAACTCCCCGCCGTTTCAGCGGGGTGCCGCCGGAGATGCTTTCCTGAAACAGGATCACTCGTCCTCGTCAAAGTCGATAGGCTCGCCGTCCTCCGGGAGATTCCCGAGGAAGGAGTCGTCAGCGTCGCTTTCGCTCTCAACGTGGTCAGGATTGATGTCCTTTTCGTCAACGATGTCGTAGCCGCTGTTGTTCAGCTCGTTCTCGTTCGCGTTGTAGTCAAGCTCCATGGTGTCAGAGGTATATCCGCCCTCGTCCTCGTCGCCGTCGTCGTTTCTGAGGTCGACAACGTCGCCGTTCTCATCGAGAACTCTTACGTCAAGGCCGAGACCCTGGAGCTCTCTTATCATTACCTTGAAGGACTCAGGAACGCCGGGCTTCGGAACGGGCTCGCCCTTTACGATAGCCTCGTAGGTCTTCTGACGTCCCATCAGGTCGTCGGACTTTACGGTCAGGATCTCCTGAAGCGTATATGCTGCGCCGTAAGCCTCCAGAGCCCAAACCTCCATCTCACCGAAACGCTGGCCGCCGAACTGAGCCTTACCGCCCAGGGGCTGCTGTGTTACCAGTGAGTAAGGACCGGTGGAACGTGCGTGTATCTTATCGTCGACCAGGTGGTGCAGCTTGAGGTAATACATATAACCAACGGTCACAGGGCCGTCGAACTTCTCGCCGGTGCGTCCGTCCGTGAGCTGCGTCTTGCAGTCGGAGGTAAGCGGGAGCTTTGTGAAGTCGAGTCCTGCGGAATTCATGCCGAGGAGCTCGATATCGCGGCGGTCGTGTTCGCCGTTGCCCTTGCCCATGTTGTAGATACGCTCAGCCTCTTCCGTTATCTTGCCGCTGTTGATAGCCCTTGCTGCGTCGTACAGCTCGCGGATATCCTGCTCGTGCGCGCCGTCGAATACCGGCGTTGCTATCTTCCAGCCGAGCGCCTTTGCAACGTAGCCGAGGTGAACCTCGAGCACCTGTCCGATGTTCATTCGGGAAGGTACGCCCAGAGGGTTCAGCACGATGTCAAGCGGAGTACCGTCCGGCAGGAACGGCATATCCTCCTGACGGAGAATTCTGGAAACGACACCCTTGTTTCCGTGACGGCCCGCCATCTTATCACCGACGGAGATCTTTCTCTTCTGTGCGATATAAACGCGTACCTTCTCGTTTACTCCGGGTGAAAGCTCGTCGCAGTTCTCGCGGTTGAACTTTTTGACGTCAACGACGATACCGCTTACGCCGTGGGGAACTCTCAGCGAATTATCGCGGAACTCCTTGGACTTCTCGCCGAAAATAGCGCGGAGCAGTCTGTCCTCGGCGTTGAGCTCGGTCTCGCCCTTCGGGGAAACCTTGCCGACAAGGATATCGCCGGAGTGCACCTCTGCGCCTATTCTTACGATACCGTTCTCGTCGAGATCCTTCAGCGCGTCGTCGGAGATGTTCGGGATATCGCGCGTGATCTCCTCCGGGCCGAGCTTTGTCTCGCGGCATTCAAGCTCGTACTCCTCTATATGAATGGAAGTGTAGACATCATTGTAAACCAGCTTCTCGTTGATGAGTACGGCGTCCTCGTAGTTGTAGCCCTCCCATGTCATGAAGCCGATGAGGGCGTTCTTGCCGAGTGCGATCTCGCCCATCTTTGTTGCAGGGCCGTCTGCGATAACGTCGCCCGCCTTGACCTTTTCGCCCTTGCTTACTATCGGGCGCTGGTTCACGCAGTTGCCCTGGTTGGAGCGCTTGAACTTAACAAGTCTGTAAATGCGCTCCTGACCGAGGTCGTTGGTGACAACGATCTTGTCTGCGTCGACCTCTGTAACTACGCCATCCTCCTTGGTGCATACAACTATGCCGGAATCGACCGCAGCCTTGTACTCCATACCCGTGCCGACGATAGGATTATCCGTCACCATCAGCGGAACCGCCTGGCGCTGCATGTTCGCGCCCATCAGCGCACGGTTCGCGTCGTCGTTCTCCAGGAACGGGATCATAGCCGTAGCAACGGATACTACCATCTTAGGAGATACGTCCATGAAATCGACCTTTTCGCGCTCGATTTCAAGGATAGAGTCGCGGCAGCGTGCGTTTACGCGGGGTCTTGCGAAATGTCCCTCTTCGTCAAGGGGCTCGTTCGCCTGAGCCACAACGTAGTTATCCTCAACGTCGGCGGTCATATAGACTACCTCGTCGAGAACCTTGCCGGTCGCCTTGTCAACGCGTCTGTACGGAGCCTCGATGAAGCCGTACACGTTGATCCTTGCGAAAGTAGCAAGGTAGGATATCAGACCGATGTTAGGACCTTCAGGGGTCTCGATAGGGCACATTCTTCCGTAGTGGGAGTAGTGTACGTCGCGAACCTCGAATCCGGCTCTGTCACGGGAAAGACCGCCCGGGCCGAGGGACGAAAGTCTTCTCTTGTGGGTAAGCTCTGCAAGCGGGTTGTTCTGATCCATGAACTGGGACAGCGGAGAAGAGCCGAAGAACTCTCTCATTGCGGAGATGACCTGGCGCGCGTTGATAAGGGAAGCCGGGGAGACCTTCTCCTGCTCCTGTCCGTAGAGGGTCATTCTCTCGCGGATAGTTCTGTCCATTCTGGTGAAGCCTATGCGGAACTGGTTCTGGAGCAGCTCGCCCACGCAGCGGATACGTCTGTTGCCGAGGTGGTCGATATCGTCGATGTTTCCGACTTCTTCGCACAGGTTGATGAAATAGCTTACAGTGGCGAATATATCTTCAATTGTGATGTGCTTGGGGATAAGCTCCTCAACGCGCTCGGCTATGAGCTGCTTGAGGGTCTCAGTGTCGCCCGCCGCTTCTTCCAGGATATCCCTGAGAACTGCAAAGCGGACGTGCTCGTTTACGCCGAGAGCCTCAACGTCGATATCGTCGCCCACGAAGCAGTGGATATCCACCATGCCGTTGCCGGAAACCTTGACGGTAGCGGCCTCCTTGGTGGGGTGAACGATGGTAACGTCGATAACGCCGGCATTCTCGATCTCGAGAGCCTTTTCCTTGGTGATTATCTCGCCCTCGTCAACGAGTATCTCGCCGGTCATGGGCGCGATAACAGCCTCTGCGGCTCTCTTTCCATAGATACGCTCGGAGATGGCAAGCTTCTTGTTGTACTTATAGCGTCCGAATCTGGAAAGGTCGTATCTCTTAGCGTCGAAGAACAGCATATTGAGCTGATTCTGCGCGGACTCAACAGAGGACATATCGCCCGGGTGGAGCTTCTTGTAGACCTCCAGCAGAGCCTCTTCCTTGTTCTGGGTGCTGTCCTTTTCGATGGTGCAGGTGATGCGGGGATCCTCGCCGAACTTACCGGTCAGCTCGCCGTTGGTGGAAAGACCGATGGAGCGCAGGAATGTTGTTACGGGGATCTTTCTGTTCTTGTCGATACGAACGTAGAACACGTCGTTGGCGTCCATCTCATACTCGAGCCACGCGCCGCGGTTCGGGATAACGGTCGCCTTGAACAGCTTCTTACCGGTCTTGTCGTGCTCGAATCCGTAGTATACGCCCGGTGAGCGAACGAGCTGAGATACTACTACACGCTCAGAGCCGTTGATAACGAATGTACCGCTGTCGGTCATAAGCGGCAGATCGCCCATATAAATTTCGTTGTCCATGAACTCGCCGGTCTCCTTGTTGAGAAGGCGGGCGGTCACGCGTATCGGAACTGCATAGGTCGCGTCGCGTTCCTTGCATTCCTCAATGGTATACTTGGTCTTGTTGTCAAGACGGTGGCTTATGAACGAGAGTTCATATCTGCCATTTGCGTCGGTTATCGGGGAAACGTCCCTGAAAACCTCCTTGATACCATCGTTCAGGAACCATTCGTAGGAATCCTTCTGAATACCGATGAGGTTCGGCATATCGATGACCTCATTGATCTTAGAAAAACTCATTCGGGTGGTTTTTCCGAGCTGTATGGGCTTTACATTCACCATCGGCTTTATCACTCCTTAACATAATACGGGTCTGGATATGCTGGAAAATATCGGCAGAAAATACTCTTTTGAGGGTCAAAAACCGCCCTTTTCGCGCACATATCCATTATGATACATTATGATATTATAGCATAATTACCGGCAAAAGTCAAGCGTTCCGCGGTAAAAAATGAGACGAATATTCCGAGCATTTTTGTTATTAGGGACGATTTTTTTGCCCAAAGCAACAAATTTTGCGGAATTTCCCCGGCAAATTCCGACAAACCGCACAAAACCGGGATTTCGGGGCAATACTTACGCAAACTGGCACATAAAACGTAGGGGAGGGGCAATCCCCTCCCGCACTTTATTGCGCGGCGTCCATGCCGCGCTCTGGTGCGTGGGGGCAATCGTCCTGTTTGCCCCTCCCGCACTTCTCCTGTTATCTTCCCCCGGACATGACCTCGTAAGCCAGCCGCGCCGCCTCAGTTGAGATATTGCAGCCCATTCTCCATATTGGGACATTCTCCGTGACCCGGTCGATATAGTCCAGCAGCGCCGCCATATTTTCCGGCTCCTCCGGGCGGAGGGTCTGGTTCATCAGCGCGTACACCGACTTCTCCGGCGTCAGCGGCTCAATGAAGTTCTCTGGGCTGCGCTCCAGCACGCATATTCCCCGCAGCGGAACGCACATATTGAGATTCAGGTCGCTCTTGCCGCTCCAGGGAGTTCCGCAGGCGAAGACCCCGCCCTCCCGCAGCAGTATCGCAGGCTTATCGTCGTTGAGTATCGCGGCGCGTTCCCCGAAAAGCTCCAGCCAGAGCGCCGTGTGCGTGGATTTACCAGTGCCGCTGGGCGCCGAGAACAGATAAGCCCCGCCGTCCATCACCACCGCGCTGGAATGGAGCATGAATCCCCCGAAGCCCAGGAGCTGCATATAGAAGCTCTCCGTGGTGCAGATTATCTCGCAGTTGTCGTCGTCAAGGGAGGGCTCCAGCCGTTTCAGGCGCTCCATTTTCTCCGGCTGGAACGGCACGCACAGCGCCGGCACTCCCGCCGAAAGGTACTTTTCCGCCCGGGCGGTCATTGTCGGGAACCGGAAATCGCACTGCGTTTTGATCCCGCAGATCTCGTAAATTCTAGTCATTCAAACCTCGCAAAAACGCCGGGCGCTTTTACACGTCCGGCGTTGTGTTATGCCGTTTTACCGATGGATCAGCTCTTCCAGCCGTCCTGATTGGACAGGTCGATATTTATGCCGGAAGCGCCATCTGCGTTTACAGAGCCACCGTCCTTCATACCGGAAGAAACTGTGCTTGCAGTGATGATATCCTCGGTGGTGAAGGCTGTGATTTCGATCTCGGGCTTTGCGTATGTCTTTTTCATCGTGTATTATCCTCCATTAAATCAGCCCTTGACCTCTGTGGGCTCGATATTGACTGTGATAGTGCCCCAGTTCGGGTCAGCGTTTACAAGGTTCAGCACGATAAGGTGCTTGCCGTTCTCGGAAGTGCCCTCGTACATAACGCCGTCAATGGTGTAGTCAATGGTATCGTAGAATGTCTCTACAACGTCCTTGAATACCTTGTCGTCAGACCCTCTCTTGATAGTAACAAGGAATGCCTCGTAGTTCTTTGCGTCCTCAGCGGAGATGGAGAATACTGCGAGCATATTTCTGGTGCCGTCAGCATTTATTGTGGTTCTTACGAACTCGGTCTTGGTTTCTGTGCCAGTGCCGTACTTCTTGGAGTCGGCAACAACGTTGAAGTCAACGTCCTCAACTCTGATTCCTTCGCCGGTTATCGCAAGACCGCCCTTAGTGATTGCTTCTGCGTCAGCCTTGTTCAGCTCAATAACGAGAGTGCCGTCCTTGGAAACCTCGGTAACGCCCCACTCGTTGGTCTTGATGGAGGTGAGGGTCTTCCATTCAGCGCCGTCCTGTACCTTTATCTGGTGCTGCTTGCCGTCGATTATGGAGTACTTGATACGGATAACGCTCTTTTCCTGTACCTTTGTAGCGCCTATCTGAACATTGTCGCTCCAGGACTTGAGGTCGGTGGGCTTGATGTCAGCCTTGCCGGAGAATACGTCTCCTGCCTTAGCCTTTACGGTAACTGCGCAGGTAGCGGTCTTGTCGCCAGCCTTTGCGGTGATAGTTGCGGTACCAGCCTTGACAGCGGTAACTACGCCGTCCTTAACGGTCGCAATAGTCTCGTCGGAGGAAGTCCATGTAACGGTCTTGTCGGTCGCGTTGTCGGGGGTTACAGTTGCCTTAAGTGTTGTTGTATCGCCGACTGTGAGCTCTGCGGAGGTCTTGTCGAGAGTTACCTTTTCAACTGCAACGACCTTATCCTTTACAGTAACCGTGCAGGTCGCGGTCTTGTCGCCAGCCTTTGCGGTGATGGTAGCGGTGCCAGCCTTGACAGCGGTGACTACGCCGTCCTTAACGGTCGCAACGGTCTCGTCGGAGGAAGTCCATGTAACGGCCTTGTCGGTCGCGTTGTCGGGGGTTACAGTTGCCTTGAGGGTCGTTGTATCGCCGACTGTGAGCGCTGCGGTGGTCTTGTCGAGAGTTACCTTTTCAACTGCAACGACCTTAGCCTTTACGGTAACAGTGCAGGTAGCGGTCTGTTCGCCGACTGTTACGGTGATGGTAGCTGTGCCCTCGCCGACGAATGTAACGGTGCCTGCGTTTACAGCTGCGACCTTTTCATTGGAGGACTTCCATGTAACTGCGTCGGTGCATGCCTTTGTAGTATCCTCGGCGGTAATGGTAGGCGTCAGCTTTGCCTTGTCGCCAACTGTGCCGGAAAGCTCTGCCTTGTCAAGAACTACCTTGACAGCGGGGTTAACTACCTCAGTGATCTCTACCTCGCAGGTAGCCTTAAATTCGGTGCCCTTTACAGTAGCTGTGATGGTGGTCTTGCTTCCAGCGGAACCGGAAACGGGCTTTACCAGACCGTTCTCAACAGATGCAACTGTGGGATCAGCCACCTCCCAGATGATCTCGCCCTCAGCCAAATCTGCGGGCTCAATAGTAGGCGTAAGCTGTACGCCGTCGGTGTTTGTTATGAGGATAGAGAGGGTATCCTGGCTGAGCTTTACGCCTGTAACCTTGTAGCTTATCGTGCCTTCCTTGGAGGTATCGCCGATAAGCTCGTACTTCTTTTCGCCCTCTTCTGTGAGAGCAACGGTAACAGTGTACTTCTTGCCGTCTGCCTTTACTTTAACGGTGTAATCCGTGTCCTTGGTAAGACCTGCGATCTCTGTTGCCTTTGCAGCCTCCTCAGCGAGACTCTGCGCGTCAGAAACGGTGGCGTCGGTAACAGCGTCTGCAACTATTGTTGCGGAAACCTTCTTCTTCTCAGCGGTGAGCGTTACGGTGTCCTTGATGGTGTCGTCAGACTTGTAAGCCGCTGTGATTACCGCCTCGCCTGCGCCAACGAATGTTACCTTGCCGGTAGCCTCGTCAACTGTCGCAACGTCCGTATTGTCGGAGCTCCATACGATGTCCTTATCCTCAACGGTAGCGTCATCGTTTACGGAAGCTGTAAGAGTTACCTCGTCGCCTACATTGTATGTTGTCTTTGCAGGAGCAGTGATTGTTACAGTGGATACGGGTACTATGCCTGTGTAGATATTTCCGCTGCCCTCGACATTTTTCAGGGTCAGCTTCATGATGGATTCAGCAACATAGCCCCAGCCGCCTACTGCCATCTGCTCAGGAATTTTGGAAAATTCAGACCACTTTATGTATGCCGGTGAACCTGAAACATTCTTCTGAAGAACCGGATTAGCCCAGTCAATCGCTCCGTCAACAACAGGATAGAATTTTATACCATAGCCTGATGCGGAAGGATCAGGGGTAAATTCAACCTGAACTCCGGAGCCGTCTCCGGAAATCTTGGAAGCGTCAAATTTACCGGGAATGATCTTATCGGCGGTAGCTGTGATTTCCTGTATATCATACTTTGCTGTTTCAACTTCAACTATTTCAATAGATTCCAGCGTAAATCCAGCGGTATGAGCAGCCTGAATATTACCAGCGATACCATTCCAGCTTGTCAGGGCAAAATCAGAAATAGGCGCATAGCACACAGCCTTTTCTGCAGTGCTGCCAACGGTAGGCACAAACATAACTTCAAAATTCTCTGAAGTATTATCTTTATCATTATACCATTTTACAACGCCTGCCCAGCTATATCCAGAAAAGCCCCAGCTAAACATATCAGACCACTTGGCTTCATTTTCCGTGCCTTCATTTACCTTGCCAAGATTAGAAACAGTAACCTTTACATATACGTTATCCTTCTTCATTATCTCGGGATCAACGCCGACCTGAGTCCAGCTACCGCCCTGCCATGCCGTTGTAAATGTTGTTGTAGTACCGGAAAGGTCAACTGTGGCAATAACTGTTTCTGTTCCATCAGGCGCATTTTCCATTGCCGCCGCACTCGCCGTAACCTGGCAGACCACAGCAGAGCTTACCGCCATAACAGCCGCCATTGAAGCGGCCATCGCACGCTTGAATCTCATAAAATAAACCTCCATAAAAAGTAATTTGTTTTTCTCCCGTCAAGGAAAATAAATCCTCATTTTTGATTATAACTTTATTTTTACGAAAAGTCAAGCAATAAAAGTCCCCTGCACGGCAATTTCTCCATTAACTACTAATACGGAATAAATTCTTTGTGCACTTTTACCCGCCCGCCGTGTAACAGCCGGCATTGACTTTTCACAGATGATATTATATAATTAAAGCATACTTTACAGAAAGAGGTATACCTATGAAAATAAAAGACGGTTTCATGCTGAGAAAGGTCGGCGGGCAGTACGTCGTTGTGGCGCTTGGCGAGGCAAGCCGCAGCTTCAACGGAATCATACGGCTGAACGAAAGCGGGAAGTTCCTGTGGGAGCAGCTCTCCTGCGACAGAACCACCGAGCAGCTCTGCGCCGCCCTGCTTGACGAATACGACGTGACCCCGGAGCAGGCGCGGGACGACGTCGCCGAGTTCACCGAAACGCTGAAAAAGGCGGCGCTCCTTGCCTGAGCAGACGTTCCGCCTGTCGGATTACGACGAAACTATCCGCGCAGTGCTGGAAAGCGGCGGGGAGTTCACGATTTTCCCCCGGGGCACGAGTATGCTCCCGCTGATAGTCCAGGGGCGGGACGGCGCGGCGCTGGAAAAAGCCCCGGTGAAGCCCGGGGATATCGCGTTCTATCAGCGCGCGGACGGCTCCTACATATTACACCGGGTAATATCGCAGCAGGACGGGAGCTTCACCATGTGCGGGGACAATCAGCTCTCCCCGGAGCCGGGGATAAAGCCGGAGCAGATAATAGCCCGGGTAAAGTACCTCACCCGGAAAGGGAAGAAGCTCCCGCCGGAAAAGCTGAGCTACCGGCTGTACGTTTTTCTGTGGAGGAGCTTCTTTATACGCAGGGTATATTTTAAACTTCGGAGGTTGTTGCATGGCGGCGAGGGATAATAACGGCGCGGCGCGGCGGTGGCTGTTCCGGCATACCGGGGGTCAGCGCTGGGCTCTCGCCGTGATAATCGCCGGGAACGCCCTGTTCGCCGCCGCCGGAACGGCTTTCGCGCTGTTCTGCCGGGGAGTTATCGACAGCGCGGTCTCCGGGGATAAGCCCGGGATTCTGAAATACGCGCTGCTCCTGGCGGGAGTGGTGCTGCTTCAATTGGTTCTGCGGTTGGTGTGCAACAGCCTTTCCGAGCGCGTGACCGCCCGGTGCGAGATGGATATGCGCGGCGAAATCCTTTCAAAGCTGCTTTCCGCAGAATCCCGCGCGGCGGGCGGGTATCACAGCGGCGAGCTGCTCAACCGGATGTTCTCTGACGCGGGTATCTGCGCGGCGGCTATCTCAGATTTAGTGCCCTCGGCGGTGAACCTGGTCACGCAGCTTGTCTGCGCGGCGGCGCTTATGATAGTGCTGGAGCCGTGGTTCGCGCTGCTTTTCACTGCGGCGGGAGCCATGCTGTTCGCCGTCACCAGGCTCATGCGGGGCAGGCTGAAAGGTCTGCACAAGCAGGTGCAGGCGAAGGAGGGCGCGGTGCGCTCGTTCCTCCAGGAAGCCCTGGAGAGCCTGCCCGTTATCAAGGTTTTCGGTGCCGGAAGCCGCGTGGAGCGCCGCAATTCCGACAATCAGCAGGCGCACTACGATATCCGCATGAAGCGCCTCACCTTTGGAATTCTCGCGGGGGCGGGGTTCAGCCTGGTGTTCCAGGCGGGGTACGTCCTGGCGCTGGTGTGGGGCGCTTTCGGGATATTCTCCGGCTCTATGACCTACGGAACGCTCACGGCGGTTTTGCAGCTCGTGAATCAGATTCAGTCGCCGTTTGCGGGGCTGTCCTCGCTGTTCCCGAGGTATTACGCGGCGGCGGCTTCCGCTGAGCGCATTATGGAGCTGGAGGCGCTCCCGCAGGAAAAGCCCGCGGAAAAAGCGCTCAGCTACGCGGATTTTGGGGAGCTTCGCGTTTCCGGGCTGAGCTTCTCCTACGGCAGGAACGACGTGCTCGCCCGGGCGGACTTCACGCTCAAAAAGGGCAGCGTCGCCGCCCTCACCGGAATTTCCGGCGGCGGGAAATCCACGCTGTTCATGCTTCTGCTGGGAGTTTACCAGCCCCAGGGCGGGAAAATCGAGTTCATCGGCACGGACGGCGCGTACCCCCCCGGGCAGTCCGTCAGGAGTATGCTCGCCTACGTCCCGCAGGGCAACTGCCTGTTTTCCGGGACTATCCGCGAGAACATCTCGTTCCTGTCCGAAGCCCCGGACGACGAAAGAATAATGCAGGCGGCAAACGCGGCGTGCGCCGGGGAATTCATACGCGATCTCCCGGAGGGGCTTGATACCCGTATCGGCGAGGGCGGAGCGGGGCTTTCCGAGGGTCAGGCGCAGAGGATAGCCGTGGCGCGGGCTTTGTACAGCGGCGCGGGATTCCTGCTGCTGGACGAGGCTACCTCCGCGCTGGATGAACAGACGGAATCCCGGCTGCTGGAAAATATCGCGGCAATGGACGGAAAAACGGTGCTGATAGTCACCCACCGCCCCGCCGCGCTGAAAATATGCGGGCAGAAGCTCACCCTGAAGGACGGTGTGATAGAATGACGAATGCGGAATATCTCCTGGCGCTGCTGAACAGCCAGCTAAGCGGCAGCGCTCCCCCGGAGCCGCCGGAGGGCTGCGACATGGCTCAGATACAGCAGCTTGCGGAGCAGCACAGCGTTGCGGGCATGGCGTACTACGCGGCGGAGCAGCTCCGGACTCCGCTCGCGCCGGAGCTTTCGGCAAAATGGTCGCAGATACGCGACAAGGCGCTTGTAAAAGACATAACCCAGCTCACGGAGCTTGAAGCCATAAGCGCGGCTTTCGAAAAGGCGGGGGTGCGGTTCCTGCCGCTGAAAGGCAGCATAATAAAGGGGCTGTACCCGCAGAGCGATATGCGCACCATGTCCGACATTGACGTGCTGACAGACGAGGAAAACGCCGCCAAAGCCCGGGACATCATGTCCGGGCTGGGGTACTCCTGCGAGCATTTCGGCTATGACGTTCACGATATCTACCACAAGCCCCCGGTGATGAACGTTGAGATACACCGGGCGCTTTTCGGCGAGGAGGGTCAGGAATTCCAGGCGGTATTCTCCGACCCTTGGAAGCTCTGCACACACGACGGCATGAGATACGAATTCACCCCGGACGCGTTCTTTGCGTACGTCCTGGCGCACGCGATAAAGCACCTGGAGGAAGGCGGCACCGGGATACGCACGGTGATGGATCTGTGGGTCTGCATAGGCTCCGATATGGGCATAGACCCGAAAAACTCGCTGAAGCTGCTGGAACCCTCCGGCAGGGACGGCTATGCGGCTCAGCTTCTGGAGCTGTCGGAGGTGTGGTTCGGCGGGAAATCCCACACGGAGGAGACCCGCAGGCTGGAGCAGTACATTCTCGGCAGCGGAACCTACGGCACGTTCGAGAATTTCTCCGCGCTGCGGATAGAGAAGTCCGGCAGGGCGGGCTACGCGCTGGGGCTTCTCTTCCCGACGTTCACCCACATGAAGCAGCATTACCCGGCGCTGAAAAAAGCGCCGTTCCTGCTGCCGTTCTGCTGGCTGTTCCGGCTGTTCACAAAGCCGTTCATCAACCGCCGCCAGAACGCCGATAAGCTCCGCATGATAATGAAAAAGTGAATAGAATATGAGCCGGATTCAAATGAACGAACCCGGCTCTTTTTAACCGAAATCTGATATACGCTGCAAACTGAGGGCGAAATTATTTTCTACCACCGCGGATTTTCGTGCGGGCAGGCGGAGTTCCTCCTTACCGCCCGGAGCTCCACATAACAGCCGCATTTACGGCAGGTGCCGCTGAGCAGCTCGTCGCAGCCCTGGCACAGCCCCAGCCGGCGGGAGTATTCCTCCGGGGGAGCCTTCTGGGCGGCGGGCATGGCGGCTATGCGCTGGTTTATCGCTTCAAGGAGCTGGCTTTCGTCCACGTCCCGGAGCAGACAGCGGCGGCATGGTTTTCCTGCCTGTTCCATCACAGCTTTATCGCGAGCGCGGCAACGGAGCAGGGCGGCAGAATGAATTCAGCCTTTCCGTCTGCGGCGGTGACGGTGAGCGGCTTTACAGCGACCCTGTCCGGCTCCTCAAAGGTGTTGAGCGCGTGCGCCTCGTCGGTCAGGATACGCCCGGAAGCCGACTTTATCCCGGCGAACGCGGCGGCGATATCCAGCTTGTAGCTCTCGGTGAGGGAAGCGTTGGAAACGGTCAGGAATATGTCGCCGTCCCTGTTCACGGAAGCCGACTGGCTCAGCGCCGGAACGCCCTTTTCTGCTTCTTCATTCTGGATATGGCTGTAGATCAGGTCGGAATCCTGGTGCTGCTTGTAGAGGTCGAAAACGTGGTATGTGGGGGTCCTGACGGTCTTTGCGCCCTCGGTGAGCAGGACAGCCTGGAGCACATTCACCGCCTGGGCTATATTCGCCATGGGAATGCGGTCGGAGTGCTGGTTGAAGATATTCAGGTTGATGGCGGCAACGATGGCGTCACGCATTGTGTTCTGCTGGTAGAGGAATCCGGGGTTTGTGCCGGGCTCGACGTCGTACCATGTTCCCCATTCGTCCACGATAAGACCTACTTTGTGCTCCGGGTCGTATCTGTCCATTACTCCGGAGTGGCGGGTTATCATCTCTTCGATTCCAAGCGTGTTGCGTATAGTCTTGTAGTACTCCTGCTCGTCAAATTCGGTTGCGCTGCCCTTGTGGCTCCAGTCGCCGGTGGGGACCGTGTAGTAGTGAAAGGACATTCCGTTCATGTTCCACGGTGTGATCTGACGCATGAGCACTTCCGTCCAGTTGTAGTCGTCCGCATTGGAGCCGCTGGCTATCCTGAACAGGTTGTTTCCGCTGTAATTGCGGCAGAATGTCGAATAGCGGCGGTAGAGGTCGGAGTAATATTCCGCGCGCATATTTCCTCCGCAGCCCCAGCTTTCGTTGCCTATACCGAGGTACTTCAGCTTCCAGGGCTGCTCCCTGCCGTTTTTTTTGCGCAGCTCCGCCATGGGGGAAACCCCGTCAAAGGTCATGTACTCTATCCAGCTGGAGAGCTCCTCGACCGTGCCGCTGCCCACGTTTCCGCTGATGTACGGCTCACAGCCCACAAGCTCGCAGAAGCGCATGAATTCATGCGTGCCAAAGCTGTTGTCCTCGACGACTCCGCCCCAGTTTGTGTTGATCATTTTCTTGCGGGAGGATCTTTCGCCTATGCCGTCCCGCCAGTGGTATTCATCGGCGAAGCAGCCGCCCGGCCAGCGCAGCACGGGGAGCTTTATCTGCTTGAAAGCCTCGATAACGTCCGTGCGGTAGCCCTCGATATTCGGGATGTCGCTGTTTTCTCCGACATAGATCCCGTCGTAGACGCAGCGCCCCAAGTGCTCCGAGAAGTTGCCGTATATCTCGGGGTTGATGTGGGACTTCTTTTCCAGGGGGTTGAGCGTAAGGTGCATTGTTTTCATGATGTATCGTCCTTTCCGTGGAATTTTATGATACCTCTATTATAAACTGTTGACAGAGAATATTCAATGATGTATAATAACAAATAACTGATATATCATTCGATTTACGGAGGAACGTCATGAAGATACACGCAATGGGCATGGGCTACCGGCATGAAAGCGGCTTCCACATAGTTAGACCGAACGGCTCCGGGGACAATCTGCTGGTGATATTCAAGACCCCGGCATTCGCCGTGGCTGACGGAAAGCAGGTGAACGTCCCGCCGGATACCGCGATTTTATACAGCAAAAACGCCCCGCAGGATTACGGGGCGTGCGGGGTCGGATACGTCAACCACTGGATTCATTTTGAGTGCGATGAAAGTGATATATTCTTTGATTCGATGGGGATAATGTTCAACAGACCCTCGCCTGTGGGCGAGATTTCCGCAGTGGAAAGCCTGCTGGAGCTGCTGCGGATAGAAAGCCTGTCAGACGCCCCGAAAAGCCGGGAGTGCTGCGCGCTGCTGCTCCGGCTGATACTGGCGCAGTCGCTGGCAGGCAGCGGGAGCCGCCCCGCAAATCCGCACAGCGGGGAGCTGAAACGGCTCCGGGCGGAGATATACGGCGCCCCCGGCAGAAAGTACAGCATAAGCGAAATGGCGGCGGAGCTGTCGCTCAGCCCCGCGTATTTCCAGACGCTGTACCGCAGCGAATTCGGCGTGAGCTGCTACGAGGACGTGCTGCGGGCAAAGACCGGGCTTGCGGAGTACTACCTCTCCGGCACGTTGATGACCGTCCGGGAGATAGCGGAGCTGTGCGGCTTCGACAACGACGTCCACTTCATGCGGCAGTTCCGGCAGCGCACCGGAAAAACCGCGCTGGAATACCGCCGGCTCAGGCAAGAATGAGCTTCGGATCGCTCATCAGCCGCTGGAGCTTGCGGGTCATGTAGACCTTGCGCGAACGGTCGGAGGTATCGGAATAGTTGTTCAGCCTGTCGCATATCCTGCCTGCGGGCACGTCGATGAAGTCGGTGAGCTGCTTCATGCGGTGCACCAGGCAGCGGTATACCTTTGCAAGATTGTCGGGGCGCTCAACAAACGCTCCCTCGGCGTTGGTGTAGCCGTTGGCAAGGAAGAGCCTGCCCCGGAAAAGCGTGTGACCGTCGCCGACGGTGTAGCCCGCCTCGATAACTACATTCGCGTTCGCGTTGTAGCACCCCAGCGGAAGCTCGCTGTTGAACGACCCAGCCGCCGGAAGATAAAAATAGTAGTGCGAGGAGTGGCTGGTGATGACGTTGGTGGTGCGCGACATGGTTATCTCGTCATTGTCGTTCTTGCGGATTATTATGCAGCCGTGGTCGAGGGCGGTCTGCGCAAGCTCTGTGAATACCTCGCGCTCCATATAGAAGGTTGCCTGTTTTCCCATTGTGTTCTTTTCCTTTCAGGTAAATTGCGGCACTGCGTCAGTGCGGCGCATATATCTGTCGGTATGCCATTTCAGCCAATAAAGCCGCCTGGCTCCCGCAGCTTTTTTGTACAAAAAGGGTATTGCATTTTGCCGTGGAATGTGCTATCATATAGTGGTGCCATAAGGCGCGGAAAATTTAATACGGTGTTTTCTTTGTCCAACCACCGTTAAAAAACAAGGAGTTTTTTTATGTCTAAAAACAAGATCTTCAAGACCAGCGATCTGGTGCGGCTGGCGCTGGTTGCAGCGCTTTATGCGGCGCTGACCCTCGCGCTGCCGGGGCTAGGGTTCGGCGGAATACAGTTCCGCTTCTCCGAGATACTCGTGCTGCTGTGCTTCTACCGCAGGGATTACAGCGCTGCGCTTATCCTCGGCTGCTTCATCGCGAACTGCTTCAGCCCGATGGCGCTGATGGACATGATCTTCGGTACGCTTGCCACTGCGGTCGCGGTGCTCCCGATGTTCTACATCAGGAATATCTGGGTGGCTTCGCTTCTGCCGGTCGTCAGCAACGGGGTCATTGTCGCGTTAGAGCTGTTCATATGCTACGGTAACGAGCCGCCCATCTGGTTCAACATGATGACTGTAGCCGCCGGAGAGCTTGCCGTCGTTACGGTGATAGGCTGCGTGCTGTTCAAGCTTGTGTTTGAGCGCAGCGACAGGCTGATGAAGATAATCGGCGCAAACAAGCCGAACTACTTCAAGAAAAAAGAAGCAGTCCAGAACTGACTTCTCAGGATCCCGCTCCGAAGGGGGCGGGATTTTTTTTGCCCGAAGCTATTTCAGCAGCGAATTCCACCTGCGGTATTCCGGGTAATGCTCCTCCAAAAACGCGTAGAATCTCGCCGAATGGTCGTGGTGCCAGTAGTGCGCGTACTCATGCCAGAACACCGACAGCACGGTATCCCGCGGGTAGGCGTACAGCCGGAAATTTATCGAGATGTGCCCCTTTGCCCAGGTGCAGCTCCCCCAGCGGGACTTCATGTCCTTTATGGCGATACGCGTGGGCGGAGGCTTCAGCCCGCTTTCCTCAAGGGAGCGGCGCACCTCGCCGTTAAGCTCCCGGCAGAGCTGCGTGAAATTCTCTGCAAGCCAGCCACGGAGCATTTCCTGGACGTGCTCCGGCTGCGGGTCGCGGGTGAATACCCGCATTTCCTGCTGTTCCAGCACGGCGCATTCGCGGCCGCTGGAGAACACCCGCACGGGATATTCCGCGCCGAGCCATTTCAGCAGCTCCGCCGTGGAGTCGCTTTTTTCGCTCCTTGCCCTTATTCTGTCCAGCGCGCGGGAAATAAATCCCTGCTCCGAGATGATAAATTCCTCTATACGGGCGGCGCTGACCCGGCTGTTTGCCGATATCCGCAGCGTGCCGTCCTCCTTTACCCGGAGGTTTATGTTCCTGACGGGCTTGCGGGTCAGCTCATACTGTATCTCGCTGCCGTCCGGGAATTTCAGCGTTTTCATTCAAGTATATACTTCTTGACCAGGGGATATACG
The DNA here is from genome assembly GCA_934448295.1 of uncultured Oscillospiraceae bacterium. Taxonomy (GTDB): domain Bacteria; phylum Bacillota; class Clostridia; order Oscillospirales; family Ruminococcaceae; genus CAG-115. The sequence continues at coordinate 212,689 of CAKSEY010000001.1, forward strand.
GCGCGGTAGCCCTCCTCGTTGATGTGCATTCCCTCGATGGTGAATTCCGCGCGGAGCCTGCCCTGCCCGTCCTTCAGCGGACCGCTGACGTCGATATATCTGCCGCCGTATTTCTCCGCGAGCTTTTTTACCTCTGCGTTTGCGAGGGCTATTTTCTCGTTGCTGCGTATTTTCAGGCAGTCCTTCATTTCGGGGGCGGCGGCTTCATAGTTCACCGGGTAGTATGCCATGAGATACAGCCTGACCCCGGGCACGGCGCGCTTTACTCCTTCAAGTATGCGGGAGTAATTCCCCATGATATATTCCATTGAGCGTGAAGCGTCGCTGAGGTCGTTGGTGCCGATGTTGATGAACAGCTTTGCAGGCTGGAGGTCGGTTATGCAGGTGCTGATGTTCTCTAACAGCTCGTCTGTCACGAATCCTCCCACGCCCCGGTTGTACACCGTGACCGGAAGCTCGTCCTCCCCGGCGAACTTCTCCACCGGGAACATCTCCATAAGCGAGGAGCCTGCGAACAGCACCGCTCCCTTTCGGGCGGTCTGGTTCAGCCTGGCGTATCTTTCAAGCTTATATTCCTTTGTCCAGATTACCTCTTCCATTGTATACCTCCAGGACTGCGACATAATTCGACAAAGCGGGGTGGGCAAAATCCAGACCCGCCTTAAACAGATACTTTTTATAAGATAAAACTCTTATGCGTTTATTATATCACCTGCGGTTGAAAAAGTCAATAAAAAATACCATTCTATGTCAGAAGTGGGAGCTTGAATTTGTGCCCCGGCAAGTATTGACAAGAACAGACTTTCAGTGTATAATCAAATCATTGCAAATACGGGTGAACGCATTATATGAAGCGGCGGGAGCCGTACAGAAGCAGTCATGCCGGGAGTTAACTCCCGCACGGCGGATATGAGGAGGGATCTGTTCTGAGGTTCGCAGTTTTATCCGATATACATTCAAACTACGCCGCCATGACTGCGGTCATTGATGACGCGCAGCGCCGGGATCCCGATTTCTGGCTGTTCCTGGGGGATTATATAACCGACTGCCCCTACCCGCACCGCACCGTGGAGTTCCTGCGGGAGTTCCAGCGGAGCCACCGCTGCGTATTTATCCGGGGCAACCGCGAGGATTACATGATATCCCAGCGGGAGGCTCCGCAGCCGTGGGAGTACGGCTCCAAGAACGGCGCGCTGCGCTGCTGCTTTGAAGATCTCACAGACGACGACCTGGACTGGCTGGCGGCAATGCCGATATATTCCCGGGTGGAGCTGCCGGGCTGCGAACCCTTCATGATGTGCCACGGCTCCCCGGAGCAGAGCAACTACCACTTCCTCGCTGACACGCCGAAAGCGGAGCAGATGGCAGACCGGCTGGAGGGATACGGCGTGCGGCTGATGCTGTGCGGACATTCGCACATTCCGTTCATTTACCGGCGGAACGGCAGGCTTATAGTGAACCCCGGCGCGCTGGGAATGCCTGTGAACAGGCAGACCTGCGCACAGTACGCGGTGGTAGATTACGACGGAGAATGGCACCCGGAAATAATTTCCGTAGAATACGACATGGAGCGCACCGTGGCTGAATTCGCGGAATCCGGGCTGCTGGAGAAAAGCGCGGTGTGGGGGCGCGGTCTGGTGGGAACTATCCGCACGGGGATAAACTACACGGTGCTCGCCGTCAGGATAGCCGCGCGGCTTTCCGCAGAGCGCGGGCTGCCGATAACGGACGAATCCCTCTGGAATGAAGCCGCCAGGGAGCTGAACATACCAGACTTAAATCAGGGGATCCCCGCATCCATTCCGCAGAAATCTAAATCACTCCGGCGCAGCCGGACTCAATAAATTCCGAATTATGAATTCTGAATTCCGAATTAAAAAAGGGGAGCCTGGGCTCCCTTTTTTCAGTTCATGTATTCCCCGCTGTACTCCAGCAGGGTAACGCTCTCAACGCCGTCTATCGCGTTGAATCGGCTGAGGTACGCGGTGTCGTTCTTTCTGACCTTTACCTCTGCCGTCAGCTCCACGCGGCTGCCGGTCTGGGTCTTGTTCTTCAGGCGGTATTTCACGCCGTTGAGAACTCCCATGACGTTCATTTCGCTTGCGGCGTCATAGCGCACGATGAGCAGATAGCTCTTCTTCTCCTTGCGGAATATTGTCAGCAGTATGTACAGCACCGCAATTGCCGCCGTGCCGATAAGCGCCACCCAGTAGAGCTGCGCACCGGCGGTGATGCCGGCGGCTATCCCCCAGAAAAGGAAGCCTATATCCAGCGGGTCCTTGACCGCCGCGCGGAAGCGCACAATGGAGAGCGCTCCCACCATGCCGAGGGACAGCACGATATTCGCGCTTATCGTCATGATGATGAACGAAGTAACGACTGTTGTGAGTATCACCAGTATGTTGAAGTTCTCGTTGTACACCACGCTGCGGTTGAAGAACCGGTAAACGAGGTATATCACCCCGCCGCAGACGGCGGAGGTCAGCAGCGTCAGAAGTATCGTGGGAACAGAGAGGTTCGTGATATCGAAGCCTCCGATCAGCTCAGCCGCATCCGCGAGCTTGGAGCCGCTTATAAGAAGATTAACCATGTGATTTGACCTCCAGCATTCTGTCTGTGCAGAGAATGAATTTTGATACGGACTCCTGCGGGGCTTTTAGCCCGTGGAGCGCCGCTTGTATACTTTCGGGAATATACTTATCGAATTTTACCTCTAGTATGATTTCCTTGTCGAATATCCGGGTGTACTGTGCCTGCGGCGAGAACATATCCATCGTGTTGAAGCAGGCGGAAAGCTCCCGGTCGAAGGTTATCCGGACGTTACCGAACGGATAGACCAGCGCTTCCCGGCGGTAGTCCACTATGACTGTCGGGCGCAGCCGCGCGATAAGGTCGGAGCGGTAGTACTCCCCGAATGCGTCCTCCTCGCTGTCGGAGCCCTCCATAAAGGAGCTGTCGCCGTTCAGCAGGGAGCGGTACTGCTCTTCCGTGAGCCGCTTTGACAGCTTCGACACATAGCTGTCGTCCTTGTGCTTGGATTCCAGGTTTATCAGCGACGGGTCAAGGTCGTAGGCGCGTATTCGGAATTTCCGGCGGGTCTCTATGCCGTTGAGCTTCTGCTGATACGCGGAGCAGTATATGTCGTCGAAATACACGCTGGTAACGCGGTAGCCGCCGTCAGGGGCGTGCGGGTCTGTCTGCATGAGCGGCGCCAGCCTGCCCATAAGCACGCGGTATGTTCCCTCGTTGATGATGTATTTCAGCTCGTGCCGCAGCCGCCTGCCTCCGGAAAGCACCGTGCGGTCGGCGGGAGCCTTTATCAGCTTTTTCTCCGGGCGCTCCTGCCCGCGGAACAGCTTTGTCGTACTGAGAAGCCGCAGGGTGCGTCCCTCCTTTACGTCCGTGTAATGTGAATATAACAATAGTATAACAAATATCCAGACAAATTGCAAGACTTTTTTAGACATATTGTAAGGCAATTATACAAAAGGTTATAGGAATACAGAAAAAATCGTGAAAATTTTAGAAAACCCTTGACAACGGCTTTATTATAGGGTATAATAAATTATTGTTGACGGCTGTGTGCGGAGAAACTGTATCTCCGTATAAGCTCAGCCATACTACCATAGTTCAGAAGGGGGTATATCAGAATGAAAAGAACTTATCAGCCCAAGAAGCTTCAGAGAAAGCACGAGCACGGCTTCATGAAGAGAATGGCTACCAAGAACGGCCGTAAGGTTCTCGCTCGCCGCCGCGCAAAGGGCAGAAAAAAGCTGACCTACTGATCTGATCGCATTTATGTCTGATTTCAAAAAGAGATACATTGTGATCAAGAACAACCGCGATTTCAGCTTCCTCTTCAAAAAGGGGGAGAGCGTTGTCACCGCCGCATTCGTCTGCTATGTCAGGGAGAGGCGCGGGCGCTGCAACCGCCTGGGCGTTGTGTCCGGGAAAAAGGTGGGGAACGCGGTCAAGCGAAACCGCTCAAGGCGGATAATAAGGGAAGCCTTCCGCCTTTTTGAGCCGGTTTTGAAAGAGAAAACACAAAAGCGTTACGATTTCATTTTCGTTGCAAGGAGCAGAACTCCGGAGTTCAAATCCACCAAGATCTACTCCCTGATGATGAAGAATATTCTGTCTAAGCTGTCATGAAGTACTTGTTTCTGGGGATCATCAAGCTGTACAGACTTACGCTGTCAAAGATCTTACCGCCGTGCTGCCGCTATTATCCAAGCTGTTCCGAATACGGGCTGACCGCTATTCGGCGTTTTGGTGCGGTTAAGGGCGGTTATTTGACGTTATGGAGGATAATGCGGTGCAACCCCTTCGGCGCGGGCGGGATAGACCCCGTGCCGCAGAAGTTCTGCTTCCACCCGGAGCGGCTTCCGGTGCCGCCGGATTTCGGCATACCGGACGACGAGAGCACGGATTACCTCGGCAGCATAAAGGATGAATACCTGGATAAATAAAAAGCGAATATAACTGCGGATTCCGCATTATATAAACCTATACCATTCATTTCCGCCGGAGCTTTGCCGGTCGGAGAACGCGCGGCGCGAAAACCTCTCAACCACAGGCGCCGCACAAGACGAAAGGACGTGGACACAATAGAGTTCCTGTACAGTATCATAGGTTACCCGCTCGGCTATATCCTGTGGGCTATCTACGAGGTGATCTGCAAGAACACCGGCGCGAGCATCGGCGTTGCCATACTCGTATTCACTTTTATCGTGAAGCTTGCTATGCTTCCGCTTGCCATAAAGCAGCAGAAGAACACCGCAAAGTCGGCGATATTCGCCCCCAAGGTAAGGGAGATACAGCAGAAATACAAGAACAACCAGGAAAAGCAGCAGCAGGAGCTGGCGAAGCTCCAGCAGCAGGGTTACAGCCCTATGGGCGGCTGCGGTACCATGGCGATCACGTTCCTGCTTCTGTTCGGCGTATTGGACGTTGTTTATAAGCCCATGACCCACATCAAGCATATGAACAACACCGCCCAGATCATGCAGGAATCCTACTATGTCGCTATGACGAAGATATTCGTTGACGAGTACGGCAACACCGGAGAGCTCACCGGAGACGCTCAGACGAAGCATGACGAGATAGTCCGCGACGCTGCGAAGATACTCGAGTACTACAACGCAAACTGCCTCAAGGACGGCGAGGAGCCGGCGACCGAGGCGGTATGGGACAGCCTGGATTCCACCAGCAAGAAGCTGGTTTCCGCCGTCATCAAGGACAGCATGACAAAGGCGTACAAGGAGGATTCCGGCAACGACCTGTTCACCAAGACCGACCTCTACGTCATCACGGACGCCGAGCAGAAAGAGATCGACGCCCTGGGCGATGAAGTCGAAAAGACCGCTTACAGGGACGCCCACAACTTCGGCAGCTCCACCAAAAAGGCAGTCGAGGACGTTCAGCGCAAGTACGGCACCGTCAAGGCTGTCGCAAACGGCGACGACGTCACCATAAACTACACCCAGGCGTCCACTCTCCAGAGAGAGCTTTACGCTATCGAGTGCTACGGCACAGTTATAGATAAGGATCCCACAGCCTCCGCTTACTCCCTGTCAGACACCGACAAGGCAGAGCTGACAGAGCTTGACGACAAGCTGGAGTTCCTCGGGATACCGCTCGGCCAGGATCCCGCAAGCAACCTTGGCTGGCCGATGATAATGATCCCGATACTCGCGTTCCTGTTCTCCATGGCGCAGACCCTTATCTCCATGAAAACCATGGACACAAGCACCGCCGGCGGTCAGAACGCGGGCTGCATGAAGGCTACGTTCTTCATCATGCCTATCTTCTCCGTGGTGCTGGTATTCACTGTTCCCGCCGGAGCGGGCTTCTACTGGACGATAAGCTACGCGTTCGGTATCGCGCAGACCCTGATACTCAACAAGCTGTACAGCCCGGCTAAGCTACGCGCTGAGGCAGAGGCTGAGTACAACGAGCGCATGAAAAACGCGGCAAAGGCGGAAAAGCAGAAGCGCCAGTCAGAGGATCCCAACGCCCTCGCCGACTACAACGGCGAGAAGCTGACCCAGAAGGAGATAAACCGCCGCAAGCTTGCAGAAGCGCGCAGGGCTGACGCAGAGAAGTACGGCGAGGAATACCACGAGGACGACAACGACGATACCTGAGCCATCACAGGAGGGTGATCCATATGAAAAAGGAATTTACAGCAAAGACCATCGACGAAGCGAAGGAGCTGGCAGCAGCCGATTTCGGCGTTTCCGCTGATGAAATTGATTTTGACATACTCGAGCAGCCCAGAAAGGGTCTGTTCGGAATGAAGGGCGTTGCAAGGGTAATGGCTTCCTATGAGGCTCCGGCTGTGCTGGCGGAGGAACCTGCCGGGGAGACCGCGTCTCCTGCCGCCGCTGAGGAGCCCGCTTCCGCCTCATTTGAGGACGAGGGCGAAAACGACGGCGCTCCCGAGCTTCCCGCTGATTTCGACATCGAGAGCAGCGCGAAGGTCCAGACCGCGAAGAAGTACCTGACGGACGTGCTGCACGCCCTCGGACTCCAGAACTTTGAGATAAACGCTATCCGCCGCGACGGCAACGTGGTGCTTGACATCACCGGCGAGAAGCTCGGCGTTGTTATCGGCAGACGCGGCGAGACCCTGGACAGCCTTCAGTATCTGACTATCCTGGCAAGCAACCGCGCAGAGGAATCCTACTGCCGCATATCCATCGACTGCAACGGCTACCGCGACAAGCGCCGCGAGGCTCTGGAGAACCTTGCAAAGCGCACCTCCGCAAAGGTGATAAAGCAGGGCAGAAAAATCGCCCTGGAGCCCATGAACCCCTACGAGCGCAGGATAATTCATAGCTGCGTTGCCGAGATAGAGGGCGTTTCCAGCCACTCCACCGGCGTTGAGCCTTACAGAAAGGTAGTTATCTACGCTGACAAGCCCAAGTTCGACAACCGCCGTCCCAGAAGAAACGGCGACCGCAGAGGCGGAAACGGCAACACAAGGAACTACCGCCAGTCCACCGGCTTCTCCACCAGCTTTGAGCGCGAGTACAAGCGCAGAACATACGAGCCGGACGAGAACGCAAACGCAGGCGAGTTCTCCAAGGAGACGGTCGAGGCTGAAAAGAGCGCAACTCTCTACGGAAAAATCGAGCTTTGATTTCATGACATAGCAAAACGGCAGACCCAAACAGTCTGCCGTTAATTTTGTTAACGAAATCACTTCAGCGCCGGCGTAATGACCGCAGCCGATATATCGTCCCGGCTGCCCGCCCGGGAGCGCTCCCGCAGGTGCTTTTCCAGCGCCGGAAGCTCCTGCTGAGACAGCGCGGCGGTCCTGCCGCAGAAGCTCAGGAAATCGTCCCGGCTGACGAACGAATTTATCAGCCCGTCGCTTGAGATCACGATGTGCGAGAATCCGCCCTCCCGCCAGAAGCTGCGGAAGCTGTTTATCGCGTCGCAGTCGCACAGGGAGGTCGTGAGGTTCCCGACAAGGCGCTCGTCCTCCGGCATGGGGAGGGTCTCCGCGCCGCCCGCGCCCATCACGAAGCTGCCGTCCCCTATCTGAAGCCCGAAAACTCCGTCCCCGTCCGCCGCCGCAAGGATAAGGGTCGCGCCGTACATTATCTCGGGGCTGAGCCCGCCGAATTTATCGGAAATGGCGCGCTCCCTTTCGCTCAGCGGGGAGAATCTCAGGTGCGCGGCTATCTCGTCGTTCCAGCCGCAGATTATGTTTGCGGCGATACGGCGCGCAGCCTCCGCCGGGTCGCCGGAAAATACCGCCGAGAGACTGCCGTTGCGCTCGCAGAAATCCGTTATGGAGCGCACGGCTATCCGCGCCGCCATCTCGCTGCCCGCGGCGCTGCGGAAGTGCTTTTCGCTGCCGTGCCCGTCGGATACCGCCGCTATCGCCAGGGAATCCCCTATCAGCACCCGCGCGCTGTCCTGGCAGGGAATATTCCCGCTTTCGTGGGAGGCTCCCCGCACTGAAACTGCAAAGCCCCGCAGCGGCATTACCAGCCAGCCTCGATATCAGCGTTTATTTCGTCGCTTTCGGCGAATTCGCGTATTTGCTCCGCTGCGGAATCCTGCTTGGTGCGCATATCCTCGGGGGTCTCCGCAAGGCGGACGCTCCGGCTGCCTATCTGCGACGAGGTGACCGCAACGAACTTTATCAGCTTCGCCAGCGCCTCGCCGTTGTGCGCAGTGACCACGCTGTCCGGGTTCCCGGTGAATCTCGCGAGGATATCGTGGTCGGCGTCCTCGCCTATGGCGACCGCCGCCTTTATTCCGTTGGCGTACCAGCGGTTGCGGGAGAGCACCTCAAGCCCCTTTTCGTAGTTGTCGGTGGGATATCCGTCCGACATGAGGATCATCACCGGCGCAAAGGAAAGGCTCGGGGACTGCATGAACTCATTGCGGGAGAGCTTCGCCGCAAGCTCGGTGAGGGCGCTGCCGAGGTCGGTGACGTTTTCGGCGTCCAGCGGCTTCCACTCGAATTTGTCGATGGATATGGGCGCGTCGTACATCCACTCGCAGCCGCCGGAGAATTTCAGCACGGCGAGCTTTATATCGGCGTCCGCGCCGCCTATGCCCTGTATCTCGGGTATCAGCTCCTCCATGACGGAGTTCACGGTGCCTATCTTGCTCCCGCCCATGCTGCCGGAGCAGTCTATTAGGAAGAACAGCACCATGGATTTCTTGGCGATCTCTTCTGCGTCGTCAAACGGATTTATTGGTGTATCAGACATTTTGAACCTCCTGAATTCAGAATAATGACATATCTGTATACATTATATCATTCCGCCCCGGAAAAGTCAATTATCCAGCCGCACTAATGATTGATTTTCTGCGGGGTTTGTGCTATAATCATATAAGGTAACCTCTAAAAACCTCCTTCACGGCAGATTTCTATGACTTATGGGAACCTCTAAAAACCGGTTTGAAAAGGGAAAATGGGTAGAGTGCACCGAATGCGATGAAAGCCGACGAAGTAAGGCTGTATGCCTTACGAGGAGGTTTGAAGAAGCAGGCGGTGTGCTATACACATTTTCACTCAAACAAGGTTTTTAGAGGTGACCTTATATCATCTGCTTCGTTGTCAAACCTTGAAATACATACAGTAAACGCATTATCCGCCTACGGCGGAAAACGCTGCGGTTTGACGCCTAGCATCTGATATAAGTCATGTACGAAATCTGCTCGTGTCCCGGTTTTTAGAAGTTACCATAAGAATTTATCAGAAAGAGAAACTTCAATGCCAATGACCATAAGACGCGCCGAAAAGTGCGATATGCAGGGGATTCTCCGCCTGCTGAGCCAGGTGCTGGAGCTGCACGCGAAGATCCGCCCGGATCTGTTCATTCCCGGCACCACAAAATACACCGACGAGGAGCTTGCGGGCATAATCAGCAGCGACGATACCCCGGTTTTCGTTGCCGACGACGAGGGAACGGTCGCGGGATACGCCTTCTGCGTGATAAAGCAGCCGCCGTTCACCACCACGATGAAGCCCGCAAAAACCCTGTATATAGACGACCTGTGCGTTGACGAGAATATACGCGGCAAGCACATCGGCACCCTGCTTTTCGACCACGTTAAGGAAAAGGCGAAGGAGCTGGGCTGTCAGTACGTCACGCTGAACGTCTGGGAGGGCAACGACAGCGCCCGGCATTTTTACGACAAAATGGGGATGTCCGTGCGGGAGACCATGATGGAGGTAAAGCTGTAAACTGTCCCGAAAAAGAATATGTTATAACACATAAGCCTAACTGCGCCGATTTTGCCGCACATCTCTGAGCATATTTGTGATATAATATGTACAAATGCACAGACATTGTGCTGCAAACAGGAGGTAACATATGGAAAAGAAAATAGAGATAAAGCCGGAAAATGGCATAGCGCTGCGCGTCAGCCTGCCCGGGGAGACCCAGGACATATCCTTTGCGGACATCACAAAATACTGGGATTTCGGCGACGAGGACAGCGTAGACCACATCAGCTATATGACCCGCGGAGACCATGTGTTTTTCCTCATGCTGACGGAGGACAGGCAGAACGGCGCCGTTGCCGGGTGGGATATCGGCAAAAAGGAGCTTTTCCATATGTCCGAAGGCTCCTATGCTATATCAATGAAGCTGTTTGACGGCGAGCTGTACACGCTGTGCCGGGTCGCAAACCCGGTGGTGCCGGAGCATTTCCAGATATACCGCGTCCCCGTGGGCACGTTCGACCCGTCCGTTTCCGGAAAGCGCGTTTACTGCCAGCGCCCGTGCAGCAGCCAGGGCTTCAGCCGGAATATGCGCCTAGATATCAGCCGGGGCGGAGTGCGCGTCACCGACGGGAAAAGCTCCGTGACCTACGCCGACAGCCCGCGGCAATGCCCGGATGCCCCCGCAGAGGGGTTCGCTCATCTCTACCGGATTCCCATGCCGCTGCCGGGAACGGAAGGCTCCGAAAAAATCGAGGGAATGTTCACCTAAAAAATTCTCGATTAGTACTTGAAAAATCCTGCAAAGTATGGTATACTGAGAATAATAGCAGGAAACTGCCCCCGCGCGGGAGGTTTCCCTGCGACTAAATACGAAAGAGGTGTCCATTTTGAAGCACATCACAACCATCAACAAGGCTAACCTGAAGGCTTCTGCTGTAAAGGGCGGCTGCGGCAAGTGCCAGAGCTCCTGCCAGTCTGCTTGTAAGACCTCCTGCACAGTTGCTAACCAGAAGTGCGAGTCTGAGAAGTAATTTTAAGACTATCCCCGGTTTACCCGGGGAGAAAGACTCCCGCCCCGGGCGGGAATACTTCCGGATATGCCGGGCGGAATATTCCGCCCTGTTTTTTTGATAAAAGATTTGATAAAAGATCGATATAGAAAGGCGATAACCAAATGATACATAAGTTCAGGCAGCTCGGATACAATATAGTGCTTGACGTCAACAGCGGCGCCGTTCACCTCCCGGACGACTGCGCCTACGATATGCTGGATCTCCTCGACGCGCCCATGGCGGAGGAAATGCCCGCAGACCTCCCCGCAAGGCTGGCGAAGTACCCCGAAACAGAGGTGCGCGAGAGCTACGCGGAGCTTTATCAGCTCTACAAGGACGGGCAGCTCTTTGCGGAGGACGACTACGAGAAATACAGCAACACCATGGTGAAATCCCCGGTGAAGTCCATGTGCCTGAATGTTGCCCATGACTGCAACCTCCGCTGCGAATACTGCTTCGCACAGCAGGGCGATTTCGGCGGCGACCGCTGCATAATGTCCCCGGAAACCGGCAGAAAAGCTATCGATTTCCTTATAGAGCGCTCCGCGAACCGCGAGCAGCTCGAGCTGGACTTTTTCGGCGGCGAGCCGCTCATGGCGTGGGATACCGTCGTTGCCACCGTTGAGTACGCGCGCTCCATCGAGAAGCAGCACGGAAAGAACTTCCGCTTCACCATCACCACCAACGGCCTGCTGCTGGACGACAAGAAGATAGAGTACATCAACCGCGAGATGAGCAACTGCGTGCTCTCCCTCGACGGCAGGCGCGATGTCACCGACCGCGTGCGCAAGACCCTCAACGGCAAGAGCTGCTTCGACATAATCGTGCCGAAGTTCCAGAAGCTGGTGCAGAGCCGGGGCACAAAGGACTACTATGTCCGCGCCACATTCACGAAGTACAACCTCGATTTCACCGACGATATCCTGGCGATGAGGGATATGGGCTTCGTGCAGCTCTCCGCCGAGCCGGTAGTGACCGACCCCGCTATGCCCTGGGCTATCCACGAGGAGGATCTCCCGAGAGTATTCTCCGAGTACGACAAGCTCTGCAATGTAATGGCGAACCGCACCGAGGACAAGTTCAACTTCTTCCACTTCATGGTAGACCTGAACGCGGGTCCCTGCGCCATCAAGCGGCTGAGAGGCTGCGGCTGCGGCAACGACTACGTTGCAGTAGAGCCGCACGGCGACATCTACCCCTGCCACCAGTTCGTTGGTATGGAGCAGTGGAAAATGGGCAACCTATATGACGGAACCTTCAACGACGATATCAAGACATACTTCTCCAAGGTGCACGTTTACAGCAAGGAGGGCTGCCGCAACTGCTGGGCGAAGTTCTTCTGCTCCGGCGGCTGCAACGCCAACAGCTTCCAGTATGAGGGCGACGTGAAGAAGCCCTACAAGCTCGCCTGTGAAATGCAGAAAAAGCGGCTGGAATGCGCGATAGCCCTCGCCGCCGACCGCGCGGTAAAGGGTCACGAGGCTCCCGCCATGAGCGAAGCCCCCGCAAGCATGGGCTGACAGACCGCCCTTTTATTTCCTTATTTTGTTCAGCCTTATTTAATTGATTGTTCAAATTTGTTTCACCCAAACAACACAAAGACCTGTTATACTTAAATCACAGCAAGGGGAACGGCGGAAGCCGGAAAGTCCCGGGCACAACGGTTTGATGAAAGGACGAATGATCTATGTATGAATATAACAGCAACGGCATGAACGAACAGAACGCCCAGAGCACCCAGAACGCTCAGTTCCAGGGGAATTTCTCCACCGAGCAGAAGCCCCCGAAGAAGCCACACAAGACCGCGAAGGTCGTAGCGCTGGTGGCTGCGATAGCAGTCCTCTGCGGTGGCGTAGGATTCGGCGGAGCTTACCTCGGCAACACCGCAGGCAGGCTTATCATGCAGGGCGCGGAGAACGTCCGCGGCAACGCCGACAGCGGAAACGCCGATACATCTGCCGACCCCGCCGCTTCCGACGGCGCGGACAACAGCAGCCTCGCCGCCGACGCGCAGGAAGTGCTCGACGCGCTTTCCTCCGACGCGGCGACACATAACATCGCCACCGGCGAACGCAACAGCGACGGCAGCTACGCCTACACAAGAGACCTTGTTTCGGCGGTGAAGGATTCCGTTGCGTATATCGAGGTATATGTAAACTACCGTGGTCAGGAGACACTCTACGGCGCGGGCAGCGGCGTGGTCATCTCCAAGGACGGCTACGTTATCACCAACGCACACGTTGTCGAGAACGACTACTACACCGTAAGCAAGGTGGTCGTCAACATCAACACCACCGACCCGAACGAAGGCACCAGCGTTTCCACACCGTACACAGCGACTATCGTAGGCTCTGATTCCGAAACGGATATCGCAGTGCTGAAGATAGAGGGCAGCAACTTCCAGGCGGCAAAGCTGGGCGATTCCGACGAGCTGAGCCTCGGCGACGACGTCGTCGCGATAGGCAACCCGATGGGTCTTGAGACCTCCGTTTCCAAGGGCGTCGTTTCCGGTCTTAACCGCCAGGTATACGACGACAACAGCGTTTCCGCCATCCAGACCGATACGGCGATAAACAGCGGTAACTCCGGCGGCGGACTGTTCAATATGTACGGCGAGGTAGTCGGCATCGTAAACATGAAGCTGGTCAACGACAACGCAGAGAACCTGAGCTTCGCCATCACCATAAACGACGTGAAGTCCGTAATAAGCGACCTGGTCACCAAGGGCTATGTTTCCGGACGTCCGATACTCGGCATCACCTGCCTTCAGATAAGCGATTATCTCGGCGCAGTGCAGAACATGACCCCCGGTCTGCTGGTAACTGATATCGACAGCAGCCTTGCAATATCAAAGAGCGACCTGGTGGTCGGCGATACCATCACGGCGATAAACGGCACAGAGGTACGCACTGTCGACGAGGTTTCCACGATACTCAAGGACATGAAGCCCGGCGACACCGTTACGGCGACCGTTGTAAGGACTGATTCCCGCGGCAGAGAGAAGTCCGTGGATATCACCATCGAGCTTTCCGAATACAGCGGAAGCTGATCCCGGCAAATGAATACTCAACAAGGCAGGCGATGAACCTGCCTTGCTTCGTATCCTGCACATCTCAGCACAGAAAGTCGGGAGCTTCTCCCCGAAATATGCTATAATGACATCACAGCAAAGGAGGCTTCACATGAAGGACTTATCGGAGGGAATTCAGAATTCCATACGCTACATCGAGGAAAACATCACCGAACCGCTGGAGATCCGGGACATTTCCGCGCGGGCTTACGTCTCCGCGTTCCACTTTCAGAGGATTTTCAGCGTTCTCTGCGGAATGACGGTGGGCGAGTACATACGCGCGCGGCGGCTCACCCTGGCGGCGCAGGAGCTTTCCCGCGGGGAGATACGGGTGATAGACGCGGCGGTGAAGTACGGCTACGACAGCCCGGACAGCTTCACCCGGGCGTTCACGAGGTTCCACGGCGTGACCCCCTCTGCTGCAAAGGAAAAGGGAGCGGCTCTTAAAAGCTACGCTCCGCTGAGAATAAAGCTGACTTTGGAGGGCGGCAGTATGATGGAGTACAGGATAGTAGAAAAGGCACAGTTTACAGTGGTCGGGGCGGCGCGGACGTTCAGCAGCGAGACCTCGTATCAGGAGATACCGGGGTTCTGGCAGGAGTTCTACGCGAACGGCGGCGGAGAAAAGATATGCGGAGCGTTCGGCATATGCCTAGATTCAAGGGATAACGGCAATAACGCGGTGGATTTTGAATATCTCATCGCAGACCCCTACAACCCCTGCAGGGATATCCCGGAGGGCTGCGTTACCCGGGTAATTCCGGCGGGAACATGGGCTGTGTTCCCGTGCAGGGGCGCGCTGCCCCAGGCGCTCCAGAGCGTGAACACAAAGATATGGAGCGAGTGGCTGCCAAACTGCCGGGAGTATACCCTCGCCGGGAACTACAATATCGAAATGTACACCCCGCCGCGCGAGAAGCCGGAGGAAAATTACAGCGAGATATGGATCCCGGTGAAGAAAGCCTGACCGCAGGTTTTATGACTTTTCCACTCCCCCTCGGAGCTTTTCTGCGGGGGAGCTTCACTGTTTCAGGCGGAATTTAAATAGACTCTTGCCCGAAACAGTCTAATAAGCCCCGTGCTGCCGCCATTTGCTGCTAGAAAATTTGTCTAAATTACTCAAACAATAAAAAAGAATATTGTTTTATTTCACAGTAATGCTGATATAATCTTGAAATTCCGGAGAAATAATAGTATAATGATATTTGGTGAAAAATTATATGCTAACTGGCGCAAGCCGCACAGATGAAAGGGGTCATTAACAGAATGAAATCTCCGTTTACTAAGGAGGAGCTGAGAAGACAGCTCGACGGCATACTCGAATTCGATTTCAGGACAGACGCGCAGAACGCGACCATCACACAGGTCTACCGCGCGCTTTCTTCGATCGTGGTAAACTACCTCAAGGAGAAGCGTCACAACTTCATGCACGACTGCAACTCCAAGGGCAGAAAGCAGGTTTATTACCTCTCCATGGAGTTCCTTATGGGACGCTCCCTCAAGACGAGCCTTTACAACCTCGGTATGCAGGACGCTGCCGCTGAGTGCCTCAAGGATATGGGCATAAAGATAGACAGCATATACGACGAGGAGCCGGACGCAGGTCTCGGCAACGGCGGTCTGGGCAGACTTGCAGCCTGCTACATGGACGGACTGGCTACCTGCGATTATCCCGCAACAGGCTATTCTATCCGCTATGAGTATGGTATCTTCAAGCAGAAGATCGTTGACGGCTGGCAGACTGAGCTTCCTGATAACTGGCTCCCCGGCGGCGGCGCATGGCTGGTTCCCGTTCCCGACCAGGCTATCGAGGTACACTTCGACGGCCAGATAAACGAGTACTGGGAGGACAACTACCACCACCTGGAGCACGTTAACTACACCACGGTAAACGCTGTTCCCTATGATATGTACGTTTCCGGCTACGACAGCAAGGGCGTTTCCAAGCTGCGTCTGTGGAGCGCCGAGTCCATGTCCTTCGATATGAACAGCTTCAACACCGGCGACTATGCAAAGGCTATGGGTGCAAACAACATCGCCCACGCTATCTCCAAGGTACTTTATCCTAACGATAACCACCTCGAGGGCAAGGCTCTCCGTCTGCGCCAGCAGTACTTCATGTGCGCAGCCTCCGTCGGCGATATCGTAATGCGCCACATGAACGTATACGGCACGCTGGAGAACTTCCACGAGAAGGTCGCTATCCACATCAACGATACTCACCCCACCCTCGCTATCCCCGAGCTTATGAGAATACTGCTTGACGACTGCGGCTACGGCTGGGAGCAGGCATGGCACATCGTTACCAACACCTTCGCTTACACCAACCACACCGTTATGGCAGAGGCGCTGGAGAAGTGGGATCAGAGCCTTGTTGAGAAGATACTCCCGAGAATTTACTCCATCATCTGCGAGATCAACCGCCGCTACTGCGAGGATCTGTTCAACAGGACCCAGGACAGCGACAGAGTTTCCAAGATGTCCATTATCCAGGACGGCAAGATCCACATGGCATACCTCTGCTGCGCTGCTTCCCACAGCGTAAACGGCGTTTCCAAGCTGCACAGCCAGATCATCAAGGACGACGTTTTCAGGCTCCAGTACCTGGACAGACCCTCCCAGTTCAAGAACGTTACCAACGGTATCGCTTACAGAAGATGGCTGCTCCAGAGCAATCAAGGTCTTACAGACCTGCTGTCCCAGTGCATCGGAGAGGGCTTCAAGAAGGACGCCGCAGAGCTTATCAAGTTCCAGGTATTCGCAAACGACAAGAACGTCCTCGAGCAGCTCGGCAAGATAAAGAAGCAGAACAAGCAGGCTTTCGCTGAGTATGTTGAAAAGACCTCCGGCACAAAGCTCAACCTTGACTCCATCTTCGACGTACAGGTAAAGCGCCTGCACGAATACAAGCGCCAGCAGCTCAACGCAATGAACATCATTGCCGACTACAACTACCTGCTCCAGAATCCGGACGCGGACTTCGTTCCCAAGACCTATATCTTCGCTTCCAAGGCGGCTCCGGGCTACTACATCGCAAAGCAGATAATCAAGATGATCTGGTGCATCGGCGAGGAGATAAAGCACAACCCGAAGATAAGGGAGAAGCTCAGCGTTGTATTCCTGGAGGATTACCGCGTTACCCTGTCCGAGATACTCATGCCCGCTGCCGAGGTCTCCGAGCAGATCTCCCTTGCTGGCACGGAGGCTTCCGGTACCGGCAACATGAAGCTCATGCTGAACGGTGCGCTGACCCTGGGCACCTACGACGGCGCTAACGTCGAGATACACGAGGCTGTCGGCACCGACAACATCTTCATCTTCGGCATGAGGACGCCCGAGGTCAACGAGCTGCGCATGAACGGCTACCATCCCGAGGATTATATCAACAACAGCCAGGTCATCAGCGACGTTATGCAGCGTATGTACAACGGCATAAACGGCGCAACCTTCGAGGAAGTTGCAAATTCCATCAGGAACAAGGACTTCTACATGGCTCTCGCGGACTTCGACAGCTACCGCGGAACACAGCACTACATCAGCGAGGTTTACAGAAACCAGCTCGACTGGAACAAGAAGTCGCTGTACAACATTGCCGGCGCAGGCAGATTCTCTGCCGACCGTGCAGTTACGGACTACGCAAGAGATATCTGGAACCTCAAGTGATATCCGCATAGAATTTATCCGGGCGGCGCGCCGCGGCTTCTTGCCGCGGTTCAACCGCCTTTTTCCGTATTCTTTTAACTAAGGAGAATTCCATGAGCTTACCCATTTTTGACTGCTTCGACCACAACTACAAGCACCCGTTCGGCGCGCTGCGCAAGGGTCAGCCGAGTATCTTCAACGTGCGCTTCCCCAAGACACTGGCGATAAAGGATCTCACGCTGGTAATGTTCCGACCGGGCTACAAGGAGCGCTTCATCGGGCTGGACTTACAGGACGAGAGCGGCAGCGACAACATTTATTCCTGCTGCTTCACCCCGAACAACACCGGGCTGCACCACTACTACTTCACCTGCGTACTGGACGGCAGACGCCGCTACATCAAGCGCCGCGGCGCTTCCGAGGGTGTGTTCGAGGGAGAGGAGCTCTTCCAGCTCACAGTTTTTGACGAGAACCTCTACACCCCGCTGTTCATACGCGGCGGCATCATGTATCAGATATTCCCCGACCGCTTCTGCAAGAGCGGAAAGCCGCACGAGGGAGTTCCGCAGGACAGAATTATCCGCGACGACTGGTACGCTACGCCCTACTACAAGCCGGACGAAAAGGGAGTTGTACGCAACAACGACTACTTCGGCGGAGACCTCCAGGGCATAATCAAGAAGCTCCCCTACATCAAGAGCCTCGGCGCCACCGTTATCTATCTTAACCCTATCTTTGAGGCTCACGAGAACCACCGCTACAACACCGCGAATTACGAGAAGATAGACCCCATGCTCGGCACGGAGGAGGATTTTAAGGAGCTCTGCGCCAAGGCGAAGGAAATGGGTATAAGCGTCATACTGGACGGCGTATTCTCGCACACCGGCGCGGATTCCATCTACTTCAACAAGTTCGGCAGATACGGCGACAGCACGGGAGCCTACCGCGACAGGAACAGCCCCTACTACCCGTGGTACAGCTTCACGGGCTACCCGGACAGATACGAGAGCTGGTGGGGCATAACCACCCTGCCGAACGTAAACGAGAACAACCCTGATTACACCAACTACATCTGCGGCAAGGACGGGATCCTCCAGAAGTGGATAAAGCTCGGCGCGCAGGGCTGGCGGCTTGACGTTGCAGACGAGCTGCCGGACGAATTCCTGGACAACATCAACAAGGCTGTCAAGGGAATGGGCGGCGACAAGATAGTTTACGGCGAGGTCTGGGAGGACGCCTCCAACAAGGAGAGCTACGGCGTGCGCCGGCGCTATCTTAACGGAGGTCAGCTCGACAGCGTTATGAACTACCCGTTCAAGGAGGCTATCCTGAACTACGTCAAGTACGCGGACGCAAAGGTATTCGTGGACAGCATAATGACGATACTCGACCACTATCCGAAGCCCGCGATAGATATGCTGATGAACTTCCTTTCCACCCACGACACGGAGCGTGCGCTGACCAGGCTCGCAGGCGACGAGATAGGCTGGAACGGCAAGGACTGGCAGGCTGAGCGCAGTCTTACAGGTCAACAGTATATGTACGGCATTTCACTGATGAAGTGCGCGATGGTGCTCCAGTTCTTCCTGCCGGGAATTCCGTCCGTGTACTACGGCGACGAGGCAGGCATGGAGGGCTACCGCGACCCGTTCAACCGCCGCTGCTATCCCTGGGGCAGAGAGAACCTCGACCTCATTGAGTTCACAAAGCAGCTTTCGGTTATCCGCAAGGGGACGCACGCGTTCGAGCAGGGCAGCATGATGTTCATTGAGTGCGACGACAACGTATGCGCATTCGCGCGCTACGACAAAATAACCCGCGAGGCGGCGATAATCTACCTCAACAAGAGCACAAAGGGTCACACCTTTGAGATAGTCAACGACAAAACGGATATGTTCTACGATTTCGTCCCGGCGTTCGACCGCTACGGTCAGGGCATAAAGGACGGAAAGGTGCACGTTTCGCCGTTCGACTACGCTGTGGTTTACTGCAAGGTCTGACAGGATATGGCTTTTCCCGGCGGCTGTTGAAATTCAATATTTTTTGCAAAAAATGCTGCGCCCCTACTTGATTTTTATCGGCATTTGTGCTATAATTATCAGGTAACGGGGGTGTAGCTCAGCTGGGAGAGCGCTTGCTTCGCATGTAAGAGGTCAGGGGTTCGAATCCCCCCATCTCCACCAAAAAACGAAAGAACCGCATTGCAGTGCGGTTCTTTTATTTTTATCCCCGAAAAATTCCCGAATTATTGTGAAAAACGAAAATTCCCCGAAGCCAACTCCCCGGGGACAACCATTATTCAGTTTTCACAAATTTTAGCCGCAAACAACTGCAATTCTGCCCGGCGCACCCTGAAAACCGTCGAAAAATATGCTATCATAATAACCGAGGGGGTTTCCCAAAATCCGCCCCTCTTTGCACAGGAGATTTTGCGTATTCAACTGTGTTTGCCTATATTACTCAGCCGCCCCTGACTTCCTTTCCGGGACGGCGCTTTTCTGCAAAAAAACGTCCCGGAAGCTCGAAACTCCGGGACGCTCAGAGAGATGAAGAACCCTTTTACGGGTAGCAAGTAACAAGCTTTCGCAGGTGTCAGACCGTACTTGCGTCTTTAGACGCGCTAGAAAATAGCCTTTTAGGCGTTATCTGTAAAGCCAGCGGTTATTGTCTGTTTTTACTGGGGGTGTCCATTTGGTTTTTTACAGGAGTATGCTGAATATAGCGAAGCGTAGCAAAATCAGCGTTTCCCTAGGTTACTTCCTCTGCTGTGGCTGACCCTGCTGCGGAGCCGCCTGCGCCTGCTGGGGCTGTCCGGGCTGCTGCGGCTTCTGGAGCTGGCTGCCGCTGGCGAGGGTCTTTCTTGCAATGCGGATCTCGTTCACGTCCTTCACCATCAGTTCCTCTACCCGGGAGAGCATTTTGTCCGTGAAATCCTGGGTGTAGTTGCGGATAACGTTGGAGCGCTGCTGGGCGTTGTTTATCTCCTCGGTGGCGCGGCGGCGCGCTTCCTGGAGGATAGTGTTGGAGTTTATCAGTTCCTCACGCTGCTTTTCGGCGGTGGTGATTATGCTCTCCGCCTCCTTTTTCGCCTCGCTGATTATACGGTTCTTGTCCGCGACGATGTTCTGCGCCTGCTGGATCTCCCGGGGCAGTACAAGGCGCATTTCGGTGGCTATCTCGTCGATCTGGGAGGCGTCGACAAGGCTCTTTTTGCTCAGCGGAACTGGCGCCGCCTTCCTCACGATCTCGTCAAGCATTGAAATAAGATCTAACAGACTGTACTCCATGATATAAAATTCCTTTCTGAAATTATGACCTGATTATTTCTGATATTTCTTTTTCGCAAGCTCCCTTGCCGCGTCAAAGTCCTGCGTCAGCCGGGTGCGTATCTTCTCGTGTATGCAGGCGGGAACGTATTTGCTGAGGTCTCCCGAAAACATAGCCACCTGCTTCACCATGCTGGAGGAAACGAACGTGGTTTTCAGGCTCGCGGGAATAAACACGGTCTCAGCGCGGGGATTCAAGTCCTTGTTGGTGTGCGCCATCTGGAATTCATATTCGAAGTCAGATGTAGCGCGCAGCCCCTTTACTATAACGTCCACGTCCTGCCGCTGGTTGAAGTAGTCCGCGAGGAGTCCCTCGAAGCTTGCTATCTCAACGTTCGGGATATCCTTTGTGGCTTCCGTCAGGAATTCGCAGCGCTCCTTCATGCTGAAGCTGTATGTTTTCAGCGGGTTGATAAGTACAACGACCACCAGCTTGTCGAACATCTTCGAGGCGCGCTGGATTATGTCGAGGTGCCCGTTTGTAACCGGGTCGAAGCTTCCCGGATATATCGCCGTTTTCATTCCTCGGGTCCCTCCTCTTCGGGCTTCGGGCGGTAGATCGTGACGGAGGTGCGCGAGTGCCTGAGCTGCTTTGCTATCTGGAATCTGCCTATCTCCCGGGGGAGTACGCATTCCTTTTCGTGCTCGCAGATTATCACTCCGTTTTCAGACATTTTCTCCACCAGGATCGGCAGCGCTTTCTGTATTATCTTGTAGTTATACGGCGGGTCGAGCAGCGCTATATCGAACACCGCCCGGGTGCTTTTCAGAAACGCGGAGAACGGCATATTGACTACCCGCGCGTTTTCCTCCAGCCCGGTGGACTTCAGGTTGTCGCGCACCGCCTTGATGGATACCGCCGCGCTGTCAACGAAATACGCTTCCCTCGCGCCGCGGCTGAGCGCCTCAATGCCGAGCTGACCGCTCCCTGCGAACAGGTCGAGCACCGTCCTGCCCTCTATTTCAAACTGGATCGCGCTGAATATCGCTTCCTTAACGCCGTCTGTCGTCGGGCGGACTACCTCCGTGCCCTCGACGGTGACAAGCTTTCTTCCGCGCGCTGTTCCGGTGATAACTCTCATAAAATCTCCTGTAATAAGGCTCAGAATCGCTCCTGAATGAAGCTGTAAAGCTCCTGCGCCTTTTCTGTGCTTATTTTAGCCGCCGCCCGGAGCTCCTCCGGGGAGGCTTTCTTCATTTCCTGCTTGGTCTTGAACGCTTTCATCAGCGCCTGCGCCTTTGCCGTGCCTATTCCGGGCACCTCCGTGAGCTCCAGCTCGTAGGTTTTCTGCTTGTGCTTTACCCGCTGGAACGTGATGGAATAGCGGTGCACCTCGTCCTGGATATTCGTCAGCAGCTTGAAAAGCGGCTTGTTGGCGCTTATCTGTATCTCGCCGCCCTCCTTCGCTATCGCGCGGGTGCGGTGCTTGCTGTCCTTGACAAGCCCGAACAGCGGGACGTTTATCCCCATCTCGTCGAACACCTGAGCCACAGCCGCCACATGACCCTCGCCGCCGTCAAGGAGTATCAGGTCGGGCAGGGGGGAGAAGCCCTCGTCCCCGTCAAGGTAGCGCTGCATTCTGCGGCGCAGGACTTCCTGCATACTTGCGTAGTCGTTTATTCCCACCACGTCCTTGATGTTGAAGCGCCGGTAGCCCGGCTTGAACGGCCGTCCGTTGCGGTAGACTATCATGCCGCCCACGCGCCCGGTCTCGCCGAAGTTGGACATATCGTAGCTCTCAATGATGAGCGGTATCTTGTCCAGATGGAGCAGGTCGCGGAGATCCTCCAGCGAGTTTATCTCCTTTGCCGTCCTGCCTACGCGCAGGGCGAGGTATTCGCTGGCGTTGTTCTTCGCCAGGACTATCTGCGAAAGCCCGTTTCCGCGCTGGGGAACGACGAATTTCACCGCGTGCCCCGCCTTTTCCCGCAGGAGCTGGGTGACAAGCTCCATGTCCTCGAATTCCTCGTCGATGTATATTTCCTTCGGGATATCCTCCCGGTCGGGGTAGTAGCTCAGCAGGAAATCCCGCCGCATTGCGCCGGGGTCGTACTCGTCGCCGATGAAGAAATTCTCCTTGTCTATGAGCCTGCCGCCGCGGTATTTCACCACTGCAACGCTGGCAAGGCTGACGTTCTGCGCAAGGGCGACGATGTCGTAGTCCTCGGTCTTGTAGTCGAAGATCTTCTGCGAGTTTTTCAGCCGCGCTATCGCCTGGATACGGTCGCGGAGCTTCGCGGCTTTTTCGAATTCCAGGTTTTCTGCGGCTTCGTTCATTTCCTCGGTGAGCTGCTCGACTGACTTCTGGCTTCCGGTTTTAAGGTATTCCAGAGCCTCGTCAACTATCTTGCGGTATTCCTCGGAGGATATCTTTCCGCGGCACACGCCCATGCACTTCTTGATGTGCATATTCAGACAGGGGCGCTCCTTGCCTATATCCATCGGGAAGCGGCGGTTACAGGTGGGCAGCATGAAGATGGTGTTTGCCTCCTCCACTGCCTGCTTCACCGTGAATCCGCTGGTGAACGGCCCGAGATAATCCGCGTTGGGGTCGTTGGTGTTCAGCGCGTAGGAGATCCGGGGGTACGCGCCCTTTGAAATTTTGATATAGTTGTAGCCCTTGTCGTCCTTCAGCAGAATGTTGTATTTCGGCTTGTGGAGCTTTATCAGGCTGCATTCCAGCACAAGTGCGTCAAGCTCGCTGGGGCAGACGATGAAGTCGAAGTCCGCGATGTTGTCTATTAGCTTCAGCGTTTTCGCGTTGTGGTTCGAATCGTGCCGGAAATAGGAGGTGACGCGGTTTTTCAGCGCCTTCGCCTTGCCGACATAGATTATCTTTCCGGTGCCGTCCTTCATGAGATACACCCCGGGGCTGAGCGAAAGACGGTTCGCCTTGTCGCGCAGATATTCTATATTCTTGTTCATGGCTCGCCTCCTGCTTATACATTAACTATTGTATCATTTTTTCATGAAAAATACAAGTGCTGACGTAAACTTTTTTTGCAAAATGCAATAAAGCGAATAAATGGCGTGTACTGCGGCATACTACCTCCAGAAATAATTGTTGCAGGAGGTACAATATGTCGTTTTATGGAAAACTGACCAGCGGACTTATGGCGCTGACCCTGCTGGGTGGCGGCGCCGCCTATGTGGCTTCGGCGGCGGGGGACGTGCTGAATGCGGCGGAGCAGACCGCGGCGGAGCTTTCCTGCTATGTCGTGAAAGAATACGACGGCGGGGCGGCTCTCTTCAAAGACGGCAGCGACGAGCCGCTGGCGGTGTACTCTCTCCCGGCGGAGGAGCTCAACCCTGCGGATATGGAGCTCCTGCGCGAGGGGATACGCCTGCGCGGGCTTTCCGAGGTCAGCAGGCTGCTGGAGGACTTAGGGATAGAATAAGCCAAAAGGAGGGGCACACCCTCCTTTTGTTCAAATTAACCAGTTTTTGTGCCTGATTCTTGTTTTTAAAGTAAAATTCCTAAACAAAAAAATATGTTATCGTTTTCAGCCCTTGTAATTCTTCCGGCAATATTGTATACTAATAACGAGCGGCTCAATACTTTCCGTGCTGCGGGAAGTACGCCGGAATACAAAATGTGAGGGAGCAGCTCCCTCAGCTCTTCTGAGCGCACAAGGAAGGACGGTCTTTAATGAAATTCGGTCATTTTGACGACAAAAACCGCGAGTATGTGATAACCTCTCCGCGCACCCCGTATCCGTGGATAAACTACCTCGGAACACAGGGCTTCTTCTCCCTGATATCCAATACCGCAGGCGGATACAGCTTCTACAAGGACGCGCGTCTGCGCCGTATCACGCGTTACCGCTATAACAACGTCCCCATCGACATGGGCGGCAGATACTTCTACATAAAGGACGGCGACACCATCTGGAACCCCGGCTGGTCTCCTGTAAAGACAGAGCTCGACAGCTACGAGTGCCGCCACGGCATGGGCTACACCATCATTACCGGCAAGAAGAACGGACTCAAGGCTGAGGCTACGTTCTTCGTTCCGCAGAACTATGACGGCGAGGTACAGCAGCTTGTTCTCACCAACGAGAGCGGCTCCGCAAAGACCTTCAAGCTGTGGTCGTTCGCTGAGTGGTGCCTCTGGGACGCACAGGACGACTGCACCAACTTCCAGAGAAACTTCTCCACCGGCCGCGTCGAGGTAGTAGGCTCCACCATCTACCACAAGACCGAGTACCGCGACAGACGCGACCACTTCGCATTCTACACCGTAAACGATACTATCGACGGCTACGATACCGACCGCGATTCTTTCATCGGTCTGTACAACGGATTCCACAATCCCCAGGCTGTTCTGGACGGCAAGGCGACTAACTCCTTTGCCGACGGCTGGTCTCCCATCGCTTCCCACTACAAGGAGATCACCCTTGCAGCAGGCGAGAGCAAGACCCTCGTGTTCATTCTCGGCTATGTTGAGATGCCTGTGGCTGAGAAGTTCGAAGCTGACGGCAAGACCATAAACAAGGTAAAGAGCAACGCAATGATCGAGAAGTACAACACTCCCGAAAAGGTTGCTGCAGGCCTTGCCGAGCTGAGAGAGACATGGGACAAGCTGCTCGGAATCCTGAATGTTGACACGCCTGACGACAAGGTAAACCGCATGGTCAACATCTGGAACCAGTACCAGTGCATGGTTACATTCAACCTTTCACGTTCCGCTTCCTACTTTGAGAGCGGTATCGGCCGCGGCATGGGCTTCCGTGATTCCAACCAGGACGTTCTCGGCTTCGTTCACCAGATCCCCGACAGGGCAAGGGAGAGGATCATCGACATCGCTTCCACCCAGTTCCCGGACGGCGGCTGCTACCACCAGTACCAGCCCCTCACCAAGAAGGGTAACGCAGATATCGGCGGCGACTTCTCCGACGACCCGCTGTGGCTCATTCTGTCCGTTTCCGCGTACATCAAGGAAACAGGCGACTGGAGCATTCTCGACGAGATGGTTCCTTATGACAACGATATGTCCGTTGCACAGCCCATGCTCGAGCACCTGAAGGTTTCCTTCTACCACATCGTGAACAACCTCGGCCCGCACGGTCTGCCCCTTGCAATGCGCGCAGACTGGAACGACTGCATCAACCTCTCCTGCTACTCCGACACCCCCGGCGAGTCCTTCCAGACCTACACCAACCCGAAGTTCAAGGCAGAGGGCGGCTATTCCAAGGTAGCTGAGTCCGCGTTTGTCGGCGCACTGTTCACCTATGCAGGCCCGAACTACGTTCAGATACTCAACCACCTGGGCAAGACCGACGAGGCTGCAAAGGCTCAGGCTGAGATCGACAAGATGAAGAAGGCTATGATGGATTCCGCATGGGACGGCGACTGGTTCCTCAGAGCGTATGACGCAGAGGGCAAGAAGATGGGCTCCAAGGAGTGCGAGGAAGGTCAGATCTTCATCGAGCCGCAGGGCTTCGCTATCATGTCCGACATCGACGCCGAGGCTTCCAAAAAGACCCTCAAGGCTATCGACGAGAGACTGAACACCCAGTACGGTCTGGTGCTCAACAACCCCGCGTTCACCAAGTACTATATCCAGTACGGCGAGATCTCCACATATCCCGGCGGATACAAGGAGAACGCAGGTATCTTCACGCACAACAATGCATGGATAATCTGCGCTGCCGCTTATGCAGGCGAGGGCGACCAGGCGTTCAAGTACTACTCTGAGATCGCACCGGCATTCACCGAGGAGACCTCCGATATCCACAAGACCGAGCCGTACGTTTACGGTCAGATGATCGGCGGCAAGGACGCAGGCGCTGATATCGGCAAGCAGGGCGACAACTTCGGTCAGGGCAAGAACAGCTGGCTGACAGGTACCGCAGCATGGAACATGGTCGCTATCTCCCAGTACATTCTCGGTATCGCGGCTGACTTCGACGGTCTGAAGATCGACCCGTCCATTCCGCACGAGTGGGACGGCATGAAGGCTACGCGTCAGTTCCGCGGCGCTACCTACGACATCACCGTAAAGAACCCGAACCACGTTTGCAAGGGCGTTAAGAGCATGACTGTCGACGGCAAGCCCGTTGACGGAAACGTTATCCCCGTAATGGACGGCGGCGAGCACACTGTTGAGGTAGTTCTCGGCTAAACAAAATCACACTTTACAGAAAAAGCTCCGGTAGGAATGCCGGAGCTTTTTGAAATTTGAAAGGAGAAACTATGTTCAGGGGAAAAATACTGCTGATAGACCGGTTTGACAGCATGAACGCGCTGATAAGCGGCTATCTTTCGGCTTCCGGGTTTGAGGTGTTCGCCCTGCGCGATGTGGAGCACCTGACAGAGCAGCACCTGTCCACGGTCCACCTGATACTCCTGGACATAGAAACCGCCGGGGAGGCGCTCAGCTCCGTGCTGGCGAGGATAAACGCGGCGGGGGTTCCGGCAATAGTGCTGACCTCCGAAAACGACAGCATAGGCAGGCTGACCGCCTTTGAGATGGGGGCGGCGGATGCCGTGAGCCGTCCGCTTGACATGGCGGAGCTCACCGCCCGGGTAAGGGCGGCGCAGACCAAGACCCTGCTGACCTCGCCGTATGCAAACCGTCCCCCGGTGAGCTTCGGCGGGCTTAACGCAGATATCACCACCTACCGCGCGGCCCTTGACGGGGAGCCGTTGGATATCGCGCCGCGCCAGGTGGCTCTGCTGTATCTGTTCATCAGCAGCCCCGACCGCGTTTTCACCCGGGAGGAGCTTTCCCGGCAGCTCGGCAGCGACAGTATCTGCGCGGACAAGACCGTTAACGTCCACGTCAGCCAGCTAAAAAAGGCTCTCGGGCGGTATTCCGGGAATATCGTGACGGTGCGCGGCGTGGGGTATAAGTTCAGCGGGCAGGAGCCTGATCGTCCTCGACCGTGAATCTTATCTCCGGTGAGGGGTTCGCGACGGCTTCGAAAAGATTCTCCGGGAAAACGGGCATATCGGGCTTACGGGCGGTATCAAGCCACACGAGCCGTATATCCGTGCCGTCGCAGCTTATCGCGGAATAATCTATCCGCGAGATATCGAACGGCTTTATCAGGAACAGGAATTCCAGCTCGTGATAGCGTATTCCGTCCAGCGTGAAGAATTTTTCGTTGATGGAGTACAGCCGGTCTATCTCGGCGGAAACTCCAAGTTCCTCGCGTATTTCGCGCAGCACGGCGGCTTCGGCAGTTTCCCCGAACTTTACGCGGCCGCCGATTACCGTGTAGAAGTCGGCGCGGCTTTCCTTGCCAACTAGTACGCGGGCGCCGTCCGTTATCACGGCTCCTACCCGCAGGTTGAATTTGCCCTCCGGCGTTATAAATGTGCAGTCCATGTAATTACCTCCTTTTGTTGGGTAATAATTATATCACATAAAAATTTAAATGTCAATGCGGATTTTTTCAATAAAAAATCCGCATTTCCTGTTGAAATTTTTCGTTGGTTATGCTATAATTACAATGAAGTAACCGGGTTTTAGCTAACTGTTAAAGTAAATCCGGCTAATAAACGTAATTAAGGAGAAATCTATGGAGAACAAATTTTTAGGGCTGACCCCGCCCATGGGGTGGAACTCCTGGAACACCTTCACCTGGGAGATAAACGACAAGCTCATCAAGGAAGCGGCTGACGCTATGGCGTCCGAGCTTAAGGACGCGGGCTATGAGTACATAGTCATCGACGACTGCTGGAGCGAGAAGCAGCGCGACAAGAACGGCAGGCTCGTGCCCGACCACTGGAAGTTCCCGGACGGGATAAAGCCAGTGGCTGACTATGTTCACAGCAAGGGTCTGAAATTCGGTATGTATTCCTGCGCGGGGACCCACACCTGCGGCGGACACCCCGGCAGCTTCGAGCATGAGTTCGACGACGCCGAGACCTTCGCCGAGTGGGGCGTTGACTACCTGAAGTACGACTACTGCTACAAGCCCGACCATATCCCCGGCGAGATACTCTACAAGAGAATGAGCGCCGCGCTGCGCAACTGCGGCAGGGATATCATGTTCTCCGCGTGCAACTGGGGCAACGATAATGTTTACAAGTGGATAAGGGAATCCGGCGCGCACCTCTTCCGCTCCACCGGCGATATCCAGGACAACTGGGAATCCATCAAGCGCCTTGCGCTCTCCCAGATAGGAAACGAGTGCTACGGCGGGAACTTCTGTCACAACGACATTGATATGCTGGTTGTGGGAATGCACGGCGGCAGCAATAACGAGTGGATAAACTCCACAGAACAGGGCGTAAACGTTATCGCCGACAGCGGCGAGACTGCGCCGAAGCTCGGCGGCTGCACCGACGAGGAATACCGCACACATTTCAGCCTGTGGGCTATCATGAACTCCCCGCTGATGATAGGCTGCGATATCCGCCATATGACCCCCGCCACTAAGGAGATACTCACCAACAAGGACGTTATCGCGATAAATCAGGATATCGAGTGCCGCGGCCCGTACTGTATAAAACAGTGGAACAACCCGGACAACGTGTTCTCCCTGGTCAAGCCGCTGTCCAACGGCGATTACGCTATCGGCATGTTCAACTTCGGCGACCGCGCGGGCGAGATGAGCCTCCAGTTCTGGGATATCGGTCTTACCACTGCTTCGGGCAGAGGTCTTTCCGTTTACGACTGCTGGAAGCACGAGGAGCTCGGCACCTTTACAGAGCGCTTCTGCACCACTGTTGAGCCCCACGGCTGCAAGGTGCTCCGCGCAAAGGTGGTAAAGGTCTGAATGGGCAATTATTCCACCTGCAAGAAATGCGGTGCGAAGCTCGGCTCCGACGACATTGCGATACACCAGAAGCTGGTATCGCGGAATGACGCTGAATTTTTCTGCATCGACTGCCTCGCGGAGTATTACCGCACCACCCGCGGGGTGATCCAGCAGCGCATAGACTATTACAGGAAAAGCGGTAAATGTACATTGTTCAGATAAAGGATACGATATGAAGAAGTTTCTTTCAATAATGCTTGCGGCGGCAATGGCTCTCACGCTGACCGCCTGCAGCAAATCCAGCAGCTCCTCTCAGGAAAGCTCTGACAGCTCCGTGCAGAGCGGCTCCACGGCTGAGGCGCAGGCTCCCGCCGGGGAAAAAACGATACTTTCCAACCCCGTTAAGCTGACGGAGGACGGCGACATCGACATGGAAGCGGCGCTGGCATACCAGACGGATTTTGACGCGCTGAAGGCCTCCCTTGACGCCAAGGAGGTAGACCCCACCAAGCCGGTGTCTGAGAACGCGCAGAAAAACGAAAAGACCATGGAGGTATGGAACTACCTCAGAAGCGTTTACGGCAAGCAGATACTCACCTGCCAGCAGATGATGGGCAACGAGTGCTATGAGGATCTTGTGTTCTACAATGCGACAGGCGACCTCACCGCGATGAAGGGATACGATTTCATCTTCTGCACCGGAAGCTACCAGAGCGACGACATGATAGATGAAGCGATAGAATGGGCGCATGAATCCGGCGGACTGTGCACCTTCACATGGCACTGGAACGTCCCCAAGGACATAGACAACCCTGAGGGCGGCTACGCCTTCTACACCGAGGAGATCACGAATTTCAGCCAGTTTAACGCGGTAACTCCCGGCACCAAGGAGTACGAAACGGTTATACATGACATAGACCTTATCGCAACGAAGCTCCAGCGGCTGGAGAGCGAGGGCGTGACCGTGCTGTTCCGCCCGCTGCACGAGGCAAGCGGCTCCTGGTTCTGGTGGGGACTCCAGGGCAGGGATTCCGTGCTGAACGAGGTTTTCCAGAAGCTGTGGTACATGATCTACGACCGCATGGAGAACTATCACAAGCTTTCCAATATCATCTGGCTGTGGAACGGTCAGAGCAACCACTGCATCGTAAGCCCGAATTCCTTTGATATCGAGGGCATAGACAAGTATTATTCCGCAAACGACCTTTCCGCAGAAGCGCTTAACGACTACTATTACAGCGCATACGCCGAGCTTCAGCGCTACGACAAGGAGTGCGCGGAGCTTGCCGGAATGGACGCCGAAGCCACCGGAAAGATGCTCACCCTGTCCGAGTGCGGCAATATCCCCGACCCGCAGGGAATGGTGGACAAGGGCGCAATGTGGCTGTACTACATGATATGGAACGGCGACTTCATCTACCAGGTTGACGCGGCAGGCAAGGCAAAGGTAGACCTCAACGGCACTCCGTATCCCAACGAGGAGAAGGGCGTGACCAAGGAGCGGCTCATAGAGGTATTCGGAAGCGATATTTATATCACGCACAGCAAGCTTCCTGAATTCAGCTTTGGCACAAAGGATATCCCCCAGCAGATAAAGAACTGGGAGTACTTCAAGATAGGATAAAAGCAATGGGAGAGCACCTTGAATGCTCTCCCATTCTTACAGCCAAAAAAAAGCCGCCAACCACAAGGGAAGGCGGCTTTGAGTTAGTTGCCGGACATTATCTTTCCGAGCCTGTCGCGGAGGATAACCGTCACGATAGTCGCGCAGACTATTTTTATCGCGTCGCCGATGAGGAACGGAACAACGCAGGAAGCCAGCGCGACCTCCAGAGTAACGCCGCGTGCGATAACGAACCACACGGTCCCCAGCGCGTAGAGAACAACAGTTCCTGCTACCATGCCCACCGGGATAGACCACGCGCCGTTAACGAACGGATTCCTGGACTTCGCTTTCTTGTAGAACAGGTCAACGAACAGCCCGCCGATAAGTACGCAGGGAATGTATCCCACGATGTAGCCGCCGGTAACGCCGAACAGCTTCGCAAAGCCGCCCGCGCCGCCGGAGAACACCGGAAGCCCCACCGCCCCGAGGAGCACATATATCAGCACCGCAAGCGTGCCTTTCTTCCAGCCGAGTATCCCGCCCGTGATGTAGATAACGAATGTCGCAAGGGATATCGGAACAAGACCGGGCATGGGTACGGAGAACGGAGCCACAACGCATATCAGCGCCGCCATAACCGCGATGAACGCCATGTTCCTTACTGTAAGGAATTTGTTCTGCTTTACGGCGCCTGCGCCGTTCTGGTCGATAATTTCTTTCATTGTTTACTTTCTCCTGTCTTTTGGTTTACAAATGAGCCTTGTACATTATAGCACATCTCTGTAAACTTGTCAAGAGGTTTAGGTTTACAATAATGACTTACGCAGATAAAAATCCGTGAGCCTTGCGGCTTCCTCGGTTATGTCGTAGCCAGCGGCGGCGGTTTCTGCGGAGAGGTCGCGGCGCTTCAGCCCGGCGAGGTTTATTGCGGCGAATGCCCAGTCGTGCGGCGAGGTTTTCAGCGAGAGGAACTGCGCATTTGGTGTTATTCTGACCTCCTGTGGAACGCGGTCGGAGAACAGACAGTGCAGTCCGGAGCACTGCGCCTCAATTCCCGCCATTCCGAGCCCCTCGTAATTAGAAGGCAGGATAAAGCAGTCCATTGCACAGTACAGCGCGTCTATATCCGAGCGCTGACCTGCGAATATCACCTTGTCTGAAAGCCCTGCGGCGATAACGCGGGCTTTAATGACCTCCATGTCCTTTCCTACTCCCGCCATGACGAGGACGGAATTTTTGTGCTGCTGTACGATTTCTGTAAACACGTCGATCAGAAAATGCTGATTTTTCTGCGGGCAGAATCTTCCTACATTGCCGAAAAGCAGAGTGCCGGATCTTACTCCGAACTCTTTCCGGATCTTGGCGCGCTTTTTTTCGCTGAATCTGAACAGCTCCGTGTCTATTGCATTGCGCATGATCATGGCGGCATTTTTCGGGGCGGTCTCGTCCATTGAACATACTGGAACATGGCCGTACATCCAGCGCGCCGCGTATTCCGAGCAGGCGAAATAGTCCGTGGCGAACATACGCGCAAACGGCTTCAGAATGAGCTTCGCGAGGTTGCGGTGCCATTCCCGCGCGCCGCCGGAGGTGCTGTGGTTGTGAAGTATCCGCACCCGGACTCCCGCCTGTTTTCCCGCCAGCAGCGGCAGGAACGACAGAGTGCTCAGGTGGCAGTGCATTATCTGGTACTTGTTTTCGGAGAGCAGCCTGCGCAGGGTTTTCAGGTATTTCAGCGGGTGCCTGAATGTCGGCAGCACGAACAGCCTGCCGCCCATCGCCTTTATTTCCTCCACGGGGACGTACTTCGAGCCTTTGAAAAGATAGAAGTCGAACTGCACCTTTTCGCGGTCAGCCGCCTTGTAGTAGTTCATGACGACCTGTTCAGCGCCTCCGCCGTTCATCTTGCCTAAAATCTGAGCTACTCGTATCATTGGTTCTCCTTAATGAAACAGGGCGATGAAAGACACCGCCCTGAAAAATTAATCCCGGTCTTAGTTTCCAAGCTCGTAAGCGCGCTTGGTGCAGGCTTCGCAGGCTCTCTGTACATCGCCGGTGAGGTCTCCCTCGTACAGCTTGTCAAGTCCTGCGATAGTGGTTCCCCCGGGGGAGGAGACCTGCTTTATCAGCTCGTCAACGGTCATTCCGGACTCGGTGAGCATTTTCGCGGAGCCGATAAGGCTCTGTGCGAACAGCCGGAGCGCCGCCTCCTTGTCGATACCCACGGAATCGGCGTAGTCAACGAATCCCTTTGCGTACAGGTAAATGAACGCGGGGGAGCTTCCGTTGATGGCGATGACTTCCTTCATCTTGTCGGTGGGTACGACCTCTGTGATACCGCAGCTTCCGATTATCTTGCGGGCGAAAGCGAATTCCTCCGGGCTTACCTTATCGTCGTGGGACATGGCGGAGGCTCCGCAGCCCAGCATCATAGGGGTGTTGGGCATGACCAGCACTACCTTTGCGTCCGGTATAGTGCGTTCGCGGATATATTCAGCGGAGATCCCCGCGCAGATCGAGATGAACACGGTCTGTGGCTTTACGCTGTCCTTTATCTCCGCGAGGACCTCGCCGAGGTGCTGGGGCTTCACTGCAAGCAGGATATAATCGCATTTTTCAGCGATCTCCCTTGCGCTTCCGGCGGCGGTTGCTCCGAGCAGAGTGAGGTCTGCGAGCTTGTCCTTGTTTGCGTCAAACGCGAAAACCGCCGTGTTGCCGAGCTTTCCCTCTATTCCCTTGAGGATAGCGCCGCCCATGTTGCCGACGCCTATGAATCCGAGCTTGGTCATATCAATACACCTTTCTGAGCCGTGGCTCTGTCAGACGTGCTGCTTGTGGTTCCTGAACACCGCCGTGTACGCCGCCTTTATCGGGAACAGCGCCAGCAGCAGAATAAATACCTCAATGGGCAGCATTGTCGCATTCTTGATTATGCGGGTGCCTATTTTTAGCCAGAATGTTTCCGGAACAATGCCGTAACCCATTATCATCATAAACAGTGTGTTCATGAATACGTTGCACACCAGGTTTATCGTGAATTTCGCGCCGACAATGCGCAGCACTGACGGAACATTCGACCGTATGCCGCTCCAGAAGCTTTTAGCCGAGGTGAGGTCGGGCTTAACCGGGTCGAAGCCGTACAGGAATATGCCGTAGATAACTCCGCCGGTGACCTCCACCAGCGTGAACAGCGGCGAGAACCCCTGCTGCTGGTTGGATACGAGGTAGCCGATGACGTCCGTTGCAACGCAGGAAAGCCCCGCCACTGTGGGACCGTAGAGCATTCCTATCGAAGCTATCGCGATAAACGAGAAGCCGATCTTTAGCGTGGGAAGCGGCTGGATAGTCAGCATTTTAAGTACGCACGCAAGCGCAATGAGCACCGCCGTGACCACCAGGCACCGGACGCTTTTCAGCTCCTGTGCAGATTTTTTGAAGTTAAGAAAAAAAGCCATGACTTTATCCTCCGTAACTTCGCCATATACAAACAGAATAAAGCCCAATGGCTCCATATTCAATTTATGTACAGCGAGATGCGAAGAACGCACCGCAGGCGATAGCCTTTCGTCCGCACGGCAACTCTCCGTCCGCGCAGCACTTAACGCACGTTCTTCTACTCTGTGTTGTAGTTTATAGTATATCCGCGCTCCGGCGGGGAAATCAGAAGCTTATCTCGTTTGCGATATCGTAGAGGCGCTTGTCAAACGGCTTCTTCATGCTGAGAGCCTCCTGGATATCCACATCATAGATCTTGCCGTCCTTCATGCCGACAACGCGGTTGCCGATGCCCTTTTCGAGCAGCTCAACTGCATAGTAGCCCATCTCGGAAGCAACCACTCTGTCACGTACTGTGGGGCTGCCGCCTCTCTGAACGTGACCCAGGATAGTAGCTCTGGACTCGATACCGGTCTCCTCGAAAATCTTCTGGGAGATCTCCTCGGTGTGACCAACGCCCTCTGCAACGATGACGATGAACTGCTCCTTGCCGTTGGCGCGTGCGTCCTTTATCTTCTTGATAACGTCCTCAATGCTGAATTCGACCTCGGGAACAAGGATAGCGGTCGCGCCGCAGGCAACGCCGGTGTTCAGCGCGATGTGGCCTGCATTTCTGCCCATTACCTCGACGACAGCGCAGCGCTCGTGGGAGTGAGAGGTGTCGCGGAGCTTGTCTACCAGCTCCATAACGGTGTTCATTGCGGTATCATAGCCGATGGTGTACTCAGAGCACTGGATATCGTTGTCGATAGTTCCGGGCAGACCAACGCAGGGGATACCAGCCTTGGAAAGATCAGCAGCGCCTCTGAAGGAGCCGTCGCCGCCGATAACCACGATACCTGCGAAGTTGTCCTTCTCGCAGATGTCCTTAGCCTTAAGCACATATTCCCACTCTCTGAATTCCTTGCAGCGTGCAGTGAATATCTCTGTGCCGCCCCTCTGGATTATATCAGCAACATCTCTTGTGGTGAGCTCTACCATATCGTTGTTGAGCAGACCATTGTAGCCGCGGCGGATACCAACGACCCTGAATCCCTTTTTGATAGCAGCTCTTGTGACAGCGCGGACTGCGGCATTCATGCCGGGTGCGTCGCCGCCGCTTGTAAGTACGCCGATCGTCTTCTGCATAATTAATTATCTCCTGTTTCATATTTTTTACGACTGAGCCTATACTCAATCCTATACATTTATATTCTACTACAAACCGACCAAAATAGTCAAGTCTTTTTTCAAATTCCGACAAAGAACTTAGCAAAATAGTATCTTTTGTACAAAAAAGACATATTGCCGCGTATAAAACTATGCAAATTCAGACAATATACAATACAAAAATGTAAATGAATATGTCAGCATTTTGACGAAATATCTACTGGACAAACCTAGCAAAATGGTATATAATATAGCTGCGGGACATTCCGTGGACGTAAAGATAACCTGAACGGAGGAAATAAAATGGCTGTACTGACCATAACAAAGGATAACTTCAAGACTGAGGTAGTGGAGAGCACGAAGCCCGTGCTGCTTGATTTCTGGGCTTCCTGGTGCGGACCCTGCATGATGCAGTCCCCGATAGTCGACCAGCTTGCGGAGGAGCACGCCGAGATAAAGGTGGGCAAGGTGAACGTTGACGAGCAGCCGGAGCTTGCCTCAGCGTTCGGCGTGGAGAGCATTCCAACGCTGGTAGTCATAAAGGACGGCATAACCAAGGAGATACTGGTGGGGCTCCACAGAAAAGAGCAGATACTCGAGCAGTTCAAGTGATATCCAAGGGCAACACCGCACAAAGACCATTTATTGGATTTTGCGCATGTCTTGCTTGCATCTTTTCCGTCATATTGAACAATTCGTCCTTGCAAGGCGGCAGCCTTGCCGCGTCCTCATTGTACAATCTGACGAAAAATCTGACTGCGCAATACACGCACAATCTTTGTGCGGTATTGCCCTAAATAAAAAGATCCCCCTCCGGCTTCGGAGGGGGTTCGAGTTATTCCCGATAATTGATTATGAAAAGGAGAAAAACAACTAATAGTCAGAGATCAATCGTAATCCGCGATGTCGATCCAGGTGAGCAGAAGCTCGCGCTCTTCGGGGCGCTTGAACTTAAGCTGAGCGGCAGCCACGATTGGGAGCCAGTCCTGAACGTACTTTACAGCGGTGCCTGTTTTCTTGCAGTACAGCTTGAGATACTTCTCAGCGTACTCGGTGTGGTGATTCAGGCAGAACCACAGATATGTCTTGGCAACATCAGCGGAAGCGTTGCCCTGCTTAGCTTTAAGCCAGTCTACAACGAAAACGCCCTTCTCGTTGATGATGATGTTATCCGGTGTGAACTCGCCGTGGCAGAGCTTAACGTGCTTGGGCATTGATTCAAGGCGGGTGAGCAGCTCATACTTCTTCACGTCGTCTATCATGTCCAGCCCCTCGATGGAGCGCTTGAGGTAATCCTTCAGGCGGCTTATCTTGGGGGAGCGCTGAGAGTTGATCTCGATCTGGAGGTCTACCATCTGCTCCAGGTATTCGTCAGCCTTCTTGGGGTCTTTCTTCATCAGCTCGGAGAGAGTCTCGCCCTTGATGAATTCATAGGAGATCGCCCACTTGCCGTCTATCTTAGTAACCTCCTCGAGTGCGGGAACGCGGCTGTAACCGGTCTCCTCAACTCTGGAGTGAGTAAGTGCTTCATAAAGAACAACGCTCTTGGGTTCGTTCGGATCCTTGAAAACCTTGACAGCCTTGCCGTCAACCTCGTAAACCTGAACCTTTTCGCCGTCGGAAATCATATTCTTCAGTGTCATAAATTATCTGTCCTTTCCGCGGGTCTTTCTTCTGTGCTGTGAAGTCCGATCCGTTTTTCGTTGTCTTTATTATAGCACTTATGTAATCGTTTGTAAAGTGGTTTTTATCAAATTTGAATAGTCTGTTGGAATTTTCAAAATAATTTTTGTGCAATTTCACAAAACGCACATAAAAAAGAGTTCCAGCTTAGCGCAGGAACTCATGCTTTATTATTTCTGTATTTGGGTAATGCTCTCCACTGTGTAATCCAGCCCCATGACCGTCTGGCGGATAACCAGCTCAGGCAGCGGCTCCTTCGAGCGAATAAGCGCCTCTCCGATTTTCCAGCTCACCTCGGCGAAAACTCCGTCCTGGCGGTTGAACGCCGTGGCTATGCGGCTGGCGCACTTGTCGCAGTGCATTCCGCCTATTTTCACGCGGCAGACATGGGTGAAATCCGACGTGTCCTTGACTATCTTTTCCTCGATGTCTCCGCCGCCGGCTCCGCAGCAGCCCTTGTTTGCGCGCTTGATTATGCTGAGCACCGCGATGACGCATATTACGGCAAGAACTGCGATTATCAGTATTGTTGGCAGATATTCAGGCATTTACAGCATCTCCTAGGGCGAACTTCACAAGCTGCGCAACGGTTTTTTCGGACACCTGCGCCACTATCTTTACGGCGTCGCTGTCCGCTTCCTGCTCGGGTATCCCGACCTTCTGCTTCAGAAAATCGCAGATAACAAGGCTGCTGGTGAACAGCGTTGACGCTTCCTTTATCCCCGCCTCCGTGAGAGATATCTTGCCGTAGGGCTCCTTGCGGATATAGCCGTCGTCGCTGAGCCGCTGGGTCATCTTGACAGTGCTCGCCTTGGTCACTCCCACAAGCCGCGATACGTCCGAGGAGCTTATCGCTTCGCCGTTTATACCAAGCCTGTATATCGCGAAAAGGTATTTTTTCTGTGCGTAGGTCATTGCGTCCTCCGTGTTACTGGCTGACTTATGCGGTCAGCCTTATGTCTTTTTGTTTACCGGGGGTGCTCCATGGGCGGAGCAGGCGCTGCAGCCGG
The DNA here is from genome assembly GCA_934448295.1 of uncultured Oscillospiraceae bacterium. GTDB lineage: Bacteria > Bacillota > Clostridia > Oscillospirales > Ruminococcaceae > CAG-115. Next base: position 251,131 of record CAKSEY010000001.1, read on the forward strand.
AGCAGTTGCCCTTGCAGGCTCCGCAGTTTCCGCCGCAGGTGAATTTACCCGCCATTCTGTCCTTTACCAGCTTAACGATGATGAGCACCACCACCGCCAGCACCGCAGCCCCTACGACAAGGCTGCCCCAGTTGTTCTGAAGAAATTCCAGCATATCAGGCACCTCCCGAAAACAGCGGGCGGCTGAGTTCCCCCGACCGCCCGCAAAATGATTTGATCAAACTGCTATTAAACCTTTACTTTTGTTGTGAGCTTTGTGGACTCTTTGTACGGTCTGAACAGCATGTAAACCAGACCTGCTAGGAGAGCTACCGCAAAGATAAGGCTGATGATGTTGCAAACAGCGCCAGCGCCCGCGGTCATCAGTGTGCCGGTGAACAGGTTGCCGAGCTGGTTTACGATAAGGGCGATAACATATGCGAAGCCGCACTCATAGCCTATTGCGAACCAGAACCACTTTCTGTTGTTCATCTCACGCTTGATAGCGCCCATTGCTGCGAAGCACGGTGCGCACAGCAGGTTGAAGATAAGGAAGGACATACCGCTGATGCCGGTGAATGCAGCGCCCATTGCAGCGTATACGGACTGATCTCCGCCGCCGTAAAGTACGCCCAGGGTACCAACGATGTTCTCCTTAGCAACAAGACCTGTAACCGCCGCAACGGTCGCCTGCCAGTTGCCCCAGCCAAGGGGAGCGAATATCCAGCAGATAGCGTTGCCTATCGCTGCGAGGATAGAATATTCCATCTGGCTCTCGTCCAGCATCTGGAATGTTCCGTCAACTACGCCGAAGTAAGATGTGAACCATACGAAGATGGTGGAAAGCGTAATGATGGTACCGGCCTTCTTGATGAAGGACCAGCCGCGCTCCCACATGGAGCGGAGAACGTTGCCGACTGTCGGCAGATGGTAAGCGGGGAGCTCCATAACGAACGGAGCGGGGTCGCCTGCGAACATCTTTGTTTTCTTCAGGATAATACCGGAAATGATGATTGCTGCGATACCGATGAAGTAAGCGCCGGTGGAGATCCACGGAGAGCCGCCGAAGATAGCGCCCGCGATCATTGCGATGAACGGAACCTTAGCGCCGCAGGGGATAAACGTTGTGGTCATTACGGTCATACGGCGGTCGCGCTCGTTCTCGATGGTACGGGAAGCCATGATACCAGGGATACCGCAGCCTGTACCGATGAGGATCGGGATAAAGGACTTACCGGAAAGACCGAACTTTCTGAATACACGGTCAAGCACGAATGCAACACGCGCCATGTAGCCGCAAGCCTCGAGGAATGCAAGGAAGATGAAGAGCACCAGCATCTGCGGAACGAATCCGAGTACTGCGCCAACGCCGGCTACGATACCGTCGAGGATAAGACCCTTCAGCCAGTCAACGCAGTTGACAGCGTCAAGACCGGTCTCAACAAGAACCGGGATACCGGGAACCCAGGGACCGTAATCAGCGGGGTCGGGCTCGTCGAATCCGTTGTCGGTGAAATAAGCTACTGCGTCAGCATAGGTCGTGCCGAGAGTCTCTTCCTCGTCTGCGTCAGCGGGGATCTCGGAAGCGTAAACGGTGATCTCGCTTACTGCGAGGGTCTCCTCGTCCTCTACCTCGTAGGGAACGGATTCCTCAGCAGGGGTGAACGCCTGGATGTCAGCGAGGGCGGCGTCAGCGTCGAACTCCTCGTCCTCAAGGTCGGGTGCTACGCCGAATGCGTCGAGGGCGCTCATTGCGTCGCCGTACTCCTCGGAAGCTTCGTCGTATGCTCCTCTGCCTATTCCGAGGGCGAACCAGCCGTCGCCGAACAGACCGTCGTTAGCCCAGTCGGTAGCGTTTGCGCCGACCGTTACCATAGATACATAGTAAACCAGCCACATTACTACCGCGAATATCGGCAGACCCAGCCAGCGGTTGGTGACGATCTTATCGATCTTATCGGATACCGTCAGACCGCCCTTGTTCTTCTTGGTAAGGCAGCCCTTGATGATCGTGGATATGTATACATAGCGCTCGTTGGTGATGATGGACTCAGCGTCGTCGTCAAGCTCTGTCTCGGCAGCCTTGATGTCGTTTTCGATGTGATCCATCGTTTCCTTCGGGATCTTGATCATTTCAAGAACCTTCTCGTCGCGCTCGAATATCTTGATGGCGTACCATCTCTGCTGTGCCTCGGGCAGATCGTGGAGGGCAGCCTCCTCGATGTGGGCGATGGCGTGCTCTACAACACCGCTGAAGGTGTGCTGCGGAACCATCTTTTCCTTAGCCTGGGCAGCCTTTATAGCCTTGTCGGCAGCCTCGGTGATACCGGTGCCCTTAAGCGCGGAGATCTCGCAGACCTCGCAGCCGAGCTCCTTTGCGAGTTGTGCGGTGTTTATCTTGTCGCCGTTCTTCTTTACGACGTCCATCATGTTTACCGCTGCAACTACCGGGATACCGAGCTCAACGAGCTGTGTGGTGAGGTAAAGGTTACGCTCGAGGTTGGTGCCGTCGATGATGTTGAGTATCGCGTCGGGGCGCTCGCCTACGAGGTAATTTCTCGCAACGACTTCCTCGAGGGTGTAGGGTGAAAGCGAGTAGATACCGGGAAGGTCGGTGATTATAACGTCCTTTCTTCCCTTGAGCTTGCCTTCCTTTTTCTCGACCGTAACGCCCGGCCAGTTGCCTACGAACTGGTTGGAGCCGGTCAGCGCGTTGAAGAGCGTGGTTTTACCGCAGTTCGGGTTACCAGCCAGCGCTATTCTGATGTCCATGTTGACTTCTCTCCTTTACTGTTATGTACAGCTAACTATATTAGATTTACCTAACCATTGTGCTGAAAAAATAGCCGAAAATCAGATTTCGACCATCTCTGCGTCAGACTTGCGCAGTGAAAGCTCGTAGCCCCTTACTGTTACCTCGACCGGGTCGCCCAGCGGAGCCACCTTGCGGATATAGATCTCAGTGCCCTTGGTGATGCCCATATCCATGATACGGCGCTTTATCGCGCCCTCGCCAGTGAGCTTCTTGACTGTTACGGTCTGTCCCACCTTTGCTTCCTTCAGTGTCATATTCCTTCCTCCTCTATATAAATATATGAACAGCCTGATTTGATTCAGACCATTATCTTGGCTGCCATCTCCCTGGAAACGGCAACTCTTGATTCCTTGACGTTCACGATAACGTTGCCGGAGATCTCGCTGACAACTGTAACGAGCCCCCCTGCGACAAAGCCCAGGCTCTCGAGAAACTTGCGCGTTTCAGGGCTTCCGCCGACTTTCTTTATCATGTTCTCTTCGCCGACTGTGGCTAATGTAAGCGGCATCATGCGTGTACCTCCTTGCTGTATTAGCTGATGCTAATCACGAGCCTTAAATAAAAGTTAGAACTTTCTAACCGAGTTATATGATACTACTTCGAAGCTGATTTGTCAAGCGTTTTTTCGCGCCAGAAGCAAAAGTCAGAGTTTTTTGTGACTAATATAGTTAGACATGTCAAACTCGGGACTGGTTTTTGTGCAAAACCTACAAAAACGCTCAGCGGGCATACTGCTCCAGAACGGTTTTCAGCGCGTTGACACTTGCATTGTGTATCCGCGCCACAGGAATACCGTGCTTCTCGGACTTCTGGTTCACGGAGTTCACCATTTTATGCGAACAGGTGTTCGTGAACACCACCATCAGGTCGGGGGTGCCCAGCTTCGAGGCGAAATCCGCAGGCATCTGCGTGAAAACCTTCGCCTTACAGCGGTAGCTCTCGCAGATATCCTTGTACCGGGAAGCCATTCTGTCGTTGCCGCCTATTACTACTACGCTCATATTGTCTCCTTTCAATGCGTTAGCTTAAGCTAACCTGCTTCTCGAAAAAACAGCAGATATCCTGCCGTACATTATTAATGGAAGCGCAGAACCACGCCGAGTTATTCTGCACTAACTTGATTTTATCATATAAAAGGGGAGTTTGTCAAGAGGTTTTCCGGGAAATAATACTCTCCGGGAAAAGAAATTTTGAAAAATGTGTGAAAATTTATTAATCTCGCTTGACAAATTAATAATCTAGTGGTAAAATGTTAAGTGTAAGGAGGTGGCAGATACGGGAAAGAGTATATACAGTCTAGTGCTGTCAGACGAAGTGGTCGAGGCGGTGGACAGACTCGCGAGAAGCTCGGGGCTGAGCCGTTCGGCGATGGTGAACCAGCTTCTGGCGGAGCATGTGTGCTGCGTCACGCCGGAAATGCGGCTGAAAAGCATAACCTCCGCTATCCGGAGCGCTGTCGGGGACGAGTTCTATCTGATGGAGCAGCCCTCAGCGGCGACTGTCGCCTGCAAAACAGCGCTGAAATACCGGTACAAGCCCACCCTGCGGTATTCCGTGGAGGTCTACGGCGCCGGGAACAAGCGCGCCGGGGAGCTCCGCGTGACGGTACGCACCCAGAGCGAGCAGCTTTATTCCGACCTGAGCGGATTTTTCCGGTGCTGGACGGCGCTGGAGCAGAAGTACATCGCCGACAGGCTTTCGCAGGACATCATGTTCGCGATAGAGCCGGGACGGTTCACACGGACGCTCAATATGCCGCCGGAGGGCATTTCCGACGAGGAGCTGGGTCAGGCGGTCGCCGACTACATGGCGGCGCTGGACGAAGCAATGAAGCACTATTTCTCCAAGCTGCCGGATATTGAACGCGCACAGGCGGCTGCCGAAAGCAGCTACCGGGCTTCGATAGTAAGGCAGAAAGTCATCATATAAAGGAGGTAATTTTATGAATCCTAACAAGTACACAAAAAAGTCCCTTGAAGCTGTACAGTCTGCGCAGGATATCTCGATAAGCTATCAGAACAACTGCGTTGAGCAGGAGCACCTGCTGTACGCGCTGCTTTCGCAGGATGGCAGCCTGACTTCCCAGGTGCTCACCAAGATGAACATAGACGCGAACGCCGTTGAGCAGGCGGCGCTGCACTTCATCGAGGGTATGCCGAGGGTCTCCGGCAGCGGCAGGGAAGCCGGGAAGATATATGTTTCCCCTGACCTTGACAAGGCGTTCACGGAGGCTGAGGCTCAGGCGGAGCGCATGAAGGACGAGTACGTCAGCGTTGAGCACCTGCTGCTGGCGCTGGCTGAGAAGCCCTCCAGCGGAGTTGCGGGAATATTCCGCAGCTTCGGCATAACCAAGGATAAGCTGCTGAAAGCCATTTCCGAGATACGCGGCAATGCAAGGGTCACCTCGCAGGAGCCGGAGGAGACCTACGACGTGCTGAACAAGTACGGTCAGGACCTTGTGGAGCTTGCCCGCCAGAACAAGCTCGACCCGGTCATCGGCAGGGATAACGAGATAAGAAGCGTTATCCGCATACTCTCCCGCAAGACTAAGAACAACCCCTGCCTTATCGGCGAGCCGGGCGTCGGCAAGACCGCTATCGTCGAGGGTCTGGCTCTGAGAATCGTGCGCGGGGACGTTCCATCCAACCTGAAGGACAGAAAGCTGTTCTCGCTGGATATGGGCGCGCTTATCGCGGGCGCCAAGTATCAGGGCGAGTTTGAGGAGCGCCTGAAAGCCGTCCTGAACGAGGTAAAGAAGAGCGAGGGTAAGATACTGCTGTTCATTGATGAGATACACCTTATCGTCGGCGCCGGAAAGAACGGCGGCGCAATGGACGCAGGCAACCTGCTGAAGCCCATGCTGGCGCGCGGCGAGCTCCACTGCATCGGCGCGACCACCCTTGACGAGTACAGCAAGTACATCGAAAAGGATCCTGCGCTGGAGCGCCGTTTCCAGACGGTAATGGCGGACGAGCCCTCGGTCGAGGACACCATCTCTATCCTGAGAGGTCTTAAGGAACGCTACGAGGTATTCCACGGCGTGCAGATACACGACAGCGCGATAATCGCGGCGGCTACGCTCTCCAACAGGTACATCACCGACAGATTCCTGCCGGATAAGGCGATAGACCTTATAGATGAAGCCTGCGCTATGATACGCACAGAAATGGACAGTATGCCGCAGGAGCTTGACGAAATAAGCCGTTCCATTATGCAGGACGAGATAGAGGAGGCGGCTCTTAAAAAAGAGACCGACAAGCTTTCGCAGGAGCACCTTGCGGATATCCAGAAGGAACTTGCCGAGAAGCGCGAGAAGTTCAACGCCATGAAGGCAAAGTGGCAGAACGAAAAGAACGCCATAACAAGGGTGCAGGACCTGCGTAAGGAAATCGAGAACACCAACGGCGAGATAGAAAAGGCAAAGCGCGAATATAACCTGAACAAGGCGGCGGAGCTCCAGTACGGCAAGCTGCCGAAGCTCCAGCAGGAGCTTGCGAAGGAGGAGGAGCTCGCCGAGCAGGCAAAGAGCGATTCTCTCCTGCGGGACAAGGTCGGCGAGGACGAGATCGCGCGTATCGTTTCCAGATGGACTGGTATCCCGGTATCCAAGCTGGTGGAGGGCGAGCGCGAGAAGATACTGGCTCTGGGCGATACGCTCCACAAGAGGGTCGTCGGTCAGGACGAGGCGGTAGACCGCGTTACCGAGGCTATCATGCGCTCCCGGGCGGGTATCAACGACCCGAAGAAGCCGCTTGGCTCGTTCCTGTTCCTTGGTCCCACCGGCGTGGGCAAAACGGAGCTTGCAAAGGCTCTGGCGGAGGCTCTGTTCGACGACGAGCACAGCATAGTCCGTCTTGACATGAGCGAATATATGGAGAAATACAGCGTGTCCAGGCTGATAGGCGCGCCTCCAGGATACGTCGGCTACGAGGAGGGCGGTCAGCTCACCGAGGCAGTGCGCAGGAAGCCTTATTCCGTTGTGCTTTTCGACGAGGTCGAAAAGGCTCACCCGGACGTATTCAACGTGCTTCTCCAGGTTCTTGACGACGGCCGTATCACCGATGGTCAGGGACGCACGGTGGATTTCCGCAACACCATCATAATCCTGACCTCCAACCTTGGTTCGCAGTATATCCTCGAGGGGATCAACGACAAGGGCGAAATTTCCGAGGAGGCAAGGAAGTCCGTTGACGCGCTGCTGAAGCAGTCGTTCAGACCGGAGTTCCTGAACCGCCTGGACGAGATCGTGTTCTACAAGCCGCTTCGCAAGGAGGAGATATTCAAGATAATCGACCTGCTTGCGGCTTCCCTCAAGAGCCGCCTGAGAGACAAGCAGATATCGCTTGAGATCACCGACAGCGCAAAGCAGCTCATTGTTGACAGCAGCTACGACCCGAGCTTCGGCGCGCGCCCGCTCAAGAGGTATATCCAGCGGAACCTTGAAACAATGGTCGCTAAGGAGATACTCCGCGGCGAGGTTCACCAGGGCGACACCATAGCGGTGGACGAGCAGAACGGCGAGCTTACCTGCACGGTGAAAGCGGGATAAAATCGCATAATAATAATGCGCTGACTTTTTCGGGTCAGCGCATTTGTGTTTGTATTTTTTATTTTTGTGTATTGTAACAATTATTGCACATAAAAATTGGTAAAAAACCCTCTTGATATATATATATATATGGTATAATCAAACAAGTTGGTTATATAAAAAAGAAAGGAACTATTATTATGAAGAATTTCAGAAGAGCAGTATCAATGGCAGCGGCGGTATTAATGTCGTTGACCGCCGTTACAGCGCAGGCTTATGCCGCGGCAGACAGCCAAACCGTATATGAGTACAGGGAACTCAAGGCTGGCGAAATCGACATTAGCAATGGCGTTGTGAATATTATGGACCAGGAATATACCGGCAAACCCATAGAGCCGCTGAAATACAGCTTTAGCATGGATATAGGGGATGATTGGTATTCCTTAAGCAGCAAATATGATTATACCGTAACATACCAGCAGAATACTGATGTAGGAGTTGCAACAGCAATAATCAAAGGAAAAGGCGATTATACCGGCACTATAAAGGTTAAATTCAGAATTATTCCGAAAGCTCCGACTAATTTCAAGGTCGTTTCCAAGAATGGCAAGCTGTCTTTCTCATGGAAAAAGGTAAGCAACGCTAAAAAATATAGCATTTTCTATTCTGAGAACGGCTCAAGTGTAAAACCGCTTGTTGCGATGATTCCGAATAAAATAACCAGCTACACCACGTCCGAATTGGATACAAAGAATAATTCATATAGTTTTTATGTGAAGACGTTCGATCATAAGTTGGGTGAGGATCTGTACAGCAAGGAATCCAGCATCGTAAGTATCGACCGTTCAGCGAAAAATGATCTTGATAAAATTACCCTTAAGAGGACTTTTAAGGGCAACGATAAAGGTACAATGACTGCTGTATTAAAGGGATTCGACCTTGACGCATATATGTCAAAGGTAAAATCAGGCCGCCTTAGAATTGAATTGGGCGAGGGAACTGCATGGATGCCCCTGGGATATGATATTACGTTCAAAAACAAAAAGATAACATCCTGCGAATATTTCTCCGCATTAGTCATTGATCATAAAGACCCGGTTTGCAAGTGGAATAAATCCACCAAGACGCTAACAATAACCATGGTAACCATGGACTGTGGAAACGATGAGCTTTATCTCGATAGCAAAAATCTGAGAATTACTGTTGACAATGGTAAGAACGAATCTGATGAGGGTTATGTTAGATATTTATGCGTAGCAAACGAGAAGAGTGAATTGGCTACATGGGCTTACGCAGCAATGAAGGTAAAGTGATTTCCTGAAAAATAAAACGGGGGAACGTTGGTTCCCTCGTTTTTTGTTGTTGGTAATCTCCCTTGAGAGTGCCCTTTTTAATCAACAGTAGAAATATCCAGCACCCTGTTCAGCCCGTCCTGGGCGGATTCAAACAGGAATCTGAGCCTGATATGCCCGAAATCAGCGGTGACTGAATTCTCGTCAGACACGAACGGAGTTCCGTTCTGCCACAGGAATCCCGCCGCAAGCAGGCGGTGGTCGCAGTAGAAGCCGCTGATTATCTCAATGTACTGCCGCAGAAATTCCGGCTGATCCGCCGGGGCGAAGATATCGTCAGGAAGCCCGGAAACCGTCACGAACGCGGCTCCGCCGTCGTAGGGGCAGCGGTAGTAGCAGAGGTTCTCACGGGTGGCAGCGCAGGCAATCATAGCGAGGTTGTGCCCGGAGCGCATTTCGTCCAGCTCGAATTTCCCGGTCTGGAATTCCGGAAGCTCCGGCAGGTTCTTTTTCGCACGGCGGGATTCTGCGACTGACTTTTCGGGGAGTCCGCTCTCCGTATGAGCCCAGCTCCACAGCCATGTGCCCTGTATCGTGGATTCCGTGCCGAGTATACCCGCCCGGAACTGCTTGTCGCCGAAGCGGATGATTCCGTCCGTGGGGTTTAGCCCCCAGCTGTTGTCAGCGACTATCCTTTCGCCCATGCGGTTCTGGCAGAGTATCGCGCGCCCCGCAGAAAGCGACAGCATATCCAGCATGTTTGTCTTGTCGAAATAAATCGGGCAGTCCAGCACCGAGAAGTTTGTCATAGTTACTCTCCAATATCGATATTTTGACCGAATTTGCGCAGAATATCCCGCATGAGCACCTTGTCTATCCTGTACATTTTGCTGTGCCCGCGCGGAAGATCGTCCACGCGCAGCTCAAACCGCATGAACACCTCGGAGTAGTCCTCCTCATACCAGAACGTGCAGAGCAGGTATTTGTCCTTTGTCGCGTAGTAGTTCACCGGGGTGAACCCCAGCACCGCCCGCAGGTCGGAATCCACCTGCTGTTCGGCGTCAGAAACGCTCATCGGCTCAAACTGCACCTTTTTTGTCCGCGGGAGGCTTTCCGCGTGCTTTTCCTCGTCGCTCTTAACCAGCTTGGTTTTTTTCAGGAATCCGAACATTATGCGCCCTCCAGTCTATGCTTTATTATACACTCCCCGCCCGGAAATGTCAACCTTACATCGGCACCTGCGTGTTCGCGAGAAGCTCCGCCACTATGTCGTAGGGAGCGCCGTAGTCGGTCTGACCCGCCGCGAGTATCAGCCTGTGGGAGAGCACCGCGCCCACGACTGCCTTTACGTCGTCCGGGGTGGCGTAGTCCCTGCCGTTCATCAGCGCCATTGCCTGCGAAGCGCGGAACATTGCGATAGAGCCGCGGGGACTGGCTCCGAGCTTCACCTGCGGCATATAGCGGGTGGCTGAAACCAGCGAGAGGATATAAGCCTTTACGCTGTCCGATACCTTTATCTGCGCCGCCTGGTCTCTAAGCTCAACGAGCTCGTCCAGGGTCATCACCGGTGAGACTTCAAGGCGCTGGGGCATTACATCCAGCATTTTCATTTCGGCGGCTCTGTCGGGGTAGCCTACTGAGATCTTCATCAGGAAGCGGTCAAGCTGGGCTTCTGGCAGGTGATAGGTGCCGTAGGTCTCGATGGGGTTCTGCGTTGCGAGGGTCATGAACGGCTTAGGGAGCTGGTGTGTGATACCGTCAACGCTTATCTGGAGCTCCTCCATTGCCTCCAGCAGTGCGGACTGCACCTTCGGCGAGGAGCGGTTTATCTCGTCCGCCAGCAGGAAATTGCACATTGCCGCGCCGGGGCGGTATTCGCTCTTGCCGCTGTTCATGTCGATGGCGGTATAGCCTATTACGTCCGACGGCATGAGGTCGGGCGTGAACTGGATACGTCCGAAGCTGCCGGAAACGCTCTTTGCCAGAGTTTCCGCAAGCAGGGTCTTGCCGACCCCGGGGACGTCCTCGATAAGCACATGACCTCCCGCAAGCATGGCGCAGACTATCTTTTCAATTACCGGGCGCTTTCCGATTATCACGCGCTCGATGTTGTCTATGAGTTGTTCAACTTTTGGGTTCATCGTTTTCACTCCTGTTTATGAAATGTACCCCGCTGAGGGTGCAGATTAGCGAGTTCACTGCGGTTCCGGCGATGATAATGAACCTTGCCAGCCCCGCGAAGCCCTCGGACAATGAGCTTACCGTGCCACGGGTCAGCAAATCCGGATAAAAAAGCGTTATGAGCGTTAAAGCCGCCGCTGTAACGACCGGGAGCGCCATTGCGGCTATGTAGTAGGCAGCCGGGCGGATTCCAAGCTCCTCGCGTATTTTCCGTGCGATAAAATAATGCGCCTTTCCGATAAGAATACAGGTGGGAATTGTGATCAGCAGGCAGAAAACAAACATATAGAATACAAGTAAAGAAAGAGCCGCGCTTATTGCCGCTTCAAGCAGGAAACCCGCCGCGCAGAGACCTGCGCATTTCCAGTATTTCATATTATTCTCCTTCGTCAGGAAGTCAGGCGTCAAACAGCTTGTCGAGGGTAGAGCCGAAAAGTCCGCAAAAAATTGACGAAATTATCAGCACAACGCCCCCGAGGAAGAACCATGAATTCACCATTTCCACGCTGAAAGCCGCGTTTGCGCCGAGGATCGCTCCGGCTGCCCCCAGCAAAATGGGAAGCAGAACGGAGATCAGCGAGAACAGCGTGGTTCTGGCATGGAGCTTTCTGCGGATAAAGCGGCGGATCAGCCGGAAAATCACGCCGATACACGCGCATATCACAAGCCCTGCAAGGAGAGTCACCCCCAGCAGGTCTTTCAGCAGCACAAGTCCGCCCAGAATGGCGGCTGCGCATATCAGGCTAAGCAGGAACCCCGCGAGGGACAGACCTGCGTATTTGCATTTGTTCATATTTCGTCCTTAGTTTCGTCCGATTTGTCAGGAGGGGAAGGCTCGTCACAGCCGAAGCGCGCTTCCACGCATTTGGTGGATATATAGGAGAGGGTGGATGCTGCAACTATGGCTATTGAATAGGTGAACAGCGACATGGCATAACCAAGTTTATCCCAGCCAGTCCATACTGTCTGGCCGAGCACCCATGCAAGAGGTACGCCAAGTCCTCCCAGGATCATCGGAGCGCCGAATACTGCGACAGTATACCATATCGAGCGGATTTGGAGCTTCTCCCTGATGATGTTGCGGAAAGCGTTGTGCGCAAAGCCCGAGCCTATACAAGTAATTACCCCGGTTACTATGAATACCAGCAGGGAATCCCGGAAGCTCAGGCTGAAGAAGTTATTCAGGATCCCGGTCAGAAGCAATGAGACGGCTGTGCAGGCAAGGTCAGTTCCAAGACCCGCCGCGCAGAGACCTGCGAATTTTAGCTTAGTCATGGCACACCTCCTGAATGTCGGAGCGTGAATGCAAAAACGGCGCAGCCCGAAAGCTGCGCCGCAGTCAGCGTATGTTATTTGCCAACGATCAGTTGAGCAGGGAGTGCTCGTCGGAAGCGTCGAACAGGTGGATCTTGTTCGGGTCGAGAGCGAGCTTAACAACGTCCTGGGGACGAGCGGTGCATCTCGGAGATACTCTTGCAGTAAGCGGGATACCCTCGCAGGTCAGGTACAGGAAGGTCTCAGCGCCGAGCATTTCGGTTACGTCAACGGAAGCCTCGATGATACCGGTCTTGGCAGCGGAGAGGAACATTTCCTCATCGTGGATATTCTCAGGACGGATACCGAGGATAACTTCCTTGTCTACATAGTACTTGAGAGCCTCGTTGTCAGCCTTAGCGGAGGGAAGCTCAACATAGAACTTGCGACCTCTGGAGGTCTTGGTGTCCTCAGAACCGAATTCAACTGTGTACTTGCCGTTAACCTGGAGAAGCTTTGCAGGGATGAAGTTCATCTGCGGAGAGCCGATGAAGCCTGCAACGAACTTGTTAACAGGGTTCTCATAGAGGTTGATAGGAGAATCGATCTGCTGGATGTAACCGTCCTTCATAACTACGATACGGTCGCCCATCGTCATAGCCTCTGTCTGGTCGTGCGTTACATAGATAAATGTAGTACCCAGCTTCTTGTGGAGCTTGGAGAGCTCGGTTCTCATCTGTGCACGGAGCTTAGCGTCCAGGTTGGACAGCGGCTCGTCAAGCAGGAAGACCTGAGGATCACGCACGATAGCACGGCCGAGCGCTACACGCTGTCTCTGACCACCGGACAGAGCCTTCGGCTTTCTGTCGAGCAGGTGGGAGATGTCGAGGATCTTAGCAGCCTCTTCAACCAGCTTCTTGATCTCGTCCTTCGGAACCTTACGGAGCTTCAGACCGAACGCCATATTGTCGAATACGGTCATGTGAGGATACAGAGCGTAGTTCTGGAATACCATCGCGATATCTCTGTCCTTAGGAGCAACGTCGTTAACCAGACGGTCGCCGATGAACATTTCGCCCTCGGAGATCTCCTCAAGACCTGCGATCATACGCAGCGTTGTGGACTTACCGCAGCCGGAAGGACCTACGAGTACGATGAACTCCTTGTCCTTGATATTCATTGTGAAATCGGAAACGGCTACAACACCGCCGGGATAGCGCTTGTATATGCCTCTGAGTGATAAGCTTGCCATTTGAAATGACCTCCTGAAATTACTAGATTTATCATAGAACCCGTAAGGGTCTATTCAGCTATTGCCGCTACTAATATAATACCAAAATACGGCGAAAAATAAAAGAGCCTAAGTCAACAAATATTTTTTGATTGGTTTATGAATAATGACTAAGACCTACAAAACCGCCATGAAAATAATGCGGTTTTGCTAGTGGTATTGCACAAAAAACAGCCCTTTTCGGGCATTCCCTGAATTAACTAACTTGATTTTTTGGAGATTGTGCCAAAAGCGCCATGCGTATTTTGTGCAATTGGGTACAAAATCTATGAGATAATTTTCACACAATATACATATATTGATTTCTGAGGACAAACCGGCTGAATATCAACAAAAAAATCACGCCGGATTTTGTGCATTTCACATAAACAGGAGGTTCAGCGATGAGAGATAAAGCGAAAAAGCCGCGGCTTCCGCTGGTGGTGGGACTGGCGCTTCTTGCGGCGGCGGGGATATGGACGGTGGGCAGGAATTTGGCGGACGGCTCCCGGGGGATACCGGGCGGGACTAATCAGCAGCGCATCGAATACATAGAAAGCTTCGGCTGGGACCCGGGGCTGACCCACTGCGGCCTTCAGGAGATACATATTCCGGTGGAGTTTGACGACGCATACGAGGTCTACAACCAGCTCCAGCGGGAGCAGGGCTTTGACCTGCGGCGCTACCGGGCGCACTCCGTGAAGAAGTACACCTATGAGATATCCCGCACGGACGACGACCCGGTGCCGCTGTACGCGAATCTTCTGGTGGAAAATGGCGTGATAATAGGCGCGGACGTGACCTCCGCCGAAGCGGGGAGCCTGTGCGCTGCGCTTTCGTCCGGTCAGCCGTAAAGCCCGAAATAGTCCCGGTGCTCAAAGCGCGTAACGCGGTGGTTTGCGGCGAGTACGCCGTTCGTTATGTCGAAGTACTGCATATCCGTGCCGCCGGCGGTGTATAACCCATCGGCAAAGCTGTTGGTGGAATCCCACACGGTATCCACCCATATATCCCGGTCGGGGAGCCTTACCAGATTCCAGGAGTGCGAGCGCTCGTCCGCCGTCACGGTCTGCGGGAAGCAGCGGCTGTTGGTAACGACGCTTCCCGAAGCGACAAAGCACTCTATCCCCTGGGCTTCGCAGAGAGCCGCGTACAGATTCGACCAGCCGAAGCACACGGAGCGGTGTACTTCAAGCGTGGACTCAAGCGAGATACTTGCCTCGGAAACTCCGTTTTCGGCAGAATCGTGGTCGTAATACATATTCTCCGATACCCACTGCGCAAGCGCCCGCGCCCTGCTGTAATCGTCTGCGATCCCGGCGCATATCCCGTCGGAAAGCTCCTTTATCTGCGAGAGTATCTCCCGGGCTTTCGAGGTATCTTCGCTGGCGGTGATGTGGGTCAGCACTCCCTGCGCGGGCAGCTCCAGCGGGTTTTCTGCGGCAGCGAGGTTCTTTTCGGCGGGGATATCCGCTGGCGGAACAGGGCGCGCGCCGTTTTCCGTTACCTGAAAGGTGTAGTTCATGACTTCTTCGTTTTCCAGCGTTACAGATATTATATAGTAGCCGGGTTGAAGCCCGGAGACGTTTATGGTGCCGGACATGCTGTCTCCCTGCACGGCAAGGCCGCGGCTTGACGCTTTACTGCGAAGCACGCTGATATCAGTTACCCGTGTGCCGGAATAGGTTCCGGAAAAGAAGATCAGGTTGGCGCCGAATTCAAAGCAAATCTGGTGCATGGGGTCGTTGGAGGTGAGCATTATATTTTCCGGCAGCGATTCCGGTTCGTCCGGCGCTTCCTGGGTGTTTGTCCGGGGTTCTGCGGCGGGCGCAGTCTCAGCCTGCGCGGTTGCAGGCGCTGTTTCTTCACCGGCGGGAATTACGAACTCCGGCACCGAACTGCTTCCGGGCGCAGCCCAGGGTTTTGAAAGCAGTACCGCCGCTGCCGCCGATATGGCAAGGAGCGCTGCGGCTGTCCCGAAAAACATCCATTTCTTCCGCATGAGATCACCTCCAAAAAAAAATATATATATATTGTATCACAGCACAGATGAAAAGTCAAACAGGAAAGTGTGTCATATAATTCTCTCTTTATTTATAGATATTGCTCAATTTATCTTGACGTTATACAATAAATATTGTATAATATGATTGCAGCGCTTTTTGGCGCAGTATATCAATTATGCGAAACGGTAAGGAGAATTTCAATGAATTTCAGGAAGATAATAGCCGCGGTGCTGACGGCGGCGCTCTGCGTGACTGCCGCAGGCTGCTCGGGATCTGCAGGAGAAAGCGGAACGGAAAATGTTCAGTCGGCGGATGAATTCGACACGGAGCTTACGGCAATGCAGCTCGCTGCGGATATCAAAATAGGCTGGAATATCGGCAACACGCTGGATTCCACCGGCGGCAGCGGACTTTCACAGGAAACGAGCTGGGGCAATCCCAAGGTCACGCCGGAGCTGATACAGGCGGTAAAGGACGCGGGCTTCAACGCGGTGCGCGTCCCCACCACATGGGAGCGGCAGATGGACGAAAACGGCACGATAAGCTCCGACTGGATGGCGCGCGTAAAGGAGATCGTTGACTACGCATACGGCCTGGATATGTACGTTATCCTGAACATGCACCACGAGGAGTGGTATCAGCCGTACGCCGACAAGGAGGAGGAGATCTCCGCGAAGATGACATCCAGCTGGACCCAGATAGCCGAAACGTTTAAGGACTACGACCAGCACCTGATATTCGAGGGCATGAACGAGCCGCGCTGGAAGAACACTGACTATGAATGGAACGGCGGAAACGACGAGGGCAGGACAGTCGTGAACCATCTGAACAAGGTGTTCGTTGACGCGGTGAGGGTGACCGGCGGGAATAATCAGTACCGCTTCCTCATGGTATGCCCGTATGCGGCGAACTCCACCGAGCCTGCGCTTGCCGCCCTGGAGATACCGGACGACGACCGGCTTATAGTTTCAGTGCACGCCTACATACCTTACGGCTTCGCGCTCCAGCAGCCGGGCAGCCAGAAATGGATAGCCTCCAGACCGGGCTGCGTTGCTGATATAGATACGCTTGCCGAGGTGCTGGACAGGCTGTTCATCAGCAAGGGTCAGGCGGTGATAATCGGCGAGTGCGGCGCCATGAACCGCGACAACGAGGAATACCGCGCACAGTGGGCGGAGTACTATTTCAGCAAGTTCAAGGCGCTGGGCATTCCCTGTTTCTGGTGGGATAACGGCGCGTTTCTGAGCGGAGAGACGTTCGGCCTGTTCGACAGGAATCTAAATCAGGTAAGGTACCCGGTTCTGCTGGAGAGCATGATGAAGGGCGCTTCCGGCGAGACAGCGGAAGAAGCGGCATAAGTAAAGGAAGGAAAAAATGACTGGTATATTAACTAAACTGATAGCCCTGGTGACAACTGTGACAATGCTTGCCGGTCCCCAGGCGGAGATAGCTGAAAAGCAGCTCGGGCTGACAAAGCAGCCGGATACGAGCGTTTCCGGCGAGGTCTCGGACAGCGGCGAGCTCACCGCCCCGGTAGACGCGGTGCAGCTCTGCAAGGATATAACCATCGGCTGGAATCTCGGCAACACGCTGGACGCGACCGGCTACGGCATGAACAGCGAAACAAGCTGGGGCAATCCCAAGGCGACAAAGGAGCTTATCCTGGCGGTAAAGGACGCGGGCTTTGACGCGGTGCGCATCCCGACCACATGGTACAATCACCTTGACGATGATTTCAACATTGACGAAGCATGGCTGGACAGAGTCCAGGAGGTCGTGGATTACGCCTATGACGAGGGCATGTACGTTATCCTGAACGCCCACCACGAGAACTGGAACGACCCCTATCAGGACACCCTCAGGGACGTAAAGACGAAAATAAAGAAGCTGTGGTCTCAGATAGCGCAGCGCTTTGAGAGCTACGGCAGGCGGCTGATATTCGAGGGCATGAACGAGCCGCGCTGGAAGAACACGAATTTCGAGTGGAACGGCGGAAACTCCGAGGGCAGAAGCGTTGTCAACGAATACAATAAGTGCTTCGTTCAGACGGTCCGCGACACCGGCGGAAACAACAGCTACCGCGCGATGATGATACCGACCTATGCGGCAAGCGCCTCCGGTCTGGACGGGTTTACGGTTCCTGACGACAAGAGCCTTATCGTGTCGATACACGCGTATTCTCCCTATAATTTCGCAATGAACGAAAACGGCACCACCAGCTTTGATTCCAGCGACAGCAACAGCACAAGGGAGCTGGAATGGCTCTCAGACACGCTGTACGACAGATTTATCAGCAAGGGGGTCGGCGCGATCATCGGCGAGTGCGGTACGGTCAACAAGAACAACCTCGCCGACAGGCTGAACTGGGCGAAGTACTTCCCTAAGGTTTTCGGCGACAACGGTATCCCCGTGTTCCTGTGGGACAACAACGCCTATGGCTATGGCAACGAGGTGTTCGGTATGATACACCGCGATACGCTGAAGTGGGAATACCCGAGCTATATCAAGGCGCTTGTTGACGCGGCAAAGCAGACCAAGAACTAATATACATTTTGCCCCGGCGCTGCTGGGGCAAAAAAATACCTAAAGGTTATAATAATCTGACAGCCGGAAAATGCTGACGACATCAGTTTTGATACGTCGGCCGGGAAGTGAAAGGGCATTATCATATGAGCAGGAGATTTCTACACATTTCCGATATACATATCGGCATATCGCTCTGCGGGATGGATCTCAGCCAGGATATCAGGCATATCCTTATCGACGATATCGCAGGCAGAATACTTGATGAGGCGGGAAAGGACAAGCCCGTGGACGGGCTGATAATTGCGGGGGATATATTCGACCGAGGCTCCACATCCGCCGAGGCGGAGCGCCTTTTTGGAGAATTCCTGGGAGCGGTCAGCTCAAAGGGGATAAAGGTGTTCTGCACCAGCGGAAACCACGACAGCGCCGTGCGTATGGCTTCCTATCAGAAGTTCATGGCATATTCCGGGGTGTATATCCCGGAGCCGTTTTCCGCAGAAGCTCCGTACCGCACGGAGAGCCTGGGAGATGTGGACGTGGTCATGCTGCCGTATATCTCCATGGCGACGGTAAAGGGCGCGTTCCCTGAAACGGTGGATTCCGTAAGGAACACGCAGGAGGCTGTAAGCTACGTCCTGGGAAAGGTGTGGGAGGATCCCGCCGCCAAGGGCAGAACGCATATCCTTGTGGCGCACCAGGCGGTGGGTCTGTTTGTGGGCAGGGAGGCGGGAAGCCAGCAGACCGTTTCTCCGTCAGCGTTCAGCGATTTCACCTACACGGCGCTGGGGCACTTCCACAGCGCGGGGAATCCCGGCGGCGCGGAAAACGTGCGCTACTGCGGTTCTCCGCTTTGCTATTCTCTGAACGAGGCAAAAAGGGGGCTGGATTCCTCCGGCTGCTCGTATGAAGCCCCCGCAGGCGGCAGGGTGTCCGTGAGCATTGCCGAAAAAACGGCGGATATAATAGATATCTCGGACGACGGCAGCGTAACGGTCAGCCAGATACCTCTTGAGCCGGAGCACAGGGTCGTCACCGTAAAGGGCGGCTATGATGATATAATGTCGTTTTACAGCACAAGGGATACAGGGAACGACTATTATTACATCATACTTACAAGCATGGACGTGCCGGACGGCATGAACGCACTGCTCAGGGATAAATTCCCGCTGATGCTTTCCGTGAGATTTGATGATTCCCTGAGAAAAGAAACGGACGGCGCGCAGTATGGCGGAGAGATCCGGCTGAACAGCTTTCGGGAGGATTTCGCGCAGTTTTTCCGGCAGCGAACTGGCGAGGAGCCGGAGGAGGACGTGCTTTCGGCTGCGGAATTCATCTTTGAGCTGACAAAGACAGCCTCGCGAAACGGCACGCTCGGCGAATTGAAGGAGCGTCAGCCGATTCTCTGCGAGGAGGACATGACCGGGAAAAACGGAGGTGCGTTATGACGGTTGAAGAACTCAGAATGTGCGCGTTCGGGCCTTACAGGACGGTGCAGAGCGTTGATTTCCGGAGGTTCCGGGGAAAGGTGTTCCTTATTTCCGGAGATACCGGCGCGGGAAAAACCACGATTTTTGACGCTATCTGCTTTGCGCTTTTCGGGGAGGCGTGCGGCTCGCTGCGGCAGGAAAACAGCGGCACGCTCCGCAACCAGAACGCGAAGCCGAACGACCCCAGCTATGTGCAGCTCACCTTTACGGCGGACAGCGGCGGCAGAACCGAGCGCTACTTCGTGCAGCGCGTTCCGGACGCGTTCAGCGGTATGACCAGCGACCAGGAGACGGAAAAAAAGACCCGCGCCGCGAGGGGGTCGAAGTCCACAAAACAGACGGAATACGCAAACCCCTGGCTGGACATCGGAAAGGCAAGCACGCTGCTGTGCAGGCAGGAAGGCGACGTGTGGCGGGTGGTCTGCACCGGAAAGACCGACGTAGGCAGGAAGGTCGCCGAGCTTATCGGCTTTGACGCGGCGAATTTCCGGCAGGTCTCAATGCTTGCCCAGGGGGAGTTCGACAGGTTTCTGAACGAGGACACGAAGCAGCGCCGGGAGACCCTGCGGCCTATTTTCGGCACGCAGATATACCAGGATTACGAGGAGGTCATACGCTCCTGGAGAAACAGCCTTGCAGCCCAGAACAAAGCGCAGAACAGCGCAGTTTCGGATATTGCGGCGGGGCTTGGCATCGACGGAGTTTTCCTGCTGGATAACGCGCAGGAGCTTATCGCCAGGATAAGGGAGCTTTCCGGTGAAAAAAGCGCCCGCATTGCCGCGATAGATTCCGGGATGAAAAGGCTCAGACAGCTCCACGACGATAACGAAAAGGCGCGGGGCGAGGTCATTCGCGCCAACAAGGATATCGAGGACTGGGAAAAGGCGCGCCTGGAGCTGGAGCGCCTGGAAAACGGCACGGAGCAGATGAAGCGCCTTGAAGCCGAGCTTTCCCGCTGGAGGGACGCTGAAAAATTACGTCCGGAATACAGCGCGTGGAAGCAGCTCAGCGCCGAAAAGACCCGCGCCGGGCGCGCGGCAGAAGAAGCCGCCAATGAAGCCGCCAGCGCGGCGGATTCCGAGAAAAAGGCGCTTGCGGCAAAGGAACTTGCGGATTCCCGCAGCGGCGAGCGCGAAGCCCTGCTGAATGAGATACACGAGCTGGAAACGCTGCTGCCAAAGGTAGTGGAGGTACAGCAGATACGCGGCGAGATAAAAAAGCTTGCCGCCGGGCAGAGCGCTCTTGAAAAGGCGCTTTCCGAAAAGAACGGCGAAAGGCAGGCGCTCCAGGAAAAGCTGGGGCTTCTCACCGCCAGGCTTGAAAGCTGTCAGGAGCTGTCGGGGAAGCTTGAAGCGGCTCAGGCTGAGCTTGACTCCCTGACCGGGAAAAGCGGCAGCGCCGAGGGGCTTCTTGCCGACCTGAAAAAACTCGGCAGGATGACCGCCGAGCTTGATTCGCTGAAAGAAGCCGCCGGAGCGGCGCGCCGGAAGGCCGAAGCCGCAGACAGGGCGCACAAGGAAAAGCTGCTGGCATATCACCATGACGCGGCGCTTATTCTGGCGAAAGACCTTAACATCGGCGACGAATGTCCGGTGTGCCATCAGAAGATCCATGCCCTGGATAAATCAGACCTTGGCAGCGTGACCGAATGGTCGGCGGTGGAAAAGGCGCAGAAGCTCCTTGACAGCGCTAACGGCGAGTACGGAGACCTGAATTCCGCGGCGGTGAAGAAAGAAACGGAGCGGGATTCGCTGCGCGGGACGGTTTCCGAGAAATTCAGCGCGGTTATCGGCGGGGAGCTTCCGGAGAGCGGCGCAGAGCAGGCGGTAAGCGCAAAGCTGGCTCAGCTAAGGGAGGATATCGCGGCGGCGCAGGACAGGCTGAAAAAATGCGCCGAAGCGCGGGACAGCCTTGACGGTATCAGAAAGCAGAGAACCCAGGCGGAGAGCGCTATCAGCGAGCTTGACGCGGGTATCTCGGAGATAGGCGAGAAGCTCCGTGCGCTGGGGGAGCGGCTTGCTGCCAACAGGGCGCTGGAGCAGGAAAAGGGCAGGGACGTCGGAGATCGCACGGAAAAGGACATCACCGGCGGCATTGCCGAAAAGACTGCCTCCGCCCAGAATATAGCCCGGCAGAAGCAGCAGGCTGACGAGGATTACACCAGGGCGGTAAACCGCAGCTCCGCCGCAGCGAACGCCGAAAAGGAGAAATCGGCGCGCCTCGCCGAGCTTGAAAGCGGCCTTGCGGCGGCTGAGTCGCAGCTTGGGCAGAAGCTCGGGGAAAAGGGCTTTGCAGATGCCGAGGAGCTTTCCGGTCTGTTCCGGGAGGAGGGCGAAATCGCCGCCAGGGACGAGCAGATAAAGAAGTGGCGGTCTGACCTTGCCAGCGCCGCTGCAGTGGAAAAGGACAGGGCTCAGAAGATAAGCGGCAGCCGTGAAAAGCAGAAGCTTGACGATTTCGACAGCAGGAACGCTGAAATTCAGCAGGAGCTTGACAAATTCAGCGCCGAAAGGGACGTGTGCGTTGCGGCGGTCTCCGACTTCACCAGCGCGGAAAACAGCGTTAACGGCATAATGAACCAATACTCCGGGCAGAAGCGCCGGCTGGAGATAATCAACAAGATAGCGGGCGCAGTCATTGACAAGGATAAGGTGACAAAGGAGAATCAGTCGCTGGAGATTTACGTCCAGATGAATATATTCCAGGGGGTCATCCGCAAGGCGAATGAGTGCTTTGAGAAGCTGACCGGCGGGAAATACTCCCTCGCCCTGCGCACAAAGGCGGGCAGCGCCCGGGAATCCTCCGGGCTTGACCTTGACGTGTGCGACAACGAGATGGGCAGGGCTTTCTGGAGGACTGTCGGGTCGCTTTCGGGCGGCGAGAGATTCCAGGCTTCGTTCGCGCTTGCGATGGGCTTTTCGGAGTATACCCTCAGCGGCTGCGCGGGGCATACCTCGGATATGCTGTTCGTTGACGAGGGATTCAGCTCCCTCGACCCGGAGAACGCACGCGTCGCCGCGAATGTGATAAGCCAGATAAGCGGCGGCGGGCGGACGATAGGCATAGTGTCCCATATTGACGCAATGAAGCAGCAGTTCAGCGACAACCGCATTGATGTTAAAAAGACCCGGGACAGTGGCAGCGTTATCACCGAGTTCGTTTCGGATTAAGGTGCGCGGCATTTTTGCAGTATGAAAATACTATGAAAATGCCGTTTTTCCAATATACGGCGCTTGACAGAATAAGTCGGAATGGTGTATAATTATTATGGCGATATCTGTATATGATTTGTGCGTTATTGCTATAACAGACTCCTGTCATGGACAGGGAACAGAAAAGGCGCAAGACAAAGGGGTTTTACTCATGGGGAATAAAGTAATGAAAGGAATAATGCGCAGAGCCTGCGCGGTGGCGGCGGCGCTGTTTGTGGCGGCGGCTCCGGTCATGACGGGCGGAAGCGGCGCTTTTGCAGACACCAAGGACTACGACCAGGAAATAGCCGAGCTTGAGCAAAAGGCGGAGCGCATAAAGGTGCAGAATCAGGAGCGCCAGCAGCAGATAGGAGACCTCAGCGATATCGTGGAGGCCAACGAGCAGCAGCAGACCCTCCTTGAAGAGCAGCTTGCCGGAATAAACGACGAGATCAGCACCTACGGAAAGCTGATAACCACCCAGCAGGAAAAGGTGGCCGACAAGGAGACCGAGATATACCGCGTTGAGCAGGATATCGCCGCAAAGGAGTCGGAGATAGAAAAGACCCAGGGCGATATCGAGGCGCTGGAGGAGCAGAACAGGATCAATCTCCAGAAGTTCTCAAAGCTGATACGCGCCCTCTACATGAACAACACCTCCGACACCCTGCCGCTGCTGGAGGGCTCGGACGACTGGTACAACTTCTTTACATACGTTGACGTGGTGCAGAATATAAGCAGCCAGAACCTGGAGTTCATGAACGGCCTGCTGGACGATATCCACCAGCAGCAGGCGATGATCGCGGGGCTTGAGGACGATATTGCAAAGCTGAACAGCGACAAGGCAGACCTGCTGGATAAAAAGACCGAGCTTGAAAATGAGCTCAGCGACCTTGAAAGCAAAAAGACCGAGGTTCAGGGGATCGCGCAGCAGCGCTCCGAGGATATCGCCGCCATCGCAAGCAAGAGCCAGAGCCTCCAGAATCAGGTATACCAGATACAGAGCGAGATGAACGCCTCCAACGCGGAGGTTGAAGCGATAAACGAGTCGATAAAGGAGCTTATCCGTGAGAAGCAGCGCGAAAACAGCAACGCTCCGGTTTACAGCTCAGACGGCTTCAG
This sequence comes from uncultured Oscillospiraceae bacterium, assembly GCA_934448295.1. Classification (GTDB taxonomy): domain Bacteria; phylum Bacillota; class Clostridia; order Oscillospirales; family Ruminococcaceae; genus CAG-115. The sequence goes on from CAKSEY010000001.1 coordinate 274,782, forward strand.
ATGGCCGCTGGACAGCAATTTAAAGTTTATCACCACCTATTTCGGCTGGGACGCTGCCATGTCCAGGACGCATTACGGCATAGACGTTGGCAACGCTGGCATAGGCGGAAAGAATATCTACGCAGCGCAGAGCGGCACGGTAATCACGGCATACGGTGACAGCGACTGGCACGGCGGCTTCGGAAACTACGTCATAATCGACCACGGCGGCGGACTTTCAACGGTTTATGCGCATTGCAGCGCAGTTACAGTGGCTGTGGGTCAGACGGTCAGCAAGGGTGATGTGATAGGCTATGTCGGCTCCACCGGCTGGTCTACCGGAAACCATCTGCATTTTGAGACACGTGTTGACGGTACTGCGGTAGACCCGTTCGGCTATGGGTACGAGTATGTTTAAGGCGGGCGGCTCCCGTTAAGCGAATATCATAAAAACGCTGAATAAAGCACCCGCTTGTTCAGCGTTTTTTGGAATAACCGGAATCTCTGAGCAATGCCGCTGACAGGCTGTTCAGATATTCACGGCGGCTGGTTTGGAAAGGAGTGTTGGCATGGACGAAAAAAATCCTCAGGTACCCGGCGGTTCCCCGTCAGGCGGGGAGGTGTTCGTGGGACTGAACGTCCTCAGCAAGATAGGCGTTATCTTCATAATCATCGGAGTTATCGCCTTTTCGGCAGTATCCGGCGGAGTTATCGGCGAGTGGGGCAGGCTGGCGATGATCCTGGCGCTTGGCGGCGTCATGATATTCCTGGGCGAGCTGTTCCGGAAAAAGGATTCGCTGGTGTTCGGCAATACGCTGATATTCGGCGGGCTTTCGGAGCTGTTTGTTTCTGTGCTGGTTGGAAGATACGGGCTTAGCTGCACCGGCGACTGGGCTCTTCTGTTGGGCGGAATCACCGCGCTTGCCGGGCTGCTGCTTGCGGTGCGGCACAGGTCGCGCACAATTCTTATCATCACGGTGGCGGGCGGAATGCTGACCATCATCGCGGCGGCTTCTCCGGTGGGATATCTTCTCAGCGGAGTGCTGGCTGTGGCGCTCCATGCCGGGAATGCGCTGGTCTGCCGCAGATTCGGGTTTGCCGCTCCGCAGTTTGTTGGCGTGGGGCTTATATTCTACGAGGCTGTATACCTTCTGATGAATGACTGGGGTGCGGGGAAGTTCATCTTCATGAACGAGCTTTCGGGGATATACGCGATGGTTTTCCTTATCGCGGCGGGAGCCGTCTATGCGGGCGGGGCGCTCCTTGACAGCCTTGAAAGGAACGGCGCCATGTCTCCGGCGGGAATATTGCTGCTGGCGATACCGGAGGGTATGGCGCTGCTGCTTCCCGCGTTCTTCTTCATGGTTTCCCGGGTGGAGACAGGGGTCTCCTCGCTGATACTGGCGGCGGCGTATGTGGTCTGCCTTATGTATTTCGCGGGCAGAACAGGCAGCCGCAGCCGCGTGTGCGGGGTGTTGCTGAACCTGCTTCTTTCTGCGCTTGCCGTGTCGATATTGCGGCTGTTCCCGGCAGGGTGGTCGTACATGGTGTTCCATGTGTTCGCGGCGGCTGTCGCGGCTGCGGGGCTGTTTTCCGACAGGAAGCTGCTCCGCTGCTGGGGCTATGGCGCGCTTGGTTTTGCGGAGCTGCTGTTTATTTTCGACAGACTGACGCACTGGGAAAACTCCGGGCTGCGTATTGCGGCTTTTTCGCTGAATGTGGTTCTCTGGGCGGCGCTGATGGCTGTGTTTGCGGTGAAAGGCAGGCGCGGGCTGAGATTCCAGTGCTATTCGGTGGCGGCGGTGTTCAACGCCGGATTTTTCGGATTGTGGCTTATTTCAGACGTGCTGGCGCCGGCACTGCAAAAAAGCAGCGGCTCAGGTCATCTGTATGGGAATCTTCTGATGGCGGCGATGTGGATGCTCCTTGGTTTTGCGGCGGGCAAGCTGGGGTTCCTGAGAAAGGGCGTTTCTGCCGGAACCTCGGTCGCGCTGTATTCCTGCGGATTATTGACGCTGCTTGCGGTGAATTTCGATTTTATGAAGGATAATGGCGGACTGCTGGCGGTAATAGTATACTGCGCGGTGAATTTCGCGTCGGTGCTGTCGGCGCTGGATATGGCGCTGCTGATAAAGTCGCTCGCCCCGAAATTCGCCCGGGCGGTGGGTCTGGTGACCTCGCTGTATGGGCTTATGACCCTGACTGTGGTGCTTGGAGTAAACGGCTGGGTGGCGTTCACAAGCTGCATTATCAGCATAGCCTACCTGGTCACTGCCGCCGCGTGGATAGGCATAGGCTTCGCTAAAAGAAACGCGCTGCTGCGGCGGTTTGGTCTGGCGCTGGCGCTGTTTTCCTCGGCAAAGCTGTTCCTGTTTGATTTCCGGGGAATCGACGCGGTGGGCAGGACTCTGATGTTCATCGGCTTTGGCGTGACTCTGCTGGCGATATCGTTCACCTACGGCTGCTTTGAAAAGCGGCTGCGGGATAAGGAGCGGCGCGGGTGAAGCCTTCAGCCGCACAATTATAAAAAAAGAGCCCGTAAGACTCGGCGGGCTCTTGAATTTTTCACTAGTTTATGGTACAATAAATGAAGAGAATTTGTGCGTTTTTATGCACGCATTAAGTATAGATGATATTATTTTCGAGGGAGGGATAAAATTATGCTAAACAGCGTCAAGACAGTCGGGATATGCTGCGCGGCTGCCAACAAGGAGCCGACAAAGCCCGTGCTTGACAGCCTCTCGGATATCGTCAGCGCCAATGAAAATTACCGAATGCTGATTTTCCAGTGCTTCGGGGATATGTATTACAGCTCCGGCAGCAAGGACGGCGAATCCTCTATTTTCAGCCTTATAAATTACGATATGCTGGACGCGATGATAATTATTCCGGCGTCCATACACGACCGCACGGTCATTGAGTCCATAGTCGCGGGCTGCCGGGAGCATAAGGTGCCGCTGATTTCCGTGGATATCCCTCTGCCCGGGGCGTTCTGCGTTTCCTTTGACTACGGCGAGGCTTTCGGGCAGATCGTGGAGCACATGATATTCTGGCACGGCTGCCGCAGGATAAAGCTTATCGCGGGCGTAAAGGGAAATCCGTTCTCCGAAACCCGCATAAATAGCTGCCGCGATATCATGAAGCAGCACGGGCTTGTCCTGGGCGATGGGGATATATACTACGGCGATTTCTGGGATGACCCCACGTTTGAGGTCATGGACAGGTTTTTTGAGAGCGGCGAGGAGCTTCCGGAAGCGTTTATCTGCTGCAACGACACAATGGCTATGGCGGTCTGCCTGAAGCTCGGCGAGCACGGAATAAAGGTGCCGGACGACGTGTTTGTGACCGGATTCGACGGCATAGCCATCGAGAAATATCACAGGCCGCGTCTTACCACGGCGGTGCGTAATGACAAAGAGCTTGCCCGCACGCTGGTGGACATGGTGGATAAGGTATTCGCGGACAGGAGCCTTGCGCCCTACACCGAGGAGCTTCCGTATGAGCCGGTGTTCAGCGAGAGCTGCGGCTGCGCCTGCCATGACGAGGTGCGTGCGAACGCGCAGCTTGCGGAGTATGTCAAGGGCTATTCCTACTCGCTGAACTACGAGGAATACATCAACATTATGGAGAACACCGCGGCTGCCGACCCTGTCCCGGACAATGTTCAGAAGGCTGTGGAGAAGTACTGCTGCGGGAATTCGCTGGTGTGCCTTACGGACGAATTCTGCCGGTTCCTCAGCGCGGAGCCCCGGGAGCCTCTGCATGCGTTCAGCCGGTTCGGCGAAATGCACGTTTTCGCCTGCACCAACACCGGGGGCAAGAAAAATCTTGACGGCACGGTGTTCCCGGCTTCGCGGATAATGCCGCAGTTTGACGCGGTTATGGCGGAGGACAGAATGACGTTCCTTATTCCGCTGTTCTTCCAGAACAATGTGCACGGATATCTTATTACGCCGTATGTCCGGGACGACCATCACAGCGAGCGGCTGTACACATTCTGCAACAGCCTTGACCGCTGCCTTGAGAATATGCGCACGCACGAGCATATGCGGGCGCTCAACCGCCGACTGGAGTTCATGTTCACGCATGACCAGCTAACGCAGATATATAACCGCTACGGCTTCTATCAGGGCTTCCGGGAGGAATACGAGGCGCGGGGCGGCGAGGACTGCGACGTGTTTATTGTATCAGCGGACATGAACGACATGAAGTACATCAACGATAATTTCGGCCATGCGGAGGGGGACGAAGCGCTGTGCATGATAGCCAGGGCGCTGACCTGCGCTTCCGAAAGCGTTGGCGGGGGAGTTATCTGTTCGCGGTTCGGCGGAGACGAATTTGTGGCGGCGAAGATATGCTCCGGCGACGCGGCTCAGCAGGCTGAGGAATACCGCCGCAGCTTTTCGCAGAAGCTGGCGGAGATAAATCTCGCATCCGGCAAGAAATATCAGGTTCAGGTGGGATTCGGAGTGTATTCTGCTTCGCTTTCCGCCGTGGATTCCATAGACGGGCTTATCGAGCTTGCCGACAGGCTGATGTATTCCGACAAGGCGAAGCATAAAAGGCACCCGAGAAAATAAACAAGCTGAGGGAGAGCAATTTTGCTCTCCCTCTAGGCTGTCGATAAACACTCATCTTCGTTGTCAGCGGCATTTCGGCAGGCATAAAGCCTAACCGAAATGCCGCTTCCTAGAATCTGAGTGCTTCTCGACAGCCTGTTTTATAATTTTTTCAGCGCGGCGGTGAGCACCGCTTCAACGTCCTCTTTCAGCGAACGTATGCGCACCAGCCTGTCGCCGAAAATCGCGTTTTTCAGGCGGTCGTTCTTCTGGGCGCGCTCGGTCTCGTGGCTGCGGTCGTCAAGCTCTATCAGCAGCACGATGTTCATGTCGTAGTCGCACAGCAGGAAATCAACGTGCTTCGACTTTATTTTGTTGAACCACTTCTGCCAGTCCTTGGTGCCTTTCTTTATGGAAACGATGTCCGCGACCCGGACTTTCGGGCAGATCTGGAGCTCCAGCTTGTCCGCGATCGGCTTCAGAATACGGTAAAATGCCCGCTCACGCTCAGTGAGTATCGTTTCGTTCATGATATACGGCAGCTTCTCATGGAGCCGCAGGTATATCCATATCAGTATTGCGGCGGCGATAAGCGCCAGACCTATCCAGGGTAAATAATCCAAATCAAGACCTCCGGGGGAATGATACATTCGATTATATCACGTTGTCCCCGGAGTGTCAAGCTTTTTTTGATACAGTTTCAGCCGTCGATTCCCGCGATATTATCGCCTGACGGGAAATAGCGGTATGCCGCCCTCGACCATAGGTACCATGTATCTCCGCTTCTGTACAGCATATAGCAGGCGGGCGGAGCGCCGTCAGCGGGTGCGTCGTACCACTCGTTGGCGTCGGCGGTGAACGTGTACTCGCTTATGCGCCCCTCAACACGGTATTTCGCGCTGAAATTCACCAGCCATGAGCTTTCGGATATCTCCCAGTTTTCAAGGGACTTCCAGATATTGTTTTCGTCCGGCTCCTTGTAATCCTGGAGATGTGTGGTGTACACCTCGTCTGTTCTGCCGAAGATTTCGGCGGCGATATCCTTGTATTCAAGTATGCGGAATTCCCGGTAGTAGGATTCGTCCATCATGCTCTGGAGGTACTTTTCCGCAAGAATATCCAGCGCGGACTGAGCCGCCTGCTCCTCGGTCATGCCGGAGGAATCCAGCTCGCAGGATACGACAACCGGAGATGTGGAATAGCTGTAAGCCGCGGCATACTGCACCGGCGGAAGCCCCTGCGGTTTCCCGCCCGGGAACACATAGTATTTCCCCGCTGTGAAATCAAACCGCCATACGTTCCCGTCTGAATCCGTCAGGGAATCGTGCTCGTGATCCGCTTCTGCGAATTCCGGGAGATTCACTGTCTCGTCCAGACCGCCGCCGATATAGGAGTAGTCTCCGGTGAACAGCGTCAGCCCGCCGCCCTTTGAAGCCCAGAACTGCGCCGATACTCCGGAATCGTCAGCAAAATACGGGATATACAGCGTTCCGCCCCACAGCTCGTAGAAGTGTATTCCGCTTCGGGCGGGGTCTAATTCCATATCGGTGCCGACGACCTTCGAATCCTTCGCTTCTCCGTAGGAATACAGCCCGATATTCAGCGTTTCGCAGCGGAATGTGCCGTTTTCCTGCTCTGCTGTGCCGATTCCGTACAGCACCGCGCAGGACTCGTCCCCCGCCATATATGAGAAAACCTTGTCCGCGCCGAATTTCTCTGCGAAGTCATCCTTAGCGGGGTCGGATTCGTCTACTGCGGCGGGGATCTCCTCGGCGGTGGAGCGCTCTCCGGTGACGGTGGCTTCGGCTGTTGCGTTGGGAACGCTCTCCTGTCTGCTTGGCTTGGTCTCCCGGGATACGCAGGCACTCAGCATAAGGCAGGCGGCCAGTGCGGATGTTATTCTGGATATTTTCATATAGATATACCTCCATTCACTAAATAAAACAAATTTCCGCAGGAAAGGTTACAAAACATCATCTGCAAATATTTGTAATTTATCGCAAGATGTTGATGTGATGTTAAGGCAATATGCACAAATTGATTGCTCTTAATACTAACCGTTGTAACACATATGAAGATTTATGTAACCAACAAATTGACAATTTATATTAGTAAGTTATATAATAGTCTTGTAAAACTAATAATGGAGGCGGCAAAATGAGATATTTTATATGCGATGATAACATGATTTTTGCAAAAGACCTCGAAGGAAAAATACAAGCCCTTGAGCCTGAATGTAATATCAGGCTTTTTTCGACCTTATCCGCCCTGAGATTCGCGCTTGGGGATAAAGAAGAGGTCGACGCGGTATTTCTTGACATAATGAATGCGGACGGCAGCGGAATAGAATTCGCACATATTATAAACAAGCTGAAGCCGCTGGCAAAGCTGGTTTTTGTGACCAGCCACTCCGCAGAATTCTCCCAGGAGATATTCCGCTGCGAGCCGGGAAACGAGCCGGTGGCGTACCTCTCAAAGCCGGTGCAGGAGGAATACCTGAGAAACGCCCTTGCAAAGATACATTCCTCAGCGACAAGAAAGCAGGATTTTATCCCCGTGACCATAAACCGCCGCACGGAATACATAAACTGCGCCGAGCTGCTGTATATAGTCAGCGACCGCAGGCAGCTCCAGTTTGTGTCCACGGGCGGCGACGCGCTGAGCTACGGCAGAATGGACGATATCATGGAAAAGCTTCCGGACTTTTTCTGCCGCTGCCATCGCAGCTATATCATAAATGTGCGCCGTATCCACCGCGTCAAGGGCTGGAGCAGCTTCGAAATGAGCAACGGCGACGTCGTCCCCATCGGAAGATTCTATCAGGAGAGCACCAGAAATGCCGTAATAGCAGAATACTCCAGGAACGGGGGATTTTCCGTTGACTGAGCAGACAATTATAGACGTACTGTTTTTTATTCTTTATCAGTCGTTCAATTCCGGGTTTGTGATCGTTTTCTATTATTGCGCGCTTACGCCGAGGTTCAGGGCGCTGTACGTTATTCCGGCGGTAATGATGGTGCAGCTAGCTTCCTATGTGCACACCTCCTATCTGCCGTGGGCGCTCAGGATAGCCATTCAGCTATGCCTGTTCTTTTCCGAGGCGGTATTTTTGTTTACGGATACGCTAAAGAAAAAGCTGCTGTGCGCTTCGATACTGTTTGGCTCGACAACGCTTCTCGACCTTATCCTGACATATCTGATGACTAGCATATTCGGCTATATTTCAGTGCAGACGCAGGTAAAAACCTGGGACTGTATAATTCAGGTCATCGTGGTAGACTGCATTTCGGCGGCTTTTTACTTCACGATACTGTACTTCTGGAGGAAAAAGGTCAGCCGATATCCCCTGAAAACAATGAGCCTGTTCATCATCTTTCCGCTGAGCCAGGCGATAAGCCTTTCCGGGTATTACTACGTTTCACCCATGCATACTGCCGCCGGGGAGCCGTACACCAATCCGTTCGCGTATATTTCGCTGGTTATGTACATATTCTCCGATATTTTCATGCTTATCGCCCTGCGCGACAACGCAAGGACCGAGCAGCTCCGCAGCCAGCTAAGGGATATGGAGCACGAGACCGAAATGCAGACGCTGTATTACGAGAATCTCACGCGGCAGTACGCCAAGATACGCGAATACCGCCACGATGTCAGGAATCTCGTTGCCGCCGCCGAGATAACCATGCGCTCCGGCTCGGCGGACGAGGGGTTCTCCATGCTGAGCGACCTGAAGGAGCGCGCCGACGGCCTTGATATCCCCATCTACTGCGCGAATCCGATAGTCAGCGCCGTTATCTGGGAGAAGCGCCGCCGGTGCGAAGCAGCCGGAATCGGCTTCACGCTTTCCATGTCCCCCACGGAGGAGATCCCTCTCAGCAACGCGGACGCCTGCTCTCTCTTCGCGAATCTGCTGGACAATGCGATACGCGAGGCAGGGACGACAGCTTCACCGCAAGTTTCCGTGAGCTGCCGCAGCAAGATAGGCATGCTGTTCCTGGAGGTTCGGAACTCCACCGAAAAGATGTTCACCTCAGCCCCCGCAAGCACCAAGCGCGGCGAAAACCACGGAAACGGGCTGACCATCGTGGAAAATATCGCCCGGAAATACTCCGGCAGCTTCCGCATTACCGCGGACGGAAAAGAAGCCTGCGCGGCGTTCACGGCGCAGCTCCCTGAGGCCACAGAGCCGCAGTTTCAGCCAGCAGACCCATAAGGTAGCTACAGCGTTGATCAGCCCATTTCAGTCACAAACTGAATAATGAATCCCAGCAGGAGTGAAAGGAAGTTCGCGGTCATGGTGTAGGCAACGATCTTTCCGGTTTTGCCGCTGTATTTGTCGTACTTTCCAAGATTGAAGATGTATATTATCAGCTCGAAAGTGAACACGATAAGCTCCATCGGTATATAGAAGATGATGAATCCGGTAAAACCTGACTGGAAAGTCACGACCGAAAGCACGATATTCAGCAGTACCTGGGTCATGGCGTTTATCGCCGCAAGGAACAGCATAGCCTTTTTCCCGCGGTAGCCGAAGGCAAGGGCAAGCAGAAGCTCCACCGCTATCGTCAGAGCCATTCTGAGCAGAAGCGCGATACCCTCCCGTATATACTCGTAGCTCGGAGCGGCTTTTATATCGAAGCCGTTTATGTTGTCAAGGTCTACCGTGAAATAGCTTGAAAAGGCGTAGCAGTTGTATTCCCCGGTGGAGACCATGAGGCCGCTGTCCGGGTACCACACCAGCACCTTGAAAACGTCCGGCGGGTAGTAGCCCATGTGTATCGTGCGGGTTTTCTCGCTGTCCCATACCTTACCGAAAAATACGAAGCCGTCCCCGTCGCTGTATTCCGCGAACTTTACGAACGCCGCAGCCCCGGGGTCGTTTTCTGCCTGGGCGTAGTCCTCGTCGGTCAGTTCTGCTTTCATGTACATCGGCGGGATCTTTGATTCCTCTGCTATCAGGGCCGCATAAAAATGCTCTCCCCGGCTTCCCTTCAGCGTTACCCTGAGCGACGGCTTGGGACCGCAGTCCGCAAAGGCGCTGACGGACAGCGCGAAAAATACCAGCGCGCACAGTAATATGGAAATTATCCTTTTCATCTGATTACCTCCCTTGTGTTTGTTAGTTCAATTATAGCTGATAAATTCCGACAAGTCAATTAAAATTCGGTTACAGTGTGATTACAGTCTGATTACAAGAGATTACAGCCCGGTTACAGCGATTTGTGCCCCGGAACAAAATTCATGTGCGCCGGCACAGCGGCTCCGGGCGCGGAGTGATTTCCCGAATGTGGCTCAACCAGGCGGGATGCCGGGATTTGTGAAGCTGCACAAAAAAATAATCTCATGCCCTATTGACATTATACGGTCAAAGTGTTATCATAGTCTGGCGGCAAAAGCCGGTTCAATGACGAATCGAAAGGCGGGGTCAACGGCGACTCCGTAGGGCATACAATGAAAAACAGAACAGGTCAGAAGCACCAGATACAGATGACGACAGGCTCACTGTGGAAGAATATCCTCCTTTTCAGCCTGCCGCTGGTCATGTCGCAGATTTTAGAGGTGCTGTTCAATCTCAGCGACGTTGCTGTGGTGGGAAAATTCGCGGACTATATCGCGCTGGGCGCGGTGGGCTCCACAACGCTGCTGGTGTCGCTGTTCACCGGGTTCCTGATAGGAATGGGCGCCGGGGTGAACGTCCGGACGGCGCACAAGCTCGGCAGCTCCGACAGCGAGGGCGCGGCGAAAACGGTGCACTCCTCCCTGCTGGTGTGCTCCATCATCGGAGTGGTGATATGCCTGCTGTGCAGCTTCAGCGCTCAGCCGGTGCTGGCGCTCCTCGGGACTAAGACCGAATTCATGGAGCAGGCGGTGCTCTACCTCAGAATTTACGCGCTGGGAATGCCCGCGATGGCGGTCTACAACTTCGGCAGCGGAGTGCTCAGCGCCTGCGGCGAGACAAAGCGCCCGCTTCTCTATCTAACGATAGCAGGAGCGCTGAACGTTGCGCTCAACCTGTTCTTCGTAATAGTCTGCGGAATGGCGGCGGAGGGCGTTGCGCTGGCGAGCGTTATCGCGCAGTACCTTTCGGCGGCGCTGATACTGGCGCACCTTTTCCGCAGGAAGGACTGCTGCGGGCTCCGCTTTACCAGAAAATACTTCGAGCGCCGCGCCTGCGCGGACGTGCTTATGCTGGGCATTCCCTCGGGAATACAGAACGCGATATTCGCAGTGGCGAACCTGTTCGTCCAGGCGGGAGTGAACCACTTTGACGCGATAATGGTATCGGGGAATTCCGCCGCCGCCAATGCGGACACCATCATATTCAACGTGATGGCGGCGTTCTACACGGCGTGCGCCAGCTTCGTGAGCTGCAACCGCGGCGCCGGAAACACCGACCGCATGAAGAAAAGCTTCATTATAAGCCTTGTGTACTCGTTTGCCGCCGGGGCGCTCCTCGGGGGTCTGCTGCTGGTGTTCGGCAGGCAGTTCCTGTCGCTTTTTGCGAACGACGCGGAGGTAATAGAAGCCGGAATGCAGCGCCTTGGGATAATGGGCTGGTCGTACATGATAGCGCCGTTCATGGACTGCACGATAGCCGCCTCCCGCGGAATAGGAAAGAGCATAGCCCCCACCGTTATAGTCGTGATGGGCTCCTGCGTGTTCCGGGTAATATGGGTTTACACGATATTCGCGTACTTCCAGACGATACCGTCGCTTTACCTGCTGTACAGCTTCTCCTGGGCGATAACCGCCGTTGCTGAGATAATCTACTTCGTGGTAAGCTACCGGAAAATGCTGCGGGAAAAGAATTTCGGAAATGTTTCCGAAGCAGCATGATGATTTTAATTCGGAATTCAGAATTCTTAATTCGGAATTAATGTGCCGTTTCGCGGCGGATTTAAATATTGTAGGGGAGGGGCTTGCCCCTCCCGTCCTTGTTTGCGCGGCGTCCTTGGTCTGTCGGTCAACCCCTCTGTCGCTTCGCGCCACCTCCCCCCACCGGGGGAGACACGCGCTTTGGGACGGTCTGGGCAAATCGTCCTTGACTGCCCAGACCGCACTTTAATGCGGCGCGTCTGGGTAAATCGTCCGTGAATGTCCTATGCCTTTGTTGCGCGCCATTTCCAGCGCCTTTGTAAATTGACCGGAAACCATAATATTCGGGAGGGGCAAGCCCCTCCCCTACGTTTTTTATCTGGTGTTTGTGGAAGTATCGCACCGGGAAAGGCGGGAGAGAACCTCCCCTGGCGGGTTTTAAGCGTGATTCCGTTGTGTTTATTACCGAAGCCGTACGCGAATATTTGTGCAAAACATAAAATTTTCCTAACCCCTTGAAAAAAGCGCGGATTTGTGTTAAAATCAATACCGGAAACGTTTTCGGAAAACAGACTGACCGGAATACCTCCGGCAGACCTGGAGTATGATTCCGGACATAAGGTGAAAAATTGACTATAAAGGATATCGCAAGGCTCGCCGGGTGCGGAGTGAGCACTGTGTCCCGCGCCCTCAACGGCAGCGACGAGATAAGCGAAGCCACCCGCGCACGGATAAACGAGGTAATAAAGCAGTACAACTACACCCCCAACGGCAACGCCCGCAGAATGAGACAGACCGCTGCGAAAACCATACTGCTCATAGTGAACGGAAGCAGCAACCTGTTCTTCTCGCCGCTCATCGAGCAGATGCAGACCACGGCGGCGGCCTCCGGATTTCAGGTGGCGGTGAACTACATCGACGAGCAGGACGACGAGGTGCTCTGCGCGCAGCAGCTCTGCACCGAGCAGAAGCCCTCCGGGATAATCTTCCTCGGCGGCGACATACGCAATTTCAGCAGGAGCTTCCCGAACATCACGGTGCCCTGCGTGCTCAGCACCGCAAGCGCCGCAGAGCTCGGCTTCAGGAACCTCTCCTCCGTCAGCATAGACGACTTCGCCGGAGGTAAGGCGGCTATGGAGCAGCTTTTTTCCCTGGGGCACCGGAACATAGGCATACTCGGCGGCGACCTTAATTCCGACGGACCCTCCGGGCTCCGGTACAGCGGCGTTAAGGCGGCGTGCGCTGAAATCGGCGTAAAGGAGCCGGTGTGCGAGCTGTGCTCCTACACGTTCAGCTCCGCGTATGAGGCGGCGATGGCTCTCTACCACGAATGCCGCAGCATGACCGCTGTGTTCGCCATGTCCGATATAATCGCGGTGGGAGCCGTCCGGGCGCTGCTCGACATAGGGCTGCGGGTCCCGCAGGATATCTCGGTGATAGGCTTCGACGGAATAGACATCTCGGAGTTCACCAACCCGCGCATTTCCACGTTTGCACAGCCGCTCCACCAGATCTCCAGCCTATCGGTGAGAATGCTGGTGAACATGATAGAAAGCGGCGCGCAGGCGGGGCATGTGACCTTAAAGGCGCAGTACAAGCCCGGCGATTCCGTCAGCAGGATATGACTTCACAGCCGGAAGGCTTTGAAATACAGAGAACATTTTGGAGGAAACAATGAGAAAAAGCGGCATTTTACTGCACATCGCCTCACTGCCGAACAAATACGGCATAGGCACCATGGGCAGGGAGGCTTATAATTTCGTGGACTGGCTCAAGAGCGCCGGTCAGAGCCTCTGGCAGATACTGCCCCTGTCACAGACGAGCTACGGCGATTCGCCATATCAGAGCTTTTCGATATTCGCCGGAAACCCTTACTTCATCAGCCTTGAGACCCTTGAGGAGGAAGGTCTGCTGGAGCGCTCGGATTACGCGGACATCGAGTGGTGCGAAAACCCCAGATACATCGACTATGCCACCATGTACGAGAATTTCTACAAGGTCATGAGAGCCGCGTACAAGCGGTTTGTTCTGTCCGAAAATGGTAACGTTTCCGGAGAGTACAGGACATTCCTCGCGGAAAACCCGTGGCTCAAAAACTACACCCTGTTCATGGCGCTGAAGGACGCGCACAAGGGCAGGAGCTGGAGCGAGTGGGAAAAGCCGCTCCGCCTGAGAGAGCCGCAGGCAGTCGCCAGGGCTGAGAAGCAGTACGCCACCGAGATGGACTTCTATGCGTTCCTACAGTACAAGTTCTTCCAGCAGTGGACGAAGCTCAAGGAATACGCCAACTCGAACGGCATTCAGATAATCGGCGATATACCGATATACTGCGCCCTGGACAGCGCGGACGTATGGTGCGAGCCGGAGCTGTTCCAGCTTGATGAAAACCGCGTACCCACAGTTGTCGCGGGCTTCCCGCCGGACGCTTTCTCCGCAGACGGTCAGCTCTGGGGCAACCCCATCTATGACTGGGACAGAATGAAGCAGGAAAACTACCGCTGGTGGGTAGGAAGAATGAGCTTCGCCAAGAAGCTGTATGACATCGTGAGAATCGACCACTTCATCGGCTTCAACAGCTACTACGCTATCCCGTTCGGCAGCAAGACCGCCCACGGCGGCGAATGGCGCGAGGGTCCGAAATACGACCTGTTCCGCGTTATCAAGGAGCAGACCGGAAAGGACGGTATCATCGCCGAAGACCTCGGAATAATCACCCCCTCCGTTCGCAGACTGCTTAAGCAGGCGGCTTACCCGGGAATGAAGGTGCTCCAGTTCGCGTTCGACCCCACCGGAAAGAGCGAGTACCTCCCGCAGAACTACACCTCGCAGAACTGCGTCGTGTACACATCCACGCATGACAGCGATACCGCGCTGGGCTGGTACAGCACCCTCGACCGCGCCACAAAGAAATTCACGAAGGAATACCTCGGCATACGCAGGGCTTCAGAGCTTCCCCGGGCGTTCATCGATATCGCATGGAAGAGCACCGCTGATATGGCTATGACTACCATTCAGGAGCTGTGCGGATTCAGCACCGAGGCGCGCATAAACGTGCCCTCCACAGTCGGCAACAACTGGCGCTGGAGAACCCTCGAAGAAGATTTCACCGCCGAAAACGCCGCCTACCTTGACCGCATGACCGAGATATGCAACCGAAAAGTCCCCGCCGCAAAGAAGCGCGGGAAGAAATAATGTACATCTGACATTGAAAGGAGATTTATCATGAAGATCGATAATTTCAAGGAAAAGCTCGTTTCCATCTGTGAAAAGGAGTACCGCGCTCAGCCGAAGGAGCTCACCCCGAATCAGCTCCACTGCGCAGTTTCAAAGCTGGTCATGGAGGAGCTCACCCCCGCATGGGACAAGAGCCGCGACAAGCACGACCATGCGCGCAAGGCAAGCTACCTGTCCATGGAGTTTCTGGTCGGACGCGCGGTTTACAACAACCTGCTGTGCCTGGGCATTCTCGGCGACGCCGCAAAGGAGCTGAAAGACCTCGGCGCCGACATCTCCGAATTTGAAGAGGTCGAGGACGCAGCCCTCGGAAACGGCGGCCTTGGCAGACTTGCGGCGTGCTTCCTCGACAGTGCGGCTTCCCTCGACCTGCCGCTGGACGGCTACGGTATCCGCTATAAGTACGGTCTGTTCAAGCAGGGCATAAAGGACGGCTTCCAGACCGAAACCGCGGACGACTGGCAGAGATACGGCGACCCGTGGAGCATACGCCGCGAGCAGGAGACAGTCGTTGTGCACTACGCTGACGGCGATGTAAACGCAGTCCCCTATGATTACCCGGTTATCGGCTGCGGCACTGAGAATGTGGGTACCCTCCGTCTGTGGCAGGCAGAGACCGACGACGAATTCGACTTCGACCTCTTTAATCAGAGCAAATTCACCGAAGCCGGCGAGAAGAAGCGCGCCGCCGAGGATATCTCCCGCGTGCTCTACCCGAACGACGAGACCGAGGCAGGAAAGATACTCCGCCTCAAGCAGGAGTATTTCTTCTCTGCGGCCGCAGTGGCTGACCTCATCAGAAAGCATAAGGCTATTTTCGGCACAATGGAGAACTTCGCCGACTACAACAGCATTCAGATGAACGACACCCACCCGGTAATCGCCCTGCCGGAATTCATCCGCGTTGTGATGAAGTCCGAGGGCTGGAATTTCGACAAGGCCTTCGGCGTTGCAAGGAAGGTGTTCAATTACACCAACCACACCATCATGCAGGAAGCCCTCGAGAAGTGGGACAGCCGCCTTATCGAGCGGGTAGTACCCGATGTTTACAGCGTTATGATAATGCTCAACGAGGCGTTTGAATCCGAAATGCACCGCCTTAACGTTCCGCAGGAGAAGCGCGCCGTTATGCGCCTTATCAGGAACGGCACCGTTCACATGGCAAACATCGCGGTGTTCGGCTCCTCCTATGTAAACGGCGTTGCCGCTATCCACACCGAGCTGCTGAAATCCACCGTGCTTAAGGACTGGTACGAGCTGTACCCCGAGCGCTTCCAGAACAAGACCAACGGTATCACACAGCGCCGCTGGCTGGCTCTCTGCAACCAGGAACTTTCCGCGCTTATCACCGAGCTTCTCGGCTCCGACAGCTGGGTGACAGACCTTGACAAGCTCAGCGGGCTGAAGAAGTACGCTGACGACGAGAGCGTGCTCCGCCGCTTCATCGACATCAAGCACACCAAGAAGCGGCAGCTTGCCGACTACATCAAGAAGTGCGAGGGCATAAGGATAGACCCCAAGTCCATCTACGATATCCAGATAAAGCGCCTGCACGAATACAAGCGCCAGCTCCTCAACGCGTTCTCGATACTCTACCTCTACTATGAGATAAAGGACGGAAACATCAAGGATTTCACGCCCACAACATTCATTTTCGGCGCGAAGTCCGCTCCGGGCTATTACCGCGCAAAGGGGATCATCAAGTATATCAACGAGGTTGCAAAGCTCGTAAACTCCGATCCCGCCACAAAGGGACTGCTGGACGTTGTATTCGTAAGCAACTACCGCGTGTCCTATGCGGAGAAGCTGGTTGCTGCCGCTGATATCTCAGAGCAGATCTCCACAGCGGGCACCGAGGCCTCCGGCACCGGCAACATGAAGCTCATGCTCAACGGCGCTGTAACCCTCGGAACCCTCGACGGCGCAAACGTTGAGATAGCCGAGGAAGCCGGCGCAGAGAACGAGTACATCTTCGGCGCGACCGTCGAGGAGCTCGAAAAGATCATGCCGAACTATGTTCCCCGGGACATCACCGAGAGCGACCCGAAGATAAAGCGCGTCGTATCCTCCCTTATTGACGGTACCGTTTCCGACGGCGGCACAGGCGCGTTCAGGGAGCTGTATTTCGCGCTGATGGAGGGCGCAAGCTGGCACGTTCCGGATCACTACTATCTGCTCGGCGACCTCGACAGCTACGTTAAGGCAAAGCTTGCGGCAAACCGCGACTATAAGGACGAAATGGCGTTCGCAAAGAAGTGCTGGCTGAATATATGCAGCGCGGGCAAGTTCAGCTCAGACCGCACTATTGCAGAATATGCCAAGGATATCTGGCACATCGGCAAGGTATAATACTTTCAAACCGGATCTCGTAATTCGGGATTGATATCTCTCCGCAAGGTTTATGGATCTGGGGCGGCGTACGCCCCTTTTCCTTGCGGTAATGCACTGTATGCCGGGTGTAACGGAGTTTCACCGGAAACGTTGCCATTATTCACAAAAGCATTATACCTCGTTTTGTTTATCGTGCCGAATTTACAATAGTTTTTGATATTTTTAAAAAAACTTGTGCATTTTCGCTTGACAAAACGAATATTTCTGTTATAATTAAATCAGAATTTCGAATCAAACAAAGAAATTTCGAAACAAGCCCAACAGCTCGCAGAAAGTTCAGACAGCCTGCGGGTCAAATTTAAAAAGCTATTGTTTCGAAACGCTTTGAAAGTTTCGAAATAGAAAAATTAAATTGAACATCATATTCAGGAGGAAATGAATTATGAAAATCAGAAAGCTCATGACCGCCCTTGCTTCCATCGCAATGGCAGGCGTAATGTTCACCGGCTGCGCAAGCACCAACGGCGGCTCTTCCGCAGGCAGCTCCGCTGCTGACGGCGGAAGCAGCGCGGCAGACAACGGCGCAGGCGCAGGCTCCGGCGAAGAAGTGAACCTCACCGTATGGGGTTCGCAGGAGGATCAGGAGATCTTAAAGCAGATGTGCGATGATTTTGCCGCTGCAAACACCGACAAGAAGTACACCTTTACCTACGGCGTAGTCAGCGAGGCTGACGCACAGAAGGAAGTGCTGAAGGATATCTCCGCGGCAGCGGACGTATTCGCGTTCGCTTCCGACCAGACCGCTACGCTGGTTGACGGCGGCGCGCTTTACAGAGTGACCAAGAACAAGGATCAGATCATTGACGCAAACACCGAGGCTTCCATTTCCGCTGCTTCCATCGACGGCGAGCTTTACGGCTATCCCTATGTTTCCGATACTTACTTCATGTACTACGACAAGTCCAAGCTCAGCGAGGACGACGTAAAGTCCATCGAGGGCATCATGAGCAAGGATATCGAGGGAGTTACCACAAACTTCGCATTCGATACCGATAACGGCTGGTATCAGACAGCGTTCTTCTTCGGCGCGGGCTGCAAGCTGTTCGGCGACGACGGCACAGATCCCACACAGTGCGATTTCAACAACGAGCGCGGCTACATGGTCGGCGAATACCTCATCGACCTCGTTGCAAACTCCAAGTACGGCGCTAACTTTGACGATTCCCTGGTAAAGGCCGGTTTTGCGGACGGAACTCTCGCAGCGGCTGTTTCCGGCACATGGAATGCGGCAGAGATCCAGGCTTCCCTCGGCGATAACTTTGCAACTACAAAGCTCCCTGAGTTCACGCTTTCCAACGGCGAGACAGTTCAGATGGGCAGCATGGCAAACTTCAAGATCATGGGCGTAAACTCCGAGACCAAGAACCCGCTTGACGCTATGGCTCTCGCTGAGTGGCTCACCAACAAGGACAACCAGAAGCTGAGATTTGAGAAGCGCTCTTTCGCTCCCACCAACAAGGAGCTGGCAAACGATTCCGAGACAATGAACTCCAACCTTGCAGTAGGCGCACTTGCACAGCAGGCACAGTACGCGACAGTTCAGACATCTATCCCCCAGTGCCAGAACTTCTGGACTCCGGCGGAGGCGTTCGGTCAGGAGATCATCGCAGGCACCTGCACCAAGGATAACCTCCAGGAAAAGCTTGACGCTTACGTTGAATCCGTTCTCGCAACCCTCGGTTAATTTCCGGTACTCTTCTGAAATCCACCATTTACTATAAAAAGTAGGTTTCTCCCAACCGATTTCATTATGCGGGCGGAAAGCAGACCGCCCGCATCAATGAGATCAGCTTTATGCAGTTTCAATGCTTCTTGACAGAGGCAGGCTGTAAGTGCTATAATAGTAAGGCATTTATCTCCGCAAGACGCACTGAAACTGCACAAAGCGTTTATTGATCAGACCTAAGGAGGTAACTGCAATGACAAGTCTTGATTATTATGTTCTCCCTTGGTACAAAAAAATACTTGTTAAGATAGCAGGATTTTTCGTTGCCATAGGAAAGGGAATCGCGGATTTCATCATCGGAATCCCCGGTGCGCTGGTGCGGTTCTTCAAGAAAACAGGAAGCGGCTTCGCATGGCTGGGGCGCACGTTCGCCCACGGGTCGCCGCTGACCAAGCTTTCGTACATCGTTATGGGCGCGGGAAGCCTTTTCCGCGGACAGATCGTCAAGGGTCTGACATATCTCGCGGCTGAGGTCGCGTTCATCGGATTCATGGTATACTCAGGCGCTTCGAACCTCGCGGGGCTCCGCACGCTGGGCACGGTACAGCGCGGCTGGTACTTCGACGAGGAGCTCGGCATTGACGTGATGCGCGACACCGGCGACAACTCCATGCTGATACTGCTCTACGGAATCGCAACGCTGTTCGTTGTGGTGGTGTTCCTGTTCCTGTGGGTGCAGAACATCAAGTCTGCCCAGACGGCAGAGCAGCTCAAGAAAGCCGGAAAGAAGCTGCCGGGCTTCATAGACGATATAAAGGAGCTGCTTGACGGACAGTTCCACAAGACGCTTCTGTTTATCCCAGTATCCGGCGTTGTCGTGTTCACGATAGTTCCGCTGGTATACATGATATCCCTCGCATTCACAAACTACGACAAGAACCATCAGGTTCCCGCAAACCTGTTCACATGGATAGGCTTTGATAACTTCAGGGTGATCATGGGCAGCGATTCCACGATAGGCCACACGTTCTGGCCGGTTCTCACCTGGACGCTGGTTTGGGCAGTGCTCGCAACCTTCCTGAACTACTTCCTCGGAATTATCCTCGCAATGCTCATCAACAAGAAGGGCGTAAGATTCAAGAGCTTTTACAGAACGCTCTTCGTGCTTGCGATAGCTGTTCCGCAGTTTGTTTCCCTGCTGGTAATGAAGAACGTATTCGCCGAGGCAGGTCCCGTCAACGTGCTTCTTCAGGAGCTCGGCTGGATAACCACCCCGCTGCCGTTCTTCACCGACCCCATGTGGGCGCGGGTGACGGTGATCATGGTTGACATCTGGATAGGCATACCCTACACCATGCTGATAGTTTCCGGCATACTGATGAACATTCCGGAGGATCTCTACGAGGCTGCAAGGATCGACGGCGCTTCCCCGTTCGTGATGTTCACCAAGATAACGATGCCCTATGTGCTGTTCGTAACTACCCCGTACCTCATCACACAGCTTGTCGGCAACATCAACAACTTCAACGTCATCTACTTCCTCACCGGCGGTACTCCGGCAACGCTGGAATACTATCAGGCAGGAAAGACCGACCTTCTTGTAACGTGGCTGTATAAGCTCACCGTAAACTCGCGTGATTACAGCTATGCCGCGACCATAGGAATTCTGGTATTCATAATCTGCTCGCTGCTCTCGCTGATAACATTCCGCAGATCGGCGTCCTACAAGAATGAGGAGGCGTTCCAGTAATGAAAGAAAACAGGACAGTTTCCCAGAACTACTACCGCAGACAGCGGACGATAAATATAGTTATCGAAATAGTGCTCCTCGTGCTCGGGCTTATGTGGATACTTCCGCTGATGTGGATAATCCTGACGTCCTTCCGCGCGGAGCCGGGCTCCTACACCAGCTATTTCTGGCCGAAGGGATTCACGCTGGATAACTACACAAGGCTGATTTTCGAGGATCAGCAGTTCAAGTTCTCACAGTGGTTCTTCAACACGCTGATAGTGGCGATAGTTTCCTGCATAGGCTCCACGTTTATCGTGCTTGCGGTATCCTACGC
The DNA here is from genome assembly GCA_934448295.1 of uncultured Oscillospiraceae bacterium. Classification (GTDB taxonomy): domain Bacteria; phylum Bacillota; class Clostridia; order Oscillospirales; family Ruminococcaceae; genus CAG-115. The sequence continues at coordinate 295,493 of CAKSEY010000001.1, forward strand.
GCTGAGCCGCCTCAGATTCAAGATGAGAAAGCCGATGATGAACGTTGCGCTTATCCTCGGAATGTTCCCCGGATTCATGTCAATGGTGGCTATCTACTACATTCTCAAGGGTCTGGGACTTACAGAGAACCCGCTGGTATGCCTGACGCTCGTGTATATATGCGGCTCGGGACTTACCTACTACATCGCCAAGGGCTTCTTCGACACGATACCGAAATCCCTGGACGAATCAGCCTACCTGGACGGCGCGACAAAGGCGCAGGTGTTCTTCAAGATAACCGTGCCGCTGTCAAAGCCGATAATCGTGTACACTGTGCTGACAACGTTCATGGCTCCGTGGGTGGATTACATCTTCCCCAGCATGATATGCGGCGCGAATTACGACCAGTACACGGTTGCCCTCGGTATGTTCAAGATGCTTGAAAGAGAGTTCATCGGAACCTACTATACCCAGTTCGCCGCGGCGGCAGTGCTGGTATCTATCCCGATAGGCGCGCTGTTCATCGTGATGCAGAAGTACTATGTCGGCGGAGTTACCGGCGGCGCAGTAAAGGGCTGACGAATCAATATCAATTAAGGAGCGTGACCGCATGGCAATCAAGAGCGTTACCATACAGGATATAGCCGACAGGCTCGGCATGGCGAAGAGCACCGTTTCCAAGGCGCTTTCCGGCGCAACGGATATCAGCGAAAAGACCCGCGAAAGGGTGCTCGGCTGTGCCAGCGAGATGGGCTATCAGGTAAAGACCAACCGTGCGGCATACTCCCGGACGATAGTGGTGTTCATCTACGGGAGCATACACTTCGACAAGGTTGACCAGTTCGGATATGAGATAATTCTCGGGATACAGGCGGCAGCCGCAGAACAGGGCATAGGCGTCCGGGTATCGACCATAAACGATGAGGAGCTGAAAAACGGGCTCTATTACAATGCGCTCACCGGCGGAGAATATGAGGGCTGTGTGTTCCTCGGATTCAAGCCGCACCCGGTGTTCATCGAGAATATCCGCAGCATGGATATTCCGATGGTGGTGCTGGATAACTACATTGACTACCCGATGGTTGCAAGGGTGGGCTACGACAACACCGGAGGGATACGCCAGATGGTGCGCTATCTCTGGTCAAAGGGGCACGATAAAATAGGCTTCCTCGGCGGCGAGGCGGACTCCATCGTCACGATAGAGCGCCGGGAGGCGTACTCCGCGGCTCTGCGGGAGCTGGGACTCACCGAGGACTCCGCCGCAGTAAAATGCGGCCACTTCTCCGGCAAGGGGACGAAAAAGCTCGTCCATGAGATAGCCGGGGCGGGAGTAACAGCGATAGTCTGCATCAGCGACCTTCTCGCCTGCACGGCGGTGCGGGAGCTGTTAAAAATGGGGCTGAGCGTCCCCGGGGACATCAGCGTGACAGGCTACGACAACCTGCCGCCCTCCGAGTACTCGCAGCCGCGAATAACCACCATGTACCAGAACCGCATACATATCGGCAAGACCGCATTCTTCATGATACAGCAGATGAAAAGCGGCATAGAGATAGCCTCAGTGAAGCTCCGCCCGGAGCTGATCGAGCGCGAATCCGTCCGCACCATAGTAACACGGGAACTCCCGAAAGAGGACAAATGAAACAAGATAGAATAAGACTTTCAGCCGCAGCCGTGGTTTCGGCGGCGGCCGTTTTTTTGTCCGGGTGCTCGGCGCCCGGCGCACAGGATGATATGAACGTTACCACAGAAGAAAAGCTCCCGGAGTATAAATACCAGCAGGAGCTGAACATCATTGACGACAATTACCGCAATTATTATCAGGTATTCGTGTATTCCTTCTGCGACAGCAACGGCGACGGAATAGGCGACCTCAACGGCGTGACTTCCAGGCTGGATTATATCCAGGAGATGGGCTTCAACGGGATATGGCTCTCGCCGATAATGCCGTCAGGGTCCTACCACAAGTACAGCGTGAAGGATTACCTCGCGGTAGACCCGCAGTACGGCACGATGGAGGACTTTGAAAACCTCGCCGCCGAGTGCGAAAAGCGCGGCATAAAGCTGCTCATCGACCTTGTGATGAACCACTCCTCAAAGGAGCACGAATGGTTCCTGCACGCCGCACAGAGCCTGCGCGCAAAGCCGTGCGGCGCGGCGGAGGACGAACCCTGCCTTAGCGGCGATATCTGCCCGGTTCACGACCCGTACGTTGATTACTATTATTTCTATGACGAGAAGCCGACCGGCTCGAACAACTACTACCAGACCGGAAGCCACTGGTACGAGGCGGTGTTCTCCGAGAATATGCCGGAGCTCCAGCTTGATAACCCCGCCGTCCGCGCGGAATTCGAAAATATAGCAAAGTTCTGGCTGGAAAAGGGCGCGGGTGGCTTCCGGCTGGACGCGGTAAAGGAGTATTTCAGCGGAAATCCCGACAAGAACATCGAGGTGCTGGAATGGTTCGTGGATTACTGCAAGAGCCTTGACCCGGAATGCTATATCGTAGGCGAGGTCTGGGAGAGCTTCACCTCCTACACCAAGTACTATAAATCCGGGATAGACAGCGTTTTCGGCTTTACCATGGCGGAGGAGGACGGAAAGATCGCAAAGACCATAAATATGTCCGGCTCCACAAATTCCGTGAAATCCTTCGCGCAGGCAATGGTCACGGTGGAGCAAAAGCTCGCGGAGTACAGCGATACCGCCATTGACGCGCCGTTCATCGGGAACCACGACACCAACCGCGCCGCTGGAATATTCAGCTACGATCAGAATAAGATAAAGGCGGCGGCAGGACTTCTGCTAACCATGTCCGGCTCCCCGTTCGTGTATTACGGCGACGAAATCGGGCTTACCGGAAGCGGCAGGGACGAAAACAAGCGCGCCCCGATGATATGGGACGCGGAGGGCTGCGGGCAGACCTATGGCCCGCCGGATATGGAGCGGCAGGAGAACCGTTTTGCGGACGTGCAGACCCAGCTCTCCGACCCGGATTCCATACTGAACTACTATAAGCGCGCACTGCGCATACGCAATGAAAATCCCTGCATAGCCAGGGGAAAAACCGAGGTGCTGAACATACAGGGTCAGGATATCGCGGCTGTCCGCAGGGAATGGAACGGCTCCGGGGTTATCATCGTGTACAACTACTCCGATGAGGAAAAGACCATTGAGGATTTCGCAGGCAGGGAGCTTCGCGGGTATCTCACCGTTTCCGCCTCGCAGGAGGTGACTTCTGACGGCGGGCTGAAAATGCCGCCGTTCAGCATAGCGATACTGTCCGACAACTGATTTACGGAGGTAATTTATGAATCTTCCCGATTTTAAGTCAATAGACAAGGAATTCCGCTTTGACGGCGAGCTTGGCGCGATCTATTCCACCGGGCGCACTCTGTTCCGGGTGTGGGCGCCGCTGGCGGAGCAGGCGTTTCTGCGGCTGTACCGCACTCCGTCAGAGCCGAAGCCCTATGACTGTATTCCCATGCAGAAAAACGGCGGCGTATGGTGCGCGGAGGCCTCCGGCGACCTGCACGGAGTATTCTACACCTACGAAATAGATTCCCGGGAAACGATAGACATTTACGCGCGCTCCGCCGGGGCAAACGGCATACGCGGAATGGTAACCGACCTTTCCCGCACCGACCCGGACGGCTGGGAGGATTCCCGTCCGGTAAAGCTGGAAAGCTACACGGACGCGGTGATCTACGAGCTCCACGTCAGGGACTTTTCATCGGACGAGAGCGGAAATTTCCGGCTGCGGGGGAAGTTCGGGGCGTTCTGCGAGAAGAACGTGACGAACGCGTTTTCCGACGTTATAGGTCTGGACTACATCGCGAAACTGGGTGTAACTCACATTCACCTGCTCCCGGTGTTCGACTACCAGACCGTTGACGAGAACGACCCTGAAGCGGGATTCAACTGGGGCTACGACCCGCTGAACTACAATATCCCCGAGGGAAGCTACGCCACCGACCCGAACAACGGCGCCGCCCGCGTCCGGGAGTTCAAGGAGCTGATAAAGGCGGCTCATGACCGGGGTATCGGCATAATCATGGACGTGGTGTACAACCACACATACAGCACGGCGGATTCCCCGTTCACAAAGACGTTCCCGGAGTATTACTACCGGCACAAGGCTGACGGCACGCTCTCCAACGGCTCCGCCTGCGGAAACGAATTTGCCAGCGACCGCGCGATGGCTTCGAAATTCATTCAGGACAGCCTGTGCTATCTCGCGGAGGAATACCGCCTTGACGGCTTCCGATTCGACCTGATGGGACTGCTGGACATCAAAACGCTGAACCTCTGCGCTGAAAAGCTCCGCAGAATAAACCCGGACATAATTCTCTACGGCGAGGGCTGGACTGGCGGAAAATCCTCGCTCTCCGAAAAGAAGCGCGCCATGAAATGCAACGCCGTGAAGCTCCCACAGTTCGCGATGTTCTCCGATGATTTCCGGGACGGCGTGAAAGGCTCCGTATTCGAGGACGAAAGCCGCGGCTACGTCAACGGCGAGCCGGGGCAGTCCGAACTTATAAAGTCCGTTATCTCCGGCGGAGTTTTCCGCAGCGACGTGGCGCGCCCGCAGTCCGAATGCTGGACGGACAGCCCGCAGCAGACCGTGAACTATGTCGAGGCGCACGATAATCTTACGCTGTTCGACAAGCTGAGGCTGTCCATGCCCTCCGCGTCTGAGGAGGAGCTCATCGCCGCAGACAAGATGGCGGCGGCTCTGGTGTTCCTGTCCCAGGGGATACCGTTCATTCAGGCGGGGCAGGAGCTGCTGCGCAGCAAGCCCGACCCGGACGGCGGCTTTGTGCACGACAGCTACAACTCCCCGGACAGCGTGAACGGCATTAAGTGGAACGACGTGACGATACACCGCAGCGTGCTGGACTACTACAAGGGACTTATCGCGATAAGGAAGAACTACCCCGTTCTCCGGCTGCGCACCGGGGACGAGATTCGCAAAAGGCTGACCTACGAGCCGACGGAAAACGGCGCGGTGATCGCGCGTATCGGGAACCTGCTCCTGCTGGTGAACCCGAACGACCAGCCGCTGGAGTTCAAAATCTCCGGGAAAGCCGACATACTCGCGGACGGCAAAAGGGCTTCGGCTGAGCCGCTTTATTCCGCAGAGGGAACGGTCAGCGCCGCGCCGCACAGCGTTACGCTGGCAGTCGCTGAATAAACCAAATGGAGAGCATGATTTAAGTGCTCTCCATTAATGTTATACAAGATACTTCCTTACCGCCGCCGCAAAATAAAACGACCCTCCGAAATAGCAGAGCCTTTCCGGGTCTGCGGGGAGCGCCCGCGCATATTCCAGCGCCGCGCGCGGGTCGTGGAGCACCTCAGCCGGGAGCCCTGCCGCCTGCTTCAGCTCCTCTGCGGGGACGTTCCCGTCTGAGAACCCGTCGCAGAAAACCACCCTGTCAAAGCAGGGGAGTATCACGTCCAGAAACGCGCGGTAGTCCTTGGTGTTCATCATGCCGATGAACGCGGTCCTATGCGGGAATCCGGAGCCCTCCAGCGCGGAGCGCACCGCCTGCGCCGCCTGGGGATTGTGCCCGCCGTCAAGCAGGATATTCCCGGGGAAAAGCTCCATCCTGGCGGGAATGCGGGCGCGTGCCAGCCCCATTGCGATATGTTCCGGAGCTATCCCGACAGCGGTCAGCGCTTCTATTGCGGTCAGCGCGTTGCCGACCTGATATTCCCCACCGAGGTGCAGGCGGTATTCCCGCCCCTTGTAGACGAATCGGCTTCCCGAAAGCCCGGGCTTATCCAGAAGCTCCACGCTGTCCATGTCCGGGACGATGAGCTCCGCGCCCACGGAACCGCACCTGCCGCGTATCACGTCCATTGCGCCGGAGGGTATCCCATAAGCCGCCACAGCCTTTCCGCCCTTGATAACGCCGCATTTTGAGCGGGCTATCTCCTCCACGGTGCCGCCGAGTATCCTGGTGTGGTCAAGCCCGATGGAGGTTATCACGGCGCATTCCGGCTGTTTTATCACGTTGGTGGAATCCAGCGTACCGCCTATCCCGGCTTCAAGCACGACGTAGTCCGCGCGCTTTTTCGCGTAATACAGGAAAGCCGCCGCGTTGAGTATCTCAAACTGCGAGAATTCCAGCTCCGGGAATTTGTCGGCGGCTTCAGAAACGGTGTTCAGCAGCCGCGCGAGGTCTGCGCAGGATATCTCGAAAAGTCCGTCCGGGTAGCCTATGGAGATCCGCTCGCACACGCTTCGCACATATGGCGAGGTGAACTTACCCGCGATGAATCCCGCCGCTGTCAGAGAAGCCGCGCAGAATTCCGCCACGGAGCCCTTGCCGTTGGTGCCCACGATGTGGATATATTTCAGCCCGTCCTGCGGGTCGCCCAGCGCATGGCAGAGCGCCGCGAATCTGGAAAGATCCGTTACCGGCGCGCCGAAGTGAGAATACCGCCCGAGAAATTCCTCGATCTGCCTGCAGTCGGGATTTAATGCAGGCCGCATTCGTCGTAGTCCTTCCACTTTTCGTTGTAGCGCATTTCGTCAGCCAGCTTCAGGCAGATGTACGCAACCGCGCCCGCCACAACGATCACCGCGCTTATTATCGGAATGACTACCTTTGCGGTGGGGCCTATCTTCTTCTGTACTCTTTCGTGAATGGTTTTCATAGAATTACGTTCCTTTCTGTAATAAAGCGTCGTTATTCGCCTGAAAGTAATTTGTACAACTCCTTGCGTGAGACCCCAGCCGCCTGCGCTGCGGTCTTGCAGGCTTCGGAGAGCTTCATGCCGCCGTCTGCATAGCTGCGGGCAAGGTCAGCCGCCTGTTCAAGCGACATTGTTTCAGCCTGCTCGGGAGCGGCTCCCTCGATTACGATGACGTATTCACCGCGGGGCTCCGTCTGCTCGTAGAGGGCGTTCAGCTCGTCAAGGGTGCCGCGTATTACCTCTTCGTGGAGCTTCGTCAGCTCCCGGCAGAGCGCGGCATTCCGCCCGCCGCCGAGGGATTTTGCCAGGTCTGCGAGGGTCTGCCGCAGCTTGTGCGGAGCCTCGTAGTATATCAGCGTATGCGGGAGCTTAGCAATGTCCGCAAGGCGCTCCTGGCGCTCCTTCTTGTTCACCGGGAGGAATCCCTCGAACGCGAAGCGCGCGGTATCTATGCCGCTTATCGCGACTGCGGCTATCGCGGCGTTGCAGCAGGGGACGGACTCCACCGGGATTCCCTGCTCATAGCAGCGCTGGACGAGGTACACTCCCGGGTCGGAGATACACGGCATTCCCGCGTCGCTGACCAGCGCAACGGAGTTCCCATCGTGCAGCAGCTCCAGTATCCTGGCGCTTTTTTCTGCTTCGTGGGGCTTGTAGTAGCTCAGCAGCGGCTTTTTTATTCCGAAGTGGGTGAGAAGTCTCAGCGTTACCCGGGTGTCCTCGGCGGCGATGTAGTCCACGCTTTCCAGCGTTTCGATGCCGCGCGGGGAGAGATCCGAGAGATTGCCGATGGGCGTGCCCACAACATACAGCTTTCCTGGGTCAGTCATAAAGTCTTGTGTATTCCTCCGTGTAGGATTTGTCGTCGTTGCGGAGTATCATGGGCTTCTCAACGATCATTCCGGATTTCGCGCCCTTCTTTCCGGTTATGAGGAACAGCCACGGCTTGTCGAGAATGCTGTTGAACACGAACGTTATGCTCTTTGGTTCTATTTTATTCTCGCGCATGGAGTTTATCACGTCCGAAAGGCGCTCGGGGCGGTGGCACATTTTCAGCAAGCCGCCGTATTTCAGGAGCTTTCCGGCGGCGCGGCACACGTCGTCCACGGTGCACATCAGCTCGTGCCGGGCGATAGCCTGCGGCTTCGCAAGCTTCTCAAAGCCGGAGCCGTTTACCATGTAGGGAGGATTCGCGGTGACGATATCCACTGTTTCAAAGCATATCTGCGACTGGTCGAGCTCCCGCAGGTCGCCGAGGATAGGCTGAACGTTGTTCTGGAGTCCGTTTTTCTCCACGGACATTTTCAGCAGGTCTATCGCCTCCGGCTGGATATCCACGGCGTAGATGAGCCGGGGCTTGACGTTCTTGCAGAATATCAGCGGGATTATGCCGCAGCCGGTGCACAGGTCGCACACCACGCTGTCCGGCTTCACATTCGCATAGTATGCGAGCAGGAAAGCGTCCGTGCCGAAACGGTGGTCTTCCGAAACGTACATCGTCAGCGGACCTAGGGAGAATATTTCTGGTTCCATACTAGATTCCTTTCAGCGTCACCCGACGATTATCTGACCCTCGGGCAAGACAAGGTTCTTTCTTTTTGAAGCGTTCATCAGCATTGACAGCACCAGCGAAACGGGGCCTACCCTGCCGATATACATGGTTAGCATGAGCAGGATCTTCCCGGCGGTGCCGGATAAAGCGGTAACTCCCACGGAGAGCCCCGCGGTGGAGAACGCGGAAACCGCTTCAAACAGGCAGTTTATGCCGCTCACCTCGTCCGGGAGGGTGAAATACAGCACCGAGAAGCAGACTATCACAGCCGTCAGGGAAAGTATAGTCACGGTCAGCGTGCGGTAGACCGCCAGCTTGTCTATCTTGTGATGGAGTATCTCAACGTCGTTCTTGCTGCGCAGGTAGGACACCACGGTCATTATCAGCACCAGCAGCGTGGTCGCCTTTATTCCGCCGCCGGTGGAGGCAGGGCAGGCGCCGATGAACATTAGTATGCAGCTCCCCAGCAGCGTGAAATCAGACATTCCGTCCATGGGAATGGAGTTGTACCCGGCTGTGCGGGCGGTCACGCTGGAGAAGAACGCGTTCAGCAGTTTTTCGCCAAAGCTCATATTGCCGAGGGTCGCGGGATTGTCCCACTCTGCGAACAGGTAGAGCAGCGTACCGCCGACTGTCAGCAGCGCCGTCATTATCAGCACGCACTTTGTGTGCAGGCTGAGCTTTTTCACTTTCCGCAGGTTCAGGAAGTTCTCCCAGACGATGAAGCCCAGACCGCCTATCATTATCAGCAGAGCCACGGTGATAAGCACCAGCGGGTCGCCCTGATGGTTGATCAGGCTGGAGAACGCGCCCTCTATTCCGCACAGGTCGAACCCCGCGTTGCAGAATGCGGTCACGCTGGTGAACACGCCCATCCACACGCCGAAGCCGCCGTGCTGCGGCACAAACGCGATACTCAGCAGCACCGCGCCAGCTCCCTCGATTATCAGGGAGTATTTCATTATGCTGATGAAAATGCGCCGTCCGCCCTGGAAGGCGCTTTCAGTCAGACCGTCCGCAGCGTTCGCAACGGTGCGGAATCCCAGCTTTTTGCCGGCGGCAACGTTGAAGAACGTGATTATCGTGACGAACCCCAGACCGCCCACCTGGATAAGCAGCATAATTACCGCCTGACCGAATATCGTCCAGTTGCCGAACGTATCCACGGTGATAAGCCCGGTAACGCAGGTCGCGGACACCGCCGTGAAAAGGCAGTCGAAGAACGGAGTGCTCCCGGCGCGCTTTGAGGCGAACGGCAGGAACAGCAGCAGCGCTCCCGCCAGAATTATTATTAGGAAGCCGAGGCAGAGCGTCCGGGCGGGCTGCATCGGCTTTGCCTGTCTGCGTATAACGGGCATATCAGGATATCTTCACGGTCAGACCGGCAACTCCCGGGAGCGTCGCCAGCGGAGCTTTGTTCTCGCGCTCGATGGAAAGCCCGGTCACAGTCACGGCAGGGCCGCTCTTGTTGGTGAGCTTGAGCTGAACGTTTTCGGTTTTCGCCTTGCTGACCGAGAAGCTGATGACGGTTTCGCCGTTGTCGGAGGAGATCACCTCGTAATTTATCTTGTTCGCCTTTTTGTCGGAGGTGAGCGCAATGGAAAGCCTGTCAACGTCCTCGCCGCGTATTGTCGCGGTGTAGTTTCCGGAGGCATAGAGCACGAAGTAGTTCGTGTATACCGCCGAGCCCTCGGGGAGCAGCGCGCCGTCCGTGCTGCGTTCAACGGAGCTTGTCGATGGGATATTCTCACCGGTGTATTCCACGGAGCCGGGCTCGGTAAGGGTCAGACCCTGTTCGCGGCACCATTCCTTGGCGTTGTCCGAGCAGGCGTAGAGGTGCACGTTGTGGTTGATGTCTCCCACAAGGTAAATGTCGTTTATCCAGATGTTGAGGTTATCCTCGCGGTCGGAAATGATGAAATCCGGGCGCTTTTCCAGGGAGCTCAGCTTTTTCATGGAGGAAGCCACGCGTATAGTCATGTCAGGATAGAGAAACTGCGCCTTGACGTAGCGCTCCTGCTTCATTGAGAACGCGGTAACATCGTTGTACTCGCAGTCCTTTATCATGTCCAGCGCCTCACTGACGTAATCCGCGCCGTACTGCGCGTTCTTTCCCTGTACTATCGTATACCCGTCGAAGCAGTAGAGGGTGGAGTACATCAGCAGCGCGGTCAGCGGTATAGCGACCCAGTTGAAGATGGATTCGCCCTTTTTCTTTACCAGGCGGACTATCAGCACCGCCACCAGCAGAACAGTTACCACTGCGGTTATCTTGATAAAGGTCTGTTCGGTGAACGGATCCTTGAGTCCTTCGCCTATGCGCAGCGGGCCGATGCCCAGTATCATTGCGCCGACGATGCTCTTGGTGGTTTCGCCGTCGCCGATGACCACCGGCACGGTGAACAGCTCGGTCAGCAGGAATATTCCCGCCGCAGTGAACAGGGAAGCAATGCAGTGCGCCGCAGAGAATCTCTTACGGTAGATCATTATCAGCGCGGGGAATATCGCTATCGGGAAGAAGGTTTCGATATAACGTCCGAATATCGTGGTATCCGCGCGGGTGTCGTAAACTGTGGAGGTCGCCTTGAACGATACGCTGACCACGAAAATCGCGCCCATTGCAAGCAGCGCATACCAGCAGAATATCGCAAGGTTGCTGCTGATATAGGTTTTGGTTTTGCCGGAATCCGTCACCTCGGCGGAGATCCCCTTTTTAGCGCGGTTCCTGGAAACGTAGTACATAACTATGCCGGAGATTATCAGCACTATGCATATCGCGCCGAAGCCCCATGTGGAGCTTATGAAGTAGAAGAAGTGCCCGGCGAGGGTCTGCGGGAAGTGCATGAGCTTTTCCGAATCAAGGCCGCTCAGCCGTCCGAACATATTTTCGATGGTGTTCACGGAAGCCTTGCCGGTGCCGTCTTTCAGCCACAGCACGGACTGGAAGAACTTTTTCAGCGCCCTGTCCCCGAAGAATCCCAGCACCAGTGAGCCGTAAAAGCCTATCAGCGAGAACAGCCTGCGGCGCATGGAGATAAGCACCACCAGCTCCAGCACGGCGCCTGCGGCAACCAGCGCCAGCATACGCCCGTGGGTGGCGTAGGAGGCTATCAGGGTAAGTCCCGCCAGGACCGCCCAGAGCTGCTGCATTAATACCGCCTTTGCGCTGCGGGAGGTATCCTTGTGGCTTTTAAGGGACTTGTACATCAGCAGCGCGAACACCCAGGGGAGAACGCAGCACATGGTCTCGTTCCAGGTGTATTTCGTGAGCAGCATATAGCAGGGGTAAAGTCCGCAGATAACGGCGATGAATGTGCTGGACAGCTTGCGCACGTCAAACCAGCGGCGGGACAGAAAGTACGCTATCACCGGCACAAATCCCATTATAATGCCGTTTTCTATTATCATCGCCCGGTACTGCGTCCAGGGGTCGCTGAATATCTTGAATATGGGAATGTACAGCAGGCTCTGGAAATAGCCGTAATATCCCCCGGCAGAAACAGTCGGCGACCAGTCGTAGCCGTTGAACCACGCAGCCACTGCCGTTACCGCGTATTCGTCCGGGGTGAGGTTGAACATGGATGTCACCTGCGTCATCAGGATGTGCAGGATTACCGTCACAACATACAGCGCCAGCATGATGAACCAGTCGTTCAGGACTATGCTTTTCTTTGCCGGAGCGGCTTCGGGCGCGGGATCTGGCGCCTTTTCCTCCTGGAGCTGCGCGGCCTCGGGAATTATATCCTGCGGTTCTGAGCCGCCTAAAATTTCTTCAGACATGATCCATACCTCCTGTTAATGAGAGATCTCTTCCGCGTGCGTCGTTTCGTTTTCGTTCAGGACTTCCGCGACGTCTGCGGAGCGCTTGTACTTCATGTAGTCGCGCGCCGTTTCGCCCCGGGCGTATACGGAAAGTCCGCCCTCGGTGCCGATGTAGTCGTAGCTGTCCGCCGGGAATTTGAACTGCGTTTCCTCGTCTGCGATTATTATGCAGTTATCCGGGATATTCTTCTCCTTGCGGATAAGGGCGACCTTTGTGTTCAGATTGAGGAACTGCACCAGACCGGCGGAGCGCGAGCCTATGTCGTATGCGACTATCAGCGGGGAAGCCGCCTCGTCGTATATCAGCGTGGAGACCAGGCGCGCCGGCTGGGTCTTTTTGACGTTTTCCTCGGCTCTGTCGGGAATGTAGACAGCCCCCGCGAACACCGCCGTATAAAGGAACAGCCCGCTGCTGAGCACGGAGACCAGCTTTGTGAGGTTCTTCCGGGCGCAGCCGGAAAATACCGCGATAAGCGCAAGCACCGTAAACGTCACGGAGGTCATTATGATAAAGCTCTCCACGGTGAAGGTCTTGGTGTAGTCCTCGCCAATGCGCCAGGGCATCAGACCTAGCAGCGGGGATTCGCGGTAGCCCTTTGCCTTGCTGAGCGTTTCCCAGGATATCGAGAAGAAGCCGAAGCATATATACGCGTATACTCCCGCGCCCCAGCATACGTTTTTAAGCGTCAGCCTGTACCGGAACATGAACACCAGCACAAGGAACACAGCCAGCGGCGCAACGTTGTCGGTATAGCGCCCGAACATGGTGAGATCCTTTATCTGACCTATCTGCGAGGAATTGAACTTGAACAGCACCGAAAGCAGCAGCGAGCCGCCTACGGCAAAGAACGCATATATCCCGACAGTGGTAAGGCGGGCGCTGTATGCGTGCTTGATGGACATGGGCTCGTATACCTTAACGCCGTCCATCATGGTGCCGCGGCGGTTTTTGCGCCATTCGCCGATACGCACGAATATCAGCAGGAAAAAGACCACGAACGCAAGCGCGCCGAAGCCCACAGTGGAGGTGGCAAAGGTATAGAGATGTCCGAACAGGGCGGACGCGAACCTGGTAATTCCGCCCTCCTCAAAGAGACCCATTATTCTGCTGAATTCGGATTCCAGCGTATTTCCGCTGGCATTGCCGTTCCAGACGATGGATTGTATCGCCTTTCGCGCGAAGTGCTCACCGATAAACGCGGCGGCGCCCGCCAGCAGGAACACGGGAAGATTGAAGATACGGCGGTTCATAAACACGCGCACCAGCAGTACGGTCAGCACGAACGCGATGACCACCGCGATAAGCCGCGAGTGAGCGCCGTAGCATACCGCCAGGAGAACTCCTGCGGCGACTGACCAGCCTACCCGCGCGCCTTCTTTCATGCCGCGCTCCATGGACATCAGCATGACCCACAGCAGCACCCAGGGAAGCAGGCTGCATATAGTTTCGTTCCAGATGAACTTGGAGTGCGCGATGTAGGTTATGTAGCAGCCGCAGCTTATGGAAACAGTCAGCCTTTGCCACACCTTTTCAACGCCGAGCTTCATCGCCGCGTGATACGCTATCACGGGAACAAGGCTTATCAGCACGCCGTTCATAACAAGGCACGCCTTGTACAGCGCATAGGGGTTGTTGAACAGCATGAACAGCGGCGCGTAGAATATCGCCTGGACATAGCCGTAATAATAGCTTATCGGCCCCATCAGCGCAGACCAGTCCCTGCCGGAATAGAACGCGGCGACGCTCGCCGTGCCCGTTTCGTCAGGATTGACGGCGGGAAGCTCCATATACAGCGCCATCAGGGAGTGCGTGACAACGAATGCCGCGAACATCACGAACATTACTCCCCTGTCGCCGAAATTCTTATAAAAGCGTTTCAGCACCTGTATCATTATTTCTTGATTTCCTCTTTAGAATAGCTGCACAGATTGTAGTTGGAATAGTTGCTGTTGGTGTTGTTGTACTCTATGCGCTTAACATGGAAGAGGGTCTCGTCCATTACCTTGCGGCAGCCGGAGATAGCGTCCGCCACCAGGCCGAATATGCCTATCTGGAATCCCACGATAGCAAGCACCGCCATCAGCACCAGGGACTGGATATGTCCGCCGCCTTCGCCCAGGCAGAGGTACACGATGAACCTTATTGCGAGAACCAGCGCCGCAAGCACGAACAGTCCGGCGATGGAAAGGAATGTCTTGAGCGGCTTTCTCATGACGTAGTTGCGGATGATAGTGCCGCTGGAGCGCTTGATGTAGCCCCACATGGACTTGAACAGGCGGCTCTTGCGCAGCTCGGGGTTGGTGTTGATGTCCACGGACATTATCCTGGTGCGGTCAGCGCCGGCGGTGATGATGGTCTCAAGTGTGTAGGTGTAGTCGGAGAGCACGTTGAGCCTCAGCGCAGCCTCTCTTGTGTAGGAGCGGAAGCCGCTGGTGGTGTCCACAACGTCCGTGCCGCTTGCCTTGCGGACTACTCCGCTGCCGAGCTTCTGGAGCTTCTTTTTCAGCGGGGAGAAGTGCTCGATGGAATCCGTGCGGCGGTTTCCGATGACCATAGTCGCCTTGCCCTCAAGCAGCGGGCGGACGAGCTTCTCGATATCAGCGCCGGCGTACTGGTTGTCTGCGTCGGTGTTGACGATTATATCCGCGCCAAGGCGCAGGCAGGCATCTATTCCCGCCATGAATCCCTTGGCAAGACCGCGGTTGTGCACGAAGCTTACGATGTGGTGCACTCCGAGCTCCTTTGCGCGCTCTACGGTCCTGTCGGTGCTGCCGTCGTTGATTATCAGGTATTCTATCTCGTCGACGCCGTCGATGTGGCGGGGGAGGTCGCGGATAGTTACGTCAAGGGTCTCAGCCTCGTTGTAGCAGGGTATCTGGATAATGAGTTTCATAGTGTTTTCTTCCTTTTCTTTTGTGATTTTGCAGTTAATAGCAGTTAATATTATAATAGTGCTCCGTCGTTCAACCTCATGAGGTACAGGATAACGCACAGTTCGGTAAGATAAACGGCAAGGGTGGCGGCAATTGCGCGCAGCCATGAGGGCGTGCCCTTTGCGCTGAGCGCCTCGTAATAGCCGGGCGCCTTTCCTCCGTCAAAGCGCTCGCGTATCTTCTTTATGCGGCGCACGCAGAAGCGGTAATACAGGTAATCCCCGAAGAAGCTCATGGCGATCATCGCGGCGAAATTCAGCATGCTGGTGAAAAGCTGGATATTGTTGAGCAGCGGGGCGTTTGCTATACCAGCCACGGAAAGCGCGGCAGGAATATAATAGGTGAGCTGAAGCAGAAGCAACAGAACTCCTATTCCGTCCATGCGGCGGTAGAACTGGTGTACCGGGCGGAACAGTCCCGCGCAGAAATTGAAGAACACGCAGCGGCGTTTTTCGCCGGGCTTCGCGGGGGCGCGGAATACGCTGAACGCCTGGTTGTAGTGCATTACCGACCTGCCGACAAAGCAGGTCAGCTCGTGGCTGCTTACTCCGTCAACAGTGCGGGAGTCGTCCATGGACTGCCGCTTCAGCCGCTCGATGAAGTCGTTGATATCCAGATCCACAGGCTCGCCGGTCTCAGCGTTGATGAACTGCGGGGTATCCTGGGGATATTCTCCGACGTGCGGGTCGGCGGGCTTTTCTTCCGGCTTTTCCTCGGGCTGCTCCCACGGGAGGTAGCCCTTCCACACAAAGCCGGAGGCATGATAGCTTTCCAGACCGCACCTGTTGTTCTTCATATAGCACGCCCGGTGATGCGGCGCTCCGCATATCGGGCAGACCACAACGTCTGATTTGTCGGTCAGCGGGGTCTTGCACACAGGGCAGGTCTTGTTGTCAAATCTCGACATTTATTGTTCCTTTCAGTGAAAAAAGCGGATTGCAGAAACACATATACATCTTATAGTATACCACATTCTGCGGCAGATTTCAATATTAATAGGTATTTGCATTGTGAAAATTATCGGAAAATATGCCAGGCGCTGAATCAAGCGGCATATCCCGGGCGCTCTTGTGTAAATTGCACAGAAATCCTCCGGCGGCTCTTTCGGTCCAGGCAGGAAAAGGGAGCCGGGAAAGCTCTTGTTATGCAGGATTCCTGCATTTGGTTGAAAACTCATGTTTATGTTGATTATTTTGTTGAAATTTTTTTGTCTAAATTACACAATCAAATGGTAAAATGAATTTGATTTATTCTGCAAAAAACTGAAATTCGGTGATAAAATGATTAAAATTGATTTTTTCTGTTGACGGCATAAATTTTTTTGGATATACTAGTAGCAAGAGATGAGATAAAAAACAGACACCATCTCAGCTAGAACAAAAGTGCAGAACGCAAAAGAAAGAACACAGCGGAAGCGGAGCTTCCGAAGGTACGGCAAAACTCAATTTATATTAATGGAGGTTTCAAACTATGTGCATGAAAGACGTTGAAGTAAAGAACCAGGTTGGTCTTCACGCAAGACCCGCTACATTCTTCATCCAGAAGGCTAACGAGTACAAGTCTTCCATCTGGGTAGAGAAGGAAGAGCGCAGAGTAAACGCAAAGAGCCTTCTCGGTATCCTTTCCCTCGGCATTGTCGGCGGCGCTAAGATCCGCATCATCGCTGACGGCAGCGACGAGCAGCTCGCAGTTGACGGTCTGGTCAAGCTGGTAGAGGGCGGTTTCTCCGAGTAATTCGGCAGATAAAGACATTATTTCAGGATTTTTCAGGGGCAGAACCGGGGTTCCGGCTTCTGCCCTGATTTGTTTTCAGGGGGCGGGGGCTTCCTGGCATGATACGGAGGCGCCATGAAGCGATTCATTTCTGCGGCGGCAGCGGCTGCCATGATATTCCTTGCGGGGTGCAGCGCGAAGCTCCCCGACGGCTACGACCAGTTTGTTAAGGCGCGTGAGACCTACGAGAAGCTGGACAGCGCCCGGGTCACCATGACGGATATCGACAGCGGCGAGGAGATAATGGAGTTCAGCTTTTACATCAACGGAAACGGCGAAATGGTGTTCAGCTACCGCGACAACTGGGACGGAAAGACCCAGCAGGCTTACAGCGACGGCGCGGAGTTCTTCTATAAGGAGGACGGCGATGAAAAGTGGACGGTCATAAGCTCTGCGGACGAGAACTATGTGTATAACATCTACAACCGCGAGTACCGCTATCCATACGCTGAGGGGCGGATATTCTTCCTTGCGGCTGAATCCGTGAGCGACGCGGGGGTTATCGGCGGCGACGACGGCTCTCTTTCCGTAACCTACGTCTACGACCCGGACAAGCTCAACGCGGCTTCCATTCCCGGCATAGCCGAGGAGATATCCCGGTTTGAGTACCTCACGACAAAGCTGGAGGTCGGCTCGGACGGCATTGTCACCCGTTTCACTGAAAACGCGGCCGTAGAGACCGCCTCCGGAGAAAAGCTTTCGCTCAACATGCAGATAGATGTCACGGAGGCAAACCAGATATCCGATATCCCGAATCCCGTGGACGATATCTGGAAGCCCGGCGAAAAGCCCTCCGCGGAAGCGGAATGATCACACTAATAAAAACCGTCCCTGGCGCTCAAAGGTTGCACAGGGCGGTATTTTTTTATGAAATATCGCCTGAAAAATATGTGAAATAGTTACAAAACGGTTACAAAAGGTTGCAAAAATCTGTGAAGTGTGGTATACTGTCATATATATGTAGAAAATAGATTCAGCTTTTTGGTTAATTCAACGGAGATATATATGGATTCAGAAAATAATACGAAAGTGTCAAGGCAGTCGCCGTATGAAAAGCTTGCCGAGATGGGCGAGTATCTTTTCTCGGTTCTTGTGGTGATGCTGGCGGCGGTCGGCAGAGGGATCTCAAGGCTCTTTGCGGCGCTGGACAGGCGGTTCGGCTGGCTTGGCGGGAAAGCGGCTTCCGGGCTGAAAAAGCTCGGCGGCATGATAGCGGCGCCGTTCCAGCGCTATGCAAAGGCGCTGCGCATGGGCCGCAGCGATATCCGCCGCGCCCGTGAGAAGGGCGTGCTCCCGGCGTGCCGGGCGGGATTCGGCATGCTGGGCAGGATCCTACTGGGAAAGCGCGGGCTTCTGGTTACGCTGTGCAACTGGGCTCTGCCGGTGGTCAGCTGCATATTCCTGTTCAACATCGTGACCTACGCCAACAGCATGAGCTATGCGCTCAGGCTCACGGTAAACGGCGATTTCATGGGCTATGTGAATGATGAATCCGTGTTCAGCGACGCGGAAAAGATAGTACAGCAGCGTATAACCTATCTCGACAGCAACAAGGAGCTGCTCAGCTTTGACAGCAGCTATTCCGTGGAGATGGTGGGCTACGGCTCCACGCTGACCAAGTATCAGCTTGCGGACAAAATGCTTCAGTCCATGGACGCAGAGATAACCTATGCGTATGGTATGTACATAGGCGGCTCCTTTTACGGCGCGCTTGAAAGCAAGGACAGGATCGACCAGACCCTGGAGGAGCTTCTGGACGTCTACCGCCAGGGCGGCGAGGAAACTGTGGAGTTCGAAAGCGACATCAGCTATGAGCCGGGGCTTTACCTCACCGAGAGTATCGTCAGCGAGGACTCGATAATCAGGCTGATAACCTCCAAGAAGAGCGTTGCCGCGTACTACACGGTAGTGGACGGCGATTCGCCCTACGGAATACTTGCAAAGCTCGGCATGACCGAGGAAGAGCTGGCAAAGCTCAACCCGGATTTCTCGCTGGAATCCTCGCTGTTCATCGGCGACAAGATACTGATAAATCAGGAGGAGCCGTTCCTCGCTGTAACAGTCACGAGAAAAGAGGTCTACGAGCAGTCCACGCCGTATGACACCGAGTACACGGACGACCCCACAAGATACCAGGGCTCCTCCACCATAATCCAGGACGGCGAAAAGGGCGTAGAGGAGGTTACCGCCAACGTATCCTATATCAATGGAGTCGAGGTGCGCCGCAAGGTGCTTTCCCGCAGGACTGTCACAGACCCTGTGAACGAGGTGATAGCCCAGGGCACCAAGGAGATACCGAAGAACGTCACCGTTTCCATTCCGGAAAATATGCCGGTGGGACAGTTCCTGTGGCCGGTTGGCGGCGACGGCGGACAGATCTCCGAGATGATGTACGGCTACGGCGGATATTACGGGCACAGCGGCATAGACATCACCGCGCCCTACGGCACGCCTATCTACGCGGCGGAATCCGGTACGGTAATCCTTGCCCAGTGGTACTACGGCTACGGAAACTGCGTAATGATCCAGCACGCGAACGGTATGGTCACGGTCTACGGACACGCAAGCTACCTGCACGTTTACGCGGGTCAGCAGGTTACGATGGGCGAGCTTATCGCGGACGTCGGCTCCACGGGACAGTCCACCGCAAACCACTGCCATTTCGAGGTAAGGCTGAACGGTCAGAATGGTCAGAAGGTCAACCCGATTAATTACCTGCCGTGGCACAGACGTGCGTCATGGTGCGTGGAATACTGATTATAACAGCGGTTCCGGATATCCGGAGCCGCTTTTTTTAAAAATTCCTGCAACCTTTTTCCGGGTTGTCTTGTTTTATATACAAAAGACCTGCTGAAAGGAGCGTTTTTATATGAAAAGGATATCGTTTACCGCAATTCTTGCGGCCGTGGTAATGCTTACCGGGTGCGCTTCGCAGAATAATGCTGCGGTTCTGCCGCTGGAGTCCTCAATGCCTGAAACCGCCCCGGTGGTTTCGGGGGATCCCGGGACTTCTGCGGTGACCTCAACGGCTTATTCCGGAACCTCCGGTACCGCCTCGGGAAGCTCTGCGGCACATGTGGAGGATACGAAACCGTCAGCGCCGGAAAGCACTGCTTCTGTAACTTCCGCCGTCAGCGCCGGCAGTATCCCGGAGGAAACAAAGCCGGAAACTGCTTCTTCCGCAGCCACGGCGGCGACCTCCACGGCAAAAACTGCCGCTAAAACCACGGCTGGAACCACCCCGGCAGAAGCGCCGTCTGAAACCAGACCCGCCAGAACCACCGCCGCCATTGCCAGCACTACTTCTCCGGCGGAGGTCGCATCTCCCGCAGAGACAAAAGCGCCGGAACACTCCGACCCGGTGGGCGAGGATTACAAGGGTACCGACATCGGCGGCACCGGGATATCCGACGACTATCTGTACGATATGGCGGAATCCCCTGCGGAGGACGGTGGATTCTTCGCTGAGGCAGACATTGCGTTCGACGCGGCACCCGCAATATCTGCGGGCGGGGCTGAGCCGGGAGCCGGGTACGCTGAATGCCCCGTGCCGTACTCATGCACGGAGGAAATCGAGTTCCCGTATACAGAGGAAATCGAGCCGGAGATACCCCCCGAGGCGGGACTGCTCACCGGCGGCGAGTGGAACGACAACGACCACTGGGACTTCTGGGAGGGGCTGTACTCCAGCAACAACTACGGCGTTGACTGGAGCGGCTATCGCGAGGAATGGCGCACAGGTCTGGAATGCCGCGCGGCTGTGACGGTGACCGACAGCTCCGGCGCGCCTGTTTCCGGTGCGGAGGTGCAGGGAATCGGCTATTCCGCAGTGACCGACAACAAGGGCAGGGCTTACCTGTTCTGCAAGGAATCCCAGCTTGTCAATGGCCCGTCTGAGTTCACTGTGACCTATAACGGCGGCTCGCAGACCTTCAGCGGGATAGTGGGCAGCGACAGCGAGTTCACGTTCACGCTGGACGGCGAAGCGGCTCCCGCCGCAAAGACCCTCGACCTGATGATAATGTGCGACACCACCGGCTCCATGGGCGACGAGCTGGAGTATCTCAAGGCGGAGCTGGAGGATGTAGTCACCCGCATAAAGCAGGAAAACGCGAATATCCCGGTGCGCATAAGCGTGAACTTCTACCGTGACGAGGGCGACGAGTACGTTGTCCGGGAATTCCCGTTCACCACCGACCTTGACGCGGCTGTAAGAGCCATCTCCGAGCAGAGCGCGGACGGCGGCGGGGACACTCCAGAGGCGGTGCACACCGCTCTGAACAGCGCGGTGAACTCCCACGACTGGGGGGAGGACTCCATCAAGGTGATGTTCCTTGTGCTGGACGCGCCTCCCCACGGGGATGTGCAGATAATCGACGAGGTAGTGAAGCACACCCGCACGGCGGCTGAAAAGGGCATACGCGTAGTTCCTGTGGCGGCGAGCGGAGTTGAGAAATCCTGCGAGTACCTCCTGCGGAGCATGGCGATAATGACCGGCGGCACCTACACGTTCCTCACGGACGACAGCGGCATAGGCTACTCCCACACGGAGCCCACCATCGGAGCCTATGACGTGGAGAAGCTCAACGACATGATGGTGAGGATAGCCGGAGAGTACATCGGGTGAATTTCTGAAACCTGAATACGGGTGAACATTCAGCGGTGCGGAGCTTTTCTGCACCGCTTTTGCATTAAATGGTAAATTACGCGCTGTTTCTGCGGCAGATCATAAAAGATTCTTCAAAACCACTTGCAAAATTGATTCAAATGGTGTATGATATAGGAAGAAGGCACTATACACAGCAGACGCCCTCCCGCCTGCGGATAATGCAAAAGAGTATTATACAATTTCCGCGGCAGAAGCCGCGATTTGTTATTTTGAAAGAGGTAAGAAATGAAAGACGATCTGTTACAGCGAATAGAGGAGCTTCTCCCCACTTTTTCCAAAAGCCAGAAGCTGATAGCGAACTATATCCTCAACCACTACGAGAAAGCCGCGTACATGACGGCGCTCAAGCTCGGTAACGCCGTTAACGTCAGCGAATCCACCGTTGTGCGCTTCGCGATAGAGCTCGGCTTCGAGGGCTACCCGCAGCTCCAGCGCTCGCTCCAGAACCACATCAAGAACAAGCTCACGTCTATCCAGAGAATGGACGTCACCAGGAGCCGCATAGGCGACCTCGACCCGGTGGAGGGCGTTCTGAACCAGGATATGGACAAGATTCGCCGCACCATGGAGGCGGTCAACCGCGAGCATTTTGACAATGCCGTAAACACTATCGTGGACGCGCGCCGTATCTATATTCAGGGCGCGATGAGCTCCGGAATACTTGCGAGCTTCATGCACTACTACCTGCGCCTGATTTTCGACAAGGTGACCCTGATAGGCTCCGTTGCCACCAGCGAAATTTACCAGCAGATGATACACATCGGCGAGGGCGACGTGTTCATAGCTATGTCGTTCCCGAGATACGCGAAGAGCACCATCAACGCCTGCAAGTTCGCGCACGACTGCGGCTCACAGATAATCGCGATAACCGACAGCGAGAACTCCCCCATAGCGCAGTACGCGCATACAACGCTCTGCGCTTATTCCGACATGGTCAGCTTCGTGGACAGCCTCGTGGCTCCCATGAGCCTGCTGAACGCGCTTATCGTGGCTGTTTCCAACCGGAACCGCTGCCGCGTTGAGCAGACCTTCCGCAAGCTGGAGACCCTCTGGGACAACAATGACGTTTATAAGAAAGATGTTTGATATACTGATGATCGGAGGCGGCGCAGCGGGTATGTTCTGCGCCGCCCATGCTGCTGAAATGGGGCTTAACGCCGCGATAGCCGAGCACGGGAAGTCCTTCGGGCGGAAGCTCGGCATTACCGGAAAGGGGCGCTGCAACGTCACCAACAACTGCGACCCCGACACCGTGATGAAGAACATACCGAGGAACCCGCGCTTCATGTACAGTGCGCTTTCAAAGTGCGCCCCGGCGGACGTTATGGACTATTTCGAGCGGCTCGGAGTTCCGCTGAAAACCGAGCGCGGACAGCGCGTTTTCCCGGTCTCTGACAGGGCGGGAGACGTGGTGAGCGCCCTCGAAAGGCAGATGAAGCGGCTCAACGTTGACTTCATCAGGGGAAACTGCACGGAGCTCATGCTTGACGGCGGGAAATGCGTCGGCGCGGTTATCTCCGGCAGGCGCGTGATGGCGAAAGCGGTAGTCCTGGCAACTGGCGGGCTGTCCTACCCGCTGACCGGCTCGGACGGCTCCGGGTATTCCCTGGCGAAGCAGGCGGGGCACACGATAACTCCGTGCAGCCCCTCGCTTATCCCCATGGAGACCGAGGAAAGCTGGACGGCAGAGGCGGCGGGGCTTGACCTGCGCAATATCTCCATGAAGCTGATGTGCGGCGGCAAAGCTATATACGAGGATTTCGGCGAGCTGATGTTCACCGCCTACGGAATAGGCGGTCCCACCGTGCTGAGCGCCTCGGCGCATATTCCGGCGATGGAGCCGGGAAAGTACACGGTGGAGATAGACCTGAAGGCCGCGCTTTCGGAGAAGCAGCTTGACGCGCGTATCCTCCGGGATTTCGGCGAGCGGCGCGGAATGCGCTTCGCGGACAGCCTGCGGGGACTGCTCCCGGCTCAGCTTGCGCCGGTGGTCGCGGAGCTTTCGGGAATCCCCGCCGATACCAGGGTAGACGAGGTGACTAAGGAGCAGCGCCGGGCGCTCGGGCAGCTCCTGAAGCGGCTCACGCTGCACATAAAGCGCTTCCGCCCGGTGGATGAAGCCATAATCACCCGGGGCGGGGTCTCTGTAAAGGAAATAAATCCCAACACCATGGAAAGCCGGCTGTGCCCCGGGCTGTATTTCGCCGGGGAGATTATCGACTGCGACGCGTACACCGGCGGATTCAACCTCCAGATAGCGTTTTCAACGGCTTATTCTGCGGCGCTGGCGGTATCTCAGAATGTGTGATATTACCTGATATGACAATATTCGCCGGAATTCTGCCCGTTTTTCGGCACATATTACATTAATTGTTGTATTTTCGGTGAAAATTTAAAGAAAATGCAAAAAAACACTTGAAATTTCGCGATGTGTGTGTTATAATAAATTGGATAAATATAAAGGGGTAGTTTTACCTTTTTGCTTTTTTCCAAATTTAAGTTACTTGTTCACAGTGACTAACTCAGGTGATGTTCATGCCCGGAAAGTATATCGCAGCAGCCATCGACGGCCCGGTCGGCGCAGGTAAAAGCAGCATTGCAAGGACTGCGGCAAAGCGGCTGGGGTTCATATATGTCGATACCGGCGCCCTTTACAGGGCTGTGGGGCTGTACTGCCGCAGAAGCGGCGCGGATATGTCCTCGGCTGAGGATATCGCTTCAAGGCTCCCGGAGATAAAGTCGGAGATACGGCTGTGCGACGGCGTACAGCACATCTATCTCAACGGCGAGGACGTTTCGGAGGAGATAAGGCTGCCGGAGATTTCAATGGCGGCTTCCGCCGTTTCCGCCGTGCCGGAGGTCAGGGCTGCGCTGCTTAATATGCAAAGGGCTGTCGCGGCACAGAACAACGTCATCATGGACGGCAGGGATATCGGCACGGTGGTGCTTCCTGACGCGCAGGTGAAGATCTTCCTCACCGCCTCCCCGGAGATAAGGGCAAAGCGCCGCTATGACGAGCTTTGCGCAAAGGGAGTCCGGACGACCTTTGAGGAAGTCCTCGCTGACCTGAACAAGCGCGATTATGACGACTCGCACAGGGCTGTGGCTCCGCTGAAGCAGGCGGAGGACGCGGTGCTAGCGGATACCTCGGGACTTGATTTTGAGCAGTCCTGCGAGCTGGTGTGCAGCATTATAAAGGAGAAGCTCTGATGTTCTATTCGTTTCTCCGCAACTGCGCAAGGCTGTTCTACATCATCGTCTATCACATAACCGTGATCGGCGCGGAGAATATTCCGAAGGAAAAGGGCGGCTACATCATCGCGAGCAATCATGTTTCCAACAACGACCCGCCGGTGGTGGGAATTACCTTTAAGGGTAAATATACTTTCATGGCAAAGCAGGAGCTTTTCGAGATAAACCCGATCTTCACATGGCTGATAAGCTGTCTGGGCGCGTTCCCGGTGAAGCGCGGCGCGAAGGATAACTCCGCCATCGAAAAGGCGCTGGACAGCCTGAATGACGGACGAATTTTCGTTATCTTCCCGGAGGGGACGCGTTCCAAGGACGGGAAGCTAGGGCACGCCAAGAGCGGCGTAACGCTTATCGCGGCGCAGGCCAAGGTGCCGGTGGTGCCTGTGTTCATCAGATACGGGCGCAAGAAGTTCCGTCAGAATATCTGCATTTCTATCGGAAAGGAGATCCCCGCTGAGCATTTCGACGTGGATTACACCGACAGAAAGGTGCTCAAGCAGGTGAGCGCCACCATCATGGACGAAATAGCAAGGCTCGGGGAGAATATGCCTGATGTTGATTGAAATAGCGGAGGGCTCCGGCTTCTGCTTCGGCGTTGAAAGGGCGATAAGGCTCACCGAAAGGGCGGCGGACGAATACGGCGAGATATACACGCTGGGCCCGCTGATCCACAACAAGATAGTTACCGATTCCCTTGAAAAAAGGGGAGTTCATATAGCCGCAGACGTGGAGGACGCAGCGGGGAAGCCGCTTGTTATCCGCTCCCACGGGGTCGGCAGGGATACCGAGGACGCCGCAGCGGCGAAATGCTCCGTGCTGCTGGACGCGACATGTCCTTTTGTTAAGCGTATCCACAAGATAGTTTCGGAGCAGCCCCCGGAGGGCACGGTGGTGATTCTCGGCGACGGGAAGCACCCGGAGGGCATGGGGATAATGGGTCACGCGGGCTGTAAGGCTTACGCGTGCATGGAGTTTGACGAAGTCCGCAGGGTGCTTGACGAATGCGCGGCTTCCGACGGGAGCGCGGCTCTCGTTGTCCAGACCACCTTCGACCGCAGCAGATTTTTGGAATATTCGGCAAAAATCAGGGAACAATATTGCTGCGTGAAGATATACGACACAATCTGCAACGCCACCTCGGAGCGACAGCGCAATGCCGGGGAGCTTGCACAACGGGCTGACCTTATGCTGGTTGTCGGAGGAAGGCACAGCTCAAACACAGGAAAGTTAGCTGAAATCTGTTCGAGATATTGCCGCACAGTGTTCATCGAGAGTGCCTCAGAGCTTTCCCAGCAGATCATAGCAGGTCTGCGCTCCGATAGTATTATCGGAATAACGGCCGGAGCTTCGACTCCTGCCTATACAATAAAGGAGGTTCATTTAAAAATGAGCGAGATTATCAACAACAATGAAAATGAGGAGAGCTTTGCTGCACTGTTCGAGCAGTCCGAGAGCAGAAGATTATATAACGGCGCTAGAGTTAAGGCGACAGTTGTAAGCGTTAAGCCGAACGAGGCTGTAGTTGAGCTGGGCACAAAGCACACGGGCTACATACCCCTGGACGAGCTCACCAACGACCCCAACGCTAAGGTTGAGGACATCGTTAAGGTAGGCGACGAGATCGACGCTATCGTTACAAAGGTAGACGATTCTCAGGGCGTTGTTTTCCTGTCCAAGAAGAAGGTTGATTCCGCGCTTGGCATGGAGAAGATCGCAGCAAGCAAGGAAGCTAACGAGACTCTTGAGGGCGTAGTTACTCAGGCGGTTAAGGGCGGCGTTATCGTTGTAACCAACGGCACAAGAGTATTCATTCCTGCATCTCAGACCGGTGTTCCGAGAAGCGGCAAGCTTGAGGATCTGGTTAAGAAAACCGTACAGTTCAAGGTTATCGAGATCAACGAGCAGCGCAACAGAGTTGTTGGTTCTATCAGACAGGCTACCAGAGAGGTACGCGACGCTGAGAGAGCTAAGTTCTGGGAGAGCATTCAGGTTGGCCAGAAGTTCGAGGGCGAGGTTCGCTCCATCGAGGACTACGGTGTATTTGTTGACATCGGCCCGGTTGACGGTCTGGTTCGCACAAGCGAGCTGACCTGGAACAGAGTCGGTCACCCCAAGGATATCGTTAAGGAGGGCGACAAGATCACCGTTATCGTTAAGTCCTTTGATCCTGAGAAGAAGAGAGTTTCCCTCTCCGCTAAGGATCCTGACGAGAACCCCTGGACAAAGTTTGTTGAGGAGTACCAGATCGGCGATGTTATCAAGGCTACCATCGTAAGCATCACAGAGTTCGGTGCATTTGCACAGATCATTCCAGGCGTTGACGGCCTTATCCACATTTCCCAGATCTCCACTGAGAGAGTTACAAACATCAACAATGTTCTCTCCGTTGGCCAGGAGGTCGAGGCTAAGATCATCGACATTGATACAGAGAAGAACAGAGTTTCCCTCTCTATCAAGGCTCTTTTGGAGGACAACGCAGCAGACGCTGAGTAATTCTGAAATAACAAGGAACTCCCCGTGTTTTGCGCGGGGAGTTTTTTATTTGTGCTGAAAGGTCAGCCAGAAACAAAACAATGGGAGAGCCAACCGCTCTCCCATTATCATTATTCCGTTGCTTCCGCAGAGATCCACGAGACAGTTTCGTGCTCCGGGAGGAAATCTATGGGGTTCAGATGTTCGCCGTCCTCGCTTCCGCGAATGACCTCGAAATGGAGCACCGGGTCTGCAACTGTTCCGGTGGCGCCGATTTCGCCTATCATATCCCCGGCGGAAACCGTCTGCCCCTCCACAATGCTTATATTGTCAAGATGAGCGTATTGCGTGAGGATCCCGCCGTGGTCAATAAGCGCAGCGAATCCTAACCAGCTATTATAATGCAGGTCAACGACCCTGCCCGGCGCGGCGGCATAAACCGGAGTACCCAGCGGCGCGGAAATATCTATTCCCGTGTGCGCCTCATAGCCGCCGTGACCTCCCATGAGTTCCGTGATAATGCCGCCGTCGCCGCCGACAGGCCATGTCATAGAGCCGGTGAACTCAGGGAGCTCGGTTTCTTCTTCCGACAGGATAGGCTCCGCCAGCTTTCCGTTTCTGCGTATCTCAAAGTGCAGGTGTTCGCCCGTGCTCCAGCCGGAAACGCCGGTTTTTGCGATAACCTCGCCCTTTTCCACAGTCTGACCCTCAGTGACGAGGACCTCGCCAAGACTTGCGTAGACTGTCGCAAGACCGTTTCCGTGATTTATCACAACGTAGTTTCCTATGCTGTTTTCTCCTGCATTGTCATACGTCAGTATCACCGTGCCGCTCTGGAATGAGTACACGTTCGCCCCGACTGTCCCGGCGGGATTATCTGTCAGGCTCCATAGGTCGGTGCCCCGGTGAATGTTGGAGCGCGGCTCCCCGTCCTTCTGCCCGCAGAGCTGCATATATTCTGAATCGAGCGGCATAGCGCCGTCCGCCGCCATGGAGTCAGCCGCCTGCTCATCATATTCCTCGCCGAGGATCTCCATTCTGCTGGTGATGTATTCCTCAAGGTAGGAATCAAAGCCGCCCGGATTTATGATCGCCATTGCCTGGTTAGAATTGATATCGCTTAATTCAACAAGGCTGCTGTTAACGCTGTCGTCGCGCAGGAACAGCATCTCGCCGGGCGCTTCGGTGAATTCCTTGACGCTTCTGCATGAAACCGCGATCTGATATGCCACATGGTCGCCCTCGTTAAAGCTGAATTTTATGCCGCTGTAATCGTCGGCGTCAACAAGCGTCCCGGTGTATTTCATTCCATCCACAAAGGTGAGCGCAATTTTGCCGTCAGAGACCGCAAAGGTACCGCAGGGCGTGAAGTCCACCGGCTCGGGAGTCCACAGCTCGAACGTTTTGTTCTGCAGGTCGAAATCAAGATAAGCGCCATAAAATCCGTAAGATTTTATCATTGAGCGATGCATAAGTCCGCTGAAATATTCTTCCGTGAACGGCTGAATGTGTTCGGAATAATTCACCTCGCCGCCGTCTAGCGTGAATTTCGACAGGGTGACAGGCGCCAGACCGTTTTCTCCGTCGTCCATTATCGTGGGGTCGGAGTGGGTCACGGTAATGCAGCTTCCATCGCTGAGCTTCACATACTCCGGGCTGAAAATGGTCTTTTCCCGCACGATTACATCATCGCTCAGCTTTTCCGGCTCGAACAGCTCGCAGTCCCCGTCAATACGGCTGAGGGAGCTCCAGTATTCGTCAATGGCATAGGTCACAGCGCCGTTTTCCAGCTTGTACCGTACTATCGGCGTGCCGTCCGGCATAGCGCCGAAGTAGATATTCCCTTTCTGGTATGCTATCGCGTCATTGCCGAGCTGGTATTTCAGCGTTTCGTAAACGTCCGCGTGCTCGGTTATTCTGCCCTCCCGGAAATCGTAGAGATAAATGCACCTGCCCAGCGCCGTGAACAGCACGGTGTTTTCGTCCGCATAGAGTATCTGCGGTTTGTCCGAATCCATTACAAGCGCGTGGACCGGCTTTTCGGGCTGTATAAGCACCATTATTTCCGGAAATTTTTCCGCTTCTGCGCTGTTGTCGAAAGAGACTGACGAATCAGACGGCTGAATATCTGCAGTGGAACTGTCAGTCGGAATGATATCGGCAATGGAGACGGAAGTATCAGCCGGCGGCTGTTCTATCAGGTCAATGCCCTTGTTGCGCGCGCTGCCCGCCGCGAATATGCAGACCGCCGCGGCAGCCGCCGCTCCCGCCGCAGGCAGTGCGATTTTCAGCCACAGCGGCGCCCGGCGGGAGAGTCTGCGCGCTCCGGCGGCTTCTTCTATAAGGCGCTGGTCGATATCGGTCAGCGCGTTGTTGAGTTTTCTTTTCACAGGTCGTAGCCCTCCTTTCTGAGATGCTCCCGCAGCTTTTTCAGCGTGCGGGAGATCCGCGACTTCACCATGCTCTGGCTTGCGTGGAGCCGCTTTGCTATTTCCGCGGTGGTATCGCCGAACCAGTATCTCCGCATGAATATCACCCGGGTGTTGTAGTCCTGCGACATCAGGAAGCTGTTAAGCAGCCGGGTCAGCTCGTTTTCGCTGAGCCGTTCTGCCGCGTCGCCGCTGCCGCCTATGTATTCCGCAAGCTCGTCCAGCGGGAGCGACTCGCCGCTGCGCTTTGCCGCGTGGTTGTAGTCGTATCTGTCCAGGGCGGCGCGGCGCGTTATCTGGCAGAGATATCCGGTGAGCCGCTCAGGTCTCGCCGGGGGAATGTTGTTCCACGCCCGCAGGAGCGCTTCGCTCTCACATTCCTCCGCGTCCTGTTCGCTGCGCAGTATTCCGTAGGCAACGCTTTTCAGCAGCCTGCCGTATTTCTCCCGGAGGGCGTTCAGCCCCGCTTCGTCCCGGGAGTGAAGAAGCCGGATTATTTCTTCATCGGTCATAGTACCACCTCGCTTTCCTATGAAGCGCTTCAACAATATAGACGGAGATAACCCTGAAAGGTCGCAAAAAAGAAAAAATGTCTCAATAAAAATGGGTCTGCCGGAGAAGCAGACCCATTATTAAGCAGCATGTTTATTTTACTTGTTCAGCAGGACTTCAGCGCTTGCAAGCTTTACGCATACGCAGAAGATCTCCATAGCCTGGCGCAGCTCGTCAACGGATGGGAACGTCGGGGCGATACGGATATTGCTGTCCTTGGGATCCTTGCCATAGGGGAATGTAGCGCCGGCGCCGGTCATTACAACGCCTGCCTCCTTGGCGAGGGAAACGATCCTCTTTGCGCAGCCGGGCAGCGCGTCGAAGGAAATGAAGTAGCCGCCGTTCGGCTTGTTCCACTTGCCGATCCCGAGGGGTTCGATCTCCTTGTCGAGCATATAGAGGACTACGTCGAACTTCGGGCGGATAATAGCCGCATGGTGCTTCATGTGTTCGCTTATGCTCTCAAAGTTCTTGAAGTACTTTGCGTGGCGGAGCTGGTTGAGCTTGTCGAAGCCGATGGTCTGGTAGGTCATCTGGCTCTTGATGAAGTCGATGTTCTCCTTGCTTGCCGCAACCACTGCGAGACCGCCGCCCGGGAAGGATATCTTGGAGGTAGAGGTGAACTCGAATACCATGTTCGGGTTGCCCGCCTTCTTGCACTCCTCAATGATGTTGAGCAGGTGGTCGTGCTCATCGGAGAGGTGATGTACGCAGTATGCGTTGTCCCAGAAAATACGGAAATCCTTTGCCTTGGGCTTGAGGTTCGCGAAGCGCCTTACGACCTCGTCGGAATATGTAATTCCCGTCGGGTTGGAGTACATAGGAACGCACCAGATACCCTTTATCTCCTCGTCCTCGGCTACCAGCTTTTCGATGGTATCCATGTCGGGGCCGTCCTCGTGGTAGTCAATGTTTATCATCTCAATGCCGAGAGCCTGGCATATAGCGAAGTGTCTGTCGTATCCGGGGGCAGGGCAGAGGAATTTAACGTGGTCGTACCTGCACCAGGGCTTCTCGCTGCCGAGTACGCCGAGCTGCATTGCGCGGATAATGGTGTCGTACATCATCTGAAGGCTGGAGTTGCCGCCGACTATTACCTCGTCAGAGGAAACGCCGAGCATTTCCTGGAAAAGAGACTTTGCCTCGGGGATACCGTCGAGCACGCCGTAGTTGCGGCAGTCTATCCCGTTGCTGGACTTGTAGTCTCCGTCAAGGCAGTGCAGCAGCATATCCAGTGAAAGATTGAGCTGCTCGGGCGCGGGCTTTCCTCTGGACATATCCAGCTTCAGACCCTTTGCCTTGTAGTCTGCGTACTGCTTCTCAAGCTCCGCCTTTTCTGCCTGGAGCTGTTCCTTGCTCATCTGTGAATAAAGCATTGTTGTGACCTCTCTGTATTCATGTTGTGGTAATCGCTAAAAATCTGCCGTGAAGGAGGTTTTTAGAGGTGACCCTGTGATAGATGTATCTGTTTCCCAGCACATCGCTTTGTTTTCATTATAACATAGTATCGGATTTTTTGCAAGCCCTTTTTCGCAATCCTGCAAAAAAATATCCGGCACATTCTGCGCCGGATATAATGTTATTTCTTGCCTGCCTTGATGAATTCAGGGACGTCAATGCCCTTTTCCTTTACAAGCCTGCTGAGGTAGCGGCGCTGGTCGTAAAGCTCGATGATATTGTTTATGCGGCGGCGCACGAAGCGTATATTAAAGGGCTTGGCGATAACGTCAGCCGCGCCCAGGTCGTACGCCCTGGACAGGGACTTGTCGGAGGTATCCGCGCTGATGATGAACACCGGGATATCGTCTATGTACTTGTTTTCAACGAGATATTCCAGCACGCCGAAGCCGTCCATTACCGGCATCATTATGTCCAGCAGCACAGCGCAGAGCTTCCCCTTGCTGCGCTCGAATTCCTCAATGGCACGCTTGCCGTTTTCCGCCTCGATCACCTGGCGGTCGCTGAAGGTGTCGCTCAGCATGAGCCTGTTGAACTCGAAATCGTCAACTATCAGCAGAGTGTTGCGTTCCTCCATGTGAAATATCCCCTCCATATATCAAATTGTGCGATTATGAATCTTTTATTACATGATAATATTATATAATACTCCGGCACAAAAGTCAATAGGAGATTTTACAATAGAATACAGCAATTATCCGGGTTTTTTAGGCTATTTGTAAAATCCGGGCTCAATCCTCCGCTCCGTAGACTATCTGCTTTATCATTCTCAGCGGTCTGCCGCCCAGACCTCCGCAGCGCTGCACGAAATACATGAACGTGTAGCCGTTCTTCGGGTCGTTCGCCCAGTAGCAGCCCAGCCAGCCGTCCCAGCTGTATTCTCCCTCGCGGGTAGCGATCCCCGCCTTGCGCTCGTCTGTCGCAACGTGCATGAGGTTTCCATAGCCGCAGCCGACGTGCTGCTCCCAGTTGAGGGGAACGAGCTGCTGTTCCGTGAGCTGGTTCATGGTCATGTATCTCACGGCGTTGCGGCTGAGAATACGCCTGCCGTGATATTCTCCCTCGTTCAGCAGCATTTCAGCGAAAGCCGCGTAGTCGTCCATGGTGGAGCACAGCCCCGCGCCGCCGGACTGGAACTCCGGGGGCTTCCTGCACAGGTAGGTCAGCCCGAGGTGCTGCCACAGGCAGGGGACGAGCTTTCCGTCCCGCTCCTCGTAGTTCTCCGCAAATCTGCCGAGCTTCTCCTCGGGCACCCAGAAATCGGTATCCGCCATGCCCAGCGGCTCGAACAGCTCGTCCCGGAGGAAATCGCCGAACCTCTTGCCAGAGACCGCCTCTATCACCGCGCCGAGCACGTCCGCGGAGCTGCCGTACATCCACTTTTCCCCCGGCTGGAATGCCAGCGGCTGCTGACCTATGCGGTTAGCGTAGCCCATGGTGTCGGTGGGGCATCCCGCCGCGACTTCCTCGCATATCTTGTCGTAGAGATCCTGCATGACCGCCCCGGCAGGGTAGCTGCGGTCGGGGTAGGCAAGCCCGGAGGTCATATCCAGCAGATCCTTTATGCAGACCTCGTTCTGCACCGGGAACCTGCCGTTTTCATTGAGCACGGTCTGATTCCGGAAGCCGGGAATATACCAGCTCACCTTGTCGAAAAGGTCGAGCTGCCCCCGGTCGAGCAGTATCATCGCCGCAGCGGCGGTCACTGGCTTGGTCATGGAATACAGCCTTACAATGGTGTCGTTCGTCCACTTTATGCCCCGGGCTGCGTCAGCCATTCCGGCGTTGGCGCGGTAGATGGGACGTCCGTGCTTCAGCACATACGCGGAGCAGCCGACAGCCGCGCCGCTTTCCACCTGGGAGCGCAGCATATCTGAGATACGCTCTAATTTTACGATATCCATGCGTTCACCTTACTTTATCTTTCTCGCTTCGCAGTAGAAGCGCTTGTCGTGCGCGTGTCCCATCGAGAAGGTCTTTCTGGGGAGCGCGCCGTCCTTGATAACGGTGGGGAACAGCTCCTCCTTCTTCATGGAGGGGAGCAGGAAGCCTATGCTGTTTTCCGCAGAGGAAAGGTTCTCCACAACGTCCTCGCCGTGTATGTAGTCTATCTTTCCCGCGTTCTCGGAGAGCCACTTGTCGAGGAAGCTCTGGAGGCTTCCCACCGTGAGGTTTGCCGTGGGCTTTCCTATGGAGTACTGCTTTCTTTCGCCGTTAAGCAGCACGGTGAAGCTCTGACCTGCGTCGCCCTCCGTGAGCGCCAGCGCGGCGGTCATATCAGCCATGAGCTTTGAGGTATCGGTCTCTGTGATAACTCTGTGGATAGCTTCGAATTCCAGCGCTTCGCTGTGGAGGTTCACCACCTCTGCGAGAGCGTAGCGTGCAAGAGCGGCTTCGGGAGCGCCCTCGCGCTTCTTCTGCTCGTAGCACTCCTTGGCGGTGGCGAGGGAGTGGTTGCCGTCGCCCATCGCGTAGAGGAGCACCTCCTCGCCGGTAAGACCGTAGCGGCGGTTGAAGTCCTCCTTGTCGGCAAGCTTGTCCAGCGCCGCGAAAATTTCCTCCGCGTGCTCGCCGTCCACCAGCCAGCCCTCCAGGTGCCCGCCGTTCTGCATAAGGTCGAAATCGTACAGCTTGGTGAGGGAATTGCGCTTTTCCTCCAGCGGCTCGATGACCGTGCGCATCACGTCGTCAATGAGTATCATGATGTGCGGAAGCTCCAGCGCGGCGTCGCGGCGTATCTTCACGCGCGGCGGTATACGGGAGGCAACGGTGGCTTCCGTTGCGCGCACCTGGGATTTGCTGCCCTTGTTGTAGTCGTACTGCTCCAGGTCGATGGCGCCTACAAGACCAGTGCGCACCTTTCCGTCCGCCTGGGTGCGGCGGGTAAGTATCAGGGAGGAGATGAACTCCTTGAAAAGGCCGTCGTCAAGGTACTTCTGCATGGTGCTGTTGATGTTCTTTATGCGTGCGTCCGCGTCCGGCTGCTCGAGGTATACCTCCGGGAAAATGAGGTTAAGCGTGGAGGGCGCTCCGGCGGCTGTTTCGGCGGTCTTTGCCCAGTATTCCGGCTCGCTGGTGTACTGGTCGCAGGCTACTACTGACCACTTGCTCATTCCGTCTGCGGCGAGCTTCGGAAGAAGTATATCGGCTGATGTAAATGCTGTCATGGCTGTGATTCCTTTCGTTTCCCCGGCGGGGAGTATTGTCATTTTCATTATAACACATATTGCGGCTTCTGACAACTGATTTTTTACCCCCGGCAGGAATTTTTGCGCGCCGCTGTTTTTTGTGGAATACCGCTTGATTTTTGAGCCGCATTATGGTATAATACTTGTGTGACTGCAAGTCAGTTCACGGGAC
This sequence comes from uncultured Oscillospiraceae bacterium, assembly GCA_934448295.1. Lineage (GTDB taxonomy): Bacteria > Bacillota > Clostridia > Oscillospirales > Ruminococcaceae > CAG-115. The sequence continues at coordinate 330,451 of CAKSEY010000001.1, forward strand.
TTCATTATATGACCGCGGGGCTGGAAACAGCCATGAGGAAAGTCCGAGCATCACAGAGCAGGGTAGCTGATAACGTCAGCCGAGGGCGACCTTAGGGCTAGTGCAACAGAGATATACCGCAGCGAAAGCTGTAAGGGTGGAAAGGCGAGGTAAGAGCTCACCGGGGCGGCAGAGATGCCGTCGCCATGTAAACCCTATCCGATGCAACACCGATTGGTGCGGGGAGTTACGCGTCTGCTCGGCGCGCCCCGTTTAAGGTGGCTTGAGCGCAGCGGCGACGCTGCGCCTAGATAGATGGTCATACGCGACAGAACTCGGCTTACCGATGGAGTCCCTCACTTTAATGAACCGGCCGTTCCCGATGTGAATAACGCGGGGCGGTCATGTTATATTACAGACAAATGTATTTTCTGCGCAGGTATGCACAATATAGCTTTATCAGCCAGTTTATTCCATGCCGGAAAATACGTCAGGAAAGGAAAGCATATGGACGTTCCATCTTATCACCTTAACTTCGTCACGGAAGAATACGACGAAAACGGAATACTGAAAAAGTTCGGCATAAAGTACCCGGACAACTTCAACTACGCGTACGACATCATCGACAAATACGGCGAAATGGAGCCGAACCGCCGCGCCCTCATGTGGGTAGACCTCCAGGGCAACGAGAAGCTGCTGACCTACGGCGACCTGTCGCGCCTTTCCACCAAGGCGGCTAATATGTACCGCGCGTGGGGCATCAAAAAGGGCGACAAGGTAATGCTGGTGCTGAAGCGCAACTATCAGTACTGGTACGCTATCCTGGGACTGATGAAGATAGGCGCGATAGCGATCCCCGCGACGCATATGCTCACTGTAAAGGACTTTGAGTACCGTTTCATGGCGGCGGACGTTTCCGCAGTCATCGCCACCGCGCACGCCAATGTGGCGCACTACATTGACGAGGCGGACGAGCTTCTCGGCGACAGAAGGCTGCGCGTAAAGGCGATAGTAAACGGCACCCACGAGGGCTGGCACCAGTTCGATATGGAGATAGAGCAGTATCCGGACACCATGGAGCGCGTTCCCACAAAGGCGGACGAGCTTCACCTGATGTACTTCACCTCCGGCACCACCGGATACCCCAAGATGGTGGTGCACGACCACGCCTACGGTCTGGCGCATATCCAGACGGCGAAGCACTGGCAGAACGTCGATCCGGACGGAATTCACCTTACCATCAGCGACACCGGCTGGGCAAAGGCGGCATGGGGCAAGCTGTACGGTCAGATGGCGATGGGGACCTGCGTGTTCGTCTATGACTTCGACAAGTTCATTCCGGAAAATATGCTGAAAATAATGGAGAAGTACAGGATAACCACGTTCTGCGCGCCTCCTACCATGTTCAGATTCTTCATCAAGGAGGGTATCGGAAAGTACGACCTCTCCAGCCTGAAATACTGCACCATAGCAGGCGAGGCGCTCAATCCCGAGGTGTTCAACAGATGGTATGAGTACACCGGCATAAAGCTGATGGAGGGCTTCGGTCAGACCGAGTCCACCGCTATCCTAGCGAACATCACCGGCATGGAGCCCAAGCCCGGAAGCATGGGCAAGCCCTCCCCGCTGTATGACGTTGACCTTGTGGACGCGGACGGAAATTCCGTGCCCGCCGGCGAGGTAGGAGAGATAGTCGTGCGCGGCGATTACTGCCATACGCCGGGACTTTTCCGCGGCTACTACAACAGCAAGGAGCTCACCGACGAGGCGTGGCACGACGGAATGTACCACACCGGCGACACCGCTTACCGCGACGAGGACGGCTATTACTGGTACGTCAGCCGCAACGACGACGTTATCAAGTCCAGCGGATACCGCGTCGGCCCGTTCGAGGTAGAGAGCGTGCTGATGATGCACCCGGCGGTGCTGGAGTGCGCCGTCACCGGGGTTCCCGACCCGATAAGGGGTCAGCTCGTAAAGGCGACGGTGGTGCTGACAAAGGCTTACACCGCCTCCGACGACCTCGCCGAGGAGCTGAAGAACTTCGTAAAGCGCAACACCGCTCCCTACAAGTATCCAAGGACGATAGAGTTCGTCACCGAGCTTCCCAAGACCGTCAGCGGAAAGATAATGCGCGCTGAGATACGCCGCAGGGATATGCTTAAGTATAAGGACTGATAAAATCTTATTACAATAACTGAAAAACCGCCAGTCACGAAAGTGAAAGGCGGTTTATTTTTATAATTCATCAGGCTGCGTGAGTTTTTCAATCCAGGCTGGAAACGCTCCTTAACCGCCTGTACAGCTCGCCCACGGGCAGCCCCATAACGTTGTAATAGTCCCCCTCTATCCTTTTCACAAGGAGCGCGCCCCTGCCCTGGATCCCGTAGGCTCCCGCCTTGTCCATCGGGTCGCCGGTGGAAACGTAGGCTTCTATCTCCGATTCAGTCAGCGGGAAGAATTCCACGGCGGTCTCCTCCACGAAGCTTATCGTCCTGTCCGGGGTGATCACGGTGACTCCGGTGAAAACGCTGTGCTTCCTGCCGGAAAGCCTGCGGAGCATTTCCACTGCGTTTTCGCGGCTGTGCGGCTTGCCGAGGATATCGCCGTCTATCGCGACAACGGTGTCTGCGGCGATTATAATGTCTGTAACGTCCCCGCTGGGGAATTTCCGCGCGGAAACCTCGGCGGCCTTCTGCTGTGAAAGCAGCATCACCGCTTCGTCCGGGGCAATTCCTGCCGGGAGCTTTTCCTCGCCCTGCGCCGGGATAACCTCAAACTCTGGTGAGATGAGCGCCAGAAGCTCTCTGCGGCGCGGGGACTGACTTGCAAGTATCATCACTTTTTGCCCTTTGTCTTGTGCTCGGCATTGTAGGGGTGCTGTGCGCCGTAGATGTCGTTGTAGTTCTTGATGCACTGCTTGATCACCTCGACAGCCTGCTTCTGACCCATTACCTCGTTTACCGCGGTGGTTTTGCCCTCAAGCTGCTTGTAAACGGAGAAGAAGTGGCGCATTTCCTCAAACAGATGGCTGGGCAGCGCTTCTATCCCGCGGTATGCGTTGTATGTGGGATCCTCGAACGGGATAGCGATTATCTTTTCGTCGTTCTTGCCGTTGTCCAGCATGGTGATAACTCCGATAGGATAGCACTGTACCAGCACCAGCGGGTCGATAGGCTCGTTGCAGAGCACCAGCACGTCCAGCGGGTCGCCGTCGTCGGCGAGGGTGCGCGGGATAAAGCCGTAGTTTGCGGGGTAGTGGGTGGAGGTGTACAGGATTCGGTCAAGGATAATAAGACCTGTCTGCTTGTCCAGCTCGTACTTCTTCTTGCTGCCCTTTTCGATCTCGATAACTGCGATGAAGTCGTTGGGAGTAATGCGGTCGGGGTTTATGTCATGCCAAATATTCATGTCGGTGGTCTCCTTTTCGGTTTTTAGAGGTTACCTTTTGTAAGTTCATTATACATCTTTTTTGTTCCCATTTCAAGTAGTTTCCGAAGAAATCCGTCACTGTCTTGCTTTTGCGGCATATTATAGTAGTGACCGGAAATGACCCCGGGTGAATACGGCGGAGGTGTGCAATGGAAGAATATCTGTTTCTTGGCGGCGACAGGAGGATCATTTATGCGGCGGAGCTGATAGCCCAGAGCGGCGCAGTGTGCGCCGAGGGTCTGTGCGGGGAGTTCGCTCCGCCGGAGGGCAGATATTCAAGGATAGTGCTGCCGCTGCCGTTTTCCCGGGACGGGATGACGATAAACGCGCCCTTTTCCGAGAAGCCGCTTCCGCTTTCGCTTATCGCGGAATATGCCGCGCCCGGGGCGCTGGTGCTGTCCGGCGGGACTTCCCCGGAGCTGGAAAAGCTCTGCGGGGAAAACGGGCTGAAGCTTGCAGACTACTTCACCGGCGAGGAGCTGACGCTGAAAAATGCAGTCCTGACGGCGGAGGGCGCGGTTTCCCTGCTGATAAGCAGCTCTGACGCGGCGCTTTTCGGGTCGGGGGCGCTGATAATCGGCTACGGCAGGATAGGCGGCTATCTGGCGCGGATACTTCGGGATATGAGGTGCCGCGTTACAGTGGCGGCGAGAAACCCGGTTCAGCGCGAAAAGGCTCTGCTGGACGGAATGTGCACGCTCCCCGCAGACCTGGCGGAGCTTGCGGCGGCGGGCGCGGATTTTGTGATAAACACGGCTCCGGCGCAGCTGCTGACGGAGGAATGTTTCGCGAGAATGCGCCCGGGCACCGTGTACATGGAACTTGCCTCGAAGCCTGCCGAGCCGGAGAAGCTCTGGGCGGAAAAAGCGGGGGTAAGGCACGTTATGGCTTCCGGGCTGCCGGGGAAATTCTCAGCAAAGACAGCGGGGGAGGCTGTCGCGCAGGCGATAATTGCGGCTGCCTCCATATGACCACGAAAGGAGGGATCCGCCTGAAAAACGGCGGTAATTATATATGACCGATATTTCAAAGCTTGCGGGGCTGCGGGTAGGGGCGGCGGTGTGCGGCTCGTTCTGCACGTTCTCGCGGGCGTTCAGGGCGCTGGAGGAGCTCACGGCGGCGGGCTGCGACGTCACTCCGATAATGTCGGAGTGCGCCTACACCACTGATACGCGCTTCGGCAGGGCTCAGGAGCACGCAGCGCGGCTGTTCGACATCACCGGAAAGACGGTGCTCCACGAGATAACCACCACCGAGCCGATAGGCCCGAAAAAAATGTTCGATGTGCTGCTTGTGTCTCCCTGCACAGGGAATACCCTGGCGAAGCTGGCGGCGGGGATAATTGATACCCCCGTCTGCATGGCAGTGAAAAGTCACCTGCGAAGCCAGCGTCCGGTAGTCATTGCAGTGTCCACGAATGACGCGCTTGCGGGGGCCTCCAAGAACATAGGCATACTGCGCAACTATAAGCACTTCTATTTCGTTCCTCTGCGGCAGGACGATCCGGTAGGGAAGCCGTTCTCGATGGTCGCGGATTTCACGAAGATCCCGCAGACGATAGAAGCGGCGCTTGACGGCGTGCAGATTCAGCCCATGATAGCGGACAGGGCGATATAAGAAAAAGGCGCTGTGAGTGAATTCACAGCGCCTTATAATTATCCTTCAGCGGTTGCTGCCTGAGTATAGTCAGACATATTCACCTCGCTGTCGGTCATGCCGTCAGTGCCGGTGAGGGTCACGCGGTCTATCGTGTACCACGCGGAGGTGGAGTTGTGATCCTCCAGCGAGTCGTAGAGCTGAATCGTGACTGTTCCGTCGTCGTTGTTCTGTATGCCAGCCATTCCAGGAACATATCCCTCCGGGCTGTTCGCCTTGTAGTAGCGCTGTGCTATCTGCACCAGCTCCTCGTTGCTGTAGAACTGGAATCCCTCTGCGTTATCAGACACAAACACGAATTTTTCCGCCGTGCCGTCCTCCCATGTCAGGGTAACGCTGTCCTCTGTGATATCCGAGGGAACCGCGATGGTGTTGTCGTCCGCCGACCCCATGTGGAATGTTATGTTTCCGTCGCCGTATTCGTATTCAAAGGCAACGCCGATCCCGTACTCGAAATCACGGGTAGCGCCGCCCGTTCCATCAGCGTAGAACAAGATATATCCACTGCTTCCGCGCCATGCGCCGGGCTTGAATACCGGGGCGTCAGCGCTTGTGGAGGTTTCGGCGGTCTGAGGCTCGGCAGTGGGCTGGGCTGGGGTAACGTCCGGCTGGGAGGTTGTGCTGTCCGGCTCTGCGGTGTGGGGGATTTCAGCGGAAGTATCGGCGGGAGAAGCTGTCTGCTCCGCAGAGGGAGCTGCGCTGGAGATATCCTCCGCCGGGGAGCTTGCCTTATCCGACTGACAGCCTGTCAGGAGCAGTCCTGCCGCCGCAATTATTGCTAAATACTTTTTCATATTGTATCCTTTCTGCCACAAATGCAATTATTTTGCTGTAAAACATTAATAGTGTACAATGCAAAAGTGATAATCGCGTGTTGGTCTCGTGATTAATGTGTGATATAACTTAACAAAATATATCTCAGAAGTAAAAAATCCCCCGCCACACGACGGGGGATAATATCAATTAACAGAAACCACATTAGACCAGGAGCCGTAAACTTTTTTGCCGTTTACAGTTGCATAGGGTCTAACCTTGAATTTATAGCTCTTGCCTGCCGTCAGCTTGGCGGTGTATTTCAGGGTTTTTGTGGCTGTGAGCCTGGTGAATTTCCCGCCGTCAATGGAGCGGTAAACCTCATAACCAGCTGCGCCTGCGGATTTCTTCCAGCTAAGGTTCTCCTTTGTGCCGGAGCTCTTTCCGGTGAGCTTCACCTTTTTGGGCACGATTTTGAAGGTCAGGGTTTTGGTGCCGGTGTAGTCTCCCTTGCCGGAGATGGTTACTGTCGCGGTGCCTATTTTGGTGTTGTTTTTGTAGGATACGGTGTAGTCGGTGCCTTCAATGAGATAAGACCTGACATAATTATTCTCCATGTCGATGATTTCGCTGTATAATCTTACAGACGGCTTTATCGGCTTTCCGCTATAAATCTTAGTTTTTATTTCGTCTATGCCGTAATGACTGATATCATATGGCGAGTAATCATCATCTGGCTCACTTGTATATGTTTTGTCAAAAGGATATGTCGCATTTATCGTTATGTTTCCATTTCCAAATTCGTCTTTCATTTTATCAAAAGGAACTGGAGGATTTCCTTTCATATCATAATAAACAGTAAAACCGACAAAATACTCACCAGGTTCAACTGCGAATTCACAGCTTCCGGCGATGCTTCTGGTATCCCAGTCCCAGATAAAATTAACATCACCGTTGTTCTGATTGTAGCATGAACCGTTTGTCATTAATACCTGAATATCATTATTATTAACTTCTTCTTCCCATGTTGATGTTGAACCGTCACTTTTTTCAACTACTTGTTTTTTCACAAAAGAAGCCTGAACATAATATGTATCTGCGCTTATTTCCATTTTAAATGTGCCGCTTTTCCCGACAGGGATCTTATAAATTACTGATTCCGAAGTGCTTTCATTTTGGCGCGGCTCAAGTGCCAATGTTATCTCCTTGCCGCTTTGCAGCGCCTCATAATTCTTCCAGATATCAATGTTGGTATATGCCCCCGCGCTGACGCTCATTCCGTAAATTGAAGCAGTAACCGCAGTTATAACCGCAACAGTCCCTGCCAAAACTTCTTTAAGTTTCATAATATTACCTCCATTGTGGTGCCAAATCAATGACACAACTTATTTCGCTATTATTATAACAAGATTATATTGTGTTTGTCAAGCTATACTAATGAATTGTGTTTAGATTTTTCATACATAAATAAGTTATATATTATGGCATATTACACATTATTTCTCTTTTAGTTTTCCGAGCTTCTTTCCCTAATAATAAAGGTCATTAAATAAAAATATCCCCCGCCACACGACGGGGGATAATATCATTTAACAGAAACCACATTAGACCATGGACCGTAAACCTTTTTTCCGTCCACAGTTGCGTAGGGACGTATCTTGAACTGATAGCTCTTTCCCTTTTCCAGCTTTGCGGTGTATTTCAGTTCGTCTGTGGAGAGCTTTCCGAACTTGCCGCCGTTCACGGAGCGGTGCACCTCGTATCCCTCCGCGCCTGCGGATTTGCTCCAGCTAAGGTTTTCCTTTGTGCCGGAGGTCTTTCCGGTGAGCTTCACCTTCTGGGGCACTACCTTGAAGGTCATGGTCTTTGTGCCGGTGTAATTGCCCCTGCCGGTAATGGTGACGGTCGCCGTTCCCACAAGAACGTTATTGCGGCAGGAGGTTATGTAGTCCTTCATGTAAACAAGGGTTTTCTTTCCGTCCTTTATCGTGAGCTCCGGCTCGAGCGCTTTTCCGGTGCACTGCGCGTCAGGGATCTTAGAAATTTTCAGTTTGGAGATATCCTTGGGCGGCTCGGGGGCTTTCAGCGTTACGGCGGTATTGCTGCCGCAGGTGAGCTTTCCGTTTTCGGTTATCCTGAATATCGCAGAGATGGAATCCGGAGCCTCAACACCCATATCAGCCGTGAGGATCGCGGCGCCGTACTTGTCGAAGCTGCCGCCGAGCTTTACGCTTTTTGTGACGTCGGCTCCGCCTGCGGAAGCATTATATGTGAATCCGCTTGAACCGCCGGAGAATTTCACGTTTACCGAATACTTCCCGACAGTGAGCGAAAGGTCAAGTACTGCGTTTTTGCGCCCGGTGTAGCGGCTCATGTTTACCGCCGGGATAGTGACGTACGCCGTGGTTTTATCCGTGCTGTATGTCAGCGGAGCCTCGCCCCACTGCGCGGTGACTTCCGCCTTTGTACCGATGCCTGATATTTTTAACGGAGCGCGGTAAACGTCCTCAAAGGTCACGCTTATGTCCGGGGAGCAGAAAATGCTCGGCAGGAATTCGTGTATCTCGCTGTCGGAGTCGTCAAGCTTCCACTCGAAGCCGTAGGTTTTGCCGGGAGCGGTGCCATAAAGTCCGTCGCAGCTTATGGTGCTTGCCCATGTGGAGTAGGAGGTCAGCCCTCTGCCGTACAATCCGGCATAGACCTTCTTTCCGCCCTTGTAGCCGGGGATAGCCGCTTTTTCTGAGTTTTTCGTGAAGTCCGGGGCAATGAAAATACTGCTGAGCCCGTCGGCGCTGTTTATGTTGGCGCGGAATCCCTTCTTGCCGTTGACGAATGTAGTGTACTGCTGTTTGGTCATGCCATAGAGCTGGACTGTCCATGTGCCGTCTTTCAGCGTGCTGGTGACTGCGAGTCCGCTGGAAGCGGCTCCGGCGGTGATACCGCAGGCGAGCAGCGTGGTCAGAAGCAGCGCCGCTGAAAGCAAGGAGCATATAATGCGTCTGAATTTCATCTGAATTCCTCCTTTTTGTTTCTGAAATACGCCGGGGATCTGCTGTGCATAATTGCATTAAATCCCCCGTCAGAAAGCCGGGGGATTTAAAGTAGAATTACATTTCGATAACGATGTCGTTCTCAGGCTTCAGGATAGAGTCAAGAATGAGCTTGCCCTCGATCTTCTCGCCGTTTACTGTAACGGACTTCACGCCGTGCTCGGAACCGTTCGGGTTCTTTACGGTAACGTGGAGCTTCTTGCCGCGGAAGGTCTTGTCCATGGTGTATTCCTTCCACTCGGAGGGGATAGACGGGTCGATAACGATACCCTTTGTCTCGGGGTTCAGACCGAGGATACCCTCAGTGGTGCCGACCATAACGGTGGAAGCGGTACCTGTCAGCCAGTGAACGTGTGCGCGTCCTGCGAACGGGCTGTCCTTGCCCTCAACGAACTGACCGTATACATACGGCTCGAGAACTCTGTGCTCTGCGTTGTCGTTGTAGGTAGCGGGAGCCGCCTCAGTCCAGTACTTGTATGCGCGGTTGCCGTGGCCCAGCTTGGATTCAGCCAGTATCAGCCAGCCCTGCGGCTGAGAGAAGATACCTGCGTTCTCCTTGGTGCACTTGTTGAAGCACTGCATGAGCGCCCCGGGGAAGCCGTGCTTTACATAAGGCGGGTACATGACCATTGCGCCGTAGGGAGTGTTCAGCTCGCGCTCAACGCTGTCCATAGCCTTCTCACCCTGCTCCTTGGTCGCAAAGCCGGAGATAACGGACCAGCTCTGCGGGTTGAGCCACATGGAAGCCTCGGGGTCGGTGCGCTGACCGATAACGGTGCCGTCCTCCTTGTAGCCGCGGATCCATCTGTCCTCGTTCCAGCAGGCGGAGAGGATAGTGTCGAGCTTAGCCTTTATCTCGTCGAGGTACTTAACGTACTCGGCGTCGTTCTTCTCAACGGCATAGGTGCGGAGTATCTTTACTGCGTATACGAGCTGGAATGCAACGAAGGTGGACTCGCCCTGCTTGCCGAGACGGAGGCAGTCGTTCCAGTCGGCGTGCAGACCTGCGGGCATGCCGTGGTTGCCGAGGTGGTTCATGGAGAAGTCGATGGCTCTCTTGAGGTGGTCGTAAACGGTGCCCTTCTCGCCGTCGTTAGCGTAGAGGATCTCCTCGTCGAGGAATGCGGAGTCGCCGCTCTCGGAAACATACTTGTATACGGTCGGGAACAGCCAGAGAGCGTCGTCTGCGCGGTAGCTGGGGTGGCCAGTCTGCTTTGCGTATACGGAGTTCTCGTCGTTCTCGTCGGGGTGGTTCTCCTGACCAGCCTTGTGGTCGTACTTGACCAGCGGCAGACCTGCGCCGTTTGTTACCTGCGCGGAAAGCATGAACTCGATCTGCTTCTTTGCCATCTCGGGAGCGAGGTGGATAACGCCCTGGATATCCTGAACGGTATCGCGGTAGCCGAAGCCGTTTCTCAGGCCGCAGTACTGGAAGGAAGCTGCTCTTGACCAGATGAATGTGATGAAGCAGTTGTATGCGTTCCAGGTATTCACCATGTTGTTGAAGTTTGCGTCAGGGGTGTGAACCTGGAGGTTGTTCAGCTTGCTGTGCCAGTAGTTCTTGAGCTGTGCAAGCTCTGCGTCGACAGTGCCGGACTTCTCGTACTTTGCGATGATCTCGGTGATCTCAGCCTCTGTCTTCTGACCGCCGAGAACGTAGGTCAGCTCCTTGGTCTCGCCGGGCTGGAGCACGATGTCGCTCTCCAGAGCGCCGCAGGAGTTGGTGTTGTAGTTCAGGTCGCCCTTGAGACCCTCTTCGATGCCCTTCGGGTTAGCGTAGCTCCTGTAAGAGCCCACGAAGGAATCGCGGTCGCCGCAGTAAGCGTCAACCTTTGCAGCCGCAAGACCGAGGAAGCGCCCGCTGTTGGGGTTGTAGATCTCGTTCTGCATCTGGTGGATATAGTTGCCCTTGAAGTAGGTGCGGGTGATGAACAGCGTGTACTGGAGGTTTACCTGATCCTGCTCGTAGTTCGGGTCGTTTACGAACTCGCAGTAGCCGGTAACAGCCAACTTCTTGGGCTTGTCGGAGGTGTTGGTGATCTTTGCAGCCCATACCTCGTATGTAGCGCCCTGGGGAACATAATATGTCACCTCGGACTTAACGCCCTTGTACTCAGAGGTGATGACGGTGTAGGCGGTACCGTGGCGGCACTCGCTCTTGAACTGGTCGAGGGGCTTGCATACGGGCGCCCAGGAAGCGGACCAGTACTCGTTGGTGTCCTGGTCGCGCAGATAGATGTAGCGGCCGGGGGTATCGTTTGCAACGCCGTTGAAGCGGTAGCGGATAACGCGTCCGTTAGCGCCGCTCTTTACGAAGCTGTAGCCGCCGGCGTTGTTGGAAATGATAGCGCCGTACTCGGGGTCGCCGAGGTAGTTTGCCCATGCGGACGGAGTGTCCGGACGGGTGATGACATACTCCTTGTTGAGTTCGTCGAAATGTCCGTAGTTCATTGGTATTCCTCCATTTTATTACTGCCGCCATGCGCGGCTCATTTACGGTTTTCCGGGATTTTCCCGGCTGCCTGAAAGCAGCGCCGCACAAAGAATATATTCTGTACGGTGTTGCCTTAACTACATTATATCAGTAAATCGTTTACATTTCAAGGGCGGTGATTTGCACAAATTTTTCCGAGATTTTTTGTGCAGACTTCACATAACCGGGTCGCCTCTAAAAATACCGCCGCAGAGACAGCTCCGCGGCGGAGATTTTATTCAGGTGTTATGCAGCGTCATTCCTCGGGAACGAGAACTGCGTAGTTGCCCTCGTCGCGCTTGTAAACAACGTTTACGGCGCCGGTGTCGGCGTTCTTGAACATGAAGAAAGTGTGATCCAGCAGGTTCATCTGGAGGATAGCCTCGTCAACGGACATCGGGCGGAGGTGGAACTTCTTCTCGCGGATGACCTCGTAGTCGTTCTCCTCGGGCTCGGGGGCAAGACCCTCGAACGCGCCGGTGCGCAGGCTCTTTTCGACCTTGGTCTTCTGCTTTCTTATCTGGCGGATAACGCGGTCGACAGTTACATCGAGAGCGTCGTTCTTGTCCTTTGCGGACTGCTCCGCACGGTAGATTATACCGTTATATTTTACCGTAAGCTCAAGAATTATAAGATCGCGGCGCTCCTCAAGAGTGATCTTTGCCTCTGCCTCTTCGGGGAAGAAGCGGTCGAGCCTAGCGTTCAACTTCTGTGTAGCGTAGTCTGTGAAGGACTGGTTGATCGTGAGCTTCTTAGCGGTGATAGTAACTTTCATTCAAATCATTCCTTTCGGGATTTTTATGAGATAGACCCGCGTGGGATTTTATGTAATCGCCCACATGAATTTATCTGTATACATTGTAACATATTTATTGCAATTATACAAGTACCTTTAGAAAATTTCAGTTGTTTTACACATTTTGCACAAAGAATTATGTAAACTATGACGAAAACTTACATTGACTTGCTATCCTGGTAAAGCGGGAGATAGGTTTCCTCGACAATTTCAGCCCAGTGGTCGAGCATGGCTTTCGCGATATCAGGGTCGTACATCACGCCGGAGTTCTTTTCGATTTCGGCGCGCACCGTTGAGAGCGGCAGAGCGTTTCTGTACGCGCGGTTTGAAGCCATCGCGTCTATGGAGTCGCACACCGCGATTATCCGCGCGCCCAGCGGTATCTCCTCGCCCTTTGCGCCGAAGGGATAGCCCTTTCCGTCAAAGCGCTCGTGGTGGTGTAGGATTATCGCGCCTATCCTGTCGAATTTATGCGAACCCGCGAGGATCTCAGCGCCTATTTTCGGGTGCTGCTTCATCATCTCCCATTCCTCGTCGTTGAGCCTCCCGGGCTTCAGCAGCACCCGGTCGGGAATTCCGATTTTGCCTATATCGTGGAGGTGTCCGGCTATGTGTATCTCCCGGGTCGCCTCAGCGGAAAGCCCCAGCGCGTGGCACAGCTCACACGCCATGTCGCTGACCCGGCGGGAATGATTCCCGGTATAGGGGTCGCGGGCGTCCAGCGCGGAGGCTATACAGTCAACAAGGTCGTGCTCTTCAAATCCAGTTTCACAGTCGCAGTGCATATATCTCACTCCTTCAATTAGCATGAGCTAACACTCTGCTTCTATAATACTCCGTTTTGTTCGTCTTGTCAAGCCCTTGACAAGTTCGCGGCTGTATATTACAATATAATAGAGAATCAGCAGACAAAAGGAGACAGCATGAAAAAATACTACATATTTGACCTTGACGGAACGCTTGCGGACAGCATGGGCTGGTGGTACTCCAGCTTCAGCGAGGACGAGCGCTATGACGAGGAGCACATGAACGAGGTGCGCCGTCTTATGCAGAAAAGATACGCGGAGATAATCGAGCCGAAGCCCGGCGCGCTGGAGCTGCTTGAGCTACTGCGGGAGCGCGGGGTGAAGATGTGCATAGCCAGCGCCACCGACCGCTGGGTATCCGAGCCGTTCATGAAGAAATACGGCCTGGAGAAATATTTCGAGTTCTACATCGACTGCACCGAGGCGGGAGCGCACAAGAACAAGCCGGATATCTACCTGCAGGCGGCGCAGCGGCTGGGAGCCTCCGTGGAGGAGTGCGTGGTGGTGGAGGATTCCGCCTATTGCGCAGAGACAGCGCATGGCGCGGGCTTCGCGGTGGTGGGAGTTTTCGATAAAAACACCGCGCCCCGGGGAGATGTGAGTGAATTCGCGGATATTTTTGTCCGGGAGCTGGACGAGTATATCAGGATGATATAGAAACGGGGGGCTACTCCTGCGCTTTTGGATAACACGATGTCCGGGAACATTGATCAGGACGTATGACGCAGGATTTCAAGCACGGCACGAATTCTGTGCAATTATTAAAACCGGGAGGGGCAAGCCCCTCCCCTACATATTTTTATGTCTCGTTATGTCTCGTATTTCCTGCGGTAATAGCCGAAAATGAGCTGCTCAAATTTTTCCGCAGTCAGCCCGGGGAATTCCCCGAAGATGAAGCCGGGGCAGTTGTGGAGCGCGTCCGCATAGGAGCGGGCTTTTTCGTCCTCGCCGCCGTTCAGCATTTCCCGGAGCTTATCAATTCCTGATACCAACGCCGGGACGCTTTTCCGGGCAGGCTCAAAGTCGTAGTCCATCACAGGCATGAGCGGCGAGAGCTGCGGCTTTATTCTGGCGTACAGCTCCGGGTCGCAGCGCTTTATAACAGACTTCACAGTCCCTATGCATTTCGCGAGGGGCTGTTTTTCGTTTTCCAGGTGGGTGAGGGCGGCGGCAAGGTTATCCAGTATCTGGTCATGACTGCGGCACCTGCCGTCCCTTATTGCGGAGCACACCTCGCGATATATCATGAGGGTTCTTCCGAGAGCCTTTTTTTCTGTCATTTTTTCTCCGATCCATGCAGGTAATAAACCTGTCCGGTGCGCATATAAATCTTCTGAGGGGAGGGAAAAGCTATGGAAAATATCGCGGTAATGACCAATACGCCGCCCGCCGCGCCGCAGATTCCTCCGGAAGCGCCGGATAACACGTCCGTACCCGAAACAGCGCAGGAGCCGCCGAGGGCGGTGCACCGGGAGTACCGCAGAAGCTGCCGTATACCCATAGGCGCTGCGTTTTCCGCCGCCATTGGGACAGCCGCCGGGGTGTATGCCGCCGCCTCTGCCGCAGGTCTGGAGTATTCCGGGAGTATTCTGTGCGCTGCGGGCGGGTTCTGGGAGATACTCGGAATGCGGCTGCTGTGGGGCGCTGCGTTCCTTCTGGCGGAGTTTATACTGGGATTCTTTGCGCTGGGGGATATGCTGGTCTGGGCGGCGCCGCTGGTGTGCGGGTTAGGCACGGGGGCGGCGCTTGCGGGAGCCTTTTCCGTGAAAGGAATATCGGCGGTGCTGCTGGTTCCGTCCTGTGCGGCTTCGGTGGCGGCGGTGGTGAACGGCGCGGGAGTTTCTGCGGCGATGTCCGCGCAGCTTCTGCGGCTGGTCTCCACAAGCAAAAGCAGTATCGTGGCGGCGCGTCCTGCGGCGGGGGAATACGCCCTGCGCTTTCTGGTGTGCCTTGCGATACTGCTGGGTTCTTTTATTGTGGAGGCAGCCCTCCGGTCGTTCAGTGCTTTAGGGTTATAGTCAGCTTCTTGCTGGAGTAGCTTGCGCCCCAGCCCTTGATATTACAGCCGGCTGCGGCGAGGTCGCTGGACAGGCTGCTGTTCACCCTGGAAATAAGTCCGTCCATAAGCCCGCTCTTTACTGTTATATCGGTGGTGTAGACGCCGCTGTTCCAGTTCTTTACAGCGTCAGCCAGCAGGGCTTTGTAAGCGCTGGCTGAGTCCGTGTATTCAGTGATACCCATAACGGTGTTGTAGCTGTACTTGTCAGATGTCGCAGAGGGAATGGGGAACAGGTTTTCAAAGGTGTGATCCTCCTGTATCTTCTTGGTGGAGATGCAGAAATAATCATATGTGCCGATGTCGTCCCAGGTGACGTCCATGTTGTACCACTCGCCGTCAAGCTGTATCATGTTCCACATATGCGGCTCGCCTGCGGTTCCTGCAACGCATACGCAGGGGATCCCCACCGACTGGCAGAGGTACATGAACGCCTTGGAATAACCCTCGCACAGAGCCTTGCCGTCAAGCAGCGGGCCGTCCGCCTCGGATTTTGAGCTGCTGCCCTTGGTGGTGTATGTGGTCATGTCTATGATCTCGTCGTGCATCACCTTTACGCGGTCAAAGAGATTATCCTGCGCCAGCGCCTTTGTGATTATCTTGTTGGCTGCCTCCTCAAACAGCGGCTGGAGCCGTTCAGCTTCAGAAGCGGAGCGGGAATACTGCGGCGTTACCGCCGTTATGTCGCCGTTTCCCTTCATTGAGTAGCTGTACCCGTTGCCAAGCCAGAAGAACTGAGGGTTGTCGTAGTCGAAAGCCCAGTATGCCAGCTTTACATCGGAAGCGTTTGCGCCGAATGCGGAAACGTCGCCGTCAGTGCCGTGCGCCGCCGCGAGCTCAAAGAACACCTCGTATACCTTTTTCTGCGCGGAGGTCAGCGTGTTGTAGGCGTATTTGCTCTTGTAGTCATCCAGCAGGTTTGTCGCCGAAAGGTCGGCTGAAGCGCTCTTGATAGTGTAGTCCTGGGAGAAATACTTGTTCGTCCAGCCGCTCTTGACCGCAAGCACGCGGAGCTTCGCGCTCTTGCTTATCTTTATTCCGCTGGTGCTGTACAGCGTGGAGGAGGTCGTCGGCTTGCTTCCGTCGAGGGTGTAGTAGAACTTCACCCCGGAAGCGGTGGAGGACAGCTTTACGGTTATCGGCTCGTCATAGCTTCCTGCCGCCTTGGAGAAAGTCACCTTCGGCGTCAGCTTGTATGTATAGGATACCGTCTTGCTCTTTGAGCTGCCGATTTTTGCGTAGCACTTGACCGTGGTGGTCTTGCTGATTTTCAGCGCCTTTGTGTAGAGCTTGAAGCTCCCGCCGGTGCTGTAATATATCTGCGCGCCGTCGGCTGCGGTGAGCTTCACGGTGAACGCGCCGGAGGTGGAATAGCTTCCGGCTTTCTTAGAGGATTTCGGCGCGGAAACTGTCGAAGCCGCCTGCGCCGTTACGGAAACGCTGCCGAGCATTTCCTGCGCCGGGGCGCTGAAGATACCGGCTGAAAGTACCGCCGCAAGCGCGGCGCTGATTATCTGCTTTTTCATATTATCTCCTTCTGCATTAATAACCAAGGAATAACTGTGATATTACCATATTCAGTATAACAAAAAATCGAACTCTTGTCAATAAAAAATTAATGGAAATCATTCGGAGGAGCGAAGCTCCTCAGCCAGCTTTGATAGCTTTTTCAGCCGGTGGTTGAGTCCGCTGCGGCTTATCGGCTTCTGGAACAGCCCGCACAGCTCCGAAAGGGAAAGCTCGGGGTTTTCCAGCCGGAGCTGCGCCGTCTCCCGCAGCTCCGGGGAGAGCCAGTCGGCGCCCATGGTGCGGAATATGTACCCGATGTCCTCGGCGCTTTTGTTGGATGCGGCGACGGTCTTGTCGAGGTTCGCGCTTTCGCAGTTCACCGAGCGGTTCACGCGGTTGCGGAAGTCCTTCATTATCTTGACCTGCATTATCTCCAGCGAGTGATTCGCCGCGCCGATGTAGGTAAGAAAATCCTCGATGAGCTCGCTCTCCTTGGCGTAGATAACGCGCCTGTGCGCCCGGAGGGTCTCCTTTACCGCCATTCCGTGCTCGGTGATGAAATCCAGCAGTATGCCGGTGCGGTGGTTTTCGGGGAGCACTATTTCAAGGTGGTATTCCTTGTTAGGGTCGGTCACGGAGCCGCAGGTCACGAATATCCCGCGCAGGAACGCGCTGCTTTCCTCGTCGGCGCCGTCAACGGCATCCGCGTTTATTTCCTCGAAGCTGCCGAAGCGCTCCGCAGCCTGCTCCCAGCCGCTTTTCAGCTTCAGCGTGAACAGCGAGCCGGCGCTCTTCACCAGCCGGACTATGCCGAACTTCACCCCGGGGAATACCGTGCGCATAAGCTCTGCGGCGGCGTTCATCAGGTCAAGGCTTTCGGTCTGTATGACGGGTCTGCCGCTTTCGAACCGGGAGGCGTACATTATTCCGTACAGCATTGCGGAAGCCTGCCTTTCCGTAAGCTCCTTCACGGCGCACAGCTCCTTTTTTATATCAGAACTGAATGACATCTCGCCCTCCGTCAGATGGTGCAGGTGAGGAGCGGCTCTCCGGATTCAAGCTGCTTCACGGTGAATGTTCCGTCCTCGTAGATCATGTAGCTGCGCGGCTTTCCCTCCTTGGGGAGCGCCACGGAGCCGTCGTTCAGGCAGTGTATGCCGTTCACGCACTCTGCCTTAAAGACGTGGGTGTGGCCGTTTATCAGCACGTCTCCGGGGTTCAGCGGCGGGAGGTTCTGCGGGTTATAGTGATGCCCGTGGGTGAGATAGAAGCACCTGCCGCGCTCGAAAATCAGCGCGTAGTCGGCAAGCACCGGGAATTCAAGTACCATCTGGTCCACCTCGGTGTCGCAGTTCCCGCGGACGCACATAAGCTGCGATTTCACGGGATTCAGCATGGCGATGACCTTTTTTGGCGCGTGACCCTCCGGCAGGTCGTTGCGGGGGCCGTGGTAGAGGATATCCCCGAGCAGGCACAGGCGCTCAGCGCCCTCCCGCCGGAATGCCTCCAGCATTTTTTCGCAGTACAGCGCCGAACCGTGAATGTCGGACGCAAACATCAGCTTCATTGTGATTCCTCCTAAAGATTCAGTTTCATGTCCTCCGCGTCGAGGTAGTCCTCAACATACTGCTTCCGCAGAAGCTCCCGGGGGATATAGTCGTTGTATTTTCCGGTTATCTCGCAGTTGTCCGGAATCCTGAACGCGTATTTGTCCGCGCCGTTCAGCTTTATCTCGGATAGCGCGGCTTCAAGCTCCGCAAGGCTGCGGTCGGTCTTTACCTCAATGCACACGGGAATGTAGCGGTGCACCCACACGTTCGCGCCGAAGCCCCGCTGCCGCAGCTCGTACATCAGCGCCATGCAGGCGCGCGTTCCGAGGAACGGGAACGCCGCGTACAGGGTCGGCGTTATCTGCACGGCTCTGCCGAGGGAATAAGCGGAAACGCTGCTCCCGGCTAACCTGCGGTCGGCCTCCGGGACTGCCTGCGCCCGTGCGGCTGCGCGGCAGGCTCTGCGTATGTCGGAAAGGCGCTTTTTCGCGGAGTCGTCAAGGAACGCATATTCCTCGTCGCTGCACAGCACCTCCTGTATTTTCTTCATAACCTTTGTGTGGACGTACTCGTTTCCGGTGTCCTGCCACATATTCGCGGAAATTCCGGGGATATGCTTTACAAAAATGCGGCGCTCCTTCATGTCCAGCTCCGTGACCTCCCACGCCTGACCCGCCAGCGCAAACTGCGCCTTTTCCGGGAACGGGGTCTGCACGGTGCCGATTTCCTCGGCATTGCACCGCACGGAGAATTCCGACGGCACGGAGAATACCGCGAGGAACTCGTAATTATTTACTGCGGCCTCTCCCTTTTCCCCGACAAGGAGTCCGCCGTCCTCGCCGCGCTCTATCTGACCGTTTTCCAGCATATGCCGCAGGAGCAGCAGGTAGTCCTCCCTGGTGACGTTCTTAAATACGCCCAGTGTGAGGATATACCGCGCAAGCTCCGGCGGCTTCACGCTGCCCTGCGAGGAGAGCCAGCTCATGGTCTGGTGGTAGAGCAGGCTGTACGGCAGCTTCGGGAGGTACATGGGTTCTATCCATTTTTCGCGGGTGTAGAGCAGTATCATTGCAATACACATCACGAAGTCCCAGTTTATCTCCTTGTAGAACTCCTGCGGCGGCAGGCTCATGTCCCAACGGAACGCAAAGCGCATTTCCGCGATACCGCCGCGCCTGCCGGTTCGCCCGAGCCTCTGTACCAGCCCGGAGACGGTCAGTGGGCAGCCGGTCTGGACTATCCGTTCAAGGGAGCCGAGGTCTATGCCGAGCTCCAGCGTGACGGTGGCTCCGGTGCAGACGGGCTGCTCGGAGGACTTCATCTTCTGCTCGGTGAACTCCCGCAGGGCGGAGGAAATATTCGCGTGGTGGATAAGGTAGTTATCCGGCAGGCGGCGCTCGGCGGCCATGCGCTTCAGGTGGGCGATGTTCTCCTCCACCTCTCCCTTGGAGTTGGAGAAGAGGATACAGCGCTTGTTCCATGTGCTCTCAAACAGGTAGTCGTAGTAGTTCTGGAGCAGCGTCCTGCTGTCGGAGTTCGGTATCTTCTCCTTTATCGGGAAGAACTTTACGGAGAGCCGCAGAGTCCTGCCCTTTTCGTGGACTTTCGGGGTGATGCAGCGCCTGCCGCTGCCGGTGTTGAGCCACTGCTCCGCGCTGCGGCAGTCGCCGAGGGTGGCGGAAAGCCCTATGCGGCGCGGGTGGTAGCCGATGAGCCGCGATAGCCGCTCCAACAGGCACAGGAGCTGTAAGCCGCGGTCGTTGTCCATGAAATAGTGCACCTCGTCGATTATGACGAAGCGCAGGTCGGAAAACAGCCTGTAAGCCCCGCTGGAGTTGTGCATTAGCATGCTTTCCAGGGATTCCGGGGTGGTCTGTATTATCCCCTGCGGGCGCTTTAACACGCGCTTCTTTGCGGCGGCGGAGGCGTCCCCGTGCCACTTGGTTATGGGAATGTTCGCTTCCTCAAGAAGCCCCTCCAGCCGGACGAACTGGTCGTTTATCAGCGCTTTCAGCGGCGAGAGGTAGAGCACTCCCACGCTCTGGGATGGGTTCTCCCAAAGGCGGGTCAGCACCGGCAGGAAAGCCGCCTCGGTCTTTCCGCTGGCGGTGCCGCTGGAGAGCAGAAGATTCTCGTCGGTGTCGAACACCGATTCTGCGGCGAGCACCTGTATTTCGCGCAGCTCCTCCCACTTGCAGCGGTAGATGTAATCCTGTATGAAAGGGGCTAAGCGGTGGAATATGTCGGACATTTGTTACCTCTTGCGTTACAGCTCGAAATCCTCGAAGCCGTCCTTTTCCTCAGCGGCTTCCCCGCCCTCGGGCTTTGCGAATTCAAAGCTCTCCTCGCCCATGAGCTGGGGGATAGTCTTGTCGGGGTTCTGCATTGCGATGTTCAGCAGTTCGATGAAGTCGCGTATCATTTCGCGGGGGGTGATGTTGGTGTCGGCACCCACGCGGCTGTATTCCGCCTTGATGAAGAATATCCTGTCCTCCAGGGTCATGCGGTTTTCGTAGCCGTACAGCCCCGCGTGTATCTCCGCCAGCTTTTCGGCGAGGACGGTCATTTCCTCATAGGTGAGCGGCTGGAGCTTTATTATGGGCGCGAGCATATCGTGGGTTTCGTCCGTGGCGAAGCGCCCGCGCTCCAGCCGGGAGCGGAGAGCGTCGTAGCTGAATATCCCGCGGCGGGTGTCCTCTATGCACTGGGGCGTGCCGCCCATGATTATGCCCAGGTGCGAAGCCTTTCCCTGCATGACGTCGTTGTACATCATCAGTATCTTCTCGTAGTTGTACTGGCGGGTGACTGCGTGTGGGATCTTCATAATATTCACAAGCTCGTCTATCATTATGACGAAGCCCTTGTAGCCAGCGCTCACGAAGAATGCGGTCAGCAGCTTGATGTAGTCGTACCAGTTGTCGTCCGTGATTATCACGTTGACGCCTAGATCCTGCTTTGCCTCCGTCTTGGTGGAGTACTCGCCGCGCAGCCATCTTACGGCGCAGCCCGCCTTTTCGTCGTTCCCCATCATGTACGCCTTGTGGTAGGCGTTTATCACCCGGGCGAAATCGAAGCCGTGCACCATATCCTCAAGACCGCTGATTTTGGTGTAAATCTTTTTCTCGACTGCCGCGTCAAAAAACGGGGAATCCGGGCTGGTGCCCTCGGAAACCACGTCTGTGCGCACGGCGGTTATCCACTTTTCAAGTATCAGCGGGAGCGCTCCGCCGTCCGGCTTTGTGCGGACGCTCATGTTGCGCATGAGCTCCCGGTAGGTCGCAAGTCCCTGTCCCTTTGTGCCCATCAGCCGGCGCTCCGGGGAGAGGTCTGCGTCTGCGGTGACGAAGCCCCTGTCCATCAGGTGCTGGCGCATGGTCTGGAGCATGAAGCTCTTGCCGCTGCCGTAGCGCCCCACGATAAAGCGGAAGAAGGCGCCGCCCTCCTCGGTGATGTCCACATCATGGAGCAGCGCGTTTATCTCGGCAGTCCTGCCGACCGCGATGTAGCCCAGTCCCGTGCGGGGGACTACTCCGCCTTTCAGCGCGTTGATTATTCCAGAAGCTATTCTCTTTGGTACTGCTACAGCCATAATTTCTCGACCTCCGGCATATATTTTCTCTATCCTTTTATTCTACCATATATTAATGGAAAAATCAATAATGAACAGGGAGTTTTACGGCGCATTTTGATATGTGGGGTCATTCTGGGCATTGTGCAGAATTGCTAAATCTCTACCCGTCAAAATATGTAATGTGTACACATTTCACGAAATTGCAGAAAAAAGCCCTTTTACCCCTTGATTTTTTCTGAATAATGGGTAAAATATAATTAGCACTCAGAGAACAAGAGTGCTAAACGCAAATCTGATACTTAATTTTTGAGGAGGAAATATATATGACAATCAAGCCTTTAGCAGACCGCGTAGTTATAAAGATGGTCGAAGCAGAGGAAACCACAAAGAGCGGTATTATCCTGACGGCTTCCGCACAGGAGAAGCCCTCCGTTGCAGAGGTAGTGGCAGTAGGTCCCGGCGGAAACGTTGACGGCAAGGAAGTCACAATGAACGTCAAGGTAGGCGACAAGGTGCTCATCAGCAAGTACGCAGGCACCGAGGTAAAGGTTGACGGCGTTGAGTATTCCATTCTCAGACAGTCCGACATTCTCGCGATAGTTGAGTAATTCGTAACAAGACACACAAGGAGGAATTCATCATGGCTAAGGATATTATTTACGGCGAAGAGGCCCGCAAGGCTCTCCAGGCAGGTATCGACACCCTGGCAGATACAGTTAAGATCACACTCGGCCCGAAGGGCAGGAACGTAGTTCTCTCCAAGAAGTACGGCAGCCCGCTCATCACAAACGACGGCGTTACCATCGCAAAGGAGATCGAGCTTGAGGACGCATTCCAGAACATGGGCGCGGCTCTTGTAAAGGAAGTCGCCACCAAGACGAACGACGCGGCAGGCGACGGCACCACGACCGCTACGCTGCTTGCACAGGCTCTTGTACGCGAGGGCATGAAGAACATCGCAGCCGGCGCTAACCCCATGGTAGTAAAGAAGGGTATGCAGAAGGCTGTTGACGCGGCAGTGGCAGAGATCAAGAAGAACTCCCAGACCGTAAGCGGCAGCAAGGACATCGAGAGAGTTGCGACAGTTTCCGCAGGCGACGAGTCTGTCGGCAAGCTTATCGCAGAGGCTATGGAGAAGGTAACAGCCGACGGCGTTATCACCCTTGAAGAGGGCAAGACCGCTGAGACATACTCCGAGGTAGTTGAGGGTATGCAGTTCGACAGAGGCTACATCTCCCCCTACATGGTAACTGATACCGATAAGATGGAAGCGGTTATCGACGATCCCTATATCCTTATCACAGATAAGAAGATCTCCTCCATTCAGGACGTTCTCCCGCTGCTTGAGCAGATCGTACAGGCTGGCAAGAAGCTGGTCATCATCGCAGAGGACGTTGAAGGCGACGCTCTTACCAACATCATCCTGAACAAGCTGAGAGGCGTATTTGTATGCGTTGCTGTCAAGGCTCCGGGCTTCGGCGACAGACGTAAGGAAATGCTCAAGGATATCGCTATCCTGACCGGCGGCGAGGTCATCACAGACGAGCTCGGTCTTGACATCAAGGAGACACAGATCAACCAGCTCGGCCGCGCTAAGCAGGTAAAGGTAAACAAGGAGAACACCATCATCGTTGACGGCTATGGCGACAGCGAGGCTATCAAGGCTCGCGTGCACGAGATAAAGACCGCTATCGAGAACACCACCTCCGAGTTCGACAAGGAGAAGCTCCAGGAAAGACTTGCAAAGCTTTCCGGCGGCGTAGGCGTTATCAAGGTCGGCGCAGCTACCGAGGTAGAGATGAAGGAGAAGAAGCTCCGCATCGAGGACGCGCTGGCAGCTACAAAGGCAGCCGTTGAGGAAGGTATCGTAGCAGGCGGCGGAACAGCTCTTATCAACGCAATGCCGGCTGTTAAGGCTTTGGTTGACACGCTTGAGGGCGACGAAAAGACCGGTGCCAAGATCGTTCTCCGCGCTCTTGAGGAGCCGGTTCGCCAGATCGCGCTCAACGCAGGCCTTGAGGGCTCCGTAATTATCGACACCATCAACCGCGAGGGCAAGGTAGGCTACGGCTTCGACGCTTACACCGAGACCTACGGCGACATGATCTCCGCTGGTATCGTTGACCCGGCAAAGGTTACGCGTTCTGCGCTCCAGAATGCGGCTTCCGTTGCTGCAATGGTACTGACCACCGAGTCCCTGGTTGCTGACAAGCCCGAGGAAACTCCCGCTGCGCCGGCAATGCCCGCAGGCGGCATGGGCGGAATGTACTGATATAAATTCGGAGTTCGGAATTCTGAATTCGGAATTTATGTGCCGCTTTCAGCGGCAAATCTCAATAAAAACTATGGGAGGGCTTTGGCTCTCCCATTTTTGTGTTTATTGTGCAGCCGATTGCCATTGACAACCGCGCCAAAATCCGGTATAATTGAATCAGCGGTAATTCCGCTCTATTTTATTTCAGGAGAAGAAAGAATGAAGAAGTTTATATCAATACTGGCGGCGGCTTCAATGCTGCTGGCAATGACCGCCTGCTCGGGAAACAACACCAGCTCATCAGCTCCGGAGAGCACGGCTTCTGAAAGCTCCGCGCCGGAAAGCTCTGCGGCTCAGACCGCCGGAGAAACTACTGACAGCTCCGCGCCCGCGCAGACGGCTGAGGCTCCCACGGCTGAGGCTGACGACAGCCGTTCCGACTACGAGAAGATGGTCGACCGTTCGCTGCTTTCCACCGGCGACATGACCAGAATGGCCGACGTGTTCCAGAAGGCGCAGAACGGCGAGGACATCACGGTGGCATACATAGGCGGCTCCATAACCGAGGGCTACAACGCGGGCACTACGGAGTTCTACGCAAAGACCTGCACCGACTTGCTCCAGGGTTACTTCCCGGATATCACGGTGACTGGCGTGAACGCGGGTATCAGCGGCACACCCTCGCTGCTGGGAAATCTCCGGCTGGAGCGCGACGTGCTTTCCGCCGACCCGGATATAGTTTTCGTTGAGTTCGCGGTAAACGACGGCCAGACCGCCGATTACAAGAACGCATACGAGAGCCTTGTGCGCACGCTTCTCACGCAGGATAAGGATATAGCGGTAGTCCTGCTGTTCACGGTGCTTGACAGCGGCTACACCTGCCAGGAGCATATGTCGCAGGTAGGCGAGAATTACGGGCTCCCGATGATAAGCGTGCACGACAGCGTTTACGAGGAGATAGAGGCGGGCAGAATGACGTGGCAGGACTACTCCAACGACCAGTCCCACCCGAATGAATACGGACACAAGTGCATCACCGATTTCGTGGATAACTACTACCAGAAGGTGCTCCCGGTGGTTGCTGAGAATGTGGGCGAGATCGACAAGAACCTCCCGGAGCCGGTGTTCAGCGGAAAGTACATGAATATGCACTACATGGACAGCGCGAATATGGAGAACGTTGAGCTGGACGGCTTCACGCAGTATGATACCCATGAAAGATTCCACAACGGCTGGATGTATAAGGGCACCGAGGGCGGCTCCATGAAATTCACCGTGAACTGCTCGGTTCTTGAGATGGTGTTCAGGGCGAACAACAGCGAAAAGTACGGCACGGCGGATATTTACGTTGACGGGGTAAAGACCTCATCTGTTGCTTCAAACATGGAGGACGGCTGGAGTAATCCGGTTACTGCGTACCTCATAGATGATGATTCTTCTGCGGAGCACACCGTTGAGATACGCATGGAGCCTGACGATGGTACGGGATTCTTTGTTATGGCTTTCGGGTACTGCGACTGAGCCAAAGCTGCGGAGTTACATTGCGTATAAAATCGGGGGGAGCTTTTGGGCTCCCCCGTACTGCTTGCCGAAAAAGCACCAATAGCATTAATGCTATACCAAGGTGAAACGCAAGGCGATTATTATACATCAGTTGAAAGAAAAAAGCCCAGCGAAAGCTGGGCTTTAGTTGTAAGCAATATCAAGTGTACTATCCTTAATTCATAGGAGTAAATGTGATCAAGCAATCACAGTGGTTAATTCATTGTTATGCTAATGGAAATTACATATTCATATTTCGTTTAATGCAGTTCAAATTAAAATCAGTTCAAATTAAAATCAGTTCAAATTAAAGTCAGTTCAAATTAAAATCAGTTCAAATTAAAGTCAGTTCAAGTTAAAATCAGTTCAAATTAAAGTCAGATCAAATTTCTTATAATTAGTTGTTAACGTGATTCAAAAAAACATCTTAATAATATTAATTGAGTTAGATATCATGCTTAAAGCGCTAGACCATAAGGTCAAATCCGGACAGGACGTAAGGATCAGTGCAGCGCGTAAAAGCAGTGCCAGAGGTATTAGCCTGAAATAGATAGGTATTTTTGAAATCCGGGCTTTATCGTCCGATGGTTCCTTATCTCCTTTCTGTGGAACGATCGCATATTTCCGATAGCTGATTTCAAACAGCCTTTCGGTCTTTTTAGATTTCTTTTTATACCTAAAGCTAAAGTCGGATCTCAGACTTTGGCTTTCCGAAGAATTTCCAGGCGCCGAAGGATCTGGTTTATAGCACTCGTTCATGCTTATTCCTTTCTGCTGCAATAAATGGCAGCCTCAGGGATAGTACTTGAACTTGTACCGCTTACATTATTTATTATACATTTTCTTGAATAATTTGTCAAGTCAAATCTGAATACTTTCACAGAATTTCAAAGAACGAGAAATGTGCTGCATGAGTCGATCAGGATAAAAATACTTATACTGCAATCAGAAGAAGGGAAAATAACCATTGGTATCTATGTATAACGGAAGGTGCCCAGAATATTTCTCTAGTCAAATTAGGTCAGCCAATATATTGTTGACCCCAAACGCCCAATTCTGACCAACTTCAGATTGTGTGGTGCCGCTTCACGGCTGCATTTCGGGGTCGCCGCCCTGCTGACAGCCAGGTGCTTTTTCTCGCCCAGACGGTTTAAATTCACGGGCGAACAATAATAATTGGGGAGCCGGAAAGCTCCCCATATAATTTATTCTGCGTAATCCGTATCGATCCCGGCGCTTACAAGCTCCTTCTGCTCGGCTTCAAGAGCCGCCGCCTGCTCGCGCTGTATTTCTGCGTGGGCTGACAGCATAGGCTCCACGTTCATGTGACGTATGTGCCGGTCGACGTAGTTCTTCGTACACTTGTATACCATAGGCGAAAGCACAAGCACGCCTATCAGGTTCGGTATCATCATCATGCCGTTGAATGTGTCGGAGAGCTCCCACGCGAGGTTCTCGCCCATGGTTGCGCCGCCGAATATCGCGGCAACGAATACTATTTTGTAGAACAGAGTAGCCTTGGTGCCGAAAAGGTACTCGAAAGCCTTTGTTCCGTAGTGGCTCCAGCCGAGGGAGGTGGAGAACGCGAACAGGAGCAGCGCTATCGCAACGAAGTAACGTCCCCAGACGCCGAAGTTCTGTTCGAATGCTATACCTACCAGGGAACCGGTGTTCGTGATGGTCTCGTCTGCGAGAAGCCCGGTTTCAAGGTCGATAAGCCCGGAGGAAAGAACCGTGAAGGCGGTCAGGGTGCATACAACGATGGTATCTGCGAATACCTCAAAGATACCCCACATACCCTGCTGAACGGGCTCCTTTACGTTGGAGCTGGAGTGCACCATAACAGAGGAGCCGAGACCTGCCTCGTTGGAGAACACGCCGCGCTTCATACCCATCTGGACTGCCAGCTTTACGCCGTGGCCGACGATTCCGCCGACAGCGGCTTCAAGTCCGAAAGCGCCCTTGAAGATGGCAACGAACACCGCGCCGAACTGGTCGATGTGCATGAAGCAGATGACCAGCGTTCCAAGGAGATACAGCAGAACCATTACGGGAACTACCTTTTCGGCGACCGCCGCAATGCGCTTGATCCCGCCGATAACTACCAGCGCGGCAATTATCATCAGGACGATACCGATTATCCAGTTAGGGATCCCGAATGTGCTGCTCATGTTGGTGGAGATGGTGTTTATCTGGGTCATGTTGCCTATTCCGAACGAAGCGAACAGGCAGAATACACAGAATATAACAGCCAGCACGGCGCCGAGAGTCTTGCAGTGCTTCTTTCCGCCAAGACCGTGGCGCAGATAGTACATTGCGCCGCCGCTCCACTCGCCGTCCTTGTTCTTCACGCGGTAGAGTATTCCGAGCACGTTTTCGGAGAAGTTGGTCATCATTCCGAAGAACGCCATGATCCACATCCAGAATACCGCGCCGGGGCCTCCGGTGACTATCGCGGAGGCAACGCCAGCAATGTTTCCGGTGCCGACTGTCGCGGCAAGCGCCGTGCAAAGGCTCTGGAACTGGGAGATAGACTTGTCCTCGGTGTGCTTTGTTACCTTCTTGTCGCGGAATATCGCGCCGATGGTGAACTTTATCCATCTTCCGAAGTGAGATACCTGGAAGAACTTTGTCAGCGATGTCATAAGTATCCCGACGAACAGCAGGAGTATCAGGGCAGGCCAGCCCCATACCACGCTGCTCACCGCGTCATTCACTGTTTTTACAACGCCCAGGAAGCCGTTGCTCTCCGCCGCTGCGGAAATCATAAGATAATGCAATAGAGTCACTCCTTTTTTAATCTACCTTTAATTATACACTATATGCGCAGTAAAATCAAACTAAATCTCTATGGCAATTTGCACAAACTTTATTACAATATTTTCCTGCCGCAACCTTTAATTAGCTAACACACCTTGTAACTTAATGGTGGTATGTAACTTTTTACTAAAAAAGTTGGCAGAAATGCACAAAAACATTTGCCTGTTGTTGCAATAATCATCTCGGGTGTGTTATACTTAACTAAGATATTATAAATAGGTAAGATGTCCGGAGGAATGGAACTTGAAAAAGCAGAGACCCCTTATCGGGATAATTGCGGCTGAAGCAGAATATGTGTTCTTCACCCGTTCGCTGGAATATATCCAGAAGGAGCTTTTCGACGCCGACATGGACGTGCTGGTGTTCTCATCGCTGATGATGTCCGGCAATGCCGAGTTTGACGCGGCGGAGAATTCTGTCTACGACCTGATAAACCTTGACGCGCTTGACGGTATCATTGTATTTCCGTCCAGCATCAGCAGCGAGGAATCCAGAAACAGGATCATCGCCCGCATAAAATCAGATTTCAACGGCCCTGTCGCAAGCTTTGACAGCGAGGTGGAGGGCTTCAGGAATTTTATATACGACTACCGCAGCGCTGCCGAAATGATCGTTGAACATTTCATGGGGCAGCACGGCGCAAAGGTCATTGACTTCGTGGGAGGCCCCAGCGACCCGTTCCACGACAGCATAAAGGCGTACTTCGTGGAGGCGATGAAAAAGCGCGGCTGGGATATCCCGGAAAACCGTATTCATACCGGCAGGGACTGGATAGACGACTATTCCCCCATAGCCGATGAAATCATCGCGAACGGGCTTCCGGACGCAGTGCTGTGCTGCTCCGACCTCACCGCAGTGCAGCTTATCGCGGCCCTTTCCAGCAGGGGCGTGAAGATACCGGAGGACGTTATCGTTTCCGGCTTCAACCAGAACGAGCCCTTCGGCGCGGATTACCTCAACATAACCTCCGCCCTGCGCGACCCCATGAGCATAGCGCTCAGCGCTGCGAGATACGTCATCTCCAGGGTGCGCGGCACGGAATTCCAGCCGGTGAACGATGAACATTCCGCACAGTTCATGCCAGGAATGACCTGCGGCTGCTGCCGGATAAACATGGCGCAGATATGCGATATCGCCGCGATGAACATGACAGCCGCCCAGCAGCACGGCTTTGAATCCTACTACAACTTCATGTCGGAGGATCTTGTCGCGGCGGAAACGTTCTACGACTATCTCTGGAAGGTGGACTGGTATACCCATTTTCTGGGTAACTTCAAGGGCTTCTGGATGTGCCTGAACAACAAGGTCATGCACGACCCGGCTCCGGCGGAGGGCTTCACCGACAGGATAGGGCTTGCGCTGAAGCGCGTTGACGGCAAGGGCACCGTTGACCTGATGGATAAATTCCCCAGAGAGCAGATGCTGCCGGAGATATATGCGGAGCGTGCGAAGCCTTCGGCGTACATATTCACCTCGCTTCATTTCATGGGCGTGAACTACGGCTATGTGGTGCTTTCCTACGGGGATTCGCTCCAGGTTTACGGCAAGGATTATGTAAAGTGGCTGCGCACCGTCACCTGTGCGCTTGAAAAGCAGCGCCGCCACATTCTCTATAACGACGCAGTCACGGAAACGCAGGTGCGCGATTCCCTCACGGGTCTGCTCAATATGCGCGGATATACCCATATCATGTCCGAGCGCTGCGGTAAGTTCAACGACCCGCACAGGATACTGCGCATAATTTCAATAGATATCGAGAACCTGAAGGGTATCAACGACACCTACGGCTATGCCGAGGGAGACCGCGTCCTTTCGGGGCTGAGCGTTGCGCTCACCAGTGCGGCAGGGGACAGCGACCTTGTGGTCAGGGTCAGCGGCGACGAGTTCTTCATTGCGGGAATAATCGAAGAGGGCTCTGTCGACGACGTTCAGTCCCGCCTGAATTCCGCGATAGAATCCATGAACCACCGCGAGGGCGGGGAATATGGCGTGAACGTGTACACGGCGGTGGCGTCCGCGCCGCTCACAGACCGCTCCGTGCTGGAGAAGCTCCCGTATGACGCGGCATATCAGCGCACTCTTGCGAAGGATAACCACACAAAAATGCACAAGACCGCGGACGTCAACCCGGATTCCTTCGACCCGGAGGAGCGCCGCAACGTTATCCGGCTGCTCAACGAGAACCTGTTCAGCTATCATTTCCAGCCGATAGTTGACGCGCGTTCCGGCGACATCTACGCTTACGAGGCGCTGATGCGCTCCGGCGACGAATTCAGGCTGTCGCCGCTGTCGATACTGACCCATGCCGAGGCGCTCAACCGCCTGCATGACGTGGAGATGTGCACCATGTTCAATACGCTGCGCTTTGCCAAGGAAAATCAGCAGCTCCTTAACGGCAGGCTGCTGTTTATTAACAGCATACCCGCATGTACGCTTCCGGACGCGGATTTTGAGAGGCTGTACCAGCTATATGGCGACATTATGGAGAGCGTCGTGGTGGAGTTCACCGAGCAGACCGAAGCAAGCGCAAAGCAGCTCCAGACGCTTATCGGGCGCAGCAGGCGCTGCGGATTCAAGATAGCGATAGACGACTACGGTACGGGATATTCCAACATCAGCAACCTGCTGACGTTCATGCCGAACGTTGTAAAGATAGACCGCAGCCTTATCATGAATATCCACAAGGATAAGCGCAAGAAGCACTTCACGCGCAACATCATCGACTACGCGCACGACAACAACTTCATGGCTCTGGCGGAGGGCGTGGAGCTTGCAGAGGAGCTCCAGACCGTTATCGCGATGGGCGTCGACCTTATCCAGGGCTACTATACGGCGAAGCCCTCTCCGGAACTCATGCAGGAGATACCTGCGGAGATAGTGCAGGAAATAAAGGAGTACAACCGCGCAAGCGAGAACCGCCGCGCCAGAAAGACCTACTTTACCGGCGACGAGCGCGAAATATCGCTGATGGCGCTGGATCTGGACAGCTACACGGATATCATCATTACCCGCCCGGATTACACCCTGACAGGAAACAGCAGGTTCATTTCGGACATGACCGTCCGCGCGAAGGACAACCTGAACTGCCAGCTCAATCTGGTGAACGTCAGCATGAAGAACGACAGCGCGGGAGCCTCCATTACCGTGGGGCAGAACAGCACCATGACGCTGAAAATTATCGGCGACGTTTCGATAACCGGCGGAATTTTCGTGCCGGCTGGCTCCTCGCTCAATATCATAGGCGACGGCACGCTGAGCATTAATTCCTCCACCAACCAGACCTACGCGATAGGCTCGGGATTCACGATGCCCTACGGCAATATAAATATCGCGATGGACGGAAAGGTGTTCATACACCTTGACAGCGAAAAGAGCGTTGCCATCGGCGGCAGGAGCAACGACGACCTCTCCCGCATAAGGATAAAGTGCGCGGAGCTCACCATCGAGCAGATGGGCAAGAGCACCCTCGGCATAGGCAGCCTGCTTTCCGGCGCGGACGTATTCATCGAGGACACCCGCATGAAGCTGGTGCACCACTCCAAGACGGCGCTGGGTATCGGCAGCTTCAGCGACCCGTGCAGCATAACCATGATAGGCAGCTCGGCGGATATCACAATGTCCGGCGACAAGATAGGCGGATTTGGCTCCTACAATTCAAGGGGCGGCTGCGTTAAGATGTCCAACGACCGCATTACCTCCATATTCAAGGGCAAGGAGATACTGGGTATCGGCGCCGACAAGGAATTCGGCGAGATAATCATGAACGACTGCACGTTTGATTCCACCATTGAGGGCGCAAGCGCTGTGGCGCTCGGTTCCTCCGACTGCATAGGCACGATAAATATGCGCACCTGCAGCGGCGATATCAAGGTGCTTGCGGGGGAGAAAACGCTCCTCGGCGTAGAGCCGGAGAACCTCATTTCCGACCGCTGCGGTCTGAAATGGACAACGTGATTTTAATTCGGAATTCGGAAATCGGAATTATTGTATCCGCTTCGCGGATAATATTTAAAACAGTCAGACTGTCGAGAAATCGTCAGATGCTAGGAACCCGCATGACGGCTAGGCTTTGTGCCTGCCGTCATGCGGAGTGACGACGCAGATGGCGGTTTATCGACAGCCTGAACAGGGCAGCGAATGGGCTGCCCTGTTTTTGGTATCCGGTTATTTATTTGCTCAGGTCAAGCTTCCGTACTGCGTCCCTTACTTTAAGCACGAACGGAGCGGAGACTGAAAGCTCGTCTATTCCCATGCGGAGGAAACGCTCGGTGAGCGTGGTGTCCGCCGCAAGCTCTCCGCATATGCCTATCCATGCGCCGTTTTTGTGGGCGTTCTCGGCGGACATCTCTATCAGCCGTAGTATCGCTTCGTGGTGGGTGTCTATGAATTCCTCGATGTCGGGATTCTGGCGGTCGCAGGCGAGTGTGTACTGCGTGAGGTCGTTGGTGCCTACGCTGAAGAAATCCACCAGCGGAGCAAGCTGGTCGCTGATTATCGCGGCTGCCGGGGTCTCTATCATGATTCCGAGCTCCACCTTGTCGGAGTACTCTATGCCCTCGCGGCTGAGCTCCTGCTTTACTTCCTCGCAGATGGACTTTATGCGCTCCACCTCGCGGACGCTGGTTATCATCGGGAACATTATCGCGAGATTACCGAAAACGGAGGCGCGGTACAGCGCGCGGAGCTGGGTGCGGAATATCTCCGGGCGGGTGAGACATATCCTTATCGCGCGTAAGCCGAGCGCCGGATTTTCCTCCTTTTTCAGCCCGAAATAGTCCACCTGCTTGTCTGCGCCGATATCCAGCGTGCGTATGACCACTTTCTTTCCCGCCATGCTTTCAAGCACGCGCTTGTATGCCTGGAACTGCTGATCCTCGGTGGGGAAGTCGGTGTTCTCAAGATACAGGAACTCGCTGCGGAAAAGCCCGATACCGCCGGCGTCGTTCACCAGCACTGCGCCGATGTTGTCGGTGCCGCTGATGTTCGCGAAGATGTTTATTTTCCTGCCGTCAAGGGTGACGTTCTCCTTGCCTTTCAGCTCCTGGAGAAGGCGCTTTTTCTCCTCGTCCGCCTCGCGCTTCCTGGAGTATTTCGCGATGGTCTCCTCGTCCGGGTCGAGGAATATTTCGCCGGTGTAGCCGTCCACAACTGCGGTCTGACCGTCCTTGATGGAGCTCAGAAACTCGTCCCCCGCGCCTATTACGGCGGGGATATTCATGTTGCGAGCGAGTATCGCGGTGTGGGAGTTGCTGGAGCCCTTGGCGGTGACGAATGCCAGCACCTTGTCCTTGTCCAGCGCCACTGTCTCGCTGGGGGCTAAGTCCTCGGCGCAGACTATCATCTTGTCCCCGGCGGAAGCCCCGTCGGAAGCCGTTCCGGTGAGGTTCGCAATGAGCCGGTTGGAGATGTCCCGCACATCGGCGGAGCGCGCCTGCATATACGGGTCCTCCATGGAGGCGAACATCTCGGAGAAGTTGTCCGCGGTGACTGCTACTGCGTACTCCGCATTTACCGACTGGGTCTCGATTATGCTGCGGATAGAATCGTTGTAGTCCTCGTCGTCCAGCATCATCATGTGTATCTCGAAGATCTGCGCGTTGGTCTCGCCGACCTCTTTGAGCGCCTTGTCGTATATCGCCTGGAGCTGCTCCGTTGCTTTCTGCTTCGCCTGCTCCACCCGCCCGAGCTCTGCGGCGGAGTCTGTGATATGAGTGCGGGTGACTGAAACGTCCCGCTTTCTGAATACGGATATCCTGCCGATAGCTACGGCGCTGTACACGCCCTTTCCGGAAAACTTTTTCATAGTTACCCCCACTTTCTGTCCCGGAGAATTACTCTCCGAATCCGCTTTCGAACAGCTCCACCGCCTTGTCGAGAGCCGCCTGCTCGTTCTCGCCGTCAGCGGTTATCTCCACCTGGGTGCCGCACTTGATGCCAGCCGCCATTATCTGCATAACTGCGGAAGCCTTCGCGGTCTTTTCTGCGGTTTTGAGGGTCACGGTGCAGCCTGCGAATTTCTTCATCTCAGCCGCGAGGATGCCTGCCGGGCGCATGTGGAGTCCCTGTGCGTTCTTTACTGTTACTGTCTTTGTTACCATGATGATACTCTCCTTTAAAAATAGATTTTTGGTTTCCCCGGGGACTTTTGTCCCCGGGTTTTATTTCTCTTTCTTTGTTCTATCGAATGGATCACTTCACGGGCTGCGTTTTTTTCTTCTTCAGGAGCGCCAGCATGAACATTCCTGCAGCGGAGCCTGCCGCCAGAGCCACGAGATACATCAGCCAGTTGCCTACCACGGCGAACACGAAGATACCTCCGTGGGGAGCCATCAGCGTGCAGTTGAATGCCATGGAAAGTCCGCCGGCAAGACCTGCGCCCACCATGCAGGCGGGGATAACTCTCAGCGGGTCAGCCGCCGCGTAGGGGATAGCGCCCTCGGTGATGAAGCTGAGACCCATGATGTAGTTCACGGGGCCGCTCTTGCGCTCTTCCTCCGTCCAGCGGTTCTTGAAGAACGTTGTGGACAGCGCGATGGAGATGGGGGGAACCATTCCGCCTATCATTACTGCCGCCATGATGTCGTAGTTTCCGGAAGCGATAGCCGCCGTGCCGAATACATAAGCCGCCTTGTTGAACGGACCGCCCATGTCAATGGACATCATTGCGCCGAGGACGACTCCGAGAATCACCTTGCTGCTTTCGCCCATGTTGGAAAGGAAGTCGGAGATGGCGGTGTTTATCATGCCCATGAACGGATTTACCGCGCACATAACTACCGCGATAACTCCCAGACCTGCAAGCGGGTAGATGAGCACCGGCTTTATTCCGTTGAGGGCTTTCGGCATATGGTCGCAGAGCTTCTCAATGCCCAGCATTATGAAGCCGCCCGCGAAGCCCGCCAGCAGCGCCCCGAGGAATCCGGAGGGGATAGCGTCAACGCCCGCGATATTCGTGAATGTGGAGCCGGTGGTTGCGAGGTAGCCTCCCACCAGACCTACAAGGAAGCCGGGGCGGTCAGCGATACTCTTGCCGATATATCCGGCGAGCACCGGGATCATGAAGTTGAACGCGAAGCCGCCTATGGTCTTGAAGAAAGCCGCCGCCGCCGTGAAGGAGCCGAAGCTG
Organism: uncultured Oscillospiraceae bacterium; assembly: GCA_934448295.1. Classification (GTDB taxonomy): domain Bacteria; phylum Bacillota; class Clostridia; order Oscillospirales; family Ruminococcaceae; genus CAG-115. The sequence continues at coordinate 365,824 of CAKSEY010000001.1, forward strand.
TCGTCCTGCGGGGCGCCCGCGATGGTGTCTATCAGGAATGCCAGCGCGATGAAGATACCGCCTGCAACGGTGAACGGAAGCATGTTGGAAACGCCGTTCATCAGGTGCTTGTACAGCTTTCTGCCGAAGCTCTCGTTTGCCGCAGAGGAAGAAGCAGAGCTGCTTCCGCCCTCGTGATGGTAAACCGGGGCGTCGCCCTTTTCAATGCGCTGTATCAACTCGTCAGGTATCTTTATTCCGTCCGAGACTTTGGTCGCGATCACCTTTTTGCCGTTGAAGCGCGCCATCTCTACGGTCTTGTCAGCCGCCACGATGATACCGTCGCACTTCTCGATTTCCTCCGCCGTGAGGATATTCTTTGCGCCGCCGGAGCCGTTGGTCTCCACCTTGATGGAGATACCCAGCCGCTTTCCAGCCTTTTCAAGAGCCTCCGCCGCCATGTAGGTGTGGGCGATACCGGTGGGGCAGGCGGTGACTGCGAGAACCTTGTAGCCGGTTCCCGCAGGCTTTTCCACCTTAGGCTCGTCCGGGTACTTTTCGGTCTCTGCCGCGTCTATCGCCGCGAGGAATTCGTCCGCGTCCTTTGCCGCAAGCAGCTTCGCCCGGAAGTCCTCGTCCATCAGCAGGGTCATAAGCCTTGAAAGCACCTCAAGGTGAACGTCTCCGTTGTTCGGAGCGGCTATCATGAACAGCAGGTTTGACGGCTCGTCGTCCATTGCCTGGTAGTCAACGCCCTGCGGCACCGTCATTGCCGCAAGGGAGGGAGCCTTTACCGCTTCGCTCTTTGCGTGGGGTATCGCGATGCCCTCGCCGACTGCGGTGGAGCTCATTTCCTCGCGGGCGAGTATGCCTTTCTTGTAGGCTTCTCTGTCCGCTATCCTGCCGCCCTTTACCTGGAGGTCGATAAGCATGTCTATCGCTTCGGATTTATTCTGTGGTGCGCCGCCAAGGAGAATGCTTTCCTTGCTCAGCAGGTCAACTATTCTCATATTATCCTCCTGTTTCCCGTACCTTACCCTAATTGTTCAAGAAGTTCCTTGATTTTTGCAGCTTCCGCCAGCCCGTCAGAGAAGGCCGTTGCGCCGCCGGAGGCTGTCCCGAGCTTCAGCGCGTATTCATAGTCTCCCTTTTCGCAGCCGGCAATGAAGCCAGCCACCATTGAATCTCCCGCGCCGACGGAGTTCTTCACGGTGCCCCTGCATACGCCGCAGACGTGGGTCTTTCCGTTCTCGTCCAGCAGCACCGCGCCGTCCCCCGCCATGGAGATAAGCACGTTCCGCGCGCCCATCTCCCGGAGCTTTCCGGCGTACTCGATTATCTCGTCCGTGGTGCGGAGCTCCACGCCGAATATCTCGCCAAGCTCGAAATTGTTTGGCTTGATGAGGAACGGCTTGTATTTCAGCACTTTCAGCAGAAGCTCCTTTGTTGCGTCCACTACCGTGCGGATATTTCTGCCGTCCAGCCGTTCAAGAATCCTCTCGTATATATCGGAGGGGAGGGAAGCGGGAATGCTTCCTGCAAGCACCAGCGTGTCGCCGTCCTTTAGCTCGTCAAGCTTTGCGAAGAGCTGGTCTACCGCTTCCTGCGGGATATCCGGTCCCTGACCGTTGAGTTCCGTTTCCTCGCCGGATTTTATCTTCACGTTGATACGGGAGAAGCCATTTTTCAGATGGACGAATTCCGCGTCGATGTTCTTTTCTGCAACGCCCTTTTCTATCGCGTCCCCGGTGAATCCCGCAACGAAGCCCAGCGCCTTTGACTTTATCCCCAGCTCGCTGAGCACTATTGAAACGTTTATGCCCTTGCCGCCGAAGAAAATCTCCTCGCTTTCGGAGCGGTTTGTGGCTCCCGGAGTGAGCTGCTTTGTCCGCACGATGTAGTCAACGGCGGGATTGAATGTTACTGTATAAACCATTTACAATACCTCCTTGATGAGTGTGTAGGCGGCGAATTTCCGGTTGGAAAGAGTATCCGTGATTATGCTCGCCTTGTTGAGCTGCGCGAACGTCGCGGAGCTTATCTCGTCGAATTTCGAGTGGTCGGCGAGCACGAACGCTTTCCGGCTGCTCTCTATCGCCGCCGCCTTAACGCGGGCTTCGTTCACGTCCGGGGTGGTGAAGCCTGCCGTGAGGGAAATTCCGTTGGTTCCCATGAAGCACTTGGTGAAGTTGTAGTTTTTCAGCGTGAGAACGCACTCCGCGCCGACTATCGCCTCGGTGGAGGCTTTTATCTCCCCGCCGGTGATGAACACCTTGAAATTCCTCTGCGCCAGCTTCTTTGCGTGAATGAAGCCGTTGGTCACGAATGTTACGTCCTTCTGCGGCAGATGGTCTATCATCTTTTCGGTGGTGGTTCCTGCGTCTATGAATACGAAGTCGCCGCTTTCCACCAGCGTTGCCGCGTATGCCGCGATTGCCTCCTTTTCGGCGGTGCATATCGAGGCTTTCTCCTCGACGTTCTTTTCTATCGCCGAGAAGCCCTCGCTGACGGACATTGCCCCGCCGCGTACCTTTGTTATTTTTCCCGCTTCTGCGAGAATATTCAGATCTCTTTTAACTGTTGAGCCGGAAACGTTCAATATCCTGCAAAGTTCGTTTATCGTTACGCTTTTACGGCTGTTCACTGTGTCGGTTATTATCTGGTGACGTTCTTCTGTAAGCATTGTTTTTTCCTCTTTGTTCGTGCACGATGTTTGAGCGGTTATGGACTTGTTTGCTTCGTCCTGACTATATAATATCACACATTTTGCTCAAAATCAAGTACTTTAGCTCAAAAATGTTCATGGGAGCGCTAATTTTGTTTAATTGAACAGCGCAAGTTTATTGAATTTGTACAATTTGAACAAACGCGCGCTGATTTGAATGAACCGATACGGCTTGTAAGACTCAATCGTTCAGAACGGTTCACGAACGTTCCGGGGACGCGCTGAATAAAATGCAGTTGTTTGCAGTCGGGCAGGGTATAAATTTATGCTGCGGGGATATCCCGGGAAAGGAGAAATAATGGACAGCAATATCATAACAGCGGTGCTGTCGCTGATAGGAACGCTTGGGGGCTCCCTCGGCGGAATACTGGTCAGCTCGAAGCTAACCGCGTACAGGCTCCAGCAGCTTGAAAGCAAGGTCGCGGAGCATAACAACTTCGCCCGCCGCATGCCGGTGGTGGAGGAGCAGATAAAGGTCATAAATCATAGAATAGATGACCTGGAACAGGAGGAAAAAAGACATGAACAGAATTGACTGGAAGAGAAAGCTCACCAGCCGTAAGCTGTGGGTGGCTCTCGCGGGATTCGCCGCTGGACTTATCGTGGCGTTCGGCGGCTCGTCTGAAACGGCGGAAACGGTTTCCGGCTGTATTCTCAGCGGAGCGGCGGTGATAGGCTACATGGTCGGCGAGGGTCTTGCGGACAGCGCGGGCGGCGGCTCCGTTGGCAGTGGAACCTCCACCGGCGGCAAATCTGATAAGGAGGACTGACATGGCAGTAAAATACGCGGGGGTGGATCTCTCCCGCTGGAACGGCGCAGTGGATTTCAAAGCGCTCAAAAACGCTCAGATACTCGGAAAGCAGATGAAGTTCGTCATGCTCCGGCTGGGCTACGGCAGGAGCCTGGACGACAGGTTCACGCAGTATTACACGGCGGCAAAGGCGGCGGGGCTGTATGTGGGAGTTTACCTGTACAGCACTGCGGCGAACATCGCCGAGGCACGCGCGGAAGCCGTCTGGGCTCTTGAACAGCTAAAGGGGCTGGAGATAGATTACCCGGTGGCTTTCGATTTCGAGGACGGCACGGTGCTTGGCAAAGGTCTGACCCGGGCGCAGTACACCGCGATATGCAGGACTTTTCTGGAGCGCGTCCGTTCCGGCGGGTATTATCCGGTGCTGTACACGGGGCCTGCGGTGATAAAGGCTCACCTTGATCTGAAAAGGCTCAGCGAATACGATCTGTGGCTGGCGCAGTACACAAAGGAGGGCGCCGAGTACCAGTACGGTCAGAAGATGTGGCAGTTCTCCGTTGCGGGCGGCGCGAACGACTATAACAAGGTCGGCAGCGTCTCCGGGGTTCCCGGGGAGTGCGACTGCAACTGGAGCTACGTTGGCTACGCGGCGAAGATAGAGCGCCTGGGGCTCAACGGTAAGAAGCCGAAAAGATACCGCATAACAGCGGTAAAGGAGGTCCCCGCCGCAGAGCGCGCCGACGAGGTGAAAAGGCTCACGAAGCTGGGGTATACGGTCGCGGTGGAATAAAACAATGGGAGAGGTTTTGCCTCTCCCATTAGTATTTTCATATTCTGCGCAGAAATTCCGGCGGGACTGCCCTGGTCAGCCACACGCCGTTCACGGACAGCCAGAATTCAAAGCCGCGGCGGCTCATTTCCCCGGCTAGTACCTCGTAGATAACGGGCTTCCCGTGGCGGGAGCCTACCTTCCGGGCGGTCTCAGCGTCCTTTGAGAGATGGACGTACAGCCGGGACATCGGGCGCAGTCCCTCCGCTTCAATAGCGGCGGTGAAGCGCTCCGCAGTGCCGTGGTAGAGAAGCTCGGGCGGCTCTGACTGCGGCAGTTCCACGTCCACCGGGATAGAATGTCCCTGGTTGGCGCGTATCAGCATTTTGTCCCCGCTGAATGAATACCGCTGCTTTTCGTCCGTGCGGACTATCTCCTCAAGGGTCTCCATATCCAGCGGCTGAGTGCGGTTTACCCCGGCGATCAGCTCGTTCACGTCCGCCCAGCCGTGCTCGTCAAGGGTTATCCCGACCGCCTCCGGCTTGTGCCGCAGCACCAGGCTGATGAACCTGCTTAGGCTGGTGAGATTTGCGTTACTTTTCATGGTAGTTCTCCGGGTCGATGTCGATGGTGTCCGGGCGGCGGTTTTTTGCCGCCTTTGAAGCGAATATGGCGGTGATGAAATTCAGTATACCCTCGGACAGCATGGAGATACCAAGCAGGGTCATCAGCAGGTCTGTGCCATAGCCGGGGCGGAACATCAGTATCAGACCGAATATCACGGTGATTATCGCGAAAACAAGTATGAGCTGCCATTTGCCTATTCCCAGACGGCGGGTGTCGAATGCGGTCTGCACCTTGAAAATTCCGTCCGTAAGCAGGAATATTCCCATTGTTATGCAGATAAAGCTCATAAGGCTTTCGGGGTTCGTGAGGATCACAACGCCAAGCGCCAGCAGGATTATTCCCAGCGCAAGGTCAGAGTGGAACACCGACAGCGCTGTTTTTCTGGAAAAATAGCTGCCCAGCTTCACCGCTCCGAAAATGATCATCAATATACCGAAGATAATGCCAATGAACGCCGCCATCGCCATGGGGTTTATCATCAGCAGCAATCCCAGCGCGCACAGCGCCGCAGATATGATATAGTAGCCGATATTGAATGCTGTTTTCATTTTTTATCTCCTTTCGGTGTAAACGCACACCTGTGCTTTATCTGTATTGTATCACAAATCGTTTGGCAAGTCAATGAAAACCAGATGAAAATTCAGCCGCCGCGCCTGTATTGACAAACCGCCCCCGGAGTACTATAATACAATTGCGCAGAAAAAGAACAGGAGACCTCACATGACAGATACTGCTGAATTATTCGGAAAAGAAAAGATATCAAAGGTGCTGCTGAAGCTTGCGCCGCCGGTAATGCTGGCGCAGCTTATCCAGGCGCTTTACAACATAATGGACAGCCTTTTTATCGGAAAATATTCCGACAGTGGACTTACCGCGCTGTCGATAGTATACCCGCTCCAGCTTCTGATGATAGCTCTCGCGGTGGGCACCGGCGTGGGAATAAATACCGTAATGGCGGCGCGGCTCGGCGCCGGGAAAACCAAGGAAGCGGACGAGTATGCCGGGGTTGGGACTCCGCTTGCGGCGGCGCTGTGGGTGATATTCGCGGCGCTTGCCTGGTTCCTCATGCCGGCATATGCGGAAATGTCCACCAGCTCCCCGGAGGTTATAGCGAACGTTATCTCCTACGGCAGAATAGTCTGCGTGTTCAGCTTCGGGCTGTTTCTGGAGAGCGTCTGGACTAAAGTCCACCAGGCGAACGGCGGCATGAAGGTGCCGATGGCGGCGCAGATAGCGGGTGCAGTCACAAATATAATCCTAGACCCGCTGTTTATTTTCGGAATGTTCGGCCTGCCGGAGCTGGGAATCGCCGGAGCGGCGGTGGCGACGGTCGCCGGGCAGGTGGTGGCGGCGCTTATCGTCATGAAGGGCGGATTCCGCCGGGCGCCGGAGCTGAAAAAGTTCCCGGCTCATATAAAGCTTATTTTCCGGCTTGGTACGCCGAATATACTCATGCAGGCGGCGTACACGCTGTACATATTCGGGCTGAACCTTATTCTAGCGACATTCTCAGACCAGGCGGTGACTGTTCTGGGGCTTTACTACAAGTGGCAGACGTTCTTCTTCATTCCCCTGGGCTCCATGCAGACCTGCATAGTCCCGGTGATAAGCTACAACTATGCCGCCCGGAATATCGACCGCTGCAAGAAAACCCTGTGGACGTCAGTGTTTTTCGGCATGGCGGTGATGTTCCTGGGAACGCTCTGCTTTGAGCTTATCCCGGGGCAGATGCTGAGGGTGTTTTCCTCGGACGAGCTGGTCGTTTCCATAGGAATACAAGCGTTCAGGATAATCGGAATAAGCTTCATTCCGCTGGTGACGTCGCTGACGTTCCCGGTGTTCTTCCAGGCGGTGGGCTCCAGCGTGAAAAGCTCCATGCTGACCGTGGTGCGGACGGTGGTGCTGTTCGTGCCGCTGGCGTTCCTGTTCTCGCGGTTAGGGCTGGGGTGGTTCTGGCTGACATTCCCCGTGACCGATACCCTGACCTCCCTGGTAGGTCTGATATTCTACCGGAAGTTCCTTAAGCACCCGTATGTTTCCGGCAGCAGGGTGCAGGAATCCGAGGAGGCGCTGAAGCCCTCCCGCCCGGGCGTTATCGTGACCATCTCCAGGGAGCACGGCTCCGGCGGAAAGCAGGTGGGCAGGCTGCTGGCGGAGAAGCTCGGCATACCGTTCTACTATAAGGAAATGACCGCCCTGGCGGCAAAGGAGAGCGGTCTTGACAAGGAGTTCATCTCCGACCTGAACCGAAATTCCACCGAGGGACTGCGCGACCTGTACCTCACCACGAAGCCGGTACAGCACGCTATCGCGGCGCAGAACAAGGTGATACGGCTGATAGCGGGCAACGGAAGCTGCGTTATCGTGGGCAGGGCGGCGGATTACGTCCTGCGGGACGACCCGGACGTGGTGCGCGTGTTCGTCTACGCGCCGGAGGAATTCCGCATTGCAAAGGTGATGGAGGTCTACGGCGATACCCGGGAGCAGGCTCAGAAGAATATCCGCCGGGCTGACGACGCGCGGGGCGCGTATTACAGGAGCATTTCCGGCGGCAATTGGGGAGACCACGGCAATTACGACCTGATGGTGGATTCCTCCATAGGCGCCGAGGAAACCGCCGACGTCATCGCGGATTATGTCAGGAAGAAAGAGCATAGAAAATAAACGCAGGAGAGGGGCAAACATCGTGTTTGCCCCTCCCTACAATATTGTTTGCAATAATTATCAGTTCATGGTAAGCCCGACCGCCTTCCAGCCGTTTGCGGTGCTCACCGCGTAAACCGTGTTGTCAGCGGGGTAGGAGTAGGTCTCGCCGCCGTAATACACGTTGTGCACATAGCTGACCCGCACTGTGAAGCATTCCGGCGAGTACTGCTGTACGCTCACCGTCTTTTCCTCCGTGAAGTCGTACCCGGTGTGGTAGGTGTAGAACTGCCCCTCGTAGGTCTGCAGGTCGCCGTAAAGCTTCACGTCCTCCGGGATATAGCCGGATATCGAGGAGAAATAAATATCGTTCGCTATGTACTTTGAGTACAGCTCCGAGAATTCCATCGCGAACTGCTCCGCTTCCTTTGCGGCGGCGCTGTCGGTTATCGGCAGTCCGCAGGAATACGAGCCGTCCTGCGCTTTATCTGCGGGAAGCTTATTCCCGCTGCCGTCCGTGAATCCCACCTGCGGCTGGTACATCAGCCCGTCCACCGTGTATGTGGCGTACTGCGGCGGAGCCTGGAGGTAATCCCCGAAGTTCTCGCAGCCCTCCACCTGTACGGAGCTCTTTTCCGCGTATTCCGTCAGCGGCTTCCCGTTTATCTCAGCGCCGCAGCCTGTGGGAACCGTGACGGTGACGCTCTCGTTTTTCTCCGGCACGATGCCATAGGCGCGGGTAATGCTGTATATCCCGAAGCCGTAAACGGGATCCTCCGAGGTCTGTGTCAGACCTATGTAAGCCATCGGCTCCCCGGCGCACAGCATTGTGTAAACGGGGCTGTCCTTGGCGCTTTCCTTTACGCTTTTCTTGAACGAGAACTCCCCTGAATAGCGTTCGCGTATCTGGCGGTGCAGCGCTTCCTCGTCCTCGTAGGGGGAGATATCTCCCTCCACCGCCGCGTAAAGCAGGTCGAGCTTGCCGGAGTTCAGCTCCGCTGCCGCCGCGTCAGTTATGTGGTATATCTGGCACGCCTCGTACCGCTGGAGGAACTCCCACAGTTTGCCAAGCCCCACCACTGCCGCAGAAAGCGCCGCCGCCAGCAGTACGAAATATATCGCGTAGAAAACTATCGTGCCCCTGCGGCTACGTTTTTTTGTACTCATTCCTTACCCCTTACCAGTATCGCGGTGCACATCTTGCGCAGACCAATAAGGCTGGCGCTCTGGTTGATTATCTCGCCGTTGAACATCATGCTGGTGGAAGAGCCGCCGTCAAGGTTTGCGGCGTTCACCGCGCCGAAATCCAGCATTACGTCCCGGACGTCCGCAAGGCTTGCGCCCAGGCTGTTGGACTGCCTGCCGTCTATTGTAAGCAGCAGCATTGCGCCGTCCGCCCGCTGACCTATCGCCGTGCGGGGATTCAGCCCGCTGCCGTCGCCGAGGGCCTCCACAGGTTCGCCGTTCACTATCAGGATAGGGCCGAACTTCACCGCGTCGCGCACTCCCATGTCCACCGCCTCCTGCACGGTCATCTTGCCGACGACCAGCTTGTTGTCCCAGGTTATGCCGATCGTATCCCAGGTGTAGTACATCGGGGTGCCCCAGAGTACCTCCCCCTCGGACATTACTATGCCCCAGGGCTCGCCGCCGGTCATGTGACCCGGGCGGTCGTCAAAGCCGCCGCCGTTTATGGCTCCGACAATGTTGTCGTATGAGGCGTAGAGGTCGGGCAGGGTCTTGCCCTGTTCCTCCAGCCCGAATTTTCCGGAGATGCCCACGAACACCCTTGACGGGTCGTAAACCACCATCATTTTGCCCTTGTATGTAGAGCCGCTGACCGGGATAATGTCTATCCCGTCGCCGTCCGGGTCGATATCCGGGTCGGCTTCCGCCGCGCTTTCGGTTTTGTCGGCGGCGGGTATGGTTACAAGGTCTGGGTTTGTGATGTCGCTGGTTTCCTTTATTGAGTTCTGGAGCGCTATTTCCTCCACCACCTCGTCTGACAGGAATATATTCGGCACCCACTTTATGGCGCTGGTCTCCCGGCATGAAATGACGAACAGGTTCCGCGCGGTTTCAGAGGGGCCTTTTTCCATGACGTACACCACGCCCAGCAGCGCCGCCAGTATCGCCAGAATTATCGTGAAGAACACCAGCAGTACGCGCCGTATCACCATCGCCACGGTGCTCGGTTTTTTCTTCTTGAATTTAGGTCTGGTGCGCTGCGGGTCAAGGTCTTCCAGTGTGCTTTCTGTCATTTTTTATCTCCCTTCGGGGCTGCGTATACCCAGTCGCGCTGGATACCGAAGCTCACAAAAAACAGTATCGTATCTATGACCATCTTTATCACGGACTGCCACCCTGCGGAGGCGCCGAACAGGAATGAAACTCCCCGCACGCACAGCGCCGAGGCGGCAAGCTGAGCCGCGCACAGTATGTAGTATCTCGCTATGGAGCGCTTCACGCTGCCGCCGGAGCGGAACACGCGGCTCCTGTTGACGAGGAAATTCACCAGTGAGGATATCACCCTGGCCGCCGCAGTCGCCGAAAATATCCTGAGCGTTTCATTCTTCCCGAAAAGCGGCTGGGTCAGCAGGTTTATCAGCGTGAAAAGCCCGATATCTATAAGCGAACAGGAAAGCGAGCTCAGCATGAACTTGAATATCATGCCGTAAATCCTCAGCGAATCCGTCAGCGGGTTGAAATGCGTCCCCCTGTTGTTGTCGTCGTATATGGTCTGGATCTTCACCTCGTCGAAGCTCCAGCCGAGGCGCTTCATCTCAAGCAGCATATTCGTTTCATACTCGAAGCGTTCGCCGCCAAGTTTCACGAGCGCCGGCAGGCATTCCAGCGGGATCGCCCGCAGCCCGGTCTGGGTGTCGGTTATCCTTATCCCGCAGAGGGATCTGAAAACGAACCGGGTCGCGTTGTTCCCGAAGCGGCTTTTGGGCGGAATATCAGCGCCGGAAAAATCCCTCGCCCCCAGCACGGGACGTCCGGTGCGCTCCATTTCCTCGGCGCAGCGGCGGATATCCTGCGGGTTATGCTGTCCGTCGTCGTCGGTGGTGACTACCCCGGAGCAGTCCGGGAAATTCTCCAGCACATAGGAGAATCCGGTTTTCAGCCCGCGCCCCTTGCCACGGTTCACGTCATGGTGCAGCACCGTGCACCCGGGAATATCTGAAAGCCGCGAGAATATCGGCGCACATTCCCGGCGGCTTCCATCGTCTATAATGATTATCTTCCCGAAGCCTGCGGAGATAAGCCCGTCCACCACGCTGAGTATTTTCTCTTTCGGGTTGTAGGTCGGCAGTACGACCGGCACGTTCATGCTATCACTTCCCTTTTCCCTTTTCTCTGTATTGAGATTATAGCACATAATATTCCATTTGTAAACATATTCCGACATATTGTAACCAAATTGTAATTAAGGTTTTTCTTCTGAATATATGTCTTGATTATCACGGGAAAATATGATAAAATGAGAGTGGGTGATAAATATGTATAAGCTGAGATTTTATGACGCGTGCTGCTGTCCCATATGCGACGGCACCGCTGATTTCTTTACCGACGATATAGAGCAGTTTGAAAGGGTGTGGTTTTCCCGCAGGAACAAGAACCCCGAGCAGGAAAAGCGCTACCTGCGGAGCAAGGCGGGGGAGAACGTTTCGGATTACTACACGGATTCCCCGGAGTACAACATATTCCAGCACGACGAAAACGCAGAGGTGCTTGCCGAGAAAAAGTACGAACTGGGCGAACGGAGCATGATCCTAGCCAATGTGTACGGCTGGGAGAGCACGGTGTATATATCCTCCGGGGAGGTGTCGCTCAGGAGCATACGCTTTGGCGGGAGGTATTATCTCGCCGGAAAATACTGCCTGAACGGAGTATGCAGCAAGCCCATGTTCATGCACAGATTCCAGCCGGACAACTGCGAAAGCATATACCCTAACGGCAACCCCGTGTTCATCAGGAACGTCCCTTCCCGGAAGATATGGTATGACGACGTTGTTCCGGACGCGCCACGGCTTGATTTCCCCCGGGAGGAATTCGCTGGGGACTGGATAGAAACCTGCTGCTGGCTGACGGTGGGATATCCCGAAGCCCCGGAGCCGCTGCCGGAGAGCCTTTCGGATGAATTCCTGAGGCTGCTCATGCGGGATATCCCGGGGGAAGCGGGATAGCTTGACATAACCTCCGCCGTGTGGTACAATGTGAGAAAGTATTTCGTTAGGAGGGAGCAGCATGGAAAACGACAATATCACAGTAAACATAGCCAGAATAATGATCCCGAAGGTAGCTGTTGCCTGCGTGCACGCGGACGACACGGTGCGCCAGGGTCTGGAGATAATGAAATATCACCGCTACACCTCGATACCGGTGCTGGGCAGGGACGACGTGTACCTCGGCAGCGTTACCGAGGGAGATTTCCTGCGGCACATTCTTTCAGTGGGAACCACCGAGATGAAAGCCCACGAGGGTTACAGGATATCCGATATATTCCGCCCGAACTTCTGCCAGGCACTGCCGATATGCTCCACGCTGCGCGAGCTGACGGATATTTCGCTGAAGCAGAACTACGTCCCGATAGTTGACGGGCGCGGCTGTCTGTGCGGGATAGTTACCCGCCAGTCGCTGATAATCCTGCTGGACGAATCGCTGAACGGCAGGGAATAAGCGGTGATTCCGCAGAACAAGTTCTCAGAACAGGAGGAAAATACAATGAAACTGGCTTCCGCATTATCCGAGCGGTCGGATATACAGCGCCGTCTGTCGGAGCTTTCCGAGAGACTGGCGAACAACGCAAAGGTGCAGGAGGGCGATACTCCCGCAGAGGATCCGCAGGCGCTTCTCGCGGAGATGGACGCGCTGATAGACCGTCTGGAAACGCTGATATACCGCATAAACATGACCAACAGCAAAGTGGAATCCGACGGGGAATCCATGACCCTGCTGCTGGCAAGGCGCGACTGCCTGAAAAAGCGCATAGCAATGCTGCGGGGATTCCTCGACTGCGCCAGCAGCAAGGTGGAGCGCTACTCCCGCACGGAGATAGCAGTACGCAGCACGGTCGATGTCGCGGAGCTCCAGAAGCAGGCGGACAGGGCTTCCAGGGAGCTGCGCGGGCTGGACGAGAAGATACAGGAGCTGAACTGGACGACAGAGCTTATGTGATAAGCTGGTAGTCCGGCGGCGGTGGGCGAGATCTCAGCGGCTGAGAATGAGCCGCAGCTCATGTGGGTATGTCCGGGCGCATTCCCGACTTAAACAGCGTATGCCCAGCATTGTTACAAATGCACAGTCACACCGCATTTTTACTACCATATCGTCAGGCTGCCGGACGAGGGTGGGAACGGGGATTTTTGCAATAAAATGGGAGGGGTTTAATCCCTCCCATTTTTTATATCACATATTCTCCGCCGCGACCTTCTCGTCATGCCGCTGGAACTGGAGCTTCATCTTATTGTAGCACCAGAAGAACAGCGGGAACAGGAAGCAGTCCGCAAGCACCCATGCGACAGGGTTCGCGAAGCACACCGCATTGAACCCGAACACCGGGACAAGCGCCAGCGCCACAACTCCTCTGCCGACCATCTCGAAAACTCCCGCGAATATCGCGATCTGCGAGAAGCCCATTCCCTGTATCAGAAAACGCACTATGTTAACGAACGCCAGCGGGATATACAGCGCTCCGTTTGTGATAAGGAACTGCTGCGAGAGGTCGAGTATCTGCTCGATATCTCCGCCGCCGGGGTCGTTCACGAAAAGCCCCGCGATAGTCCGCCCGATGAACAGAATGATAAGGAAGCCTATTATCGAATACCCCACGCCAAGGCAGGAGCAGTCGAACAGCCCGCGCTTCACGCGCTCCACCTTTCCGGCGCCGATGTTCTGACCGCCATAGGTAGCCATGGTGCTTCCCATTGCGTCAAACGGGCAGCAGAGGAGCTGGCTGACCTTGCTTCCGGCGGTGACTGCCGCAACATATGTGGAGCCAAGCCCGTTTACCGCAGTCTGGATAAGGATAGAGCCGATGGCGGTGATGGAGTACTGAAGTCCCATAGGGATACCGACCCCGCACAGGCGGGCTATGTACCAGCCGCTGAACCGCAGCTCCTCGCGGCTGAGGTGGAGTATGTCGAACTTCTTTATCATGTAGAACAGGCAGAGCACGCCGGAAACAAGCTGCGAAATGACAGTCGCCCAGCTTGCGCCGGAAACTCCCATATTCAGCACCTGTATCATGAACAGGTCAAGCCCGATGTTCAGCAGGCTGGAGATGATGAGGAAGTACAGCGGCGTTTTTGAATCCCCCACCGAGCGGATAATTCCGGAGAGGATATTGTACAGGAACGTTACCGGAATGCCGAGGAATATCACGAAGATGTAGTCGTACGCCTCGCTGAAGCAGTCGGCGGGGGTGTCCATCCAGGTCAGGATATTCGAGCAGAGGAGGCAGGTCGCCGTAGTCAGCACCGCGGCGAATATCAGGGATATCCATATCGTGCTGCCGACGTATTTCCTCATCGCATGAAGGTCCTTTGAGCCGAACATCTGCGCGACAGGTATCGCGAATCCGGTGCAGACTCCCTGCACGAAGCCGAGCACCAGGAAGTTTATCGAGCCGGTGGAGCCAACTCCCGCCAGCGCGTTTATCCCGAGGGTCTGACCCACTATCGCGGTATCCACCATGTTATAGAACTGCTGGAATAACATTCCCAGAAACAGCGGCAGCATAAAGCCGAGTATCAGCTTCATCGGGGAGCCCACTGTAAGGTCTTTGGTTGAGCTTTTTGCCATAAAAATCACTTTCCCTTTATAAATAGCCAATTCATAATATCCAGCCGTCCGAGCGGCTTATTTCCTTTTGAAAAACAATAGTAATTATACAGTAACGGCTATATTTATTCAAGTGGTGAAATGCCCAATTATATATTCTCCGGCAGGGATTTTATATAGAATTATGCACAAAAAGCGGAAAAGAGTTTTGTGGTATTTCCACATATATAAATGTATCACTGACGGCTCCGCATACCATGCTTTCGCCTACAAAGGTTGACATTTCGGGACTTTAGGGTTATAATAAACCTAAGTGTGTTATCCTAATGTGACCCGACAGATTGAGAAAAGGGGATAAAATGAACAAATACTACAAAAAGCTGGAGCTTGACAAGGTGCTTGAGCTTCTTGCGGAGCAGACCTACAGCGAAGCCTGCCATGACCGCGCGCTGAAATTAAAGCCCTCGTTCGATGAGGAGGAAATACGCGCGGAGCTCCAGAAAACCAACGACGCGTTCAACCTTTCCGCGAAGTTCGGAACTCCGCGCTTCCGTAAGATAAAGGATCTTTCAATGTCGCTCAGGCGGTGCAAGAGCGGCTCGGCGCTGTCCTTCCGGGAGCTGCTGGACGTTGCGGATATCCTGCGGGAAACCGGAATGCTCTGCGACTGGTTCAGCCAGTGCGAGAGCATGGAGAATTCCCTCTCGGAGTACTTCCGGGAGCTGTACCCGATAAAGCAGCTTGAACAGCGCATTTCCGAGAGCATTATCTCCGAGGAGGAGATGTCGGACGCGGCAAGCCCGGAGCTTTCCTCCATAAGAAAGCGCATAGTCCGCCAGGGAATGAACATCCGCGAGCAGCTCGACAAGCTCATAAAGAGCCGCAGCACGCAGAAATTCCTGCAGGAAGCCATCGTCACCATGCGCGACGGGCGCTACGTTGTCCCGGTAAAGAGCGAGTACAAGAACGAGGTCTCCGGTCTGGTGCACGACACCTCCGCCACCGGACAGACGTTCTTCATCGAGCCCATGAGCGTTGTGGAGGCTAACAACGAGATACGCGTGCTGAAATCCCGCGAGCAGGCGGAGATAGAGCGCATAACCCGGGAGCTTTCCGAGCAGGTAGGGCAGAACGCCGACAGCATTGCGAACAACTTCCGCGTGGCGCAGATACTGGAGCTGTATTTCGCCAAGGCGAACCTAGGCGCGAAAATGCGCGGCGCGGCGGCGAAGATAGTTTCCGAGCCAAGGGTCGTGCTTAAGCAGGCGCGCCATCCGCTTATAGACCCGGATTCCGTGGTGCCCATCTCCGTGGAGATAGGCGGGGCTTACGATTCCCTGATAATCACCGGCCCTAACACCGGCGGTAAGACGGTTTCCATAAAGACCGTGGGACTTCTCACGCTGATGACCATGTGCGGACTTATGATACCGGCGGGGGACGGCTCCGAGATAGGCGTTTTCGGCGGGATATACGTTGATATCGGCGACGAGCAGAGCATTGAGCAGAGCCTTTCCACGTTCTCCTCCCACATGGTGAACGTTGTGAAGATACTGAACCTTGCGGACGACCGCAGCCTTGTGCTGATAGACGAGCTGGGCAGCGGCACCGACCCGGTAGAGGGCGCGGCGCTTGCCGTTTCGGTGCTCACATCTCTTAAGGAAGTCCACGCGAAGTTGTGCGCAACTACCCATTATCAGGAGGTCAAGATGTTCGCGCTGGAGACGGATGGCGTTGAGAACGCATCCTGCGAATTTGACGTAAACACGCTGAAACCTACCTACCGCCTGATAGTCGGCGTTCCGGGAAAATCCAACGCGTTCGCGATATCCCAGCGCCTTGGAATGCCGGAGTACGTCATAGAGCGCGCCCGGGAGCTTGTCAGCACCGAAAACAAGCGCTTCGAGCAGGTGGTGGACGCCCTCGAGAAATCCCGCCAGGAGCTGGAAGCCCTCAAGGAGAGCGCGGCGGTGTCCGAGCGCAACGCGAAGCTCACCGAAAGCGAACTTAAGCAGAAGCTCTCCGAGCTGGAGCAGCAGAAGGAAAAGGAGCTGGAAGCCGCAAGACAGCGCGCGCTTTCCATCGTGGAGGAAACGCGCTTCCGCTCCAATCAGCTTCTTAACGAGCTGGAGGAGCTGAAAAAGGTCAAGGACAAGGAAGCTCTCCGTCAGGGGCTGAGCACTGCCAAGAGCCGCGCCAACAGCACGCTGAACAAAATGCAGGACGAGGCGAATCCCGTGGTTGAGCGACATATAGAGAGCTATGTCCTGCCGCGCCCGCTGAAAGCCGGGGACGCCGTAATGCTGGCGGACACCAAGCGCGAGGGAGTGCTCATGACCGTGCCGAATATGTCCGGCGTATGCTACGTTCAGGTGGGCATGATGAAGATAAAGACCAACCAGAAGAATCTGCGGCTCATTGAGAACAAGAAGAAGCAGGCGCCGCAGAAATCGGTCGGCGGCAGCGTAAAGAAGCAGGTAACATCGAACATGAAGCGCCGCGGCGGCATGGAGCTGGATATCCGCGGTATGATGTCGGACGAGGGCGTACTGGAGGTGGAGAGATTCATCGACAGTGCGCAGCTCAGCGGAATAAGCTCGGTGGTGATAATCCACGGCAAGGGCACCGGAGCGCTCAGGGCGGCGGTTCAGCAGTCGCTTAAAACAAACCCGGCGGTGAAGAGCTACCGCCAGGGCGAATACGGCGAGGGTGAAGCCGGAGTTACCGTGGTCGAGCTTAAATAACAAAAGAACGCTGCGATTTCTCGCAGCGTTTCGTTTTTTAATCAGTCCCACGAAGTGGGACACCTTAATTACGAATTACGAATTAAGAATTAAGAATTAAACCGTCGCTCCCTTGGTGATGAAAACGGGGTAATCGTTGGAGCCGGTGATGGTGCGGTTCTTGGTGAGCGTAACATCTTTGTCAGTGATACCGTTGATGAGAGCCGCCTTTTCCTCGATGACCGTACCCTGGAGCACGATGCTGTTCTTGATGACAGCGCCCTTGCCTACCTTTACGCCGCGGAACAGCACGGAGTTCTCAACGGTGCCCTCAATGATGCAGCCGTCGGCTATGAGGGAATCCTTGACGTTCGCGTCAATGCCGTACTTCGCAGGGGCAACGTCCCTTACCTTGGTGTAGATGGGCTTGCTCATGGAGAATACCTTGTGGCAGATGTCGCGGTTCATCATGTCCTTGTTTGCCTTGTAGAAGGTCTTCATGCTGTCGATTATCTCGAAGTAACCGTCATACTTGTAGCCGTATACCTTGAAGTCGTGCAGCTTGTGCTGGAGGATATCCGTCTCAAAGCTGTACAGGCTGCGGCACTCGGACTCGCGGATTATGTTCTCGAGGAACTCGCGCTTTGTGACGTAGATGTTCAGAGCGGGCTTTACCTCGCCGCTGATGGAGGGTCTGGTCAGCACGTCGTAAACCACGTCGTTCTCGTCAACGCCGAGCACGGTGAACCTGGAAGTGCGCTCAGCGTCGTAAACGCCGGTGCCGTAAACGCAGGTGATGTCTGCGCCCTTCTTCTCGTGGAACTCGATTATCGGTCTGAAATCAATGTTCGCAACAACGTTGCTGTCGGACATGATAACGTACTCCGCGCCGGATTCGTGAATGAACTCGGCAGCGCCTGCGAGAGCCTCGAGACGGCCCCTGTAAACGCCGTTGTCGCTTCTGCCGTAGGGCGGGAGAATGTGCAGACCGCCGGTCTTTCTTGCGAGATCCCACTCGCTGCCCATTCCCAGGTGATCCATCAGGGAGTAGTACTTAGCCTGAGTGATTATGCCCACCTGTGTGATCCCGGAATTCACCATGCTGGAGAGCGGGAAATCCACAAGGCGGTATCTTGCGCCGAAGGGAACGCTCGCCATGGCTCTAGCCTTGGTCATCTCGGGGAGGTTCTCTTCGTGCATATTAGCAAAAATAAGTCCTAAAACATTACCCATACTTGCCATATCAAAAAACTTCCTTTCTTATATGTCCTTAGAAATCATAGCCTTGGGAGGTGCCACAGCCTTGTCGGAAACATTAACGTTGTGACCGATTACTGCAACGCCCCACTGGGACTTGTCCTCGATAAGCTCAGGACGTTCTCCGATATGCGCGCCCTCGCCGATCACGCAGTTCTCGCCGACGATGGAGTACTCGATCACCGCGCCCTTCTTGATGATGGTGTTCGGCATGATGATACTGTCGCGGACGATAGCGCCGTCCTCAATGACAACGCCTGCGAACAGCACCGCGAAGTCTACCATGCCGTAGATCTCGCAGCCCTCTGCCACCATGGAGTTCTGTATCTGGCTGTTGGGGCCTGCGTAGTGCGGGGGCATTACGGGGTTCCTGGAGTAAATCTTCCAGCTGTCGTCAAGCAGGTCGAGCGGTACCTTGGGGTCGAGCACGTCCATGTTTGCTTCCCACAGGGAGTCGATAGTTCCGACGTCCTTCCAGTAGCCGTCGAAGTGGTAAGCCACCATCTTCTCCTTGTTGTCGAGCATTGCGGGGATAATGTTCTTGCCGAAGTCCTTGGTAGCGCCCTCGTCGTTTTCGTTGTCGATGAGGTATTTGCGGAGCTTTGACCAGGTGAATACATAGATACCCATGGAAGCAAGGTTGGACTTGGGCTCCTTGGGCTTCTCTGCGAATTCGTAGATGGTGCCGTCGGGGTTGGCGCTCATTATGCCGAAGCGGGGAGCCTCCTCCCACGGAACCTCCAGAACTGCGATAGTCGCGTCAGCCTCGTGCTGCTTGTGGAAGTCCACCATCTTGGAGTAATCCATCTTGTAGATGTGGTCGCCGGACAGGATAACCACATACTCAGGGTCGTAGCGGTCGATGAAGCCGATGTTCTGATAGATGGCGTTAGCCGTGCCGGAATACCACGCCTTGCCTGCCGCAGTCTCGTAAGGGGGCAGAACGTGAACGCCGCCGTGCGCGCGGTCAAGACCCCACGGCTGACCGTTGCCTATGTACTCGTTGAGCACCAGCGGCTGGTACTGTGTGAGCACGCCCACCGTGTCTATGCCCGAATTAACGCAGTTGGAGAGCGGGAAGTCGATTATCCTGTACTTGCCGCCGTAGGGAACTGCGGGCTTTGCCATATCCTGAGTCAGTGCGTAAAGACGACTGCCCTGTCCGCCTGCAAGCAGCATGGCAACGCACTCTTTTTTTATGTGATTCATATATTTCCTCCTGTCCCGACCTTGTGAGCCGTGATTTCCTTAGATTTATCGCCGTTTTCGGCGGATTTGGCTTCTGCCTTCACCGGAGCTTCCGCTGTCGGTTTTTCCGGTACTTCTGCCTTTGCTTCCGGTTTTTCCGGGGTTTCTTCCTTTTCCGTGGCATTACTGACGCCGCTGATAGCAGGCTTTTCGGGAGCCTTTGCGGGTTCCTCTGCTTTGGCGGCGGTCTCCGTGACCTTCGGCGCCTTTTCGGTTTCCGGTGCGACCGGAGCGTCCGGTGCGACCGGAGCGTCCGGTGCGACCTCGGGCTTTTCCGTTTCAGCGGGCTGAAGCGGCTCGGAAACAGCTTCCTCCGGGAGTTGGCTCGGTGGAGTCCGCTTGTTCTTTATTTTGAAGAACAGCGCAGCCATCGGCGGCAGGTCGATGGAGATCCTGAACTGCTCGCCGTGCATAGGCTCTTCCTTTGCGGTCACTGTGCCGTTGGATACCCCGGTGCCGCCGTATTTCACGTCGTCGGAGCTGAACGCCTCTTCATAGTCCGCGTAGTAGGGAACGCCTATTTCGTATATCTCATGCCTTACCGGCTGGAAGTTGCACACGCAGATAAGCTCGTCCTTGTTGCGGGCTATGCGGCGGAAAGCTATAACGGAGTTCGCGTTGTCCTCGCTGGATATCCAGTGGAAGCCCTCCCAGCTCGTGTCGCATTCCCACAGGGGAGCGTTTTCGGCGTAGAATTTATTGAGATCCTTTACATACTCGTGGAGCTTTCTGTGCGGCTCGAACTCGAGCACCTCCCAGTCGAGCTGGGTCTGGAAGTTCCACTCCTTGTACTGGGCGAATTCCTGCCCCATGAACATCAGCTTCTTGCCGGGGTGAGCGGTCATATAGCCGAGGAACGTGCGCATTGAGTTGAAGCGGAATTCCCTCGGGCCGCCCATCTTGTCCAGCATGGAGCACTTTCCGTAGACGACCTCGTCATGCGATATCGGGAGAATGTAGTTCTCGGAGAACGCGTAGTAGAACGAGAACGTAACGAGGTTGTGGTTATACGGGCGCGAAAGAGGATCCATGGACATATAGCGGAGCATATCGTTCATCCAGCCCATGTTCCATTTGAAGTTGAAGCCGAGCCCGCCTATATCCGCGGGCTTTGTTACCATAGGCCATGCGGTGGATTCCTCGGCGATCATCATTATGTTGGGGTGTTCGCGGAAGAGAGCTGCGTTGAGCTTCTGGAGGAACGCCACAGCCTCAAGGTTCTCATGACCTCCGTAGACGTTTGGGCGCCACTCGCCGTCCTTGCGGTCGTAGTCCAGGTAGAGCATGGAAGCCACAGCGTCCACGCGCAGACCGTCTATGTGGTATTTCTCTATCCAATAGTTCGCGTTGGAAACCAAGAAGCTCTGCACCTCGGGCTTGCCCCAGTCGAAGATGTGGGTGCCCCAGTTCTTGTGCTCGCGCTTCAGCGGGTCGGAGTACTCATAGCAGCTTGTGCCGTCGAACTCGTACAGACCTGCCGCGTCCTTGGGGAAGTGGGCGGGAACCCAGTCCACTATCACGCCTATCCCGGCTGCGTGGCACCTGTCCACGAACTCCATGAAGTCGTGCGGAGTGCCAAAGCGGGAAGTGGGCGCGAAGTACCCTATCTGCTGGTAGCCCCAGCTTCCGTCATAGGGATATTCGCCGATGGGCATAAGCTCAATGTGGGTGTAGCCCATCTCCTTGACGTAGGGAATGAGCTTTTCTGCAAGCTGGCGGTAGCTCAGGAAGTCCTCGCCGTCCTTGCGCCATGAGCCTGCGTTCACCTCATATATATTCGCGGCGCTGTCGTAGATATTCTTTGCGTGGAGCTTTTCTATGTACCTCTGGTCAGTCCAGCGGAAGCCCTCCAGCTCGTAGAATTTCGAAGCGGTGTTCGGGCGGAGCTCCATATGATAGCCGTAAGGGTCGGCCTTGAGCTTTATAAGACCGTCCGGGCTTTCAATGCTGTACTTGTAGTTGTCGTACTGCTTTATTCCGGGCACGAACAGCTCCCAGATACCGCCGTCGCTTATCTTGTTCATCGGGTGGCGGCCCCTGTCCCAGTGGTTGAAGTCGCCGACGACGCTGACTGTGCGCGCATTCGGAGCCCATACCCTGAACACCGCGCCGGACTTGCCGTCCTGCGTGTCCCGGTGGGAGCCAAAGAACTCATATGCGTGGGAATTCTCGCCCTGATGGAAAAGATACAGCGGAACGGTGTACTTTTCCGGCACGATTATAGCCATTTATCCAAGACCTCCTTGTCTGATTCCTCATTAAAAAGTATACAAAAATGCCTGTGCAGGCATTCTGTTCCTTGTACTTATTGTACCACAATGCCAAAATTTTTTCAATAGTTTTGTGGAGTTTTCATGTTTTTAGCCATTTTTTGGTACGCTAATTTGTGCATAATTTATATGACTTTTCAACTTTTTGTAAACGATTAAACACAAGCGTGTAAAGAAAGGAAAAAGTCCCGCAAAAATAATTCGGAATTCGGAATTATGAATTCGGAATCATCGGAGCCGCTGTCGCGGCGGTTATCCGATTGTATCGGTTATTATAATCGTTCACGAAGCGAACCCCCGACATTCCGAATTATGAATTCCGAATTCCGAATTGAATCTCACCTTCCTATTTCGACCACAATTATAGTAATATCGTCCTCTCTTCCGTTTTCAGCGCTCCTTGCGGCGCGGGCTATGCGCTCGGCAAGCTCGCCGGGGGAACCCCTGTCCTCCCTTGAAAGCTCCCGGGAGAGCCACATATCGTCCAGCACTGCGCCGTCGGTGGTCATGACTATCATATCCCCGGCGGAAACGTGGAATTTCTGCGCCGGCACCGTCACTCTCCCCCCGGAGCCCACCGGCGGCGACGACAGGGAAGCCCGCAGCAGTTTGTCAGAGCACTTTATGTAGCTCAGCGCGGCTCCCGCCTTGTATATTACGCACTCCCCGGAATTCAGGTCTATGCGGCAGATGTCCAGGGTGGCGAAGCTCTCGTCCGAGGACTTCACCATCAGCGCCGTGTTCACCGTTTCCAGCGCCGCGCTGAGGGATATCCCGCTCTTTATCAGCCGCGCCGCCATGCTGCACGCCAGGGTGGAGTCTATCCGCGCCCGGCTGCCGCTGCCCATTCCGTCCGAGAGGATAACGTACAGCGCCCCCGACGGGTCGGTGAAGCTCTCGAAGCAGTCGCCGCAGACCCGGTTTTTGCCCCGGTTTAGCTGGAAAGCCCCGGTCTGCGCGGACATCAGCGCCCGCTCCGAGGCGGTCACGCGTATGCGCCCGCTGCCGCTTATCTCCGGGAGGTCAAGCTCCCTGCCGAGGGCGCGTATCAGCAGCTCCCCGAGGTAGTCCCGGTCAACGAGGAGCTCCCCGGTGCCGTATGCCTCCAGCCGCAGCCTGCCGCCCCGGGTGAAGCTGACGAAAGCCGCCGGCTTTTTCAGCCCGCATTCCGCGAGGACCTTTTCGGCGCGGCGCTCTGCGGTGCGGCTCCCGGGACGTAGCTTCCCGGCGGCGCCGCCCATGTCGGAGAGTATCTCGGACACCGTTGACAGCTGTGAAGCGTAGATACGGCGCAGCTCCCGGATATGCTGCTGACCGCCCGAAGCGGAAAGATACTGCTCGTAGGCGCGGCGCACCCCGGAGACCACGGCGGGGCGGTTTATACACTCAGCGGCGGCGGGCGGGGACATGGACTGCTCCGAAAGCTCCCCGCCGCAGCGGAGCTGCTTCACCAGCCGGTTGAATTCCGCATGGAACAGTTCGTAGTTCTGACCCCAGCAGACCATATTATTCGGGCAGTTCCGGCAGGACTTGTCGGCGGCCTTGTCCGCGACATCCGGCAGAGTTACGGAGTAGCGGCGCTCCAGCGTGTCTGCGGCGGCCTCCAGCCCGGAATTCACACCGGAAACGGCTCCCGCCGCGAAGCACAGGCGCTCCCGCAGTATCTGCCCGGCGGAGCCCTCCTGCTGGTCGGTTTCCCGGGGGAAGAGCCGGTCGAGCGGAATGAGCGCGTAGGCGGCTCCGGCGGCGGCAAGCTCAGCGAAAATGCGCCAGGAGCCTTCGATTATCCCTCCCGCGAGGATAAGCGCGCACCCGAAGAACAGGAATCCCACCGCGCGGGTTATCTTCCCGAATCTTCCCAGGCAGACGCTCAGCAGCGCCGCAGCGCACACCGTCCCGGCTCCCGCCATGTCGGTGCCGCCGGAAACGCACAGCCCGAACACGGCGGGTATGCCGAGGACGGCTCCGCCCGCCGCGCCCATGCGGTCAGTGGCGGCGAGGATAAGATAACCTGCAAGTAATCTGCCGATATTGCAGGCGGGGTAATCCAGCCTGCCCAGGGTCATGAACGCCGCCGCAGCCACCGCCGCAGCCAGGGCGCAGTCGCCGCTGTCCGCCGGGTCGAAGCCCCGCACGGAGATCCTCTCGCAGAGTAGCAGCACGCACACCGCGAAAACTCCGGCGGTCACCGCCGATATAAGCCCCATCAGCAGCTCCGAGGGCTGGCGGTACTCCGCGCAGGCGGGGAAGAACGCCGCTGCCGCCGCCAGTATCCCCTGGATAACGCACCGCGCCCACAGCCGCCGGACTTTCGGGATAAATCTCCCGGCGAGGACTATCGCCAGCCCTCCCACCCCGGTGAAGCACCCGGGTATCCCGTGCAGGAGCGCCCCGGCGATCCCTCCCGCATATATCCATATCCCGGCGCCTGCGGGCACTCCCGCCGCCAGCGCCGGGGAGCCGACCGCGCCCGTCCCGGCGCCGAGCTCCATCAGAAGCCCTCCGGCAGCCCACATCGCCCCGGCGGCAAACCCCGAGGTCTTTTCACTGGCCGCCCTCTGCCGCAGGGCGACCGTTTTTTCAGCCATATTTATACCTCCCCAGTTGTTGACAGTCCACAAGCTGCGGGCGGCGCCGTCCACTTTTCCATGAGCCCACGGAGGTAATGGGCGGTTCTGCCGCTTACAGCCTATACATATATTACCATATATTGGCTTGATTGCTTGTCATAAACTGCGGGCAGTTTATGGAATCTTATAAAATTATCAGTATTTTGCGCTCATATAACGAAAAATAGAAAAAGGTTTTGACAAATCGGAAGATTTATGATACAATATAGTCAGCTATATGCAATATTCTTACGCTATACGAAAGGGAAACACAATGAACATGGATTTTGAAGCTGCCCTGAAATACATCGACCTCGGCAGCTACGACAAGGCTATCGAGAAGCTGAACTCCGCCATTGAGCAGGAGAGCGCGAACGAGGAGACAGCGATACAGTACCGCTGCGTTCTGGGCGAGCTCCAGGCGAACCTCGGGCACGTTCCTCAGGCGCGTGCGGAGTTTGAAAAGGTGATCGCCTACTGCCTGGAGCACCATACCCTCCAGAAGCAGGGCGCCATCGCCCAGGCATATATGGACGTGTTTGACGGGAAGGTAAAGCCCCAGACCGAGCAGAAGCGCCCGGGCTACGTTCCGCTGGTGCCGAAGCCCGTGCAGGACAAGGGCTTCATCAACAAGCAGATGAGAAAGCACAAGTAAGCTGCTGAAAGGCGGTAAACATGGAAAGACGCGACAAAACCAACTACTACCTCGATATCTCCCAGACGGTCGCCGAGCGCGGCACCTGCCTGCGGCGGAATTTCGGCGCGATAATCGTGAAGAACGACGAGATAATCGCGACCGGATACAACGGCGCTCCGCGCGGGCGGAAGAACTGCTCCGATATCGGGGAGTGTATGCGCGAGAAGCTCAACGTCCCCAAGGGTCAGCGGTATGAGCTGTGCCGCTCCGTGCACGCGGAGGCTAACTGCATAATCAGCGCCTCCCGGCACGATATGATAGGCTCGGCGCTGTACCTCGCCTGCCTGGACGCAAAGACAGGTCAGCTCTACGGCGACGTGGAGCCGTGCTCCATGTGCAAGCGGCAGATAATCAACGCGGGGATAGAGACCGTGTATATCCGCGTCACCTCGTCTGAATACCGCGTGATGAAGGTCAGCGACTGGGTGGACAACGACGAGAGCCTGACCGGCAGCGAGGGCTATTGATGGAGCTTACGAATATCGGAGTTATCCGCAGCCTGTTTGAGCGGCACGGGTTCTCCTTCACAAAGTCCCTGGGGCAGAACTTTCTGGTGAACCCGGCGGTGTGCCCGAAGATAGCCGAGATGGGCGGCGCTAAGCCCGGGGTATGCGCCCTGGAGATAGGCACCGGAGTCGGCGTCCTCACAAAGGAGCTCGCGGAGCGCTGCGACAAGGTGATAGCGGTGGAGATAGACACCTCCCTGAAGCCGATCCTGGAGGAGACCCTCGCGGATTACGACAACGTTGAGATAGTTTTCGCGGACGTTATGGAGACCGACCTTGCTGCTCTGCTGGCGGAGAAAGCGGCGGGCATGGAGGTCGTGGTCTGCGCCAATCTGCCGTACTACATCACCTCGCCGGTGATAATGCGCGTGCTGGAGAGCAGGCTTCCGGTCTCCGCAATGACCGTGATGGTGCAGAAGGAGGCTGCGGACCGTATCTGCGCAAAGCCCGGCACCCGGGACTGCGGCGCGATATCCTGCGCGGTTTCCTATTACAGCGAGCCTAAGCTGCTGTTCAAGGTGGGGCGGGGTAGCTTCATGCCCTCGCCGAATGTGGACAGCGCGGTTATCCGGCTGGACGTGAAGCCACACAGCGGCAAGTCCCCCGAGGAGGAGAAGCTGCTGTTCCGGATAATACGCGCGGCGTTCTCGCAGCGCAGAAAGCAGATAGCGAATCCGCTTTCCGCAGAGCTGGGGATTTCCAAATCCGACCTCGCGGAGCTTATGCAGTCCTGCGGGATAAAGCCCACGGCGCGCGCCGAGGAGCTCACGCTGGAGGATTTTGAGAGGCTTGCGGCTGTTTACGAAAAAAATGGCGTCTGAGCTGACAGAAATAGGGAGAGCTGAGCGTTCTCCCTTTTTATCAATGAAAGGGAAGAACTCAATGGACAATACAGTGACTGAAAAAAAGCGTCTGCGCCGCGCGGATGTCAGGTTCATAATTATCTGGGCTGTGGCTGCGCTTATCTGCGCGGTGCACCTTATTCCCCCGTTTGACGCGGATATAATCAATGCGGACAGCACATACCAGTATTTTCTGACGCAGAAGGATTTTTCGGAGGTCCTGCGCCTGATACCGGAGGATTACAGCCCGCCGCTTTACGGCGTGCTGCTGAAGCTCTGGACAATGGCGATAGGGAATTCCTCGCTGACGGCAATGCGCGCGTTTTCCATGTTCCCTATGGCGGGTATGCTGTTCCTGGCGGCGTTTCCCATCAGGAAAGCGTTCGGGGAAAAGGCTTCAATTATATGCACGGCATTTTTCACGTTCTCATCGCTGAATTTCATACTTGTGCCCGAAACCCGTCCGGTCGTTCTCTCTTATTTTTTAGTGACTGCCGCTGCGGTTTACTGCTTCCTTGCCTTTTTTTATGAATACAGGTATGCGTATATCTGCTTCACGGTGTTTTCCGTGCTGGCGATGTATACGCACAACATCGCAATGCTGGGGATACTCGCGTTTTACGTTGTAGCGGTGCTGATGTCCTTTTTCAGAAAGAAATACCGCCAGACCGTAAAATTCATCATAAGCGGTGCGGTCAGCGGAGCAGTCTATATACCGTGGCTGTTTGTGGTGCTCAGGCAGTTCGGCAATGTAAAGGAGCATTTCTGGTCAAGCTCCTCGATATCGCTCAGGAACATCTACGACTGGAGCATCGGCGAATCCTTCAACGATGGCGGTGCGATGGTGCTCAGCACTTGTATAATTCCGCTCGTGATCCTTATCACATTCGGCACGCTGCTGATACCCCGCCGTAACCGCGAAAGGGTAAAGGAGCTGCGCAGCTTCAGGCAGATAGACCGGCTGATAAGGGAGACCGGCAGCGATACATATATCAGGGCGCTTTTCCTGCTGCTTATCTATGTGACTCCCATATTATTCTATATCATATTCTGCACGATAGGGCACCCGGTGTACGTCCCAAGGTACTTCTATAATTTTGCCGGGGTCGCGCTTGTTATCATTGCAGCCTTTGTTTCGCGCTTCAGCGGAAAGGGAGCGGTGACGGCGCTGGTGGCTGTTTCAGCCATTAATTTCGGCGTCACGATATCAAGCTGGTACAATAAGCTTGAAACCTCCGATTTCCTCAGCATGATAGAAATGATACGCGAAGACGAGCAGGAAAAGGGTACGCTTTCTTTCGTCCACGCGCATGAGTGGAGCATAGGTTTGATGATGTACTACTTCCCGGAGGCGAATCACTATACGGCTGATGAAACATGGTGCGTCCTTGTGGATTATTCGCTTTTACCTGCGGACTGCATAAACATCGGCAGCTTCAGCAACATAGGGAATCATGAAAAGGAAGCGTATTTCTTTGACTGGGAGATCGAGGATTCCGACGGATTGCAGGGCATGGTGCTTAGCAACTATTTCACAGCCGACGAGTACACCATCGAGGATCTGGATTATTATTGTGAACCGTACACTTACAAGGGCTGCTGGCACCTGGAAAAGGTGATCAGGAACTGAATAAAAAATCCCTCTCGCACCAGGAGAGGGATTTTAGCTTATAGGAAAAATGCCTTTGCCCGGGAAGCGGGTTTCGGGCTTCGCTGACTTCTGTTTGTTCATTGTGCATAAAACAGTTCAATCAGCTTATCGTGTAAAATAGCAGCGCTCTTTTTCCAGCTATATTTGTCCAGCAAATCAGAGGGTGGAAGGCATGGCTGCGAAATAAGCTTGTCAATGTTGATGTTGGCATCATCAGGGGAGATATAATATGCATGATCGCCAAATATTTCACGCATACAGCTTCTGTCAGATACGACAACCTTTGCTCCCACACTAAGGGCTTCAAGAGGAGGTATACCAAATCCTTCGTAATAGGATGGAAACAGAAAAGCGCGGCAGTGCGCGATAAGCTCCTTGGCCTCTTCATCTCTGACATATCCCAGGAATCTAAGATTTTGAGGAATCTCGAAATCAAAAATGTCCCCAAAAACCTTCTTGTTGATAGCCCCGCTGATCACAAATAGAGTATCAGGATTATTTTTGGCTGCTTTTGCGATCCACATGAAATTTTTGTTGGGAGCCATACTGCTCATGGAAAAAAAGAATTTTCCGGAAACAAGACCGTATTTGGCAAGAGTATTCCCGGTCGGCTCGCATCTTTCAAAGTGCTGCCAACCGTTGTATGTGACAACAATTTTATCTTTAGAAATATTATAATATCGGCATATTTCGCTTTTACTGAATTCTGATACAGTGAATATCATTTTTATTTTCTTGATTATTGTGGAAAAAACGAAATTATACCACAACACAAAAGATTTTGAAAAAAAGCTCTTATTCACTCTGAAGCTGATGTCATGGATGACGACAGCATCGGGCTTAACAATCGGAGCCATATTACATAAGCTTACACAAAAAGCTCTGTTTTTTATGGCGTATATAGGCAGAGAGATTTGTTCCCACGGATTTCCTGTCAGTCTGCCATATGGCATTACTTTGATATTTTTTAGTTCAGGAATATCCTTCGCATTTTTATCCGTAAGGAGAACTATCTCAGGCAGATCTGCAGCTATTTTGTCCAATTCTAACATGATCTCTCTTGCATAACGCTGAACACCAGTTATATTCTGGGAGAGAAATTTACCGTTTACTACTATGATTTGCTTTTTTATTCTGCTCACCAACTTTGCAATTAGAAATCCCGCGCATTTTGGGTAATGTGTCTTGCTTGAATCCTGCACAATACGCTCACGCTCCTTGTGCATAATTCCTTTATTATAAATTATATCATTATTACATTCTTATGTCAAGATTATTGCTTACGCCATGACTATTTGAAAACTATAAAATCAGCCGGTATTTGGGTGTTGTTTATGCCGACTCAAAGGACAAAATCACCTGTAAAAATGAGCCGATTTCAATAGGCAGCGTCACATAAAGTCATTATTATGAACGTGCTTTGCTGGCAGTTTGTCCAATTTTCCCGCATTGGTTGTATAAGCCGACAAAAGCTGGATAGATCGTCTGATCAACAGCATGCTATTGGCTGAGCTGAATAAGCAATAACAATGCAAGCTTGGCTTGGTATTGCTAGTATATTAATTAGCTTGTCGATTAATTTTAAATTAAAGATCGGTCACTAATTATATTCATATATGACAGCTTGTCGAAAAGCTCCAACGGCAGTAAATTTTAGAGAAAATGTATGGGGAAAACTCTTGTTTTTCCACACACGCTACCTTTGGCATGGCAAAAGGTAGCGAAAAGCGATAGCTCTTTGCGCAAAATTTATTTTTCCACAGTCTGAGATCCCCCTTCATTTATCATCGAAAGATGGTTTTTTCAACTGCCTGTATATATATATGGCAACCTCTAAAAACCCACAAAATTTCAGACAAATAGAGGCATTTAGCATAATTGGTCAAATATTGACCAGCAAATAATGTTTCGGAACAGGAACTTTACCTTGATCGTTACCTTTTAGTTGAAAAAGGGC
>CAKSEY010000002.1 GCA_934448295.1 uncultured Oscillospiraceae bacterium
TCAACTTCGATATTTCTACCAAAGAATCGACAAGGTAATGTTAATTCGTTCTGTATTGTTCAATTTTCAAGGAGCTTCTTTAACTCGTCTGCCCTCTCAGGCGACTTTGTTATTATATCACATCTTTTCGGTTTTGTCAAGTACTTTCTGAAAATATTTTTTCATTTTTTTGATTTTGTTCCGATCCGACATGATATCGGAGGTTTCCCTTGCCACTTTTCAGCGGCTTATCTATTATATCACATCTTTTTGATTTTGTCAAGAGGTTTCTGAAATATTTTTTCAAAATCTTCTTGATTTTTTCGAATCTGACGTGATATCAGACATTTTGCTTACCGCCTTCGCAGCAGCCTATTTATTATATCACTTTGTTTTCTTTTTGTCAAGGGGTTTCTCAAAATTTTCTGAAAAACTTTTCTTGGCTTTCCAATCACTCTGTGACCTTTATTTTAGCGCCGCTCTCGCGATAGCTTTTATATTATACTCTTTTCCGCGCGCTTTGTCAACACATATTCTGAAAAAAGCTGCACAATAAGTTTTCCATGTTTTCAACCGTTTTATACATATCCGGTTACATTTATTTACAAAAAAGCTCCCACCCGAGGGCAGGAGCCATTTCAGCCATATCAGGAGTTTTCCTGGAGCTCGGAGATTATCCTCACGAAGCTGTCCACATCATTGAAGTCCTTATACACAGACGCGAATCTGATATATGCTACAACGTCAATATCTTTAAGTCTGTGGAGCACCATCTCGCCTATCTTCCCTGAGGTCACCTCGCGCTGGAGGGAGTTCTTTAGCTCGGCGGCTATCTCGTCCACCATGTTCTCTATTGTCTCGAGCTTCACCGGACGCTTTACAGCGGCCCTGCACAGCCTGTCCACAAGCTTCTGGCGGTCGAACGGCTCGATGGAATTATCCTTCTTTATGACCATAAGAGGGATATCCTCGATTATTTCGTATGTTGTAAAACGGAATCCGCACTGGATACACTCACGGCGGCGGCGCACCTTGTTTTCAGTCGGGCGGGAGTCTATTACCTTGCTTTCCTCGCAGCCGCATTCAGGACACTTCATGTTGATATATCACTCACTTTCCAGACAAATTGGTCTAGATATAGTATATCACAAACCCGCAGATTTTTCAACACTTTCAACTGAAAAAGTCAAAATTATTTTCCGGATTTTTCTTTTATGAATTCGTACAGCCGCATGACCGGAATATCCGTTTCCTGTCCGTCAAGCCTGTCCTGAAGCATTTTGTTCGTATTTACTATCTGGCTCAGCTCACATTCGTCGTCTCCGGTGGTTATATACAGCTTCATACATTGCGTGCTGGAATAACGCCCGCGTAATTCCTCCGGCTCGCAGGTGATTGTCAGGATATCTGCATATTTTATCGTTTTCCAGCCAAGGAGATGTTTCCACCTGAGTTCGCTGTCGTCAGCTTCTGCGATGGTCGGTATCTTTTCGAAAGCTATTACAATTCCGACGAACAAACCCGTACAAATCAGAAACAGTACCAGACTGACCACAGAGAAATACGTCAGCATTACAGCAAACCATATCGCAAGAGCAATGACTGCCGCTGCCATACCTGCATTAAAAAATCTGTCATTGCACTTCATCTCGACCCTTATTTTATCCATACCCACTCCTTTCGCAAATCAGCTCTTCCAATTTTATTATAGCACACCAACTGTTTAAAGTCAAGAAAAAGCGCGCCCTAAAGCCTGTTCAGAATCAGATAAGCCCGGAATTATTGACCGCAGCCACCAGCGCCCGTATTGAAGCCACGATGATATCCGTATGGATACCCGCGCCCCAGCTTACGGAGCCGTCCGGCTTGGAAATACCGATATACGCAGCCGCCTTGGACTTGGAGGACTGCTCCACCGCGTTCTCAGTGTAGGTCGCAAGATGGAAGTCTATGCCGAGACCCGCCTTGATCGCGTTGGAAACCGCATCCAGACGGCCGTTGCCGGTACCCTCCCATGTACGCTTCTGCCCGCCGACCTCCATGGTTACAGTGGCGGTAATGTGCTCTCCCTGGTTGTAGTGAGCCTCCACGAATTTCAGCTTGCCCTGCGGCTCCAGATAGGTCTTTTCGAAGATATCGTAGATCTCGCTGGGGTGAAGCTCCTTGTGCTGATGGTCGGACACGCCCTTGACAACATAGCCGAAATGCTCGCGCATTTTAGGCGGCATGATGATGCCGTAGGTCTGCTCCATAAGGAATCCGATGCCGCCCTTGCCGCTCTGGCTGTTGATACGGATAACGTCGCCCTCGTATTCCCTGCCGATATCGTGCGGGTCGATGGGGATATAGGGAACGTTCCAGTGCTCGGGATCCTTCTCCTCGCGCCACTTCATGCCCTTTGCGATAGCGTCCTGGTGTGAGCCGCTGAACGCCGCGAACACAAGCTGACCGCTGTACGGCATACGCTCGTAAACGTGCATTCTGGTGAGCCGCTCGTAGATGGAAGCCAGCTCCGGCAGATTGCTGAAATCGAGATTCGGCTCAACGCCGTGGGAGTACATATTGAGCGCCAGGGTCACGATATCCACGTTGCCGGTGCGCTCGCCGTTTCCGAACAGGGTGCCCTCAACGCGGTCCGCTCCTGCGAGCAGTCCGAGCTCCGTGTCCGCGATACCGCAGCCGCGGTCATTGTGCGGGTGGAGGGAAATTTCAAGAGACTCCCTGCTGTGCAGCACCTTGCACATATATTCTACCTGCTGCGCGTAAACGTGCGGGAGGCTCTCCTCGACCGTAACGGGCAGGTTGATGATAGCCTTCCAGTCGGGAGTAGGCTGCCAGATGTCGATAACTGCGTTGCATATCTCCGCCGCGAATTCCGGTTCTGTTCCGGTGAAGCTCTCCGGCGAGTACTCAAAGCGGAAATTTCCGGGGGTCTTTTCGCGGTATTCCTTGAGGAGCTTCGCGCCGGTAACGGCGATACCGATTATTTCCTCCTTGCTCTTGCGGAACACCTGCTCGCGCTGTGCCACGGAGGTGGAGTTATACAGATGAACGATAGCGTTCTTGCAGCCGTCCAGCGCCTCAAAGGTCTTTTTGATGATGTGCTCGCGGCTCTGGGTCAGCACCTGAACGGTAACGTCGTCCGGAATGAGATCCTGCTCGATAAGCGCGCGGCAGAATTCATATTCCGTCTCAGAAGCCGCCGGGAATCCTATCTCTATCTCCTTGAATCCGACCTCCACCAGCTTCTTGAAGAACTCCAGCTTCTCGTCAAGGCTCATGGGGATGATCAGCGCCTGGTTTCCGTCCCGGAGGTCAACGCTGCACCACTTGGGCGCTTTCTCGATATAGTCCTTCTCAGCCCAGTCCATACATCTGAACGGCGGCATGAAGTATCTTCTTGCGTACTTGCTTGCTTGTGTCATTGCTCTCTTTCCTTTCCGGGCAAAGCCCCGCGCCAATGCGCAAAATATTGTACAGCCGAACTGTTGAACTGCATATACCGCAAATAAAAAAGCTCCATCTCATAAAGAGATGAAGCTTAAAACTCCACGGTACCACTCTCATTGGCAGAAAACTGCCCACTCGTACACATCAGACAATGTGCCTCTCGATAACGGGAGAAACCGTAACGGCTTAGTTAGCTGCCTGTTCAGCCGTTCTGCTCAAGGAGGAGCTATGACCCTGCCGCTCTGCCGGCTCGCACCAACCGCCGGTTCTCTGGAAGTGCTCCAGGGCTTTGTTTCCTTTCGTCGCATTTCAACATATTCTATAAAGATTATAACACGCTATTCCCCTTTTGTCAAGGGGTGGAAGTAAATTTTACGGCATTCTACCCTAATATCCTGCTGTCCATGTTGAACACCAGCTTCCACCTGCCGTCCGTTTCCCGCCATGTGGAGGTTATGTGGAACCTCCCGGCAAGGTCGGCGTTTTCCGGCTTCTCGGCGGCGGTGGTTATGACGTAATGCACCTGAATCATTCCCGGAGCCTCGCACACGGTCTCGAACCCCTCGATCTCAAACGAAGCGCAGTCAAATTCGCTGATTATTTCCGCATAATCCGCCCCGGAGCAGCGGAATCCCCCGCAGACCATAACGGCGTTCTCGTCCACAAGCTCCAGAAACGCCGCCTTATCCCGCGCCTGAGCCGCGCGCCACATCTTTTCTTCAAGTTCCCTTATAAGCATTGTAATACCTCTCTGTAACTTTTTCCTGTGAATCATTATAAGACTTGCCGCACAGCCTGCGGCTATGGCAACCGCCAGCGCTATAAACACAGACGGAGTCCATATAAAGACAATGCCGAACCCAGTCCCCGCGTTCATTCTGCCATAATCCGGGTTGAACAGCTCAAACGCCCAGTTCCACCATCTCAGCCCATATGCCAGGATAAATGCAAGAACCGTCAGGCACACAGAGCAAACGCACTTTAAAACAAGCCGCCGCACATTCCCTGAAAAAATCAGCGCCGCCAGAACCAGCGCCAGCACCGGGCACAGATAGTACGCCTTGCTCCACACCGCAGCCCCGAAGATCACATACGCCAGGCAGAGCGCCGGGCACAGCATACCCTCGGCAGCCGCCAGCGCATTTCGTACCCATTCCTTTTTCACGTCAGCCATTCCACCCCCGCAGTTCCCGCAGGGTCTCCACCGTTTCCCGGACCGCCTTGGCCGCCGCGTCAATTTCCCCGGCGGTATTCCTCGCCGAAATGGTTAGCCTGAGCGAGCCTTTGAGCATTTCCTCCGGAACTCCCATCGCCCTCAGCACATGAGATGGCTCCTCCCCGCCGCTGGCGCACGCCGACCCGGAGGAAGCGCACACGCCGCGCAGGTCAAGCCCCAGCACCAGTGATTCCCCCTCGACCCCCGCAAAGGAAACGTTCACGTTCCCCGCGAGCCTGCCTGAAACCCCGCCGTTGAGCCTGCTCCCGGGGATCTCCAGCAGGGATTTTATCAGCCTGTTCCGGAGTCCGCGCACATAGCCGCCGTCCCGGGCGATATTCCCGCAGGATATCTCCAGCGCCTTTCCCATAGCGACTATCGCGGCGGTGTTTTCCGTGCCGGAGCGCATACCGCTTTCCTGCCCGCCGCCGAATATCAGCGGCTCCAGCGAAACGCCCCTCCGGCAGTACAGGAACCCCGCCCCGCGTATCCCGCCGAATTTATGCGCGGATACCGACAGCATATCGCAGCCGAGCTCCCCCACGTCAAGCAGGATATGCCCCGCCGCCTGCACCGCGTCCGTATGGAACACCGCGCCGCATTTCCTGCACAGCTCCGCAATTTCCCTTATCGGCTGAACCGTGCCGACCTCGTTGTTCGCCGCCATCACAGATACAACAGCCGTATTATCATCAATGAGCTCCCGCGCCTGCGCCATGTCGATGAAGCCATCGCTGTCAGCCCCGATGTACCTCGCCTCAAAGCCCTCCGCTTCCAGAGCCTTGCAGGTATTCAGCACCGCCGGATGCTCGATTGCCGAAGCGACTATCCGGTTTCTCCCGGCTCTCCTGCCGGAAAGCGCCGCCGACCTCAGCGCCATGTTGTCGGCTTCCGTCCCGCCGGAGGTGAAATATATCTCGTCCGGCTGAGCGCCGATCGCACGGGCGCACCTTTCCCGCGTCTCTATTACCGCAAGGGCCGCGCGCCTGCCCTGCGCGTGTATCGACGAGGGATTCCCCCAGCACTCCGAAAGAAACGGCATTGCCGCTTCAAGAGCCTCCGGCAGCACCGGGGTGCTTGCCGCATTGTCAAGGTAGATCACCGTGAAGCCCTCCTTATTTTGTCGATAGTCCATTCCCACTCCGGGAAATCCCGCCGGATACGCGCCTGAAACCGCCCGCACAGCTCCCGCCGTAGCTCCGGGTGCTCCCTCATCTGCTGCTTCGCTCCCCACAGATGGGTGTAGTTCTCCTGCGGGAAAAACAGCATATCCTTGTCCAGCAGGGTTTTCACGCCGGTGCCGGTGTATTCCGCGCACATAGCCGCCATACGCTGCTCCGCGAAAACCATGTACCTGAGCCACTCCCCGCACCTGTCCGCAGACTTCATGAACGCGATAGCCTGCGAAGTGTAGAACTCCTTGAAGCTCTCGTCCGGAACATAGAAAAACGCAGTGTTCAGCGGCAGCACCTCCCGGCTGAAATCCGGTATGCTGTGCCCCCTTGCCGAGAAATACTCCAGCGGCGGGTATATGTCCGGGTTGAGCTCCTCCCGGTGCGCCGCGATTATCTCCGCGCCGAATTC
The DNA here is from genome assembly GCA_934448295.1 of uncultured Oscillospiraceae bacterium. Classification (GTDB taxonomy): domain Bacteria; phylum Bacillota; class Clostridia; order Oscillospirales; family Ruminococcaceae; genus CAG-115. The sequence continues at coordinate 6,230 of CAKSEY010000002.1, forward strand.
CGGCTTGTTCCACACGATGAAATCCGTGTCTATCATCACGCAGGGAGCCTCCATCTGCTTCATCGCCAGGAGCTTCCCCGCCGCCCAGAACATCACCGGGTCAATGCCGTCAAGGTCGTCCGGAACCTTGTCACGCACCTCGTTCCACACCTTTTCCAGCCCGGAGCGCCTGATATATTCCGCCGCCGGACGGTCGGTGTAAAGGAAGATACGGCTGCCGTCCCTGCGCCATGTCAGCGCGGAGAGAACAGCGCAGTAAAGGTCGAAATCCTCTAAAGCAAAAGCCCCGTTATTTTTCGCGAAAAACGGAGCCGTAGAAATTATATGAAACGCGTCCAAGGCATACCCTTTCTGTCAGATGATGTGGATACCGTAGCCGAAGCAGTCCAGCGGGCATTTGCGCAGGCATTCGTACATTATCCTGTCGTATTCCTCCGCCGTCATGCCGTTCCAGCCGCAGAAGCTGCCGTAAGCCCCGCCAAACGACCCTTTAGCTGTAAAAGAGCCGAACAAACCGCCCGGAAAAGACCCGCCTAAAGAACCGTTAAACGAGCCGAGCAGATAAGCCCCCGAGCCGAACACATACGACCCGAACGCAAACGACCCTCCCCGGAAAGAACCCCTGAAGCTCCCGCCGAAGCGCCATTCCCACTCCCATTCCCACAGCCGGAATTTTCTGAAGCTGCCAGAGCCGCTCCCGGAGTAACTCCCGGAAAGAAAACTTCCGGAATAGCTCCCGGAAAGAAAGCTCCCGTAAATTCCTGAGCCCGCCGCATAGTAAGAACTAACCGCGCCGGAGCCTGCAAAACTCCCGGCGTTATGTACGCCGCGTTCCGCCGCCGGAATTCCGCAGAACACCTCCCGGTGGTCGGGCGGCTCCTTCCCGAAGATCCTGGAAAGCCTGACGTCAAGGTCAGCGGAAGCCGGGTCGAGCTTTTCGAGCTTGTCCGCGAACGCCTCGCCGCCGTGCTCCCTGAGCCATTCAACGAGGCGCCCCCCGAGGAAATACCCCCTGAGCGCAGCTATATCAAAATTTTCCGCGATCTCAGCTGCGTCAGATATCCTGCACCTGTTGAACCACAGACAGCAGTCCACGGAGCCACCCCCTCTGCTAAAAATAAAGCCTTCCCCTTTGGCTTTATCCCATTTTATTATTCATAAAATATTATAACATATCTTCGAAAATAATGCAACAAAAAATATAATATTTGTTGCATTTACACAACGATAATTGAACCCGAAAACAAAACAGCCGGAGCTGTCGCAGTCGGCTGTCTATTCGTGGAAATTGCGTTTTTTGTTGCCTATCATCAGCTTCATCATGACCGAAACGATGGATTTTTTTATCGAGGAAACAAGCCGCCTTTCGTCCTCCGTGAAGCCCTCGTAATCAAGCCCGGCAAGCTCCGGCATATGGACGTACCTTGACGGCACCTCCGCCCCGGCGAGCCTTGCCAGCTCCGCGCAGCAGCGGGCGCACCTGCACGCGTTGAAGCGCCTGAGTATTTCCGGCGCAGCCTCCTCGGCTACCATCTGGGTGAGGTTCCGGGAAACCCTTGGGCTCTCCTCCCGGGTCATTTTCTCCGCCTGCCGCCGGATTATCCGCGTCAGCGGCTCTATCCTGCGGAGCTGCTTCGGCATACGGCTTTTCCCCGCCGCAATGACCTGGTTGTCCGCCGCCGAAACCTCTTTCATCAGATTCATGACGCTGGGGGTCTTTATCGACTGGTACTCCGGCTCCTCAAATTCCGGCTCTTCCGGAATTTCAGGCTCCCTGCGCTTTTTCGCCGCCGGTTTCCGCGCCTTTTCAGCAGATTTCACAGATTTTGCGGATTTCCCGGCAAGATCCGCAGCGGCGCTGTCCTGCCTCCGCTTTATGTCGGAAACCAGAACCGCGCTCTCCGGGGCTTCAAGCTCGTAATGCACAGAAATCAGATCCTCGCGCTTGGTCATTTCTTATCAGATTCCGGGAACTGCTCCCCGGTGAGCTCCGTGATAAAGCTTCTGTATTCCCCCGCCACCTTTGACTTCGGCGCGTAGGTCAACACGCTCTCGCCGTGCGCGGGAGCCTCGGCAATGCAGACGCTCGCGCTTATCCTGCTCTTGTATATCTTGGTTTCAAGCTGCTCCGCGATAACGTTCGCGAGATCCTCGACATCACGGGTGAGCAGCAGTCTGGGGTTGTACTTGTTGAACAGAATTCCGCCCACCGTGAGCTCCTTGTTGTAGTACCTCTGAACGGCGAAAATCGTCTGCTTCAGCTGCGCGATGCCCTGTAAGCTGAGTATCTCGCACAGCATGGGGATAATAAGCTCGTCCGCCGCGGTGTATGCGTTGATGGTGAGCACCGAAAGCGCAGGCGGAGTGTCCAGAATTATATAGTCGTACTGATCCTTTATGGAAGCAAGCTGCTCTCTCAGGATATACTCTCTGCCGACCCCGGTAAGCTCCAGCTCAACGCCGGAAAGCAGAATGTTTGAGGAGATAACGTCGCAGATATCGCCGTGCTGTACCGCCTCGGCAATGTCGCAGTTCTCCTTGAAAACGTCGTATATGGTGTATGTATCCTCAGATTCCACGCCGAGGGAGAAGCTGAGATTTCCCTGCGGGTCGAGGTCGATGGCGAGAACCTTTCTGCCCAGGCTTGCCAGTCCTCCGCAGACTGCGCTGCAAGTGGTGGTCTTTCCAACGCCGCCCTTCTGGTTAGTGAATGCGATTACCTTTGCCAATATGTATTACCTCCAAGGTTTTGTTTTACACCGGAGCCGCGCTCCGTCTCTGTAACTATAAACACACGCAAGGGCGCACAATTATCTGTCCGCCCTCGTCTGTTATTTGTGAGCCGATCAGAAGCCCTCGGGATCTATGTACTCGTCCGTTGCGCTGTCCTCCGGAATATAGATGTGGTAGTTTGTCTTACCGTTCTTCTTTACGAAGTACATGGCGGTATCCGCGAAGGAAAGCAGCTCGTTAACGTCCTCTGTATGATCGGGGCAGAATGCAACGCCGATACTTGCCTTGACGTCAATGTGCATTGCGCCGTCAGCGGTGTCATACCCGGTATACAGCTCGTTGATGATATCCATCGAGATGTTCTCGATATTGTCGATATCCTCCTGATTTGTGAAGCAGAGCACGAACTCATCGCCGCCGAAACGTCCCGCGAAGCCGCCTCTGTCGTCTACCTTCTTGCGTATCGTGTCAGCCACGAACCTGATAACCTCGTCGCCGATGGTGTGACCATAGCGGTCGTTGATGAACTTGAAGTCGTCAACGTCTATGAAGAGTACCGCAACGCGCTTTGTACCGCGGCGCTCCACCTCGGAAGTAAGGTTCCTGATGAACGTGTTTCTGTTATAGAGCTGTGACAGGAAGTCGTAGCTTGCACGCTCTGAAAGCTGAAGCTCCAGTTTCTTCTCGTTGTCGATATCGGTCATTACGCCGATAACCCTCAGCGGCTCGCCGAGACGGTCGGTAACGCAGTTTGCACGCAGGGATACCCAGATCACCGCGCCGCTCTTTGTGCGGAGTTGATATTCAGCGCTGTAACCGCTCTTGTTCTTGAGAAGCTGGTTGATGTCGCGCTTGTACTTTTCTGCGTCCTCCTGCTCCATCAGGGAGTCGATGAACTTGCCGTTTGAAAGCGTAGCTTCCTCGGTGTTGATATCGAACTTCGCCAGCATATTGGGCGAAGCGTACATTCTTTCCTTGTGGAAATCCCACTCGAACAGCATATTATCAGACAGCTCCGCGATAGTGCGGTGACGCTCTTCGCTGAGGAACACCTCGTCAAGCAGGTCGTTGAACGAGGTCTGTATCTGACCAAGCTCGCTCTTTCTGTTCGTGATCTTGAAGCGGATATCGGTGGTGCCCTCCGCGTCAGAGATCTCCGTCATGGTCTTGAGCATTCCGGACATATTGCCAAGGAATCTGCCGATAACCACCAGGGAAAGAACGGAGCAAACAACTGCGCCTGCTGCGGCAGCAGCCCAGCCAAGCAGGTTTGTCGTAAGCGAGAAGCTGCTGAACGAGCTGTTTTCAGCAACGCCCGCCCATCTCCAGTTCATGATGTTCTTGTCGATAAGCCCAAGGTAATATGTATATCCTCCCGCAGTATCGCTGAGGGACTTTATGTCTGAGCTGTTCTTAAGGTCGCTGTAACCCACGCTGGAGCTGTCAAAGAACTGAGACATGCTTGTGTTGAGCGCGTTCGTTGCAAAATCCCTGTTGACCTGACCGTTTCCGGTAAAGTTTATCGCAACGCCGTTCTTATCCACCAGCATGAAATGGCCGCCGGTAAGTCCGTCGTATCTTGCATTCAGGGTGTTCGCAATACCGCTGCCCTCGCCGACTGAAACGATGGCTGCAACATATCCTGCCTCGCCGCTGGCGGTATCTGAGGGGATAGCGTCTGCAACGAAGATAGCGTCGCCGTAGCTGGTCCAGGTGAGCATCTCGGAAACGGAGGGCATATTGATAACGCCCTGGTCGTTCATGGGGAGGTTCTCGAACACTCCGCCTGCCGCGCCGTTTACCGCTTCGATGACCGTGCCGTCTGCGCCGAGCACCATCATATCCAGGAAATCAGGATTTGCGCTTACCGCTGCGGAAAGAGTGCCCGCCGCGCTGCCGCTGCCGTTTGCGGATTTAGCGGCGTTTTCGCTCTTGGCTGCCGCCCTAACCACAGAAATATAGCCGTTAAAGAGCTGCTTTACAGCCGCAGACTTGGATTCCGACACACGCTGGAGCGTGTTCTCTTTAACGGATCTTTCATAGCCCATGATGGAAAATGTCCCGATCGTTCCCACTATCACAGCCGGTATGATCGAAAATACCAGCATGATAACGGTGAGCACGATTTTCAGCTTGAAGTTGCTCATACTGCCTTTATCCCCCTGATTTTATTTATTTACACATCGTCGTCGTCATCGTTCATTTTTGCACGCTGAAGAAGCTGCTGCTGGTTTATGTACCTGCCGATAGCGTCCTCCTGTGCGGCGGTAAGATTCTCAAACGCACAGCCGTAGCCAAGGATCTCGTCCCCGTTTTTCTGCACCCTGAGTATCCGCGCCATGGTGTTCAGCCTGTATTCGTCCATCAGTTCGATGTCGACGCATACGCAGTCGTCCACGGCAAAACTGAACTCGCACTTCATGAAGATACCGCCCACGTTGATATCCAGAACGGATATTGCCGGCGGGATCTCAAACCTGATGGCCTCCTCGTCGCGGACGACAAAAAGCGCCCTGCCGGAAAGCTCGACCTTTATCTTGAAATATCTCCTGCGCTCCTCAAGAACGCCGCCGCTGCCCGCCTTAAGCAGCATAACGTTCATCTGGCGGTCGTGGGACACTGAGATGTCTCCCGCATATCTTATGCGTTCGCCCGCCTTTGAGTACGCTATAACGATGACTCTCGTCCCGCGGTCCAGCTCAGGCAGATTCTTTCCCTTGACGATAAGAATACTCTCATCGTCGCTGTCTATATTATTCGGAAAGACGAACCCTCTCTCCGAGGAAAGCACCTGAGAGCCGTCCTGGGCGAGAATGTCCACCTTCACTATTTTATTTCCAAAAAGCAATAGCACCAATCCTCTTTATATTCTTGATATCCTGGCACAGAAAATAATGCTGAACAGCGCTCAGCAGCAAATATCCACTGGTAAAACGTTTACTCAAACCAATTGAACAGAATACGTCAGAATACTCTTGTTTATATTATACAATAAACGCCGCAAATAAATCAAGGCTTAATATGAATTTTCTAATAATTGAACAAATTTTTTTTGTTTTTTTGGATAACATAACAAACCGCAGATGTTTTCACGGACAGCCGCCCGGAGTCTCACATTTTCTTTGTCTTTATCCTGAAGCGCTTGCCGATGCCCCTTGCCAGCCTGTCCCGGAGCTGCATGGGCGTGCCGCACAGGAACTGGGTTTTGTCGCAGATGATGGTCTGCGGGATATCCTGGGACTTTTCCGCAGGGAAAATATAGAAGCTGTGGCTGCACTCATATGCGGAAGCGACCTTTTCATACGGCAGCACCACCCGCTTTGCGTTGACGTCATGCGCCGCCTCGGAAGCCCGCGCAGACGCCTCCCCGCGCTCCGGCGGCTTGTATCCGTCAGCCTCGGCGCTTTCCGGGGCGCTTATGGTAAGGGCTATCTCCTTATCCCCGGTGAAATCCGCGCTGATTATCCTGCCGAAGCTATCCTCCAGCTTGTCTGCGCGGCGGTTGAAATACTGTATGCGCATATTGTGCGGAAGCGTCGCGCATATCAGGAACAATACGCCGAATATGGCGGTCAGCAGCCACTCGCTGCACCATATAGCCGCCGCCATCAGCAGGAACAGCACCGCCGCCGCATAATAGCAGGCGGTCTGGAGCGGCTTTATCTTCATCAGGTACATAAAGTCCGAAAAGGCGCGTATCCTCGCCATGGTGCACTGGGTCTCGCACACCAGCCTGCCGTCGTCGGACGGGTCGTTCTCCGCGTTGAATTCCTCGAACATACGCGCGAGCTTCGCCTCGGTGGATTCCAGTATTTCCTTCTGTCTTTTGCTTTTGAACATATTTTGATCCTTTCGCGGAATTTATCTTCGTATATTGTATAGTATAACACATCTATGCAAAAAATTCAATGTTTTTTATCTGAGAATGTAAACCCGCCCGCCGTCATAATGCACTTATCCGGCGCAGCGCTTTCAGACCTATTAGGTAATAATGACGGCAAATTATTACAAAACGGATACAATTTGCCCCGAAAGCATTACAAAAGCCGCAAAACTGTTGACAATCCGCCTGGTTTGGAGTATATTATTATAGTGGACGTCTGTGTAAGGATACACGGCATATATCATACAAATAGAACAACAGGAGAACAGCCAATGATCAAAGAAACATCCCTGTGCATGGGCTGCATGAACGACAAGACCTACGACGGGCCATGCAAGCTGTGCGGATACAGCGACAACACGCCCTGCATACCCACATATCTCACGCCCAAAACGTTCCTTGCCGACCGCTATATCGTCGGAAAGGTGATAAGCTATAACGGCGAGGGCGCGGTATACATCGGCTACGACACCGCCGCCGGCGCAAAGGTCACGATAAAGGAATTCATGCCGGATACCCTATGCTCGCGCAAAAAGGGAGAAACCGAGATAAACGTCGAGCCGTCTGCGGCGGCGCTGTACAAGACCTACCTTTCGGAGTTCATCGACCTCAACCGCACCCTTATGAAGCTTCGCGGGATATCCCATATCCAGACCGTCCTGGACGTATTCTGCGAGAACAACACAGCCTATACGGTTTTCGAATACATCAACGGCATTTCCCTAAAGACCTACCTTGCCAATTCCTCCGGCGTAATACCATGGGAGCAGGCGAAGGAGCTGTTTTCGCCGTTTTTCACCACCCTGAGCCTTGTGCACTCCGCCAACATAATCCACCGGGGGATTTCCCCATCCACGATATTCGTCACGGATAAAATGGAGCTCAAGCTCACCGGATTCGCGATATCCGCCGCCCGCACCACCGGCACCGAGATCCCCTGCGAGATGTTCGCGGGATTCGCCGCCCCGGAGCAGTATATGAACGAAATAAACGGCACCTGGACGGACGTTTACGGAATTGCGGCGGTGCTCTACCGCTGCCTGACCGGCTGTATCCCCACCGAGGCGATAGCCCGCAGCGGCGGCAGCCTGATGGAGCCGACGCTGATAAACCGCAGCGTGCCCGCGAATATCTCCGCCGTTATAATGGACGGACTGAGGCTCTCCCCGGACGAGCGCATACGCACCATGACGGAATTTGTTGACCGCCTGTTCAGCCAGCCGCGCCCCGCAGAAAGCGCCCCCGCAGAAAAGCATAAGCTCACCCGCCGGGAGCAGAAGCAGCGCAGGGAGCGCGCAAAGACCATAGCCGTGCTTATAATCGCCGGAGTTGTTGTCGCGGCGTTCGTTGTAACGTTTGTCCTCACGCTGAACGGCACGTTTACGGGCGGCGGCAGCTCCAGCCAGCCCGAGACCGCCGAGATAACGGCGGAAGCGCCCACTGCAGAGCCGGAGCAGACCCAGCCCGCCGACACCACTCCCGCGCAGACCGAGCCGCAGGAGCCGGAGGCTGAAACGTTCGTCATGCCTGACTTCACTGAAAGAAGCTACGAATACGAGGTCGAAAGATACAGCGGTACGTTCACGTTCGTACCCACATACGAGTATTCTGACGAATACGCCAGCGGAATGATGTTCGACCAGAGCATAAAAGCCGGCAGGGAGGTCTCCGCAGGAATGACCGTCGCCGTAAAGGTCAGCAAGGGTCCCAGCAAGGTGGCGCTGCCGGATTACACCGGAAAGACCCCGGATAAGTATATCAACGACCTGAACAAGCTGAACATCAAGTACTCCGTAAAGACGGAGCGCTCAAACGCCGCCGAGGACGGACAGGTGTTCAGGTGCAGCGTTGAGATAGGCGACCTTGTGGACGTTGAGAACGGTCAGGAGGTAGTGGTCTACTGCGCCGAAAACTACCCGCCCACAGTGGAGGAGACCGAAACGTCCGATGAAGCGCCCGTCACAGACGAGATAATTGTAGAATAAAGCGGAGGAACCAACTGCATGGAGCTGGATTTAGGAGAGATCAGAAAGAATATAGACGAAATAGACGATCAGCTTCTCGAGCTGTTCAAAAAGCGCATGGGGCTGACCTGCAAGGTGGCTCAGTACAAGGCGGAGCACAACATGGTGGTGTTCCAGAGCGAGCGCGAAAAGGCGATAATCGCCTCCGTGCGCGACCGCTCCCCGGAGGAACTGAAAAGCTCTGCGGAGTTCCTGTTCACCAACATCATGGACATATCGAAGTGCGGCCAGAACAACACGATAACTCCCGCCGTGCCGATACCCCATGTTTCGGAGATAAAGCGCGACCCTAATGTTGCAGTCCAGGGCATAGCCGGAGCCTACGGTCACGCGGCGGCGCAGAAGCTGTTCAGCGACGGCAGGATAACCTTCCACGCAAGCTTTGCCGAGGTGTTCGAGGCTGTGGAGCGCGGCGAAGCCGATTACGGCGTTGTGCCGGTGGAAAACAGCACCGCCGGCGAAGTCACCGCAAACATGGAGCTGCTTGAAAAGCACGGGGTCTACATCAACCGCACTGTGACCGTCCCCTGCACCCACGTCCTCGCCGCAAAGCACGGCGTGAGGGAGCAGGACATAAAGATACTCTTCGGGCACGAGCAGGCTATCCGCCAGTGCGGGGAATACACCGCCTCCCGCCCGGAACTCACCGTTATCCCCTACGCAAACAACGCCATGGCGGCGCAGATGGTGGCTGAAAACCGCAGCAGCGAGCTTGGCTGTATCTGCTCCCGGGAATGCGCGGAGCTCCACGGTCTGGACATCGTGAACCCCGCCATAGCCGCCGACCCCAACAACGCGACCAGGTTCATCTGCATTTCAAAGAATATCGAGGTCTATGACGGCGCGGACACCATCTCGGTTTCCGTTTCACTGCCGCATATCTCCGGTTCGCTATACCGTATGCTGACAAAGTTCGCGGTGAACGAGCTCGACCTCACCAAGATAACCAGCAAGCCGCTCCCGCTGGAGTTCCGCCGGGACGAGAACGAGGTGATGTTCTACCTTGAATTCCGGGGGAACATCGACCAGCCCGTGGTTCTCCGCCTGCTGAACAACTTCGCCGAGGAATACGGATATTTCCGCCTGCACGGAAACTTCCTGGCGATAAACTGACGGAGGGCGTATGTTTTCCGCTTTGATACTGGCCGGGGGCAGCGCCTCCCGGATGAACGGCATAAACAAGCAGCTTACGCTCCTTGACGGAGTTCCCGTTGTGATAAGGAGCGCGCTTGCATTCCAGCGCTCCGCAAAGGTCTCGGAGATAATTCTCGCGGTACCCGCCGGGCAGGAGGAGCGCTACCGCAGTCTCTGTCAGCAGTACGGCGTGGACAAGCTCCGCGCCGTCGCCGCCGGGGGCTCCACCCGGGCGCTGTCTGTGAAAAAGGCGCTGGAGCAGGTCGCCCCGGAGTGCGGCTATATAGCGATACACGACGGAGCCCGCCCGCTTATCCCCACCGGAGATATCGACCGGGTGCTCTCTGACGCGGTGGAATTTGGCGGAGCGATCGCCGCCGCTCCCGTGACGGACACGATAAAGCAGTGCTCCGGAGGATTCGTAGGGTCGACCCCGGACAGGAGCGCATTATTCGCCGCCCAGACCCCGCAGGCATTTCAAAAGGCGCTGTACCTCTCCTGCCTTGAACGGCTGGGAGACCGCGCGGAATCCCTCACGGACGACAGCGCCCTGCTGGAGCTGTGCGGCGAGCAGGTGCACATAACTCCCATTACCGCCTGCAACATGAAGATAACCCGCCCGCAGGATATCGCGATAGCCGAAGCGGTACTCCGGCAGAAATGATACGAAAGGAGCAGGCGCCAAAATGTTCAACATTCTTGTGGTAGACGACCAGGCGCATATACGCCGCCTGTACGAATACACCCTCCAGAAGAACGGCTACCAGCCGTATACCGCCGGAGACGGCGCAGAGGCGCTGAGGCTCCTCGAAAACACGCACATCGACCTTGTGATACTCGACCTGATGATGCCCACGATGGACGGCTATACCTTTTTAAAGACGCTCCGGGACAACGGAAGCAGCATTCCCGTGCTGATAATCACCGCCCGGGACAGTGCCCAGGATATCCGGAAATCGTTCCTTATGGGCACGGACGACTTCATGGTGAAGCCGGTGGACGACGTGGAGATGATACTGCGCATACGCGCCCTGCTGCGCCGCTCCAAGATATCCGAGGAGCAGGAAATAACCGCAGGCAGCACGAAGCTGATATACAACTCGTTCACGGTGATCCAGGACGGAGTTGAGCTCCAGCTACCGAAGAAGGAATTCCAGATCCTGTTCAAGCTGCTGTCGTTCCCGAACAAGACCTTCACCCGCGCGCAGCTCATGGAGGAATTCTGGGACATGGACAGCGAAAGCGAGGCGCGCACCGTGGACGTCCACATAAACCGCCTGCGCGAGCGGCTGAAGGACAACCGGGATTTCCAGATAGTCACCGTGCGCGGACTTGGATATAAAGCGGTAAAGGCCCCGCAGGAGCAGCCATGAAGCTGAAAAAACGCAGCGAGCCCACGACCCGCATAAAGCTGAAAAGGCGCAGATACCCCGCCATGACCCGCCTGGGTCTGAAGCTCAGCCTGCTTATCCTTATGATAACAGTCGCCGCAGACGTGCTCTCATTCACAGCGCGCATTGCGATAGATATGGTATTATCCAACGGAAGCAGCGACACCGAGAACGTCATTGCCGCCGTGGTCAGCAGCATAATTATAGGCACGCTGCTGTCGTTCATTGCGGGCAGCTTTTTCCTGAAGCCCCTGGCGGAGCTTATCCGCGCCACAAAGCGGGTCTCCGACGGAGACTACTCGGTGCAGGTGGACATGGGCTGGGCGGAAAAGCACACCGTGCGCGAGCTTTCAGACCTTATCCGGGTGTTCAACGAAATGACCCGGGAGCTTAACAGCACCGCAATGTTCAACAACGACTTCATCGCAAGCTTCTCGCACGAGTTCAAGACGCCGCTGGTTTCCATACGCGGCTTTGCGCAGCAGCTCTACGAGGGGAACCTCACCCCGGAGCAGCAGAAGGAATTCTCCCGCATAATCCTGGAGGAGACCGACTACCTCACCGGAATGTCCGCGAACACGCTGCTGCTGACTAAGCTTGAGACCAGCGAGGTCGTCACCGAAAAGAAGAATTTCTCCCTGGACGAGCAGCTCAGGAACTGTATGCTCCGGCTGGAGCCGCAGTGGTCGGAGAAAAACATCGACCTCTCCATGGAGCTGGACGACGTTACGTTCTACTGGAACGAGCCTATGCTCTCCCACGTCTGGAACAACCTGTTCGACAACGCTGTGAAATTCACGCCGAAGAACGGCAGGATATTCGTGAGCTGCCACCGCAACGCGGGGGTCATCACGATAAGGATACGCGACAACGGCGTGGGGATCTCAAAGCAGGCGCTGCCGTACATCTTTGAAAAGTTCTACCAGTCGGACAGCTCGCACTCCACCAAGGGGAACGGGTTGGGGCTGCCCCTGGCGAAGAAGATAGTGGAGCTGTGCGGCGGCAGGATAGGCGTGCAGAGCGACCTCGGCAAAGGCACCGAATTCACCGTTATACTGCCGGACGGAGGCAACCTGCTGGGGCAGAACAGCAGCCGCAGCGAACTGAATCTCAGCGGAAAGGACTGACAACATGGAATTTCTGAGCGAACGCACAGCGTTCACCACCATATCCGAAACCGTGGTCAAGGCGGGGGTTTCCCTGTTCAACGCCATGAAATACATCTACATGGTGTCCGACAAGGACTTCTACAACATCAACATCAGGGATATTTTCAGGATAGCGCTGAACAACATCACCGACACCGCCTGCCTCTACAACACCGGCATAAAGCTTGACAAGGAGCGCTGCGCCGCCATGAACGCGCCGGAGTATGAACGCGTGCTTCCGCTGATGGTGTATTCCTTTGCGGTAAGGCTGCCCGTGCTGCGCTTCGTCAAGACCTCCGGCGGGGTGCTGAGCGACAAGCAGATAAAGTCCATCTATGACCTTGTTATATCAAAGGGCGCCGGGAATTTCGAAAACGTTATCCCGGACGATTTCGAGGATATCCGCCGGCTGGTGAAAGCCGGGAAGCCCGTCCCCGCCTATGACGCGGAGTGGTACAAGGGGTATATTTACGCGTACGTCCCGGGGCTTGCGGCGGTGAACAACCGCAACGTTTTCCTGCTGGGAAGCGCCGATATACTTTTCACGCTGTTTTACAGCAGCCTTGAAGAGGAGCTTGCAAACCAGCTCGAGGAGCTGTCGCAGTCGTAATCCGGCGGTTTTGTGCATATACTCTCCTGAAAGAGAGGTGCAGAAAATTGCAGCAGATAAACAGATTTTCATACCTTGCGTCGGAGCGCCCGGCGCTTATGGGTACCATGCGCGGCAGCGCGGAGCACCCGGATATAGAGGGTCTGGTTCATGCCTACTGGCTGGACGGAGCGCTCTATATCCAGGCGGAATTCGAAGGGCTTCCCCCGGACAGGGTATTCGGATTCCATGTGCATGACGGGCTGATATGCGGGGAGCTTGACGGCGACGAGCCATTCCGGCAGGCGGGCAGCCACCTGAAAAACTGCCCGGACGGGACATGGTGCGCCCGCCACCCGTATCATATCGGGGATATGCCGCCGATATTCTCGGACGAAAACGGCTACGCGGCTATGGAGGTATTTCTCGGCAAGGCGCGGATAACTGATTTCTCCGGGAAGCCGCTGGTGCTGCACTCCATGCCGGACGATTTCATGACCCAGCCCGCCGGGAACTCCGGAAAGCGGATAGCCTGCGGATTATTCACGGAAGTACTATAATTTCAATATGTTAAAATCAAAATAAAGGAGTACAAAAATGTCAAACGAGATAAGAAACCCCGACCTCTGGGAAAGCGGCGCGCGCAAGATAGCGTGGGTAAAGCGCAATATGCCCCTGCTTAACGGCATTGAGAAGGACTTTTCCGAGAGCAAGCCCTTTGCCGGGCTGCGCGTGGCGCTTTCCGTCCATCTGGAGGCAAAGACCGCGTATCTCTGCAAGGTGCTGGCGGCAGGCGGAGCAGAGATGTACGTCACCGGAAGCAACCCCCTCTCCACACAGGACGACGTAGCCGCGGCGCTGGTTCACGACGGGCTGAACGTATTCGCATGGCACGGCGCCACTGACGAGGAATACCACCGCCATATCTCCCAGGTGATAAAGGCGCGCCCGAACGTCATAATCGACGACGGCGGCGACCTTGTGAACCTCATTCACAACGAGTATCCGGAGCTTATCCCGGAGGTGCTGGGCGGCTGCGAGGAAACCACCACCGGCATTATCCGCCTGAAGGCAATGGACAAGGAGGGCGCGCTGAAATTCCCGATGGTGCTGGTAAACGACGCAGACTGCAAGCACCTGTTCGATAACCGCTACGGCACCGGGCAGTCCGTCTGGGACGGTATCAACCGCACGACAAACCTCATCGTTGCCGGAAAGAACGTAGTCGTTGCAGGCTACGGCTGGTGCGGAAAGGGCGTTGCAATGCGCGCCAAGGGACTCGGCGCCGACGTTATCGTCACCGAAATAGACCCGGTAAAGGCTATGGAGGCGGTGATGGACGGCTTCAAGGTAATGCCCATGCGCGAGGCTGCAAAGGTCGGGGATTTCTTCGTTACAGTGACCGGCTGCGCGGACGTTATCGGCGAGGAAGCGTTCCTCAACATGAAGGACGGCGCCATCTGCTGCAACGCGGGTCATTTCGACGTGGAGGTAAACATGGCGAAGCTCCGCGAGATAGCGCAGGAATCCTACCTTGCACGCAACAACATCATGGGCTATAAGCTCGCCAACGGAAACACCGTGTTCGTTATCGCCGAGGGCAGACTTGTGAACCTCGCCGCCGGAGACGGCCACCCCGCCGAAATAATGGACATGAGCTTCGCTATACAGGCGCTCTCCGCCGAGTTCATCGCGAAGAACAGCGCCGCAATAAAGGCAGGTACCAGCATGACCGTCAACGTACCCCGGGAGATAGACCGCAAGGTCGCGCTCCGCAAGATAAAGAGCTGGAACATTGAGATAGACGCCCTCACCCCCGAGCAGGAAAAATATCTCGGAAGCTGGGAGGTATAACATGACCTTCGAATTACAGCTTGAACGTATCCGCTCCATGCTGGAAAGCTCCGAGTGCGATATCGAGATACTCCCCCCGGACGAAGAAAAATCAAGGAAGCTGCTCGCCCAAGGCGGCGGGGACTTCTCACCGCTGGCGGCGGTACTCGCAGGCACCGGAGGGATCTCCGTCAACAGCATTCTTCGCATTTACGGCTGCGGCGCGTTCGATTTCTTCCAGCGCAACGAAAAGCTCTCCGAGCTTGGCTTCACGGCGGTCGCCGAGGACGTTTTCGGCGGAGTTTTCGGGCTGGACAAGTCCGGTACGCTGTTCTACCTCATGCCGGACGAGCTCCAGTTCGAGGAATTCGGCGAGGACTACAACGAGCTTATCGACTGGGCATGCGACCGGGAGGACTTCGACCGCTTCTACTCAGAATACAAGGAGCAGTGCCGCGGAGTCATCTACGACGAGATACCGATAAACAAGGGTATAAGCCTATACCCGCCGCTCTGGGAGCCGTGCGACGAGAAGCGCTCCGCCGCCGCAGTGCCCATGGAGCAGCTTCTGACCGTTGAGATAGGCGTGATGAAGAAGCTGTCCGGCGAAGCGGAAGAGACCGAGGTTACGGAGGACGAGGAATGAACGAGAATTACGAAAAGCTGATGAAATGCTTCGAGTGCGTGCAGAAAAAGGTGAGCTTCAAGCCGGAGCTTGCGCTGATACTGGGAAGCGGCCTTGGCGACTACGCCGACACTATGGAGGTCGCGGAGACCCTTGATTATCACGATATCGAGGGCTTCCCTGTGTCCACCGTCCCGGGGCATAAGGGGCGCTTTGTGTTCGGCTATGCCGGCGGAGTTCCCATTGTGGCAATGCAGGGCAGGGTGCACTTCTACGAGGGCTACAAGCCGCAGGACGTGGTGCTTCCAGTCCGGCTGATGAAGCTGATGGGCGCAAAAACGCTGTTCCTGACCAACGCGGCAGGCGGCATAAACCGCAGCTTCAACGCAGGAGACCTCATGCTGATAACCGACCAGATATCTATGTCGGTTCCCTCGCCGCTCATCGGTGAGAATATTGACGAGCTCGGAGTGAGATTCCCGGATATGTCCGAGGTTTACAGCCGCAGGCTCCGCAAAATAATCGAGAACGCCGCCGTCACCGCCGGAGTGCCGCTGCGAAAGGGTGTTTATATCCAGACCACCGGGCCGCAGTACGAAACTCCCGCCGAGATACGCGCTTACGAGCGCCTTGGCGCCGACGCAGTGGGAATGTCCACCGCCATTGAAGCGATAGCCGCCCGCCACGCCGGAATGGAAATATGCGGTATATCCTGCATAAGCAACCTCGCCGCCGGGATCTCCGTAAATCCCCTCACCCACGCAGAGGTTCAGGAGACCGCCGACAGAGTCGCCCCGCTGTTCAAGAAGCTGGTAACTCAGGCGATAAAGGATATCCACGAGGCTGAATAACTCAATGCGCCCGGTAATTTTTTCCCGGGCGCATTTTTCTGCGATTTTTTACGACATAAAGAGCGAGGTGATGAATATGGAAGATACCCAGATAATCGGGCTGTACTTTGCCCGCAGCGAGGAAGCTCTCGCCCGCTCCTCCGAGAAATACGGCGGTCTGTGCATGAGCATTGCGCAGAGGATACTGAACAGCCGCCCGGACTCCGAGGAATGTGTAAACGACACATGGCTTGGCGCGTGGAACTCCATACCCCCGGCACAGCCGCTGTCGCTGTCGGCTTTTTTCGGGAAGATAACGCGGAATCTCGCGGTTGACCGGGTCCGCAGAAAAACGGCGCAGAAGCGCGGCTCCGGGGAATACGCCGCAGCGCTTTCCGAGCTTGACGAGTGCGTACCCTCCGGCGTTAACGTGGAGAAGCAGTTTGAAGCCGCTCAGCTTGCGGAGCTTATCAGGCGCTGGCTGGGCGCGCTCCCACAGGAAAAACGCGCCGCATTTATCCTGCGGTATTTCTACATGAAGCCGGTGGCGGAGGTCGCCGCAGACCTTGACATCTCGCTCAGCAAGACCGCCGCAATGCTCCGCCGGGAGCGCATTTCACTGAAAGCAGAACTGGAAAGGGAGGGCTACACGATATGAGCGAAAAACTTCTTGAAGCGATCGGGGGAATCAGCGAGGAGCTTCTCGCAGACTGCGAAAGCTATATTGAGCGCCGCCGGGGCTCCCGCCACCGCCGCAAGGTAACGAGAATCTTAACGCTTGCCGCCGCAATAGCCGCCGGAGCCGCGCTCCTTACCGGGGCTGCCGCCGCGATACTCCGGGTGACCTTCCCGAACAGCTTTGCGAACCGCACGGAACACAGCGCGGCGATCTACGACATCGAGCCGTTTAAAATGTCCATTTCCCTGCCCGCCGGGTGCGTTATGGAGCGTTCCTCCGGGGAGGGCGGCTGGTCGCCCATGGATATCCTGCTTGACGGCGAAAAGGTCGGCACGGCTGACTACAACATATTCGAGCTGTACGACGGGGTGGAACGCTCCGACCCGAACTTCTACCGAATGGTGTACAATCAGCTAATGCTGGGCGCCCAGGCGAACTGGGACAACGGCTACACCATCGTAAAGCAGGACGAGGTAAGCGAAAACGCAGTCACTAAAGTAGGCGTTATTTCCGACTACGGCAACGGCAGGACGGACAACGAGGTAACATACCTCCCGGGAGTGCTGGCATTCAACACCGACCTGCTGGTGTATGTCAATATTAGCTTTGAGGACGGAGTTTTCACTGATGAACAAATCAAGGATATCGCGCGTTCGATAGAGCTTACAAGATAAACGCAAGGAACCGCCCCTGTTTCGCAGGAGCGGTTCTTTTTATGCCCGATAAGGTGAATTATCAGAAATATTTGTTGGAGTGAGCCTTAACGTACTCAACAACCTCTTCAGCGTAGCAGAACGCCATGCTTACGCAGGTATCAGCGCAGCCGTAGTAGATCGCGATCCTGCCTGTATCCTTGTCGCAGAGAGCTGCGCAGGGGAATGTAACGTTCTGTACATCGCCAACAGTCTCGTAGATCTCACGCGGGTTGATGAGGTACTCGCGGCAGCGATACTTGACCTTCCAGGGCTGATCCTTGTCGAGGATGCATGCGCCGAAGCTGTAAACGAAGCCGTTGCAGCTCTCGAGAACGCCGTGGTAGAATACCAGCCAGCCCTCGCTTGTCTCTATCGGGATAGGACCTGCGCCGATCTTCTTGGACTCCCAGCCCTTGTCAGGAGCCATAACGTGTCTGTGCTTGCCCCAGTATGTCATATCCTTGGAGTGAGACAGGTACATATCGCCGAAAGGAGTATGGCCAGAGTCGGAAGGACGGGAGAACATCACATACTCGCCGTTTATCTTTCTCGGGAACAGAACGCCGTTTCTGTTGAAGGGGAGGTAAGCGTTCTCCATCTGGTGGAATTCCTTGAAGTCCTTGGTCCAGCCCACGCCGATGGTAGGCTTCCAGCCGTATGCGTTGCACCATGTGATCCAGAATCTGTCCTCGATCCATACGCAGCGGGGGTCGTAGCCGTACTGCCACGGATTAGCCTCGGCAGTCGCGGGGTCGTCGTTTATCCACTCTACCTTCTCAGGGTTGATGTTCCAGTGAATGCCGTCCTCGGAGAAACCAGCGTGGATAGCCATGTTTCTTTCCTTGTCGTCTACACGGAATACGCCTGCGAAGTGACCCTTGTCGCTCTCAAACGGAACAACGGCGGAGTTGAAGATGGAGTTGCTGGTGGGGAGAAGGTCGCGGGGAATGATCGGGTTAGCGTTGTAACGCCAGATAACGTCCTTGCAGCCCTCGGGTCTGTCCTGCCAGGGCATATTCGGAATGCTCTGTCCAATGATTTCTAAGCTCATGTCTTTACCTCTCATTATTTTTTATCCGGTGCGGAAAGCCGCCCTCTTTAATACTAGTATAGCAAAAATTGCTTCATAATTCAATAGTGTTTTTGACTAAATCTTTCTGGAATATCATGTGCATTATTACCTAAAAGTTAGCTTAAAATTTACTTAACAAGAAATCTGCCCCGCCAGCTTCTCCAGAAAGACCTCTCCGGGGACAGGCTTGCTGTAAAAATACCCCTGGAGATAATGCACTCCGTGCTCCGCAAGGAACTGCGCCTGCTCCTGCGTCTCCACGCCCTCGGCGACGATATGCGAGCCAAGCTGGAGTATCATCGCGATACAGCTATTGAGTATGACCATAGGCTCCTCGGGATTCTCGCCGAAAGCAGGCCAGATAAGGCTCTTATCCAGCTTGACCAGCTCAAAGCGCACCTTCGCCATCTGCGCCAGGTTGGAATATCCCGTGCCGAAATCGTCCATAGAGAAATGGCAGCCAAGGCTGCGCAGCCGTTTCATGTTCATGTCGAGAAGCTCGCCGCCGTCTATGGAAGCGGTCTCGGTTATCTCAAGGTTGATGAACTTCGGCTCTATGCCGTACTTCTGCATTACCGAGGAAAGCTGCGCCGGCAGGGACGGGTCAACGCTCTGCATTCCGGACAGGTTGACCTCTATGTAGTGTATTCCCTTTTCCCACAGCCTGTTTTCCGCTGCGAAGCTGCACACCTTCTCAAAAACTATGCTGCCTATCTCGGCTATCATTCCCTGCTGCTCCGCCAGGGGAATGAATATCTCAGGCGAAATGAACCCGAGCTCGCCGCAGTCCTGGAGCCTTACCAGAGCCTCCGCCGAGGCAAAGCGCTTCTCGGTGGTGGAGTATATCGGCTGGTAGACCACGTTGAAAGCCCTGTCGTTTACCGATTTTGTGAGCACTGCAAGCACCTGCTTGCGGTAGTTCTTGTCCTTTATGGTGCTGTCGTCTATCCAGAACACCTTGCCGTTTTCATGGTGATGATGGTGCGCGAGGGTGTAATCCAGCGTGTCGTATATCTCGTCCGGGGTCTCGCCGTACTTCGGGCACTCCATCACCGTTATGTGATACTGCGGCGTGAACATCCCGGCGCCGTACTCAATATCGAAGTTCGCCGCGCCTGCCCGCTTTAGGAGCGCGTCCACCTCGTCGCGGTCCTTCACAAACATTGACAGGGTATTTGACCGCGAGTGATAGAACATCGCCCCGGGAACGGCGTTCTTAAGCCTTTCCGCAACTGTGCGGAGTATCACCTTCATCTGGTCGTAGCCCATGCTCTTGCTTATCTGCTCGTTGTCGTCTATCGTGAAGCTTAGCAGCCAGAATTTCCCGCTGCGCGCCAGCATTTCCGGCACCATGATATGGAACGCCCGGCGGTTGAGGGTGTCAGTTTCCTCGTCGGCGTAGCGCTTCGGGTTCTCAAAGCTGAGGTAGATGTACAACAGCATAAGGCTTATGCCCATGGAGGAGATCAGGATATACTTAGTGATAAACTGGATAAGCGCCACGGCTATCCATATTCCGAGTCCGACTGCAACGGTTATCCTGCCCTTTCTGTAATCCGCGACCACGTCGCTGTGGTAATGCTTCTTGCTCTTGCAGAGGAGCAGTGCGTAAACGCACACGATATACACGGTTATCGAAGCGTACAGAATATAGACCATCAGACCATACGAGTACGCGCCGTGCTCGTCAACATGATAGTATATAGGAGCAAATGCCGAGCCTATCGCCGCAAGAATGAACGGTATCACGAACAGCACTACCTGCCATTTTCTGAAACTCTTGCGTATTCCGTAGAGATAGAACACATACAGGAACAGAATTGCCGGCATGAGTTCAATACTCCCGATAAACAGTATATGGAGCACCCTGTTCAGCGTCGGCGGCACCAGCTTATAGTTAAGCAGAGTATAATACGTTACAATATCTGTCACCAGATTGAACGCTCCCAACGCAAGGAAAAATCCGAAGAGCCGCGTTGACCTCAGCGGCAGGCGCTTGCTCCTGATAAAGTCGTATATTATTATCGCCACAACTCCCAGAGCCAGTATCTGGCATTTAAAATTTATGTCCGTGACGCTAAGCCATTGTCCTTCCATATGGAAACCCCTTTCACATTTTTACCTATATCTTATTACAGTATATCACAAATGCAGTTAAATTTCCAGTGCTTTAGCTTATTTTGTTATACTTTTGATAATTAGTCGGACAGTCGCCCTAAACAATGATTCTGAACAGTTAGGATGAATCGCTTAAATAAAAACACAGATACAAGAAAAACCCCATCGGCTAGGTTAAAACCTGCCAATGGGGCTTTGTTCAGTTAAGTTTTGATCCACATTTTCCACAAAAGCCAGCACTCTTTGTATTGCGGTGCCTGCATTTGGGACATATTGAAAATTTAATTAATGGTATCCACAAGAAAACAAATGCCGCTATAAGGCATAGATGTGGCAAAATATCAAATACAATACGATGAGATATATCAAAAACTGTATAGCCCATATTCCCGTATTTAACATTGAAATGAATCAATTCTATCACTAGTGGAATTATATTTGACATAAAAGAAAATGAGATGATCATGTATGGCGTTATATTTTTATCTTTATATTCCTTTACTCTCAGAAGAATGACCACTGAAACACAAGAAACACAAGATAACAGTGCTACAATTATAGAAATAATATTGTAAAAGCTTACCTCATATCTAAACAATACAATCGCATAGGTAATTGTGTTCAATAAAGCAACCAAAGCCAGCAATGATAAAGTTAGAATGAAGATTTTCTTTCTAAAACCGAGCCATAGACAAACCACAGACAACAGAATTATTGCCCCAAGTATATATAATGACAAATTATAAATTATGTCGGCTGGTGGCACATATTTTATATTTTCAAGTACATAACCCAAATTTACAAAAGCCGTTTGCAGAAAATTAAAAGCATAAACTCCCAGCAACACAATAAAAGGAATAAAATATTGCTTTTTACCGCCGAAATAGCGCAATGCCCTATTCATGACTTCTCTCCTCCTGTTTTAATTATCATTTTTAGGGTTGCCGCACTTATCACAGAAATTATTAGATGAAGAGTTTTTTGCCATACATACTGGACAAGTCCACTCCTGAACATCATTCTGAGAATCATTCGCTAATTTGTTGTCGGAACCTAATTTGAGAATATTTTTCGACATCTCAATAAGCATACCCCAAACAGCATGAAAAGCTAAAACGACAATCAATCCGATTAAAACTACAGCCCACCAATATTTTTTTCCATAAAAGGAAAGTGATATTACAGTTATGAATCCCCCTACCATACTAATGTACATAAGAACATTATTAAACTTAGTCCAACCTTTACGCATAAAAATACCTCCACACTTTAATTTATAATTCCATTTTGGAATTAATATAATTATAATTCCATTTTAGAATTTTGTCAAGTACTTTTTTATATATAATTTGTGTTAGAACATATAAAGTGAGGGCTGAACCATTGAAAATACGAAAGCAGGATTACGGAACTGCAAATATAGTAGGTAGAAATATTGAACGAATTCGCAAAGAACGAAATATAAAACAAAAAGATTTTATTGCTATGATGCAAACTGCCGGGTGTGATATCAACCCAACAAGCTATTCAAAATTAGAGGGACAGGTTCGTGCGGCAAATGATAAAGAACTATATGTAATTGCCAAAATTCTTAATACATCTATTGATTCTCTGTTTGAATCAAAGTAAAAAATACACGCAAAACAAAAAGCCCCATCGGCTAGGTTAAAACCTGCCGATGGGGCTTTGACGCAGTAGACGCGCCTTTATCGCCGTTATTTAGTCGTTCTTGAACTCGTCGCCGTACATTGTCTGGAGCTCAACCAGGTGCTTGTACTTAGCGGCAGCGTTCTTAACTGCCCTGTCGAACAGAACGGTTGCTCTCTCAGGGTTAGCACGCATGAGGGAGTTGTAACGTACCTCTCTCATCATGAACGCCTTGTAATCGCCTGTCGGAGCCTTGCTGTCGAGGGAGAACGGGTTCTTGCCCTCGTCTGCCAGAGCCGGGTTGAAGCGGAACAGGTGCCAGTAACCAGCCTCTACTGCTTCCTTCTCAACCTGCTGTGCGATGGTCAGACCGCCCTTGATACCGTGGTTGATGCACGGTGCATAAGCGATGATGAGGGACGGACCGTCATAAGCCTCAGCCTCTGCTATCGCCTTGAGGCACTGGTTCTTGTCCGCGCCCATGGAGATCTGTGCAACATAAACATAGCCGTAGCTCATTGCGATGCCTGCCAGATCCTTCTTCTTGACGTCCTTACCGCCTGCCGCAAACTGTGCGACCGCGCCTACGTTAGTAGCCTTGGAAGCCTGTCCGCCGGTGTTGGAGTAAACCTCGGTATCGAATACCAGGATATTTACGTTCTTGCCGGAAGCGATAACGTGGTCAAGTCCGCCGTAGCCGATATCGTAAGCCCAGCCGTCGCCGCCGAAGATCCACTGGCTCTTCTTGGAGAGGTAGTTCTTTGCCGCGAGAATCTCGCCAACGATGCCGTCCTTTGCAGGGCACTGCTCAAGGGCGTTTACGAGCTTCTTGGTAGCTGCTGCGTTAGCCTTGCCGTCGTTCTCGGTTGCAAAGTACTCGTCGATAAGCGCCTTAGCGTCGTCGTGAGCGGCCTCGCGTGCTTCCTTCAGCTTCTTCTGAACTCTCTTTCTCAGGGTATCCTGAGCGAGGAACATACCGTAACCGAACTCTGCGTTATCCTCGAACAGTGAGTTAGCCCAAGCCGGACCCTTGCCCTCCTTGTTGGTGGTGTACGGAGTGGACGGCTCAGAGCCTGCCCAGATAGAGGAGCAGCCTGTTGCGTTTGCAATGTACATTCTGTCGCCGAAGAGCTGTGTAACGATCTTAGCATACGGAGTCTCACCGCAGCCTGCGCACGCACCGGAGAATTCAAGCAGCGGCTGCTTGAACTGAGAGCCCTTGACTGTGGTCTCCTTGAACTTCTCGTGAACCTCGGGCTTGTCGGAAACAGCCTTGGATACAGCGTAGTCGAATACCGGCTGCTGATCCATCTGGGTCTCGATGGGCTTCATTGTGAGAGCCTTGGTCTTAGCCGGGCAAACCTGTGCGCACACGCCGCAGCCTGTGCAGTCCAGGGTAGAAATTGCCATTGTGTACTTCATGCCGGGGAGCTGCATAGCGTCCTTCAGCTTTACGGAAGCGGGAGCCGCCGCAGCCTCGTCAGCGGAGAGGATAACCGGACGGATAACTGCGTGCGGGCAGACGAATGCACACTGGTTGCACTCGATACAGTTCTCGGGGATCCACTCGGGAACGTCCACCGCAATGCCGCGCTTCTCATATGCCGCAGAGCCCTGCGGGAATGTGCCGTCAACGATGCCCATATCAACGAATGTGGATACGGGAATCTGGTCGCCGCGCTGTGCGTTAACGGGGATCTGTACCTTGTTAACGAAATCAACGAGGAACTTGTTGTCGCCCTCAGCCTTGTGCTCGGGCAGCTTGCCCTGGCAGTCAGCCCAGGAAGCGGGAACGTCAACCTTGATGACCTCGCCTGCGCCCTTGTCGATAGCGGCGTAGTTCATGTTGACAATGTCGTCGCCCTTCTTTGCAAAGGACTTGTACGCCATCTTCTTCATGTAGGTGATAGCGTCCTCCGGCGGAATGATATTCGCGATGGAGAAGAACGCGGACTGGAGCACGGTGTTGGTCTTGTTGCCCAGACCTATTTCCCTTGCAACCTTGTTAGCGTTGATGATATAGAAGTTGATGTTGTTCTTTGCGATGTAAGCCTTTACCGGCGCGGGGAGCTTCTCGTCCAGCTCGTCCACAGTCCAGTGGCAGTTCAGCAGGAAAGAGCCGCCCGGAACTACGTCCTCAACCATATCGTACTTGTCGATATATGACGGGTTGTGACAGGCAACGAAGTTAGCCTTGTTGATGAAGTATGTGGACTTTATCGGAGTCTTACCGAAGCGCAGGTGAGAAATCGTTACTCCGCCGGACTTCTTGGAGTCGTAAGCGAAGTATGCCTGCGCGTACATATCGGTGTGGTCGCCGATGATCTTGATGGAGTTCTTGTTAGCGCCGACGGTACCGTCAGAGCCGAGACCCCAGAACTTGCAGCAGGTCGTGCCCTCGGGAGTGGTGTTCGGATTCTCTGTGATATCGAGGGACAGATGTGTAACATCATCATTGATACCCAGTGTGAACACCGGCTTTGTGGTGTTGTTGTAAACTGCGATGATCTGAGCCGGGTTGCAGTCCTTGGAGCCGAGACCGTAACGTCCGGTGAATACCTGAGCGTCCTGGAACTTGTTCTCCTTCTTGAGCGCTGCAACTACGTCGAGGTACAGCGGTTCGCCGAGGGAGCCGGGCTCCTTGGTTCTGTCGAGTACGGAGATCTTCTTTACTGTTGCCGGGATAGCTGCGGCAAATGCGGAGGAAACGAACGGTCTGTACAGTCTTACCTTTACAAGACCGACCTTTCTGCCCTGCTTGAGCAGGTAGTCGATAGTCTCCTCGATGGTGTCGCATACGGAGCCCATTGCTACGATGACTTCCTCAGCGTCAGATGCGCCGTAGTAGTTGAACAGCTTGTAATCTGTGCCGATCTCTGCGTTTACCTTGTCCATGTACTCGGTAACTACGTTCGGGATATTGTTGTAATAGGTGTTGCAAGCCTCGCGAGCCTGGAAGAAGATATCAGGGTTCTGGGCTGTGCCGTGGAGCACGGGCTTCTCAGGGTTGAGGGCTCTGTCGCGGAATGCCTGAACAGCGTCCATGTCTACCATGCCCTTGAGGGTCTCGTAGTCCCACTTCTCGATTTTCTGGATCTCGTGAGAGGTACGGAAGCCGTCGAAGAAGTGCAAGAACGGAACTCTGCCCTTGATAGCGGACAGATGTGCAACTGCGCCGAGGTCCATAACCTCCTGAGGGTTGGTGGAGCAGAGCATTGCATAACCTGTCTGGCGGCAGGCGTAGATATCGCTGTGGTCGCCGAAGATAGAAAGCGCATGGGAAGCGAGAGCTCGTGCAGATACATGAATAACTGACGGAAGCAGCTCGCCTGCGATCTTGTACATATTAGGGATCATCAGGAGCAGACCCTGGGACGCAGTGTATGTGGTAGTCAGCGCGCCTGCGGAAAGGGAGCCGTGAACGGCACCGGCAGCGCCCGCCTCGGACTGCATTTCTACGACCTTTACCTGCTCGCCGAAGATGTTCTTGACGCCTGCTGTGGACCAGGAATCCGTCACCTCAGCCATTACGGAAGAGGGGGTGATGGGATAGATGGCCGCCAGGTCAGTGAACGCATAGGACACATGAGCCGCAGCGTTGTTGCCATCCATTGTTTGCATTTCTCTTGCCATTGGATTTTTTCCTCCTTAATATTACAGACAGGTTAACTGTCCGCTTCTGACCGCCGCCGGGGAGCCCGAACGGCGCACTTGTTTCAGCTTATCTAATATCATAGCACAAATTCTTCAATTTGTAAATACCTAAACCGATTTTTTCAGATTCTTTGTACAAATTGCACCAATTCCTGTCACTTTTATGCACAATATGCAATTAGACTATGCTAACAGAGCATAACTGGAAAAAACAAAAAGCAGCCGTATTTTCAAGATACAGCCGCCGAAAAATAACCCGCCCTGCGGGGTCAGAACTGCCTGTTTCCCATGGCGGCCGCCCTGACCTCCATGATACCGGTTTCCGGGTAGAAGAACACGGTGCGCCCGTAGTTCAGCCCGGTGTCCTCAGCGATTATGGGGATCCCCTCTTTGCGGAGAGCCGCCTTTACCGCCTGAATATTACGCTCGCCGATGTTGAATCTGTCGCTTGCCGCCGCGAACATCACCGCGCCCCCGGCAATTTTCGCCTTTATGCGCGAACGGCTCGCGCCGAGCTTCACCATCTCCTGCACCAGCATGGGGATCGCGGTATCCGCGAAGCGCATGGGGGTCGCAGCGCCGTTGGTTGCCTGTGTGCTGTCCGGAAGCATTATATGCGACATTCCGCCGACTCCCGCAGCGCCGTCAAGCAGGCATATCCCGACGCAGGAGCCTAGCGCGTATGTCACAAGGACGTCCGGCGGTCTGCATACCTTAAGGTCAGATATGCCTATCGTCAGGTTAGCCATTACATAACACCAAGTTTCTTCATAAGGGTCTCCAGAGATTCCATCTCCGGGATAAGAATGATGTTTGACTTGATGTCTACACCGTCAATGGCAAAACCATCGTCAATGAAGAGCACCTTGTCTCCCACCTGAGCAAATTCCGTTATCGGCACGCTCATGATGGCGCCCAGCATATCCACCGTCATGGAGGGTATCTCCATGTCTATGGTCAGCCCCGTCAGGGTGGAAAGGGCGCCCAGATAGCTCCCCGCCATGATGTTGCCCATCTCCGTTATGACGGATAGCTGCATATCGTCAAGCTTTGTAAGCTCTATCTTCTCCTGGCTCATGAATGTGGAGAGCACCACCTGTGCAAAGCTGTCCTCCAGCAGGAACATCATCATACCCTTGATATCGCCCTGGAGCCTTACCAGAATACCGGTGATGACCTTTTCAGGACCGCCCATGGTGTCGATGATCTGCTGATACTCCAGCACGCACACGTCCGGAACTCGCATTTCTATCGGCTTTCCAAGCATCTGCGAAAGCGAGGAAGCAGCGCTTCCAGAGCCTATATTTCCTATCTCGCGCAGGCAGTCGATGGCTACCGGGGAGAGTTCATCGTAATTCTTCAGCATGTGTAACTCCTGAGTTATCTGAGATTGTTCGCGATGCGCGTGAATTCATCGGAGGTGGTAACGACCCGCGAGCTTATCTGGTATGCGCGCTGGGTCTCGATAAGCTTCACCATCTGGTCTGCGAGGTTCACGTTGGATGTGACCAGCGCGCCCTGGAGCTTCTGGAAATCACGCTCCGCAACAGGCTCGCCACTTCTCGCGGTCGCCGAATAGCGGTTGTCCGCCGCCGAATCAATGCCGTAAACGTTCTCGAACTTGAACACGCCTATCATTCCGGTGAGCGTATCGTAATCCGCCGCTGTGCCGTCCTCATTGAACGGAACGACTATCCTGTTCTTATCGTAGTCCAGCACATACTCGCCGCTTCCGGTGACGAGATACCACTCGCCTGTGTCCGCCTGGGTCATGGAAAAAGCGCCGTCGCGGGTGTAGTTTATCTCGCCGTAGCGATCCTCCACCGCAAAGAAGCCCTCGTTGGGCAGCGCGTAATCAAGCGGCTGTTCGGTGAAATAGAACTGGCTCTCATCATACATAACGCCGGTATGCTGGATATATGTACCGTGCCCGGTCTGCCACTCAGGCTCGGTGGAACGCTGAACGGAATACAGGCAGTCAGAAAACGACGGGCGGACGGTCTGGTAGCCGTAGGTGTTGATATTCGCGATATTATTGCCGTAGACGTTCAGAGCCTGCGCCTGAGCGATCATTGCGGATTTTCCGGTGTGAAAGGCTATATTCATGATTTAACTCCTCAGATCTTGCAGAGAGATGTAGACTTCTGGTTCATGGAATCCAGCAGCTTCGCCATGGTGCTGGAAGCCTCGTAGATACGGTTGGCGTTCATCATCATGGTCATCTCGTAGTTTACGTCTATGTTGGAGCGCTCGTATGCGCCCTGGATTATCTGGTACTGCGTTCCCTCCGGAACCGCCCCAGCCTGCACTGAGGTGAACATATTCGCGCCGAACTTGTCAACGTTGCCCTCTGGGTCGATGTAGGAAAGCAGCAGCTTATCCACCGCCTGACCGTCCTGATAGATAACGCCGTCGTTGTCGATGGTGAAATCCTTGTTTCCGAGGTATATCTCGCCGTTCTCGCCCAGTATCCTGCCGGAATTCGACAGGCAGAGGTAGCCCTCGCCGTCAAGCTCCCACTGGCCGTTTCTGGTGAGCATCTGCTCGCCGGTGTAGCTGTTGATGTTGAAGTAGACGTCGCCGTTTATCGCCACATCGAACGGAGTGTTGGTGTACTCGAACGTCCCCTGCTGGAGATCGGTGTAGGAACTGTCAACATAGGTCTCGGCAAACGTTCCGGAAAGCTCCTCGCGGTGCTTCACAAGTATCATCTGCTCGTTGAAGCGCTGGGTGAGTATCGTGTCGCGCTTGTAGCCCGGGGTGGTCATATTGGTGAGGTTGTTGCCTATGCAGTCCAGCTTGCGCTGGTTGATTATCATGCCGTTGCAGGCGTAATAGTAGCCTCTGTTCACAGATTTTCCTCCCGTCTGTTCGCCGCTGTCCCCTTGATGTACGGCTCGAGAGCCGCTTTAAGCGACAGCATTGCCTTGGTGTTTATCTGGCACACTCTGGATTCCGACACGCCTATAACCTTCGCGATATCGGAATACTTCATGCTCTTGTAGTAATAAAGGGTGATGACCTGGCGCTCCTTCTCCTTCAGGGAATCTATCGCCTTTGCAATGACTCCCCGCAGCTCCTCCCGCATCAGGCGGGAATCGGTGCCGTCGGTCTGCGCCGCGCTTTCCTCGAAGTTATCCTCGTACAGAAGCTCCTCAAATGACAGCGTAACGGTGTTGGAAGCGTCCGCCATGCCGCGCAGCAGCTTTTCCTCCGAGATATCCAGGAAATCCGCCAGCTCCTCGTTGGTCGGGACCCTATCATATTGATTATACAATATAGTGTTCGCGTTGTCAAGGTCGCGGGCAAATTTTCTTACAGGTCTTGGAACCCAATCCTGTTTCCGGACGTAATCAATTATCGCGCCGCGTATTTTCAGCGAGGCGTAGGTCTCGAACTTCGCGCCCTTGGTGGGGTCGAAGCTCTCGATGGCGTCCATCAGGGCGATAACGCCCTCGTTTATCACGTCGTCCGTGTCGCCGTACCTGACGTAAGTATTGCGCAGGGAAAGCGCACAGGCGCGCACCAGCCCGAGATTCTTCAGGACTATCTCGTTGCGCACTGCCATATCGCGGCTCATGCCATACTCTTCGAGAAGAGCCGCGGTAACGCTGCCTTCCATGCTACTCCCTCCTTGTCACACGGGTATCATACGGCGGGGACCGCCGCAGCGCTGAGCGAAATGTTGCCTATCGCCTGTATCTGCGCCGTGGAATCTATCTCGCTGTAGGACAGCACAGTGATGTTCGGAATGAACTGCTCCGTGAGCTTCTTGTAGTAGATACGCACCACCGGCGAGGTCAGGATTATAACTGTCGGTATTACGTCCTTTATCTTGTCTATCTCGCGGTTGGAGGCGGAAACGATACGCTGTATCATGTCCGGAGCCATCGCAAGGTAGCTTCCCTGGTCGGATTTCTTTACGGAGCTTACTATCATATCCTCTATCTGCGTATCGAGGGTTATCACGCGCAGGGAGTTCGCCTCGGCGAAGCGGTGCGTTATCGTGCGCTTCAGCGACTGGCGGACGTACTCCGTCACTATGTCCATATCCTTCAGCACGTTGGCGTGGTCGCCGATGGTCTCGAGGATAGTTTCAAGGTCGCGTATCGGGATTCCCTCTTTAAGCAGATTTGCGAGGATCTTCTGCAAATATCCCACGGATATGACTTTCGGTATAATATCGTCCACCACGATAGGATTCGTTTTCTTGACGTTCTCCAGCATGGTGTTAACGTCCTGCCTGGAAAGGAGCTCGTAAGCGTAGCGCTTCATTATCTCCGACCAGTGGGTTATCATTACGGAAACCGGGTCTATCAGGGTGTATCCGGCAACGTCCGCCATGATCTTCTTGTCCTCGGATATCCACTTCGCCGGGAGCCCGAATGCCGGCTCCACAGTGTCGATACCCTCTATCTGCTGGGTAACGTCGCCGCTGTCCAGCGCGAGGTAGTGGTCAACAAGTATCTCGCCCCGGGCGACCTCCTCGCCCTTTATCTTGATGATGTACATATTCGGGTTGATCTCCGGGTTATCCGTCATGCGGACTGACGGGATTACCATACCCATATCAAGCGCGAACTGTTTTCGGAAGATAACGACTCGCTCAATGAAGTTACCGCCGGATTTCTCGTCAACCAGCCGCAGCAGGCTGTAACCGAATTCCATCTCGATAGGCTCGACGTTGAGCAGCTTGAATACGTTGTCGATATCGCGGTAGTAGTCGTTGTCCGCCTGGAGCTTCTCCATCTCCTTTTCTTCGGCTTTCTTGCGCTGTGCCAGCTCCAGCTCCGCCATTTTCTTCTTGTTGCGGTTGAGCAGCACGGAGGCAACTATCAGCAGTACGCCGAGGATAAGGCAGACCGCCGTCGGGAATCCCGGAATGACCATCATAACGACCATGACGATACCGGCGATCATCAGCACGAAGGGCTGCGCCGTGAACTGGGTCTTGATATCGTTGATAAGGCTGTCCTCGCTCGCCGCGCGGGTAACGATCATACCGGTGGCAACGGAGATGAGCAGCGCAGGTATCTGCGAGCACAGACCATCGCCGACGGTCGCCAGGGAGTAGGTGTTGAGGATAGTGTTGAAATCACCGCCGCCGCGCACCATGCCTATGATAACGCCGCCGATGAGGTTTACAAGGGTGGTGACGATGGACATTATCGCGTCGCCCTTTACGAACTTCGTGGCACCGTCCATGGAGCCGTAGAAGTCAGCCTCGCGCTGTACGTTGTTTCTGCGCTTTTTCGCCTGTTCCTCGTTGATTATTCCTGCGTTGAGGTCGGCGTCTATCGCCATCTGCTTACCGGGCATAGCGTCCAGCGTGAATCGTGCAGCGACCTCGGATACTCGCTCGGAACCCTTGGTGATTACGATGAAGTTTACCAATACTATGATTATGAATATCAGGAAGCCGACGATAGCGTCGCCGCCCATTACGAATTGTCCGAATGCCGCGATTACCTCGCCCGCATATCCGCTGGAGAGGATACCTCTCGTGGTGGAAACGTTCAGCGACAGACGCAGAACTGTGGTCAGCAGCAGCACCGTCGGGAATACGGAGAACTCCAGCGCCTCCTTGATGAACATGGTCATGACAAGGATAATAAGGCTCAGGGAGATATTCAGCAGTATCAGGAAGTCCAGCAGCCAGCTGGGCAGCGGAATGATTATCGCAATAACTATGAAGATGACAAACAGAACGAATGAGTTGCTCAGAAGCTTGCGTACTATGCTGTCCATCTCCTCTCTGTAATAATTGTGTATATTTTAACCAAAAGTATCGAATGTTGTCGTATTAAGCGTGAATGGATTTGTGCTTTTCACGGTAGACCACGGTGAGCACCTCCGCCACGGCATTGTAAAGCTCGGCGGGGATCTCCCGTCCGATATCCACCATGCTGTACAGCGAACGTGCCAGCGGCGGATTCTCGATAGCCATGACGCCGTTTTCCTCGGCTATCTGTACTATCCTGAGCGCGAGCAGGTCCTTTCCCTTTGCCACCACCTGCGGGGCGTTGTTCTTGTCCTGGTCGTATTTCAGCGCAACTGCGTAGTGCGTAGGGTTTCTGACTACCACGTCCGCCTTGGGTACGTCCTGCATCATGCGCTGGGTAGCCATCTGCTGCTGGCGCTGCTTTATCTTGCTCTTTATCTGGGGGTCGCCCTCCATCTGCTTGAATTCCTCCTTGACCTCCTGCTTGGACATTTTGAGCTTCTTCTCAAACTGCCACCACTGGAAGAGGAAATCCGCAGCCGCAACGAACACCAGCGCTATGCATATAAGCATCACCATGTCGAATATCGTCAGCGCCGCGTAGGTTATGCCCTGCATTACCCCCGCGTTCATCAGCGCTATGAATTTCGGCAGCCTGTCGCGTATCTCGTTGTAGATCACCACGCTGATAATTATGACCTCGGCAAGCCCTTTTAAAACGCCCACTATCGACTGGAGCGAGAACAGCTTCTTTATCCCCGAAAGCGGGTTCAGCCGGGAAAATTTCGGCTTGACTGCCTTCATGGTGAAAAGACCCCGGGTCTGCGCCACTGTCGGGATTATGCCCAGCGCTATCGCGATAAGGCACATGGGACCGATACACACTGCAACTATCGTTATAACGTCCACAAAGATGGACATGATGGTGTCAGTAGAAACCGTTGTCGTCCCCATCTGCTCGAAAACCGAGCCCGTGTAGGACAGCATTGCCTTGGTGATGAAGCCTATCAGCAGCCTCATGGAAGCAAAAATACCCAGCACGGAAGCCGCCGTGACTATCTCGCGGGACTGGAGGACGTTGCCCTCCTTGCGCTGATCCTTGCGCTTTTTCGGGGTGGCTTTTTCGGTTTTTTCTTCTCCTGCCATAGTACCGCCCTTTCAGCGCTATCCTATACCCGCCATCTGCGGAATGAGGTTGTTCAGATTTGTGAACATCAGATCCATGATGTCCTGCATGAATCCCGCCGTCATGGTGCAGCTTCCCGCCAGCACGACGAATCCCACCAGCATTTTTATCTGCACGTTCAGCACGAAAACATGGATAGAGGGAACCGCCTTCATCAGCACGCCGATGCAGAACTCCGTGACGAGCTCCGCCGCGACTATGGGCATCGCAAGCTTCAGACCGAGGGTTATCACCGTTTCAAGGTAGGTCACGATGATGTACGCCACGTTGATGTTGAAGTCGCTGAACCCTATTGGGATAGTTTCATATGAAACTGCGAACAGCTTTATGTAGGACAGATGTCCGCCCACCATAAAGAAGTATATCATGAACCAGTAGCTGTAATACTGCGTAATAAGGCTGGAGGTACCGAAGGTCGGGTCGTAGCTCTTCGCCATGGACAGACCTATCTGGAAATCTGCCAGCTCGCCCGCATAGCTGAAAAGCTGGAGCATGACGTTCACGAAGAATCCCAGCGTGAAGCCCACCAGAAGCTCCTTTGCTATATCAAACGCAAACGGCAGAAGCCCGTCCGGCATGGTGTAGCTGAAATCCCCAGCCGTCGCCATAACTATCGCCAGCATGAGGGACATACCCGCCTTCATCATGTTCGGGACGCCGTTGCGCGAAAAAATCGGATTAAAGGTGAAAATGCCGCTGACCCTCGCCAGCACCATAATCACGATAATGAAGTTGTTCTGAATTATTCCCCAGATCTCTGACATGGGCGCCGCCTTATGTTATGGGCACCGAAGCGACCTTCTCAAAGATGAGGTTCACGAAGTCAATGCACTCCGAGGTCATCCACGGGGCAAGAATGAACAGCGCCAGACCTACCGCCACGGCTTTCGGGGCAAAGGAGAGCGTCTGCTCGTGCACTTGCGTCGCCGCCTGGAGTATAGCTATAACAAGACCGACTATCATAGCGATAAGGAGTATCGGCACGGCAAGCTTGAACGCAAGCATTATCGCCGCCAGGAAAACCTCCATCATATCGTCCTGAGTCATGTTTCAGTCACCCCTTTCAGCGCCGCTACAAGTTGTAGCTTGCGACAACAGAGCCTATCAGCAGGTTCCACCCGTCCGCAAGGACGAACACAAGTATCTTGAACGGCATTGATATCATCGCCGGCGGCAGCATCATCATACCCATGGACATCAGCGTGCTTCCGACAACAAGGTCAATGACAAGGAACGGCAGGAATATCAGGAATCCCATCTGGAACGCCCTTTTCAGCTCGCTTATCATGAACGACGGCACGATCACCGTCAGGCTGAGGTCGTTTTCGATGTACTCCTGCGTGTAGCCGCCCTCCGGCTCCTCCGTCTTGGAGAGGTCAAGGAAGAAGTTGAGGTCGTCGTTGGAGGTCTGCTTCAGCATGAAGCGCTTCAGCGGAACGCTTGCCGCGTCGAGAGCCTCCTCGGTGGTGAGCTGCTCGCTGACGTATGGCTGATATGCGACCTCGTTTATCTCCGAGAAAACCGGAGCCATGATGAAGAACGTCAGGAACAGAGCCATTCCGGTGAGCACCATGTTCGGCGGAGTGCTCTGGGTCTGCATCGCCGTGCGCAGGAATCCCAGCACGATAATGATACGCGTGAAGCAGGTCATCATTATCAGCAGCGAAGGAGCCAGCGCGATGAGCGTCAGCAGAATGATTATCTCCAGCGGCTGTGAAGCGTCAACGCCTATCAGCTCCTGAATGACGGACGAACCCGCGTCCTCGTCAACATAGGTCGGGTCGGTGTCGAGGTAATCCCCCGGCTGCTTGTCCGTGGGTATAGCCTCGGCGGTCGCAGCGGCGGAAGCCTCCGCAGTGGAATAAGCCGCGCCGGAGTTGTTCTGCGCATACGCCGAAAGGGTGCACAGCAGCACCGTCAGAAACACCGAAACGAACAGCGACGCCGCGAATTTCAGCGCCAGCCGCTTATTCTCTTTTGTAAGCTGAAGCCGCTTTTCCACGCCAGTCCCTCCGATCATTTCTTGTTCATCATATCCTTAAGCACTATCTTGAAGCTCTCCTTAAACGAGGGATTTCCGCCGTTTTCGTCCTTTTTCTCGATAAGCTGCTCCTCGGATTCCTCCAGCTCGTGCACCTTTTCGATCCTGCCGTTGGTAACTCCGAGAACCATGCACTTTCCGCGCACGCTTACCAGCAGAAGCATCTTGTCCGGTCCGAGGTTTATCCTCTCCAGTATCTTCATGTTTCTGCTGTCGCTGGTGACTACCCGCCTGTTGAGCTTCTTCATCGCCCAGAATATCAGGAATACCAGTGCAAGAACGCCCAGCAGAGCCATTATCATCTGAAAATATTCCACTGCCGCGTTCCCTGCCTTTCCCGGAAGAACATACCAACACCAAAAGCCGCACCATCAAACCGGCAGGTCTGAAAAGTGCGGCGGAAATTCTGCTTCACGGAGCCTTCCGTTCCGCTGACAAGACCGCCCTGCACTCTGAGCAGCCGGTTCACAGGCACCCGTTATCAGCCGAGTACCTTCTTGACGGTCTGTAAGATTCTGTCCGGCTTGAAGGGCTTGACGATAAAGTCGAGCGCGCCGAGCTTGATAGCCTCAACGACCATTGCCTCCTGACCCATCGCGGAGCACATAACCACCTTAGCCATGGGATCCATGCCCTTGATGTCCTTGAGCGCTTCGATACCGGTCTTGTTCGGCATGGTGATGTCCATGATAACGAGGTCAGGCTTCTCAGCTGCGTAAACCTCGCACGCAATAGCGCCGTCAGCAGCCTCAAGGATATTGGTGTAGCCGTTCTTTGTAAGAGCGTCCTTGATAAGCATTCTCATGAAAGCCGCGTCGTCTACCAGTAAAATCTTCTTGTCCATTACTCAAAATTCTCCTTGAATATATTGATAAAATTTTATTCCTTGCCGAGGCTGTCCATGAATTTGGACTTGACGATTTCGGTGATCCTGACTGCAAAGTTATCGTCTATGACCACGACGTCTCCCCTTGCGATGAGGTTTCCGTTGACAACAACGTCCACCGGTGCGCCCGCCTGGCGCTCAAGCTCGATAATGGTGCCCTGTGTGAACTCCAGGATATCCTTTACCTTGCGCTTTGCCGTGCCTATCTCAACGGAGATCTCCAGCGGAACGCCCATCAGCAGCTTCAGGTTATCCTGCTGGTCTGCGGGAAGTCCGTAATCGACATTGTCGAACTGATGGAGCTGTGCATTCTGGATATTTACCGGCGGCACAGGCGGCGGATAAGCGCCGTAGGCTGCGTACTGATTTGGATATGTATATCCGGGATAAGGCACCGGCTGTCCCTGCGGGGGATATGCGTAAGCCCCCGGAGCAGGCTGCTGCGCCGTCGCTGCCGGAACAGGCTGCGGCTGAGCCGCTGCGGGCGCGGGCGCAGGCTGTGCTGCGGGCGCAGGAGCAGGCGCGGGCGCTGCTTCCGCCGGAGCGGGCGCAGGAGCCGCTCCAGCCCCCGGCTCGTCGCCGTGGAACTTCTCTATCATCTTGCTGGAGAGCGACTTTGCAAGCTCGACCGACATAACGGACATGAACTCACTGTTCATGATACCGTCAACGGTAAGGTTAAAGGTTACTGCAACGATGGTCTCATCCGGGTCGAGCTCTGCGAGCTGGCAGAAATTCGTCTGCTCGATGACGTACGGGGTCGGAGTGGAAATATCCACCGTCATGCCCAGCAGGTCGGAGAGTGCGGTAGCGGAGGCGCCCATCATCTGGTTCATGACCTCGGACACCGCGCTGATGTTCATCTCGTCAAACTCAAAATCCGGGGAAACGACCAGCGGATTGCCCATGAGCTGATTAAGAATGAGCTGAACGTCATCCTGCTTCAGCACCATCATATTCTGTCCGGATATGCCCTTGACGTAGACTATCTTAACGCAGATAGCCGGCTCAAGACGGTCGTAATTAAGGTCGGCCGCCTTGACAACGCTCACCTGCGGCGTCGTTATCCAGACCTTTGCGTTGAGCAGCTCGGAAACAGCCGTTGCGGCGGAACCCATGCTTATGTTGAGTATCTCGCCTACTGCGTCGATCTCATACGAGCTGAATTCAACGTTTGCATCCTTTTCATTAGCCATTGGACATTATACCTCAATTCTCAATAAAATTATCTACCATTATTGCTTTTTTGTTGTTGTAGGTACCCATCTTTCCGGTACACCACAGCTTATTGCCTACCTTGACGTCTACTTCGCTGGTTATCTTTTTACCCAGCGGAATAACATCGTTGACCTGGAGCGTCAGCACCTCGTACAGGTCGAGGTTTATCTCGCCGAGCACTGCGGTTATCGTGAGATCCGTCGTGCTGATGCCGTTCATGATGCTGTCGCGGCGCTCGCGCTCGCGGCTTGCGTCAAGCTTCCTCCTGGAAGTGCTGTACCTTGAAACGAACTTGTTCATTATCTCGTCAAGGTTTATCGCCGGAACGCACACGGAAATGATGGACTTCGCGCCGTTTATCTCGACCTCGAGCGCCACGATGATCACCGTGTCCTCATGGCCGATAGTCTGCACCACGCGGGAATTTGTTTCTATCCCTATGAGCTTGGGCTCAAGCTCGATGTGCGACGCCCACGGCTCATGCAGCAGATTTGCCATCTGGTTCATGACGTCGTTCATTATCGTGATCTCTATCTCTGTGAAGTCACGGTTGACGTCGCGGAACTCGCCCCTGCCGCCCAGGAGTCTGTCTATCATCGTGAATGTGATGGTATTGGAGATCTGCACGATAACTGTGGTCTCGCTGACCTCCTCGTTCTTTATGCCCATATCGACCATGCCCATCAGGACGTAGTCCGGCAGCGCGTTGTTGAATTCGCTGTACCTCTGCTCCTCGATATTCACAAGGGACACGCGGCAGTACAGCCTGAGAAGTCCTGTGAAATATGACGAAAGAAGCCGCGCGTAGTTCTCAAAGATACCATCTAGGACCTTTATCTGTTCCTTGGTGAATTTCTTAGGAGAGCGGAAGTCGTAATCCTTGACCTTCTCCTCTTCCTTCTGCGACACCACCGGAGCCACTCCGGCGGCGACGTTTTTCAGCATTTCATCTATTTGTTCCTGCGTCAGGCTATCAGCCATTTTCAGATCCCCCCTGCTAAACTTTTTCGGATCCCATCGTTACTCTGCCGCGCTCGCCGCGCTGTCCGCATTTCCCGCGGAGCTGTCAGCCTCTGCGCTTACCAGGAACGAGTCATAGTCGCCGGAAATGACCGGGCCGACCGTTGTAAGTCCGGAGCTTCCACTGTCCGGGAATCTGTCGTTCAGAGAATTGATTATCGACTGAGCATAATCGTTCGGTACCTTTGTGGTATCGCTGCTGTTGTCGCCGTCCGGGTCGAAGGTATCCATATCGATGCCGTAGTCGTACTTCAGGATATCCTTTATGACATTGGGATCGGTAACATCAGCGTCGTTCTTGAGGATGACCATTTCCACCCGACGGTTCTTCGACATTCCTTCAACGGTATCGTTGTCCGCCACCGGCTCTGCATAGCCGCTTCCCTTTGTGCGGAACTGCTCCGTATCGAGCACCTTGCGGAAATCCATGTACTTTACAACGCTGACCGCTCGTCCGGAGGACAGATCCCAGTCGTTTACCGCCGAGATTGCTTTCGCGGTGTGGCCGTTTACGGTGCAGGTCTTGATGGAGGCCTTGACCGCGTTTATGCCCGGAGATATGCCGTCCAGCAGATCCTTGCCCTCTTGTGTGAGGACGGCGCTGTTAGGCTCGAAGAACACGTTGTTGTCGAACCTTATATTAATATGAGCCGCCCCGTTTTCAACGGAAACGGAATCCGAGAGGTTATTATCCGAGATATACTGCGCTATATAGTGGTAAAGCTCGTCGGTTGTCTGGGGAAGCGTTCCCATTCCGCCGGCGGTCGGTTTGTCGCTGGCAGTGCCCTCGCCCTCCTCGGGGACGGGGTTCGGGGAATCCACATATTCGTTGAGGTACTTACCGTGGGACTGGAACGCCTGATATATGTACTGCCACTTAGTCTCGTCCACTGACGAGGAAGCATACAGCAGAACGAAGAACGTCAGCAGCAGCGTGACCATGTCGCTGTACGTCGACAGCCAGTCGTTGCTGTGGTCCTCCTTTGGCTTCTTTGCGATTTTTGCCACGGGTATCCCTCCTCTGTGCTTTAGTACTCATTTGCGCAACAAAACCATGGCATGGGCATACTTATCCCGCCATTATAATATTGTATCATAAAATCGCGGAAATTGCAAATACTTTTTGCATTTTTTGCAATAGAATCTGTAAATTTTTTGATTTTTTTATTTAGAATCGGAACGTTTCTTGGAAGCCGGCAGCATAAACTCCAGCTTTTCCTGGATATAGCGCGGGTTGGAGCCGTCTGCGATGGCAATTACGCCCTCTTCGATTATCTGCATGCACAGCAGCTCGTCCTCATGCGCGTTTGAGAGCGCCATGGCAAGCGGGCTGAACAGGACGTTCGCAAACAGCGAGCCGTAGAACGTGGTGATAAGCGCGGTAGCCATACCGCCGGCAAGGTTGTTAGCGTCGTCGGTAATGGAGTTAAGCATGTTAACAAGACCTACCAGGGTACCCAGCATACCGAACGCCGGGAAGATACCCACGCCTCTTTCAAAGAAGGAGCGTCCTGAGTCGTGGCGGTCGCACATGAAGCTGATGGCGTCGTCGAGCATTCCGCGTACCTTTGCGGTGTCGTTCGCGTCGACGATGAGCAT
The DNA here is from genome assembly GCA_934448295.1 of uncultured Oscillospiraceae bacterium. Taxonomy (GTDB): domain Bacteria; phylum Bacillota; class Clostridia; order Oscillospirales; family Ruminococcaceae; genus CAG-115. Next base: position 45,957 of record CAKSEY010000002.1, read on the forward strand.
AAGCGCGGACTTCATGAACTGATCCTGGCACTGGTTCGCGCTCTCCTCGAGTGCGAGCAGACCGCGGCCTCTTGCTATCTTTGCATATTCAACGATGTCGTCTATGTACTTTTCGGGCTTATACTTCTTGGGGTTGAACGCTATCTTGAACTTTCCGGGAATGCCCGCCAGATAGCTGAGCGGATATGACGCAATAAGGCAGCCTATGGTACCGCCGACGGTGATGGCTATTGAGGGCGGATCCCAGAACCAGAGGATCTGTCCACCCTGGAATATGCCGAAAATAACCATGCCGAACGCAATTACCCAACCGATAATAAGTGTAATATTCAAAGAGAATCCCTCGCTTTTCTATTAGCTAATCGCTTAGCTTTCTATGCTTCCATGCACTGCTTTATGTGAAAGGCTATGCCTTCTGCTGCGCGTCCGGTTTCATGCGGAGGCGCCGCCGCTGCCTGTTATATTCGAGAATCTTTGACTGAAGCTCCTTCATGCTTTCCCGGACGATGTATGAATGTCCGTTTGACAGCACAATGACCGTATCGGGAGTTTCGCTGACGGTTTCTATCATCATCTCGTTGAGCATGAATACCTTACCGTCGAGTTTTGTTAGAAAGATCATAATTACTCCAACGCATATATGCTCCCCCGCCCCCGCGGACGGGGGAGATATGTCAGTTCAAATCGTTGTTATCTCTTGAGGGAAAGAAGCTCTTCAAGCATTGTATCAGAGGTGGTGATAACTCTGGAGTTTGCCTGGTAGCCTCTCTGGGTGGTGATCATGTCGGTGAATTCCTGCGCAAGGTCAACGTTGGACATCTCAAGAGCGCCGGAAACGACTTCGCCCGCGCCGTCAGAGCCGCCGATAGCAAGCTTCGGGTCGCCGGAAGCAACGCTTGCCGCGAAGTTCGTGCCGCCCATTGCGGTAAGACCGTTCGGGTTGTCGAATGTAGCGATATCCACACGGCCGAGGTTCAGATAGCCATGAACAGCGTGGTAGCCGATGATGGTGCCGTCCGTGCCGACTGTGATGTTCTCAAGGTCCTTGAAGCTCTGCTCAGCGCCCTTGCGGCCGTTGACAAGGTTGAATGTGGACAGTGACTTCGCAACTGTGGTGTAGAAGCTGTCCTCGCCGCCGCCGAAGGAAACGGACGGGTTGTTCTCGAACAGCGCCTTTCTCTGACCGTTGTTCAGCTTCGCAAGTCCTGCGAAGCTGTCCGCGTCAAAGGTGAACATCTTCTTCTCGTTGCCGCCTGCCGCAGAAGCCACTGCCGCGTTGATCTCCGCGAGAGCCGCTGCGTCGTCTGCGTATTCCTTGTTTGTGATGGCGATGGTCAGGGTGTTGTCGTCCCACTGCGCGGTGGGAGCGTCATAGTTGGAAACGTACTTGAACACGATCTTGTACTTGTTCGCGAACTCGCCGGGCTGACCAGCGGTAGCCTTTATGCTGGAAACCATCGGATCTTCATTAATAAGCTGAAATTTCTTTCCATTCGGGAACGTCTTGTTGTTCCATGCAGTTACAGCGTCGTTGAGTTTACCGGCAGGAACCTCGTACTTTGTGATGGAGAGATTCAGACCTGCAAGCTCGCCTGTTGTGTCGGCAGTCTTTGCAGTAACCACGGCGTCCTTTATAGCCTGTGTGATATCGGAAAGCCTGGTGCTGTCCGTAACTGTAATTGTCCACTTGTTATTTGCCTGGTCGTATGCCGCAGAGGTCGCGGTGCCGTATACCATTTCAATGTTAGCGCTGTTGTATTTGTTCGCACTGTTGGAGTTGCTTGTCGCGAATGCAATCGTAGCGTAGCTGGCAGCTGCGCCGCCACCGCCGCTTACGTCCACTCTGTTCTCAACGCACGCCTGGTCAAGGGTGTGGGTCCAGCTGTCAACGCGTGCCTTAGCGACAACGGAGTTTGTGGAAGCCGGAAGATTCTCAAACGTGAACTTCAGGGAAACATCGTCAGGAAGCGTTACGCCGCCTGCCTGGAGGCACTTCTGCACCTCGTCCTCAAACGCCTGCGCGGAGTCGAACTGCTGCTCCCTGTCAAAGAACAGGTTCAGCACTCCTGCGGAGTATGTAGCGAACGGGAATTCCGACTGGTTGAACGTAACGGACATATCCGTGTAGTCGGACGGGTCGGAAACGGCGATGGTGACATCGCAGCCGTTAACTGTCTTTGTGGCGCTGGAGCAGTTGTCGTCTGTCGCGGAAATGCTTATCTTGATGGGCTGGCTGCCGGCGGGCTGGTTGTCGAAATCGCCGGAAACGCCGAGGACCTTGTAACCGGAAGCGTTGACCAGATTGCCCTCGTCGTCTATCTTGAAAATACCCGCTCTTGTGTAGAGGATATTTCCCGCGCTGTCCATTACCTGGAAGAAGCCCTCGCCGTCAAGCGCCATATCGAACTGGCTGTCCGAGAATGTGAAGCCGGACTGGGTCATGTTCGGCGTGGTGGTGTTGAGCTTAACGCCGTAGCCCACCTGAACCGGGTTTGTGCCGCCCAGTGTGGTGGAAGCGCCTGTCGGCGTCTTTTTTGTCTGATAGTAAAGATCCGCAAAGGTAACAACGTTGGTCTTGTAGCCAGTGGTGTTTACATTGGCGATGTTGTTGCCTATTACGTCCATTTTCTGCTGGTGGGTTTTCATACCGGATACGCCGGTGTAAAGGGATTTAACCATTCTATTGACCTCCAGAATAAGTTGTCATTGACTTGACCGCGCCCCGGACTCATTCGCAGCCGGGACATGAATTCCATTCAGGTCCGTTCATACGATAACGGTCGAATCAATATTTGTGAACACATTCCCCTGCAATTCGCTGTCTGAAAGGGTGGTGATCACCTTGTTGTTTTTTACGCTCACAACGAAAGCGTTTCTTCCCACAAGGACGAGGGTCTCGCTGCTGCCCTTGCCTGCTGCAAGCTCTACGCCGCGGTTCAGCCGCTCGAGCGTGCCGTCCTGTTCAAGGTCTATGCTGCGTTCCTCCAGCCGCTGCATTGCGTGCTTTGAGAACTCCACGCCGCTCTTTTCGTCGAGCTTCTGCTGTAAAGCCTCTGCGAAGGAACCGCCCTGCACCGCTTCCTTTGCCGTGCCTGCGGGCTGTACTGCCGTGCCGCCTGTGGTAACGCTGATCTGACTGCGGAGCGCTAAATACTCGCTTATCAGCATTTTCAAGCCTCCATGCTTTTATGTGAAATCTTCAAGGTCGGGTATATCTTCCTCGAGATAAGCGTCTGCCTCTGCCCTTTCGGTGACTTCCTCAACATTGTCTGCTGAATCGGCAAAGCTCTCTGCAATATACGCCGCCTTCTCCTCGGAATCCTCAACAACGTGGGTATCCGTATCGTCAGTGCTGTCAGAAGCCCCCGTGCTCTCGTCCGCCCCGTCCGTCTTGCCTGAAGCTGAGGTATCGCCGCCCGTGGTGCCGTTTGTGCTGTCGTCAGGCTCCAGCGTTGCATACGCGACCTCTACAACGTCCTCCAGTGCGTAAGCCTTGCTGTTGATGATAACGTTGATCTTTCCGTCCTTGACCTGAATAGATGTTACAAGTCCGGAATCCAGTACTGTGCCCTTGTCGGTCTTTGTCTGGACTGTCGCCGCCATTCCTATCATCATCGAAGCCTTCGCGATATAGTCGCCGAGGCTGCTTCCGCTGAGCTGCTGATCATTGTCAGCCGCGTTGGTGTCGGATATAGCCGTTACGTTGGAGATATCAAACGAAACCCCGCCTACCTTTACCGTGTAGTCGTCGCCGTTCTTCATGACGGATTCCACAACGCCCGTCTTGGTGACGAGAGTCGAACCGTCCATCTTGGATGCCGTGACCGTCTTGCCCACAAGGCTGGAAGCGTAATTCGACTTGGAGAATTCCGCCGACTGCTTTGAGTAGGTCAGTGATGAGAACTGCGCCATCTGCGAAACGAATTCGGTGTTGGACGTAGGCTCCATAGGATCCTGGTTGGTCATTTCTGCCACAAGCAGGTTCAGGAACGTATCCGAGTTTATAAGATCCTCGTTGGCGTCCTTGAATTTGTCCTTGAACTTTTCGTAGTTGGACTGCATCTGCTCCGCCGCAGTGAGCGTGTTTTTTGCGCTTGTTACTGGCATATTCTCTCCTTTCCTGCCTTACATTGAGGCAATTATTTCTGCGAAGCTCTCGCCGTCCTCGTCTTTCTGATGATCGTGCTCTGCCTCGCGGTAGGGATTCTTGCTGCTTCCCTGGTAATCCTGGGAACGGGTTTCCTGCTGGCTCTCGCTGACCGTCTGCCAGTTTTCAAGCTGCACCCCGTTGTGTTTGAGCGCGTCCTGGATAGCCGTGCCGTTGTCCTCCAGTATTCTGAGCGTCCTGGAATTCTCCGCCGCAATGGATACCGAAACCGCGCCGTCAGCCGTCTTGGTCATCTTGACCGTGATCCTGCCGAGATCCTCCGGGGTCAGGGTAATGCTGTACTCTGTTTCGCCCTCTTCAAGTCCCTCAGTGCGCTCGATAAGCCTGTCTGCTACCTGCTGCGCCACGTCTGCGGGCTTTACCGTTACCTCGCTGCCGTCTGCGCGTGCGAATATCACCGGCTTGTCGTTCAGGATCCCCTGCGGCTGTGCAAGGGTCTGCGCCGCGCTGTCGTCGGTCTTTTCCGTGTTCGCGGACTTTATCATGTCCAGCTCGTCAGACTTGGAAACCACCCTGCTGCGCTGTGCCGTGTGCTGTACGAATACCGGAGCTTCCTCCGTCTCGGGCTGCTTGTCTGCGGTCCTGACCTCAAACCTTGCAACATCGCGCGTTGGAACTTCCTCACGGCTGTTCTGCTGGCTGCTGAAGCCGCTTTCCTGCTTCGGTGCGTTGTCAGCGGGAACTGACTTTACCTCCGCCTCCGGCTGGACTTCCGTCTGCTTTTCCTGGGGCTGCTGCGTTCTGGGAGCTTCCTGTTCGGTTCTTGCCGGTTCGGGCTGAACTGCCTGCACCGCCTCTGGAACAGCCTCCTGCAATGCCTCTGCCGCTGCGACAGGCGCCGCTTCAACTGCGGTTTCCTGCACCGTGACTTCCTGTGCTGCAGACTCCTGAGGGATCTCCTGCTGTGCCTGTGTCTCCTGTACCGGAGCTTCCTGTACTGAAACCTCCTGCGCCGGAACTGCCTGCGCCGGAACCTCCTGAGCCTGGATCTCCTGCATCGAAGCTTCCTGCACGGGGGTCTCCTGAACCGGAACCTCCTGCACCGGGATCTCTGCAACGTTCTCAACCGGAGAAGCCTTAAGCTGCGACAGCTCGTCGGTCTTGTCGTTCGCCTGGACTGCGGGCTGCATGAACATCGAAGCTATCTCAGTCGCCGCCTGAGCCGTGACGTCCTTGTCCTCGTCGTCATCTTCGATGTCGGTGAAGTTATCGACCTTCATAAGTTCGACCAGCTCCTTGAGCACGAACTCCATGATGTCTTCCGGGATATCATCGAGCTTGATCTCTCCCTTAATGACCGCCTTCGCCATAGCCTTGTAGTCGATTTTGCCGTTCTCGTTAGTGAACCGTGCAACCACCTCGGCCTGCTTGGAATCATACTCGGGTGAGGTCTTGCTGACCGTACCCGGCTTTCCTATGCCGCTCAGCACACTTGAGAACTTCTCGGACTGGTCCTGCACCGCTTCCTCCGTCCTCAGCGGTATTGCCGCATCGGAGATCATGAAGTCGCTGCGGGTATACCCGGAACCTCCCGTGCTGAATGCTACTGCCATTTGCTCACCTCCTTATATTATAATATCTATATCAGGGCTTCCGCCCGGATATGCTAAACTGACTGCGCCTGCGCCTTTCGTATCGACTGCCCGGAAACGAACTCCTCAATGAACTGCTCGTTTTCCTTGGTCGCCGCCGCCTTGTAGTCCTCAAGCTGCTTTTCCTCCAGCTTTTCGAGGGTGCGGACGTCCTTTGTAGCCTCGACCACTACACCTAGCTGCTTGTTTATCTCCTCCTGCTTGCGCTGCGCGGTGAATTCCCGCGCGTGTATCTCCTGCTGGAGGGTCACGATATAGCGCTTGCGCACGGAGATCTCAAACGCCTGCGCGCCCTGGCGGCAGACCTCCTCAAGCTCCTGGCTGGACTCAACTACCTTTCGGCTGAGCTCGTCCTTTTCCTCATATATCCGCTGAAGATCCGCCTGGAGCACCCGCAGGGTGTTTTTCTGCCTGTCAAGCTCCTGCTGGCGGAAATCCATCAGCTTCTGAAGTGTGAACTGGAATTTTTTCAACGAATGTCACCTCGTGAATACTCAGGCTTCATCGCCGACCGCCGCGATAAGAAGCTGTATCGTTTCCTCCAGCGTGTAGGATTCCTCCACCCGCTGTATCAGGAACTGATTTATCTTGTCTATCTTCCTTATCGCCTCGTCCAGCGCGGGATTGGTGCCGTGCTTGTAGGCTCCGATGGAGATAAGGTCGGCGTTGTTGTTGTACAGCGACAGCAGGTTTCTGAGCTTTCCCGCCGCCTGCTTGTGCTCCGGCGTGTCTATTTCCGACATTAGTCGGCTGACGCTGGGGAGTATGTCTATCGCGGGGTAGTGGTTCTGCGCCGCTATCTTACGCGAAAGGATTATGTGTCCGTCTATGATACCGCGGACTGTATCTGCAATCGGCTCGTTGGTGTCGTCGCCCTCAACGAGCACGGTGTAGATCCCCGTTATCGAGCCCTCCGGGAAGTTCCCGGCGCGCTCCAGCAGCTTCGGCATGGCGCTGTAAATGGACGGAGTGTAGCCTCTCGCTATCGGCGGCTCTCCGGTGGAAAGCCCGACCTCGCGCAGCGCCATGGCGTAACGCGTAAGGCTGTCCATCATCAGCAGCACGTCCTTGCCCTGCTTCATGAAGTACTCCGCGATAGCCGTAGCCGTCAGCGGGCACTTGCTTCTCATCATCGCGGGCTGGTCTGAAGTCGCGACTATCAGCACGGAGCGCGCCATGCCCTCCGGCCCCAGGTCGCGCTCGATGAACTCGCGCACCTCTCTGCCACGCTCGCCGACCAGTGCGATAACGTTGATATCCGCCTTGACCTTGCGGGCGATCATGCCCATCAGCGTGGACTTACCAACGCCGGAGCCCGCGAAGATACCCATACGCTGACCCTTGCCCATGGTGAGAAGTCCGTCTATCGCCTTAACGCCAAGTTCTATCTGGGATTTTATCGGCGGCCTGTCGAACGGATTCGACGGAGCGCCGGTGATGGATATGAGGTCTGAGCAGTTGGGGTCGTCGCCGCCGTCAAGCGGCATTCCTGCGGCGTCCACTATGCGCCCGATAAGCCCGGGGCCTGCCTTTACGGTCAGCTTGTCGCCGGTGGAATCCACAATGCTGCCCGGCCCTATGCCCTCTATCTCGGTGTACGGCATGAGCAGGATATTGCTCTTGTTGAAGCCCACGACCTCCGCCCGGATAAAGCTCTGCATATCCTTGGAGTATATGCGGCAGACATCGCCGATGTTGCAGGCGGGCCCGCTCGCCTCGATAGTCATTCCGACTATCTTCTCTATCTTGCCCATATAGCGGAATGTGTCATATTTTGTTATTTCATCGCGAAACGCTCCGAATTCCAGTGCCATGACTTCCTCCGCGTCAGCCCTCGTCCTCTGCGCCGTTATCATGCGGCTCTTCTGCGGGCTTCTTCTTTCTTCCTGTCGGCATACGGAATTTTCCGCTGCCGAGCTCCTGTATCATGCGAAGCTGGGTCTGTATGCCAGCGTCAACTATCTCGCTGCCGTTGTCAACGATGACGGTGCCCTCCTCGACGTCCGGCAGAAGCTCCACCTCGACGTTCGGGATACCGCCGCACAGCTCCTTCAGATATTCATAATCCCCGGTCAGCTCCTGATTGGCGCCGTTGTCCTTAAGGGTTATCTTTATCCTGTCGCAGTTGCGGAACTCCTTCGCCGCCTTTTTTATCAGCCGGCGTATCGCTGTGCTGTCCTTTGCCGTGATACTGTCAAGCGTTACTTTGTTCGCTATGGACATCACAGTGTCGTAAATTTCCTTTTCGTATTCCTCAAAGAGCTTATCCTTGCCGGAGTTTATCCTCTCCGCGTAGCTGCGGGCTTCATCAAGGATATCGCGGCCGGCGGCAAGACACGCGTCCTCGCCGTCCTTTTTGCCCTGCTCGAAGCCCTCGGCTTTAGCCTTGATGAACACGCTGTCGCGGTTGGTCTGCGCGTCTGAGATTATCTGGGATGCGTTGTCGTTGGCGGTGGAAATTATCGTTTCCGCCCGGCGCTTAGCCTCCAGTATGACCTCCTTGCCCTGCTCAATGCAGCGGGACTTCATGTTCTCCAGAGCCTGTTCATCCTGCCGGAGCTTCATCTCCCTTGCGGAAAGCTCGGCGGCCTTCTGCTCCAGCCTTTGCTGCTCCCGCCGGAGAAGCTCCTCCTGCGTGGGCGCCTCGTGAGCCTCCGGAACGGGCTGGGCTGTCTGCTGCGGAGCCTGCTGCCTGCTGCGGAGGTCTATGCTGTTGGATATATCGACCCCGCCGCCGAAATAAACGGAATTCCGTTTTAATACTGCCAAGCTCAACCCTCCGTCATGCTGAAAGTTTTATCATGCCGCGTCAGGCAATGACCTCGTCGCCGCCTCCGCCGTGGGAGATGGTGATGATGCCGTCCTGTTCAAGGCGGCGTATGGTGGCGACGATGTTCTGCTGCGCAGCCTCAACGTCACGCATACGCACATTGTGCAGGTACTCGATATCCGCCTGAAGGCTCTCCCTTGCACGGGTGGAGATGTTCGAGAATATGCACTCTGCGACCTCCTGCGTGGAGCCCTTGATAGCGATCGCAAGATCCTTCGGATCCACCTGCTTGGTGAACTCCTGTATAGCCATGGAATCCAGCGTAACAATGTCCTCGAATACGAACATCTTCTGCTTGATCTGGTCTGCCAGCTTCTGGTCCCTTGCGGACAGCTCGTCGAATATGTATTTCTCGGTGGCGCGGTCTACGTTGTTCATGACCTCTGCGACATAAGAGATACCGCCGACCTCCATGCTGTCGGTGTTCACAAGGTTTGCGAACTTCTTTTCAAGCGTTGCCTCCAGCGACTTTATTACGTCAGGAGCAGCGCGGTCCATTCGCGCTATTCTTTCGACTACCTCGACGCGCTTCTCCTTGGGAAGCTCCGCCAGGATAGCCGCCGCCTGGTCTATTCTTGCATAGGACAGAATGAGCGCGATGGTCTGCGGGTGCTCGTTCTGCACGATGGCAAGCAGGTTTTTATAGTCAGCCTTGCGCACGAAATCGAAGGACTTCGTCCGGAGCTGCTTTGTTATTCTCTGGAGCAGCGTATTCGCCGTCTCAGCGCCGAACGCCTTTTCAAGTATCTCCCGGGCATAATCCACGCCGCCCTCTGTTACCACCTTCTGGGTAAGGCACAGCTCGTAGAATTCGTTGAGCACTCCCTCCACCACGTCCAGCGGCTGGTACTCCAGCTTGGCGACCTCGGTGGAAAGCGCCTCTATCTCGTCGTCGGACAGGTGCTTGTACACCTGCGAAGCGTTGTCCGCCCCCATTGCCGCCAGCACAAGAGCGATCTTCTGGTTGGCGGTAAGCTCCGAAGCTGTTGTATTTTGTGCCATTCTGATCTCCCCCTTATCTGTGCCGTCAATTGTCCCTCATCATATTCTTGATGATCTGAGCCACGATATCCGGATTCGTCTTGGAGAAGTCGCTGATCTCGCGCTTGAGTATAGTCTCGCGGGACTCCTTCGCGGCTTCTTCCGTAAGGCTCGCAATATTGAAATCCACTTCCTCCGGCTGTTCCTGCTCGGGTGTGGAAGCGCCTCCGGCAGCGCCAGCCGCCGCAGTCCCGCCCTGTGCGGAAGCTGCTGCAAGGGCAGCCTCCTGGCGGTGTCTTATCTTCTTCTTTCTGGAATGTCCCATCATAAGCGTTGCCACCAGAAGCAGTATCAGCACGATACCAAGTCCGACCACAACGTACAGCAGGGTGTTGCGGAACGTATCCACGGACGGTGTGATGATCTGGAGCTGACCGTCGCCGTTTGTTCCGTTGCCGCCGTTTGCAGCCGACAGCGCGAACGGGAGGTTATACACGGATACCAGATCCACAGTGGTTCCCGCCGCGTTAGCCACGATCTGCTGAAGAGAATCGCGCTCCGCCTGGGTCATGTTGGTCTGGTTGACCACAAGGCCTACGCTCAGGGAGTCGATGTTGTAGCCGTCCTTCTTGATGGTCTCCTTGATATTGGAAACGCTGTACTGTATTTCTTCCTTATTATAATAATAGGTCTGACCGTCCTCAAGCCCGGTGTAGGTCGGGTAATCCGGGGAGATATCGCCGTTGGCGGTCACTCCCACGATATTGCCGTCCGTATCGAGCTGACCTGCGGAGGTTATCCTGTTCTCGTGATCCTTTACGCCTGCGTTGGTGCCCTCCGCCGGCTCGTACTGGGTGGATTCAACGTCCTTTGCGTCGTAGTTAAGCCGCGCGGAAACGTTGAATGCATAACCGTTCTCGCCGTATATCTTCGTAAACATATCGCCGAGGCCGTCTTTCAGCACCTGGACGAATTCCTTTTCGAATTCAAGGCGCTTTCTCGCGGTCTCAACGCCGGACTTATCCTCGTTCTTGTCGATATCGTCAAGCTCCGGGTCTATCCATTCGTAGGAGTTCATCTTGCTGTCCATGATGGACACGTTCTCGGTCTTAAGCCCCTCGATACTGGAGGTAACGCCGCGATAGATCGCGCGGACCTCGTCGTTTGTGAGCTCCTTGCCCTCCCTGAGCTGGAGGAACACAGCGCACTGGCTGTCGCCCTTCTTGTCGGAAATAACGTAGTTGGAGCTTTCCGGGAGCGTGAGGTTAACAGTCGCCGCCTGGACTCCGTCAAAGGATGCGATAGTCGCGCCCAGCCTTGTTTCGAGCTGCTGGCGCTTTACCTCGCGCTTGTCCATGTCGGTGCTCCACAGGTCGACGCCGTTGTTCCAGATATCGTAGTTGGTGGTGGACTTGGGGTAGCCCTGCACCCACATCTGCATTCTCAACGTGTTTTCCTGCTCGGCGGGGACGATGACGTCACCGTTTGCATTTACTGTGACCTCGGTAACGCCCAGCTCCTGTATTGCGGCGGAAATTTCTCCCGCCTCGGTGCTGGAAAGTCCCGAGAACAGCACTGCCGTGCCCTTGTTGGAGTTCAGCAGTACGCACAGAACTATGATTATCGCAACGACCACGATCGGGATGGAGATGATGAGTATCTTCGCCATCTTGGACGCGTCAGTCCATTTGGTCTTTACTGTCGTTACGACTGATTTCAGCTTTTCATTCATTTATTAGGACGACCTCCGAAGTTTAGTGCTGCCGCGCAGCCGCAGGCTTAAACCTGCATATTGATGATCGTGTTGTAAGCGCTCAGCGTCTCGTTCTTTACGGTAACGAGCAGCTCGACTGCGGTGGCAGCCTTGGTGATGTTCGCCTGTACCTGCGCCAGATCGTCAATATTTCCGAGCATGAGGTCGATCGCGTCGCGATCTACCTGCTCGTTTGTCTCTATAACGCTGTCCACCATTCCCCGGAAAATATCCAGGAATGAAGCGTCCTCAACGTTTACTGCATATTTCTGGTTTGATTTGTCGGTACCCATCGGGGTCATGGGCTCCATGGGCTTCATGGTGCCGAGGGTATTCAGTGCAACTATATCAGTCATTGTGCGTCAGTTCCTTTCAGATATCAGCCCTTGCCGATGTTGAGAGCCTTGGTCGCCATCGTCTTTATTACCTCGAACACTGCGAGATTCGCGGAGTACATATTCTCCGCCTCGGTGGCGTCAAGCTGCTCGGTGGCAACGTCCACGTTGGATTCGTACACATAGCCGTACTCGTCCGCCAGCGGGTGGTTGGGGGAGTACACCGGCTCGGCGGGGGTGGGGTCGTCAACGACAGCCTTAGCCTCAACGCCGCGGTACTTCACATAGTTCTGGAGATGAGCCTCGCCGGTCTCCAGCTTGGTGTAGAGGATCTTCTTGAACACCTTGTCTTCGCCGAAAACCACCATCTGGCGCTTGTACGCGTCTTCGGCGGTGGTCGCAACGTTGTCGGCGTTGGCGATGTTCTGGGCGATTATATCCAGCCTGAATCTCTCGGCGGTCATGCCGGAGAGCGGAACATTAAGCGAACTCAGGAATGCCATATATTACCTCCGTCACTTGGTCGTCATGGCAGTTCTCACGCGGGAGAAGTTGCCGTTCATGGAATTTATCAGCGCGTCGTACTGTATCTGCGCCTTCGCGAGTTCCGCCTGCTGAACGTCGTTGTCAACGTTGTTGCCGTCGGGCTGATCCTCGGTGTTGCGGTCGATGAACAGTCTCTGAACAAGATCCAGCTCAACGTCCACCGTGCCGTTGGAGCGCAGCTTGTCCCGGAGTATTCCCGCAAAATCAAGGTATTTGCAGTTGTAGTCCGGCGTATCTGCGTTGGCGATATTCTGGGAGATTATCTGCTGCTTCTGCCAGAGCACGGACAGACCCTGCTCGGTAACGCGGAAAGCATTTGTATCAAAAAGAGCCATATATGTACCTCACTGTCAGCGGGGTATCTCTGCAAAAAGGCATAGTACACCGCATAGATATTCGTATTATAATTATACACCATTTCAACTCATATTGCAACAATTTTTTTATCAGATTTTTCTACCAGATGTAAATTTTTATCACAATTTTATGCTATTCTTCGACAAGCTGTAATCAATTATTGTACAATATGACAATTTTCTGTCAGATTTTGTGAAAAGAATACAAAACGCACGTTTCATTTTCTCTGTTCTGTACTAAGGTAAGAAGTATTCCAAACAGTTTTTTACAATTCCCCATGACACAAAGCATGATCCGCCGACATTTTCTTCAGGTTTCCAAAAGCGAAAACACCCGGCTCCGCACGGAACCGGGTGTTTTCTATATATTGGGGGAAGATTGGTTATCGGATCATTCAGATTCCAAAACCGGAATGTCTGATGTGGAATTATCTTCTGTGGTTTCGGGCGCTTCATACACCAGATTATCCGCGAGAAGCTTCTCAGCCTCGGCGTTGTATTCCACCGGAATTTCAAACAGATTGACGTTCGTGACGTTATCCGTACCGTCAACGTACTCCCGCCAGCTTGAAGCGCTGCACAGCGCTAATGTATATGTGCCTTTATTTGTAATCTCACTGCCGCTGACCTCTAACAGCTTCTTAAACTCCGGGTCGTCGGTGGATACTCTGCCATAGGACATGCTTAATGAGTAATCCTCGCCGTCCGAATATTTGCCGCCATACGCCCCCTCAAGGTAGGTCGCATAGGATATTCCCTCAGACTGAGCCAGCATTTCTGAAACATCCGGGCTGCCGTTACCCTCTATTATAAAAGCAGAGCCGTAGTTCTCCGGATCAAACTGATCCTCCAGGCTGATACCATAGCCGTTCAGCAGGGAAACGGTGTTGTCCATCCAGTCGTACACCATAAGGTACTCCCACTCGTAACCGTGTACTTCGTCGCTATTGTACTTCAGCATGGTTATCTTCACACGGTCGCCCTTCCATGCGCTGTTATTCTGAACGAAATCAAACGTGATTTTCTGGCAGTCCTGGCGATATGCTTCAATGAATGCGTCGGTGTCAACGTTGTAAGCTGCCTGGTCTCCGCCGACAAACTGCATAGAGTCAATACGGAATCCGTCCTTTGCATAGTCTTCAACGTTGCCGCACCTGCTCTTGAACCATGCCTCCGGGATAAGCATCTGGCTGCGCACGTCGTCATAAAGCTCCTTTGTGACGTAGTAGAATCTTGCCAACTCCCTGCCGTCCTTCAGCGTATATTCTACAGATATGGAGTATTTCTTCTCTATGCTGTCGTCTGCGTGCTTCGGGATCTCTGAGTGGATATGATTTGCCAGCTCCAGCAATTCCGTATCGCCGCTATTGGCTGTAAACTTGAAATTGCCGATCTCCCAGGAGAAATCATCGTGATCCATATAGCTTACAGACACTAACTTTACACTGGAAGGAGCCGGAACGTAATTCGCTGCCCCGAAGCCGTTGGAGAGGTTCAACAGAAGGCATATCAGCACGCTTGCACCGAGGGTGCCAGCCCATTTTGCGGCGGTCAGGTAGAATTTCCGGAAGCCGCGCCCGCTTATCAGGTCCATGATGATATACATGATGAACGTTGCTATGACCGTGCCGATTATGATTCCAGAAATGTCCGGGGTATAGGAGTAATAGTCCTCATAATTCCCGCGAACTATCGAAGCCACCGTGCAGCCCATAGTAACAGTCACCGCGAATATCACAACGCCGGGGATAACAAGCCCCATTCCCTTGTAGACGTAGGGCATGCCGACCCGCTCGGCACGGCGGTATTTTATCAGGAAATACGCCCCCGCAATGCAGGCTAACGTTACCAACAGGGCGGGTATGCCGTACTCCGGGCGGAATATCGGCGCAATATCGCTTATGTTTTCCACATGGTCGTTCGTTGCCATGGAATAGAACGTCATGGCTATCATTCCAAGCGGTGAAGAAGCGGTCATGGGATACAGCGAACCAGCCGTCATGCCCCAGGCGCTTGTTTCCACAACGCTGCCGTAAACTCCGCTTTCGATGAGCGAAAGCCCCATGCAGTGTATCATCGGTATCGCGAAATTCACGAGTATCGGATAAATGCACGCCTCCGCCATTCTGCCGCAGAACGAGAGCATGAGCAGGGTCAGCGCGACCTCCATAATGCAGGCGAAAAGCCCCGTGAACGCCGCCGGGATTACCATATCCAGCATATCCGCCGTTGTTGTGAATTGAGACTTGTCGGCGAACTGGAACAGTATAACTCCGAGCAATATCGAAGCAAGGTGCGGGAGAATGTTCACAGTGAACACCGCCGCGAGATCGCCGAAGAACCGCGTTTCGTGGCTCACGGGGAGCGAGTAGTCCATATCCACAACGCTCTTGTTGTAGAGATAGCGGAAACTCTTAACCGTCGTCACGAACGTGAACACGAACATTCCCATAAGGCAGAGTACGCCGATTACGACTGCGGTTATCGTCAGCGACTCCCACAGTCTGAGGTCGCGTCCTGCCGCCTCGTACGCGATATATTCAGCGGTACTCGGTTCATAATCCTGCGCCGCCACTATGTCCCAGAACCGGGCGTTCCTTGCATACGCCTGACACATCGGTATGAATATCCCGGCGACAAGCGGATAGCTGAGCACTCCGAAAATAACGCTCATTATGAACTGGGGTCTGAGGTTCCTGAGCTTGTTGCGGTAGTACGGCAGGAACTTGTAAAATATGCCGTTAGCCGAGCTTTGAGCTGTCATATCCTAATCCCTCCATTTCGTAGATGAATATTTCCTCAAGGGAGAGCGGTATCTCATCGTACAGCTTCGGCGAGTGCTTCTCCACCGCCGCGCGTATCTTTTCACGGTCTCCCCTTGCGATAATATGGAGCACGCTGCCGTTCTCCTCGATGTGCAGGATATCCACTCCGTCAGATTCAAGCTGCGCCTTTGTGACGGGCTGCCCGAAGGAGGTCTGTATCTTGAACACGCTGCCCTTTACGCTGTCGAGCTCGCGGTCGAACACGACCTTTCCCGCATGGAGCAGTCCCACGCGGTCGCAGAACTCGTCTATCTCGCCGAGATTGTGCGAGCTGAATATTACAGTCAGTTTAGTGTCCATCATGGCGTCTATCAGCATCTGCTTCACGATTATGCGCATGGTGGGGTCAAGTCCGTCGAAAGCCTCGTCAAGGAACAGGTAGGGGGTCCTGCACGCTATGCCGCATATCACCGCCGCCTGCCGCTTCATGCCCTTTGAAAACGTGCTCAACCGCTTTTTCAGCGGGAGCTTCAGCGTGGAATACAGATTCTCCCAGAGCTCCTCTGAAAAGCTGCTGTAAAAACTCTTGTAATACTGCTTCATCTCCGTGAGGGTCATTGCATTGAACTGCACCGTCTCGTCGTTGATGAAGAACACGCGCTCCTTCAGCCGCGCGTTGTCGTAGACCGGCTCGCCGTCTATCAGCGCCTCGCCGCCGCTCAGCCGGTAGATTCCGGAAAGCGCGCGCATAAGCGTGGATTTTCCCGCGCCGTTGGAGCCGAGAAGTCCGTAGGCGCAGCCCTCCGGGATAGTCAGGGTCACGCCGTCAAGGGCGTTCCTGTCGTCGAAGCGCATTACAGCATTCTTAACCTCGATCATATATCATCACCGTTCCTTCCCCATATTTTATCCGTGAGCGCTTCTATCTCCGCGCGGGCTATCCCAGCCCTGTACGCGCACTCCATTTCCTGCTCAGTCCTGCGGAGCGTCTCCTGCTTTACAGCCCCTGCGGCGGTATCCCCGGGGGAAACGTAGCTCCCCTTGGCGGGAATGGAGTATATCAGCCCCGCCTGTTCAAGCTGTGCGTAGGATTTCTGCACCGTGTTCGGGTTTATGCCGAACTGCTTTGCCACCTCGCGAACCGCCGGCAGGCGCTCGTCAGACTTCATCTCCCCGGAGGATATCAGCCGGGCTATTCCATTGTAAAGCTGCTCGTAGATAGGCAGCTTACCCTCCAGCCTTATGTTGAGCATTTCCTGACCTCCTTTCGAGTGTATCAGTTGTATCAACTGTATTAACTGTGTTGGTACAGTTATTATAACACATACTTTTCCTTTTGTCAATAGTCACGGGGAAATTATTTTGTGTTTTCTGCAAAAAATAGAGGGCGAACCGCTACCGGGGCAATTCTGAATTCGTAATTCGTAATTCGTAATTTCGGTGCCGCTTCGCGGCGGATTTTGATTTTTGGAGCGGATTTCCTCTTGAATAAAAACGTAGGGAGGGGCGAACCCCTCCCGTATTTCTATATGTATAACCTCGGGAGGGGCAAGCCCCTCCCCCTACATATCACAAAGTCTTTTGATATTACTCACCATAAGGTAGCTGATACTCCGAGAACCTCCAGCCGGACGGCGTTTTAACGGCTGTGAGGGTGTATTCCCTTTCGGAGACCTTCCCCTCCTCGTGCTCGAATTTCGACACAGCCTTGTAGACTGCCGCGTCCTCCGTAAGCTCCGCAAGGGAATAATCCGTGCCGATATAGCTTATCCCGCCGAAGAATTCCAGGCAGTACAGCCTGCCGGAATCGTCCTCCATCAGGTTGTCAGAGCCGGAAAGCAACGTTTCCAGAAGCTCCCCCGTGAAATACATGCCCAGCGCGGCGTTCAGCTTTATGCGCGTATTCAGCCGCTCGTCGGTCATGGGATAGAAGGTCCCCAGGTCGGAGGTCAGCGGCTGCGCGTTTCCGTCGAACTTTGAAAGCCCGCAGGCGGCGCAGTAGATGTCGTTGGCCTGCGCCATGACGTCCTCCGGGGACTGCTCCGGCGTGAAGCCGGAAAGGCTCCTGTCCTCCGGCAGAAGCGCATAGCCGAAGTTCCCCTGGCGGTAGACCCGGCTTCCGTCCGCGCTGACCCAGAACGCGCAGATAAAGCTGAGGGTGCCCTCGTACTCGTCATAGCAGGACGCGCACAGGCATTCGTCTCCGTCTATGTCGGAGCGCTCGCCGGTATCGCGGAAAATATAGACCCGCCCGGTATCCGGCAGACCGAGGTACTCATTGCCGAGACCCTCCAGCACGGAAACCGGGTTCACTGCGGCGGATTCCGCGGTAACAGGCTCCGGGGCGCCGGAAAGCATGGCGGCTTCCTCTGGCGCGGATGTTTCCGCAGAAGTCTCCGGCTCCTGCGGGCTTGCCTCCACAGTGCGCTGGGTGAACGCGGGCTGCTCGGTTATACCGCCGCTCATATCTGCGGCGCAGCCCGAAAGCGCCACCGCCGCCAGCAGACAGACTACCGCGCTGAATTTCCTCATAAAATCCCCCCTGACAGCAAAATGCGGCAATGCCTACGCACCACCGCACTGTTCGCAGTAATAAACGCCCGGTATAGCTTACAGCTCCTCAGCCGATTCGGGAGCCTTCTCCTCCTCGACCATCTCGCTGTCGGTCTTCTTTATCTCTTCCTTGGCGGGAGCCTCCTCCGGCTCTTCCTTTGCGGAATCGGTTATATCCTCGTCCTCGTCGAAGTCGAAATCAGCGTCGTCGCTGTCCCATGCTTCGTCCCAGTCATCATAGTAGTCCTCGTCGTTTTCCTTCTCGAGCTTCTTCTTTGTGATGATGGTAGCAGCAGCAACGCCGCCTGCGATAGCCAGCAGTCCGACAATAGCAATACCTAAACCCTTCATGACAATACCTCCATATAGCTTTGAACATGACGCCGCGCAAAGCACGGCAGTATATTTTTTCCTTGTACTGTATAGTATATACCCATTTCGGTATTTTTTCAAGTGTTGTCGCGGAAATTAGTCAGATGTGCCAAAAAATTTATATGTTTCCTGTCAGATTCATCAAAACGGAGAGCGCCGCTATCGGAGCCGTCTCACAGCGGAGTATCCTCTTACCGAGGGAAGCGCAGACGAATCCGGCTTCGACCAGCCGCGCGGCTTCCTCCGGGGCGAAGCCGCCCTCGCTGCCGATAACGATATCCACGCTGCCGGAGTACTCCGCCACAGCCTCGCGCAGCGGGACGTCGGCGCACTCATAGAATAATATGCGGGTATCCTGCGGGGATATGACCTGCGTGAGCTGCGAAAATTCGAGGGTTTCGCCCACGGTGGGGATAATTCCCCTGCCGCACTGCTTTGCCGCCTCGTAGGCTATGCGCTGCCAGCGCTCGCGCTTTTTGGCAAGCTGCTTCTTGTCCGGGCGGGAAATGCACCGCTTCGACAGGAAGGGTATCACCTCGCAGGCGCCGCACTCGACGGCTTTCTGCACGATGAAATCCATCTTGTCCCCCTTGGGCATAGCCTGAAACAGCCGCACATGGATATCCGGCTCCGCCAGATTCGGGGAGCTCTCCAGCACTCTGAACACGCACTCGCCTGCGGAGCTTTCCAGCTCAGAGAGGTAATCGGTGCCCTTTCCGTCGCATATCACCGCGATGTCACCCGGCTTCATTCTGAGCACCTGCGCAACGTGCTTTGAGTCCTCCGGATCGAGTACCGCAGTGGTCTCCGATATATTCTCCGTGAAAAATCTGGGATAGCGCCAGCGTTCTATTTTTTCCTGTTCCATAGTATCTCCTGTCAGTTCCATTCGGTGCCGCTGAAAAGCTTCTCCACGCCCTGGCGGAGCAGGGCGCTTTTCGGGGACTCCAGCTTCGGGTCTACCCGCAGAAGCTCCTCCGCAAGCTTTTCCACCTGCTCCAGCACCTCCGCGTCATCCGCGATATCCGCGACTTTAAGCGGCGGCAGCCCGTGCTGCTCCCTGCCGAAGAAGTTGCCCGGCCCCCGGAGCTGCAGATCCTCCCGCGCCAGCTCGAAGCCGTCAGTCGTCCGCACCATTGCTTCGGTGCGGGCTTTCGTGTATTCGCTGCGGCTGTCCGACATGAGTATGCACCAGCTCTGTTCGCTGCCCCTGCCGACCCGTCCCCGGAGCTGATGGAGCTGCGAAAGCCCGAACTGCTCTGCGTTCTCGATGAGCATTACCACCGCGTTCGGCACGTCTATCCCCACCTCTATGACCGTGGTGGAGACCAGCAGCTTCAGCCGGTTTTCCTTAAACTCGTTCATGACCCGCTCCTTTTCGGACTGCTTCAGCTTTCCGTACAGCAGCCCGGTGGGGATATCCCGGAATTCGCCGTTCACCAGCCGGTCATAGTACTCTATGGCTCCCGCCTTTTCGCTTTCGCCGGAGGCTTCCACCAGCGGGCAGACGATATACGCCTGCTTACCCGCCGCGATATGCTTCCTGATGAAGCTGTAGACCCGCTGACGGTAGCTGCTGTCCACCGCGTATGTCTTTATCGGGATACGTCCCTTTGGCATTTCGTCAAGCACGGAAACGTCAAGGTCGCCGTAGATTATCAGCGCCAGCGTGCGCGGGATAGGGGTCGCCGACATAGCCATGACGTGCGGAGCCGCGCCCTTTTCCGCCAGGGCTCCCCGCTGGGCAACGCCGAAGCGGTGCTGCTCGTCAACTATTACAAGCCCGGCGTTCTTCATCGCGGAGGACTTCTGTATAAGCGCCTGGGTGCCTATCAGCACGTCCACCCCGCCCTCCTGCGAGCGTTTGCGGACGTCGGCCTTCTCCTTTGCCGTAAGGCTCCCGGAAAGGAGCTCCACCCGCACGCCCAGCGGCTCCAGAAGCTCCCGGAAGGTCTTTGCGTGCTGCTGTGCCAGCACCTCTGTGGGAGCCATCACCAGCGTGCCGAAGCCGTTCTTGTGGCAGAAGTACGCCGCTGCCGCCGCCACCAGGGTCTTGCCGCTGCCCACGTCCCCCTGGATGAGCCGGTTCATCGGGTGCGGCTGCTGCATATCCCGGAAGCAGTCCTCCGCCGCTTTCCTCTGGGCGTTTGTGGGAGTGAACGGCAGGCTGTCCCACAGCTCGCCGATATCCACGTTATGCATTACCGCGCCGGATTCCTCCCGTCCGCGGCTCTTCATCATGGAAAGCCCCAGCTTCAGCAGGATAAGCTCCTCGAACACCAGACGGCGCCTTGCTTCGGTGTATTCCGCGCGGCTCTTGGGGAAGTGTATCCGCTTCACCGCCTGCTCCCGGGAGAGCAGCCCGAAGCGCTTTACAAGCCCCTCCGGCAGGGTTTCCGGGAAATTCAGCATGGAAAGCGCGGACCTCACGTTCGCGGAAACCATGTTGTTCGTAAGCCCGGCGGTTAGCGGGTATTTCGGCATAAGCCCGCCGGAATCCACGTCCACGAAAAGCGGAGAGCCTATCTGCTTTCGCACCAGGTCACCGGAGATCTTTCCGTAGAAAAGGTACTCCCGCCCGCGCTCCAGCTTTGCAAAGGTGAATTTCGCGTTGAAGAACACCGCCGTAATATTCCCGGTGCCGTCCGAAAGCTCCGCCTTGAACAGAGCCATGCGCGCGTACTCGTTGAACGGCGACTTTTTCTCCTTTACAAATGCGCGAAAGGCGCAGACCTCTCCGATCTGCACCTCGCTTATAGGCTTTGGTTCCGTGAAATCAACGTAATCCCGCGGGTATAGCTCCGCGAGCTGGTCGACGGTCTCCACGCCGAGCTTCTTGTAGAGCTTCGCGCGCTTCTCGCCGACCCCTTTGAGGTAGGTTATCTCCATTATTCGACAGAAATGATGTAGTAATACACGGGCTGTCCGCCGTTCACCAGATTGATGTCTATGCTGTCGCTTATTCTCGCACGGAGCTGCTCGTATGCCGCGTTCGCCGCCTCGTCCGTCACGTCGGAGCCGTAGATAACTGTAACGTAGCTGCTGGAGCCGCTTATCAGGCGCTTTGTGAGCTTCGTGAGAGCCTTGGTCACGTCCTTTTCGGTGAAAACTATCTTTCCGTTGTCCATCGCAAGAATTTCGCCCTGCTTTATCTTATGGCCGTCGTACTCGCTGTCGCGCACCGCAAAGGTTATCTGACCGCTCTGCACCCTGCCGAGCGCGTCGGTCATGTTGCTGCGGTTGGTGACGAAATCAGCGCCCGGGTCGAAATTCATCAGCGCGGAAATGCCCTGCGGTATGGTGCGGGACTGGAGCACGCACACGTTCCTGTCCGCAAGGGAAACCGCCTGCTCCGCCGCCATGATGATGTTCTTGTTGTTCGGCAGGACGAACACGTTATGCGCCGGGGTCTGACCTATCGCCTCCAGGATATCCTCGGTGGATGGGTTCATGGTCTGACCGCCGCGCACTATGCTGTCGGCGCCGAGGTCGCGGAAAAGAGCTTCAACGCCCGCGCCCGCCGCAACAGCCACGAATCCGAAGTCCTTCTCCGGCTTTACGGGAACCTTGCGGTTCTGCTGCACGGCTTCGTCAGCCTTGACGATATTGTGGTGCTGTTCGCGCATATTCTCTATCTTCATCTTGGTGAGCTCGCCGAACTTTATGCCCTCCTCGATAGCCTTTCCGGGGTGGTTGGAGTGAACGTGCACCTTGATGATGTCGTCGTCGTCAACTACCACCACGCAGTCGCCTATCGTCTCAAGGAACGCGCGCAGCGCCGTAGCGTCCTTTGCGCCCGGCTTCTTGTTGACGATGTACTCGGTGCAGTATGCGTAGTGTATGTCCTCCTGCACAGCGCCCGCAGCCGCCACCGCCGCCGGAGCCGCCGGCTTTGTCTCGCTCTCGGAGCGGATGACCGCGCCGCCAGAAATGACCTGCTGCATTCCCTCGAGGATAACGAGGAGCCCCTTGCCGCCTGCGTCCACGACCCCCGCCTTTTTCAGCGCAGGGAGAAGCTCAGGGGTCTTTTCAAGGCTCTTCTCGCCCTCGGCGATGAACGCCGCGAGGAATTCCGCCGCATCGCCGCCCTCCGCCGCGAGATCCTTGGTGTTCTCCCAGGCTTCGCGGACAACGGTGAGTATGGTGCCCTCGGTGGGCTTCATGACGGACTTGTACGCCGCGTCAACGCCCAGCTTGAACGAATCGGACAGCAGCTTTGCGTCCGCCTCTTCCTTTCCGGCGAGACCCTTTGACAGCCCCCGGAATATCAGCGACAGAATAACGCCGGAGTTTCCTCTTGCGCCGCGCAGCATTGCGCCCGCGGTGAGCTTTGCGGCTTCACCTGCGGTAATGCCGTCGTTCGCCGCCTTTAGTTCAGCCAGCGCGTTGCCGATGGTCATGGACATATTGGTTCCGGTATCTCCGTCCGGCACCGGGAACACGTTCAGCTCGTCCACCGCAAGGCGGTTGTTGGAGATGTTGTTTGCTCCAGATATGACAGCGTCCCGGAACATTTTTCCTGTAAGTGTCATTTTATGTGATATCCCTTCCTGATTATATTACCTTATGTCTTTATCTCGTCAACATAGACATTCACGCGTTCAACGGAAATGCCCGTGCTTTCTTCCATGACGTACTTCACCTTGTTGATGATGCTCTTGACTATCGTGCCGACATTCACGCCGTAAAGCACGGTGATGTGCAGGTCTACGACCAGCTTATCCCTGCCCGTGCGGACGCTTATACCCCGCTCGAAGCTCTTTTTCTTCACGAAAGGCAGCGCCGCAAGGATCGTCTGCTTTGCGCTGCTAATGTTCATCTGCACCACGCCGAAGCAGGAGGTCACAGTGCTGCCTATCAGCGCCGTGAAATATTCCTGCGAAATGGTAATAGTGCCGATATTGTTCTGGACTTTTATCATAGAACCTCCTTCAAGCTTAAATCAAAACGGACTTTCCGCAGCGCCGTGCTTGACCGCGCCGCACACCCAGCTCATGCTGAATTGCCTCTGCGCAGCGTGAGCGGCGTGTATGTCGCCGAACACGCCGAAAACCGCCGAGCCGCTCCCGGTGAGCATTGCGCCCCGGGCTCCCAGCTCCACAAGGCGGCGGCAGATCTCTTCTATCCGCTCGTCCGCATACAGCCGCTGGAACACGTTGTACATCTCCGGCGCGTAGTTCCCGGGCATTGCCGCCCCGAATCCCTCCAGACCGCCGCGCGGCGGAATCGGGCTGCTGTCGTACTTACGGTAGGCTTCCCCGGTGGGGCAGCTGAAATCCGGCTTGACCACCACGAAAACTCCCTCCGCCGCCGGGAAATCCGACATCTGCTCGCCGATACCCCGGCAGAGCTTCGTGCCTCCCACCAGGCAGAAAGGAACGTCCGCGCCCACCTGCACCGCGATATCCAGAAGCCGCCGCTCGCTCAGCGGCTCCCCGAAAATCTTATTCAGACCCCGGAGCACAGCCGCCGCGTCCGCGCTTCCGCCGCCCATGCCGGCGCCGCTCGGGATATTTTTTTCGATATCCAGCAGCACGCCGCCGGTTTCCCCGGAAGCCCGCATGAACAGCTCCGCCGCGCGATAGGCGGTGTTGCGGCTGTCCGTCGGGATATCCTCCCGGCTGCACGTCAGCGTTATCCCATCGCCGGGACAGGTAACAACAGTCACCTCGTCATAAAGAGAAATGCTCTGCATTACGGTTTCAAGTGTGTGGTAGCCGTCCGCCCGCCTGCCGGTTATATCAAGATACAGGTTGAGCTTGGCAAATGCGCGCAGCTTCAGCGCCCGTATGCGGCTCACTTTTTCAGTTCCTCAACGAACTCCCGGATACGCTCCAGCGCCGTGGTGATGTGCTGTACGGAGTACGCGTAGGAGACCCTGACGTAGCCCTCGCCGCTCTCGCCAAACGCGCTTCCCGGGACGACCGCGACCTTCTTGCTGTAAATCAGCTTCTCGCAGAATTCGCTGGAAGTCATTCCGGTGGACTTTATGCACGGGAATACGTAGAACGCTCCCTCCGGCTCAAAGCAGGAAAGCCCCATGTCGTTGAAGCCCTTCACCACCAGACGGCGGCGCATATCGTATTCCTCCAACATTCTGTCAACGTCGGCGCGGCACTGTGTCAGCGCCGTGATAGCCGCGTACTGGCTGACTGTCGGGCTGGACATTATGCAGTACTGGTGGAGCTTCAGCATCTGCTTTATAACGGGCTTCGGACCCGCACAGTAGCCCAGTCTCCAGCCGGTCATGGCGTAGGTCTTGGAGAATCCGTTGACCACGACGGTGCGCTCCCTCATGCCGTCTATCTCGGCAATGGAAACGTGCTTCTCGCCGCCGTAGGTCATCTCGGAATATATCTCGTCCGAAATTATCATGATGTTGGTGTCCCGGAGCACGTCCGCTATCGCCTCGAGCTCCTCGCGGCGCATTATCGAGCCGGTGGGGTTGTTCGGGAACGGCAGTATCAGCGCCTTGGTGCGGGGGGTTATCTTCTCCCGCAGCGCGTCCGCACGAAGCTTGAACTTATCCTCCACGGTCATGACTATCGGCACGGGAGTGCCTCCGCAGACGGTAATTATCGGGGAGTAGCACACGAAGCTCGGCTCCGGCACCAGCACCTCGTCCCCGGGCTGTATCATGGCGCGCATTGCAAGATCCAGCGCCTCGGAGCCGCCGACTGTAACTATCAGCTCGCTCTCAGGGTCGTATTCCGTGCGGATAAAGTTCTTTAAATATGTGGATATCTCTTTTCTGAGCTGGATAAGACCCGCATTCGCAGTATATGCCGTCCTGCCCTTTTCAAGAATGCTTATCGCTTCTTTTCTCGCCGCCCACGGGGTCT
This sequence comes from uncultured Oscillospiraceae bacterium, assembly GCA_934448295.1. Taxonomy (GTDB): domain Bacteria; phylum Bacillota; class Clostridia; order Oscillospirales; family Ruminococcaceae; genus CAG-115. The sequence goes on from CAKSEY010000002.1 coordinate 71,050, forward strand.
TAAAGTCAGGCTCGCCGACCGACAGGGAGATAACTCCCTCCACCTGCTGTGCGATATCGAAGAATTTTCTTATGCCCGAGGGCTGAATGTCCCGTATCTTCTGCGGGAGAACCTTTTCATAGTCTATCACGGGGAAACCAGGCTCCTTTCATCGGTGTGTTCCTCCACGAAGACATGGTTCTTCTCCTTGTATCTTCTGAGCACGAAGTGCGTTGTGGTGGAAATTACGCCGTCCAGCACCGCAAGCCTCTCCGAAACGAAGAGCGCAACTCTTCTCAGGCTGGTGCCAGTGATGGTGATGGAAAGGTCGTTCGCGCCGGAAAGCAGGAACACGCTGTCCACCTCTTCATACTGCATGATGGTGTGCGCGAGGTCGTCAAAGCCCCTGTCCTTGAACGGAGTCACCTTAAGCTCGATTATCGCGGTAACTGCGTTGTCGTCCGCCTTTTCCTCGTTGACGATAGCGGCGTAGCCGATGATTATGCCCTCGTTCTCGAGAGCCTTTATTCCTGCGGCGGCTTCCTGCTCAGTGATGCCGAGCATGGTGGATATCTCCGCGTTGGAGAGCCGCGCGTTCTGCTTGAGTAAACCAAGGATCTTCTTCTCAGTAGCTGTCATAGCATTATCCTCCTGTTACGGGCGGCGATAAGCCGTCGTCTGCCGCGTCACCAGCCATTGCGCTGATTTCTTGTATCCGACTGCTTCTCACCGTCATATTTGTTTTAATTACGCTATCGTAATAAATATGGGCTGTTTTTTCCTGAAAACGCATATCTCCTTAAAGCCGATATCTCTCAGCATATCAAGGCACTCCGGAATATCCGCGCCGACGTCCGCCGTGCGGTGCGCGTCCGAGCCGACGGTTATCATTCTGCCGCCGAGGTCGTAGTAGCGCTTCACATACTCCGAGCCGGGCATGGGGACGTGAAGCCCCTTGCGTATCCCTGCGGAGTTCACCTCCAGGGCGATACCCTGCCTGATTATGGTTTCCAGAATCTTGTCGATTATTGCGCCGTATCGGGTCATGTCCACTTCATGGCCGCCCACATCGCCGCTGATGAAGCGGAGCGGGAACGTAAGGTGCGCCAGCGAGCAGAACTTCCCCCATTCCGCCAGGCGAAGCTCCTCCTCGAAGTATTCGTCAAGGCAGCGGTATCTGTCCTCGTCGCTGTCGGGGATTCTGTCCAGCCTGGGGTAAGTCCGGGTGCGGTGGGTGGAGCCAAGCACGAAATCATAGTCGTGCTCCGCCAGGATCCTCTCCGCCTGGGGCTGGTCGAACAGCGCCTGACCAAGCTCCGCGCCGTAGTAGACCTCCATCCTCCCGGCGAAGCGCTCCTTTATTTCAAGGAACACCCCGTAGGAACGCTCTATCGCGCCCGCGTAATCCCAGCTTTCAAGCTTTTCGTTCTCGATATGATCCGTCAGCGCATAGTGCTTTATTCCCAGCCCGCAGGCTCGTTCAGCCATGAGCATGGGAAGGTCGCAGCCGTCCGGCGACAGCGTGGAGTGGCTGTGTATATCCGCAGGAATGTACCTGCGTTCAGTGTTATCCATAGTATGACCTTCTTTTGTTCCTAACGCCCGTGAAAAAAAGTGACTATAATATCTTACTTTCAAAAGCGTTTTTTATTATTTTATCACAAAATTTGAATTTTGTCTATGAATACATTTACTTTTTCCGATTTTTTTAGTATAATAGATAAGAAAGATAAAAAAACAAGGCTTGCGGCTGATATTTTTATACATATTGAATACAAATCGACCGCAGAACAGGAGGACATAATGAGAGCAGTTGTTGCTGTAATTGGTAAGGACACAGTCGGTATTCTGGCTAAGGTGAGCGGAATTTGCGCCGAGCACAACGCAAACGTAATGGACGTCACCCAGACCATCATGCAGGATCTCTTCGCCATGACGATGATGATAGAGATATCCAAGCTGAACATCGACTACATCGACTTTGCCGACAAGCTGACGAAGGCAGGCAGCGAGATGGGGCTCCAGGTGCACGTTATGCACGAGGACATCTTCAACGCCATGCACACAATATAATTAAGGAGAAGCCAGATGTTTAATTCAGGTGATATATTAGAAACGATAAAGATGATACAGGAGGAGAACCTCGATATCCGTACCATCACAATGGGTATCTCCCTGCTGGACTGTATCGACAGCGACATAGACAAGGCGTGCGACAAGGTCTACGACAAGATAATGCGCAAGGCAGAGCACCTCGTTAAGACCGGCGAGGATATCGAGAAGCAGTACGGTATCCCGATAGTCAACAAGCGTATCTCCGTTACGCCTATCGCGATGGTATCCGCAGCCTGCAAGGGCAGCCCCGTGAAGTTCGCAAAGGCGCTCCAGCGCGCGGCTGACGGCACCGGCGTAAACTACCTCGGCGGCTACTCCGCGCTGGTGCACAAGGGATTCTCCGCAGGCGACCGGGAGCTTATCGAGTCTATCCCGGAGGCTCTCGCAGTGACCAGCAACGTATGCTCCTCCGTCAATATCGGCTCCACAAGGGCTGGTATCAACATGGACGCAGTGGCAATAATGGGTCAGGTTATCCGCGACGCGGCGGAAGCCACCAAGGACAACAGCTACTTCGGCGCGGCAAAGATAGTCGTTTTCTGCAACGCGGTAGAGGATAACCCGTTCATGGCGGGCGCGTTCCACGGCGTCGGCGAGTACGACTGCGAGATAAACGTAGGCGTTTCCGGTCCGGGCGTTGTACGCGCGGCGCTCCGCAAGCACCCTGACGCAAACATCAGCGAGATCGCGGACGTTATCAAGAAAACCGCGTTCAAGATAACCAGAATGGGGCAGCTCGTCGGCACGGAGGCTTCCCACAGGCTCGGCGTTCCGTTCGGTATCGTTGACCTCTCCCTTGCGCCTACCCCCGCCGTCGGCGACTCCGTAGCGCATATCCTTGAGGAAATAGGCCTTGAAAGCTGCGGCTGCCACGGCACCACCGCCTGCCTTGCAATGCTCAACGACGCAGTAAAGAAGGGCGGCGTAATGGCTTCCTCCCACGTTGGCGGACTTTCCGGCGCGTTTATCCCGGTCTCCGAGGACGCGGGCATGATAGACGCGGCAGTAAAGGGCTCCCTCAGCCTGGAGAAGCTGGAGGCAATGACCGCCGTATGCTCCGTAGGTCTTGACATGATAGCGATACCCGGCGACACTCCCGCTGACACCATCTCCGCCATCATCGCGGACGAGGCCGCTATCGGCATGGTCAACAGCAAGACCACCGCAGTCCGCGTGATCCCCGCCATCGGCAAGAAAGAGGGCGACATGATCGAATTCGGCGGTCTGTTCGGCTCTGCGCCTGTAATGCCGGTAAGCAGGTTCTCCGCGAGCAAGTTCATCAGCCGCGGCGGACGTATTCCCGCTCCGCTCCAGAGCCTTAAAAACTAAAGAACATTTTCCCCGCCGTCTGCATTACGCGCAACGGCGGGGATTTTCTGTCCTGCGGAAAAATCCTGATGTGTAGTGTTTACAAATAATTGCGGCTGTAATTGTATACAATACCTATTGAAAAAAAGGAGATTTTATTATACAATAAAAGAATACGGCAGAAACTAAGACTGAGAGGTATGACAATGGATATCCTTCAGGAAATAATAGCGATAGACAAGGCGGCGGCTGACCGCATTGAGGCGCTCCGCGCGGAGCAGGCAAGTCGCCTGACCGATTCCGGCAGAGCCGCAGCGGACGAAAACGAGCAGCTTATCGCCGCAGAGAGTGAGAAGCTGGAAGCGCTCCGCGCACAGCAGGAAAAGCAGCTCCGGGAAAAGCAGAAAAGCTGCGCGGAAGCGCAAAGCTCCGAAATACAGCGGCTGGACAGCGTTTTCGCCGCAAACCGGGAGAAGTGGCTGTCCGATATGCTCGGCAGGATAACGGGTGCGTGACATGGCATTTTCATCAAATTCCGTCACAGCAAGGGCGCGCGCCGTTTTCGGCAGGGCGCTCACCCCGCAGGAGCTGACGGAGCTCAGCGAAAAGCGCTCCGTTTCAGACGCGGCGGCTTTCCTTAAAACTACCCGGCGCTACGGCGAGACCCTCCGGGATATCGAGCCTGCCTCGATACACCGGGGTCAGCTTGAAACGCTGCTCAGCAAGACCGCCTTTGATATTCTCAGCAGCTTCCGCAGGTTCGATTTTACCGAGAGCAAATGGTTCTTCCGGCAAGTGGTCACCCGGCTGGAGGCCGAGCAGGTGCTCTACGCGGTGGAGAGCGTCGCGAACGGCTCCACATACGGCTATATTCTGGCGCTGCCGGAGTTCCTCATCAGGGAATCGCACCTTGACCTGCTGGAGCTTGGCAGGGCGAAAAGCTTCGCGGATATCGGCGAAAAGCTCGCCGGAACGGACTTCGGCAGGGTGCTTGACCCGCTGCTCAGGGAAGCCCAGTCCACCGGGAAAATAAATATCCGCGAGTGCGAAAGGCGGCTGTACACCCACTACTACCTTGCTTGCATGAAAACCGTCAATCGGCTGTTCAGGGGCGCGAGGAAAGACGAACTGCGCCGGGCGATACTCAAAAGCATAGATATGAGGAATGTCGTTACCTGCTGCCGAATGCGCGCATTCGGCTATGACGCGGACTCCGCCGGGGCGAAGCTGCTGCCGTTCAGGTACCGGCTCAGCCCGGAAGCTGTCTCCCGGCTCATGCAGGAGCAGGATATCTCCCGGATAGAGCAAAGCCTCGCGGAGCTTGGCTACCGCACGGACGGCAGCGCGCAGTTCCAGACGGTGGAGCAGCTCACGGATAAAATAAGCCTTGATTTCTTCCGCAGGACGCTCAGGATATCGCAGAATTCCTCAACGGTGTACTTCTGCCTTATAGAGTGCCTGGAAACAGAGCTCCAGAACGTCAAGACGATAATTGAGGGAATACGCTACGGAATCCCCTCCGCAGAAATACGCGAAATGCTGGTGCTTTGAGCGCCATTATAATATCAGGAAAGGCGGTGGAATGAATGGGCATTGAAAAGATGTCGCTGGTGACTGTCGAGGGCAGGATAAACCAGTTGGACAACGCGCTTGCGCTGTGCTGCCAGAGCGGGGACTTCCAGATGAAGGACACCTCTGCAGGTGGCGCGGCAGGACAGAACCCATATTCCGCAGTTTATCAGCGGATACGGGGGATCGCGGCTTCGCTTGGCATATCCCCGGAATTCCGCAGTTACACGGACGTAAAGCAGGTCTCCTATGAGGAGCTTTCCGCCTGGGCGGACGGCATTGAAGCCGAGATAAAGCAGAAGCAGCGGGGGCTTGCCGACCTGCGGGAATCCATCAGGGAGCTTCAGCAGACGGACGCCTGCGTTAAGCATCTGCTTGGTCTGGACGTAAGCTTCAAGGACCTTATGAGCATGAAATACACCCGCTTCCGGGTGGGCAGGCTTCCAGCGGAGAACCTCCACAAGCTGGACTACATCACCAATCGGTGCATACTCTTTATTCCGTTCGAAAAAGGGAGCAGCTACATCTGGGGTATCTACGTCACCCCGGCGGATTACGCGGAATTTGCGGATTCGCTGATGAAATCCCTGTACTTCGAGCGGATAGAGCTGCCGGACTACCTGGACGAAAACGCGGACGTCTCCGATAAGCTGCTGAACAAGGCGATATCCGATGAAAACGAGCTTGAAAGGCAGATATCACAGGAGCTGGACAAATTCCGGGATTCCCGCCGGGAGGAAATACTTGCGGTGATGTGCCGGGCGAAATTCCAGGCGGAATGCTGCGAGCTGCGAAAGCTGGCGCTGGTCTCCGCAGGCAGGTTCTCGTTCTCCGGCTACTGCCCGGCAAAGACGGCGGATTCCCTCGCCGCAGGGCTGGAGCAGCTCGACAGCGTGCAGACCGTGAAGCTCCCGATAAAGCGGAAGGACGCCCCGGCGGACGTTCCGGTAAAGCTGCGGAACAACGCGGTGGTAAAGCCGTTCGAGATGTTCGTGAAGATGTACGGGCTGCCCGCCTACGGCAGCTTCGACCCGACTCCCTACGTTGCGTTCACCTACTGCCTAATGTTCGGCATAATGTTCGGGGATCTCGGTCAGGGGCTACTGGTGTCGCTGCTGGGACTTGTCCTCAGCAAATTCACGAAAAACGGGCTTGCCCCGATAATGACCCGGATAGGGCTGTTCTCCGCAGCGTTCGGGGTGCTCTACGGCTCGGTATTCGGCATTGAAACGCTGATAACCCCGTTCTTCCACCGGGAGAACGTGTGGCGCTTCCTCGGCTACAAACAGCAGCCGGAAAGCATCTTCCAGGTGGCGACCACGCTGCTTATCGCAGCGCTGATGATAGGAATCGTGCTGATAATGCTCTCCATGCTGTTCAACACGGTGCTGAACTTCCGTAAGAGGAATTTCGGCGAAGCGCTGTTCGGGGTCAACGGCGTGGCGGGACTTGTGTTCTACATCTCTCTTGTTGCAGCCGCTGCGGGGACATTCATGTTCGGAGCCGATATGTTCAGCCCCGCTTATGTGATATTCCTGATAGTTCTGCCGCTGGCGCTGATTTTCTTCAAGCACCCGCTGTCGAACCTCGTCATGCACACAAAGCCCGCGGAAAAAACCTCTGTCGGGAACTTTATAATCGAGAACTTCATCGAGCTGTTCGAGGCGGCGCTGAGCTTCCTCTCCAACACGATGTCCTACCTCAGAATAGGCGGCTTCGTGCTCAGCCATGCCGGCATGATGCTGGTAGTGGCGCAGCTTGCCGGAACCAACGCCCCCCGCGCTGAGATCACCGTGGGCACCGTGATCATCTACGTCATAGGAAACCTCTTTGTAATGGGCATAGAGGGACTTCTGGTGGGAATCCAGGTGCTCCGTCTGGAGTTCTACGAGATATTCAACCGCTTCTACGATGGCAGCGGACAGCCGTTCCGCCCCGTTGAAATAAACTACGGCGAATAATTTTTGGAGGATATGAACCATGAAATACGTTATGCTCTTTGCGCTGCCGCTGATCGTTGTCGCGGCGATAATGCTCCCGCTGTTCCTGAGCCTTAAGCGCTCAAAGGAACACAAGCCCGCAAACAGAAAGCGCGCTATAATTGCCAACGCCGCCTCCTTTATCGGGGTCATGGCGCTGATGACCGTGCTGCCGCTTACCGGCGCATTCGCTGAGACGGCGGGCGCGGCTGAAGCTGCGGCAGCCTCCACGGACGGCTTCATGCAGGGAATGAAGTACATCGGCGCGGCGCTCTCCACAGGTCTCGCCACGATAGGCACCGGAATCGCGGTAGGCGGCGCGGCTCCTGCGGCTATCGGCGCGGTAAGCGAGAACGACAAGGCATTCACCAAGGCGCTTATCTTCGTTGCCCTGGGCGAAGGCGTTGCCATCTACGGTCTGCTTATCTCCATCCTTATACTGTTCGGCTGAGCCATGAGATTCTACCTTATCAGCGATAATATCGACACACAGATGGGCATGCGGCTTGCCGGGATAGAGGGCGTTGTCGCCCACACCGAGCAGGAGGTAAGCTCCGCGCTGGAGACCGCCTTTGCAGACGAGGGGATCGCCGTTGTGCTGATGACCGAGAAGCTGGTGACCCTGTGCCGCGAAAGGGTGTACTCCCTAAAGCTGAGCCGCACCCGCCCGCTTATTGTCGAAATACCCGACCGCCACGGAAACTCCGGTGTGTCCGAAGCCATCAGCCGCTATGTCGGCGAGGCTGTCGGCATAAAGCTGTGACGCTTTGAAAGGAGCAGCCAGAATGGATAACAATGCAGCCCGGCTGGAATTATTCCGGCAGGCAATAAATACCCAGGCGGACGCAGAAGCCGCCGAAATAGTCCGCGAAACGGACGAGAAATGCGAAGCGCTCAGCCGAGAAAAATCCGAGCGCTCCCGCAGCGCAGCCCTGGACGAAATACGCGCCGAGCAGGCGAAAACCTCCGCAAAATACCGCCGAGAGCTTTCCCGCTGCGACTTTGAGATGAAGAAAGCGGTGCTCTCCCACAGAAACGCGCTTATTGAAGAATTCTTCGCGACGGCGCAGGAAAGGCTCGCGGAATTCACGCGCGCCCCGGAATACGCTGAGTACCTGAAAAAAGCCGCCGCAAACGCCCTGGAGACCCTTGGCTCCGATGCGGTGATAAACGCCCGCCCGCAGGACGCCGAGGCGGTAAGGGCTGTAACGAAGCTCGACGTAAAGCCGGACGGCTCCATCATTATAGGCGGCATAAGCGCCCGGAACGAAAAAAAGGGGCTTTTCGCGGACTACACCCTCGACAGCAGGCTGCGCGCTGAAAAGGCGGCGTTTGCCGACAAATCCGAGCTGCGGCTCTGAAAGGACTGAACACGCTTGAATACGATACACGCGATAAACGGCCCCGTAGTCAAGGTGGCTGACACCAAGGACTTCTCCATGCTGGAGATGGTGTATGTCGGAGACCGCCGCCTTATCGGCGAGGTAATAGGGGTCAGCAGCGGCTGCACCACCATTCAGGTGTATGAGAACACCTCCGGGCTGCGTATAGGCGAGCCGATAGTGCCCTCCGGGGCGCCGGTCTGCGCCGCTCTGGGTCCCGGCATAATCTCCAACATATTCGACGGAATAGAGCGCCCCCTGCGGGACATGACCAAAACCGCCGGCGCTTTCGTTGCCGAGGGCAGCGCTATCCCCTCCCTCGACGAAGAGCGGGAATTCAACGTGACCGTCTCCGCAAAGCCCGGAGACAGGCTCTCCGGCGGCGCGGTGTACTGCACCTGCCCGGAAACTCCGCTGATAACGCATAAGTGCATGGTGCCGCCGGATATCTCCGGGGAGGTGGTCTGGGCGGCGCCGGACGGAAAGCACAGGGTAAACGACCCGATAATAAAGCTCCGGCTTGCAGACGGCGGGGAAAGAACGCTCACCATGGTGCAGCGCTGGCCCATAAAGACCCCGCGCCCCGTGTCCCGCAGGCTGCCCATCTCCCGCCCGCTTATCACCGGGCAGAGGATAATCGACACGATAATCCCCATTGCAAAGGGCGGAGCCGCCGCTATCCCCGGTGGCTTCGGCACCGGAAAGACCATGACCCAGCACCAGCTTGCAAAATGGTGCGACGCGGATATAATCGTCTATATCGGCTGCGGCGAGCGCGGCAACGAAATGACCCAGGTGCTGGAGGAATTCTCAGAGCTTATCGACCCTAAATCCGGCAGGCCGCTGACCGACAGGACGGTGCTTATCGCGAACACCTCGAATATGCCGGTGGCGGCGCGGGAGGCGTCCATCTACACCGGTATCACCCTTGCGGAATACTACCGCGACATGGGCTACGACATAGCCATAATGGCGGATTCCACCTCCCGCTGGGCGGAGGCGCTCCGCGAGATATCCGGCAGACTGGAGGAAATGCCCGCAGAGGAAGGCTTCCCCGCCTACCTGCCGTCAAGGCTGTCGGAATTCTATGAGCGCGCAGGCTGCTGCGAATCCCTGAACGGAAGCAGCGGCAGCGTCACGATAATCGGCGCGGTCTCCCCGCAGGGCTCCGACTTCTCCGAGCCGGTAACTCAGAACACCAAGCGGTTCGTGCGGTGCTTCTGGGCGCTGGATAAGTCCCTCGCCTACGCGCGGCACTACCCCGCCATCGACTGGAACAGCAGCTACAGCGAATATGTCGGCGACCTGGCGGAATATTACAACGAAAACTGCGGCACGGACTTCCTCAAGCTGCGGCAGGAGATATCCGGCATACTCGCCGAGGAAAACAAGCTGATGGAGATAGTGAAGCTTATCGGCGCCGACGTGCTGCCGGACGACCAGAAGCTGGTGATAGAGACCGCAAGGGCTGTCCGCGTGGGATTCCTCCAGCAGAACGCCTACCACAAGGACGACACCTATGTCCCGCTGGAAAAGCAGAAGCTGATGATGAAAGCGATAACCGAGCTGTATCATCACTCCCTCAGCGCGATAAAAAGAGGCGCGCCGTTCTCCGCGGTGATGAAACTGGGCTTCTTCGACCGCGTTTCCAAGATAAAATTCGAGATACCCAACGACAGGCTGTCCATGTTCGACGATTATTTCAGAGAGCTTGACGAAGCCTTCGCCGCACTGTGAGGTACGCCATGGATAATAACACAAGTATTCAATACCTCGGGCTGAGCGACATAAACGGTCCGCTCATAGCCCTGGAGGACGTCAGCGGAGTCTCCTATGACGAGATAGCGACTATCCGCCTTGACGACGGCACCGAGCGCACCGGGCGCGTCGTCCAGATGGAGGGCGACAAGGTGATACTCCAGGTTTTTGAGGGCACCAACGGTATCTCGCTTAAAAACACACGCACGGTGTTCTCCGGCAGACCGCTTGAAATGCCGCTTGCGCCCGAGATACTCGGACGAGTGTTCAGCGGCGCGGGAAAGCCGGTGGACGGCCTGGGACCCGTGTTCCCGGAAAAGACGGCGGACGTTAACGGTCAGGCGCTGAACCCCGTTGCGCGGCAGTACCCCAGGAACTATATCCACACCGGGATCTCCTCGATAGACGCACTGATGACCCTTATACGCGGGCAGAAGCTGCCGATATTCTCCGGCTCCGGTCTTTCCCACAACAAGCTTGCCGTGCAGATAGTAAAGCAGGCGAAGATCGCGGACGAAAGCGGTCAGGGCTTCGCCGTGGTGTTTGCGGCGATGGGCGTGCAGAACGACGTCGCCGACTACTTCCGCAGGAGCTTTGAGGAAAACGGCGCGATAGAGCGCGTCGCCATGTTCCTGAACCTCTCCAGCGACCCGATAATAGAGCGCCTGCTCACCCCGCTGTGCGCGCTGACGGCGGCAGAATACCTCGCCTATGAGAAGAATATGCATATCCTGGTCATCATGACGGATATGACCGCCTACGCCGAGGCGCTGCGCGAATTCTCCTCCTCCAAGGGCGAAATTCCCGGCAGAAAGGGCTACCCCGGATATCTGTACTCGAACCTCGCCTCGCTGTATGAGCGCGCGGGCGTAATAGAGGGCAGCACCGGCTCAGTTACCCAGATACCGATACTCACCATGCCCAACGACGATATCACCCACCCTATCCCCGACCTTACAGCGTATATCACCGAGGGTCAGATAGTATTCGACCGCGAGCTTGAGCAGAAGGGGATCTACCCGGCACTCTCCGTGCTGCTTTCACTGTCTCGTCTGATGAAGGACGGTATCGGCGAGGGCTGCACAAGGTCTGACCACTCCGCCGTGGCAAACCAGCTCTTCGCGGCGTATGCAAGGGTGCAGGACGCACGCTCCCTTGCCTCTGTTATCGGCGAGGACGAGCTTTCCGACTCCGACCGCGCCTACATGAATTTCGGCAGGCTGTTTGAGGAGAACTTCCTGAACCAAGGCTTTGACGAGAACCGCTCCATGGACGAGACCCTCGACCTCGGCTGGGATCTGCTGTGCGCGCTCCCGAAGTCAGAGCTGGACAGAATAGACGACAAGCTGCTTGAACAGGAATACGACCCCGCAAGGGCGGCGCGTTTCTCCGCCGAATAAGCCCGGAGGTGAGATGATTGGCTGAACAGATATTCCCCACCAAGGGCAACCTGATAAAAATGAAGCGCTCGCTGAAGCAGGCGCAGCTCGGCTACGAGCTGATGGACAGAAAGCGCAATATCCTCATACGGGAGATGGTCAGCCTCACCGACGAGGCAAAGGAGCTGCGCAGTTCCATAGACGAGACCTACAAGACCGCCTACAAGGCGCTCCAGCGGGCGAATATCTCAATGGGCGTGGTAAGCGAGGAGGCCTCCGCGATACCCGTGGACGACTCCATTGAAATGAGCGTGCGCAGCGTTATGGGGGTGGAGCTTCCGAAGCTCTCCGCCAAGGAGATGGATATGCGCGATATCCCATACAGCATGGAGCGCACGAATTCCAGCTTTGACAACGCGTACCTCTGCTTCAACAGGGTAAAGGCGATAACCGTCCGCCTGGCGGAGATAGAGAACAGCATTTACCGCCTTGCCGTGTCGATAAAGCGCACGCAGAAGCGCGCGAACGCCCTCAAAAACATCATGATACCGAGATTCCGGGAGAATGTGCGGTATATCTCCAATGCCCTGGAGGAAAAGGAGCGCGAGGAGTTCTCACGGCAGAAGGTCATCAAAAAGGCTAAGATGAAGAAAAACGCATAAACAAAACAGCCCGGTTTATCACCGGGCACAGGCTGTCGAAAAAGTATTAACGACATTAAAGTTTTAAAGAAACTGTGGGGGAAAACTCTTGTTTTCCCCCACACCCCTTTAGCGCTTGGGGGTGCGTAAAACCGCACTCTGTGCGGAGTGGCGGGGGCTTTGCCCACACACCCCCACTACCTTTTGCACGGCAAAAGGTAGCGAAAAACGATAGCGCTACGCGCAAATTTTATAGGTTTATCGACAGTCTGAGCCCGGTTTATCACCGGGCATTTTTTTGCACACCATGGAGTTCACACCGCTCCCAGAAACATAAGCGAAAGCCGCGCAAATCCAGCGGCTGCTGCGGCGCTCAGCGGAAGCCCCGCCAGGACCGTGGTCAGCGCGTTCGCGTCGAATACTCTGCCGCCTCTAGTCAGCCGGAGCCGCACAGGCTTGCCCGGCTTGTATATTCTGTCCCGGAGAATGAACTCCGCCGGGAACAGGTTCGGGTATTCCGCGCCGTCTATAAGGTATGCCGCCGATTCAAACCGCTTACCCCGGCGGAATCCGCAGAACGAGCCGGTTTTGCCGCTCCCGCGGAGGATCATGGCAAGGCACACCGCGAAGAATCCCGCCGTAAATGCCGCCGCCAGAGCCACCAGAATTATCAGCCCCAGCAGGATATACCAGATATCCACGCCCGCAAGCGCCAGCAGGAACACCACGACCACTGCGCCCAGAATGAATTCCATAGCTTCCTCCGCGTCAAAAAGGGACAGACATCAGCCTGCCCCTTTAATTTTACTTGTTCATTTCCCAGTGGGCAAGCGTGATGGTCTCGAAGCCCTTTGGTGAAAGGATAGGTCTTGCGATACGCTTCTTTGTCTCCTCTGAGAGAGCGCGGTTCTGCGCGAATTCTGCGCCCGCCTTCTTTATGTCGGCAAGGTAGCCCTCGCGCTGGCGCTTTGCCTTTTCTGCAATGAAAAGCTCGCCCTCGGGACATAGGATAGCCGTGTAGTGGCCGTCCCCCGCGATGAGATCAAGCTGCTTCAGCAGAGCGGGGTACATGGGGTTTGCGTCCACATAGCCGCAGGTGGTTATCACCACAAGGCGCTTTTCGTGCATGGATTCGTCACGCAGCTCATGGAAGCTTGCGTTCTTGTCCTCCACGAGATTTCCCATATACGGCAGCATGAAGGGCAGGCAGCGATCCGTCATTGCCTTCATCTGCGAGGGCATTCCGAAGAAATACAGCGGGAAGCTCTCTATAACGATATCCGCAGCCTTTATCTTTTCATAGATGGACTGCATATCGTCCCTGATAACGCACTGCCCCGGGGTCTTGCTCCAGCATGAGAAGCAGCCGCAGCAGGGCTTGATGTTCATCTTGTAGATGTCCACCTGCTCGACCTCGGTGTCCTCCGGAAAGCCGGAAAGAAACGACTTCGTTATATTCAGCGTATTGCTCCGCCCTGCCTTGGGGCTTCCGTTCAATACTAATACTCTCATTTGTTCTCCTTATTCTCCCTGCTCAGGCAGGCTTATGCTGTAATAATACCGCTTTCCGCAGCTTGCGACGATACCGCCCGTGAAGCGCCCCGGCGCAGGAACATCATCATGCCCGCAGCGCTTGTAGTAGCTTTCCCGCTTAGTCCACGCCCGGAAGAAATCGTCCGCGCGGGTGCTGCTCCGCAGGAATGCGTTCAGCTCGCTCTGGCTCATGAATGTGCGCGCCAGCTCCTCCATGCGCTCCCGGCTGTAGTTCCGCGCAAACTGGATATCCGCGCCAACGGAAGCGTCCGCGCCTATCGCAATGCAGCACAGCGCCGCTCCTTCGGAGTGGGAAACGCTGAAATCAAGGTCGTTGCGGTTTATCACGCAGGGTCTGCCGTCGGCGTTCCGTGAGATGGCAAGGCTCATGCGGTCTATGCCGTGCTTTTTAAGCAGGTTGTCCAGCAGGATAAGCGCGCAGGCGCTCTCGGTGAACGCAGTGCTGTTCCTGCCGCGCTTTCCGGTGATGTAGTCGAAATACTCCCCGCACATCGGCGAGTATTCGCCCCGTAGAGCCTCGATATGCTTTATAAGCTCGCTTCCGCCCGAGACTATACAGGCGGAGAAATCATACGTCAGCTCAGCCATAAACAGCGCTCTTATCTATCGCCGTGAACAGCATGCTGCCCTTCGCCTTGACCACGCCGTCGCAGGATATCACAGCCGAAAATTCCGCCGCTGCCGCAGATATCATCTCAGCCTTTACGGTGATCTCCAGCCTGTCGCCCGGGATGACCGGCTTCAGGAACTTGAAATCCTTGACCTTAAGCAGCACATACAGCTTGTCGTCTCCAGGCATAACTCTGCCGGGAGATATGACCAGGCTGCAAAGCTGCGCGGCACTCTCGATCAGCAGAACGCCAGGCATTATCGGTGCGTCCGGGAAGTGACCCATAAAAAACGGCTCGTTCACGGAAACACATCTTATTCCCGTTGCGTATTCGTTCGGCACAAGCTCCGTTACCCGCTCTATCATCTGGAACGGCGGGCGCTGCTTTATGCGCGCGTTGATTTCCATAAGATTCATCATAAACTAAGACCTCCGTCAAGCACAATGACCTGTCCGGTCACATAAGCGAATGCGTCGGAGCAGAGCTGCGCAACTACGTCAGCGACCTCGGAAGCCTTACCCAGCCTGTGCATGGGGATAGCTTTCAGGTACTCCTCCTTCTTGTCCTCCGGGATAGCGTCCAGCATTTCGGTCTCGATGAAACCGGGAGCCACCGCATTCACGCGGATACCGCGCGGAGCCAGCTCCTTTGCCAGCGTAGCCGTCATGGAGTTCACCGCGCCCTTGGTCGCGCTGTAAACGCCCTGTCCCTCCACCGCAAGCACCGAGCTCACGGAGGAAACGTTGACGATAACGCCCTGCTTCTTGCTCATCATTTTGAGCGCCGCCTGCTGCGCGCAGTGGAAATAACCCTTGATGTTGATGTCAAGGCTTCTCGTCAGGGAATCCTCGTTTATCATCAGCAGATAAGCGTCGTCCACAACGCCTGCGTTGTTAACAAGCACGTCCAGCCTGCCGAACGCCTTGTGAGCCTCGCGGAACATATTCTGGACTTCCTTGAGGTCGGCGGTGTTCGCCTTTATTGCGACAGCCTTCCGCCCGAGAGCCTCTATCGCGGAAACGACCTCCTGCGCCTTTGCCTCGTTTGAGTTATAGTTCACCACTATATCGTAGCCGCATTCCGCAAGTCTCAGCGCGCAAGCCTTGCCTATCCCCCGGGATGCGCCCGTAACCAGTGCAACCTTCTCCATTTATCCTCCTAAAACGATTCGGAATCCGGGCGACGGAATCCTGCGCCTGCGTTTCACGGGTGAATTTTTTGGCAACACCGCGAAGCAGCACCATAATTCCGCATTCCGAATCCCGAATTCCGAATTGAAACTTATACCTTTTTAAGTACTACCGCAGAATAAGACCCGCCTGCGCCCCATGCAGCCGCCAGGATATACTTGTATCCGGAAACGTCCACATCAGAAGCCTTGCCACCGATGTAAGCCCTGGCGGTGTTTCCGAGCTTACCGGACAGCAGCTTTGCCGCATATGCAGCCTGCTCTGCGCCCGCAGCGGCTCTTGCCTCGCCGATATTCTCCCTTACGGCGAACACCGGGATATCCCTGCCGAATACCTGCCTGTACGCAGAAAGCTCAAGGCTGTCTATATCCTTGTGGCCGTCGGCGAAGCCGCTTGCCGCGTCTATCTCGGCGGGAGTGATGCCCGCGTCCGCGCACGCCTGCTCGATAGCCTTTACCAGCGCGTCGCCGGAGCCTGCAACGGTTCCGTACTCAACGGCGTGGTGGGTAACTGCGCAGCCTGCTACCTCGGCGTATTTCTCAACGCCGCGCTTTGCTGCGGAGCTTTCTTTCTCGATGATGAGGGAAACGGAACCCTCGCCGAGCACGAAGCCGGGCTTTTCAAGGGAGTAGGGCTTTGTCTCAGCCAGCAGCCCGAGCTTTCCGTACAGCTCTGCGTCCACATCGGTGTTCTCGTCGGTGCCGCTTGCCACCATGATGTCCTCGCTGCCGCTGTGCAGAACGTCAGCAGCGTAGCAAATGCTCTGGAGTCCCGCCTGAACGCTGTTCGCAACGGTAACGTTGTAGCCCTTTATTCCTGCGAAAATGCTGAAATATCCGCCCGCCGCATTGTATACGGTGTTCGGGAATGAGAACGCGCTGCCGTTAGCCGTGCCGCCCTCAACGACCGCCTTCTGGAAGCCGACTATCTCGGTCAGCGGACCGTCAGCTGTTCCCACAACTATGCCGATATCGTTCTCGTTGCTCTCGTCAATGGCGACCTTGCCGTCCGCCAGCGCGCGCATACCGCTTATGAGCTGTATCTGGCTGAAGCGGTCGAGCTTGCGGTAGAACGCCATCTTGATACCGTGCTCCTTGTAGTCGTCAGATGTGAGCTGCGCACGGATACCCTTGCCGTCCTCCTCGGTGCTGCCGACTACCTCGCCGATACCGGTGACGTAGAGCTTCTCGCTGTTGGTGTGGTCGGGGATTTCGTGCGGGTTCTTCGCGAACACGATACTTGCGTTGTTTCCGCCGAACGCAAAGGAGTTGGACACCGCGTAGTTCACGGTCTTTTCCCTCTTGGTGTTCGGAACGAAATCTATCTCTCCCGCCTTTTCCCTGAGAACTGCGAGGTCCTCGTCGGAATAGCCGATGGTCGGGGGAACGGCGTCCTCGCATACCGCCTTGACGGTGAGCACAGCCTCAATGGAGCCCGCCGCGCCCAGGCAGTGTCCTGTCATGGACTTGGTGGAGCTTACGGAAAGGTGCTTGTTCTCGTCGAACAGCGTGTGAAGCGAAAGGAACTCCGCCTCGTCGTTCTTTGCCGTGCCGGTGCCGTGGGCGTTGATGTAGTCAATGTCCGTGAACTCCAGACCGGAGTTCTTCACAGCGCGGCGGATAGCGCTCATCTGTCCCTGACCGTCCGGGCGGGGAGCCGTAATGTGGTGCGCGTCGGAGCTTACGCCGGAGCCGAGTATCTCGCAGTATATCTTAGCGCCGCGCGCCTTTGCGTGCTCGTAGCTCTCAACGATGAGGATACCGGCGCCCTCGCCGAGGGTAATGCCGTTGCTGTGGTTGAACGGCGAGCAGGCATTCTCAGCCAGCGCGTGCAGCGCGTGGAATCCCGCATATGCAAGCGAAGAAAAGCTGTCCGAGCCGCCCGCAACGAACGCGTCAGCCTTGCCCGCGCGGATAAGGTCGCAGGCATAGGAAAGGCTCATAGTGCCTGCGGCGCAAGCGTTAACGATGTTCGCGGTGGCGCCGTTCAGCCCGAAGTGCTTCGCAACGTTGTTCGCAATAGCGGAAGCGGGCATTTTCAGGATATCGGCGGGCTTTGCGGAGCCTGTTTTGAATTCGTCCGTGTAGTACTTGTCAATGCTTGCGGCGCCGCCGACGCAGTTGCCCACGATAACGCCGATACGGCCGGAGTTATCCGCGTTCACGCTGTAACCGGCGTCCGCCAGAGCCTCGCCCGCCGCCTTTATGCACAGCAGGGAGCTGCGGTCGTAGTCCTCGCCTGAAAGCTCCGCGGAGCTTTCAGCGACCTCTGCGCCCTTGTGGGCATAGCAGCCCTCGGTGGAGAAGGTCTTTACGTCCCGGATACCTGTGACGCCGCCGGAAGCCGCGCTCCAGCACTTGTCGGTGCCGTCGCCCAGCGCGCAGATAAGTCCCAGACCGGTGACAACGCATCTAGTTTCGTTTCCCATGAATTACTCTCCCATGTGCTCCTCAACGTACTTGGTGAGGGTCTCGATAGACTGGAAGTTCTCTCTTGCAGCGCCTGTCATCTGTACGCCGAACAGGTTGTCGATACCTGCGATGATCTCGATGGAGTCGATGGAGTCAAGTCCTATGTCGTCGCCGAACAGCTCGCTTGTGTACTCCAGCTCGTCAGCGGGGATGCGAAGGTTCTCTACCAGCATATTCTTGATCTTTTCTGCGATTTCTGTGTTCATTGTTATTACCTCTCAAAAAATAATTTCCTGCGGCTGTGCCGCGTGTTTACTGTGTTACTCCGGAACCTGCGGGAGCGTAGCTCTCGGTGTAGGTGTCCGTCTTGCCGTACTTCTGTTCCAGGATACCGTAAAGTCTCTTGGTCTCCTCCTCAGCCTGCTTCATGAGCTGCTTTGCGTACTGCGAGTGGCGCATATTCTCCGGGCAATGGCTCTCGATGGGGTTTCCGACGAGCAGTCTCTGCCGCCTGCCGAAAACCGAGTGATACCCGCCGTAGATCGCCGCCGGAACCACGCACGCCCCTGTGGAGGCGCACACCAGCGCCGCCCCGGGCTTGAACTTCTCTATCTTTCCCTCCCGGGCAATGCCGCCCTCCGGGAAGATTATCAGCGAGCCATTGCGGCGGATTATCTCCTCTGCGGTGGTATACCAGCTTGCGTCCGCGCCGTCAAGGTCTATCGGGAAGCACCTGCACCAGCCTATCATCGTGCCGACGCCTTTCTTGTCGAACCAGCTCTTCTTCACGAGGACATACGGCTTGTACCGCCCCAGCACAGCCCCGGTGAACGCTCCGTCAAAGTGGTGCGTGTGGTTGAACACGAACACGGCGGGCTTTCCCTTTAGCTGTTTTTTCACGGACTTATCCACCCATTCAACCCTGGGTCTGAACAGGAAGTAGACTATCCAGGTTATAAGCGTCTGATAAAATCTGCCCCATAGTGATTGCTTCAGAGGGCTTTTTTTCTCATTACTCATTCCCACGCTCCTTCCGGCGTCAGTCAGTCACGACTGACCACCAACTATAATTATATACGGTTTTCCCCCTTTTTTCAATGGACATTACGCGGCAGTATATCCCATAAGGGACACTATGTTGCATTTCTGTTGCGCAAAAAAAAGCCCCGGCGCTTTTTCTGCGAAATCACCAAAAATCCCGCAGAGCGTCGGGGGAACTTTAGACAAATTGACACATCATGTTAACCAAGCGCAACGGTTTCCTTGATACATCAAGCCCGTCGCGGCGGGAAGATCCACTGTGACGGGCTGTGCATTTATGCAATCAAATTTACTGGATAGCTTCGGAGCTGCCGTTCTTTACCCGCTCGAACAGCTCGTTCACCTTGTCTTTATCGACCTTAGTGCAGAGCGACACGATGATAACAGCCGCAAGCGCGATGCCGAATGCAGGGAGAAGCGAGTAGATACCGGTAGCCGCAGAGAGAGTAGCGCCGGAAACTATCGGCACCATCTCCCAGATGACTACTGAAGCGCCGCCGGAGATAATGCCTGCAACCGCTCCGTTCATGGTCATTCTCTTCCAAAACAGCGAGAGGAGCATAGCCGGGCCGAACGCCGCGCCGAGTCCCGCCCACGCATAGGAAACCAGTCCCATAACGGAACTGTTCGGGTCGAGGGCGATGAAGTACGCGATGACTGCAACTGCGATAACAGTCGCACGGCTGATCCACATGAGGGTCTTGTCCTTTGCGTCCTTCTTGAACAGCATGAACATATCGTTGGTGACGGAGGAAGCAGTTACCAGGAGCTGGGAATCCGCCGTGCTCATGATAGCCGCGAGAATAGCCGCCAGGACGATTCCGGCGATGATGCCCGGCAGCAGGTTGCTGCTGAGGAACATGAATATCTTCTCGGTATCGCCGAGCTTTGTGAATCCTTCAAGCAGGGTCTCGTTGCCTGCGGAATGAAGGAATATGTAGCCGAAAACGCCCACAAGGACAGCCGCGCCGAGGGTCACAAGCACCCAGACGGTAGCTATCAGTCTTGACTTCTTGATAAGGTCGCTGGACTTTATCGCCATGAAGCGGACGAGGATATGCGGCATACCGAAGTAGCCGAGTCCCCATGCAAGTCCGGAGAGGATAGTAGTCCATGCGATAGAGCCGTCAACGCCTTCAAACAGATTGAGGTAGTTGGAGATCTCAGCGCCCGCAGAATCAAGGAACTGCACTGCGCTTGCGTCCGGGGTGCGGAAAATGCACACCAGGGGAACCACGACCAGAGCCACGAACATCAGCATGCCCTGTATCACGTCAGTCCAGCAGACCGCGAAGAATCCGCCCAGGAACGTGTAGGAGATGATGATGAACGCGCCGATAGTAAGCGACAGGGTGTAATCCGTGCCGAACATATAGTTGAACAGCTTAGCGCCGCTGCTGAACGCGGAAGCGGTATACACAAGGAAGAACACGAAAATTATCGCCGCGCACGCGAAGCGGATAACCGGGTTCTGTGTGAAGAAGCGCTTCTGGAAGTACTCCGGGATAGTGATAGCGTCGCCCGCCGCGTAGGACATCTTGCGCAGCCTTGAAGCAAGAATACGCCAGTTGAGGTAGGTTCCGATGAACAGACCGATGGCTATCCAGCTTTCTGTAAGACCCCTGGCGAATATCGCCCCGGGAAGTCCCATCAGCAGCCAGCCGCTCATATCAGAAGCCTGCGCCGAAATTGCGGTGGTCCAGCTTCCTAACTGTCTGCCGCCGATAAAATAATCGTTCATGCTCTTGGATTTCTTATAGGAAATTATACCAATTGCAAGAATGACGAGTGCATAAATCACAAATGCGATAATTACATAAATGTCACCCATTTGCGTCCTCCTTTTTTATTTTTGCCGCCGCGAGTTCTTTGCGCAGCATATAAAATTATTGTATCATCTTTTGACGAAAATTGCAATAGCAAAAGTGAAATTTTCCGGATTTTTTGTTGCATTTCTGTTTTTGTTCCCGCAAACACAAAAAATGAGGGGCGAAAATCGCCCCCAGTTTTCCTTTATCCCATCTCACGACTGCCCCGGAAGAATGTACTTCTCCTTGTAGTCGTTGAACTCGTCCATGAATTCCGAGCGGTCGAGTTTTTTCAGTTCCACCATATATTCGTGGGTATCCATGCTGTTGTCGTTTATCTGAATGATATACACCGCGATATTTGAGCAGTGGTCGGAAACTCTCTCAAAATTCGTCAGCAGATCCTGTAAGATGAAGCCAAGCTCAATGGTGCATTTTCCGCTGCGCAGGCGCTCGATATGGCGCGTTTTAAGCTCGTTGCGGAGCTGGTCGATAACGTCCTCCAGCGGCTCGACGTTCTTTGCCATGTTCACGTCGGATTCAATGAACGCGTTTATCGACATATCCAGTATCTCGCTGACCGCCGCGATAATGACGGGGATCTCCCTGAGAGCCTGTTCGGAGAACTTTATCTTCTTGTCGTGCATTTCCTCGGCGGCTTCAACAATGTTCACCGCGTGGTCTGAAATGCGCTCCAGGTCGCCTATCGTGTGCAGCATACTCGAAACGATCTTGCTGTCGTTCTCGGAAAGATCCTTGGAACTTATTTTCAGGATATACGAGCCTATCTTATCTTCATAGATATCTATGGTGTTTTCGTTCTCGATCACCGTCTGGCATTTGCGCTGGTCGAAGTTCGTCACGGCCTCAAGGGACATTTTTAGGGTCTCCTGGGTGAGTCTCGCCATGCGGATGCAGACGTTGCGGCACTGCTCGATAGCAACGGAGGGAGTGTTTAGCAGACGTTCGTCAAGCAGCATTGGAGCCGCGTTCTGCTTGTCCTTTTCGTCGTCGCGGACGGTAAGGCAGGCAAGCTTTTCAAGCTGCTTCGTGAACGGCAGGAACAGCGCGGTAGCAAGCACGTTGAACCCCGTGTGAATGACCGCTATGCCGACAGCGCTCAGGGAGTCCTCCATAAACGGCAGGTCAACGAACGCATTTATCAGGTAGAATACCGAAAGGAACACGATAGTTCCAATAACGTTGAAATAAAGGTGAACGAACGCAACACGCTTCGCGGGCTTGTTGGCTCCGACAGAAGAGATGAGCGCGGTCACGCAGGAACCGATATTCTGTCCCAGAAGAAGCGGAAGCGCAACGGAATATGTTACCTTTCCCGTGGAAATCGCTATGGACTGCAGAATACCTATCGAAGCCGACGAGGACTGGAGCACTGCCGTGAGCACCGCTCCCGCGATAACGCCGAGCACCGGATTTGAGAACATCATCAGGATATTGCAGAACGCCTCATTCTCTGAAAGGCCTTCGGTGGCGGAGGACATGGCGTTCATGCCGAACATCAGCACGGCAAAGCCCGCAAGTATCATGCCTATGGTCTTTTTGCGGTCGGATTTGGTGAACATTATAAGTACCACGCCGATGACTGCAAGCACCGGGGTGAACGTGGTGGGCTTCAGCAGGTTCAGGAAGCTGAATCCGTCCGAGCCGTCTATTGATTGTAAGCTCAGCAGCCAGCTTGTGGCGGTGGTGCCTATATTCGCGCCCATGATAACGCCGATAGCCTGGGACAGCTTCATCAGCCCGGAGTTAACAAAGCCGATTATCATGACGGTGGTAGCCGCCGACGACTGTATTACCGCGGTGATTATCGCGCCGAGGACTACGCCCTTGATAGGTTTTGATGTCGCTTTCTCAAGCCATGTTTCGAGCTTTCCGCCCGCGAGCTTTTCAAGTGAAGCGCTGAGCGTGTGCATTCCGAAAAGGAACAGCGCAATTCCGCCGAGCAGGTTCAGTACGTCGTAGACATTCATTGCAAGTTTCTCCTGTTTTTACAGCAATTTTTCTTTATTGCCGTTATTCTTAACCTTTTTTAACACTGTACACTACTATTATACATGATTTTTACGGAATTGTATAGGTATTTATCGAATTTTTTATGAAAATTTGATTTTTTGTTGATAAACCACAAACGCGGAGTACCCGCTCCGGCAGTTCTGTGACATTATATTTGTGCGTTTTATAATTTACGGAATAAATGGAAATATTCTGGCTAAACTATGGGCGAAGCCAAAATCACAGGGCAGTACCAAAACAATTCCATAGAAAGGAAACTACAATGAGAAAAGACAGGAACAAGAAGTCACTGAACACCAAGGCGTTTGCGGCAGCAACGGTGCTCGGAGCCGCCGCGATAGCTGTGGCGGGATTTGCGGCATACAACCGGACGCTGGACACGCTGACCCCCACCACAAGCGGAAACACCACCAGCACGTGGACTTTCAGCTCCCCGGAGAGCACTCCCGTGAACGCGGAGCAATCCGGAGTTGAGCGCGAGGACAAGCCCGCCGCGTCCACCGCTGCCAAGCCCGAGCCCGCCGCTGAAGCCGCTTCCGAAGCGACTGCGGAGGCCGAGGAGGTCAACAAGCCCGTACAGAGCGAGGCGCGCAACATCATGCCGGTAGCCGGGGAGGTATCCCACCCGTTCAGCAACGGGGAGCTTGTGAAGTCCGAGACGCTCGGCGTCTGGAAAACCCACGACGGCTGCGACATACTCTGCCCTATCGGCACCGAGGTGCGCTCCATGTCGGCGGGCACAGTCACCGAGATACGCGAGGACCCCCTGTGGGGAGTATGCGTGACCGTTGAGCAGAACAACGGGCTGACCGTGGAATACTGCGGTCTCGCAAAGGAGCTCAGCGTAAAGACCGGTCAGGAGATAGAGGAGGGCGCCGCCATCGGAAAGACCAGCGACACCTGCCAGATCGAGATAGTGCAGGAGCCGCACCTCCACCTTGGGGTAAAGCAGGGCGGAAAATGGATCGACCCCATGTCGGTGATAACAAATTAAATTCGGAATTCTTAATTCAGGATTCGGAATTAGCGGTGCCGCTTCGCGGCGGATATAAAAAGGGAGGGCTTCCGCCCTCCCAAATATGTTTGTGTGAAATCAGAAATCGATATCGTTTACCGCTGAATTAGCAAGCTGAAGCTCCTTCTTGGGAACTCTCTTTAAAGGTGAATATACGAACTTCTTGCAGGAATCGTAAGCCTTCACCTCGCCCATCTTTGAGCACATTATCTTGTCGCCGCCAGCGGCAGTGCCCAGCTCGCAGTATTTGCAGGAGGGCTTTATGTTATTGCCAAACAGCTTTTTCTTTGCCATATATATTTCCTCCAGTCAGTTCATGGAATGCAGGCGTATGCCTATCTATACATATTATATCACACTGTGCAAGAATTGTCTACCACAATTTCAGCGCCATTTTTTAGCGATTATGCACAAAAGGGACTGCGTTGCCGCAGCCCCTCGTTTAATTTACATCCAGGAATCAATCAAGCCTTGTTCAGACGAGCCTCGATCTTGTCGAGCTCATCATACAGAGCCTGCGGAATGTTGCCGCCCTTAGCCTTGATATCATCATTGTAATATCTGCGCATTTCAGCGATCTCCTTCTTCCAGAGGTCGATGTCAACTGCAAGCAGCTTGTCCTCAACTTCGGAAGTAACCTCGTCCTCGATGCCCTTCAGGTTGATGTCGCCCTTCTTAGGCAGGAAGCCGATAGGAGTCTCAACAGCGTCAACCTTGCCTTCAACACGCTTGATGATCCAGTCGAGTACGCGCATATTGTCGCCGAAGCCCGGCCACATGAAGTTGCCGTTCTCGTCCTGCTTGAACCAGTTAACGTTGAAGATCTTAGGAGCCTTGTCGCCGAGCTTCTCGCCCATCTCGAGCCAGTGTGCCCAGTAGTCGCCTACGTTGTAGCCGATGAACGGCTTCATAGCCATAGGATCGTGACGCAGAACACCGACAGCACCGGTAGCGGCAGCAGTTGTCTCAGAAGAAACAGCGGAGCCCATATATGTGCCGTGTACCCAGTCGAAGGACTGATATACCAGCGGAGTTGTGGAAGCGCGTCTGCCGCCGAAGATGATAGCGCTTACAGGAACGCCGTCCGGGTTGTTGAACTCAGGGGATACGCACGGGCAGTTGACAGCCGGAGCGGTGAATCTGGAGTTCGGGTGAGCAAGCTTCTTGTTCTTGCCGGTAGCGGGGTCGATCTCAGCAGTGAACTCAACGCCGTTTACCTTTGCACCCTTCCACTCTGTTGCGTCAACAGGCGGGTTCTTGTCGAGACCCTCCCACCAAACGGTGTTGTCTGCATTGTTGAGGGCAACGTTGGTGAAGATGGTGTTCTTCATTGTGGAAGCAAGCGCGTTGTAGTTGGACTTAGCGTTTGTGCCGGGAGCTACGCCGAAGAAGCCGTTCTCAGGGTTGATAGCGTAGAGTCTGCCGTCCTTGCCGGGCTTCATCCAAGCGATATCGTCGCCTACGGTGAATACCTGGTAGCCCTGCTCCTTGTAAACTGCCGGAGGAATGAGCATTGCGAGGTTCGTCTTACCGCAGGCGGAGGGGAATGCAGCGGTGATATACTTCATATCGCCGTCGGGCTTCTTAACGCCGAGGATAAGCATATGCTCAGCCATCCAGCCCTCGTTCTTGCCCTGGTAGGAAGCAATACGCAGTGCGAAGCACTTCTTGCCCAGCAGAACGTTTCCGCCGTATGCGGAGTTGATGGACCAGATAGTGTTCTCCTCGGGGAACTGAACGATATATCTCTTCTCGGGGTCAACGTCAGCCTTGCTGTGCAGGCCGCGAACGAAGTCGTCGGAGGCGTCGCCGAGGTTCTTGAAAGCGTCAGCGCCCATTCTGGTCATGATGTTCATGTTCAGAACAACGTAGATGGAGTCGGTCAGCTCAACGCCTACCTTAGCGAGGGAGGAGCCGATCGGACCCATGGAGTACGGGATAACGTACATTGTTCTGCCCTTCATAACGCCGTCGTACATGGGGGTAAGCATTGCCTTCATGTCCTTGGGGTCCATCCAGTTGTTGGTAGGGCCGGCGTCCTTCTTCTCACGGCAGCAGATGAAAGTTCTGTCCTCAACTCTTGCAACATCGTTGGGGAGCGTTCTGTGATACAGGCAGCCGGGGAGCTTCTCCGGGTTCAGTCTGTACATCTTGTCCTTATCGCCGTCGGGCAGGGAGCAAACCTCGTTGGTCAGCTCGTCGAGCTGCTCCTTGGAGCCGTCGATCCAGATGACCTGATCCGGCTTTGTGAGGGCAACCATTTCGTCAACCCACTTGATAACGTTAGGGTTCTTGGTTAATACACCGGGATTTCTTGCCATAATTGTTATCTCCTTCTGAATTTTAATGGAATTGAGAAAGCTGCGGCTTCAGAACTGCTGCATACACTTCCTCCACAAATAACATTATACCCGATATTTTGCAATAAGTCAAGACAGATTCCTTGATTTTTTGAGAATTTTTTAACAATTTCACAGATATTTCACCTTAGTAATTTATCACGGCATCAAATAAATATAGGGAGGGCGTATGCCCTCCCTGATATAACATCAGCCCAAAGCCAGCAGCGCTTCCTCGTCCCCGGAAAGCTCCCGCACGGCGGGAACCGGCGCGCCGGAACTATGCGTGTGCTTTCTGCCCTCGTTCCAGTCCACAAGCTCCATCAGGCGCTTATCCATCAGCGTGTAGCCATGGCGGTACAGTTCCATTATCTTGCGGCTGTCCTGCTCGAACTTGGATATCGTGGGTATCTGCGGGCGGATAACGAACGCCTTTCCCTCCGCCTGGAGCTTATCCATGAGCGCGGTGGTCTTGTTGTAGTTCTCCACGCGCTCCATGCACGCGTCTATGAACTTCGGATAATCCTTGTACATATGCGATATGACCTTGCGGAACTTCGCGTAGTTTGTCGGCGGAACGTTGGTATCTGGCTTGGTCAGTACGATAACCACCTTGTCGCAGCCCATGTCCAGCGCGTGCTGTATCGGAATGGAATCCGCGATGCTGCCGTCTAGGTAGTGTTTCCCGCCTAGCTCCACCGGGTCGCACAGCATGGGCACCGAGCAGGTCGCCTTGACTATACTCAGCAGGCGGTTCTGGTCGTGCTTCTCAGAGAAGAACTCCGCCTTGCCGGTCTCGCAGCAGGTGCAGGTGTATTCCACCTCGGTATCGCTGTTAAAATATGTATCGAAATCGAACGGAAACTGCTTGTAGGGGTACTCAAACGCCATCTTGTCGAGGTTGATTATCTTGTGCACCTCCACAAACTGCCTGAACCCGAAATAGGATTCGGATTTCGGCGCGTTTATCTGCCGCGCAGTCCTGCCTATCTGGCGGGAAACGTAGCTCATTGCGTTGCCGCCGCCTGCGGAAACTCCCACCACATAGGGGTAGTATATCCCGTTCTCCATAAGTCTGTCAAGCACGCCCGCCGTGAATATCCCCCTCACTGCGCCGCCTTCAAGTATAAGTCCTGTTTTCATATTTTTCACCACCATTTATGTTATGTAATGTAATTACACTGGTAACTCATGCTACAATGATAACACCCGAAAATCAATTTTTCGTTAACTTTCCCGCGGCGGGCGTTCATGTTTTCTACAAAAATAGACTTATTGCTTCAGCCAGAATTGGCAATTTGCCACCATATCGCATAGTCTCTGGCATTGCGGCGGAGCGTATCAAAGGCTGCTTATCTATGTTTGTGCAAACATAACAAAACCGTATATATATATATATATATATATTGCATATTGACTTTTCACTATTAATTATTGTATACTTAAAACGGCACTAAGACATTTTGTATCAGCTACATAATGTTAAGGTAGCCAAAATAAAAGAAAGGAATAATTGATCATGAAAAGACTGCTCAAATTCTCAGTGGCAATGATTCTGATAGCTGCACTTCTGGTGCCGATGTTTACAGTTTCTGCCGCTGCGGCAACAAAGTGGAACGGCACATCAGCCATTAAGGATGGAAAGAGCTATGTAATCTCTTCTTCTATAACAATGGACAGCAAATTTACCGTTCCCGCAAAAACAACTGTTACTATCGCCAAAGGCGGCTCCTTAACTATTTCTAAGGGAGTAACCGCTTCTATAAACGGAACGCTTTCCGTTTCAAACGGCGGTTCATTAACGGTAAACGGCACTTTAAACACCTCTGAAAAATCCTCATTAAAGGTGGCAGGCAAGTTCACCTATTCCGGTTCTGCAAAAATAAAGATAAACGGCGCTTACTCGGTGACTTCCACCGGCACCGTTACAGGAAACAGCTCAACTGAAATAAATCTCTCCGCTAAGTCTCAGTATAACTCAGATATGGAAAAGATAAATACATATCTTGAAAAAAAGAATTACTCCAAGGCTTGTTCAATGCTTGAAAACGCAATTAGTTCTTATCCGGACAAAAAATCCACTCTGCAAAAGGCATATTCCTCTGCGGTAATAGACTGGGCGGATCAGGTTGCGGATAATAAGGATTACGCCAGGGCTTCAAGTATTCTGAATTCATCAAAACAGTTCCTCTCTGATACCACAGATGTGCAGAATAGATATAATTTATATCAAAGCTATATTCCGGTAAGGATTTCATCGCTCACTCCATGGGAGGGAGATTGGGGAGCAGGAGTACGGGAGGACTCTCTTGGAAATCAATATAAAGACGCATATGTTTTACGAAATGATACAACCAAATTTAAAATTGATGGTAAATTCACCAACTTTAAAGCAACCATTGCGTATTTCAATACTGGATGGTCTGATGATCGCATGCTTAAAATATATGCAGATGATGTTTTAGTATATGAATCTGATATACTTGAGAGAGATACCTCACCGATAAGTATTGATATTGATATAACCGGTGCAACATATATCACACTTGATGGTTATATCTTTATTGATTCTGCAACCCTCTATAAAGAATAAATAAACCTCCGTAAAAGTCACAAAACAAATGCGCTGACCCGAAAAAGTCAGCGCATTATTTTTATGCCGCCGCAGTCTGCATTCCCGCCTGACGTTTCGCCATTCTCTGCCAGTTGATGAACCCGTATATATCGTTCGCAAGGAACGCCGCGAAGCACACCGCCACCGGAATATAGCTCACATTCTCAAACGAAGCCATCGTCCACAGGACTATCAGCACAACGTCGTTCGCCGCGTAGCCCACAGCGTACAGCGGGCTTCTGCGGAACACGAAATACACCGCCACAAAGCTTGTGGTGACTGAAATGGTGCTGGGTATCAGGTTTGCGGTGTTGAAGTATTTCAGCACGAAATAGAACACCGCCGTTACCACGACTGCCAGCCCCGCCATAAACAGGTATTCCCGCCCTTTCAGCCGGTTCACGCGGACCTCGTTCTTGCTGTCGGACGGGTGCCGCAGCCACGATATCAGCGAAAACACCGCCATCGGAAGCGACATGAACATGTAGGTTATCATCTCGCCGTAATACGCGAAGCCCAGTGAAATTATCCCGTACATCACCGCGAAAACTATCGCCATAGCCTGCGCGGCAGGGTGCCCTTTCGCCGCGAAGATCAGCGAGGTGACCCCCACCAGCGAAGCCGCCAGCGTCAGCCAGTTCTCCCGGTCAAACATCAGGAACGATGCTATCACCGCAAGCGTGGAGACCGCCCACAGCGCAAGCTCGCCCTTAGAAAAGTAGCCCAGTATTTTCTTCATTCTTCTCTCCTCCAAACAAAAAAGCACCCGCTGCGTATCTTCAAAGACCTAACGATACGCGCGAATGCTCAGACATTCCTACCCGGTGGCAGATTTATTTTCCTGATATAGTATAGCACACCCCGCCTGATTTGTCAAGCGGGGTGAAGAAATTTATGCGTAGTTTCCGCTGCCGCGCGCCAGCACGATATCTCCCTCGGAAATTCCGTTCAGTATCTCGGTATAGCCGCCAAGGCTCACGCCGGTGGTGACTTTCAGCTTGTAGCGCTCCGTGCCGTCCACAAGGGTAACGAAGCTTTCCGAAGCTCCGGCTTTCACCGCAGAATCCGGCACCGCAAGCACGTTTTTCCGCTCAGTGGTGACGTAGACCGTCGCCCAGCCCGCCGAAACCGCCATAGCGGAATCGGTGAGTATCTTCTGCATATTTTCCTCGCCGACGTCGAATATCACGCGGCTGGCAGAATCGCCGTAAGCCGTTGCGGGCGCTGAATCCGGAGCCTCCACCACTGTCGCGTCGTAGGCGTCGTTGTCCACCTTTATCTTCACCTTCTGCCCGAAGCGGAACTGCGAAGCCCCCGCGCCGTCAAGGTAGATACCCGTCCGGCTTATCTCAGAGAC
Source organism: uncultured Oscillospiraceae bacterium (assembly GCA_934448295.1). Lineage (GTDB taxonomy): Bacteria > Bacillota > Clostridia > Oscillospirales > Ruminococcaceae > CAG-115. The sequence continues at coordinate 101,134 of CAKSEY010000002.1, forward strand.
CGCACAGCACAGCGTGTTTCCCCTTACCTCTGAACCTTCAGTGACGGAAGCCGTCTGGGTGATTATCCCGTCAAACGGCGCCCTTATAACGTACTTCTCCTTTTCAGCAAGCAGCATTTCCAGCTTCTTCTGCTCTATCTGGTACTGGAGATCGTCCCCGGAAGCCGCGTTGACGATGGTCTGCTGATTGCTGATATCGTAGTCCAGGTCGGAGGAATCAAGCTCCGCAAGAATCTCGCCCTTAGCGACCTCCCTGCCCTTCAGCGCATTGAACGACATGACCAGCGCGTCCGCCGGGTATGTAAGATACACCGCATAGGGATAGCCTATCGTCACGCCGGTGCTTACGGTCTCAGAAAGATCCATGTACTGCGCCTCTGCGACCTCGTAGTGCACCTCTTCCGCCGCGCCGTATATCGGAAGCTGGATCTCGCCGCCCGTGCTCTTTCCGCCGGAGCAGCCTGTCAGGAATATTGCCGCAGCCAGAAGCGCAGCGCCAATTTTTTTCATAGGGAACCTCACAATCGAAGCCGGGCAATCAGCCGTTTTCAGCCAGTCTGCGCATCATTTCAAGGCACATTCTGCCGTTGTGGTAGGGGCACTTCCACGGGTCTACCACCGGCTTAAACTCAGCGAACTTCCAGTTGTCGTCAACCTGGGAATGCCACTCGCCGCCCGGGCGCTTGTCAACGATGTGCTCCTGAATGAAGTTCCACACGTTGGAGGAGATCTCGAAATACTCAGCCCCGCCGTAGTGCTTCTGGAATCCGTTCATGAAGCCAATGACCGCCTCAGCCTGCACCCACCAGATGCGCCATGTGTTTATCTTGTCCTTGTCGCGCTCGTTGAGCAGCGAGCCGGAAGCCTTGTCGTACGCGATATTCGCGATATTTCTTACGATAGCGCGGTTCATTACGGCGAACTTTTCGGTAAGCTCCGGCTCGCCGATGACCTCGCATGCACGGTCGATGAGCCATGTCGCCTCGATATCGTGTCCGTAGGAGTGGATATCGCCGATAACGTTCATGTTCTTGTCGAAGAATACCAGCAGCTTGCTTCCCGCCTTGTCGTAGATCTTGTCGTAGGTCAGGTCAAGCTGGAATTTCAGCCTTTCAAGAACCTTGGGATCATGGTCGGCGAGATAAAGCTCGGTGTACGCCTCCATCATGTGGAGCGTGGTGTTCATGGTCTTGTCAGCCATGAGTCCGTTCTCGGAAAGCTCGTCGTTTGCAAGCTCTGTTTTCCAGTCCCGGGACATCTTTTCGAGGTAAGCCACGTCGTCGGTGGAGTTCTTTTCCACAAGCTCCATCACCTTGTACGCAAGCTCCAGTGCGCCCTTGTCGCCGCTTGCGCGGTAGTAGCTGGAAAGTGCATAGATGAAGAACGCCTGGCAGTAGGTGTGCTTGATATCCTCTTTTACGGTGCCGTCATAGTTCATGCTCCAGTAAACGCCGCCGTATTCCTTATCAACGCACTTTTCGGTCAGGAATTCATACGCGTGCCTTGCATTGTCCAGCAGCGCTGGATCCTTGAGCTCCATGTAAGCGTTGGAATAGAACCACAGAATACGGGAGTGCAGGATAACGCCCTTTTCGCCCTTCTTGTCAACGTTCAGCGCGCTGTCCATGAAGCCGGTGAAGCCGCCGTTTTCATCATCGCGGAGCTTGTTCCAGAAAGGGATTATATCGCCGGTGAGTTCTTTTACGAATTCTTCTCTTTTCATTTGTTCAAACCTCTTAGAAATGTATTGTTAATTATTATTCTCCTGAAAGCGAAGCAAGCGGCACCCAGATACTGGGGCTAATGTCATAGACTAGCCTTAAACCTTGTCGCAAACAGAGTTTATAAATTTCCTGCCGCCCGAAATTGAAGCGAAAGGTGCCCGGGTACCAGAAACAATGACACAGGCTAGGCTTGAAGCCTGCCCAAACTGAATTTAAAAATCTCCTGCTACCCGAAATTGAAGCGAGAAGTGCCTAGATGCTAGGAACGATGACATAGGCTAGGCTTGAAGCCTGCCTATGTCATCGTGACGACGCAGATAGGCGCTTATCGCTTCAATTTTTATTCGTCCTTGCCGCAGCAGTTCTTATACTTCTTGCCGCTTCCGCAGGGGCAGGGGTCGTTTCTGCCGATCTTCTGACCCTTGCTCTTGAACGGGGTCTTGGAGCCTGCGTTCGGCGCGTCCGGCTGGAAAACCTGCTCGCGCTGAAGCGGGCGCTGTATCCTTACCGGAACGGTCAGCACCATTCTGACGGTCTCCTCGCGGATAGCCGCTATCATCTCGTCGAACATCGCGAAGCCCTCGAAGCGGTACTCTACGACAGGATCCTTCTGACCGTAGCTTCTGAGGTAAATACCTCGCTTGAGCTCTTCCATCGCGTCGATGTGATCCATCCAGTGGCGGTCTACCGTCTTAAGCAGGCAGATACGCTCCACCTCGCGCATGGTCTCGGAGCCCATGTCGGCCTCTCTGGTCTGGTAGATGAGGTTTCCTCTGTCCTTAAGGAAGTTCACGATATCCTTCTTTTCGAGGGTGTTCAGTTCCTCGGTGGTGTAGCGCAGGTCGCTGTCCATAACGTACAGATTCAGGAAGTGCGCGCGCAGACCGTCAAGGTTCCAGTTCTCCGCAACGGGGTCGGAGCAGTACATATCCACGGTTTCCTCGATGGATTTCTCCATCATTTCGTGGATATTGCGGCTTACGTCCTCGCCGTCAAGCACCTTGGAGCGCTGAGAGTAGATAGTCATACGCTGCTGGGACATAACGTCGTCGAAGTCAAGGACGTTCTTTCTGATGGAGAAGTTCCTGCCCTCTATCTTCTTCTGCGCGGATTCGATGGCGCTGGACAGGAAGGAAGCCTCGATAGGCTGATCCTCGTCAAAATTCATGCTCTCCATGAACTTCTGCACTCTGTCTCCGCCGAACAGGCGCATGAGGTCGTCCTCCAGGGAAATATAGAAGCGGCTCTCGCCCGGGTCTCCCTGACGTCCTGCACGTCCGCGGAGCTGGTTGTCTATACGGCGGGACTCGTGGCGCTCGGTGCCGATGATGAACAGACCGCCTGCCGCGCGTACCTCCTCAGCCTCGGGAGCTATCTCCGCGTCGTACTTCTTCATAAGATCCTGGTATGTCCTTCTTGCCTCGAGTATTTCCTCGTTGTCGGTCTCGGCGTAGCCGGTAGCCTCCTCTATGAGCTCCTCGGGGAACTCCAGCTTTCGCATCTGGTGTATGGCAAGGAACTCGGAGTTACCGCCCAGCTTGATATCCGTACCGCGTCCCGCCATGTTGGTGGCGATGGTAACGGCGCCCTTCTTGCCTGCCTGGGCTACTATCTCCGCTTCCTTCTCGTGGTTCTTCGCGTTGAGCACCTGGTGCTTTATTCCGCGCGCCTTGAGCAGCTTGGAAACCAGCTCGGACTTCTCGATGGTGACGGTACCTACCAGCACCGGCTGACCCTTCTTGTGGCATTCCTCCACCTGGTCGCACACTGCCTTGAACTTTCCGCGCTCGTTCTTGTAGATCTGGTCGTGGTTGTCGATTCTGATGACCGGCTTGTTGGTAGGAATCTCGATAACGTCAAGGCTGTATATCTGGCGGAATTCGGATTCCTCGGTCATAGCCGTACCGGTCATACCGGACAGCTTGTCGTACAGGCGGAAGAAGTTCTGGAATGTGATGGTCGCAAGGGTCTTGCTCTCGCGGTTTACCTTCACGCCTTCCTTTGCCTCGATAGCCTGGTGGAGTCCGTCGTTGTATCTTCTTCCGAACATCAGACGTCCGGTGAACTCGTCAACGATAACGATCTCGCCGTCCTTGATAACGTAGTCAACGTCAAGCTTCATGATACCGTTTGCACGGATAGCCTGATTTATATGGTGGAGAAGCGTGGTGTTCTCGGGGTCCATGAGGTTCTCAACGCCGAAGTACTTCTCAGCCTTTGCAACGCCGTTTGGCAGCAGGTTGCAGGTCTTTGCCTTTTCGTCTATGAGGTAATCCCCGTCGAAGTTGCCCTCGTAATCCTCCTTGTCGTCCAGCTCAGTCACCTTGTTCATGGTGAGGGTCTTGGCGAACCTGTCGGCCTTTTCGTACAGGTCTGTGGACTTGTCGCCGCGGCCGGAAATGATAAGCGGAGTTCTCGCCTCGTCTATGAGGATAGAGTCCACCTCGTCCACGATGGCGAAGTTCGGCGCGCGCTGAACCTTGTCCTTCTTGTAGTTGCACATATTATCGCGCAGGTAGTCGAAGCCCAGCTCGTTGTTCGTGGCATAGGTTATATCGCAGGCGTACGCCGCACGGCGCTCGTCGTTGTCCATATCGTGGGAGATAAGTCCTACGGTAAGGCCGAGGTATCTGTGCACCTTTGCCATGAGCTCGCTGTCGCGCTTTGCGAGGTAGTCGTTAACGGTAACGATGTGAACGCCCTTGCCGGTGAGACCGTTCAGGTAGGACGGCAGAGCCGCAACGAAAGTCTTACCCTCGCCGGTTTTCATCTCTGCGATACGTCCCTGATGGAGAACGATACCGCCGATGATCTGTACGGGGTAATGGCGTATTCCTATAACTCTGGTGGAAGCCTCACGGCAGACCGCGAAAGCGTCCGGCAGTATCTGGTCGAGGGTCTCGCCGGAAGCCAGCCTGTCCTTGAGTATGCCCGTCTGAGCCTTGAGCTCCTGCTCGCTCATGGCGGAATACTTGTCCGCGAGGTCAAGCACCGCCTGCTTTATCGGCTCAATGCGCCTTAGCTCCTTGGTGGAGTAGGTGCCGAACAAAGATTTGAATAAACCCATTTTATTTTATTTCCCTTTCTATTAAGAAGTTCAAGCTGAATATAAAAACTCATATTATATTATACTCTTAACTGGTGTGTTTGTCAACCTTTATACCTCATTTTCACATATATTTTATAATCCGCAGGGCGTAAAAAATCCCCGCCGCCCGTGAAACACAGCGGCAGGGCGCGTATTCTGTCAGCAGCCGGGGACTTCGTTTTCCCAGCCGAGCATATCCGCGAGGGTTATGCGGTCTACGACCCCGTTTACGGCGTTGTTTATCTCCTCGTAGAGCCGCACGGTCACGCACTGCCCGCGCTTTTCGCAGGGATTCCCCGCGTCAAGGCAGGAGACCGGCGCAAGGCTGCCCTCCGACAGACGGAGTATCTCGCCCACGGTGTATTCCGCAGGCGCCCTGGTCAGGAGATATCCCCCCTGGGAGCCGCGCACGCTGCGCACGAATCCCGCCTTGTTCAGCACCGCGACTATCTGCTCCATGTACTTCACGGAAACGCCGCTGCGCGCCGCAGAATCCTTTACCTTGACCGGCTCGCCGCTGTCGTGCCGCGCCATGTCAAGCATGAAAAGCAAGGAGTACCTGCCCTTGGTCGATATCTTCATCGTATCAGCTCCTGTCGAAATTATCCGGGAATATCCGGGACAAGCCGTGAATATAAATATATAAGAATCAGCCTGTAAAAAAATACTTATCTCAGACTGCCGGATCCAGAAATCCACGCTGCCGCCATGCTTACACCAAGCAGCGCAGGCAGTAGTTTATCGGCAGCCTGGAATATTATGCCCGGAGGAATAAACAATTATGGATAAGAAAAAAATGATCAGCGCTGCGGCTGTGCTTGCCCTGTGCTTCGCGGCGGCTTCCGCTTCCGGGACTTCCCCCCGGGATCTCCCCGGAATAATATGGGGAGCCGCCCGGCAGACCGCGTTCATCGCGGCGGGAATTCGCGTTTCCGAAAGCCGCGTGCCGCTCCCGGCGGAGCTTTCCCCGCCGCAGACCGCCGGAACCTCCGAAGCCGCGCCGGAATATACCGCCGAGTGCACCGAAGCCTCTCCAGAACCTGAGCCCTCCGCCGAAACCGAGGAGCCGCAGCTTTTCACGGCTGAGCTGCCGGAAACCACTGCTGAAATAACCGCAGAAGCCCCCGCACCCTCTGCCCGGGTAATAACCCAGAACGTAACGGAATTCAACGACGGCATAGACCGCACCGCCGCCGGAACGAAAAGCGGCGTGATATACCGCAGGCACTATGGCGATTATCACGGCGACGATTACATAACCCTCCCCGGCGGAGGAATGGTCTGGAACTGCACCGCAGACAGCGCCGAAAAGCTGACCGCCGCCTCGGAAGAGCTCCCTGACATACAGATACAGCTCAACTCCCCGGAGCCGCAGGTGCTCATCGTGCACACCCACACCACTGAAAGCTACGAGCCGTATCAGCGCAGCTACTACGACAGCAGCTATCCGTTCCGCACCCGCGACCCATCCCGCAATATGATAAGGGTAGGAGACGAGCTGGCGCAGAAACTTGCGGAGCGCGGTATCTCCGTACTGCACGACGGCACGATACACGACTACCCAGCCTACACCGGGGCCTACGACCGCAGCGAAGTCACTATCCGGGCGGCGCTGGAAAAATACCCCTCGATAAAGGTGGTGATAGACCTCCACCGGGACGCAATAGCCAGCGCGGACGGCAGCCGCACCGCCCCCGTTGCGGAAATAGACGGCAGGAGCGCCGCGCAGTTCATGATAATCTCCGGCTGCGACGACGGGCGCTTCGGCAATATGCCGGAATACCTCGAAAATTTCCGGCTCGCCTGCCTGATACAGCAGTCCGCCGAAAAGCGCTATCCAGGGCTTGCGCGCCCTATACTGTTCGATTACCGGAACTACAATCAGCACATCTCCACGGGCTCCCTGCTGATAGAGGTTGGCAGCCACGCGAATTCCCTTGATGAAGCCGTGTACACCGGGGAGCTCCTCGGCGAGTGCCTTTCGGACGCGCTTTCGCAGCTTTCACCGGAAGAAGCCGATATATCCTGACAGGTCGGGGCGGTAGTACGCGGCGGTCTCCCGCAGGAGCCCCTGCTCCGGCTCTGAGCTGTCGCAGACGGCGGCGGTGACGAATCCGGCGCGCTTCGCGGTCATCACGGCGTGGAGCGAATCCTCAAACACCGCCGTGCGCTCCGCAGGAGCTGAGGAAGCCGCCAGAAAAATCTCCGGCTTTTCTTTCCCGCCGTACTCCGCACAGGTGAATATCCCGGAGAAATACCGCAGCACGCCGAGCCTTTCAAGCGCCGCCGCGGCAAGCTCCTTTTCCCCGGCGGTGGCGGCGGATATGCCGATTCCGCGCCGGGCGAGAAGTTCAAGGAGCTCTGCGGCTCCCGGCTTCAGCAGACATTCCCGGCGGTAAAAATCGGCTATCATGCCGAGTATCCCCTGCTGTATCCCGCCGGAGGTCAGCCCCAGCGGGTAGCTGTCCCGCAGGAATTCGCAGCCCTTCTCCACGCTCATCACCCGCAGCGTCTCCGTAAGCCCCGGAGCGGGCGCTATCCCCCGGCTCCGCAGGTAGCGCTCCCCCAGACCGTCCCATATCCGCGAGGAATCCAGCACGGTGCCGTCAAGGTCGAATACGGCGGCGGAGATTTCGCGAAGCTCCATCACTTTGCGGCAACGGCGGCGAGGATATCCCCGGTCTGCCGGGCGGCTTCCTCGGTGTGATAGTAAGCCTGGAGCGAACACAGCTTTCCGTCCAGCTCGAAGATGAATTCCGTCTGCCCCAGCAGCAGCACGGAAGCCTCTTCGTCCGTGCACAGCTCATAGTGCGACAGGTAGCCGGATTTCCCGCCAAGCTCCTCGTCCCCGAAGCTGCTGTTGCGCACGGTGAAGCCGCTTGCCTGGTAGGTAAACACGGCGGTATCGTGGTTGTTCCGGGCGTATTCCCCGGCGGTGAGCCGCTCTCCGGTGGTTTCATCGGTGGTTATCTCCACGGTGGTGACGGACATCACCGCTGATTTGTCGGAATTCACCGCGTAAAGCAGACAGGCTGTGCCTTTGTCCTCGTAGCCTTTTTTAAGGTCGTCCGCACTGCCGGAGCTTTCGCCGTCCTCGGCAAGCTGCTGATACACGGAATCCCCGGTGTAAACCGCCCAGTCCTCCCCGAAAGGTATGGACATACCGCAGGTGGAAACCTCGCTGCCGCTTTCGGTGCGGGATTCTGCGGCGCTCTGCGTGGAATTCCCGGAGCATGCCGTAGCTCCAAGGGAAATAACAACTGCCGCTGCTGCGGCTAATAATTTCTTCATAGCGTTCTCCTGAAATGACTGAATCAACAGGTACATTATACACCTTTTTTATAAGAATTGCAACTGTGAGAAAAAATTGAGCAGATTTCAGGTCTGCTCAATTTCTTGGTAGGAGAGGGGCAAGCCCCCGCCGGTCAATCCGGCGCCTTTTCCGGCGGGATCGCCGCAAAGCTGCGGTCTATGGTCATTACGCATATGATATCCGGGTGAGTGCGGCGCATGAAGCGCTCCGTTTCCTCCCGGAGTTCCCTTTCGTCCATCGAGAAGCCCGCAGGCACGGCGAGGTCGAATATCAGCTTGGTGCCGTCGCAGCAGGTGACAACGCGCAGGTCATGGACTGACAGCCTTTTGTCTATCAGCCGCACGGCGCTCTGAAGCTCCCTGCGCAGGTCGTGGGTGGAAGAATCGTCCGTCAGCACCGGGTCGAAGTGCACCAGCATATTCACGCCGTCGTTGTTCAGAAAATCGCGCTCTATCTGATCTATCACCGCGTGGCTCTGAATAACGTCGGCCTCCGCCGCCATCTCAACGTGGACGGTGGCGAATTTCCTGCCGTGACCGTAGTCGTGCACTATCAGGTCGTGGGTCCCAAGAACGCCGGGGTAGGAAAGTATCTTCCCGCGTATGCTCTCCACCAGCTCCGGCGAGGGAGCCTTTCCGAGCAGCGGGTCAAGGGTGTCCCGCACAAGCCCCACTCCGCTGTACAGGATAAAGCAGGCGACTGCGGCAGCCATTATTCCATCAAGCTCCACCGAGGTAAAATGCGAGACTACCGCCGCCGCAAGCACCGCTGCGGTAGAAATGCAGTCGTTGCGGCTGTCGGCAGCGGAAGCGGTCAGCGTACCGGAATCTATTTTCCTGCCCACATGGGTGTAAAAAATCATCATGCCGAGCTTCACGGCTATGGAAGCGGCGAGCACCGCCACCGCGGCCGCCGAAAACTCCACAGGCTGAGGAGTTATCATGCGCTCGATTCCGGTGCGGAGAAGCTCCACGCCGATAACTATTACGAGTATCGCGACAACAAAGCCGGATATGTATTCATACCGCGCGTGACCGTAGGGGTGCTCGGCGTCCGGGCGCTTCTCGGAAAGCCGGAAGCCTATCAGGCTTATCACGCTGGAGGAAGCGTCCGAGAGGTTGTTGGCGGCGTCCGCAGTGATGGACATACTCCCGGTCAGCAGACCCGTTGCAAACTTTCCGGCGCACAGAAGGACATTGCAGACCAATCCCACAAGTCCCGCACGTTTTCCCGCCTGAGCGCGGCGGTGGTTCTTTTCAGCTTCCGTACACATACTATCGCCCCCATTAAAGTGTTTAAAAGAAAGTATATCACATACAGTATTTGTTAGTCAAGATTTACAGATGAAATTATCTGCGGTTTTCTGCTGGATCACGGCGAAAAAGGGATTTTATAAAAAAAATTGCGGAAAACACTTGACAAACCGGAAAGAAAGTGTTATAATAATCTAGCGTTGATATAAACGTGCGCTTTGCGGGTGTAGTTCAATGGTAGAATCCCAGCCTTCCAAGCTGGTCGCGTGGGTTCGATTCCCATCACCCGCTCCATTATGCGCCATTAGCTCAGCTGGATAGAGCAACCGCCTTCTAAGCGGTAGGTCGAAGGTTCGAATCCTTCATGGCGTGCCATATATGGTGGGTATGGCTTAGTAGGTTAAAGCGTCGGATTGTGGTCCCGAAGATCGTGGGTTCGACTCCCACTACCCACCCCACATAAAAATTAAGGCATAGGTTTCACCCTGTGCCTTTTTGATTAATCCTGGGACGTAGCCAAGCGGTAAGGCAAGGGACTTTGACTCCCTCATTCCCTGGGTTCGAATCCCAGCGTTCCAACCAAAGAAATAACCGCCCTTGAGGGGCGGTTATTTCTTTGGAGGCATCATTTTCCTTGTGATTCCCATGGTGGGAATCGCATTTCCTGCGGAAAACGGAAAATGACGCAGGTGCCTTTACAGCGGCAAGGCTGCCGCCTGCCCGGGTGCCTTTTTATTCCGGATTCTCCGGCTGTGGGCGAATTATCTTTGAGAACATTATTCTCCCTGCGATTCCCGTGGTGGGAATCACATTCCTGCGGAAAACGGAAAATGACGCTGGAAACCCAGATCCTCAGACTATAAGGCACGGCGCCGATCTGCGGCGTTTAGAAAGTACTGCAAATTATTGCTTGCAAAATCATATGAAAAGTGGTACAATATAAAGGAGCGTATCTTTCCGCCAGCGCGGAATATCAATATTACAGAGGAGCAATTCTGAAATGAAACTTGGCATGGTAGGTCTGCCGAACGTCGGCAAGAGCACCCTTTTTAACGCACTGACCAACGCGGGCGCAGAATCCGCGAATTACCCGTTCTGCACCATTGAGCCGAATGTCGGCATAGTATCCGTACCGGACGAGCGCCTTGACAAGCTCGCTGAGATGTACAACCCCGAAAAGTTCACCCCCGCAACGCTGGAATTCGTTGATATCGCGGGTCTTGTAAAGGGAGCCTCCAAGGGCGAGGGTCTCGGCAACAAGTTCCTGTCCAATATCCGCGAGGTGGACGCTATCGTCCACGTTGTACGCTGCTTCCAGGACGACAACATCATTCATGTTGACGGAAGCATCGGCGCCGCAAGAGATATCGAGACCATCAACCTGGAGCTCATTTTCTCCGACCTGGAGATCCTTGACCGCCGTATCGACCGCGCAAAGAAAGCGATGAAGGGCGATAAATCCCTCCAGAAAGAGGTAGATTTCTTCGAAGCGCTCAAGGCTCACCTTGAAAACGGCAAATCCGCCCGCAGCTACGACTTCACCGAGGACGAGCGCGCAATGCTGAAGGACACTCCCCTGCTTTCCAACAAGCCGGTAATTTACGCGGCGAACCTCTCTGAAGCTGATTTCACAGGCGACATCAACAGCAATCCCGAATACCAGGCGGTCTGCGCCATCGCAAAGGAGGAGAACGCCGAGGTTCTTCCCATATGCGCACAGATCGAGGCTGAGATCTCCGGCATGAGCGACGAGGACAAGGAGCTGTTCCTTGCGGATATGCACCTTGAAAGCTCCGGTCTGGCGAGAATCATCAAGACCGGCTATCACCTGCTGGGACTCATCTCCTACCTGACCGCAGGCCCGCAGGAGGTACGCGCATGGACGATAACCAGGGGCACAAAGGCTCCGCAGGCGGCGGGAAAGATCCACACCGACTTTGAAAAGGGCTTTATCCGCGCCGAGATAGTCGCATTTGACGACCTGATGAGGTGCGGAAGCATGGCTGCCGCAAAGGAAAAGGGGCTTGTTCGTCTGGAGGGCAAGGATTACGTTATGCAGGACGGCGACGTTACGCTGTTCCGTTTCAACGTCTGAGTTCCGCCAGGGTGAAGTGAGGCGCCGATGAACAAGATAATCCGAGGACGAAACGCCAACTCCGGAAAGGTGAAGGCACTGTTCGCTGCACAGGTCATAATGGGAGTTATGCCGGTGCTCCTGCTTGTTCTTTTTGTCTGGAAAAAACTGTATCAGACGCCTATCGTGGGAACAGTCTTTATTATTCTGATATTCCTGTGCAACACAGCGTACATCGTGCTCGCCAGGAATTACGCGGTGCTGAGCTCCGGGGTAAAGGGAGAGCGGCAGCTATTCAGGACGGTGAAGAGGCTCCACGGCACAAACATCGTGTTCCACAATCTGCCGGTGAGGTACAAGCGCGGGCGCTCCGAGCTTGATATGCTGATAGTGAATCATTCCGGCGTGATCATCGTCGAGGTAAAGAACCACTCCGGCACCATATCCGGAAGCTGGAACGATGACAAGTGGACCCAGCGCAAGCACTACCGCGACGGCAAGGTCACGGAAACCTTCATGGACAACCCTATAAAGCAGATGCGCCGCCAGCGCGACATAGTAAAGAGCATACTCGGAGCCGCCGGCGAAACCGTATGGATAGATTCGGTGCTGTATTTTTCCTCGCCGAACGCCCGGCTGAAGCTTTCCCTGCGCGAGAACGACTATGTATGCAGCGACAGCGCGGAGCTGCTTTCGTTCCTGCGTTCCTACGACAGCGGGGAAACGCTGTCCAAATCCAGGATGGAGCACATCGAGCAGATAATGCGCGAAGCCGCAGGGCTTGACCATACTATTCTCAAAAAATAAATCAGCAGTCTGGAGGGGCTGGATTCAGCCCCTTGCAGACATGGCAAGATTCAGCCGTTTTTACCGCTCCTTATGCCCGGGGTCAGGCGGCAGGAATTCGTAAAGCTCCGCATAGCTGTCGTATTCCTCCTCGCCGGAAATCGCCGGGATAAGCCCGGTGCAGTCCCCGGCGCTGCCGGAATTCATCGAAATGCTCTGGAGCTGCTGCGCTTCCTCAGGACGTTCCTCGGGAGGGTAAGGGTATTTTTTCATGGAAATGCACTTCCTTTCGGAAGTATTATCTGTACTCCGGGCGAATATATTTGCGGAAATTTTGCCCGAAAGTATGCCTGGCGCTTGACATTACGGCTTTATTCTGATATAATTATAATGTTATATGCGCCTGTGGTGAAACTGGCAGACACGATAGATTTAGGTTCTATTGCCTCCGGCGTGCAGGTTCAAGTCCTGTCAGGCGCACCAGCCGAGTACCTCTACGCGCGTTTTGCGTGCCGAGGTGCTTTTTTTATTTAAGGCAATACCGCAGGCGCGCCGTCTGCCTCCAGAAATACAAAAAGAGCCATGCAAAACCGCATGGCTCCTTTGTTTATTCCAGCGAAAACGCCATAGTAAGCAGCTTGAAGATACCCCTGGTGATGTACTGCATTCCCATAGTATCGACTGCGAATATCAGCCCGATTATCACGGTGAATCTCGACAGGAGGATACCCCAGCGTTTCCCGGCGGGCACGTCCCACATCTTCGGGACTTTATAGCGCTTTATCTTCCGGAACTTCGCTATCGCCATGAACACTCCCACCAGCATCAGCAGGAATATCACGAACAGGAACACGAGATACACCGTCACCATAGGCGTCATCTCGCCCTCCATTCCCGCCGCCTGAGCCATGAGGTAATCCCCCACGTCCGGGAAGGTTATCAGCAGCAGCATTATTCCGGAAATGCTGTTGAACATCGCGTGCATAATGGTCGTTGTGACTATGGATTCCGTGGAGACCGCAATGTAGCCCAGCCCAATCCCCAGCACAAACGCATAGAAGAACTGATTCAGGTTAGCGTGGGTAAGCCCGAACATCAGCGCTGAAACGAATATCGCGAAGCCGTTTCCGTAGGGTCTGAGGGACTCCAGCACTATCCCCCGGAACCAGAATTCCTCGAACAGCGGGGCTATCACCACAAGCTGCACCAGGAGAACTGCCGCGCAGAACATATTGTCCGGTCTGAGGGAGTTCACCGTGTTGAACGACTTGTACAGATCCGTCTGCTCGAACAGCTTTGAGCACAGCATGGTCAGCATATTCGTCATTATGGCTACGCCGTACAGCGCCGGGAACATTCCCATTGCGCTGCCGAAGAATTTCGGCTTTTTGTAGACCTTTCCGCACATTCCCGGGGGCTTCAGCAGCGCTATCGTGCAGCCCAGCGGGATAATGTACAGGAACAGGAAGCTCATCGCCGTTTCCAGCAGATAGGTCGCGTTCGGGTCGAACGACGAGAACCAGCCTATCTCCAGCGAATACAGAATGTTCTCAACGCCCCGGGAGGCAAAAATGATCATGAGCATAACTCCCAGCCGCAGGCAGACATTCCTGAAATCCTGCTTTTTATCCTCGCCGGGAATCGCGCCAATTATGTTATCCGGCATGACCGCTCCTTTCTCCGGGTCATTTCCCGCCGATGAGCCTGTGCTCACCGCATATCTCTTCTACTGTTTCCTCGATGGATTTGCCCTGACACTCTACGGTGATGTCCGCGTATTCCTCATAGAGCGCCCGCCGTCTGCGGAAAACGTCCTCGATGGAATCCCCCGGCCGCATGGCTATGCCCCGGGTCTTTATGTTGTGGAGCCGCCTTTCCACCTGTTCCACGGGCAGGGAAAGGTAATAGACGTATCCGTGCTCCTTAAGATGGAGCATTGCGCTGCGGGAGTACACCGCGCTGCCGCCGGTGGCAATGACGCAGCCGCCCTCTTCCGCAACGGACATTATCGCGCGCTCCTCCTCAATGCAGAACCAATCCAGCCCCTTGTTGTCGATTATCTCCTGGAGCAGCATTCCCGTGCGCTCCTGTATGGTGATATCCGTGTCGATAAAGCGGAATCCCATGGCTTTCGCCAGAAGTACGCCCACGGTGGATTTGCCGCAGCCGGGCATTCCTATAAGTATTATGTTCTTCATTTCTTCTGTTCCCTTTTGAATATTACCACGTTACGCGGTCAAGGCGCATTGTAGCGACTGCGTTGAGGTCTGCGCCTGCGGTGTGTCCCGCCTTAAATTCATAGTATGCCTGACAGCCTATCATTGCCGCGTTGTCTCCGCACAGCTCTATCGGCGGGTAATATACCTTCATGCCGTTGTAGTCCGCGCGCTGCTGGAGCATCGCCCGCAGCCCGGAATTCGCCGCAACTCCCCCGGCGAGGGCGAGGGTCTTGTACCCGCTCTCCTTTGCCGCAGTGATGAACTTCTGCGTGAGTATATCGCTGACGGTATACTGGAAGCAGGCGGCAAGGCTGTTCACGTCTATCTCCTCGCCTTTCTGATTCGCGTTGTGGATAAGGTTTATCACCGCCGTTTTAAGCCCCGAAAAGCTGAAATCATACGGATTTGCGGTGTGCGGGTGCGGAAGCTGGTATTTCCTCCGGTCGCCTGTCTTTGCGGCGCGGTCGATGTGCACTCCGCCGGGATAGGGATAGCCCATGGCTCTCGCCGCCTTGTCGAAGGCTTCTCCGGCGGCGTCATCCACCGTCTGACCTATCGTCTCGAATTCCGTCCAGCCGTTCACCTTGACTATGTGGCTGTGGCTTCCGGAGGCAACAAGGCAGAGATAGGGCGGCTCCAGCTCCGGGTGGGCGAGGTAATTCGCCGCGATATGCCCGCGTATATGGTGCACCGGGATAAGCGGCTTGCCAAGCGCCAGCGCCAGCCCCTTTGCGAAGTTCACTCCCACCAGAAGCGCGCCGATAAGCCCCGGCGCAAAGCTGACGGCTATCGCGTCAACGTCCTGCGCCTTCATGCCCGCCTTGGCGAGAGCCTCGTCCACCACCCCGACTATGCTTTCGCAGTGGCGGCGGCTGGCTATCTCCGGCACGACCCCGCCGTAGAGCTTGTGCTCCTCTATCTGCGTTGCGACCACCGAGGAGACTATCTCCCTGCCGTCGCGTATAACAGCGGCTGCGGTCTCGTCGCAGCTGCTTTCTATTGCTAAAATATCCATTTGCCTGACCTCGTATCCTGATTATTTTACGTCCGGTTTTCTTGACGTTATGAACTCTATCGCGCGCTCTATCGAGCTTCTGACGTGCTCCATGTCCTCGCTGTGGAGTTTGCCCGCGTTGCGGTAGTCGAAGCTGTTGCAGAACTCGTTGACGTCGCTGTTTAGCTCCTTTATGTAGTTCTCCACCAGCTTGTCGGTGGCCTCGATGAACGGCTTCTGGTCGGGCTTGGACAGCTTTGAGGGAACGTGCGACATTATCAGATTATAATGCGGAATACAGATATATCTCTGCGAAGCGTACAGATTCCGGAATTTTCCGTCCTCCTTGAACATCGTGAATACGGTGTCCAGCATATGCTCAACGCCCCAGTCCACCTTGCTGCAAACGAAGCAGGTGTTCTCGATCTCGCTGCACTTCTTAGCCTTGGCACCCTTGGTGAAGAATATGCTCTTGTTCTCGAATATCTCGCCGCGCAGGGTGCCGAGGTAGGTGTTCAGCATAAGCCCCAGGGACAGGCGGTTGTTCTGCCTGAGCAGGCTGTTGAAGTGCGTGTGGCAGAAGCCCAGGCGGTTCGTTTCCATGCGGACGTCCGGCTCCATCATCGCCGCGCCCATTATGTACTCGCTGATGTGCTGCTCGACCGTGTTGCGCATGGCGCAGATAGGGCAGCCCTCCCGGGGCTCGAACACCTCGTTTATCGGTATCGTTAAAATACTTTCTCTCATTTTATCTTCCTTTCATGAACTAAAAATGAAAACTCGCTGAAAAATCAGCGCATACTCTTGCAATTATACTCCTATTGTATTATAATTAAGACAAATAATCAAGGGGTTTACGAAAAATTTCATGAATTACACCATACAAAATCCGAATTTTGATATCCGCCGGACGTTTCTCTGCGGTCAGTGCTTCCGCTGGAGCGAGGACGAAAACGGCGCATTCTCCGGCATAGCCGGGGGGAGGGAGCTGACCGTTACCCAGAGCGGCGGCGAAATAACCCTCCACGACATAGACCAGCGGGATATACCTTTCTGGGAAAATTACTTCGACATGGGCACGGATTACGCAGCTTACATAACGACCCTCTCCGCAGACGAAACGCTGAAAAAGGCGTGCGCCAGCGCTCCGGGTATCCGGATACTGCGGCAGGAGCCGTTCGAAACGCTGATCAGCTTCATCATCAGCCAGAACAACAACATTCCCCGCATATCGGGAATAATCGGGCGGCTGTGCGAGAATTTCGGCGAAAAAACCGCCAACGGCTGGGCTTTCCCCACGGTGAAACAGCTTTCCGGCATAACCCCGGAGGATCTCGCGCCGCTGCGTGCGGGATTCCGGGCGCGGTACATCTGCGACGCGGTAAGGCGCGTGGATTCCGGCGAGGTGGATTTCGCGGAAATAGACGCGCTGCCGCTTGCAGAAGCCCGGGAGAAGCTCAAGCTCATCACCGGAGTAGGCGACAAGGTCGCGGACTGCGTTCTGCTGTTCGCGTTCCATAAAACTGACGCATTCCCGAAGGACGTGTGGGTAAAGCGCCTTATGGCGGAATTCTACCCCGGCGGCCTGCCGGAATGTACGCTAGGAATCGAGGGCATAGCCCAGCAGTACCTGTTCGATTACGTCAGGAACAGCGGCGGGCTTGCCAAGTGAAAGGAAGATACATATGTATTGTCAGAAATGCGGTAAGGAAATAGCGGCAGGCAGCGTATTCTGCACATGGTGCGGCGCAAGACAGGAAATGCCGGTCCCACAGCCGGAAGTCATTCCACAGGAGAGCCCGGCTCAGCAGGCGCCCGTCCAGGAAAACGCTGCCCCGGCGGCTCCGACAGTGGTAATGACCCCGGAAGCTCCGACAGAAGCTGCTGCTCCGGAGGAACCTAAGGCAGAGCCTGCCGCGGAAACTCCCCGGGAAAGCGCCCCCGCTGCTGAAACCGCCCCGGATAACGCGGCGGAAAACACGGCTCCCGGCGCCGAGCTTCCAAAGGAATTTTTCGGGGACGAAATAAAGCTCGACAGCGAAGCAAAGCCCGGAGAAAAACCCCAGAAATATTACACAACAGCTCACCTGGTGATATGTCTTGCGGCGGCGGGAATCATGGCGGCAGCGGCGGGAATATTCGCGGGGCTGTATTTCTCGGTCATCGGCTGACGCGATATATTGTTATTTTTTCGACATACTTTCCCATATACGGCGGCTCGGACGGACCGCCGTATCTTTTGTGCAAATAAGCGAGAAGTTTTCAACCCTTTCAACGGTGAAAACTGTTGAAAGCTCTGTTAAAACTGTTGAATGGTTGATTACTTTTGCGGATTTTTCAACAATATTCTCCCGAAAAGCTGTAAAACAGCCCTGAATCACAGCTTGTCATGTTGAAAACACGGTTAAAACCGTGGAAAACTTATTCTGGAAATTAAGGCAGCACCGCACAAATTCCGCTAATATAAAAGGGAGCCGGATCTCTGCGGCTCCCTTTTTTTCGCTTGACATAATCATTCCGCCGTGATATTATTATAATCAGGGCTTGCAGCTTCGTCAGACCATTCGCCGCCCGCCTGCGGGCTCACTGCGTCGAAATATTCCAGCAGACCGCTGTATATCGTGAACGCAAGCTGCTGGCGGTATTCCTCAGTGGCGAGCTTCGCTTCCTCGTCAGGGTTTGAGAGAAAGCCGCACTCTATCATCAGCGAGGGATTCTTGTTCGTTTTCAGCAGGAAAAGCTCGTCCCCGGACAGCTTTATCTCCCGGTCGTTGCCCGGCTGGAGCTGCGCGAAGCGGTTCTGCATTATCTGCGCCAGCGTGCGGTTGTCGGGATTGTTGTTGTTATAGAACATCTGCCCGCCGAAATACGCCGGGTCGGTGAAATTGTTCTGGTGGATACACAGGAAAACGCTGTCGGGATAGCTCTGGACGATCTCCAGCCGGTTATCCATGTCGGAGAGCTTCTGGTTGCGTATCCCCTCGACGCCCGGGTCGTATATCGAGATATCCTCGCTGCGGGTGAGCACCGTCTTGAATCCGGACAGCTCCAGAAGCTGCTGGAGGTGCTTCACCACCGAAAGGTTCACGTCCTTTTCAAGCAGGCCGCTTTTCCCGACGGCTCCGCTGTCGAGGCCTCCGTGACCGGCGTCAAGCACGATTATCGGACGGTCGGCGGTATCGGCAGCGGTCGGTACGGCGCTGTCGGTCATTCTCGCGCAGAATGTCAGCAGGGCGAACGCCCCCGCCATGCAGGCGGTGAATCTGAGAGTTTTCTTTGTGAACTTCATATTTATACCCCCGTTAAACGCTCAGTTTCCGGAATCCGCTCTGAGCTAAAAAATCATTACCTGTCCAATATTATGAGGGCATATCCGGATTTATGACCGGACAAAGGAGAAATTATATGGCAAAGGTACGGAGCGTGTTCGTTTGCAGCGAGTGCGGTCAGGAATACTCAAAATGGAACGGCAGGTGCACCGCCTGCGGAAGCTGGAATACTATCGAGGAATCAGAGCCTGCCCCGGTCATCGGCGGAAAGACCTCCGCACCGGTCGGGGAGCTGAAGTTCAGCCCCATCGGGGAAGTAACCTGCGGCAGCGAGATACGCTACGCCACCGGAAGCTCAGAGCTTGACCGCGTGCTCGGCGGCGGGCTTGTGAAAGGCTCCCTGGTGCTTATCGGCGGCGACCCGGGTATCGGAAAATCCACGCTGCTGCTCCAGATATGCGGTTTTATGAGCGGTCAGCACTCGATACTGTACGTTTCCGGCGAGGAGTCCGAGTCGCAGATAAAGCTCCGCGCAGACCGCCTGGGGGTCTCCAACAGCGAAAAGCTGATGTTAGCCTCCGGGAATAATTGCGAGAGCATTATACAGGCAGTAAAAAAGATACGCCCGGACGTGGTGATAATAGACTCTATCCAGACGATAACCTCCACCGGGATAAATTCCTCGGCGGGAAGCATAGTGCAGGTGCGGGAGTGCACCAACGCATTCATGCTGCTGGCGAAATCCGAGGAGATACCGATATTTATAGTCAGCCATGTCAACAAGGACGGCGGCATTGCAGGCCCCAAGATAATGGAGCACATTGTGGACACCGTGCTGTATTTCGAGGGGGAAAAGCAGCTTTCCTACCGTATTCTGCGGGCGATAAAGAACCGCTTCGGCTCCACGAACGAGATAGGCGTGTTCAATATGGACGACGACGGTCTGCACGAGGTCACGAATCCCTCGGAGATGATGCTCTCCGGGCGCATAACCACGGTCTCCGGCAGCGCGGTGGTCTGCACCGTTGAGGGCACCCGCCCCATTCTCGCGGAGGTGCAGGCGCTGGTGACGAAATCCTCGCTGTCCTCGCCGCGGCGCGTTGCCACTGGCTTCGACTACAACCGGCTGTATATGCTGCTTGCGGTGCTTGAGAAGCGCGCGGGATTCTTCTTCGGCGGGGTAGATGTGTACGTCAACGTTGTGGGAGGCCTCCGGCTGGACGAACCCGCCGCCGACCTTGCCGTTGCGCTGGCGCTGTACTCCGGGCTGTGCGACAAGGTGATACCCGAAAAGCTGATGGTTTTCGGCGAGGTGGGACTCGGCGGAGAGGTGCGCGCGGCGTCTCACGTCCGTGAGCGCGTCAAGGAGGGCGCGCGGCTCGGCTTTGAGCGCTGCATAATCCCCAAGCAGAGCTTTTCCTCGCTGAGCAGGAATGAAAACTACGGTATCCAGATAATCGGCGTGCGGACGCTGGAGCAGGCATTCCGCGCGATAAATCCGGAAAAGGAGAACAAAAAATGACAAACTGCGACGACTGCGTAAATTACGTCTATGATGACGAATGCGACTGCTGGACCTGCCTTGTGAATCTCGACGAGGACGAGATGTACCGCTTCATGACCGGCACCAACTACAACTGTCCCTATTACTCCTCGGACGATGAATATGCCATTGCCCGCAAACAGTAATATATGCAAAATATATTTGTGATAAGTGCAGAATACTCCTGGGTTTTCCGGGGGTATTTTTGTATCTGCGGGTATAGATTTTTCTCCCGGAATGTGTTATAATACAAGAGTATTGTATTGTATCCCCGCAAGCCGGGGAATGATAACAAGGAGGAAAACTCAATATGAACAGTGAAAAGATCCACAAGATGGTCGGAACAGCCGTTCTGACCGCAGTAGTTGTCGTCGTCTATTTACTGACGATGGGACTTATGATCGGTCCGTTCAACATTACGTTCGCCCTTATCCCGATAGTAGTCGGCGCGGCACTATACGGCTGGCAGGCGGGCGGCTGGCTCGGACTGGTATTCGGCGCAATGGTATTATTTACCGGCGGCGCTAACGCATTCCTGGTTATAAACACGCCCGGAACTATCGTGACCGTACTTGCCAAAGGCGCTGCCGCAGGCGTTATCCCCGGGCTCATCTATACCGCGCTTGAGAAAAAGAGCCGCTGGGCTGCGACCGTCTGCGCCGCTGTGGCTGCCCCGATCGCCAACACCGGGATATTCCTGCTGGGCTGCCTTGCGTTCTTTATGGATACCCTCGCAGAATGGGCGGCGGGCTTCGGTTTCGAAAATGTGACAGTATATATCTTTACCGGTCTTGTCGGCGTGAACTTCCTTGTAGAGCTTGGCACGAACCTGCTTTTAAGCTCTGTAATAGTAAGGATAATCGACACAGTAAAGAACAAGCTGGCGTCAGACAAGGCGCGTGTATAACGCCAAAGGAGCAGCAATGATACTTGCAATAGATATCGGCAACACAAACATAGTCCTCGGCTGTGCGGACGGCGGGAAGATACTCTTCCGGGAGCGCCTTGCAACGGTTCAGCGCGAGACCTCGCTGGAATACGCGGTGAAGATAAAGGCGGCGCTGGACATCAACAACATCAGCCGCGGCGACATCGCAGGAGCCATAATCTCCTCGGTGGTGCCCTCCGTGACCTACACCGTGAAAACTGCGGTGGAAAAGCTCATCAGCGGAAAGATAATGATAGTGGGGCCCGGCATAAAGACGGGGCTTTCGATACAGATAGACAACCCGGCTCAGCTCGGAAGCGACCTGGTCGTGGACGCAGTCGCCGGACTGCACGAATACCCCGTGCCGCAGATACTCATTGATATGGGAACCGCCACTACATTCTCCGTAATAGACAGGAACCGCACCTATATCGGTGGACTTATCACCACCGGAGTTGCAGTATCCGCCGACGCGCTGAACTCCCGCACCGCGCAGCTCCCGAAGATAGCCTACGAGAAGCCGAAGCGCGTTATCTGCTCAAACACCGTGGACTGTATAAAGAGCGGAATAATGTACTCAAACGCCTGCGCCATTGACGGAATAATCGAGCGCATAGAGGAGGAACTCGGCGAAAAGACGACAGTCGTTGCGACCGGAGGACTTGCTCAGGTGGTTATCCCGCTGTGCCGCCACGAAATAATCTATGATGACGACCTGCTTCTGAAAGGTCTCATGATAATCTGGAATAAGAACTCAAAATAAAAACTGACCTTACAATACACAAAATTGCTGCCGGATATCCGACAGCAATTCTTGTTTTTATAAAAGATTTCAGAAAATCAATGCATAACGTCTATCGTAGGGGAGGGGCAAGCCCCTCCCCTACAAATTAAATCAGAGATATTTTGTAAATCACCGCGTCATCGTCCGGGTAATAATTCCGGCGGAGGGATATTTTTTCGTAGCCCGCCTTTTCGTACAGCGCTATCGCCCCGGTATTCCGGCTGCGGACTTCAAGGAAGCAGCACGCCGCCCCGCGGCCGCGCATTTCCCCGTGGAGCGCAGAGAGCAGCCGCTCCGCTATGCCCTGCCTGCGGAACTCCGGCAGCGTGGCTATCTGGAACAACTCCGCTTCGTCAGCGACGACCCTGCCCAGCGCGAAGCCCGCAATCTTCCCGCCGCGCTCCTCCGTGCAGAGGACGTTAAGCGGGCTGTTTAGCTCCGACAGCAGCGTTTCCGCCGTCCAGCTCCCGTGGAAGCACTCCCGCTCTATCGCGCTGAGCTGAATGAATTTTTCGTCAGTGGGCGTCATACCAGCTCCTGCCCTCCTTGGCGTCAGCGGTGAGCGGGACTGCAAGCTTCACCGCTCCCTGCATTTCCTCGGTGAGTATCTTCGCCGCCTGCGCCGCCTTGTCCTCCGGAGCCTCCACGATAAGCTCGTCGTGCACCTGGAGTATCAGCCGCGCCTCCGGCAGCTCCGATTTCAGCCTGCGGTAGACCCTCACCATCGCTATCTTGATGATATCCGCCGCCGTGCCCTGTATCGGAGTGTTCATGGCTATGCGCTTTCCCAGCGCCTTTACCGTCTTGTTTGTGGAAAGTATCTCAGGGATAAAGCGCTTCCTGCCGAACATAGTCACCGCCCAGCCGTCCTTTTCAGCGCTTTTTGTCACCTTGTCCATATACGCCTTTACGCCGGAGTAATGGGTCAGGTAGTCCTCGATATACCGCTTCGCCTCGCCGACAGAAATGTTGATGTCCTTCGCCAGCGAGAAAGCCCCGATACCGTACACGATGCCGAAATTTACCGCCTTTGCGCTGCGGCGCTGCTCCGGGGTTATCCACTCCGGCGGAAGCCCCAGGACGCTCGCCGCCGTTTCCGTGTGTATGTCTCCGCCCTCGCAGAACGTCTTTATCATAGCCTTGTCGCCGGAAAGGTGCGCCAGCACGCGCAGCTCTATCTGGCTGTAATCCGCGTCCGCAAGGAGCTTCCCCTCACCCGCAACGAAGAATTTTCTGAAATTCCTGCCTATCTCCGTGCGCACGGGAATGTTCTGTATATTCGGCTCCGCAGAGGAAATGCGCCCGGTGCGGGTCTCGGTCTGCTTGAAGGTGGTGTGCATTCTGCCGTCCGGGGAGACCGCCGCCTCCAGCCCCTTGACGTAGGTGTTGTACAGCTTTGTCAGTGTGCGGTACTCGAATATCAGCGGGATTATCTCGTGCTTGTCCCGGAGCGCCTCCAGCGTGTCCGCATCGGTGGAATATCCGGTCTTGCGCTTCTTTCCGGCGGGGAGCCCCAGCTCCTCAAACAGCACAACGCTGAGCTGCTTGGGCGAGCCGATGTTGAACTCATGCCCCGCCGCCTTATAGACAGCCTGCTCCAGCTTCTTTATCTCCGGCAGAAGCTCCTCGCCGAACTGATGGAGCGCCGGGATATCCATTGCAATTCCGTCGTGCTCCATGGAGCTGAGCACCTCCGCCAGAGGTATCTCTATCTCGTAGAGCACCTGGTACATTCCCTGCGCGTGGAGCTTCTCCCACAGCGCCTTGTTCAGCAGGAACAGGGATTCGCCCAGCCGCTCTTCGCTGTAGGTCACGCCGTATTCCGCGCACAGCCGCTCCACGCTGTAATCGCTGGAGTTCACGTTGAGCAGATACCCCGCAAGCGCCGCGTCGAACACAACGTTTTTCAGCTCCGTTCCCTTTTCTATGCACCACTTGTAAAGCGCTTTCGCGTCCGTTGTGCGCTTTGCGCTGTCAGAGCGGAGAAATCCCGCTATATCAACGTCCTGCTTCTTTCCGTCAAGGTAGACTGATACCTCCCCGCCGGAAAAAGCTACGTCATACGCCGCCGGGTCGAATTCTGGGATATCCGCCGGGGCTTCTGTCGGCTCCTCCGGGATCTCGGCGGCGGGAACGCCCTCGGTGCTTATCGTCACCTTTGCCGGAGCCGTCTTGTCAAGCTCCAGCTTCTTCATCACGCCGAACATCTCCATCTCCGTGAGGATACCTGCGGCTTCCGCCGGGTCGCCCGCGCTGCGGACGTAGTTGTCCATCTCCAGCGGCACCGGGGCTTCAAGGGTTATCTCGGCGAGCTTCCGGCTGAGCTGTGCGCTTTCCCTGCCGTTTTCAAGCTTGGTGCGCACGCCCTTTGTGACCTCTATCGTATCGAGATTCTGGTAGATGTAGTCCACGGTGTGGTACTTCTGGATAAGCCCCAGCGCGGTTTTTTCTCCTACCCCCGGCACGCCCGGGATATTGTCGGAGCTGTCGCCCATCAGGGTCTTTACCTCCAGCATTTCTCGCGGGGTAACGCCGTAGACCTCGGCTATCTTCGCGGGGGTGTAGATGATATCCTCCTTGTTGGAGGCAAGCCTTACCGTGACCTTATCCGTTATAAGCTGGAAGCTGTCCCGGTCTCCCGTGGAAATAACGCACTCGCCGCCCTCTTTTTCCGCTTCGTGGGAGAGCGTGCCGATGATGTCGTCCGCTTCAAAGCCCTCTTTCTCGACTATGGCAACGCCAAGCGCCGTAAGAAGCTGCTTTATAACGGGCATCTGCGCCCGCAGCTCGTCCGGCATGGCGTGGCGGGTGCCCTTGTAGTCAGCGTACATCCTGTGCCGGAATGTCGGCGCGTGCAGGTCGAATGCCACCGCTATGCGGTCGGGAGCTTCTTCCTTTAACAGCTTCATGAAGATGTTCATGAAGCCGGTGAGGGCGTTGGTGGGCATTCCCTTTTTGTTGGTGAGTATGCGTATTCCGTAGAATGCGCGGTTCATTATGCTGTTTCCGTCTATTACAAGCAGCTTCATGCCTTATTCTCCTTTGGGCGCTCCTGCGGCTGTCCGCCGGCGTATTCTATAAGCCTTATGTCGTTCAGTATCCTGGGGCTCAGCTTTTTCAGCATAAGCATGGTGCAGGCCCCGGTGAAAGCTCCGCCGAATATCGCGGAAGCAAGCAGTATCGGCGCGTATGCCAGCACCAGGATATTGTTGTAGATTATCACCGCCGTGAGCATCTGTCCCGCGATATGCGCTATCGCGCCCGCAATGCCGATGAACGGCAGAAGCTCCTCGCGGTTCCTGGCGGGGAGTATCTTGCGCAGCAGGAGCATGACTCCCAGCGCGCACATACCTCCCATCACGCCGTAGAACACGTTCATCACCGCGCCTGTGATGAATGCCGCCACAAAGCAGCGTATCACCACAACGGCGAGCGCGTCCATAGAGCGCCACTTTCCGCCTATGTACAGCAGGAACATCGTGACGATGTTCCCCAGTCCCACCCGGACTCCCGGTATCGGGCATATTGCAGGCAGCCATGACTCCACGGCTGAAAGCACTGCGGCAATGCATATGAAAAGCGCACAGTACGCTATTTTCCTGACCTTTATCGTTCTCATTATAATTACCTCTTTGTGGATATCACATCAGAGCTGTTCCAGCTCCTTCAGCCAAAGCGCGGAGGAAGCGTCGCTGGGCATTCTCCAGTCGCCGCGCGGCGAAAGCGTTACAGAGCCGACCTTCACGCCGTCCGGCAGGCAGCTCCGCTTGAACTGCTGCGAGAAGAAGCGGCGGTAGAACGTCCTCAGCCATTTGAGTATGGTTTCCCTGTCGTAGCTGTCCCCGAAAGCGTACAGAGCCAGCCGGAACACCTTTTTCGGCGGGAATCCCCAGCGTATGCCGTTGTACAGGAAGAAATCGTGCAGCTCATACGGGCCCACAAGGTCCTCCGTTATCTGCGCGATGTTGCCGTTTTCATCCGCCGGCAGAAGCTCCGGGCTGACCGGAGTGTCGTAAATGCTCATCAGCACGTCGCTGAGCTCCTGGTTTTCAACAGTGCCCGCGTAATACTTCACGATATGGCGCACCAGAGTTTTGGGCACCGAGGCGTTGACCCCGTACATGGAAATGTGGTCGCCGTTGTATGTCGCCCAGCCCAGCGCCAGCTCCGAAAGGTCTCCGGTGCCGACCACCATGCCGTTTTCAGCGTTGGCAAGATCCATCAGTATCTTTGTGCGCTCACGCGCCTGACCGTTTTCGTAAACCACGTTGTGGCTGCTCTCGTCATGCCCGATATCCATAAAGTGCTGCTTTACGGAAGCCGCGATGTCTATTACCCGGAGCTGCGTGCCGAGAAGCCCGCAAAGGCGCTCCGCGTTGCTGCGGGTGCGCTTTGTGGTGCCGAAGCACGGCATTGTCACCGCCAATATATCGGAAGCCGGTCTGCCGAGGAGCTTCATTGCCTCCACGCAGACAAGCAGCGCCAGCGTGGAATCAAGGCCGCCGGAAATGCCTATAACAAGCGTTTTCGCGTTGGTGTGGCGGACGCGCTTTTCCAGCCCGTGCGCCTGCATGGCGAGGATATCCTCGCAGCGCTTGTCCTTTTCAGCGCTTGCCTGCGGCACGAACGGAGTGCGCACCACCGTCCTTGTTAGCTCGGTTTCCGTGAGCGGCATATCGAATGCAACGCGGCGAATCCCCGGGCGGATACCGCCGATGAAGCTGGTGTTCCTGCGGCGCTCTGCGGCGAGCTTCTTTACGTCTATCTCGGTCACGGTCAGCCCCGTGGAATACAGCCTGCTCTCCGCGAGTATCACGCCGTTCTCAGCAATGATATCATGCCCGCTGAACACAAGGTCCTGCGTGCTCTCCCCGGAGCCAGCACTGGCATAGACGTAGCCGCACAGCAGCCTTGCGGACTGCCCGCTGACAAGCTCCCTGCGGTACGCGTCCTTGCCGATGACCTCGTTGCTGGCGGAAAGGTTCGCGACGACTGTCGCCCCGCCCAGCGCAAGCGCAATGCTCGGCGGCTCCGCAGCCCAGAGATCCTCGCAGAGCTCTGCCGCAAAAACCAACTCCGGGAGCTGTCTGCACTCAAACAGAAGCCCCAGCCCGAACGGGACTTTCTCCCCGAAAAGCTCTATATCGAATTCGCCCTCGGGCGCGGCGGTAAAGTGCCGCTTCTCGTAGAATTCGTTGTAGTTCGGCAGGAATTTTTTCGGCACAACGCCGAATATTCTGCCGTTTATCATGATCACCGCGCAGTTGTACAGTTCCCCGCGGAATCTCAACGGGCAGCCCACGGAAATCAGCATATTCATTCCCGCAGAGTGCTCCACTATCGCCCTGAGAGCCTCCAGCGCGCCGTCAAGCAGCTCCTGCTGGAAGAAAAGATCCTGGCAGGTGTAGCCGGTAATGCAAAGCTCCGGCAGGACGAGCACCCTGACTCCCCCGGCATATGCCCGGTCGATGAGCTCTGTTATCTGTGCGCGGTTATATTCGCAGTCGGCTACCTTTATATCCGGAGTTCCGGCGGCGGTTTTTATGAATCCGTCTTTCATTTGTCTGTCCCCTTTGTTATCCGATATTCACATACGCAAATCTCTGATTTGCGTATATGCGAGGATATTATATCATATTGTTATCCATTATATATTATAGTCATTTTTGCCGGCAAAATCAAGAGTTTTGCAGGTACTTTTTTCTATTCATGCGAAAACCGGCGCTTTTCCGGACAAAAAATCCCCCTCAGCCAACCGGCTTGGGGGGAATAAGCTGTATCATTCGGGCAATAGTTTTCCAGGAATTCTCTGTTGACTGGCGGGTTTTGTTCGTAGGAGCGTAATTATTTCCCGCAGTATGCCACAGCGTCCGCCTGGAACAGCAGTCCGCCCTCGCCGCCTATGTGTGCAAATTCCGTCTGTATCGACTTGCGCACCGGGTATTTCCCGCCAAACCGCTGCTTTATGACTTTCTCCATCACCGGGATATTCCACACGTCCCGGAAAAGGCAGTCCATCTGCACCACATTTTCGAGAGTAAGACCCGCAAGGGCAAGCCGCCTTTCCATTTCGTCAAACGCGCCGTTGACCTGCTCCTCTATCGTGCCGCCGACATTCCCCACGCAGTAATTCAGAAAGCAGAGATCCCCCGCCTTTATCATGCCGGAGTGCGCCCATTCTTCGTTAACGTCAAAACGCTGTATATCGCTCATAGTTCCTCCTCAGCCGAACATTTTTTCCCGGAAGCAGTTGGGTTTCCCAGTGGGCTTCGCGGTCAGCCGGAAAATCACGCAGCCGTCCGGACAGACTATCGTTTTCGTGTACCTGTCCTCCCCGCCGATATTCCGCAGGTCGCCGCCGCTGCGGACAGCCTCCATCACCGGGAACATCACCATCATCAGCTTCGGGCATATCCCCTGCCCCTGGGAGTTCACCGGGCAGCCGTAGGTGCAGGCGTATTTATCGCCTATTTCCTCGCCGTTGCGGCAGTAGTGCTCAGGCTTGTCCCCGCGCAGATACCCGACTACCTCGATTTCAAACTCGTATTCCTCGTCAAGCCATTTTTTCATATAAACACCTCCAATGTTTTGCTATATAAGTATAGCACAGTTCACCATATTTGTCAATATGAACGAATCGTGCAGACGCTCAGCCTGCACGATCAATTTACGGATTCAATTCACCCCGGGACAGTATCTCCGTGCTGCTGCCGGGAATTTCAAGTCCCCAGTTATCCCAGCCGGGGTAACTTTTCCGCGCGAAAAGCTCTATTTTGGTCTGCTGCGGGAACATCTCCGTTATGCCGTTTATGACCTCTGCGGGCTTCTCGCTGTGCTCCCCCCGGCGGACTGATACAAGCTGCCGGACGTTCCTTGCGCCGCGCGGCGCCGGGAATCTCCCCCGCCGGAATGCCAGCACGAATTCCGTCTGCGAGAGAGTGTACCTCCCGGGGTTGTGCACCTGCTTGTCCCAGACGAATGCGACTGTCTTGTACTCAAATCCCCATGCCTCGCCAAGCTCGATGGAATTCGCAAGCTGCGGCCCGGTCGTCCACATGAACAGAATACAGTCCTCGGCGGCTATGGAAGCCACGTCCAGCCGCTTCAGCTCCGACAGCTTCAGCGTGGGGTACTTGAAATCCGCCGCGCTGATGAACACGTTCTTCTCAAAGCCAACGTTCTGCGACTTCATGCTGGATCTATCGTACTGCATTTTCCCGCCGTAATCCCAGGGCGGGTCGGCATAGATCACGTCGTATTTCTTCGCGGGAAGCGGCGGGTAGACATCCTCCAGCGGATTCACCTTCCGGCGGCGCTTCGCCTCCGGGTCGTATTTTGAGTAGCCGGATATTGTGGTTTCTTTGTTCAAATCTTTCACCTCATATTTAATATGTATTTAATTTTATCATATACTAAAAAAAAAGTCAAATACTTTATTTTGATTATTGACATTTTAAGAAGTCTGATGTATAATAATAATATGAAATTTTGAAAGTGAGGTAAAAAATGGCTACCCATGAATTGAGAAACAGAGCAAACTGGCAAACTATCAGTGGTAAAAAAGCGCTTAATGCTGAGGAACTATTTAAAGTTACGCTTCAAAGTGCACTTGATGAAGTTCATCCAAAAACGTTTATAGTAGAACGTCACCCAAAAGATTTTTGTGATATTTATTCTACATTTTCTCTTCCGCAGGACACATTATCACAAATATATAACATTGATGTCAACGAAACAAACAAAAACGGAGTAGCAAAACATCAATGGGGAATTATAATGGACTTCGCAATTAGAAACACCAAAAATAACAAGGTACTGTACGGTGAAATAAAACGTCAAGACGGTTGGACAGAAAGCACAGACCCGTCTGCCGGACGTGGTAACGCTCATGAACGTTGTTGCAAATATTTCACACCAGGCATTTTGAATTTACTGTGGAATTCAAGTGGATTACCGCATAATATACTCCCATTCTGGCTTGTTTTTGTTGGTGATATAACCAGAGATCCAAAAAGAAATCGAGAAATTGCATTTTGGTTTCAAAAATATCATACGAATTATTATATGTGGCGTGATACAAGTCAAGTTGGAGATATGTTGGACTTTTTCGAAAACTACCTTCTTCCCTATCTTCTCTAATCGATACAAACAATAACAATGGACCCACCCCGTTTCCGAGGTGGGTCCATTGTTATTGTTTCACGCCGTTAAGCGTCCGCAATTATCTGAGCGCAGCCTGTGCAGCAGCCAGTCTAGCGATCGGAACGCGGAACGGTGAGCAGGATACATAATCCAGACCGATCTCGTGGCAGAACTCAACAGATGTCGGGTCGCCGCCGTGCTCGCCGCAGATACCGCAGTGCATCTCGGGACGGGTCTTCTTGCCGAGCTCGATAGCCATCTTCATGAGCTTGCCAACGCCAACCTGGTCGAGCTTAGCGAACGGATCGTTCTCGAAGATCTTAGCGTCATAGTAAGCGCCGAGGAACTTACCAGCGTCATCTCTGGAGAAGCCGTATGTCATCTGGGTCAGGTCGTTTGTACCGAAGCAGAAGAACTCAGCTTCCTTAGCGATGTCGTCAGCAGTCAGGGCAGCTCTCGGGATCTCGATCATGGTACCTACGGAGTACTTCAGATCGGAGCCTGCAGCAGCGATGATCTCGTCAGCAGTCTTAACAACGATGTTCTTGACGTACTTGAGCTCCTTAACCTCGCCAACCAGCGGGATCATGATCTCAGGAACGATTGTCCAGTCGGGGTGAGCCTTCTTAACGTTGATAGCAGCCTTGATTACAGCAGCTGTCTGCATCTTTGCGATCTCGGGGTAGGTTACAGCCAGACGGCAGCCGCGGTGACCCATCATCGGGTTGAACTCATGCAGGGAAGCAATGATGTTCTTGATGGTCTCAACGGACTTGCCCTGAGCCTTAGCCAGAGCCTCGATGTCAGCTTCCTCAGTGGGAACGAACTCGTGGAGAGGCGGGTCGAGGAATCTGATGGTTACAGGGTTGCCCTCGAGTGCTTCGTAAAGCTTCTCGAAGTCGCTCTGCTGCATCGGCTCGATCTTAGCAAGAGCAGCTTCTCTCTCCTCAACAGTGTCGGAGCAGATCATCTCACGGAATGCAGCGATTCTGTCAGGATCGAAGAACATATGCTCTGTACGGCACAGACCGATACCCTCAGCGCCGAGCTCTCTTGCCTTCTTAGCGTCAGCAGGAGTATCAGCGTTTGTTCTAACCTTGAGCTTTCTGTACTTGTCAGCCCATGCCATTACTCTGCCGAACTCGCCGGCGATGGAAGCGTCAACGGTAGGAATGATGCCGTCGTAGATGTTACCGGTTGTACCGTCGATGGAGATGAAGTCGCCCTCGTGATAGGTCTTGCCTGCCAGGTCGAACTTCTTGTTCTCTTCGTCCATCTTGATGTCGCCGCAGCCGGATACGCAGCAGGTACCCATACCACGGGCAACAACGGCTGCGTGAGATGTCATACCGCCGCGAACGGTCAGGATACCCTGAGATACCTTCATACCTGTGATATCCTCAGGAGAGGTCTCCAGACGAACCAGAACTACCTTCTCGCCCTTTGCAGCCCACTTCTCAGCGTCGTCAGCCGTGAAGACGATCTTACCGCAAGCAGCTCCGGGGGAAGCGCCCAGACCCTTGCCTACCGGTGTAGCAGCCTTAAGAGCCTTAGCGTCGAACTGCGGGTGGAGCAGCGTATCGAGGTTTCTGGGGTCGATCATAAGAACAGCTTCCTGCTCGGTCTTGTGACCCTCGTCAACGAGGTCGCAGGCGATCTTCAGGGCAGCCTGAGCGGTTCTCTTACCGTTACGGCACTGGAGCATATAGAGCTTCTTGTTCTCAACGGTGAACTCCATATCCTGCATATCGTGATAGTGGTTCTCGAGGGTGTCGCAAACCTTGATGAACTCTGCGTAAGCCTCGGGGAACTCCTTCTCCATCTGTGCGATAGGCATAGGAGTACGAACGCCGGCAACAACGTCCTCGCCCTGGGCGTTGATAAGGAACTCGCCCATGAGCTTCTTCTCGCCAGTTGCAGGGTCGCGGGTGAATGCAACGCCTGTACCGGACTCGTTGTTCAGGTTACCGAATACCATCGGCATTACGTTTACTGCGGTACCCCAGCTGTACGGGATATCGTTGTCGCGGCGGTATACGTTTGCACGGGGGTTGTCCCATGAACGGAATACAGCCTCGATAGCGAGCTTGAGCTGCTGTACGGGGTCGGACGGGAAGTCCTCGCCGAGCTGCTTCTTGTACTCTGCCTTGAACTGCTCAGCCAGAGTCTTGAGGTCGGCAGCGGTCAGGTCGATATCGTACTGAACGCCCTTCTCTTCCTTCATCTTGTCGATGAGCTGCTCGAAGTACTTCTTGCCTACTTCCATAACTACATCAGAGAACATCTGGATGAAGCGTCTGTAGGAGTCGTAAACGAATCTCTCGAACTTAGGATCGGGGTTGCCTGCGATCATAGCGTTAACAACGTCGTCGTTAAGACCGAGGTTAAGGATAGTATCCATCATGCCGGGCATGGAAGCTCTAGCGCCGGAACGAACGGAAACGAGAAGCGGATTCTTGAGATCGCCGAACTTCTTGCCGTTGATCTCCTCCATCTTCTTAACGCCCTCCATAGCCTGAGCCATGATCTCGTCGTTGATCTTGCGGCCGTCCTCATAGTACTGAGTGCAAGCCTCTGTTGTGATCGTGAAGCCCTGCGGAACGGGGAGACCGATGCTTGTCATCTCAGCAAGGTTTGCACCCTTACCGCCGAGGAGATTACGCATGGTCATGTCGCCTTCGCTGAACATATAGACCCACTTGTTTGCCATTGGTATATACCTCCTGAATTTGTATTATCGCAGATCTGCCCGTGCACGAGCCGGTCTGCGCATTTGATAATCTGCTGGCAGCATTATCCAGTTAAAACCGTACACTCTGCCACACTTTTATTATAGCAGATAATCCGGAAAAAAGCTAGATGTTTTTTAAATTTTTTTGTGAATTTTTCCGGATTTCTGTGTAATATCACTGAACCGTTATACCCCCGGGCGAAATCGTCACCACTGTATGGGAAAGGCTGGCGCTCCTGACGGGTTCTGAACCGCCGCCGGAGCCGTGCAGATCCCGGAACGCGAGCCACTCCCGGAGCTGAGCCGCCTCTGCGGGGCTTGCCGCCGGAAAGCTCTCCCCTCCGAAAATCACGCGCACCGACCCGCCGCCGGATATCAGCTTCTGCGAGAGGGCGAAAGCCTGCTCGGCGCAGGCGCAGTCGGCTCCCGGGGCGAGGACTATTTCAACGCGCTCGGTGGCGGTGCCCTCGTCCCTGCGGACAAGCAGGGCGCGCCTCTTTGCGGACAGCTTGTAATTTATACGGCGCGGGGAATCCCCCGGGACGTAGCCCCGGTGCTCGTACCCCGGCGTCCCGCCGGAAAGCGCCGGGCGCTCGGTCTCCTCGTCCTCATCTGAGGGGAGAAGCGGCGGTACGACCTCCGGGCCGGAGTACTCCACGATACCAGGGAGCACTGCGGCAGCGCCCGGCTCCGGGCGCACCGGGGAAGAAAATACGATCACCCCGAGGAAATCCCTTATCTGGACCTGCTCTATGTCAAGCCGATTGAGACAGCACTCCTCCGCACGCATGGTTATCTTCACGCAGCCGCCGCGCCGTCCGAACACGGAGCACCGCGCAGAAAACGGCTTTCCCATGAACAGTCCGTTTATCACAACGAACGGCAGAACGCAGAACCCGCGCCCGCTGACGCGCAGCTCCGCCGTGACCTCCTGCCCGAGCCGATACACTCCCGCAAAGCTGCCGCAGCTAACGCTGATATGCTTGCGGGATAACGCGCAAGTGATAACGGAAGCCGCGATAGCCGCCAGCGTACAATAAATAAGTATCCAGCCCGCTTCTCCGCTGATGAAAAGCAGGAACGCCACGGCAAACGCAAGCGCCTGAATAAATCCCGCCGGGTGCAGCTTCATCACTTTTTCAGCTCCCTTCTGCGCTTCATCACGGCTTTAAGCTCCCTGAGAAGCGGCTTTGTGTCGCGCTCCGTGCGCTTTTCCGGCGAGTAGAACAGCTCGTCCGCCGCCGTGCAGATGTGCTCTGCCTGCTCCGGCATACTCAGGCTTCCGGAGATGACCTGCCTTACCTCGCCGCAGGACATACTGCCCTCATCCCTGCCGGAGACCGCCGCCGCAAGGCTCCTGGCGTGGATATAGACCCCGCGCACCCTGCCGGCGCCGCTCCTCGCGGGATAGGTCATGCAGAACCACAGCCAGCCTATCTTCCTGCGGAACACCACCGCCAGAATAAGCAGCACAGCCGCTCCCGCCGCTATGTACAGCCACATCATCGGAAGCTCGCCGTCCGTGGCTTCTGCCGCGTAGCGCGTGCCGTCGAAATCTATCCAGCCCGAGCCGGGAATGTATATCTGCGTCCATGCGTGAGCCTGATTTCCGGTTATCTCATACAGCCCGGAAGCCGCATTATAGCAGCTCTGCGGCATGGCAAAGCCCTCGCAGTAGCGCGCGGTAAGTCCCGCCGCCCTGGCAAGCACGGTCAGCGCGGAGGCGTAGTCGCTGCATATGCCGCGCCTGCTTTCGTTCAGGAAGTAATCCACGCCGGTGCGCTCCGGCACGAACGCAAGGTCGTAGACGAAGCCCGCCTCGCCGAACCATTCTTCCAGCGCCTGCGCCTTGTCGTAATCCGAGGTAAGCCCCGCCGTGATCTCCTGCGCCAGCGCCTCCAGCTCCGGTGTTACGCCGTCAGAAGCAGTGGCATAGCTGTAGGAGAGAACCTCAGCGAACTCGTTCATCAGCGCGGAATAACGCGCATTCGTTATGATGTCGGAATCCCTCGCGGCGTCAAGCAGCTTATCAAAGCTGTCGTAATCCAGACCCGCGGTGCCTTCATTTACGACAGGGACTGAATAGTAGACATAATACGGGCTGAACTGCGGGATCGCCGCTTCCGTGAAGTAATCCTCCCGCCCCGTGCGGTATGTCCTGCCGCATTCCTCCGGAAGAATTATGTCGTACATTCTGTCCGGGTGGATAATCACGCGGGTGGAAGAAGCGGATATGATGTTTATTGTCATGGCCTGCCTGCCGCCCGATATGTAAGTCTCCCCGGCGATAAGCGCCTGAATGTCCTCCGGCAGTTCGTCCCGCGCGGAGCTTATATCCGCCATAAATCCGGGAATATCGGAATTCGCCGCGTTGTATTCCCAGCCGGCGTAGCCCATGTCGAACTCTTCAAGCACCGTCCAGCCGTCCGGGTCGTAGCAGTCGAACACCCACCGCCTGAGATATCCCGGCGTATTGGTCTTTACCGTGAACAGAACGTTTCCGGTGCTCTGGTTGTTTCCGGTGTTTACCGAGGAATGGTTCACGAAGTTCGACAGGGTGTTGTTATAATTGTAGCCGCCCTGCTGCGGCGTCATATGGTCGAGCTGTTCCTTCAGCGGAGTATCGGTATTTTTCGGCAGTATCAGCGCGAGAAGTCCCGCAAGGACTGCCGCCGCGAGGGATATCGCCACTCTCCTGCGCCTGCCTGATTTATCCTCAAAGACCTCCGGGACAGCGCCTATCAGCGTATCCGGTATCTTCCCGGAATCGGCAAGGGCGCGCCAGTCCGGGTCGGTCATGGTGTTCGGGACATACTGCGAGGAATTTGCGGCAGCCCAGACAAAGGCTCCCGCCATTATCGCCATGAAGTACGCGGGAAGCTCCCTTGACGTGCGCGCCGAGAGTATCAGCGGAATGAACGTCAGCAGCATAAGGAAGCAGGGGCGCGGGCTCATCACCGAGAAATAGAACCCTATGAACCCGATTATCAGCGAAAAGATGAATATGGCGGCAGCCGCATACAAGGTCACAAACTGCGCCGAAGCGGTGAACAGGAAGTTCATGAAGCTGATATCCTCGCCGGGATTCCATGCGGAAGCCGCCGTCCCCGCAGTCCACGCCGCCGTAACATATACAAGCACCAGCAGCGCGGTGCCTTTCGGGTGAGTCCGCAGCTTGTAGAACACGAAGAATACTACCGCCGTCAGCGCGGACATGATAGCTGCGCACGGCAGGAACTGCTGCCGGCATATCGTGTACATCAGCGAGACCGCAACGGATATCAGGTATATCACTATCGGCAGCGGCGCCGCTCCGTCAAATCTGAGCGTTCTTTTTTTCATATTTTATATCACTTGAAGTAGGAGTACAGGCGGCACATCATCATGCCGTTGTACAGCTTTCTGTTCTTGTCGGCTTTCTGCCCGAAAAGGCTCTCGAATTCCTCGTCCGGGGTGATGACGTAGAGCTGATTCCCGTTCAGCGGCAGCAGCTTTTCACCCATTGTCCGGTAGATCTCCCGCGCCTGTTCAAGCTCCAGCATTCGCTCGCCGTAGGGCGGGTTGGTGATTATCTTCATGTTCTCCGCGGGAGCCGCGAAATCCTTTATATCCCGGCGCTCTGCGGTTATCTTCATCAGCGGGGAGGCTTTCTTCGCGTTTGTCATGGTGAGGCTCACGCACTCGCCGTCGATATCGAAGCCGTATCCCCGGAACTCCGCGCCGCGCTTTATCGCCTCCACGGCTTCCTCCCGGGCAGCCCTCCACGCCTTGTCCGGAATGAATCCCAGGCGCTCCGCCGCGAATCCCCGGTTGAGCCCCGGCGCAATGTTAAGGGCTTTCAGCCCGGCTTCTATCAGCAGCGTGCCGGAGCCGCAGAACGGGTCGCACACCGCGTCGTTCTCCCGTATGCGTGCGAGGTCGATTATCCCCGCCGCCAGGGTCTCCTTTATCGGCGCCGCGTTGGATTCCCTGCGGTAGCCGCGCTTGTGCAGCCCCGCCCCGCTGGTGTCCAGCATGAGCGTGAATTCGTCTTTCATTATCGAGAAGCGTATCTGCGCCGTGGCTCCGCTCTCCGGCATGGTCTGGAGCCCGTACGCCCTGCAGAGGTTCACCGCCATTGCCTTCTTCACTATCTTCTGGCAGGCGGGAATGCTTTTCAGCACGGAATTCAGCGAATGTCCCGTGTTCGGGAATGCGTCGTATCTGCCGATATACTCCGACAGCGGCAGCGCCCTTATCCCCTCGAAAAGCTCGTCGAACGTCTTAGCCCGGAACTGCCCGAGCACTATGCACACCCTTTCCGCAGTGGAAAGGCAGATGTTAGCTTTCGCGCATAGCTCCGGCGAACCGGTGAACGTCACCTTTCCGTCAGAGACCGTGATGTTTTCGCCGCCTATCTTCTTCACCTCGAAGGACAGCGTTTTTTCTATTCCAAAGTGACAGGGAGCCGCGTATTTGTATTCAGTCATTATTTTTCTCCGTTCAGATCATGGGTTTACACTTTATTATATCAAAAAACTGACGTAAAGTCAACGTGACGGGCATAAACTATTGGTGCAATTTATTGTGCAACATTCACAACAAACCAGGATAGTTTTCGTTTTGTTTAATCAAAATCGCCAGCTTGGACGAAAACTTGTTGCAAAAAAAATGAATATAAGCTATAATATAATCAGCTACTGCCATGCCGCGCTGCCGGAATTTCCGGAACAGATAGAAAGCGCGCGTGGTATGTGAAAGGAGAAAAGATCAAAATGGGTATCAAATTAGACGACAAATATCTCAGCAGCTTTGTGGCTGAGCATGAGCTGGACGCCATCGCTCCCGCAGTAAAGACTGCGCATCAGCAGCTTGTTGACCGCAACGGCCCGGGCAACGACTTCCTCGGCTGGATCGACCTGCCGGTGGACTACGACAAGGACGAGTTCGCACGAATCAAGAAGGCGGCTGAAAAGATCAAGAACGACAGTGATGTTCTTATCGTTATCGGTATCGGCGGCTCCTACCTCGGCGCAAGGGCAGTCATCGAGGCTATCAAGTCCACGCTTTACAACAGCCTGAAGAAGGACACCCCCGAGATTTACTTCGTGGGCAACTCCATCAGCCCGACATATCTCAGCGAGGTAGTTTCCCTCGTTGACGGCAAGGACTTTTCCGTAAACATCATCTCCAAGTCCGGCACCACCACCGAGCCGGCGCTGGCATTCCGCGTATTCCGCGACCTGCTGGTCGAAAAGTACGGCGA
Source organism: uncultured Oscillospiraceae bacterium (assembly GCA_934448295.1). Classification (GTDB taxonomy): domain Bacteria; phylum Bacillota; class Clostridia; order Oscillospirales; family Ruminococcaceae; genus CAG-115. The sequence goes on from CAKSEY010000002.1 coordinate 139,227, forward strand.
GGACGGCGCAAAGGGACGTATCTACGCCACGACTGACAAGGCAAAGGGCACCCTCAAGGAGCTCTCCGACAAGAAGGGCTACGAGACCTTCGTAGTTCCGGACGACGTCGGCGGACGCTTCTCCGTGCTCACCGCCGTGGGACTTCTCCCCATCGCCTGCGCAGGCTGCGATATCGACGCGCTGATGAAGGGCGCCGCTGACGCAAGAACAGCCTATGCTGACTGCGACCTCAAGAACAACGACTGCTACAAGTACGCGGCTCTCCGCAACATTCTCTACCGCAAGGGCAAGAGCGTTGAAATGCTCATCTCCTACGAGCCGAGCTTCGCTATGATGAACGAGTGGTACAAGCAGCTCTTCGGCGAGAGCGAGGGCAAGGACAACAAGGGTATCTACCCATCCTCCGCCGTATTCTCCACCGACCTGCACTCCCTCGGTCAGTTCATCCAGGACGGCTCCAGGGTCATGTTTGAGACTGTCGTACAGTTCGCAAAGCCCCAGAAGGAATTTTTCCTGAAGGACGACCCTACAAACGTTGACGGTCTGAACTTCCTGTCCAACCAGGATATGTCCATCGTTAACCGCAAGGCTTTCGAGGGCACTGTTATCGCACACACCGAGGGCGGCGTTCCGAACATCGTTCTCGAGGTTCCCGAGCTTAACGAGTACGAGCTCGGCTATATGATCTACTTCTTCGAGAAGGCTTGCGCTGTAAGCGGCTATCTGCTCGGTGTAAATCCGTTCAACCAGCCCGGCGTTGAGAGCTACAAGAAAAATATGTTCGCGCTGCTCGGCAAGCCCGGCTATGAGAGCCAGAAGGCTGCGCTCGAGGCAAAGCTCGGACTCTAATCCAAAGCAGACCAGGGCGGCGCCGCGCGCCTCCCTCGCAATAATACACATGATTCATGGAGGTTTTACTATGATCAAGCTCATCACAGGCAAGAGAGGCACTGGCAAGACCAAGATCCTTATCGACGCTATCCACGAGGCAGAGACCAAGTCCAAGGGCAACGTTGTTGCTATCCAGAAGGGCTCCTCCCTCAACACAGACATCACCCCCAAGGTACGTCTGGTAAATATCGAGGACTACGCTATTGAGGGAATCGACGCATTCTACGGCTTCGTTTCCGGTATCCTCGCTTCCGACTATGACTGCACCGACATCTTCGTTGACGCTACGCTGAAGATCGTCGGCAGAGACTACGCAAAGGTTGCAGAGATGTTCGACAAGCTCGCAAAGATCTCCGGCGACACAGTTATCACCTGCACCATTTCCGCTGATAACTCCGAGCTGGCTGAGGGCATGAAGAAGTATATCATCTAAATACGGCGGAAAATTCCCGTTCTGACTGTTTCAGTCACCTTTCAGGAGCTGCCCCGGCGGCTCCTGATTTTTTGCGTTTCGTGTTCTTTTTGGTGAAAAAAGCCGTTTTGGTCGCTTATTTTCTCCGCAAAAGAGACTATTTCCACAAAAGCGCGATTATTTCTGATTATTTCGCCGAAAACCCTTGACAAAACGGAATTCTCATGTTATAATATTATGCGTGACTGTAAAAGGGTTCATTATACGAACTCTTAGGAAAAGATCAATGTTATATTAAGGGGGTGCAATAATGGCAGTTCCGAAGAGAAAGGTTTCCCGCGCAAGACGCGACAAAAGACGTTCACAGGTATGGAAGTTATCTGCACCGTCCTTCTCTCGCTGCAAGCAGTGCGGTGAGCTCAAGCTCGCTCACAGGGTTTGCGGAAATTGCGGTTATTACAATGATAAGGTCGTTATCGCTAAGGAAGCGTAATTCACCGTCATTGAATGACTAAACATTGTTTACGGGAGTCCCTCCGGCGTTGCCGGGGGGATTTTTGCTGATTATAAGCTTTTTTACCGTAATTCCTTGAAAATAAAGCGGAAATATGGTATACTATAGATATATGTCCAGAACTAATGTGAAACGAGGTAAAATATGCAGGTAGTAGCAATTGTGGGCAGACCGAACGTAGGTAAGTCCACGCTTTTCAATAAGCTGGTAGGTCAGCGCCTGTCGATAGTTGACGACAAGCCCGGAGTTACCCGCGACAGGATTTACAGCCGCTGCGAGTGGCTCGGCAAGGAATTCATGCTGATAGACACCGGCGGTATCGAGCCGAAAACCGATGACATTATCCTCGCGCAGATGCGCGAACAGGCTATGCTCGCCGTGGAGCGCGCAGACGCGATAATCTTCGTCACCGACATCACCACCGGAGTTACCGCAAACGACAGCGACGTAGCCTCCATGCTGATAAAGAGCGGCAAGCCGGTAGTCCTGGCGGTAAACAAGGTGGATGGAGTCGGCACCCCTCCCCCGGAGATATACGAGTTCTACAACCTCGGTCTCGGCGACCCGATAGCGGTTTCCTCCGTGCACGGGCACGGCACCGGAGACCTGCTGGAAGCCGTTTTCGAGAACCTCCCGCCGGAGGAGCCGGACGAGTACGACGCGGACGCGATAAAGGTCGCCGTTATCGGTAAGCCTAACGTGGGCAAATCCTCCCTGATCAACCAGATATCCGGCGAGGAGCGCTCCATCGTTTCCGACATCGCAGGAACCACCCGTGACGCCATCGACACCGAAATAACCCGCGGCGAGGACAAGTTCATCTTCATTGACACCGCCGGAATGCGCCGCAAGGCAAAGGTAACGGAGAACATCGAGCATTTCAGCGTGCTCCGTGCGCTGATGGCGGTAGACCGCGCGGATGTCTGCGTTATCGTGATCGACGCGACTGTGGGCTTCACCGAGCAGGACAGCAAGGTCGCAGGCTACGCCCACGACAAGGGCAAGGCGTGCGTTATCGCCGTCAACAAGTGGGACGCAGTGGAGGACAAGACCGACCGCACCATGGAGGAATTCCGCAGGAAGCTGGAAGTGGACTTCTCGTTCATGTCCTACGCGCCGTTCGTGTTCATCTCCGCAAAGACCGGTCAGCGAATAGACAAGCTGTTTGAGCTGATAAAGCACGTCCACGAGCAGCACTGCATGAGAATTTCCACCGGCGTGCTCAACGATATGCTGAACTACGCGACCTCCCGCGTACAGCCGCCGTCGGACAAGGGCAAGCGCCTGAAGATATACTACATGACGCAGGCTTCCGTATGCCCGCCGAATTTCGTTATCTTCTGCAACTCCCGGGAGCTGTTCCATTACTCCTATCAGCGCTATATTGAGAACCAGCTCCGCGAGACGTTCGGGCTTGATTCCACGCCGATAAAGCTGACTATCCGCGAAAGAGGCGAATAATGGAGCGCATACTCTCAGATTTCCGGCGCAGCCGCAGCGGAATGCTGCTGCGGTGCGTTATAATCGCAGTGGTCATAAGCGCCGCTGCGTGGCTCCCGCTGATCTTCTCCGGCGGCTGGGCGGAATGGGCCGTATGGGCTTGGGCGATAGTCGCCTCCGCGCTGTCGCTGATGTGCCTGGTTCTGCTGATAAAGGCTTTCATTGAGATACTCTCCGCCGCGCCCCGGAAGCTCAAAGCGCAGATCCTCGCCCTGCCGGAAGAGGAACGCTCCGAGATACTGCGGGAATACCCCTCGGCAAAGACCCTGGGGGAGCGCTGGTTCATGCCCTCGCATATACTGTTCTACACGAACCGCCGCGCTCTCGTGCTCCGGTATGACGCAATAAAGCTTGTGGTGCAGAAAAAGAACGGCGACCTGCTTCTGGCGACCTCCTCCGGGGATATCACCATGCCGGTCAGGGCGGGAGAAAACGCCGGAATGATCTTCGCAGTTCTGCGCAGCCGCAACCCCGAGATAAAGGCGGGCGGCAAAGAAACCGAAAGGACATAAACTCACAATGATGTGGATATGCTATATCATCATGCTTGCCGTGCCCTATCTTCTGGGCGGCATAAATACCTCGATAATCGTAACGAAGCTCCGCACCGGAAAGGATATCCGGACGATGGGCAGCGGCAACGCAGGGCTCACGAACACCCTGCGCACCCAGGGAAAGGCTGTCGCCGGGATAGTTCTGCTCGGCGATGTGGCTAAATCCGTGCTGGCAATATGGGCGGTAAGGCTCGCGTTCCTGTTTATCGGCGGCGTGGACACCACCGTGCTTGAAAACGGAATGAACTGGGTCGGCTATATGGCCGGATTCATGGCTGTGGTAGGTCATGTGTTCCCGCTGTATTACAGCTTCCGCGGCGGCAAGGGAGTTCTCTCAGCCATCTCCGCGATATTCACCCTCGACTGGCGCACCGGCTGCGTGCTGCTCGCGGTATTCATCGTCATCGTCGCGATAACACGCTACGTTTCCCTCGGAAGCTGTATCGCTTCTTCGCTCTACGGCTTCGGGACTCTGGTTTTCGTCTACTTTATGGATAAGGATCCGACGGGGCTTGCCTGTATGTTCATAGCGTTCTTCACGGCGGCTCTGGTCATCTATATGCACCGGGGTAATATCCACAGGCTGGTAACGCATACAGAAAAGAAGCTCGGAGAAAAGGCTAAGTAATGAAAGCTCTGTTCAGCACCGAAAGGCTCACGGTAAGAAAGTTCCGTCCGGAGGACTCCGGCGACCTCGCCGGGATACTCACCGACAAAGACGTGACATACTTCGAGCCGTATGAAACATTCACCGGCGAAGCCTGCATTCAGGAAGCGAAGAACTTCTCCGAAAGCGAGGAGTTCTACGCGGTGACGCTGGGCGAAAAGGTCATAGGCAAGATATATTTCTCGAAAAGAGAGCACGGAAGCTACGAGATAGGCTACACGTTCAACGCCGCCTATCAGGGCTTCGGCTACGCCTTTGAAAGCGTCAGCGGCATGATGAGGTACGCGTTTGAAAGGCTTGGAGCCCGCCGCATAATCGCGGAGGTAAACGCCCGCAACACCCGTTCGCTGAAGCTGGTGGAGCGCCTCGGAATGCGTAAGGAAGCGCACTTCCGGGAATATATGCCGCGAAAAGAGAACAGCGGTATATACGACGACCTGTGCGTTTTCGCCGTGCTGAAAAACGAAATATAAGGCAATAAATCTGGAGGTCTATCGCAATGGCAAAAATAACGATACTGGGCTGCGGCTACGGAACAGCCCTCGGAGTGCTGTTCAGCACCTACGGTCACGAGGTAGTGACATGGACAAAATTCGAGCAGGAAGCGGAGCTTCTCCGCACCGAGCGCGAACACAAGCGGCTTCTCCCCGGGGTGAAGCTCCCTGAGAATCTGGAAGTCACCACCGACCCCAAGTGCGTAAGCGGCGCGGATTTCGTCCTCGCTGCGATACCCTCGCCGTTCTTCCGCGAGGCTGTGCAGACCGTAAAGCCCTACATCGGGAAGAACACAGTTATGATAAACGTCAGCAAGGGGCTTGAAGCAGCGACGGGCTACCGCCTTTCCCAGATACTCAGCGAGGAGCTGCCGGAGAATCCGGTGGGCGTGATCACCGGTCCCTGCCACGCGGAGGAGATCGCGCGGCTCGTCCCCACGACCGAAGTATGCGCCAGCGACAACGACGGCGTCGCGGAGTACGTTCAACGCACCCTCTCAAACGAGGTGTACCGCATTTACGTCAACGACGACGTTGCCGGCTGCGAGCTGGGCGGAGTTCTCAAAAACCCGATAGCCCTCGGCTGCGGAATCGCCCGGGGCATGGGGCTTGGCGACAACACTGTCGCAGCGCTCATGACCCGCGGAATGACAGAGATAACCCGCCTTGGCGTAGGTCTCGGCGCTAACTGGAAAACCTTCACCGGCATGGCGGGTATCGGCGACCTGATAGTCACCTGCACCTCCCTGCACTCCCGCAATTTCCGCGCGGGGAACCTCATCGGCAAGGGCGTGCCCGCCGCCGAGGCAGTAAAGCAGATAGGCACCGTCGAGGGCTACACCAGCAGCATAATCGCCTACAAGCTGGCGCAGGAGCACGGCATAGACACCCCGATAATCGAGCAGATAGTCAAGGTATGCTACGAAAACGGCGACCCCAGACGGAGTATTTCCGCGCTGATGACAAGAAAGAGCAAGCACGAGCGCGAAGTGTTCTGGATGGACTGAGAAAGAGGAACCGATGAATCAGAAGATCCCGGCTACCATAAAGGAACAGGTGCAGAAGCTCCGCGACCGCGGCTGCATAATCAGGGATGAAAAGCTCGCAGAGGAAACGCTGACCTACATCAACTACTTCCGCCTGTCGGACTATTTCGCTCCGTTCACCGTCCGCAAGGGGCTGTACGAGGAAGGCACCACGTTCGAAAATATCCTGCGCGTATATGAGTCTGACCGCAAGCTGCGCAGTATTCTCCTGGCCTCCCTTGAGGAAACCGAAATAGCCATGCGCGCGGCGGTGTCCAACTACCACGCCCTGAAATACGGCGCGCTGGGGTATCTGAATCCCTCCACGTTCGATTTCCGGCACAATCACCAGCAATTTATGAACAAGGTGAAGCACCTCATTGAAGTGAACGACGACCGGGAATTCGTGCGGCACTACAACTCGAAATACTGCGGCGCGTTCCCGCTGTGGGTGGTCATGGAGCTGTTCAGCTTCGGCACGCTGGCGTTCTTCTACAAGGATATGCAGAGCGCCGACAAAAAGGAGCTGGCAGAGCGCTACTACGGCTGCTCCAGCACGGAACTTGACAACTGGCTGTTCTGCCTGAACGAGCTTCGCAACTACTGCGCGCACTATAACCGTCTTTACGGCAACACCTTCCCGGTGGAGCCGAAAACTCCCCGCAGGTGGGAGGGCGAACCGCTCAGGGCGGACGTTTTCGGCTACATAATCGTGATGAAGCAGCTTGCCCACAACCACTCCGCATGGAACGAGCGCGTTGTAAAGCCCGTATCAAGGCTGATAAAAAAGAACTCCGACGTTCTCCGGCTTAAAGACCTCGGCTTCCCGGAAAACGGCTGGGAAGAAGCCATAACGTATGGTAACTTCTAAAAACCGGGACACGAGCAGATTTCGTACATGACTTATATCAGATGCTAGGCGTCAAACCGCAGTAATACTGTATGTATTTCAAGGTTTGACAACGAAGCAGATGATATAAGTCATAGAAATCTGCCGTGAAGGAGGTTTTTAGAGGTTACCGTATATTGAATAAAACTGATGTGCCGCTTTGCGGCACATTAATAATAGGGGGTGATTTCCGTGTCCGATAAATTCCGTCTGATGTTCGACAGCAAGGCAAAATCCCGTGAAGAGATACAGGAGGAGCTTAAGCGCATTATGGAAATGCGCGACCAGCCGACCCCGGAAAAGCCCGTCTCACAGCCGGAGCAGCCCACCGACATCACCCAGGCTGTGCGGGAATCCGTGCAGGACAAGATACGGGACATCATCCGGGAGGCAGTGCAGACCGCAAAGGAGGATCGCGAAAGCTCCTACGGCGAGAAGATACCCCCCCGCGAGCCGCGCCCCAGCGTTGATTACCTCAGCAGCGCCCCGCAGATCCTGGAGCCGGACGAGCTTGCCTACGCCCCATCTATGTACGAGGAAGAGGACGAAAGCTCCGCTATCCGCATGAAAATAGAGGAAATGCGGCGGCTTGGTCAGGTGTTCTACAACGGATATATGCTCCGGCAGTGCGCCGAGGAAACGCTTGTGAAGCAGGGACTTTTCATGGCTGACGTAACTGACGACTACCCCAGAAACTGCTTCTGCGGCATAGAGCGCCCGATCTACGGCGCGCTCTCCACCGACCAGCTCCGCACCTACTTCACATGGCGCGCCCGCGCCCGCCAGGGAGTCTACAACGCGGTGGACAAGCCCTACGTCATGCTGTACTGCTATGAGCTGCTCAACAAAATCGGCGTGCTCTCCGCGGACGACGCTTACAACCGGCTTTCCGGCGTGTGGGAGGGCTGCCGGGGGTTCTGTCCGGCGCTGGATTCCGTAATACCGCGCTGGCTCAAGGATTTCCGCGCGTTCAACGAGATAAGCGCGGAGGTTTTCTCCCCCGCCGAGGAGCTGAACCGCTCCGACGACCCCGCAGATTCCGCGATACTGGAGCACAGATATTCCGGGCTGCTGGACGCAATGCTGGAGCGCTCCGGCTATAACCTCCGGGGAAGCATCTTCTTCAAGGGGAACGAAAAGCTGACAGAAAACGCCCTGGAGCCTGTCCTCTCCGCGCTGGACAGATATTTCGCGGGGTTCGGGGTCTCCATGTTCGAGCTGCTGTGCGGCAAGCTCCAGAAGAATTTCAACTGGCAGCCGTTCAGCGGGGCGCTTGTTGACCGCGACCGCATGGACGGATTCCACGCGCTGGCGATAAGCCCCACGGAGCGCTACTCCGTGAAGCGCCGCGAACCCTGCCTGGAAACCTTTGAGCGCGCCCCCTACCGGAATTTCATCGGCTGGATCTTAAAGAGCATAGAATCCGTGCTCCGCAAGAGGACTGGCTTCCGCTACCCGATACAGCCGAATATCTCGGCGGTGCTGAGCGATTTTGCCAACCGCGACCGGCTGCTCCGCCCGGCGGAAGCACCGGAATTCCAGCAGCTTATACCGGACACCGTGAACGCATGGTGCGACGAGCACGGGATATTCCCGCCGAAAAAGCAGAAGAAGCGCCCGGCGTACAACTACGATGAAGCCCCGGAAAGCGCCGCCGAAAAGCCCGCTCCCGCGCCCGTGGAGATAGACGTCAGCAAGCTGGCGAAGATACGCGAGGAATCGGACGAGACCACCCGCAAGCTTATCGTTGAGGAAGCCGACACGCTCCCCGCCGAGGACATCGCCGAAAAAATGCAGGGCATCGAAGCGGACAGCTTTGAAGAGCAGACCGAGAGCTTCGCGGAGGACTACGCTCCACCTTCTGCGGCTCCGGCGGGGAATTTCAGCGCGCTTCCGCCGGGCTGGCGGGAATTCGCAGAATCCCTCACGGCGGAGGATATCGCGCTGCTGAAATCCCTGCTTGACGGCACTGCCGAGGCGCTCTGCCGCTCCCGGGGAATAATGCCGGAAACGTGGTACGACCGCATAAACGGCTCCGCCATGGAGAACACCGGGGACGTGCTTATAGAAAACGGCGCTGTCATCGAGGACTACCTACCGGACGTTCAGCAGATCATCTCGCTGATGTGACGGCAGGTTTTCACCGCTATAAATACAATAACCTCCGGAACCGCTTTCGTGGTTCCGGAGGTTATTTTTATGAAATGCGGTATGTTATCAGAAACCGGTGGAGTAGTTCGGTGCTTCCTTGGTGATCTGGATATCGTGCGGGTGAGACTCTCTAAGACCTGCGCCGGTTATGCGCACGAACTCTGCGCGCTCCTGGAGATCCGGGATAGTCGGGCAGCCGCAGTAGCCCATACCGGAGCGGATACCGCCCACAAGCTGGAAGATGGTATCGGCAACGGATCCCTTGTAAGGTACACGGCCCTCAACGCCCTCCGGAACGAGCTTCTTGCTCTTATCCTGGAAGTAGCGGTCAGCGGAGCCCTTCTTCATTGCGGCAAGGCTTCCCATGCCCCTGTATACCTTGAAGCTTCTGCCCTGATAGATCTCAACGTCGCCGGGAGCCTCCTCGCAGCCTGCCAGCAGGGAGCCGAGCATTACGCAGTTAGCGCCTGCCGCAAGAGCCTTTACGATATCGCCGGAGAACTTGATACCGCCGTCTGCGATAACCGGAACGCCGTACTTTGCAGCCGCGCACGCGCAGTCGTAAACCGCCGTTATCTGCGGAACGCCGATACCTGCAACGATTCGCGTGGTGCAGATGGAGCCGGGGCCGATACCTACCTTAACAGCGTCAGCGCCAGCCTTTATAAGATCCTCCGCCGCTGCACCGGTGGCAACGTTTCCTGCGATGATGACTGCGTTCGGGAACGCGTTCTTTATCTTGTCGAGGGTGGTCATGATGTTCTTGCTGTGACCGTGCGCGGAATCCAGGACAAGTACGTCAGCCTGAGCCTTGAGCAGCGCGCCGGCTCTGTCGAGCACGTCCGGCGTGATGCCGATGGCAGCGCCGCAGAGAAGTCTGCCGGCTGCGTCGCGCGCGGTGTTCGGATACTGTACGCTCTTCTCGATATCCTTGATGGTGATGAGTCCCTTGAGGAAGCCGTTCTCGTCAACCAGCGGGAGCTTTTCTATCTTGTGCTGCCTGAGTATCTCCTGCGCCTGGGAAAGCGTTGTGCCGACAGGTGCGGTAACGAGGTTCTCCTTGGTCATTACCTCGCCGATCTTCTGGTTGTAGTCAGTGATGAAGCGGAGGTCACGGTTAGTGAGGATACCCACGAGCTTACCGTTTTCGACCACCGGCACACCGGAGATCTTGTACTTGCCCATAAGAGCGTCTGCGTCAAATACGCTGTCCTGCGGGGAAAGGAAGAACGGGTTTACGATAACGCCGTTCTCAGAGCGCTTTACCTTATCCACCTCGTCAACCTGCTGCTCAATGCTCATGTTCTTGTGGATGATACCGATACCGCCCTCTCGTGCGATCGCGATAGCCATGCGGCTTTCTGTAACCGTATCCATCGCGGAGGTCATTATCGGAGTGTTGAGCTTGATGTTCTTGGTGAGATTGGTCTTGATATCGATCATGTTCGGGGTAACGTCGCTCTTTGCCGGGATAAGAAGAACATCGTCAAAGGTGAGCCCCTCCTTGACAAATTTCTCGTTGTAGTTGCAGTTCAGCATAGTTGATAGATCCTCACTTTCTTCATCTTCGACCTGCGGCGCAGGTCCTTCTTCCTGCCGGATTCCTTTTTTCTGGGATTTCTGTTCGTATAACGAAAAAAGCCGCTGAATACACTAACGTATCATGGGCTTTTATCTGCCGGAGGCATAGATATATTGTTATTATTATATCACTAAAGCTCCTTTTTTTCAAGCGTTACCGCGGAGAAAAATAAACAAATATAATAGCGGAATGTGCTCCGATTTAGGAAAATTTCACGCTTTACCTGAAAATTCGCAAAAAAATGCCGTCAGCTTATTGACGAAAAAAGATATTTATTATAGAATATATGTGTATGGCTGTATAATGCCTGTAAAAAGTTGTATAATTGTAAAGGAAATGATGATATGATAAAAACCTCCGCGTCCCTGCTGGCGTGCGACCTGGCGAATATTTCCGGGGAGCTTGCGCGGTGCAGGGCTGCCGGTGTTGACTGGATACACTTCGACGTGATGGACGGCGCGTTCGTTGAGCAGATAACCTACGGAAGCCCGGTGCTGAAATGCGTCCGCGCGGCGACTGATATGTTCCTTGACGTACATCTGATGGTGAACGACCCCGCTTCGCAGGTGAAATTCTTCGCGGAAGCAGGCGCAGACCTGATAGATTTCCACATAGAGAGCCTCAGCGACCCCGAAGCCACCCTGCGCGACATACGCTCCAGAGGGATAAAAGCCGCGCTTGCGGTAAAGCCGGGTACGCCGATAGAATCCGTTTATCCCTACCTTGAGCTGTGCGACATGGTTCTTGTTATGACCGTTGAACCGGGCTACGGCGGACAGGCCTTCATTCCCGAAACGCTTGACAAGATACGCGCCCTCAGAAACACCGCCGGCCAGCGCGGGCTGACTTCTCTGGACATCGAGGTGGACGGCGGCATAAACGCAAAGACCGCCCCCCTTGTAAAAGAGGCGGGCGCGAACGTACTCGTTGCCGGAACCGGGCTGTTCAAGGCGCCTGACATGGCTCAGGCAGACTTACAGCTCAAATCGCAGAAAGGAGAAGCATGATCACCCCGATCACTCAGCGCGACCCGCGCAAGCTGTATCTGGAGCGATTCGTGTTCATGGCGGCTCTGCTTATCCCGGCGGTGTTCCGGGCGGGATTCCGGCCGCTGGTGGTGTGCGTGGTAAGCGTACTGTGCTGTATGCTCACCGACTGGATCTGCTGCAAGATACGCAGGATAAAATACGACATCTCCGACCCCGCCGTGTGGTTCTGGGGGCTGACCTCGGCTATGCTGATGCCCTCCGGCGTTCCCCACGCAGTGGCAGGATTCGCCGCCGTGATATGTATCGCGGTGGGCAAGCATATATTCGGCGGCAACGAAAACCTCGTTTTCTCGCCTCCCGCAATATCTGCGGCATTCGTCACGATATGCTACCCCAGTTCCGTACTGTATTTCCCGAAAGCCGGGGAGATGCTTCCGGCATTCGGCGAATATGAGGGCTCCCTGGCGCGCTCGATAGAATACACGATGAAGCTCGGCACAGTTCCCACCCAGCAGCCGCTGGACATTCTCCTCGGGAACGCTCCCGGCGCTATCGGCACGGTGAATATCCTGGTCGTTCTGGTTATCGGGATATGTATGCTGATAAAGCACAGCACCAGCTTCACCGCCATGATATCCTGTCTCGCCTCGGTCTGCGCCATCTCGGCGCTTTACCCCCGCGTTGACGCAACGCCGCTGATGTCCGTTTTCTATGAGCTTTCCAGCGGCTGTATGCTGTTCGGCATAATCTTCATGTCGGCGGAGCCTTACCTCCTGCCGAAGCGCCGCGCCGCAAGAGTTATCTACGGCATAGTGCTCGGCTACACGGCGATGATGTTCCGGTATTTCGGTCAGGTGGAGAACACCTTTGTTTTCGCGCTGCTGATAACCAACGCGCTTTCCGGCTGCTTCGACACCATCGTTGAGAATATCCTCTACTGGAAGCGCAACTACATCAGCTCCTTTGAGGGAAGCAAGAGCCGCGCGCAGAAGGGCGAAATAAAGCTCACCGACACCCAGGAGATAGAGCTTCCGGAGAAATATCGCTACAACACCCCGCCCATCAACGGCAAGGTGAAGAGGCAGAAGCGCCGCCGGACGCCCGCGGAAAAGGAGGACGCGCACAATGATAAATAAGCCCTCCGTAAAGGTAAGCGCAGACGGATTATTCAGGCAGAACATCGTGCTGATGAGCGGACTTGTCACCGCGCCCATCATAGTCGCGGCGACCACGTTCGAGCACGCCCTGATACTCACGCTGAGCTTCCTGATGATCTCCTATTCCTCGATACTTATCTGCCGGTTCATTCCCCGGAATATAGTCTACACCGTGCGTATACTGCTTTATGCGGCTGTGGCGGCGGTGATGTACATTCCCACGGCGCTGCTATTGCGCGCGCTGTTCCCCGCCGCAGCCTCCGAGATATCCATTTATATCTCGATAATCGTGGTGAACTCCCTGATTCTCGCAAAGACGGAGAGCCGCTTCTACCTCATGCCCTATGGAGAGATGGCGCTCGACGCGCTGGTATATGTCCTGGGCTATGCCCTGGCAGCGTTCGCCGTGGGAATGATCAGAGAATTCCTCGCGTTCGGCTCGCTGTTCGGGCTGAGGGTCTGCGACCCCGTAATGTCTGCGGCTAAAACCCCGTTCTTCGGCTTTATACTGCTTGGAATGCTCGCGGCTGTCTGCCGTGCGGTCACCACCCGCCGCCGCAGGCGCACAGAACGCGCCGAGGCTATCCGAAAGGGGGCGGAGTGATGGAGATTTTCAGCCGCATAGTCGCCGCCGCAATGCTGTCGGTATTCGTGCAGAACGCGATATTCGACCGCGCCTTCGGAAGCAACGTCGCGATATACGCCTCCAGGAAAAACAGCACTGTGATAGGCTTCACGATCGGCATAACCGCGATGACGACCATCGCCAGCACAATTTCGTTCTTTGTTGACCAGGCGCTGCTGCCGACGGAATTCGGCTGGCTGTTCATGCCGCTGATCTACGTTGCGATAATCAGCGCGCTGTACCTCGCGGGGCTTCTGCTGATGTGGAGGGTGTTCCCGAAGTTCTTCAAAAGGATAAAGAAGTACGTCCATCTCACGATATTCAACTGCACCGTTATCGGCGCGCTGTTCCTGAACTCCAACTTCGGAAGCGACATATGGTCGTATATAGGCTACGGCTTCGGCACGGGAATAGGCTTCTTTCTCGCCTGCTTCCTGCTGAACATAGCGCACGAAAAGCTGGACAGCGAAAAGATACCAAAGGTTTTCCGGGGCTACCCGATAATGCTTGTTTACATCGGCGTGATCTCGCTGGCGTTCTACGCGCTGGCGGGTTACACCGTAGATTTCTGACATAATCTAAATCTAACGGAATCCAACGGAGATATTATGAAAAACAGGAAAATCAAGATAAAGCACAGGAAATACAGCCTGTATCAGCGCAAGAAAAGCAAAAGCAGAAAGGTGCTCACCGTTCTGCTGATGGTGGTTTTAGTCGCGGGACTCTGCGTGCTGGGCTACGGTCTGGGGCGGCCGCTGGTGGACTACTTCAAGAACCGCGGCAACGAATCGCAGACAAGCTCCGCATGGACGCCGCCCTCGTCGGCGGAGACCGTTTCCTCAGCCGAGGGAACTTCTGACAGATCCACCGCCGAAGCGGTCACCAAGGAGCCTACCCAGGAGGCGCAGAAAACGGCGGTAAACTCCTTTATTCTGCCGGAAAGCGCCGCTGAAAGCTCCGACAGCCTTAACAGCGCCCTTGCCGCCGCAAAGAACGGGGGCTACACCGACATCACCGTCACCCTCAAGGACGAAACCGGAAACTTCCTCTACAAGACCGGGATCGAGGGGATACCCGAGACCCAGATAACCGGCAGCCTGACCGCAAAGCAGATAGCGGACATCATCACCAAAGCGGGCTTCACGCCGAGGGCGCGGATAAACACCCTGCTCGACCGCACCTCGCAGACCTTCGGCGGGGAGAGCGTATGCTACATGATAGCAGACGGCGGAATATGGCACGATTTCTACGTTGACAGGGGCGGAAAATCCTGGCTCGACCCGTTTTCGTCAGCCACCGCGAAGTATCTCTCGGCGATAACCTCCGAGATAAGCGGCGCGGGATTCAAGAGCGTGATCCTCGCCAACACAAGATATCCGGCGTTCAACCCGCAGGATTACACGAACTTCCTGCGCCAGCTCAGCATTTCCGATGAAAAGGCGCGCCTTGACGCGCTCTGGAAAGCCGTAAACGCCTGCATAAAGGCTGCCGAGCCGTCCGGCGCTGAAATAGTGGTCGAGGTCGGCGGCGACGACCTCCTGCTGGACGACAAGGCGCTCACCTCCGCCGAGATAACCGGCGACAAGGCGAAGCTGAAAAACACCGTGCTCATGGTGGATTATTCCCCCGAGGAGAAAGCCTCCTATGCGAACACGAAAGCATTTATCGGGCGACTCTCCGTAATGTACCCCGGGCAGAGCTTCGCGGTAAGGCTCCAGACCTCCGGATTCTCAGCGGAAGCGCTTGCGGACGTGCGCAAGGCGTTCCTGGATTCCGATATCGCGGTGCTTTCTGAATAATCGGTGAAAATTTTGCCAGCCTACTTGATTTATCAGCCTATTTAGGTTATAATAAATAGGTAAATATTAATTTGCCGCTGTATTGCGGTAAAAACATGGAGGACAACTAATGAATTCTACACTCGCTATCATAAGCACAGCCGCTTCCGGCACGGCCGACGCGGCTGGCGGCATAGGCAGTATGCTTACAATGCTTATCCCGCTGGCGCTCATCATTCTGTTTTTCTGGCTGTTCATTATCCGCCCGGAGAAGAAGCGCAACAAGGAAATGCAGGATATGCTGAACAATATCCAGGTTGCCGACGAAGTTATCACAAACGGCGGCATTATCGGGCGCGTTCTTTCCGTCAAGGAGGACACCGTTCTTATTGAGACCGGCAGCGACCGCACCAAGATCCGCGTGCTGAGATCCGCCATCGCAAAGAACAACACCATGCACGAGGCTCCCGCTGAGGCTGCCCCCGCCAAGAAGAAAAAGGGCAAGGACGATAAGCCCGCCCAGATCAAGTAATTCTAAAACATACAAAAATCCCTCTCCGCGATGAAGAGGGATTTTTTATGCAATGTAGGGGAGGGGCTTGCCCCTCCCCTACGGATATTTGGTTTATCTGCGGACCCTGCGCGCCTTGACTTTCAGCGTTACGCGGTCATTTCCCGGTTTAGCCGCTGTCTGAACCGCGTTCTTTTCAGGCTCTGCCGGAATATTCTGCGCTTCCTCAGCCGCCTTGTATGCCTGCTCGTAGAAATATATCTGCGAATTCAGGCGCGGCTCGCCCTCCTTCGGGGTAATGCGGTGATAGTTGCCCTCGTCGTCCTGCTCGCGCGCCTTTACATTGTCCCGGAGCATGGTTTTGAAGATATCCACCGCCCGGTCGGCTATCCTCTTATCCAGCAGCGGAGCCGCCACCTCAACGCGGCGCTCGGTGTTTCTGGTCATGAAGTCCGCGCTGGAAATGTATACCCTGCGGCGCTCGCCCTTTCCAAAGATATAGATACGGCTGTGTTCAAGGAATCTTCCCACGATGGAAATTACCCTGATATTCTCAGTCTCGCCCTCAACTCCCGCAATAAGGCAGCATATTCCCCGGACTACCAGCTCTATCTTTACCCCCGCGCGGCTTGCCTCTGCAAGCTTTTCGATGATGTCCTTGTCGGTCAGGGAGTTCATTTTTATGCCGATGTAGCCGTCCTTTTTGTAGGTTATCTCGTTGTCGATAAGCTCCACTATGCGGCTCTTGAGCCCCTTGGGTGCCACCAGCAGCTTGTTGGTGCTCTCGACCGTATTCCCCACTGCAAGCGCATTGAACACCACCGAAGCGTCCGAGCCGAAATCTCTGTCGGCGGTCATCAGCGTGAGGTCGGTGTACAGCCTGGAGGTGCGCTCGTTGTAATTTCCGGTGCCCACCTGCGTGATGTAGCTAACATCATTGCCGTTGCGCAGCGTGATGAGCAGCAGCTTTGAGTGCACCTTGAGCTCCTCCAGACCGTAGATAACGGTAACGCCGGCTTCTTCAAGGCATTTTGACCAGCCGATGTTGTTTTCCTCGTCGAATCTCGCGCGGAGCTCCACAAGCGCCAGCACGTCCTTGCCGTTTTCTGCGGCGCGGGTCAGGGCGCTGATTATCTTACTGTCCCTCGCCACGCGGTAGAGGGTTATTTTTATGGAAACAACGTCCGGATTTTCCGCAGCCTCTTCAAGCAGGCGGATAAACTGGCTGATGTTCTCATAGGGGTAATTCAGCAGGATATCATGCTGCTGTATCTGCTCGATGATCGGTTTCTTCTGGTCTATTTCCGGGGATTTCTGCGGGGTCAGCGGCGCAAAGAAAAGGTCGTCCTGCTTCTCCAGCTTCCTCTCCAGCGCAGACAGGAAGCCCATCGTCAGCGGAGCGCTCTGACAGAAGATAAAGTTGTCCTTTACCTTCAGGGTCTTTGCGATTATCCCGGAGATGGTAGGGTCGGGGCTGCCCAGGAATTCCAGGCGCACCGGCTGGAGCTTCTTGCGCTTCTTCACAAGGTCGCTCATTATGTCGCGGAAATCCACGTCGTGGTCGTAAAGACCCTCGTCCATCGTGATATCCGCGTTCCTTGTAACACGGAAAATGCAGCGGGACATTATCTCAAAGTTCTTGAACACCAGCTCCGCGTAGCGCGCTATAAGCTCCTCCGTCAGCAGGAACCGCCCGGTGCCCGGCAGCCACACCAGCTTCGGGAAGTTCTCGGAAGCCGGAAGTATGCCGAATGTTACCTTGCGCGCCGCGTCGTCCTTCTTGCGGATAGTGACGCCCACATACACCTCGCCGCTTTTCAGGAACGGTACGGGGTGCTTCTTGTCCACGACCCCGGTGAACAGCAGCGGCTGAACCTCCCGGGCGAAGAATGCACGGAAATACGCGTCCTCCTCCGGGGTGAGGCTCTTCGGGTCGATGTGCTCAACGCCGTAGGCGGCAAGCCCGGACATTATATTTTCGTAAGCCTCGTCCTTCACCGGGAGAAGCTGCTTTACGCGCTTGGCTATCTCGGTGAGCTGCTCCTTGGCGGTCATGTTGGTCTTGTTCTCGGTGTCCTTGCTGTCGAAGAGCATTTTGTCGTGCAGGCTTCCCACTCTTATCATAAAGAACTCGTCGAGATTCGAACAGAAGATCTGTACGAACCTCAGCCGCTCAAACAGCGGGGTCTCCTCGTCGAACGCTTCTTCAAGCACTCTTGCGTTGAATTTCAGCCATGAAAGCTCGCGGTTGTCATAGAACTTGTCGCCCATAATGATTTCCTTTCAGCAATTTAATGTGGATTTAATATACAGAAACGCCGTCTGAATACGCGAGTAGACAGGCGGCATAAATTATCAATGATTAATTATTTCTTAAGGTCGAGAGAAGCCTTGATGAAGCCGTTGAACAGCGGGTGCGGTCTGTTCGGTCTGCTCTTGAACTCAGGGTGGAACTGAACGGCGACAAACCACGGGTGAACGTCCTTCGGCAGCTCAACTATCTCAACAAGCTTTCCGTCAGGGGAAAGTCCCGCGAACTTAAGACCCAGCGCTGCGAACTGCTCACGATAGGTGTTGTTGAACTCGTAACGGTGACGGTGGCGCTCATAGATAAGACCCTCGCCGTAAAGCTCCCTGGAGATGGAGGTCTCGTCCAGCTTGCAGGGGTACAGACCAAGGCGCATTGTGCCGCCCATGTCTACGCCCTTCTGGTCGGGCATGATGTCGATAACGTCATACTGGTGCTCGCCGAACTCGGAGGAGCTTGCGCCCTCCAGACCTGCAACGTGGCGCGCGAACTCTATTACAGCCATCTGCATGCCAAGGCACAGTCCGAGATATGGCTTCTTGTGCTCTCTTGCGTAGCGCACAGCCTCTATCTTGCCCTCAATTCCTCTGTCGCCGAAGCCGCCCGGAACAATGATTCCGTCGACCATGCCGAGAAGCTCCTCGGATGTCTCGGGAGTTACCTCCTCGGAATTGATAAGCTCTATATGCACGTCCGCGCCGTTTGCCGCGCCTGCGTGCCTGATGGACTCCATAACGGAGATGTAAGCGTCAGGAAGGGAAACGTACTTTCCGACAAGACCGATGGTAAGCGGCTTTGTGGCGTTCTCCTGCATGTGCACCATGTTCCTCCACTCGGTGAGGTCAGGCTCCCTGTCCTCAAGACCCAGGTGATGGCACGCGGAGTGGGCAAGTCCTGCCTCCTCCAGCATGAGCGGAACGGCGTACAGCGAAGAAGCGGTGAGGTTCGGGATAACGTCCTCCTTGCGGACGTTGCAGAAGCTTGCGACCTTGTCCATCATATCCTGCGGTATCTCGCAGTCGCTGCGAAGAACCAGCACATTAGGCTGGATACCGATGGAAAGAAGCTCCTTTACGCTGTGCTGCGTGGGCTTTGTCTTTAGCTCGTTGCTGCCGGAGATGAATGGGAGAAGCGTAACGTGGATATACATTACATTCTCTCTGCCAACGTCGTTGCTCACCTGACGGATAGCCTCCAGGAACGGCGTGGACTCGATATCGCCTACCGTGCCGCCGATCTCGGTGATGACTACGTCCGCCGCCTCAGCGCCGCTGTTGGCAACGCGGTATATCCTGTCCTTTATCTCATTGGTCACATGGGGAATGACCTGAACGGTGCCGCCGAGGTAATCGCCGCGGCGCTCCTTGTTAAGTACTGTCCAGTAGATCTTACCGGTGGTAACGTTGCTGTTCACCGAAAGATTCTCGTCGATAAAGCGCTCGTAATGTCCCAGGTCGAGGTCGGTTTCCGCGCCGTCGTCGGTCACGAATACCTCGCCGTGCTGATAGGGGCTCATGGTGCCGGGGTCAACATTTATATAAGGGTCGAACTTCTGGATAGTGACCTTGTATCCTCTCATTTTGAGCAGACGTCCGAGGGAGGCGGCGGTAATGCCCTTGCCAAGTCCCGAAACGACGCCGCCGGTAACAAAGATGTATTTTGCAGCCATTCTGTGTGACCTTCCTTTCTTTTCTCCGTCTTTACGCACACACCGGAAAACATATCTTAAACCATTATATCACCTTGCGCCTTTTTTTTCAAGTGGTATTTCTACTAAATTCCCCACAGAACAGCAATTATTTTTACGCTGACTTCACAGCGTTACTTCCAGTTTCTGTCGTAGCTAGGAGCTTCCAGCAGCGGGTTTGACGTTGTGGCGGGCTTTTTCCGCCTTTTCGGGATATAATCCGCGATGTTGAACGGCTTTTTTTCCGGCTTCCTGCGGAACTCACCCAGGTAGTACTCCAGCGACTGCACGATCTTCTTCGTTGACCCGAACCACCCGCTGACCTCCAGCTTATCCATCTTCTGGAACCCGCGCTCGTTAAGCTCCGGGCTGTCGAACGTGGTGTGGTCGTCCTCGTCAACGTGGTAGCCCAGGCGGGAGCTTTCGTAGAAATAGTACCGCACCTCGCCCTTCACCGTAAAGGAGCAGGGAGTTTTTTCAGCGTCCCGTGTTATTTCCTCCACGCCGGAAAACGGCACATAATACAGCTTGCGCAGGATCGTCTGCTTCCCGCCGCCGCTGAATTCCCCGGCGTACAGGCTGAAAACGAAGCCGTCCGGCAGGATATCCAGATAGGTGAAGCGGTTGTGCCGCTTGGTATATTTATAGGTGAAATACACCGCCGTGAACACCGCCGCCGTCCCCAGAAAAACGCACCCGAAAATCACCATGGCGAGAAGCCTTACGATATCGCGGTCGCCGAGATTCAGCAGGATATTTACGGTGCAGAACACGCAAACGCCGAAAAGCGGCACAAGCACAGTTATCACTGTGCCCTTGAGCCGCCTGCGGTATTTCGTTGTGACCGCATGAAAAAAGTAATCCATAAACACCCCGAGGTCAATTCGGAATTCTTGATTCGGAATTCGGAATTATTTTTCGTCCCGCTTAGCAGGACATTGCTATAAGACAATTATAACATAACGGAGTGTTTAAGTCAATGCGGTTACGTTTCGTTTATTTTGGAGCCGCTCTTAAAGCACAGCGCCGCCAGCAGTCCGAAGAATATCGCCGCCGATATTCCCGCCGCCGAGGCAGTGAAGCCGCCCATGAAAGCCCCGATAAGCCCGTGCTCGTCCACCGCCTCGCGGACTCCCTTTGCAAGCAGGCTGCCGAATCCGGTCAGCGGAACTGTCGCGCCGCCCCCCGCGAACTCGATAAGCGGCTCGTAAACTCCCACCGCGCCCAGGATAACTCCCGCCACGACATAGCTCACCAGAATACGCGCCGGGGTGAGCTTCGTGACGTCGATAAGGAGCTGCCCCACCGCGCAGAACGCCCCGCCTATCAGGAACGCCCACAAATATTCAAGAAACATATCCATTCTTATCCCCCCTGTTCAGATGAGATCTCAACGCAGTGCGCAATTCCCGGAATACTGCCGCCCTGCTGTACCATGGTCGGCGACATCAGCGCACCGGTGGCGCAGTAAAGTATTCTCTTCAGCTCCCCGGACTGCACCCGCTTCAGGAAGTGCCCGCACATCATGGAAGCCGAGCACCCGCACCCGGAGCCGCCCGCGTGCACGTCCTGGCTGGCGCGGTCGTATATCATCAGTCCGCAGTCCTTGTGGTACTCCTTCAGGGAAACCCCGTCCCGCTGGAACAGGTCGTACAGCAGGTCGCTGCCCACCTGTCCCAGATCTCCGGTGATTATCACGTCATAGTCCTGCGGGTGAGTGCCGCGGTGTTTCATGTGGCGGGCGAGGGTGTCGTATGCCGCCCCCGCCATCGCCGCGCCCATGTTGTTGAGGTCTGTTATGCCCATGTCCTCTATCTTGCCTATGGTCGCCGCGCGGATAAACGGCGGCTTTCCGCTGAACCCCACCAGCGCCGCTCCTGAGGCTGTCGCAGTCCATTGGGCGGTGGGAGTGCGCACTCCGCCGTAGTTCAGCGGAAACCGGAACTGCCGCTCCGCCGTGCTGAAATGCGAGGAGGTGCTGGCTATCACCGTATCAAGATATCCCGCGTTCACCAGAGCCGCCGCCAGCAGGAGACCCTCTGCGAATGTGGAGCACGCTCCGTATATCCCAAGGAACGGCATATAGTAGTCCTTCAGCCCATAGGAGCTTCCCACGCACTGGTTCAGCAGGTCGCCGGCTATGACCAGGTCTATCTTGTCCGGGGAGAGTTCTGCTTTTCTCAGCACATGACCCACCGCGCGCCGCTGGAACAGCGCCTCGGACTGCTCCCATGTGTCCGCGCCGCCCTTGTTGTCCTCTATCACCTCGTCGAATTCACCGCCGTAGGGGCCGTCGTTCTCCGCCTTTCCGACAACAGCCGCATAGGATATGATTGACGGCTTGCGGAAGCACATTGTTCTTCCCTCACAGAATTTCACAGCTATCCCCCCTTACTTCATGAAAAGCCCTACTATATAGTAGATGATCCCATAGACCACCGAGGCGCTTATGCCGTAAACTATCACGGGGCCGGCAATTACGAACATCTTCGCGCCGAGCCCCAGCACATAGCCCTCGCTCTTGAAGTCCAGCGCCGGGGAGGCAACGGCGTTCGCAAATCCCGTTATCGGGACCAGCGTGCCCGCGCCCGCGTGCTGCGCGATACGGTCGTACCATTCCAGCCCGGTGAACAGGATACTCAGGAACACCAGCGTCATGGAGGTCAGCGCGCCTGCGTCGTCCTTGTCCAGCCCTGTCATTCCGTATACGTTCAGCAGGGCCTCGCCCAGCGTGCAGATAAGCCCCCCTATAAGGAACGCCATCGGCACAGTCTTGTACAGCTTTGAGCCATGCGAACGCTTTTTCGCAAGCTCGCCGTATTCTTCGTTAGATATATTCATACAGGAACTCTCCTTTTTTTACTTTTGCGGATATTTTCTGCGTTTTTGCCGAAAAAATACATGAACGTGTCAATGAGGAAAAATGTAAAAAATCCTGACGAACTATTGACAAACAGGCAATTATATTGTAAAATAAATATATTATACAGCCGCATAAACGGACGGTCAGGGAGGTTATTTATGGCACTCGTCAATATAATGGAAGATATCGTTGAGGATAAGCTCGCAGAAATGCTTAAAACCGAGAGCTGCTGCAAATGCGAACGCTGCATCGAGGACATGACCGCGCTCGCCCTGAATAAGCTCCCGGCAAGATACGTCAGCACGCACAACGGCGAGCTGTTTTCAAAGCTGAATTCGCTGGTGCGCCAGAACAGCGTTGACCTGAATATCGCTGTCGCCGAGGCTATCGCCTGCGTTTCAAAAAAGCCGTCTCACAAGTAGCTATTACTCAAAGCTCCGTATTCTGCGCAATGCGGAGTTTTTTGCTGTTGACAAAGCCGTTTTATAGTGGTATAATATATTGTGCTGGGGGTACTCATTCCGAGTTGAGAGGGCGTAAAGCCCGACCCTTTGAACCTGTTGGTTAATACCATCGTAGGGAAGCCGTGACGAAATATCATCTCAGGACTTCTGCTATTCAGGGGTCTTTTGTTTTATCCAGGAGGTTCCCCGATGAAAAACTGTCTTACCATCGCTGGCTCTGACTGCTCCGGCGGAGCAGGAATACAGGCTGATCTGAAAACCTTTTCGGCGCTTGGCTGCTACGGCATGAGCGTTATCACCTCCGTTGTGGCGGAGAACACCGAGCGCGTATTTACAAGCATGGCAGTCGCGCCGGACGTTATCTCCGCGCAGCTTGACGCGATTTTTGCCGATATCCGCGTCGACGCGGTGAAAATAGGCGTGCTCCCGGACGCGGGGGCTATGCGCGCCGTTGCCGCGGCTCTGCTGAAATATCAGCCGGAGATAGTGGTCTGCGACCCGGTTATCTCAGCGACCGCCGGAGGGGATCTCATGCAGGGCTCCGCGCTAGGGGCTTTCATCGGCGGGATAATCCCGCTGTGCAGCCTGCTGACCCCGAATATCCCGGAAACCGAAACCCTGCTCGGCTGTAAGATAGAGACCCTCGCCGACATAAAGGCGGCGGCGCTCAGCCTGTTCGCGCACGGCGCGGACGCGGTGCTGATAAAGGGCGGTCATCTCGCCGGGGACGCAACGGATATCCTGTTTGACGGAAAGGAATTCCACAGCTTCACCCACGAGCGGGTACAGACGAACGCGACCCACGGCACCGGCTGCACGCTGTCCTCCGCCATAGCGGCATATCAGGCGATGGGGAATACTCTGCCGGAGGCGGTAAGGCTCGCCAAGGAATACCTGACAGGCGCAATACAGCACGGACTTGAAATCGGGAAGGGCAAGAATCCCATGGATCACTTCTACCGCCAGTTCCCGGAAAGGAAATGAAATGAGAGAATACAAAACACAGATGGAGGCAGCGAAAAAGGGCATTATAACCCCGGAAATGAAGACCGTTGCCGAAAAGGAATACATGGAGCCTGAAAAGCTCCGCGAACTGGTCGCAAAGGGCTGGGTAGCAATCCCCGCCAACGTGAACCACACCGCTCTTTCCGCAGAGGGTGTGGGCTCCGGGCTGAAAACGAAGATCAACGTAAACCTCGGTATTTCCGGCGACTGCAAGGACTACACCATGGAAATGCAGAAGGTGGATATGGCGATAAGGTTCGGCGCAGAAGCTATCATGGATCTGTCGAACTACGGCAAGACCAACACGTTCCGCAGGCAGCTCATTGAGCGCTCCCCCGCCATGATAGGCACCGTTCCCATGTACGACGCGATAGGCTATCTCGACAAGGACCTGCTGGAGATCTCCGCAGAGGACTTCCTGAAGGTAGTGCGCGCCCACGCAGAAGAGGGCGTTGACTTCATGACTATCCACGCGGGAATCAACCGCCGCGCTATTGAAGCGTTCCGCCGCGACCCGCGCAAGATGAACATAGTGTCCCGGGGAGGCTCCCTGCTGTTCGCATGGATGATGATGACCGGAAACGAGAACCCGTTCTACGAGCATTACGACGAGGTGCTCGATATTCTCCGCGAATATGACGTTACCATCTCCCTCGGCGACGCGCTGCGCCCCGGCTGTATCGACGACGCAACGGACGCTGGTCAGATATCCGAGCTTATAGAGCTCGGAGCACTCACAGAGCGCGCATGGGCAAAGGACGTTCAGGTCATGGTAGAGGGTCCCGGTCACATGGCGATGAACGAGATCGAGGCAAACATGAAGCTTGAAAAGCGCATCTGCCACAATGCCCCGTTCTATGTCCTCGGCCCGCTGGTGACCGATATATTCCCGGGCTACGACCATATAACCTCCGCGATAGGCGGCGCGATAGCTGCGGCAAGCGGCGCGGATTTCCTGTGCTATGTGACCCCCGCAGAGCACCTGAGACTCCCCGACCTCAACGACGTCAAGGAGGGAATTATCGCCAGCAAGATAGCCGCCCACGCTGCGGATATCGCAAAGGGGATCCCCCACGCCCGCGACAAGGACAACGAGATGGCGGCAGCCCGCCACAAGCTCGACTGGGAGGAAATGTTCAAGGTAGCCGCAGACCCCGACAAGGCGCGCGCTTACTTTGAGAGCGTACCCCCCGCAGACCGTCATTCCTGCTCAATGTGCGGAAAGATGTGCGCAGTACGCACCACCAACATGATACTTGAGGGCAAGGAAGTAAAATTCTGCACTGAAAAATAAATCGGATTTTGTAATGCATAATTCCGAATTTATTTATAGTCTCCGGCGGGGAGCGCCGTCCGGGGTCAGATTCCAGCGAGGGAACGCGTGTTTCGCGGTGAGAGGATACTTCTGAGTATCGACCGGCATTACGGCATACCGTAATGTAACGCATTTGTGCGTGCGCCGGGATAACTCTGCCCTGCGCCGCGCAGGAAAGAGGTATCTTATGAAAAAGACAAACATCAGGAAGCTCGCCATTGCGGCGGTATTAGTCGCGGTAGCCGTTGTCGGCTCGCTTTTCTCGTTCCCGTTCCTCGGGGCGAAGTGCGCGCCGGTGCAGCACCTAGTCAACATCATCGCGGGCGTTTATCTCGGACCGTGGTGGTCGATGGGAACCGCGTTCTGCGCCAGCCTTATCCGTAATTTCACCGGGCTCGGCTCGCCGCTGGCATTCCCGGGAAGCATGGTCGGCGCGTTCCTCTCCGGCGTGATGTATCACTGGATATTCAAGGGAAAGCCGCTGTCCCTCCGTCTGCCCATGGCTTATGTCGGAGAACTGTTCGGAACCTCCGTTATCGGCGGTATGCTCTCATTCCCGATAGCTTACCTGATAATGAACAACACTGCGGCAACGCTGTTCGGATTCGTTTTCCCGTTCTTCGCCTCCAGCGTTGTGGGAACCGTTATCGCCGCAATAGTCGTTACTTCGCTCAAGCGCGTCAGGGCTATTGATATCTTCCTGGGAGACATACAGCCGCAGAAATCCTGAAAGGCTTGAAATGACCACTAACAGACTCATCGGACATACCCTTGCAGATATGCGGGGTATGTCCCCTCTTATTCACTGCATAACAAACTACGTTACCGCCGGAGATACCGCAAATATGCTCCTCGCGGCGGGAGCCTCCCCGATAATGGCGGACGACCCAGCAGAAAGCGCCGAAATAACCGCCCTCGCGCAGGGATTAACGCTGAACCTCGGCACTCCGTCTGCTTCCCGGGTGGAGGCTATGCTCCGCTCGGGCGAAAAGGCGGCGGAGCGCGGCATTCCGGTGATTTTCGACCCTGTGGGCGTTGCCTGCTCGGAATTCCGCAGAAATTCCGCCGCCGGGATAATCAGCCGTGTGAAGCTTACCGCCGTCCGCGGAAATCTGTCCGAAATATCCTATCTTGCAGGATTCGACGCCGGAGAAAACGGCGTGGATTCCTCAGAGACCCGGATTTCCCCGCAGGACGCCGCCCGGACTGCCGCAAAAAAACTCGGCTGCGTGTGCGCCGTGACCGGGGCGTATGATGTAATTTCGGACGGACAGCGCACCGCCGTGATACATGGCGGGACTCCGCTGCTTCGCCGCGTGACCGGCGCGGGCTGTATGACCTCGGCATTGTGCGCGGCTTTCTGCTCGGTGAGCGACGGCTTCATCGGAACCGCCGCCGGAGTTGCGTTCATGGATATCTGCGGGGAACTCGCCGCAGAACGGACGGACGGCACTGGGAGCTTCCGGGCGGCGCTTTTCGACTTCGCCGGAAGTATGACTCCAAAGCTTCTTATGGAAAGGCTTGATATCAATGAATGTTGATTACACCCTGTATTTATGCACCGACAGCGGGCTGATGTCCTGCAATACCGTGGAGGAAAGCGTTGAACTCGCCATACTTGGCGGCTGTTCCATCGTTCAGCTCCGGGAAAAGAACGCTTCCTCGCTGGAGCTTTTCCAGCTTGCAAAGCGCGTGAAGCAGGTCACGGACAAGTACAGCGTCCCGCTGATAATAAACGACCGTCTGGATATCTGCCAGGCTGTTGACGCGGCGGGAGTCCACCTGGGTCAGTCCGACCTCCCCTGCCGGGAGGCGCGCAGGATACTCGGCGCGGACAAGCTGATAGGCGTTTCCGCCGCCCTGCCGGAGGAAGCGGCAAAGGCTCAGGCTGACGGCGCGGACTACCTCGGTGTTGGAGCGGTATTCACCACCTCGACCAAAACAAACACCCGCCCCGTCACTCCGGAAACTATCCGGGCGATAAGGCAGGCAGTGACTATTCCTTTCGTGGTGATAGGCGGCGTGAATCCGCAGAACATCACCCAGCTTTACGGGCTGGGGATAAACGGCGCGGCGGTCATCTCCGCGGTAATCGCCCAGCCGGATATCACGGAAGCAGCAAGGGTCATGCGCGCGGCGGCTGAAAAGCTATAACAGAAACGGAGAGGTTCGCGCCTCTCCGTTTTCTATTGTTTTGTAGGGGAGTGGCTTGCCCCTCCCGCCCTTATATGCAGCGCGTCCTTGCGCTGCTTTGGGGCGGTTTGGACAAACGTCCTGTTTGCCCCTCCCGCCGTTTAATTTCGTGGCACAAAAGTTCCGGGATGGGCAAGCCCGTCCCCTACGGAATCATATGCGAATTATTTCAGCAGTTCCTTAGCCGCCGCGCCGAGAATCTTCACACCCTTTACTATCTGCTCGTCGGTGGGGGTGGAATAGTTCAGGCGGAACGAATGAGAAACCGCGCTCTCGTCAGCGAGAAACGCATTTCCAGGCACTACCGCGACCTTGCGCTCAACAGCGCCCTTGCAGAATGCGTTCATGTCGTATTTATCCGGCAGAGTAGCCCAGATAAACAGACCTCCCTGCGGGCGGGTGAAGCTGATGAATTCCGGAAGCTCCGCAGAAAGTCCGTCCAGCATGAGTTTGCACTTGTGGCGGTAGATAGCCTGGAGCTTTTTCAGGTGCTCGTCAAAATCCACAGTGGTCAGGAATCTGTACGTCAGCATCTGCGCCCAGATGTTCGTGTGCACCGTGCTGGTCTGGAGACCTACCACCGCCTTTGACGTTACCTCGGACGAACCGAGCAGATATCCCACGCGCAGCCCCGGCGCAAGCGTCTTGGAGAATGTTCCGCAGTAAAGCACGTTGCCCTTTGTATCCAGCTCCTTGACGGACTTCACGTCCTCGCCCTCAAAGCGGAGCGCCCCGTAGGGGTTGTCCTCCAGTATGTACACGCCGTATTTCTCCGCCAGTGCCAGCATTTCCTTACGGCGCTGGAGCGTTGTCGTCCTGCCGGTGGGGTTCTGGAAGTTCGGGATAGTGTAGATGAATTTCGTGGTGGGATTCGCCTTGAGCGCCTCCTCCAGCTTTTCGGGTATCATTCCGTCGTCGTCCATGGGGACTCCCACCAGCTTTACGCCGTAGCTCCTGAATGCGTTCAGGGAGCCCACGAACGCCGGATCCTCGCAGATTATCACATCGCCCTCGTTGCAGAGTATCTTCGCGGTGGTCTCTATCGCCTGCTGTGCGCCGCTGGTGATTATCACCTGATCTCCGTCATGGAAAAGGTTCTTCCTGGCGAGGTCGTCCTTCAGCCACTCGCGGAGCTTCGGGTAACCCTCGGTGATAGAGTACTGGAGCGCATTTATCGGCTCCTCCCTGAAAATATCCGCGGACAGCTTCGCGATAACGTCAGTCGGGAATGCCTCCGGCGCGGGATTTCCGGCGGCAAAGCTGATGACCTCCGGGTCTGCTGTGAACTTGAGTATCTCACGGATAGCAGACGGCTGGAGTCCTGATACACGGTCAGAAAATGGTTTAAGCATGGTTTTATCTCCTGTCTGCGGCAGAGAGCCGCGAATTATTCTGTAAGTATTATACCACTAACCGCCGCATATGTAAAGGTATTTCCCCCGCATTTTGCCGATTATTGTTGTTGACAATCAGCGTTACACTGTGCTATAATGTAGGAAATTATTTCAAAAAGAGGTCAGAACATGAGCAAAGTAACCGAAAAAGCCGACGAGATAGACAAGGACATACACAAGGAGATCAAGAAAATCAAGGAAGAACGCAGGGAAAAGCGCACCGGCGTGCGGAAATTCTTCGGAGATATGCTGAATATGCACGACGGAATGATGAGCTATGAAGCCATAGACGAAATGATGCTTGAAAACACCGTTATCCACGGCCCGAATATGTGGATACTGTGTCTGGCGGCGCTGATAGCTTCCATCGGTCTCAACATGAACTCCACCGCCGTAATAATCGGCGCGATGCTTATTTCCCCGCTGATGAGCGGTATCATGACAATGGGCTATTCCCTCGCCGTGCGCGACCTGCGGCTGCTGCGTCGGGCCCTGCTGAGATTCGGCACGCAGGTGGTCATAAGCCTGATAAGCTCCACAGTTTACTTCCTGATAACCCCCATAGACACTCCCACCGCCGAGATGATAGCCCGCACCAGCCCCACGATATGGGACGTGCTTATCGCCCTGTTCGGCGGGATCGCTGGCGCGATAGGAAACACCCGCGAGAAAAAGGGCAACGTCATTCCCGGCGTTGCGATAGCCACCGCGCTCATGCCGCCGCTGTGCACGGCGGGCTACGGAATAGCCTCCGGGCAGCCGTCGTTCTTCCTCGGCGCGTTTTATCTGTTCCTGATAAACACGCTGTTCATCTCGCTTTCGACAATGATAGTCACCCTGATGCTCCGCGTGCCCTATCACAGGAGCGTGAGCGACAAGCGGCAGAAGGCCATCAACCGCGGCGTTGCCGCCATCACGATAATCGCCGCAGTGCCCAGCGTTTTCTTCGGGGCTTCGACCGTGTACGGCTCCATTATGGACAAAAATATTTCCAGCTACCTCAGCGGGGAATTCGTGTTCCCGAGCACCTCACTTGTTAAGAGCAGCGCCGACAAGAACGCAAAGAGCATTTCCGTCAGCCTCGTGGGAACTCCGATATCCGACGAGGTGATCTCCATGCTGGAGCAGGAAATGCCGAAATATGGTCTGGACGGCTACACCCTTACCGTGACCCAGAACAGCGTTATCGACATGACCGACGCAGAGGACAGCACCGACAAAATAACAATAGCCTTGCAGGAGAACCGGATAGAGGAGCTCCAGCAGCAGATATCCGAGCAGGAGGAGGAAATTTCCGGGCTGAAAGCCGAAAACTCCGGATTAAAGGACGTTATCGACTATGCGGCAGTTGCAGAAAAGGCGGCAAAGGTGTTCCCGGAGCTTGGCAATGTCCGCTGCGGCAGCACATCCGGCGTCGGCGGCGACCACGCGATACTTCTCGCCGAAACGCGGATACAGCTTGACGAAAACGCGCAGCAGCACATCAGGAATTGGCTCGCGGCAGAAACCGGGAACTCCGAAGCGGAGCTGTACATAACATATAACCCGCCGGAAACCGCAGAATCTACGCTGGAATCTGCGGAAGCAACGGCTGAAACTGAATAAAACAAAGGCGCCGAAATTAACGGCGCCTATATTATTATACGTTCTGCGGTTCGGAGGGTTCCTCCGGCTTGTCGGGAGCTTCGCCGCTTTCCTTTGTCGGTTCGGTCTCCTGCGGCTTTTCCGGGGCTTCCGGTTTATCTGCCGACTTTGTTTCTATTGCCGCCTGATGCGCGTGCTCCTGGGCTTCGTAGCGCTTAAGCTGCTGCGCGGCGGCTCTTTCTTTCTTCGCCTTTATCTTGTCGAGGTCGTCATACCAGAGCTTCTCAAAATCCGCAATGGGCATGGGCTTAGCGAAATAATAGCCCTGAACCATCGCGCAGTGTATCTCCGTCAGGAATTCCACCTGTTCGCGGGTCTCAACGCCCTCGGAAATAACGTCCATGTCGAGATTCTTTGCGAGATCCACAACGGTGGAGATAACCGCGCGGCCCTTCTCGGTGTTCATGGTGTCGCTGAAAAATTCCTTGTCTATCTTCACCACGTCAACCGGCATATCCTTCAGCATATTCAGCGAGGAATAACCGGAGCCGAAGTCGTCCAGGGACAGCTTGAAGCCTATCTCGTGGAGCTTGTGCATGATTTTCAGCAGCTTCTCGGCGTTCTCAGTGAAAACGCTCTCGGTAAGCTCCAGCTCGATGTACTCGTACGGAATGTCGTATTTGTCCACTATCTCGCGCAGCCGCCAGATATAGTCGTCATAGTTCAGGTGAAGCCTTGACTGGTTCACTGAGATGACCACCGGCTTCTTGCCCTCGTCTATCCAGTGGCGCATGGTGCGGCATACCTCTTCAAGTATGAAGAAGTCAAGCTCCACCACAAAGCCGTTCTTTTCGGCTATCGGGATAAAGTCGCCGGGGGAGATGAACCCGAACTCCGGGCTGTTCCAGCGGATAAGAGCCTCCGCGCCTTCAATATTGCGGGAGCGCAGGCCATATTTCGGCTGGAGATAGCACTGGAACTCGCGCTTTCTCAGCGCCGTTGGCATTATGTTTTCATAGTCCTTTTCGCGCAGTGCCTTGTCGCGTATCGAGCCGTCATAGAATGCGATAGAGGAGAAGTGCGTGCCCTTTAAAGTGCTCTTGGCTATCTTGCAGCGGTCAAGCGCCGTGTTGAGGTCTATGTCGTCCTTGTGTACCTCGTTCGCGCACTGACCCAGCCGACAGATTCCCGCGCTGAATACCACGGGGTACTTCACGAAAAGCGCGTTGCGGCGGTCGAATTCCTCGAAGATGTCGTTTATCCTGGTGCGCAGCTCGATATCGGTCGCGTCCTTTATCATCAGCGCGAAATTATCGTCCGTCAGGCGGGCGAATATCTCGTCGCTGCCCATATTGTCGGAAACTGTCTTGTGCAGGCGGTCGAGCATCTTGTTGCCCTCGTCATAGCCAAGGCGGTCGTTGACATACTTGAACTTGTCGATATCGAACAGCACCACCGCCCAGTTATCCGGGGAGGAATGCTTGAGTATCTTCTTCGCGTCCTCAAAGAACTTCGCGCGGCTCCTGCCGCCGGTGAGCTGGTCGGTATCCGCGCCGCGGCGGCTGCGGAACGAGTTCACGCACATGAGAATGAATACCACCGCGAGAATCAGCAGAACGCCCGCTATTATCCACGCGAGATAATCCTCAACGAACTGATTCGAGCCGGAAGCCCCGTCGTTTCCGGCGACAGCGGAGGAATACGAAGCAATTATCGCGTCATTATCGCCATAGCAGGAAACCGACTTGCCGAGTATCCTGAAAAGATCCGTCTGGTCGCTGGCGACTGCTAAACACTCGGTGTGGAGCGCAGACTCCACCTCTAATATGCTGAGCCCGCTGTCCTGCGCGTTAAGCTGGCAGACAAGCTCTCCTGCCTCTGCGAATACTATATCAGCTCCGCCTGACGCCACAGCGTCGATACATTCCTTCTCATTGTCGTAATGCAGCACCTGGGCGCCGGGATATGTCACGGAAATATACTGCGAGATATCGTCGTCGGAGGAGGGCACGGCAAACCTTGTGCGTGAGCTTATCGTGCTTCCGGGCTTTCCTGCGGCGACCATCGGGATACGCGCATAGGGCGCGGTAATGCTGAACTCCGGGTGATCGGAAAGGCTGTCGGCGTTCACGCCGCATATCGCCTGTACCTCTCCGTTCTGGAGAGCCGCGATACAGTCGCTGAGCGTGCTGAACGGCACTATCTTAAACGTCAGACCGCTTATCTTCTCGATATCCTCCAGGATCATCTGCGTGGGGCCCGTGAGGGATTCAGCGGATTTATCCCAGCTGTCCATCATGCTGGACTGGAGGTCATACGCTATCCTTATCTGCTTTGTTTTCTCGATATAGTGCTTCTCGGAGCTTGTCAGCGCATAGCGAAAGCTGCCGAACTGTGTAACGTACTTATCGAAAAGCTCGCCGGAAAAGCCGATATCCGTGGTAACAAGGCTGCCCACTGCGCCGTCAAGCTGGTCAAGCAGCGCGCTGTTCCTGCCAGAAGCAAGGAAGAAGCAGTCGTCTGTGTACATCTGATACACGATCATCTCGTCTCCCCAGGTGCGGAAGCAGTCCTTGGCGACAGCGTCTATCTTGCCGGATTCAAAGTCGCTGCGCATCTGGGATTCGGTGTCGTACGCCACGAACTGCGCCTTGCGCACCTCGGCGCCGATGAACGCGCTATTTATAAAGTATTTGCTGTAATCCTCTTTAAGATAACCGATACGGCTGTCTTTGATGGTCTCAAAATCCTGATAGTCTATGCTGCTGTCCGCCGGGATATATACTGCGGCGAACTTGCTGGTTATTGAGAGCTTTGTCAGGGTCAGCTCCAGCGGCTGAGAGGAGCCGGCGGAGGTCATCGCCCGCCATGCGCTCAGCTCGCACTCGGCAACGCAGGGTATAACGTCTATCTCGCCGTTTGCAAGCTTTGCGGCAAGCTGCGGCGCTGTTCCCTCTACAAAGGTAAAGGTCAGCCCTGTGCGCTTGTGCATCTCACGGAGGTAATCCACCGCAAAGCCGCTGTATTTCCCGCCAATGGTATTGATCCCGTAATCCGGGTTCGCGCCGACGACCACATTGCCGCCGTCGCCCTGCACTGCGAACGAATTCAGCGGTATTATCATCAGCGCCATCATCAGCGCCGCCGCCAGAGAAATTATCCTGTCAGCATACTTCCTAAACATGAAGCACCTCCGATGTGCCTTTAACGCAGGCACGGAATATAATTTAAATGTAACAAAAAATTCAATTTTCTGTAAACAGGTCATCGTAACTCTTTTATCATTATATCAAACCATGTAACTTTTTTCAAGGGGCATTGTAATATTTTTTCATTGTTTGCCAATATAATATTCAAAAATTGTAGATTTTGCACAACAAAACTTGACTTTGAGACAAAAATGTGCTATAATAGCTTCATGAATCGACCTGTCATCCGGGTAAGCGACATTTATCGAATTACCCGCTTATACCGGTCATCTGACAAAAAGGAGAACCACAAGCATGAAATGGTATGAAAACGCAGTATTCTATCACATCTACCCCATCGGATATTTAGGCTGCCCCCGGCAGAACGACTTCACATCTGAGCCGACCCACAAGATACTCAGGGTGATAGACGATATCCCTCATATAAAGGAGCTCGGCTGCAACGCCATCTACTTCGGCCCGGTGTTTGAATCCTCCGCGCACGGCTACGACACCGCAGACTACACCAAGATAGATCGCCGCATCGGCACCAACGAGGACTTCAAGAAAGTCTGCGACGCGCTCCACGAGAATGGAATAAAGGTCGTTGTCGACGGCGTATTCAACCATGTCGGGCGCGATTTCTGGGCGTTTAAGGACGTGCGCGAGCACAAGCTGGGCAGTGCAAAGAAGGACTGGTTCCATGTGCGCGAGGGCAACGACGGCTACAACGACGGCTTCTGGTACGAAGGCTGGGAGGGTCACTACGAGCTGGTAAAGCTCAACCTCTACAACCCGGAGGTAAAGCAGTACATCAAGGACTGCATCACCGGCTGGAAGAACGAATTCGGCATTGACGGCCTGCGCCTCGACGTTGCGTACTGCCTCGACCTCAACTTCCTGAAGGAGCTTCACGGCCACTGCAAGTGGCTCTCCGAGGACTTCTTCCTGCTTGGAGAAACGCTCCACGGCGACTACAACAGGTGGATGAACCCCGAAATGCTGGACAGCGTTACCAACTACGAGTGCTACAAGGGGCTGTTCTCCAGCTTCAACGAGATGAATATGTTTGAGATAGCGCACTCCATCAACCGCCAGTTCGGAAGCGAAAACTGGTGCCTTTACAGGGGAAAGCACCTTTACACCTTCGTAGACAACCATGATGTGAACCGTATCGCGACAATGCTCAAGACTAAGGAGCACCTGCCGCTCATATACACGCTGATGTTCATGATGCCGGGAATCCCCGCAGTCTACTACGGAAGCGAGTTCGGCGTGACCGGCGACAAGAATCAGGGCGGCGACGACCAGCTCCGGCCGGAATTCGACCCCGAAAAGATGAAGAGCGAGGGTATACGCGACCTCACAGAGCATATCAGCAGGCTTGCGGAAATAGAAAAGGAGCACCCCGCGGCGGCGCTCGGCGACTACAAGCAGGTACAGCTCACCAACAGGCAGTATGCGTTCTCCCGCAGCGCTGAGGGCGAAACGCTGCTCACCGTTATCAATGCGGACGCAAATCCGTTTACTTTCAACCTGAACATGGGCGGGGAAAAGGAAAACCTGCTCACGGGCGAAGAAATGGAGCTCGGCGGACTTACACTCCCCGGCTTCACAAGCGCAGTTTTCAAGCTCTGATAAACCACTGACAGCAATACCGCCGGAATGAATACGCACTCTCCCGGCGGTATTTTTCTACCCGTATCAGCTGACATTAAGGAGGTGCGGCATGAAAAGAACCATTGCGATAATTTTGCTCATAATCGGCGGAGTACTTGCCTGCGGGCTTGGCATTCTGGGGCTGGCAGCGCCATTTGTTCTCACGTCGGGACTTAATCCGCTGTGCATTTTGTCACTTGCCGTACATACTGTGGCGGCGGTCTTTGTTCAGGGACTGTACCAGCGGCGCGGCTGGCTGAACAAATGGCAGTTCTGGCTGTGCGCCGGGCTTCCCTCAACGATGATAGGCGGAGGAATGCTGATCGTCGTCATGATCCTTGATAACGCAGGATACTTTCACGGCTTTTTCGCAGGATTAGGAGAATTTCTGATCTCCTTTGCCGTTCTCGTCTATTCCGGGGGCTTCTTTGCCCTGCTCGGGATCGTGCTGCTGATAAAGCACGCAGTCAGCCGGAAAGACCGCATTCCCGTGATACTCCTCGTCATCGGCGGAGTACCCGCCTGCGCCATTGCCGCCGCATTATGCGCCGCGCTGATACTCGCAGCCTCGCAGTGGCTCTGGTTTTTATGCGCGGTCGTTCTCGCGGGGCATATCGCCGGGGCGGAGCTCCTCCAGCGGCTGTACCAGAAGCGCGGCTGGCTGAACGCGCTGAATTTCTGGGCGTACTCCGGGGTTCCCGCACTTATTATCGGGATAGTCCTGAAAATTGTCGATGTTTTACGCTCCGGAACGTGGTATTTCACAGATGAGCTTGTATCCGTGGCGGCGGCACTGCTTATCATATATCCTGTGGTTTTTCTCGCGGGATTTGGTATCTGGCTGCTGGGGAGCGCTCCCGCCCGAAAGGATAAAACATGAAGAAAATACTTGCAATAACGCTTGTGGCGCTGATAAACGCGGTGCTGTCGTTCGTTATGTACGTTCTTGTGGTAATGTCCCTGTTTTCCCTGATAGCGCCGCTGCTTATGCTGCTTCTGTTTGCCGCGCATATATTCGCGGCGGCGGTGGTGCAGTCAAAGCTGGAAAAGCACAAGCTGCTCGGTAAGCCGGCTTTCTGGCTGTGCGCCGGGGTTCCCGGTCTTGCCGCAAGTATTCTGATATGCGCTGTCGGTCTCAGCCGGGATACGGGAGACGGAATGGGATTCCCCGCCCTGTACCTGTATTTTCCGATTTATGCGGGAGCATTTTTCGGGGCGCTTGGACTTGTGCTCCTGATTAAACACCTTATCACCAGAAATCGACCCCAAAAGGAGAAAATATGACCTCTGAAACCAAAATAATTTCCGGCATTCCCGTAAAGCTGTACTCGCAGGGAACGCCGACCCGCGCCGTCCTTGCCGTCCACGGCTTCGGCGGAAGCAAGGACAGCCTCGCTGTCGCCGGGCTTGCCGAAAGGCTCTGCCCGGAGGGGTACCTCGTTGCCGCCCCCGACCTCCCCTGCCACGGCGAGCGCACCGAGCCGGAGTCCGCGCTGACCCCGGAGCACTGCCTTGCGGATATCCGCGCAGTACTCGGCTGGCTGGGCGGGAGCTTCACGGATATCTCGGCGTTCGCCACCAGCTTCGGCGGGTGCTGTATACTGCGGCTTATCGAGACCTCCGGCGACCCCTTCCGGAAAATCGTGCTGCGCGTCCCCGCCGTCAATATGGCGGATTCGCTCATGCGCTGCATGAGGCTGTTTCAGCCGGGATTCACGCTTGAACAGGCGCGGCTTGACGGCTTCCACGTCAAAATGAGCCGGGAGCTGCATATCCCGTTTGAGTTCTACGGAAAGCTGCTGGAGCTGAACGAGGTGCGCCACAGCCCGGCATGGGACAAGCCGGATATCCTCACGATATATGCCGGAAACGACGAGCTTGTCACCCGGCAGGATACCGAGGAATTCCTGCGGCTGAATCCGCAGATACGGCGCGTATGTATCGAGCGCAGCAGCCACAGAATGAACAGAAAGCCCGAATATCTCACCCAGGCGCTGGACTGCGCGGCGGAATTCATACGGACATAAATCCGGACATAAAAAATCGGGGCAGCCTTTCAGACTGCCCCTATATCTGTTTTATTCAGCGCTTTATCTCCAGCGGAACTTCCTCGAATACAGCCTTGCTTTCAATGAAGCTGTCAAGCGAGTTATCCACGCCGAGAACATACCAGTCCATTGCCAGCACATCGCTGGTTGCCATCACCGCGCCCTCGCGCAGCCTGATGGAATCGTTCGCGTCCTTTATCTGTCCCATGAATATCGGGGCGCTGCCGCTGGCGACCTTCGGCACCAGCGTGTTCACGATATCCTGCGTTCCGTCCTTTGCGGCGGGAAGCGCGTCGGATATGCACAGTACGCCGTTCCCGAGGGTGCCCATGTAGGAGGAGGTCTCCCAGTCGCCAATCTGCATTGCCTTGTACTGCGACAGGAAGAAGCTGTCCCTGGACGAGTAGAAGTACATTATCATGCTGTCGTAATCAGCATAATTGCCGCTGTAATCAATGTTTCCGATGACCTTTATCCCCTTGCTGCTGCAATAATTCACGACCTCCGGGGATTCGGTGTAGCTGACGATAACGTCGCAGCCCTTTGCCACCAGCGCGTCCACGGCATTGCGTATCTCACTGTCGCCTGAAGCCCACGCGGTCACGAGCTGCGCGGTGGTATACACTATCTGTGAGCCGAGCGCCGCCGCGTTTATCGACGGAATGGTGTACAGCATTGACGGATCGACCACCATGCCTATTTTCTCGCTGTCGGAGTTGTAAGCCGCTGCCATTCCCGCTACATACGCCGCCTGATAAACGCCCTCAGTGTAGGCGTAGATGTTCACCGTGCGCGCACCCGCTCCGTAGCCGATAAAGCTGATGTTCATGTAGTTCTTGGAAACGCTGTTGATGATGTTCGCGTATACTGGGCTTCCGGCAACGATATGCGTGCAGCCGTCCTCTACAAGCAGCTTGACCGCTTTCTCAAACTCGCTGACCGGGACGTTATCTATGTATTCGGATTCCACGTCCGAATACTGCTCCGCAGCCAAGCGCTGCCTGTTGCAGTCCGCCGTGAATCCGCCAGCCTCAACGCTGCCCTTATAGATAAAGCCCAGCTTTGCCGCCGGCTCAGTCTCTTCGGCAGCCTGCGCGGTCCCCTCCGCCGTGCCCTCGGCAGTACCGGCGGAGCTTTCCGTGCCGCCGCACGCGGTAAGGGAAGTAAGCGCAGTACACAGCGCCAGCGCCGCCGCTATTCTTTTCAGCCATCTTGTACTCATGGTATGTTATACCTCCGGTATTGTTATCGTAATCCATTACTGATTGTAATATCATGTTATAGGAACCTGTACAGATACATTATAGCATATTTCCAGAAAAAAAACAGCACTTTTCAGAAATATTTCATGCAGGATTTAAAAATTTTTATTTATTTTTCTGCGGATATGTGCTATAATGGTTTTGTGTATTATATCCTGCCTCCTGACGGCGCGTCAGGGCAGTAATTATCAGAAAGGAAACGACATGAAATTAAAGAAAATAGCCGCCGCATTCGCTGCGGCTGCAATAGCGCTGGCAAGCGGCTGCGAGGTGCGCTCCTCCAACGCGGCGGCATGGCCCACCGGCTCGGTAATCTCCGACAAGGACGAGCTGACCGTCACCTTTGACAGCTTCAACAAGGAATACAAGTACTGGCTGCTGATGAAGCAGATACCAGACGACACCGCCTCCGAAACGGCAGACGAGTGCAAGAGCCAGCGCGAATCCATCATAAACTACCTGATAAACGAGAAGATAGTCCTAGACCAGACAAAGCAGATGGGGATCGACGCGTTCACCGAGGAAGAGCAGCAGTCCATCGAGGACGACTACAACAGCTTCATCGAGCAGTCCATCGAGAGCTTCAAAAGCTACGTCAACGCCGGGGAATCCGGCACCAGCGAGGTAAACGGCGACGCGGCGATACTCGCGGAGGCGGAAAAAATCTTTGATGAAAAGCTCGCCGAATGTGGAATGACCCGGGACGATATCCTGATGTGGTTCAGGAATGCAAAGCTTGCGGACAAGCTGAAGGAAAAGCTCTCCGAAGACGAGCCCGTGGA
Organism: uncultured Oscillospiraceae bacterium; assembly: GCA_934448295.1. GTDB lineage: Bacteria > Bacillota > Clostridia > Oscillospirales > Ruminococcaceae > CAG-115. The sequence continues at coordinate 178,719 of CAKSEY010000002.1, forward strand.
ATACAGCGACGCCGAGGAGGAATACGGCAGCATAGTTGACGGCATAAAGCAGGTGTACGAAAACGACCCGTCCGAATACGAGAGCAACCTCTACTACAAGTATTACTGGCTGCCGGAAAACTCCCGCATGATAAAGCATATCCTCATAAAATTTGACTCAGACGATTCCGACGAGATAAGCGCCTGCCGCGAAAACAACGATGAAGCCGGCGCTGAAAAGGCAAAGGAAAAGGCTCTTGAAAAGATAAAGCCCCGCGCCGAGGAAGTGATAAATATGCTGGACAACGGCGGCGATTTTGACGAGATAGCCCAGGCATATTCCGAGGACACCGGGCTTTCAGGCAATCCCGACGGATATCTTGTTATCCCGAACGGAACAAGCTATTACGCGGAATTCCAGCAGGCGGCGTACGAGCTGGAGAACATCGGCGACTACAAGCTGATAAGCACCGACCTCGGCTGGCATATCGAAATGTACGCCTCTGACGCGGTTATAACCGAGGAAAACCAGAAGTCGCTCATAGAGTCCATTTTAAAGACCATGCAGGACAACTCCACCACCAGCGCATATAATTCCGCAATGCAGAAATGGCGGGAGGAATACAGCTACGATATAGACTACATCAAGCTTGATATAGCTGAATCCGCCGATACCGCCGACAGCGCCGCCACCTCGGAGGTATCCGCTTCATGAAAAACAGCAGGATTATTTTCACAGCAGTCCTCTGCGCGGCGCTGACGCTCACAGGCTGCTCCAATGGCGGCAGCTCTTCTTCTGAAAGCTCCGTGCAGACCCGGGAGCAGATTACGGCAGAAGCCGTCTCCACAGCAGAAAGCTCCACAGCGGAAGCCGAAACCTACTCCGTGCTGACCGCGGATATCCCGGCGGATACTGTGATAGCCTCCGCCGGAAACGGCGCGGACGGCATGGATATCACCTTCAGGGAGTTTATCAAGGAATACCGCTACTACCTGTGGCAGTACGGTTTTTCCACCGATACCGACAGCTCGGTTTCCGACCAGATGAAGCAGGCGCGCCAGGACGTTATCGACGGCATAATCAAGGACCGCATAATCCGCGCTAAATTCGCGGAATACGGGCTGTCGTTCACCGACGAGGAAAAGCAGCAGGTGCAGGATTCCGCAGACAGCGCGATAAACGACATCATCACCAGCATAAAGCAGGTTATAGCCTACGCGGACAGCTCCCTCACCGACGACGAGCTGACGGAAAAGGCGCAGCTCCAGCTAAGTCAGGGGCTTTCAGACTGCGGGCTGACCCGGGACGACCTCTACGGCTGGCAGGAGGTCACCGCAATGGTGCAGAAGCTGCGGGACAAATTCTCTGAGGGCGCCGAGGTCACGGACGACGAGCTTGAAGCCAAAATGACCGACACCATCGACAGCATAAAGAAGTCCTACGAGGACGAGCCGGCTTCATTCTACGGGCAGTACTACTCAAATCTGTGGCTGCCGGAAGGCACCCGCGCCATTCAGGCGATACTTGTGGGATTCGACTACGACGCATACTCACAGATAAGCTCCCTGCGCACCGACGGCAAGGACGACGAAGCGGACAAGCTCCGGGAGGAAAGCCTGCCCTCGATACAGGAGCGCTACGACGCGCTGATGGAAAAGGTGAACTCCGGCGAGGATTTCGCCCAGCTCATGACCGACAACAACCAGGACGAGGGCAACGGTCTGTTTGTCGTCACCCCCGGCACTGAGATTTACGGCGCGGATTTCTACAACGCCGCAATGGGGCTGGAGAATATCGGAGACACCACCTCCGTGCTGTTGGATTACGGCTGGTATATCCTGAGATATCAGCAGGACGCGGAGGTCACCGCCGAGGATCTTGAAAAAACGCGGGAAAACGTGCGGCAGAACCTGCTGCAAAGCAAAAAGAACGAATCATACAACGCAGAATATGAAAAGTGGGCGGAGGAATTCGCCTTTACAACGGATAAGGACGTCCTTGCATTATAAGGGCGCGTGGTTTGGAGAATTACGATGAACACACCTTTAGCAGATTTTCTTGACGAATACGGCGGAAAGGGAATGCTCCGGCTGCATATGCCAGGGCACAACGGCGAGGAATCCCACGACATCACCGAGATAGACGGCGCGGACAGCCTTTACGAAACCGATACCTCCTGCGGCGTCATCGCCCACAGCGAGGCAATCGCCGCCAAAATTTTCGGCGCGGAACGCACCTGCTATTCCGCCGGGGGAAGCACCCTTGCCATACAGACAGCCCTCGCCGTGCTGAAATCCCAGGGCTGCAAAACCATAGCCGCCGGGCGCTGCTCCCACAGGAGCCTTGTTTCTGCGGCGGCTCTGCTCGGTCTTGACATAAAGTGGCTGTATCCCGAGGAATACCCCACCGCCGCCGTTGACTGCTCAAAGCAGGCGCTTTCCGGCGCGGACGCGCTTTTCTTCACAAATGTGGACTACTACGGCGGCACCTGCCATGTTGAAGCCCCGGGGATTCCGGCGGTGTGCGACAACGCGCACGGCGCTTACCTCAGATTCATCAGCAAGGCGGCTTTCGGCAGGGAGTACCTCCACCCGATGGAAATGGGGTTCCCGGTGATCTCGGCGGAATCCGCGCACAAGACCCTCCCCGCGCTTACCGGGGCGGCTTACCTGCACTTCTCAAAGGGCACGGACTACTCCCGCGCCAAGGAAATGGAAGCGATGTTCGGCAGCAGCAGTCCCTCCTACCTTATCATGGAGAGCCTTGACAGGTTCAACGGCAGGATACTTGCCGACCCGGAATGCGTCAGCCGCGCCTGTGTCAGCGTAAAGAAGCTCAAGACAAGGCTCACCGCCCACGGTTTCACGCTGAGAAAATCCGACCACCTGCGCGTGACGATAAACACCCGCGCGTGGGGCTATTCCGGTCAGGAGTTCGCGGCGGCGCTGCGGCTGAACGGCGTTGAATGCGAGCTTGCGGACGAAAACTACATAGTGCTCCTGTTCTCCGCGATAACCTCCCCAGAGGACTGCCAGCGGGCTGAAATGGCGCTCTGCCTTATCGACCGCCTGACTCCCCTGCCGACTGTAAGCTACCCGGTTATCCGCCCGAAAAAGGAAACGTCCGTGCGCGAGGCGGTGTTCAGCAAACAGCGGAAAATTCCCGCCGGGGAGGCAACAGGAAAGGTCTGCGGCGGGATACAGTCCCCCTGCCCGCCCTGTATTCCCATAGTCATGCCCGGAGAGCGCATCGACAGCGAAGCCGCCGAGGCGCTCAGGCTGTACGGGGTAAAGTACGTCAGCGTTCTGGAGTAAACAGCCCCGATATCTCCCGGTACGGCACGTTGCGGAGCTTGTAGCGCTTCTTCCCCGCGCAGGCGACGGTGATATCGCACATTCCCGAGAAGCGCTGGAATATATTGCGCCCGGTCACGGTGTACACGGTCTTCCTGTCGGGAATGACTGCGGTGTAAAGCCGTGCGCCCCGCCGGAAAGCAAGCCCGGTAACTCCGCCGGAGCGCGCCGCCATGCTTTTGCGCATATAAACGGCGTAGGTCGCGGCGTACCACAGGCTTATCACCGCGCCGCTCCACAGCAGTGACTGTACGAGGTCGGCGGCTATCGGCTCCGCGATGAACGTCAGCAATAGACCGGCGGCAAATACCGCAAGCCACCCGAGAGGAGCCGCACAGTGCCCGAACAGCGCGGAAAACGGCGGCTTAACGCGATTTTCCTGCGGCGGCGGGAGTTTGCACATTTTCGTCAGCAGGCGGTCTGCGGCGCGGCGGCGCAGCGCCGGGAATATCAGCACGTCATGCGCGTAAAGGGAGGCGCGTCCAAGCGCCAGCGTTGTGAGAGTATCGCAGCGCAGGCAGGCGGTCAGGTTATTTCGTACCAGCCTGTATTCATATAATGTGAATATCCCGTGCCGCACCGTGATGAATCCGCCCTCGCAGGAGAGCCGGAACCTCATCATTCCCACGGCTTTCCGTACAAATGCAAGAAGCCATGCGGCGCTGACGAAAACCGCCGCCAGAGCAGTCACCCGGGGAACCCCGATATGGAGCGCCGCCAGCACCTTCTGTACTTCCTCGGCGGCGCCCAGCATTGCGGACATTATACGGCTGAAGCTGTCGCTGCCGAACACGCTTCCGGTGCGGTTCAGCAACAGCGCGAACGTTATAACTCCGCTGAGCGCCCGGGTATCAACGAACGCACCCGCCGCCGACTGAAGCGGCTTCGCCCGGACGGAGGCTCCGCTGTATCCCGGCAGGAACGGCATTTCCTCGCGGATATGCAGGTAGAAATACACCCCGCCGGACAGCGTGCTCACCTCCACGCGCTTTCCCCTGAACAGGCGCACCACCGGGGTTCTGCGTATCTCTATCTTCGTCACGGCGGAAAGCGGGATATCATACCTCCGGCGAAATATCAGCCCCCGGGTCACGGTTATCATATCCCGGGAAAATTCCGTGCGAACAAATATCCTGCGCAGTACAAAATACAGCAGGAATTCCACAGACATCACCCCCTATGCAGGGTCGCATACATAAACATATAACAAAAAAGGAGCGGTTTTCTATGAAAACATCATGTATCATTCTTGCAGGCGGCGCCGGAAAGCGCATGAAATCCGAGCGCCCGAAGGTTCTCGCAGAGGTGCTCTGCAAGCCTATGCTGGGCTGGGTGCTGGACGCGGCGCAGAATTTCGGCTTTGACGAGATAGCCGTTGTCACCGGCTTCCGCTCGGAGCTTACAAGCGCATACATCACCTCGCGCGGGGGAAACATAACGATATGCCATCAGGTGGAGCAGAAAGGCACCGGGGACGCGGTAAAATCAGCGCAGGAGGTCATTGACCGCTCTGAAGCGGTGTGCGTGCTGAACGGCGACGCTCCGTTCATTGACGCGGCAACGCTCCGGGCTTCGCTGGAGCTCCATCGGAACAGCGGAAGCGAAGTAACCGTTATCACCGCCGAGATAGACGACCCGCAGGGCTACGGCAGGATAATCCGCGACAACGGCGCTTTCTCCGCGATACGCGAACAGAAGGATTGTTCCCCCGAAGAGGCTGAAATATGCGAAGTCAACAGCGGAGCCTACTGGTTCAGCGCGCGGAAGCTCTCGGAGACCCTGCCGAAGCTGTCCACCGGCAACGCCGCCGGGGAATACTACCTCACCGACTGCGTGGAGCTTATGCAGCGCCGCGAAGCATACAAGTCCGCAAATCCTGATATCGTGCTCGGCGCGAACACCCGCGGCGCCCTGCTGGAGCTGAACCAGCTCGCAAGACTGCGCAGGCTGTCGCAGCTCATGGAGGAGGGCGTAAGCTTCATCACGCTTGACGGCATAATCATCGGCGCTGACGTCAAGATAGGCTGCGACACCACGATACTCCCGAACACCGTGATACTCGGGAACACCACCATCGGAAAGGGCTGCGTCATCGGCGCGAACTCCCATATCGAGAACTGCACTATTGGCGACAACGTTCAGCTCAACAACGTCCAGGCGTATGACTCCGTTGTCGAGGATGATGTGAAGATAGGTCCGTTCGCACAGCTCCGCCCGGGAACGACCATCAGAAAGGGCGTAAAGATAGGCGATTTCGTTGAGATAAAGAACAGCGATATCGGCATAAACACCGCAGTGGCTCACCTCACTTATGTCGGCGACAGCGATGTCGGCAGAGGGGTTAATTTCGGCTGCGGCTGCGTTACCGCGAACTACGACGGAATAAACAAGTTCCGCACGAAGATAGGCGACCACGCATTCATCGGGTGCAACACCAACCTTATCGCCCCGGTCGAGGTCGGCGAAAACGCGACCACCGCCGCAGGCTCCACCATCACGAAGAACGTTCCCGCGAACTCCCTTGCGGTGGAGCGCGGTCAGGCGAGGGTCATTGAAAACTGGGGCAAGAACGCCCTCCGCAAAAAAAAGTGAGGTATTTATGAAAGCTCTGGTCGTAGTAGATTATCAGGTGGATTTCGTGAACGGTGCGCTGGGCTTCCCCGGCGCGGAGAAGCTGGAGCCGCTCATTCTCGCGAAGATAGCGGACTGCCGAAGATCCGGCGGGCAGGTGATATTCACGCTGGACACCCACGCAGAGAATTACCTTGAAACCGCCGAAGGAAAGAAGCTCCCCGTGCCGCACTGTATCAAGGGAACTCCCGGTCACGCGCTTTACGGAAAGGTCGCGGAAGCGGTAGCTGCCGAGGATATCGTGATAGAGAAGCCCGCTTTCGGCTCGCTGGAGCTCGCGGATTTATTGCGGCGCATTTCCCCGGAGGAAGTGGAGCTGTGCGGACTTGTTACGGATATCTGCGTTATCTCCAATGCGATAATCGTCAAAGCCGCCCTGCCGGAAAGCCGCGTAGCGGTGGACGGCTCCGCCTGCGCCACCGCCGACCCTGGGGCTCACGAAAGAGCTCTGGAGGTAATGCGCGGAGTTCAGGTAGACGTTATATAAACACTAAACCCCCGTTCACTGCTGTCGTCATCACAGCGGCGCGGGGGTTTTATCATAAGCTCAGCGCCGGACTGTGGCATTCCTGCACTGAGAATTATTTTCGCTCCACCCGCCGCTTTTCACGGCGGGAAGAACTATATATTGGGGGAAGGAAGAAATCTTACTTCTGGGCAATGGTGACCGTACCGCTGGTGAGGGAGGCTGTCAGCTTATGCCGGTTGGAGCCGCCGAAATCGCCGTTGGTTCCCTTGCCGAGATTGATGAAGCTGCCCTTTGCCTGACCGAGGTCGGTCTTTACCATGCCGGAAACTCCGCTGAACGAAAGCTCGATACCGGAATCCTCCGGAAGCGTTACGTTCACGTTGCCACTGACCAGACTTACGTTGAGGTCGCCGTCCCAGTCTGCGTACTCAACGTTTACACAGCCGCTTGTGGCGGATACGCTGCCCTTTCCGGACACTCCGGTGACTGTGGTGGTGCCGGAAACGGAATGTACGCTGAATTCCTCCGCGCGGTAGCCGGAAACCGTTGCGTTTCCGCTGACCGTGCACACGCTGAGGGACTTGGAGATATATACAGCCGGGGTCGTTTCCTCCTTGTCGAGGGAAACCGGCTTCTCAGCGCCCGCAAGGGGATTTGTGAGCGTGATGTTTCCGCTTGCGGACTGGAGCTTGATATTGTTGAAATAAGCGTTGATGTTGATGTTTCCGCTTGCCGTGTTAAGGCTGAAATTCTCCGCGGAGACCTCGCCCACCTCGACCCCGCCGCTGGCGGTGTTTATCTTTATCTTCTGGTAGGTCTTAAGCGGGAGGTAAACGGTTATCGTGTAGCCCTCCGCAGGCTTCGGGGCGAAAATGCTGAACGTGAAGCTCTCCTTGAGGGTCAGCGCCTTGCCGGAAAGCACCGCGCAGAACTCCGGGGAATCCTTCGGGTTGTCGTACTCGACATAGATATCCGCGCGCTCCTGCGGCATCATGACTATCCTTGCGCCCATAGAGCTTACCTCTACGGTGTCTATCTCGTTGTTAAAGGTGTATGTCTGCTTGTCTGCCATGGTGAAAACTCCTTTCAGGTCATGTCGTATAGTTAAAGAAAATTGCCGTTTTTGCTGTATTTTGAGCGCACCGGCGGTAGGGGCTGTATTCTGGATCTTTGCACAGCCCCCGCCGTGCGTTTCTGATGTGATTTATTCCGTTACTCCGGATACCGCCGTTACTTCTTCCGGGGCTTCGACAGCCGATTCGTATACCGAGGAAACGACCGCCGCATGGTCGGATTTTGTTACTTCCACGGCTGAGGAAGTGGAATTAACTACCTTGATATTGCCTGCGGATACGTCAAGGTCAAAGCTGTATTCGCCGCCGTTTAAGGAGACCTGGTCGCCGTCGCTGGCTGTGGTATTCACGCCGCACGCCATTATTTTGATCTCGCCCGCGCTCTTGTCGCAGTTGAACGTTACTGAAGCGTCCTCCGGGACGTCAAGCACCACATTGCCCGCGCTGACCGATACGTCGCAGTCACCGTCCACCGCTGCGTACTGCGCTCTCACGGAGCCTGCGGAAACATCTACTCCGCCGTCTCCCGTAAGCCCGTATATTTCAGCGTTTCCTGCGCTTACCTCGACAGAGTATGCGGAGGTCTCCGCATTCTTCGCAACAAGGTTTCCTGCTGAAACATCAAACTTGATGAAATCTGCACAATAGCCCTCGGGCTGAATGTAATTCAGCTTTCCTGCGGAAACCTCAAGCTTGACGTGAGCCGCGCGTATCCCGTCAGACGTGATAGCACCCGCGCCAACGTGCATTTCAAGGCTGTTGTATTCCTTATCCGGCACAAACACCTGAACCTGCGTATCAAACGCCGACCCGCTTAACAGATTACTTATCCATTTGCCGTCCCACTTCCATTCGGTGGTTATGCTGAGCGCGTCTCCCGAAACCGAGGTCTTTACATTGTCCGCGTTATTTCCCGATATGATGATTTTTGTTGTATCTTCATTCCAGGGCTTTACAGACAGCTTATATGCGCCGATATCAATTTTTATGTCAGTGAAGCTCTCGGTGACCTCAAATGTCCGCTGTTCGCCGGAGATCACCATTTCGGAAATCGCCATCTCGTTAACAGCTTCCCCTGACGTGGAGGAATAATCCCTGCCCAGCACCGCGACTGATATCCCGAACGCTATGAACGAAAATATGCACAGCGGGATAAATATTCTCAGTATTACTTTCATTCTGACGCCCCCTTACAGATCGTATATAGCCTTGACGTGATTTATCACGATGGCCTTTATCCAGTGGAATACCGCCTTGCACAGTCCGCATATCGCGCAGATAACCAGCACTCCGCCGCTGACCATGCCGCTGCACAGGAATATCCTGCTCAGGAGGTGGAATTCGGAGCTGCCAAAGAGCTGACCGAAGCCGCCGGTGAAAAGGCTGAGCGCCGCGCCGCCGAGACCGCCGATTATCGCGGAAACCACCAGCGGTATCAGCCACCACCAGAGCAGTACGTCAAGCAGTATGCAGGTGATGAGCTTCTCGGCGTTGACATTCGCCTTCATGCCCTTTACATCGCTGAAATGGAAGCCGCCTTCCTTTGCGTGCTTTCCCACCGGGGGAACGCACTGGGGCGGTACATCGCCCTGCCTGCTCTGGGAATTGTACTGATATCTCTCGTCCGTCATCTTCGGAATGGAGCCGTCAGCGCCCTGGGCGGGCTGTTCCTCCGCGATATGCTCGGGGGTGTATTCCCTTGCCGCCTGGGCGGGAGCGGGCTGCTCCTCGGCTATCTGCTCGGGGGTGTACTCGCGCGGCTGCTCCTTTCCGAGGTTTATCCTTGGAGAAACCGGAGCAGGAGTTTCAGGCTCTTCCATGATGTGCTCGGGTGTGTATTCCCGTATGGCGGGCTGTTCCGGCTTCTCATTCCTGACGAGGGAAAGATCCGCCGGGAGCTTCTCGCCGGGCTTGGTGAGGGAGACCCTCTGGTTTGCCACGGCGTCCGCAACTATGGAATTCAGCCTTGTGCTGGGAATATCCAGATAATTGCGCGCTATCTCCTTTACGTCGCCGAGCTTTTCGCAGGTCTCCTCCTCGGAAAGCCCCTCTTCCTGGCTTGCCTTGAAGTGTTCCTCGAAATCCGCCGCTATTTCCTCGTCGTCGTCAATGCCTATTCTGTGCAGCTCATTATGGAGATTATACAGGAAATCTCCCTTGTTCTTTGCTATCATTATCCGTTGTCCCCTTTCAGCAGCGCGTTCACGCTGTCCACAAACTCAAACCATTCCTCGGAGAGCTTCGCCTTTTCGGCGCGGCCTTCCTCCGTTATCCGGTAGTATTTCCTCGGCGGTCCTTCCTGCGATTCCACTATGTAGGAATCTATCACGCCGCTGTCTTTAAGCCGCTTCATCAGCGGGTATATCGTGCCCTCGGTTATCTGCATACATTCGGATATCCGGTTCACCAGCTCATAGCCGTAGCAGTCGTTACGGCTCAGCAGCGACAGCACGCACAGCTCCAGTGTGCCTCTTTTAAGCTGAGAATTCATATTCCACCCCTGTCTTGACGGATACGCTTACTGCATATCCCAAGGTACTTTGTCTTACAAGGTAGCCTGTTCAAAAATATCGGAACCGCGTTTCCCTGTTCCGTGTATTTATTTTACCACAAGGTATTATGTTTTGCAAGGTACTAAATACACAAAATACAAAATAATTTTCGAGCGTTTTGTGTGCAATTTCACCAATCAAGGATAAGCTGATATTCCCTGCGGGCAAAACAGCCCCGGGGCGGCGGCACAAATGTATGAAAAACTCTTGTATAATTCGAGCTTTTGTGATAAAATAAGATAGTAAATTTTATACCTTATAAACCACCAACCACCAGAAGGAGATAAACAATGTCAAGAGATTATTCCACCTATGAAAGCCCGTTCTGCACTCGCTACGCCAGCAAGGAGATGCAATACATTTTCTCCGCAGACAAGAAGTTTTCCACATGGCGCCGTCTGTGGGTCGCACTGGCAAGGGGCGAGATGAAGCTCGGCCTGCCCGTGACCCAGGAGCAGGTAGACGAGCTTGAAGCCCACATCAACGACATCAACTATGATGTAGCCGAGGAACGCGAGAAGCTCGTGCGCCACGACGTAATGTCCCACGTTTACGCTTACGGCAAGCAGTGCCCCAAGGCAAAGGGAATAATCCACCTCGGCGCGACCTCCTGCTACGTCGGCGACAACACCGATGTTATCATCATGCGCGACGCGCTGCTGCTGGTGAAGAAGAAGCTGCTCAACGTGATAAACAACCTCGCAGGCTTCGCACAGCAGCACAAGGATCAGCCCTGCCTCGCGTATACTCACCTCCAGCCCGCGCAGCTCACCACTGTCGGCAAGCGCGCGACCCTGTGGATAAACGAGCTGATGATGGATCTTGAGGAAGTGGAGTACCGCATAAGCAAGCTGAAGCTCCTCGGTCAGAAGGGCACCACCGGCACACAGGCGAGCTTCGTTGAGCTTTTCGGCGGCGACAGCAAGAAGATAAAGGCTCTGGAAAAGTCCATCGCAAACGAAATGGGCTTTGAGGAGTGCGTTCCCGTCAGCGGCCAGACCTACTCCAGAAAGATGGACAGCATGGTGCTGAACGTGCTCGGCGGTATCGCAGAGAGCTGCTCCAAGTTCAGCAACGACCTGCGTATCCTCGCTAACTTCAAGGAGATGGAAGAGCCGTTCGAGAAGAACCAGATAGGTTCCTCCGCAATGCCCTACAAGCGCAATCCTATGCGCGCTGAGCGTATCACCTCCCTTGCAAGGTACGTTATGATAGACACACTGAACCCCGCTTTCACAGCCGGCACCCAGTGGTTTGAGAGGACCCTCGACGACAGCGCGAACAAGCGTATCTCCGTTGCAGAGGGATTCCTCGGCGTTGACGCTATACTGAACATAATGATAAACATTACAAGCGGTCTGGTGGTTTACCCCAAGGTCATCGAGCAGCGCGTAATGCGCGAGCTGCCGTTCATGGCTACCGAGAACATCATGATGAGAGCCGTTGAAAAGGGCGGCGACCGTCAGGTGCTGCACGAGGCGCTCCGCCAGCACAGCATTGCCGCTGCAAAGGTGGTAAAGGAGGAGGGCGGCGAGAACGACCTCGTAAAGCGTATCGCGGCAGACCCGCTGTTCATGATAACCGAGGAGGAGATCATGTCCGTGCTGAAGCCCGCAAACTACACCGGCAGAGCCCCCGAGCAGGTAGAGGAATTCCTGAACGAGGTGGTATGGCCGGTTCTTGAGAAGAACAAGGCGCTGCTTGGCGAACACGTTGAGCTGAGCGTCTGATTCAGGAGCGAAAACAGTTGAAAAAGTGGCTTTGTGCGGACGTTCCCGCAGTAAACAACGAAATAACGGCGCAGTTCGGGGAGCTGCTCGGCGGGGTAATGCTCAGCCGTGGAATAACCACCCTCGACCGCGCCCGGGAATTCTTCGGGTGCAGCAGCCTTTCCGACCCTTTGCTGCTGAAAGACATGGAGACCGCCGTCGACGTGATACGGCAGGCTCTCGACGAGGGAAAGAAGATCACCGTTTACGGCGATTACGACTGCGACGGCGTGACCTCCACGGCTATGCTGTTCAGCTACCTGGACGCGATGGGCGCAGAGGCGGATTACTACATACCAGACCGCAGCGAGGGCTACGGCATGAACCTGGACGCGCTGAAGCGGATACTCGACAACGGCACGGAGCTTATCATCACCGTGGACAACGGCGTATCCGCCGCGGAGGAAGCCCGCTACATCAAAGAGCGCGGCGCTCAGCTAGTCATCACCGACCATCACCAGCCCCCGCAGGAGCTTCCGGTATGTGAAGCCTGCGTGAACCCTCACCGGGCGGACGACAACTCTCCGTTCAAGGAGATATGCGGCGCGGGCGTTGTCCTTAAGCTGCTCTGTGCGCTCGAGGAGGACGAGGAATTCGTTATGGAGCAGTACTCCGACCTCGCCGCGATAGGCACCATCGGAGACGTTATGCCGCTCATAAACGAGAACCGCTACATCGTCCGCAGGGGTCTGGAGAATATCCGCAGCAGCCAGAATCTCGGCATTGCGCAGCTTATCAAAAGCGCCGGCTCAGAGCCGGAAAAGGCAACCTCGACCTCCCTTGCATTCACCGTCTGCCCCAGGATAAATTCCGCAGGCAGGATAGCAAACGCGGACAAGGCGGTGCAGCTCCTGCTGAGCGACACCCCGGAGAAAGCGCGCCTGCTCAGCGAGGAGCTAAACCTGCTGAACACCCAGCGCCGCGCCGAGGAAAACAAGATAATGGAGGGCGTTGAAGCCCAGATAAAGCAGCGCCCGGAGCTGCTGAAAGAGCGCGTGCTGGTGCTCTCCGGCGAGGGCTGGCACCACGGAGTCATCGGCATAATCGCGGCGCGCCTGCTCGAAAAATACGGAAAGCCCGTGCTTATGATATCCAGCGAAAACGGCGAAGCGCGCGGCTCCGCAAGGGGCATTGACGGATTTTCCATCTACAAGCTGCTGGACAGGTGCAGCATGGTGCTGACGAAATTCGGCGGCCACATGAAAGCCGGGGGGTTCTCCCTGCCGGCTGAAAAGGTGGAGGATTTCCGGCAGATGGTTTACGGCTTCTGCCGGGAATGCTACCCGAAAATGCCGGAATACACCGCCTGCGCCGACATGGAGATGACCGGCGACAGGCTCGCCATGGAGCAGATAACCGAACTATCCAAGCTGGAGCCCTGCGGCGAGGGAAACAGCGTTCCGCTGTTCCTGCTGAAAAACTGCACGGTGAGCGCCGTAAATCCGCTTTCCCAGGGGAAATACACCAAGCTGGAGCTTATCTCCGGCGGCGTAAGGCTCAGCGCGCTCTGCTTCGGGATACCCTACGCGAAGTTCCACGCGGCTGTCGGCAGCATGGTGGATATAATCGCAACGGCGGAGATAAACGAATTCAACGGCAAAAAGGAAGTCGTGCTGAAGGTGCAGGAGCTCCGCCCGTCGGATTTCCGCGAGGACAGATTCTTCGCGGCGCAGCGCACCTACGAGGAGATATCCCGCGGCGAGGGCTGCGACAGCAGGCTTGCCCCGAGGGTCGTGCCCGACCGCGAGGCGCTGAAAAAGGTCTACGACCTGCTCAGGCAGCACGGCGGAAAGATGTCCGCAGAGGATATGTGCATTTACGGCGGCAGCGGGCTGAATTACTGCATGCTGCGCATCGCGCTGGATACGTTCGCTTCGTCCGGCATGGCGGAGATATCCGCTGACGCGGGCGACGCAAGGCTCATTCCCGTCAGTCAGAAAACTGATCTTATGGCGTCCGGGTTCCTGGCAGACCTCCGCAGGAGCCTTTCGATAACTTGATTTTATTATATGGGGTGGTACAGCATGACCGGTTCGACGGTAACAACATTTGAACAGCTCGCGGAGAAGATAAAGGCAAGCGAGAAGCCCTACGACCTGGAAAAGATAACGCAGGCGTACAAGGTCGCGGAAAAGGCTCACGAGGGGCAGATGCGCACCTCCGGCGACCCGTATATCACACACCCGCTGGCTGTGGCGGCTATCCTGCTGGATTACTGCATGGATACCGACACCATATGCGCGGCGCTGCTGCACGACACCGTTGAGGACACCGACGTCACGCTTGACGAGCTTCGCAAGAAATTCGGCGAGGACGTTGCGCTGATGGTAGACGGCGTTACAAAAATAGGACTTGTCCCGCTGGTCTCCAAAGAGGAACAGCAGGCTGAGAATATCCGCAAGATACTCATGGCGATGTCAAAGGATATCCGCGTAATAATCATCAAGCTTGCCGACCGCCTCCACAATATGCGCACACTCGCCGCAAGACCCCCCGAGAAGCAGCGCAAGACCTCCCTTGAGACCATGAACTTCTACGCGCCTATCGCCCATCGCCTTGGTATCAGCGACGTCAAGGAGGAAATGGAGGATATCGCGATACACTACCTCGACCCCTACGGCTGTAAGGAAGTCGAAGAGCAGATTGCCCTCCATAAAGAGGAGCGCGACGCATTCATCGAGAGCATAAAGCAGCGCATAAGAGAGCGCATTTCCGACATAAAGCCCGCCCCGATAATTGAGGGACGCGTAAAGTCCATTTACAGCATATACAAAAAGGTCTACGTCAAGAACAAGCGCTTCGACGAGATATACGATATCTACGCGGTGCGCGTTATCGTGCAGTCGGTCATTGAGTGCTACAACGTGCTCGGTGTTATCCACGATATGTTCCGCCCGATACCCTACCGCTTCAAGGACTATATCGCCACCCCGAAGCCTAACCGCTACCAGTCCCTCCACACCACCGTGATAGGGCGCGAGGGGATTCCGTTCGAGGTGCAGATACGCACGGTGGAAATGCACAACACCGCGCAGTACGGCGTTGCCGCCCACTGGAAGTACAAGGCAGGCATTTCCGGAAACGTTTCGGGAGAGAAGCGCTTCGACTGGATAAGGCAGCTCCTTGAGCGTCAGCAGGAAGCGGACGACGTTGAAGCTATCGCGGACGCGATAAAGACCGACCTCGCCCCGGACGAGGTATTCGCATTCACGCCTAAGGGCGACGTTATCTCACTGCCCATGGGCGCGACTGTGCTGGATTTCGCCTACTCGATACACACCCAGGTCGGAAACAAAATGACCGGCGCAAAGGTCGGCGGCAGAATGGTCAGCTTTGATTACCAGATAAAAACCGGCGATATAGTTGAGATACTTACCTCCGGCTCGCCGAATTACGGCCCCAACAGAAACTGGCTGGAAATCGCCCGCACCACCGAGGCCAAGAGCAAGATACGGAGCTGGTTCAAGAAGGAATGCCGCGAGGAGAACATCGAGCGCGGCAAAGAGGAACTGGAGCACGAATTCAAGCGCAACGGCATTGCCATCACTCCCGAGCTGCTGCAGTCGGCGGCTCAGCGCCAGAGACTGGGCTCCGTGGACGACCTGTACGCCGCGATAGGCTACGGCGGCGTATCCATGTCCAAGATAGTGCAGCGCATAAAGGAGGAGCAGCTCCGCAGCCACAAGGAGCAGCAGGCGGTACAGGCGGCAGCCTCCGACCCGGCGGAAGCCATCAGCGAGAACAACCGCCGCTCCCGCAGCAAGGGAATCATCATCGAGGGCGTGGACAACTGCCTTGTGAAATTCGCACAGTGCTGCAACCCGCTGCCCGGCGACCCGATAATCGGATTCGTCACCCGCGGATTCGGCGTATCTATCCACAAGCAGGACTGCGTTAACGTTGTCAACAACATGGACAACCCCGACAACAAGGACCGCTGGATAAAGGCAAGCTGGGCGGGGCTGGACGACTCCACCTACCGCGCAACGATAGACGTTATCGCAGAGGACAGGATAACGATATTCGCGGATATAACCACCGCCATCGCTACTAACCATATCCCGCTGCACGAGATGAACGCGCACCACCTGAAAAACGGCAACATGAGCCTTGTGGTAACAGTCGAGATAGCCGGAATGGAACAGCTTTCAAACGTAATGACAAGGCTCCAGAAGATACCCGGCGTTATCTCGGTAGAGCGCACCGGAAAGCAGTAAAGGAGGTTCTATGCAGATATATCAGCTCCCGCTGGGAGCGCTCCAGACCAACTGCTACATCCTCCCCGGGGAGGACGGCCGGGCAGTTGTTATAGACCCAGTCTCCGTCACGGAGGTGGAAATGTTCCTGCTCACCCATGGGCTTTCCCTCGGGACCATCGTGATAACGCACGGTCATTACGACCATTTCGCGGGAGCTGCCGAGCTCCAGCGGAAATCCGGCGCTAAGATATTCGCCAGCGCCCCGGACGAGCAGATGTACTCCAGCGCCGCCAAAAGCTGGGCGGACTTCATGCCGGTGGATTTCTCGCCGATAAAGCCGGATAAGCTGTTTTCTGACGGCGGGGAATTCACCGCAGAGGGGCTGAAATTCCGCGTAATGGCAGCTCCCGGGCATACTGCGGGGAGCTGTCTGCTGTTCCTCGAAAACGAGGGCGAACAGGTAATTTTCTGCGGGGACGTGGTTTTCTGCATGGGCGTCGGCAGGACGGACGGCTTCTCCGGAAGCACCCGGGATATGTTGGACAGCCTTGAAAAAATCGCGAAGCTCCCCGGGGACTACAAGATCTACCCCGGTCATGGAAGCACAACAACGCTTGACTACGAGCGCGAAAACAACCCCTACATTGCAAGATACAGATGAATGGGGATACGCTGAATAAAGCGCAGCGTAACAAAATCAGACGCGTGAGTACGCTCGTTTGAACGGGTCGATTTTGTTTTATTCAGCGTTTCCCTAGGTGAAGGGAGCATAAAATGATAACCGAACAGAACTGCACCATGCTGTGCGATTTCTACCAGCTTACTATGGGCAACGGATATTTCCGGACAAAGCATACGGACAGGATCGCATACTTCGACGTATTTTTCCGCAAAGTCCCGGACGGCGGCGGTTACGCCATCTGCGCGGGTCTGGAGCAGGTGATCAGCTATATCCAGGGGCTGCATTTCACTGAGGACGACATAAGCTACCTGCGCACAAAGAAGATTTTCAGCGAGGATTTCCTCGATTATCTCAGGAATTTCAAATTCACCGGCGATATCTGGGCTGTGCCGGAGGGCACCCCGGTGTTCCCGTCTGAGCCGCTCATTACCGTGCGCGCTCCCGCGATTCAGGCTCAGCTTGTGGAAACTATGCTCCTGCTGCTGGTGAACCACCAGTCGCTGATAGCCACAAAGGCTAACAGGATAGTCCGCGCGGCTCAGGGGCGCGCCATCTCGGAGTTCGGCTCCCGCCGGGCGCAGGGGGCAAGCGGCGCCGTGCTCGGCGCGAGAGCCGCATACATCGGCGGCTGTGCCGGAACTGCCTGCGTGCTCGCTGACGAGATGTACGGAGTTCCCGCCACCGGAACCATGGCGCATAGCTGGGTGCAGATGTTCGACACAGAGCTTGAAGCCTTTGAGAGCTACTGCCGCACCTATCCGGATTCCTCTACCCTGTTGGTGGACACCTATAACGTGCTGAAAAGCGGAGTCCCTAACGCGATAAAGGCATTCGACAATGTGCTGAAGCCACTGGGAAAGCGCCCCTGCGGTATTCGGCTGGATTCCGGAGATATCGCGTATCTCTCCCGCGAGGCGCGCAGAATGCTGGACGAGGCAGGCTATCCCGACTGCAAGATAGTCGCTTCCAACAGCCTTGACGAGAGAATAATCACCGACCTGCTGAATCAGGGCGCGAAGATCGACCTTTTCGGCGTGGGCGAAAGGCTGATAACCGCAAGCAGCGAACCGGTTTTCGGCGGAGTGTACAAGCTGGCGGCAGTGGAGGAAAACGGCGTTATCACCCCGAAAATCAAGATCTCCGAGAACGTCAGCAAGATAACCAACCCGCACTACAAGAAGCTCTACCGCCTGTACAGCCGCGAAAACGGAAAAGCCATCGCCGACCAGCTCTACGTTTACGACGAGGTGATAGACGATACAAAGCCCCTCACCATTTTCGACCCGGATTTCACCTGGAAGAAAAAGCGCGTAACGGATTTCACCGCAAAGGAGCTCCAGGTGCAGATATTCAGGGGCGGCGAGCTGGTATACAAGAAGCCCTCGCTCCAGGAGATACGCGCCTACTGCGCACAGCAGATAGACACCCTCTGGGACGAGGTGCTGCGCTTCGACAATCCGCACAACTACTACGTTGACCTTTCGCAGAAGCTCTGGGACATCAAGCACTCGCTGCTGGACAACGGCGGCGCCCTTGGAGGCGAGGAGAAATGACGCTCCGCGACACGGTACAGCGTTCTCTCGGGAAGATAACCCGGGACGACCCCGGCGCGCGGTATTGCGGCTTTGCTCCTCCGGAGGAAACGGCGGGCGCGATAGACACCTCGCCCGACAAAAGCGGAGAAGCAGGCATAGCATTCCTTGCCGACCGCATGGTGATACTGCTTGATGGAAGCGCCGTGCAGCTCTTTTACAGCGAGATAGAGGGCACGGAAATTATCCCGAGCTATGAATCCCCGTTCGAGGACGAGCTGATCATAAACGCCGGGAGATCCGTCCGCATTTCGGACTGCTCCCTCAACAAGCGGGAATTACAGCGCCTGCTGAACGACTTGTGCTATCTCAGCGCGGCAATGACCGCCGCCCAGCGCGAGGAGCTTTCCTCACAGCTCACTGCGGAGGCTCTGGAATATTACAGCGCGGACTTACAGCCGGCTCCCGCCGCAGATATGGCAGAGAAAAATTCTCCCGCGCGTGAAGCTCCTTCAGAATCCCAGGAGAAATACACCGACGAGGATATCAGAAAGGCGCTGATGAGGTCGATATCCGCACTGAAAAGAAGAAAGAAATAAACGCATGGGAGGTGCAATCAAGACGATTGCACCTCCCGTTTTTATCAGTAAATGTCTTTCTTTTTCTTTACATACCGCCGTATAAGCGTGAATATTATCAGACCCAGGCACAGAAGCAGGAACGTCGGCACCAGCCAGAGGTTAGTGTTCTGATCCTCTGCGGACTTCATCTCTGTCCACAGGGTCTGCATTTGCAGGTTCGCTTCATCGGAAAGGTTCACGAAAATGGTCGTGTGCTCGTCAAGGTACTCGTCCCCGGGATAGGATACCGGATTCTCGCGGGTGTCCTCGTCAAGCATTTCAAAGGCGGCGCTGTGAGGCGTGGAATAGCAGATATAGTCGATATTCGCGTAGGCTATATCCGGCTCGCACATGAAGTTAATATACATCTCCGCGGCTTCCTTCTGCTTTGCGCCGGTCGGAATACACATCGCGTCAATGAACAGGTTCGTGCCGCTCTTCGGGACTGCGAAATCAAGATCCTCGTTCTCTTCAAGGATAGTCAGCGCGTCGCCCGCGTAATACGGAGCTATCCACGCGTCATTCGCCGCCATCTTGTCGAATATCTCGTCCATGACGTACGCCTGAACTACGCTTTTCTGCTCCTTTAGCTTGTTCGCGGCGGCGGTCAGCTCGTCCTTGTTCTCGGTGTTCAGGGAGTAGCCCATCATTATCTCGGCTATCGCGAACGCGTCCCTGGGGTTGTCGAACATCAGTATCTGGTCGGCGTAATCCTCGTTCCACAGTATATCCCAGTCGATTTCCTCTTTCGGGATATCTATCTGCGTGGTGTTGTATATCAGCCCGACAGTTCCCCAGGTGTACGGCACGGAATACGCATTGTCCGGGTCGTAGGCGGGATCCACAAAGCTCGGCATGATGTACTTGAAGTTCGGGATATTGTCGAAATCCAGCGGCTGTATCATGTCCTCCTTTATCATCTTGGAGATCATGTAGTCGGACGGGATTATGACGTCATAGCTTGCTCCGCCGCCTTTCAGCTTCGCGTAGAGCTCCTCGTTGGTGGCGTAGTTCGTGTAGTTCACCTTTATTCCGGTGAGCTTTGTGAACTCTGCGTTGACGTTCAGCGTGCCCTCGTCCGCGCCGGTGCAGATGTACTCGCCCCAGTTGTAGACGTTTATCGAAATATCCTGCCCTTTGAACCGGGTGTAGTAGTCCATATCCTCCACCGTAAGGGTCTGCGCTTCGGATTCCTCTGTTTCAGCCTCGGCTGTGCCGTCGGAAGCCTGCACGGCTCCGGAACAGCCGGAAAGCCCGATAACAGCCGCCGCGCAGAGGACGGCGCTCAGCCTCTTGAAGATAACGTTCATCCCTCGTCGCCCCCGTTTGCTCTGTTTATGCGGTCCTGTCTGGTCTCGATGATGTGCTTAACCACAAGCACTATGACCACAACAACGAAAATTATCGTAGACAGCGCGTTTATCTCCGGGGAGATCTTCCTGCGAGTCATGGAGTAGATGGTTATAGGAAGCGTCTGGGAGGTGGAACCGCTGGTGAAGTAGCTTATTACGAAATCGTCCAGCGAGAACGTGAACGACATCAGGAATCCGCTGACAACGCCCGGCATTATCTCCGGAAGAATCACCTTGCGCAGCGCCGTGAACGGGCTGCACCCGAGGTCCTGAGCCGCCTCGAACAGATTCGGGTCCATCTGGCGGAACTTCGGCATAACGTTCAGGATAACATACGGGACGTCAAATGTGATGTGCGCGATAAGCAGGGTCACAAAGCCGAACTCAAGGTTCATTCTTGCCGCAAAGAACACGAACAGTAGCATGAGCGACACGCCGGTGACCATCTCAGGATTCACGATAGGCATATTGGTGATGTTCATTACGACAGCCTTCGGCACTTTTCGCATGGAATTTATGCCGATAGCGGCAAGCGTTCCGAGGACGGTCGCCGCAATGCTTGCGATCACCGCGATTATCAGGGTGTTTATCAGCGAGGAGATTATCACCTCGTTGCGGAACAGCTTGGCGTACCAGTCAAGCGTGAATCCGCTGAATACCGAACGGCTCTTCGTTTCGTTGAACGAGAACACGATCAGCACGAATATTGGCACATACAGGAACATCAGCACAAGTCCCATGTAGACCTTGGATAAGGTTTTCATTCACACTACCTCCAAATTTAATTCGGAATTCTGAAATCGGAATTCGGAATTTTGGTATCCGCTTCGCGGTGGAGCTCATTTTCGTATGGGCAAACACCCATGTCTGCCACTTCCGCAATTGTTTGCGGCTCGCATTTTCCGGGAGGGGCAAGCCCCTCCCCTACATTTACATATACCGCATAAAGGGGTATATAATTCCGAATTATGAATTCCGAATTTAAATCAGTACCTGGTCGTCAGGGTTGAACTGGTTCATCAACGTCATTATCACGAGGATTATGACCATCAGCACCAGCGAAATTCCCGCGCCGAGGTGCGGATTGTAGGAATTGCCAAGGAACTGCATCTCGATAAGGTCGCCGATAAGCAGGTTGGAGCCGCCGCCCAGCATTCTCGAGATAATGAACGTACTGATAGCCGGCACAAACACCATAGTAACTCCGGACATAATGCCCGGAACAGACAGCGGAACGATCACCCGGAAAAGTATCTTCACGGGGTTGCACCCGAGGTCGAACGCGGCCTCTATAAGGCTCTTGTCTATCTTCACCATGACCGAATACAGCGGAAGTATCATGTACGGCAGATAGTTATAGACCATGCCGAGCACAACGGCGCCCTCCGTGTTTATCAGCTTGAACGGCCCCAGCCCGAAGAATCCCAGGATATTGTTGATTATGCCGTTGTTGCCCAGGAGCGTCATCCATGCGTAGGTACGCAGCAGAAAGTTCATCCACATCGGCAGCATGACTATCATCAGCATGGTCGCCTGGTGGTGCTTCTTCATTCTCGACAGGATAAAGGAGACCGGATAGGCAAGCACAAGGCATATCACCGTTGCGATAACCGCAAGCCATATGGAGCGCACGAATATATTTGCGTACTGACCCACGCCCGCAATATGCTCCATCGTGAAATGTCCATCTTCATCGGTAAACGCGAAGTACGCCACCATCAGCAGCGGAACAACTATAAACACCGCCATCCACACAAGATAGGGCGCTGCAAAGACTTTAAGCTTCTTCATGCTTTTCCCCTCCCATCAGTGCGGGATAAGCGTCCGGCTGCTCTGATTTGTGCATGATGTGGATATCATAGGGATCCACGGACATTCCGATAAGGCTGCCCACCGGCTCCGCCTTTGTGGAGTGTATCAGCCACTTGCGGTCAACGCAGTCCACCGTCATCTCGTAATGCACGCCCTTGAACACCACGGATTCCACTATACCCGTGAGCTGAGCCTGCTCCGCCGGGATCACCTTAACGTCCTCCGGACGGATAACCACGTCAACCGTCTCGTTCTTTCCGAAGCCCTTGTCAACGCACTCGAACTTCTTCCCCGCGAACTCCACAAGGCAGTCCTGCGGCATACAGCCGTTGAGGATATTGCTCTCGCCGATGAAGTCCGCAACAAATGCGTTTGTCGGCTCGTTGTATATGTCGATAGGCGAGCCTATCTGCTGAATATGTCCGCCGTTCATTACAACGACAGTATCGCTCATGGTGAGCGCTTCTTCCTGGTCGTGGGTGACGTAAACGAATGTAAGCTCCAGCGCCTGCTGTATCTTGCGAAGCTCCGTCTGCATATCCTTGCGGAGCTTCAGGTCGAGCGCGCCCAGCGGCTCGTCCAGCAGGAGTATTTTCGGGTGATTTACCAGCGCCCTGGCTATCGCAACGCGCTGCTGCTGGCCGCCGGAAAGTCTCTGAATGGAGCGCTTTTCGAAGCCGGTGAGGTTCACAAGCTCCAGCATTTCGCCAACGCGCTTCACTATCTCCTTTTCGCTGACATTTTTAATGCGCAGACCGAACGCGATATTTTCGTACACGTTAAGGTGCGGGAACAGCGCATACTTCTGGAACACCGTGTTTACATCGCGCTTGTGCGGCGGCAGGTCGTTTATCCTCTTGCCGTCGAGAAACACGTCGCCGGAGGTCGGGGTAAGGAACCCGCCGATTATCCTCAGGGTCGTGGTCTTTCCGCAGCCGGAGGGACCCAGCAGGGTTACGAACTCCTTGTCCTTTATGTCAAGGTCGATGTTCTTAAGTATCTGATCGCCGTCGAACTCCACGACGATATTTCGCAGGCTGATAATATTTTCCATCTGCTGACCTTCCTTTTATAAAATGCTCTGAGATACGCTGAATAAAACCAGCCGCGTGAGGTTCCGCGTTTGAACGGGTCGATTTTGTTTTATTTAGCGTTTTCCTGGATATTATCCTGAGTTCACATCTGAAATCATGCGCACCCGGACATGGATTTCAGATACGACCATATTACAGTTTATAATAAAAAAAACAATATGTCAAGATTTATTTTGTAAAACCGCGATATTTTTTATATAAAGAGTATTCTGCTCTAAAAATAATGCTATATAAGGTAATTTGCGGAATTTTTGCATAAAATAAACGCCGCATTTCTGCGGCGTTTAAGATTTATGACCTGCTGCGCTCCTTCATCGCGCGCTCCATTTCACGGCTTGCGTCACGCTTCGCCATGTCGTCGCGCTTATCGTGGAGCTTTTTGCCCTTGCACAGCCCGACCTGCACCTTCACCTTGGAGTCCTTGAAGTAAAGCGAAATCGGGATCAGTGTGTAGCCGCCCTGCTTTACCTGACCGAACAGCTTCAGTATCTCCTTTTTGTGGAGGAGAAGCTTCCGCACCCGGTAGGGATCCTTATTGAAGATGTTCCCCTTTTCATAGGGGGAGATGTGCATGTTGCGAATAAATGCCTCGCCGTTGTCGATGGATATCCATGAATCCTTGAGGTTCACTCCGCCGTTTCTGATGGATTTCACCTCGGTGCCAGCAAGCTCTATGCCAGCCTCGTAGCTCTCTACGATGAAGTATTCATGCCTTACGACACGGTTTTCTGCAATGGTTTTTGTGTTCATTCGC
Organism: uncultured Oscillospiraceae bacterium; assembly: GCA_934448295.1. GTDB lineage: Bacteria > Bacillota > Clostridia > Oscillospirales > Ruminococcaceae > CAG-115. The sequence goes on from CAKSEY010000002.1 coordinate 202,591, forward strand.
CCTCCATTCGGACGAGGAGCTTATTCCATTCCCACGATGTACTTCAGGATCTGTACAGCGTCGTCCGCTCTTATCCAGCCATCGCCGTTGGTATCGGCAGCAGCCTTCTTATCGTAGGTTTCAAGGGTCACCTCGCCAATAACCGCCTTGAGGATAGTCACTGCGTCCATCGCTGTAACGTTTCCGTCGCCGTCCACATCTCCGGACACGATAATGGTATATTCCGCGTCGCTGTTCGGGGCGGAAGCCTTCATTCCCGTTGCGATATACTGCGTTTCCGTAACGGCGGAGCCGTCAGCATTTGTGACCTTTACCGCAACTCCGTTTTCAATATTATCGCGGAAATCAGCCACGGTATACTTCTTTTTGAACCCGGCAGTGATGGTGCGCTTGTCGTGGTTGATGTTGAAGTTGGAAGAGATCATCTCAAAATTCTGCACAACAGAGCTGATGAAGTAATCACCGCCCTCGCTGAATTCAGTCGTGACATATCCGTCCTTAACGTTCACCTCTCTGATGAACTCGGACTTCTTCGTGGAGGTGTTCCACTTGTACAGTCTGTACACGCCGTCCTTGTAAGTCGCGGAAACATCGAAGGTAACGCTTGCAATGCCCGGGAACGCCTTCTGCTCCTTAAAGGAGATTATGTGATAATCGCTTGCGTTGCCTACCTCAAAGCGGATAAGCTCCTCGTTCTTGCTTTCATAGCTGATATACGGGTCAAAATCGGCGGGCTTTGTAACGTCAGTGCCGACAAATTCCCAGCTATACTTGTATCCGGTGCGGGTAGCGCCGTATGTTGTTATGCTCTTGTTTTCGCCGTATATAGCCTCAAATTCGCTCTTGGTGATAACGGCGGGATCCACCTGCTTGGTGGGAACCAGCCCGTTCTGCGCGGTCTGGAACGCCTTTATTGCCTTGTTTGCGTCATCAAGCGTTGTTGCTGTGTTCTTGCTTGCTTCAGTCAGGAGATCTACCGCTGTCGCCATTGCCTGCCAGCTCTCGGTGGTGTAGTCCGCTTCCTTATAGGTCTTGGCTATCGCAAGCAGATCTGTCAGGGTTTTCTTTGTGCCGCTGTTTACGCCCTCTACAAGCTGATTCTTTGCTTCAATCAGGCTTTCGTAAGCGCCCTGGAGCATATCGTTGTCGTTCTTGTTGTATTCCAGGATAGTCTTGGCGGTTTTGAGCTGATTTGAGAACACAGTCCAGCTGGGACCTGTGTATGTATCCTGGGTGTACTTGTCGCACTCTGCGATCAGCGCCTCCAGGCGAACCTTTGCGGTCGTGGGGTCGCTGCCGTCCAGGAAGTAAACCGTGAACTCGCACTTGATGTTAGGGTTGCTGCTGGAGCCTGCAACAAACAGCGACACGGTACCGGTGATGGTGCCGGACTTGCTGATATATCCGTCCTTGAGGTAGGAAGCAACGTCCAGATCCACCTCGATGTTTTCATTCTTGAGGTAGTTCAGGTTGTTTTTCTCGCTTTCGGGGATATTATAGGTCGGCAGAGCCGGGTCATAGAAATACTCAGGCAGCCTGTTTCCGTCGCTCAGCAGCACGGTGGACAGCACCTTGTCCTTGAATTTGTTGAGCTCAGTTTCGTTAAGGGAATCGCCGACCCCGAAATAATATACGTTTGGCGTTACGGTCAGCTTACGCTGATTTGTGGAGTTTATCAGGTTGTTGGAAATATTCTTTGTAGGAATATTGAGCGCCGAGTACCACGCAGGAACAGACGTCAGGAAGTTGGAGCTGAGGTCTACCGTGGTGAGCATAGCGCACTCCGACAGGTCAACGCCGCCGATGGAGCTGTTGCGCAGCTTGTTGTTGGAAAGATCCAGGGTCTTTAATCTGGGCATATATTCGATTATTCCGGGGATATATTCCAGACCAATGCCGCTCAGATTGAGCGCGGTGATCTTTTCCAGATCTCCGAACGTGATATCGGTGTAATCCTTGACGCCCGTGGCATTTTTCAGCGCCTTAAGGAAGTTTGCGTTGGGGGCAACCTCGCCGGAGCCGTAAAACAGCTTCTCGTTATAGAGCCATACGGAATCCTTGCTGGTGTAGTTGGTGTTTGCAGCATAACTCGTCAGAGGCAGAAAAACCTGAGCGGAGCCAGCGGCCATGCAGCTAGTGAGCGCTGCGGCAATAATTCTTTTGCTGAGTTTCATTTCAACGATCCTCTCCTTGAATATATTTTCCCGTATTTTTTATATGCCGTTTCCGGCTGTGTACCCACGATGGCGGTTACACTGTATTCATATTTAGTATAGCACATTTCCCGCGTTTTGGCAATAGGTGTGCCAGATTTTTTTATTGAAAAAAACAAGAAAATATAGATTTATCCTGAATTGAAAAAGGCTGCGGATAAACAGTCCTTTCCCGTCAGAACGCATACCGCATAGAATTGCTTATTCCGTGTGCAGGATGCCGCAGACACAGTTTATCTTTAACCAGAAAAGCGCCCAGTCCGGCGGAAAAGCACCAGAGCAACGGCTCGCCCTACGCAGTGTTTTTCCCGGAGACCCGGGACATAAAACGAATTTCAAAAGCCGCTTTTTTCACAAGCAAAAAGCGCCGCCTTTCGGCAGCGCTTTGAAGTTCTGTTGTTTGAAGCTTATGAGTAACGCTTCTGGTACATATAGTTGCTTACTTCCTTGACAACGAACACTGCGATAATAGCAAGGCACGCAATAACGGAAAGTATGAACAGTATGCCGCAGATTATGTAGTTGTAGCCCTTGAATACGCGGGGAATCTCAGACAGACCCTGCGCAATGGCAGCGTCGCGCTCCGCAATGGAGTTTGCAACCTTGGTGCCTCTCTCGCCGAATACGGTGAAGATGGTGGAGAAGTTGCAGGAAGCGATCATCACATAAAGAGCCAGGGTTCCGAACTTTGTGAAGCTGTAGCCGCACCACATTGCGATAGCAAGGAACAGTGTGATCCCGCCGTAGGCAATGAAGTACATATAGTCCATAGCGCCGAGTGTGATAGCGGTATAGTGCTGCTTATCCCACAGGAGAACAGCGATCATTGTCAGCACAAAGCTGAGAACGATGGAGCCGCAGCCGATAAGCACTGCGATAGCCGGCTTCTTTTCAGCCTCTGTGATGTGGAATGTGAGCTTTCTCTTGATCTTGCCGAATGCCATGATAGTCAGCGCAGCGGCAGCAACAAAGGACAGGATCAGGAAAACCGTAGCCATCCACCAGCGGGAGGTCATTCCGTTGGAGCCTACCCAAGCGGTAGCGTCCGCGTCTCCGGTCTTGGCAAGCGCCTTCATGGGGTTGTAGGTCTTAACTACCCACAGGAATCTGAAGATGATCCCGATGAGATTGGTAACTGTGATAGCGGCGCCGAAGGAGAAGAAGTAGATCATAGCCCACTCGCCCTCGCGCACATAGTTGATTGCGCCGATGAGCGCAGCCGCCATAACCAGCATGAGGACCGTGCCCTGTGCGATTCCGGTATCGCTGAGCCAGCCGATAACGATCGACCAGTTTCCGCCGGAGTTACCGATATTGCCGTATGCTGTCATGCCAAGCGCCGCAAATACACAAGCGGCAACGGTCAGCAGGAAGAATATAGCGCCAGTCTTGCCACGCTTCTTCATGTCGGAGATCTGCTCAGGCGTGAGCAGCATATCGTCCGCATACTCAATATCGCTCTGATAGATGCAGTAAATACATGCCGCGAAGCAGATAACCGCGTCAACAGCGCCGAATATACGCATGGAGTTTCTGAAATTAGCGAAAGGAATGATGATCGGAACCAGCGCGATAAGGGTCTTGGCGCCGAACACTGCGATAAGGTAGGACTTGGCGAACGCAAAGCCCTTGTAGTAGCATACGGCAAGCAGCGCCAGGATTCCAGTGATAACTATGTAGATCAGCACAATATTGATGATCGTATCCCAGAGGGAAAGGATTATCTGATTGTTTGCGATCTCAGCGTCGGAAGCGAAGGTCTTTCCGAAGAGCTTTACGATACAAGCCTTGCCCTCTTCGTTGTAGGCAGCGCACTGTCTGTATACGGGGTTGATGAAAAGCGGCTTCATCACCATAAAGAACGTAACAACAGCCTCGATCACAGCGAAAGCGATCATGCCGATGCCAACTGTCTTGTGGCTCAGCGGCTGCTTTGCTGCAACGCCGTTGTTTACTGTGGCAGATGTCATTTGGTTTTCCTCCTAGTACTCTGAAAGGCATATGCGCATTCTCCCCTGCGCACTATACCATATGATTCTATTAAATTATATCATATTTCAGCTCTATTTGCAAGCAGCAACCGGGATTTTCGGGCATACGCTTTCAACAAAAATTCTCCGGAATATTTGTGCAAAATACAGATTAGTGAAACGGATTACATCAAGGCGCCGTGTAATTTTCTCCCACATCACGCCCCAGGTCGCAGGTATACACGAATTCCACGACATCGCCGGGGTTGAGCGTTATCTCAGCGGACGAAACGTCCGGAAATTCCCCGTTGACCCGGTACATCCAGCCGCTTAGCCCCCCGAAGCCGAACTCATATATCCCCCCGATGCCGCTGACGTAGACCCCCATAGAGCCCGCCCCGGTGTAGTCCACCCGGACGCGCTGCTGCCGCGCAGCCTCGACCAGCGCTTCGAACGCCGACGCGCCCTCCGGAAGTGAGACCTCGCAGCGGCTTATAACAACGCCGTCCGCCGGGATAAGCTCCGGGGGATTTACAGCGCTGTCTATGCTGTCCATTTTGTCTAGCACCGACGTGCATTCTGCGGATATCTCCACCACGAGCGAGCCGCCATTCCCGCCGGAATAGTATTCCTCCGGGGAACGGATATCCAGCAGCCATACCCCGCCGCACACCGCCGCAAGCACGGCAGCCGCCGGGATCAGCGCCTTTTTTCTCCTGATTACAAAGCAGACCAGGCACACCGCCGCCGCGATTCCCGCAATAACCGATAAAATCAGCTTTATCAGCCCGCCGGAAATCCCGGGAGCGTTGCTCTCCTGCGGTGCCTGCACGCTTTCCTCCGCGGAGGCCTCTGCGGTCTCATGGACTGTCTGCGGCGCCGTCGGGAGCTCCGCCGCAGAAAACAGAGCCTCCCCCCGCCCGGACAGCTCCAGCGCCGTGAACGCCTCCAGGGTCTGGACGGTGGCAAGCCCGTTCACCTCGCCGTCAAGGAGATGGGCGTAACCGCCGCCATCCCGACGGTACAGCGCGAGCTGCTCTGCCGCCTCCTCCGCCTTTTCCGTCATGCCTACGGCGCAGTAGGCTATGACCGCCTGAGCCGCGCTCTCGCAGGTCGGTGCGCCTATGGAGCAGTACATTCCGTCTATCGCCGCAAGCCAGTCCGCGCCGCGCCGCGCAGCCTCCCGCGCCACCGGGAGGCCGCACCCTGCCAGCGCGTAAACCGCAGCCGCCGTGATATCCACGTCCCCCGAGTCACCGAAAAGCGCAAAGCTTCCGTCCTCATGCTGCTGCGAGATAATGTACTGCGCAAGGCTGTCAGCGGTGTTCAGCGCGTTTTCCGGCTGTTCAGCCCGGGTGACATTTATCTCGACAAGCGCCCAGATATATGCGTTGAAGCCCTGCCGGTCAAGCTGCGAGTTATTGTACGCTCCAAGCTCCGCCGCCTGCGAGCCGTCAGCCCCCAGCGCCGCAAGGATTATCCCCAGCCGCTGGAAATCCGTAGGCTTCACAAAGCCGTCCGTTTCCGCCAGCTCCTGCAGGCGCTGCCGGGCGGTGGCAGCGTAGTGCCCCGAGCCGTCTGCGCCGTAGAGCTTCGCGCGGCAGTACACCGACCAGTCCGCGTTTTTGTACTCCAGACCGTCCCAGAAGTCCTCCGCGCCGCGCTGGGCGGTCAGCCACTGAAAACATTCATCCGCCCTGGAAAGCCAGCCGAAGTCCTCCTCAGCCGCTGCGGAAAAAGCGGTCTGCACCGCCAGAAAAATAGCCATGCAGACCGCCGTGAATATTCGTATGAACCGTTTCATTTATTACTGCTTCTTGCTGAGTGCAATGCCTGCGCCTGCGAGAAGAACAACTGCGAATGCAACCGCTACGCCCTCAACTCCGGTAGAAGGAGAACCCTTGGAGGAATCAGCAGCGTCTGTTACAGCGCCGTCCTCGGTCGCAGCCTCAGCCGTGGCTGTTTCAGCGGTGGCAGCTTCGGCGGTAGCCGCTTCAGCAGTGCCAGCTTCTGCGGTAGCGTCAGTCTCGGTCTCGCCTGTTGCGGCGGGAGCCAGTACTGCAATCTCGTCAGTAAGACCTGCAACGGCGTTGTCTATATCCTCCTGCGGAACGTTGTACTCTGCAAGAGCCTCCATAGCCGCCGTGTATGCGTACTGGAAAGCCTCGTCGTCAGCGCCTGCGTCCTTGAGCTCCGCGCAGAGTCTTACAAGCTCAGCCTTGTTGGTCGCGGGAACCAGCGCGGCAGCTCCGCCCCAGGAGGAGTTGTCAACGCCGAGGTCGGCGCCGTAGCCGTATACAGTGAACGCAAAACGCAGAACATCGCCGTCTGTGGGAACGTAGTCGCCAATGCCTACCTGTGCATATTCGTCGTTGATGAAGTAGCTCCAGCCGCTCTCTGAGGTGTAATCGAAGCTGCTGAGGTAGCCCTCCTGTGTTCTGCCGGTCATATCCGGGCAAACAGCCTGAATCTCTTCGGGGACGGCGGAATCGATGTCCTCGTCGGCAAATGCTGTGATGTATGAGCCATAGTCCGTTGTCTCGGTAAGTACCTCGGCGGCTCTCTCAACAACGCTGAGACCTGTGTCGCCCTCATAGAAAGGCACCTTTGTAGGCTCAACCGTGAAGCCCTGACCGATAGTGGACTTCTCAGCGGTAAAATAAACATAGCCAGCCGGCTCCGTATCCTCTGCGGAAACGCAGAAGGAAACCGCACTTGCTGCAACAGCCGCAGCCGCAGCAGCCGCAATGATCTTCGTGAATTTCATTTCTTTTATCCTCCAATATAAATCGTGCGGGCTGACTTCACAGCCCCTATAAACTCTCTCCGGCCCTCAGATGGACAGGGCGCATTAAGTCCCTTACTCTGAAAACCTTATCTATTATATATCATTTTTGCCGAATTGTCAACCTTTTAACGATATTTTTGATCGGATTTTCCAATAAATTGAAAAAAGCTGCCCAAAAGGAGCAGCTTTCTTCTGTTTATCATGCTGTAAACTGAGCCAGAAGCCAGTCAAGTGTGACCGTGCGTATCGCCGCGCTTTCGGCGCCCTTTCCGGAGATCCCCACAAGGTAATCTCCCACCGGGTACGCCGCAGTGTCCCTCATAAGGGTAGTATCCGCGCCGCGCAGGTCGCTGGCTATGCCGGTGCCAAGGCGCTTCAGGAACGCCTCCTTCTGCACCCACAGCCGTATGAGATCCTCGCCGGAATGCACCAGCGGGCGCTCGTTTTCGCCGAGCACGCGGGAACAGAGCCTCTCGCTGACCTTCCGTGAGCCGCTCTCGATATCCGCGCCGACCTCCCCGTCGTCCGAGAATGCCGCGCAGACCGCTCCCCTTGTGTGCGACAGCGAGAATTGCAGAGCGCTTCCGATAAGGTACGGCTTCCCGAAGCTGCCGTGCTCAAACCGCAGCTTTTCCCGGGGAATACCAGTTCTCCGGCTCAGCTCCAGCGAAAGGAGGAGCCCAGCCGTCAGCGACAGCAGTTTATCCTCCCCGGAGCGCTTCTTCGCTATCCTGTCACGGCGGAGCGCCGAAACATACCCGAGGTATTTTTCAGCCCGGGAGAACTCCGCGCCGCCGGTCAGCACAACGATAACCTCGATCATTGCTTAGCCGAGAATATACCACTTGCCGCCGATCTGGGCGAGCTTTATCTGCGACGTTTCGCCCTGAGCCACGCCGGCAATATATCCTGCAATGTCTGCGATGTATGCCTTGGTGATATCGCCGTAGGCTTCATAAGCAGCCTTTTCTTCAGCGGTGATATCCTTGGTGTAGTCGGTCAGCTTAGTTACAGCAATAGAAACATTCTCCATGTTTCCCGCAATGTCAGCCTGGGTCAGACCATACTCCTCCAGGAGCTGCGCATAGGCAGCCGCAAAGAACTCGTCAATGGTCATGCCGTATGCCTTGAACGCCTCGTTGATCTGTTCAACGTACTGCTCAGGATATACGCTCTTGAGTGCGGCGTTTATATCCCCGGCTATAACGTTGCTTAAAAAGCTGTTGAGAGCCGCCTCGATATCCTTCTTATCCTGCGCGGTGGTGTCCTTTGCCGTATCTGTGGTTCCGAGCAGATCTGCAAGCTTCTTGCAGGTGTTCTTGCCGTTTACGGTGACAGCCGCCTTCTTGCCGAGCTTAACTGTCTTGCCAGTGCCGGATACAGCGCCGCTCTTGTTTACAGTAACCTTGCCGCCGAGGGTGACGGCCGCAGTCTTGCCGAATACAAGCTTGCCGGAAACCGTAATGGTAGAGCCAGCCTTTGCGGTGAGAGTTCCGTTAACGGTGAGCTTGCCCTTCTTGCCTACCGTGAGCTTTGCGCCCTTGTTCAGCGTGAGCGTTGTTCCCTTGGGGATTGCGAAAGAGCTTGTAATAGTCGCGGTCTTCTTGAGAACGTAGCTCTTACCGGATTTCAGCTTGGTCTTTCCGTCCCAGACCTTTGCTGCGGAAGCTCCGAGCTCCTGCTCGTATGCAACGGTCTGAACCGGTGCGGTCTCAGCAAATGTGACTGTTGACGAAGCCGTCATGATTACTGCGCCGAGTAACAGCGCTGCTGCCTTCTTGAACATTGAAATGCCCTCCTGTTTGTAATTTTTTAAGTAATATATTCAGGCGCCTGCGCCCTGATACCATTAATTGAAGCTGTCCCCCGCGTCGGATTTCCGCGCCGCCTTGAACCGGGGACTTTTCTTTGTGACCATGCGCTCCTCGGCGCCGCCGGGGGTGCACAGCCGCAGCGTTATCCTGCCGCTGTCTATCCTAGGGTGGCGGAGCACCCTCGCGGCGCAGGGCTGTACAGCCTCCCGCGAAGCCGCGATAAAGCAGAATTTCTCGTCCTCATATGGGACGTCCCCGCCCTTTAGCTGCTTGTGGAGCTTGCTCCTTGCGACCCGCGCAGTGAAGTGACACCAATCGCCCTTTTCCATCGGGCACGCGCCCTCCTGCGGGCAGGGAGCCGCGATATGCGCCCCGAGTCCCGCCAGAAGCTCCCGGGCGGCGAGGATATTCGCAAAGCCCTCCGGGGTGCCCGGCTCCACTATCAGCAGAAGCCTTTCGGTGCTGTTCCACAGCCGCTCTGCGGCGGATCTGCGGGCGTTTGCGCTCAGCTCGTTCAGGCAGTAGGAGCACATCACAAGCTCCGCCTTTTCGTCAAGACCCGCCGTGATATCTCCGCGCTTCCACACCGCCGGAACTCCGCAAAGCTCCGTTAACTGACCGCCGACAGACAGCATTTCCGGTTCACGCTCAACGCAGGCGATACTCTCACATTCCGTCAGCGCGTAAGCCGCATGGCTTGCCGCGCCCGTCCCTGCGCCCACGTCAAGCACCGTGGAGAATCTGCGGTTTTCCTCCGGGATACATTCCAGCGAAAGCTCCAGAGCCTTTGATACCGCCCCGAAGGTCGCAGGCATTCTCACCGCCGCATACGCCAGGATATCGCGGCGGCTGGCGGCAAGGCTCTTTCCGGTGCCGCTGTTCTCGCGGTACCTCTTTGATAGTCCCTCCGCCGCAGCGGTCAGCCCCTCAGTGCTCTCGCCGGATAGAAGCCGCTCTATCTCCCCGCGCAGTTCTGCCGGAAATTCCATCGTCTACCTCTCAGAAATAGTTGTTGCGTATCTCCTTGGTTGCGAACGCGCCCTCGAGGGTCTGACCCTCAACGTCCGGGTGCAGTCCGTCCTTTAGATACTTTCCTCTTGCGCCAATGACCTCGAACTTCTCGCAAATGCCGCTTCCGCTGTACGCGTCAATGACCTGCACGGAAAGCCCCCTGCATATCTTGCGCAGGCACTCGATGGTCTTTTCTATCTTCTGGTTGTGCTCCGGGGTCGCGGTCTGGATAGGCGTCATGACGAACACGCGGCACTCCGGGAAATTCTCCTGAATGGTCTGAATACACCAGCGCGCGGCTCCCGCCTCGGTGAACAGGTCGATGTTCTCATTACTGGAAAGCTCCTTTCCGGTGAGCGCCTTGTCCGGGTCGCCGATGAACGCCTCAAGGTCGTTGGTCCCCATCGCGAACGCGAAGATGTCAGGCTTCGGGAAATTGCCGCTCTTATACTCCGCCAGAAATCTCTGGATATGTACCACTGCGCAGTTGTTCATGCGCTTCTGCATTTCCACTGCGTCGTCGGTGGGCTCCCAGCCGTCGCTTATCCCGGCGAAATCAGCCGCGCCGTAATTCTGTGTGGTAATGGTCTTTCCGCCGCACTCCACAGTCCGCTTGTACCATACCGAGCTCCCCACGGCAACGTTGCTGTGGGACTTCATTTTAAGATTCTTGTAGACGTGCCAGCTCCACTGCTCGCCTGCCGTGATGCTGTCGCCGTCTATGCCAAGGTTAAGTTCTTCAAATCCAGTCATGCTTGTTCTCCCTGAGTAAGATAATATTTTCATATTATACTTTACCACAAAAATGCAATTTTGTAAAGGGGATTTACGAATTTTATTACATGGCTGTTGGAGTTTTATATCCCGCTGAGGTCGAAATCCGGGGTGTATTCCTCTTTTGCGGAGCTGCGCTCCTGCATGAAGCCCTCCAGACCCGCCGCGTAAACCGCGTCCAGCGCCTTGCGGTACTCGAACGTTGTTATCCGGCGGTTGAGCCTCGGTATCTCCCGAGCCTTGTAGAACGGCGTGTACTGGCTCATAAGGCTGAACAACACGTCCTTTCCGAAGCGCTCTCCCACCCGGGAGATGACCTCGACGGAATCCCGGTAATGATACGGAAGTACAAGGTGCCGCACGATAACTCCGCTTTTCAGCATACCGTCCGGCGCAAACGCCGGCTTTCCGGTCTGGCGGAGCATTTCCTCCACCGCGCTCATCGCGGTATCAAAATAGCCGGGAGCCTGCGAAAGCTCCTGCGCCAGCCCGTCCGAGAAGTACTTTATGTCCGGGAGCCATACATCAACGTACCCCTCCAGCGCCCGGAGCGTTTCGACCCGCTCATAGCCGCCGCTGTTGTACACCACCGGAATACGGAGCCTGTCTTTTACCATATCCAGCGCCTGCATTATCTGCGGCACGAAATGCGTGGGGTTCACGAGGTTTATGTTGTAGGCTCCCTGCTCCTGCAATTCCAGGAATATCTCCGAAAGCCGCTGTGTGCTGACGTCCTTCCCCTTTCCTCCGGCGCTTATTTCGTGATTCTGGCAGAAAACGCACCTCATCACACAGCCGGAGAAGAACACGGTGCCGCTCCCCCGGGAAGGGTCTGCGCCGCTTATACATGGCTCCTCCCACTGGTGGAGCGCCGCCCTCGCCAGCCGGACGCTCCGCCCCATTCCGCAGAAGCCGAATGTATTCTCACGGTCGGCGCCGCACTGCCGCGGACACAGCCTGCAAATCATGAAATCCCCCCCGAAACGACAAAGGGCGGTAAGCAAGCCGCCCTGTCAGTTTATTTCTTCGTGACCGTCTTTACCGTCACGCCGAGCCTTGCCGCCTCTTCCTCGGTGAGCGTCCTGATGAACTCGTATGTAGGCTTCAGGTCGCCGTTGTCGTCATACTCCATCTTCATGCTGACCGCCAGCGAATCGTTGGTGACCGACGTGAAATCCAGCGGATTCTCAGCGTTGACATTATATATGAACACGAACGTTATCTCCGGCGCCTGCTGGAAATCCGAGCTGTTGACGATAAGCCGGAAATTCGTGCAGTCCGTCAGCGCAAAGGAAGCCTCGGAATCCGCCCCGGTGACTATCGGTTCGATAACCGTCTGGCGCTCCTTGAACACCTTGCCGTCGTCCGTCTGCTGGTCGGAAAGCTCCTGGTCGTAGATGTTCTGCGCCGCAAGCACCCTGCCGTTGGTTACGATGGCGCTTATCTGCATATCCTTGTAGCGGTAGTCCGTGACAGCCTCAGTGCCGTCCTCCGCCAGACCGTTGAGCACGCTTCCGTTTATGACGTAGGTGGAAGTATCCGCCTGCTCAGCCGAAAGGCTCACTACCGGCGCATAGATGATGTTCTGATACTGCGCCAGGACCTCCGTGATATCGGATATCGGCACGGAATCGCCGTTGGTCTGGTTCATTTTCAGGATTATTTCGGAAAGGGTCTCGTTGGCGTTAAGGTCGGTGGTGTAGACCCTCGTCACCTGGAGATCAGCGCCGCTCTGGTTCTTTATATCGCCGCAGAATATCATCTCCCGCGCGTTCAGCATAAGGATAAGATACGCCGCCAGCCCGAGGATCAGCACCGAAACCAGTACTATACCTATAATTATCTTCATAGTTTGACCTCAAATGCAATATAAATTTGTGTCCCAGTCAGGTATATACGGGTGATGCCTGAGATAGAACCGGTACTTCTTATTTATTGCCGCTATCTGGAGCGGTATCGCGAACATATCCTCGTTCCTGTGGTAGAGCGCCACGGAGAGCTTCGGGCGGAACGCGGCTATCGTGTTCTTCGCGCCCTCTATCGCGCGCTCCTCGCTTCCCTCCACGTCGTACTTGATGAATGTCGCCGTATCTCCCCGGAGCATATGGTCAACGCTCATCATGCTGACCTCGCGGTATCTTGCAGGATTCGCCAGCTTATCCGGGTCGGTCTCGTCCACCTTGGAGCTTCTCCCCGCCCGCAGGCTGAACCGCATAGTGGTCTCGGTATCCCACGCGCCGGCATTGTAAGCCTCCAGCAGCCCGGAGCCTATCATGTACAGCCGCCTTTTCAGCTTGATGTAGTTCTTGTGATCCGGCTCCATCGCGTATATCTTGCGGAAGTTCATGCCCGTTTCGTTCAGGAATTCGACTATCGTATCGCCGTTGTAAGCGCCGAGGTCAACGTAGGTCTCCTCCGTGCCGATTTTCAGCAGGTCGAACATCTCCGCGTGCGGGCTTTCGCACTCCCGCAGATAGTCCAGCTTCCCGCTGAGCTTATAGCGGATAACGTTCTCAAACACACGCCTGGACTGGTCGTCAGCAAGCATTCCGTACACCTTTTCAAGCTCCGCGCGGCGCTCCCGGGCGTAATCCAGCGTGAACAGCCCGTCGCCCACCACCGGGACGTTCGGCGCGTAAAGCTCATGCCTTGCGGCTATGCCGTAAATGTGCTCCATAACGTCCGGAAGCTGGCTGCCGAAGCACACCAGGATCAGGAAATCATCGCCGTAAAGCTGCTCTATCTCGGAAAGCTTCTTCACCCGGCAGCCAAGGAAGCTGTGCCCGCGCACGAACTCGTCGCTTGCCATGATGTCAGCCACAGGCGCGCCTATGCCGTCAAGGACGTTCTTTATTTTCTCCGCGCCGTCGCCCATGCCGTAGAGCACTATTTTCTTCTCCGTCTGCCGCAGATAGTCCCACAGGCAGCCGTCAATGTCATCAAGGAAAAACGCCATTACAAAACCCTCGCGCGGTCACATCATCCTGATGCGCTCCGCCTCTTTCACACACCTGACGAACTCCTCCGATATGAGTGAGCTGTCCAGATGATATTTTTCAACATATTTATCCACGCTTGCCCAGTCCGCCTTTTCATAGCAGTAGGCAAGGTCGTACACATCGCTGTAAATTCCGCCCCTGCCGAGAAGTCCGTCCTTTATCTCAGCGGTCAGCGGGAACTCGTCAAGCGTCTGGCTGAGCGCCTGATCGCCGCCCCATGCCACCATGGAAAGCAGCCCCATAAGGTAATAGGAGTCCGAATCCGGAGCCGCCTGCGGTATCATCAGCGCGATCTGTCGGCAGAATTTCGCCATCAGACAGGAGATACGCATTATCTCAACGTTGTCGCAGCGGACGATACGCTGCATTCCCATCAGGTATACCCAGTCGCGCAGGTAGTCAAGCCCGAGTATCACCAGCGCCTGACCTATGGAGCGGACGCGGTTCTTCACGCCGAAATACACGGAATTTATAAGCCGCAGCAGCCGCTGGCACATCGCCGTATCGCAGGAGATGACCTCGATTATCTCGTCAAGGTCGGGCTCCGGCTGAGAAACGAGCTGCATGACCTTCATAAAGTTCACCGGCAGAGGTGTAAGGCTGTTCTTGGACATTATAGTCGGCTTCGCGAAATAGTAGCCCTGCATATAGCTGCACCCCAGGCTCTTCGCGTATTCAAACTCCTCCTGGCTCTCTATCTTCTCCGCCAGCATGACCTTGTTGGAATACCGGCAGATATACGCTGTGTCCTCAATGGATTTTTTCGGCGTGCGGAAATCTATCTTTACAATGTCGCCAAGCTCGAAAAGCTCGCTGTAACTGTTGTCGTACTCGAAATCGTCCAGCGCCAGCGTGTAGCCGCGTTCCTTCAGCTCCTGACAGGCGGCAAGCAGCTCGTCGTCCATCAGCAGGTTTTCGAGAACCTCGACCACCACAAGCTCCGGGGCTATCATCTTGGGCACCCCGCGCTTCAGCAGATTCGCCGTGAAATTGATGAATGCCTTTCCTCCGCCGATTATATCCTTGATATTCAGCCCGAAGAACGCATTTGTTACAACGTCCGCCGTGGATTCGTCACCGTTGAGCCCGGTATATTCATTTTTCTTGTCATTGCTGCGGTAGAGCAGCTCGTACCCGTACACATGATTATGTATATCGAATATCGGCTGACGCGCCATGTAGACATTCATTACATTCACCTCTCTGCCAGTATGGTTTATACATAATTATTATACAATAAATCCCGGATTTTTTCAAGCGCTTTGTGCAGATTTGTTACTATTTGTTTTTTTTCGCGATTATGCACAATCCCGCCGAAGAATATTTGGCAGAAAAAACCACCCACAGCCGGAGCCGCGGGCGGAATGAGTTACAGATTCTTGTTAAGCGCCTGACCGGTCGCCCTGCCAACGACAGAGCTGTTGTAGTATCCGATCTTCTGGCGGGTCTGCTTTAGCTGCTCAAGCTCCTTGCGGGAATCAACGTGCTGGCTCTTGAACTGCCCGGATATGACCTTATCCTTATCGACTATGCGCTGCTTGATAACGGTAATGTTCCGCTGCAAAAGCTGCACCTTCTTGTGATCGTCGTCCAGCGGGGCGTTGACATAGCTGCCGTGGACAAGCGTTTTCAGCAGTATGCGCTCATCGTTCATTTCAAGCTCTATTATCTCGTCAAGCTGGTCTTTAAGCTCCTCCAGCCTGCCGATAAGCTCGTTACGCGCGAGCAGCGCCTCCTGAAGCGTTTCCAGATCCGCGTTACTCATGGCGTCCGTCTGCTTTTCGTATTCCTGGAGAACCTCGATGATCTGCTTCATCACCTCGATAACTCCCTCACAGCCTTTCAGCTCTGCCATAATAACACCTCCCTGAACTTTCAGAAAATACGCTTACTTTTTGCCCTTTGCCTGCGCCTCTATCTCTTCCTTGGTCATCTGGCTTATCTGGGTGAACGCGTCCCGCAGGTCTGCGATCATGGGAATGATCTTCTTGACCTCTTCGGCGGTCGCCGCGTCCTTCCTCATGTTAGCCTTTTCAGCCGTCCTCTGGAAGAAATCATAAAGCTGGTCGAGATTCTTGGATATCGGGATATCCATATCCAGCGCGCCGCGCAGCGCCCCGAGGAGCTCCTGCGCCTTGACAAGCGCCGTGTGCGCTTTCATGATATCCTTTTCTTCTATAGCGCTGACGCCGATGGCAAGCTGGCGCTCAGTCTCGCTGTACAGCTTTATCACCACCTCCACCGGGGTCATTGTGGTAACTGACTGCTTTTTATATGCTGCATAGGGATTTGACATGGAATTACCCTCGGTTCTTATTTATTACTGGTAGCTGCTTGTGCCGCCCCCGAGATACTGGGAGATGTAGCTGGTCTGGCTGTTGAGGTCGCTCATTGCGGTCTCCATGTTGGTGAATACCTTCCACCAGTACTCTTCCTTATCGTCGTATCTGTTCTGGAGCTCCTTCAGGCGCTCCTGCATCTTTACCATCTGCTTGTAGATGGTGCTGTCCGTGGTAACGGAGCTGTCAGCCTTGCCGGCTTTCTGCACCAGGGTGCCTCTGTTCTCAGCCGCACCGGAGCTCTTTACTGCGCCGTCGATGACCTTGTTCAGCTTTGTCATCACGCCGGAGGTGGTATCGGTGAACAGCTTTACGATAGCGTCGGAGTTGTTCTCGAACGCCTTGTCGAATGCGTCCTCGTCTATCTCCAGCTTGCCGTGCTCACTCCATTCGCTGGAGGTCTTTATGCCCATGCTGTAAATGCCGAACTTGCTTCCGTCATCCAGGGTCACGCTCTCATACAGCACGGAGCGCATCTTGCTCATGATGGTGGACACCGTGGAATCGTTGTAGAGAATGCCCTGCTTTGCATTCTCCTCCCACTTGGTTATCTCGTCCTCGCTCATGTCCTCCTTCTCGGCGTCGGTCAGCGGCTCGTATCTGTTGCCGTCGGAATCCTCAGCCGGGGACTTTCCGATGTAGTCGTAAACGTCCTCGATCAGCTTGTTGTAGGACTCGACAAACTTCTTTACAGTTTCCTTGACAGTGCTGTTGTCCTTTGTAACGTTGACGGTGTATTCCTCGCCTGTCTTCATATTGTCGTTGAAAGTGAAGGTAGTTCCGTCAAGAGTATAGGTGTTGTCGTTCAGGTAGATCTCCTGACCGTTTATCTCGAATATCGCATTCTGACCCTGCTTCAGACCTACCGTGCCGTTGTCGTCCGCAAGACCGAGACCCTTTGTGAGATCGTTAGCCTCTATCTCGACCTTTCCTGCTCCGCCCTTTTCGTTGGCCTCTATCGTGAAGCTGTTTGTAAGGGAGGAATACGTCATGGTTACGCCTGCGTCAGACTTGTTCACTGCCGCCATGAGCGAGGAAACCGTAGCGTCCTTGTCAACGGTGATCTTTGTGCCGTTGATGGTCATTGTATAGCTACCATCGTTGTCAGCCTTGAAGCCGAGGTCGGCAAGTCTCGCATTGGAATTAGCCTTGTTGGAAGCGGAAGCCTTGGAAAGTCCCAGGGTACCGCCGTCAATCGCCGTGATGGCGAAATCCGCGTCATTGCCGCTGCTGTCCTTCGCCGTCAGGTAGGAGCCGTCCAGCGTGAAGGTGTAGCCGTCAACACCCTTGAGCGCCGCTGTGATGGCGGCGGTGTTCTTGTCCTTTGCCGCCTGCTCGCTTGTGTATGTATATGCCTCAAGCTGGTTGGATGTTACGGTAGCATTGTCAGCCAGGTGATTAGCCTTGCGGTAGGAAGCCGCCTTCAGCTCGTTGAACTCTTTCAGCACATCATCATTGCCGGAAAGGTTGCGGCTGTCGTAATATGTGGTGGAAACGCCGTCAAAGCTGAGCTGGTGGGTCTTTCCGCCTATCTCAACTGTGAAAGTGTTCTTGCCGGTCACAACGCTGCCGATGGAAATAGCGGTCTTGGACTTGGGCTTGTTAAGTCCGAAGCTGCCCTTGTTCTCCGCAATGGTAACGGTGGAGTTTCCGCCTACCTTGAACTGTGCGTTTCCGTTGGAATCAAGCTCCGCCTGAAGGTACCACTCGTTTCCGTTTGCGTCAGTCGCACCGGTAGCGCCGTCCTTTCTTCCGGAGTAGCCGAAGCTCTCCTGGAGCTTTGTGTTCAGCGCGGAAACTATATCCTTTTTGAGGTCGTCCGTGCTTGCAACGTTTCCGTCTGCGTCAAGCGCAGCGTCAACGTCAAATTCAACGGTTTTCTTTACGCTGCCGACCTGAATATCCAGCGCCATGCTGAACTTCTGTGTCCGGCTGCCGTCCTCGGCGGTGGTTATCTCCCCGCCGGAGGTAGCGATAGCCTTATCGAGGTCAAGGTTGAAATTTCCCATTTCAAGCGTGCTTCCCTCTGCCTTTGCCGCCGTTGCAAGCTGCGAAAGCTTCAGCTTATAGCTTCCCGCTGCGGAGCTGGAACTCGTGCTGACCGTAAGCCCCGCGATATCCGAATTGTTGGTCGCGGTAACTGCGGAAGTATACTTGTTGAATGAAGTCGGGCTCATCAGGTAGGTATCGCGCTTTAAGATATCGAAGTAGGTGTTCTTGAACTCGGTTATCTTCTTTGTGATATCCTGATAAGCTGTCTGCTGCCACGATAATTTCGTGAGCTTCTTGTTCTGGTTGTCGATCCTCGTCTGGTAAGATGAAAGGAGCTGAGAAACCATAGCCTCAGTATCAAAGCCAGAGGTCAGACCGCCAAGTCTGATGTTATTTACTGCCATGTCAGTTTTCCTCCTGTTTATGCTGTTTCAGGAGCTCAGCTATCGCAGCGCCGGAAACGTGAGCAGCCTGCTCATTCGTCTGGCGCGCGTCTTTCAGCTCGCTTCTGATGATCTTTACCTCTTTTGGGGCGTTTATGCCTATCTTGACCTTATCCTTGCCTATTTCCAGCACGGTTATCTCGATGTTGTCCGAGATCATAAGGCTCTCGTCAGTTTTCCTTGTTACAACGAGCATTTCAGACCTCCTCGTAGACCGGCGCCCTGAAGTCGAAGTGCTCCGTCAGGACTACCTGAGCAGCCACGCGCGACTTTGTATTCACCACTATGGGGCACCTGAGATTTATGGTGGTCTTTTTGTAGTCGTCCGGGACGATAGCCACCGCAAGACATCTGTAAGCGGCGTTCTCGTCTATCCCGAGAAGCGCCTGCTCCTCGTCGGATATCTCGAAGCGGTAGTCGGAGTATATCTCCATCGGGTCGTACACGACAAAGCACGGCTCCTTTGAATCCACGGACTGAAGCCACATCGGGAATACCCCGTCGCCGAGAGGGCTTAACAGCGCGTATTTCTTCGCGTCCTCAAAGCCGATTATACCCTGCGGGAAAGTGATGATCCTGCTCTCCTCAACTTCCTGCTCGCCAAAATCTCTTGTAATGATCTTCATAGGCATTCCTTTCAGGCCGCGTATCAGCCCTTTACGTCAAGCACTGGAGGCTCGTAATTCGGGTCGGAGCTTCTCGGGAAATAGATAGGCCCGCCGACATACTCTATCTCTACTCTGGGTCTGTCCTTCATGATGATCTCAACGCTTCCCGGGACAAATTCCATCTTCATATGGTTCATGATATCCCAGTCGATCTCCTGATCGCCCATCTGGTAGTCTATGCTGAGCGTGCCGCCGTCAAATGTGATGTCGGCGCCCTCCTTGGGCAGAAAATCCATGATGGTCTCGACCGTTGCACCCGCGCGGGCGTTCTGGATAGCTATTTCTGACGGGGACATTCCGCGTGCAAGCTGGTTTCCCTCAGAGGCGACCTTTGCCGTCCCCTGGAATGCCAGCGACCAGCCCTCCTGAGCCTTCTGCTTCATCATGTCGCCGTCGGTCATGTGGCCGTAGCCAAGGCTCTTTCTCGCCTGATAAGTGTCGATGTTGACCTTTATCGGGTCAGCCTTCATGACGTACTCGCCGTTCTGCGTGGTGATGTTCACCTTCGGCTGTCTTTCTGTCGCGTCCGGAAACTGGAACTTCGCGTTTGTTACCTTGATCTCGATATTTATCGGGATCGTTGTTATCTGCAATAAATTACCATTCACTTCCAACACCTCCTGAGTTGTCTGCTTTCAGGCGAACTCTAAACAGATATCACCCTTGTATAACCATATATAGATACGCCGGGCTTCCCTGCCTTTACCGCGACGCGGCGGCGTATATTGCCGTTACTTGATGTAGTTGAATATGCTGTTCGGAACTATCGAGCTGGACATCTGGAGACACGCGTTGTAAATAGCCTCGTAGGTTTTCATCAGCGTTATCTCAGATTCAAGATCCGTTGCTTCAAGGGTCTTTTGCCTGTCCTTGAGGTTCAGTATTCTTGTGTCGAATCTGTCCGTATTGAACTGTATATATTCCTCTGAATTACCGAGATCCGCTATCTCCACCAGCAGGTTCTCCGAGGAGGTCACTATCCTGTCGATGCAGGCGTTTGCGTACTCGATATCGCCGCGCCTGAGCGCAGCGGCAGCGTCTATCGTTACCTGAATGTAGTTGTTGGAATATGTCGCGCCGTTCTGGATATCAGGCGCGGTTCCGGAATCGCTCTTTGCAAGGTAAACGGAATCGGAAACCGTCTTGCCGTTGCCGTCAACGTATTCCACCTTCATGTTGCCGTGTTGATCAATGGCGGGCGTGTGCTTCTCGTACTTGAAAGCTTCGTTAAGCTGCGCCTGTATATTGGCGGCGGTGCCAGCTCTGTCGGCAGCTCCCGTGAAAGTGATCGTCTTTTTCGTACCGCTGGCGTAAACGTCCACCGTGTAAAGCTGACCGTCCTTGAGCTGGTCAAGGTTGATGGAGGGTCTCTGCGATACTTCTACTGTGCTTCCATCGGGCATCGTGAGGTTTCCATCGTTGTCCAGAACCGGTATCTTGTCTGTATCCGTGATACCCGCGTTCTTGAATGCGTTATTGATCCCCTCGCGGATAGCGTCAAGGGTGTTGCCCTTGAATTTAACGGTGATGGTCTGTCCGTTTGCGTCAAGCCTTACGGAGTTCTGCACATTTCCGGGGAAGAACGAATCCATACGGAATTTCGTGGTCTCGCCGTCCATATCATAGCCGCAGCCGGTAACTCCCGCGCCGTTGAAGGAAACCTTCATTGCCGACTGTGGATCCACCGTACCGTCGTCCTTGAGCACTATTCCTATGCCGATATCAATGAACACATCGCTGGAGAACGGGAACGAGCCCTCCTTGTTGTACGCGTTTATCGGAACCCCGTGATACAGGAGCTGCGAAGCGTGGCCACTCTCGTCGTACTCTATCGTGAAAGGCTCCGCGCTGTTGCTCTCGCCGCCGAAAATCGCTCTCTCGGCGCTGTCGGTGTTGAATATCGACACCATCTCTCGCGCCTTGGTCTCTATCTGCTCCGCCAGGATATTGAGGTCTGTGGTCTTTTCCTTGGTGGAGTTGCAGGCGTATATCAGCGTTTCGCGGACGTTCGCCAGCGAATCGGAGATCTGGAGCAGGGAGGTCTCCGCCTCGGTGTAGAACTTATCGGCTACGTCAAGGTTCTCCTTGTACTGCTCCGCATGGGAGAGCTGTTTTCTTACCGTGAGCGCCTTTGAAGCCTCCAGCGGGGACTGGCTGGCTCTTGTATACTTTCTGCCGGAATATATCTTGTTCTCGCAGGAGTACTTCTGCGTGGATATCCTTTTCAGATTCCTGTCGTAGTTACGCAGAAGCGTTGAATTTGTTATCCTCACTCAGTATACCTCCTTACAGACCGACTCTGCCGGTGCCATTTATCAGCTTATCCAGCGCGTCATCCATCGTCGTCAGCATTCTTGAGGAGGCGCTGTACCACTTCTGGTAGTTCAGCATATTTATGCCCTCCTCGTCCATCTGCACGCCGGAGACCTCGTCCCGGGCGTCAAGCAGGGTGTTGACGGTCGTCTTTGCCGTTTCATAGCGGCTTGTCTCGTAGCTTATGGTCTCCGCTAGCCTGTCGCTCAGGAATGAGATATACTGGTACATATCCCCGCGGAAGTCGTTCTCGTTGCCGAATTTCAGCCTCTCGTCCTCAAACTTGGACAGCAGATAGAGCACGTTCTTGTTCTGGAGGTTAACGGTTCCGTCCTCGCCGGTCACTTCATCATAGCCGTAGATGGACTTGCCTGTGGTCTCGTCGGTTTTCTTAGACATACCGATCATTGTCGGGTTCTCTTTCCAGATAGTTGAAACGTGGATATTTCCCGCCGTGATAACTACCTCGGAATAGGTGCCGTCCATAACGCCGTCGCCGTTCTCGTCGCGGGTCGGGTCGTTTCCGCCTGCGGGGTAACCCACGAACATCTGTCTTGTGGGATCCTCGTCGGCGCCGTTTGCGGAGTTGAACGTGTGCGCAAGCGTTCTCGCGAACTCG
The DNA here is from genome assembly GCA_934448295.1 of uncultured Oscillospiraceae bacterium. Lineage (GTDB taxonomy): Bacteria > Bacillota > Clostridia > Oscillospirales > Ruminococcaceae > CAG-115. Next base: position 224,534 of record CAKSEY010000002.1, read on the forward strand.
TCTATCGCGGTCTTGAAGTACGCTATGCCATATGAGCCGTTCTGTCTGCCGGTGGCGTACACGCCGTTGCCGTTGAGCATATTTATGTAGGATCTGAGTATACCGGAGTGGAGGTTTACCTCCTCGCCGCTCTCAAAATCCAGGAACGCCTGACCATTCTCCTTGTAATTACCGAGAACCAGCGTGTTTATCTTGAATCTCTCGCCGTCAACCACCTGAACTCCCGCCATCTTGACGGAGAAGGTTCCGTTGGAGTTCTGCGAAACGGAGATATCGCCGTAATTCGCAAGCTCGTCAATGTAGTTGTTGAGCTGGTCGTAAAGCTCGTTAGGGCCGTACTCGTCGGGGTAGTTTATAAGCTCCCTTGCAATGCGGTCGTTGAGCTTGTTCATCTCGCTGAGCAGGTTGTTGACGTAGCCCACCGTGTCTTCCAGCTCGCTGACGTAGGTCTGCTCGGTCTCGTTGAGCTTTGTGCTGTAATCGTTCAGCAGTCTGCAAAGGTTGACTGCGGAGTTTGTGGCGATCGTCGCGACCTCGGCGGCGTCCGGGCGCTCGACCGAGTAATCCTGGAGCGCCTTAAAGAAACGCTCCGTGTAGTACTGAAGTCCGTCCGTGTCGATATTATCGAGCACGTCCTCGACATCTGCGAGGATATTCGTCGTCTTTTCGGTCTCCGCCTCGATACCGGTGTTCTCGCGGTATCTCTTGTCGATATACTGGTCGCGGAGCTGGCTCACGCCGTAAGCGTTGACGCCCTGACCTGTAAGCGAGAGGTTATTTGTGGAGCTTGACCAGCGGAGGCTCTGGTTTCCGCTGACGTACATGGAATACACGTCAACGCGCTGCCTTGTGTAGCCCACCGTGTTGATGTTAGAAATATTGTTGCCCGCGATATCCAGATGCTTCTGCGCTACCTGGAGCGTGCGCTTCTGTGTTTCAAATCCCAAAAAAGTAGGGCGCATATATTTTCCTCCTAAACCTCTCTGAATGCCTTTGCGGAGCTGCCCCGGGTGACCTTTGACGCGTTCTTGTCGTAGGTTTCGGGCTTATTGAATATCCCCGCGCGCTTAACGAAATCCGACTGATTGTCAAGCTTCCGCTTGACTATCTCGTTTGTCTGCTCGTTTATCTCCCGGATCTCGTCAACCAGGTCGCCAAGCTGCTTTGACAGCAGCGTGAGCTTCGCCCGGTACCCCTCCGGAACCTCGTCCATCATCTCGGACAGCTTTCTGTCGGCTATCCCGAGCCCCTGGAAGAGCGCCTGCCGCTTTGTTTCCAGCGACTGGCTCTTCATCACGAACGCCTGCTCTTTATTGAGGGACTCCGTTAGCCAGTCTATGTCGTCGGCAAGTATCTTTGTGTGCTTTTTCATCAGGAACTTGTACAGCTCCCGGTAGAAATCGCAGTCTATTTCAAGGCACCTTGTAACTGCCTGAGCCGTTCTCTCGTCCATGCCGTCACCCGAATATGATGTAGGAGGCAAGCTCGTTTGCCTCTACCCCGCTGTCCAGCGCGCTCTTTGCCTCGTTCAGCTCCTGCGGAGTTGCGTCAGCCTGCGCCGCCGCAGCGATACCCCTCTTTGCAGCCTGGAGCGCGGTATCAAACCCGAACTCCACCCTGTCTGTGTTCCTGACGGTGGAAGCAGCTTCTGCCCTTGGCGCAGCGCTTTTTCTCGTTGTCTTATAGGCGGACAGTACCCCGTTTATTCTTTTTATTTCCATAAAACCTGCCTCCTTTGCTTGTTTTATCTTGCGAAAAGGCACAATTCACCTAGTCGCCTACATATTATATCGGCAGTCCCATGCCAAAACTTTAGCGTTTTTGCAGAAAAAAATGAAAAACCGCCCCGATTTTTTTCGGGGCGGAAGCGCTTTTTAGTTAAACCACGATATTCTTGCAGTACTTGCTGATCTGGGTGTCGGTCGCGCTGGGGAGCCCGAACACAAACGTTGTCGAATCCGCCATCGCGTATTCATCGGAGCAAACACCAAGGATCGCGTGCGTACCCTTTACCTTGCCCTCGTAGGTCATCATGCTGTCAATGAAATCAGCAGTTGTCTGACCGGAAGTGTAGGCGGGGAGCCTGCCCTCGGTGAAGTGCGTGAACACGACCTTGAAGTTGCTGTCGATCATCGCGTAGAAGTAGCCCTCGTAGCTGTCGACCATGTATTTTTTCAGCTCATTGGCAAGATATTTTTCCAGCAGGGTCATATCGGCATAGGAATCCGCCTTGGACATAAGCACGTCGAAGTAAGTGCTGAGGTGCAGACCTACTTCTCCGCCGGCGCTGTACCTCATCTCCAGGAACAGATAATTGGCGGGAGCAGGCGAGGAAGAACTGCCCTCGCTGTCCATCAGCGAGTTTACGCCGTCCTTGTAGTATATCACCGGAACCTTGTCGGATTCATACTTGACGATGGAGCGCTCCGTGAGCTGTGCCCGCGTGAACGTAAGCTGACACGCGGAAAAGAACGTTTCCGCAGTGGAGTTCGCCGCCATCTGCCTTTCCGTGGTGCCGCTGAGGGAACCAACGCCTATTACGGTGATAAGAATCGCGATAATGCCGATAACCACCACAAGCTCCACCATGGTGAAGCCCTTTTTGCCTTTCAGTCTGTGAAGGTATTGTATCATACGATATCCTGCCTTTCCGGATTTGTAAGCAATGCTATTATTCAAACGCATATCACCTGCCGGATAAACGCTTGAATAATAGCACTAATTCCCCGACGGCTTGCGCCGCCGAGGAACATTGTTTGTGCAATTATCAGAACTCAGTTCAGATGATTACGGGTTGCCAAGTGTGAGGGCAGGTGCAGTACCTACAACAACGTTGCCTGCAACGCCAGCCTTTGTGGAATTGTTACCGTTGTTTACAAAGTTATCTCTGCCTGCTGCGAAAGAAACAGCGGTAGGAAGAGTTACGTTTGCAGGTGCAGTAGAAGAACCATCAACAGATACAACGCCTACAACCTTACCAGCCTGGCTGATGTAAATCAGAATGTAAGCATTCTTGAGGTCGGAAAGGGAGTCAGCGAGGTAGGGGAGAAGGAGAGTGTCCTTGCCGTTGATTGTAGTGGAAACATCTACGGTACCATTCTGCCAGTGACCGCTTGTGTTGGAAGCACTGTCAAGCCAGTCAGCGCCGGAGTTAGCAGTAATACCGGCGGAAGCGCCGCCACCAAGTGACCATACGCCATTGGTAACAGTAACCTCAACTGTTGCAGCACTGCTGAGTGTCAGAGAAGCCTTAGCAGCGTCCATCTTTGTGAAGAACTCTGTGGTCCTGTCTCTGATCTGCTGAGCAGATGTGTTAGCGGATGTGATTCTGGAATCCTGAACAACACCCATCATGGTAGGAACGAGGATAGCAGCAAGTACGCCGATGATAGCGATTACTACTACGAGCTCTACGAGTGTAAAGCCCTTCTTGGCCTTGAGAGCCTGAAGCTTCTTTATCATTGTAAAGACCTCCTGTGAAAAATAAAAAATTTTTTATGTATAACCCCAGCGGGGCTATATCCATATCAGAACTGCATAGGGGCTATGTCCCTTGCTGTAATCATATTATAGCCTAACGCCTGAAAAAATGCAAGTGTTTTTTCAAAAATTTTGAATTAGCGCGGCAAATTCGTAAATAATAATCTATTTAGGTCAGTTACTTTTGTGCAAATTGCGTGAAGATATTGTGTAATCTATGCTAAATGTTTACATAGATCCTGCAATGCACGCCTGATACCGTTATCTAATGGAAAGATATCTTCTGTACTCGTTCGGATCCTGGCAGCGCGTCAGGGCTACCTCGTTGGTTATCTTGCCCATGTTTACTAGCCTTGCAAGATCCTGGTCGAGCGTGAACATTCCGTTCTTCTTACCTGTTGCGATGGCTGTCGGAATCTGGAATATCTTACCCTCACGGATCATGGAGCGGATAGCGTCCGTTGCCGCGAGTATCTCCAGAGCCGCGCAGCGCCCCTTGCCGTCAGCGGTGGGAACGAGGGTCTGGGAAATAATACCTACAACGGAGTTTGCAAGCTGGGAGCGAATCTGTCCCTGGGAGTGCGGGGGATATACGTCTATGATACGGTCGATGGTCTCAGCCGCGCCGGTGGTATGCAGGGTCGAGAATACCAGGTGACCTGTTTCTGCGGCGGTTACTGCCGCGTTGATGGTCTCGAAGTCACGCATCTCACCTACGAGGATTACGTCCGGGTCCTCACGGAGAGCCGCACGGAGGGAGCCTGCGAAGCTGTCAACGTCCTGTCCTATCTCACGCTGGTTCACCATGGACTGCTTGTGGGTGTGCAGGTACTCGATAGGGTCCTCGACTGTGATTATGTGGCAGTTCTTGGAGCGGTTTATGTGGTCTATCATAGCCGCCAGGGTCGTGGACTTACCAGAACCGGTAGGGCCTGTAACCAGCACCAGTCCGCGCGGAGCCATGGCGAATTCGCCCAGCGTAGCCGGGAGGGACAGGTCTGCGAGGGTCGGTATATCGTTTCTCAGCAGTCGGATAGCAACGGCGTGGTATCCTCTCTGGCGGTATACGTTTACTCTGTGGCGGAATCCTGCGGTGGACACATACGAGAAGTCGGTGTCCAGTCCCTTGGATATCTGGGATTTATGCTTGATAGAGGTTATCTGATTTATGATGTTTACGATAATGGGCTCGGTGCAGTCGGGGTAACCGCTCAGCTTCCTGATGGAGCCGTGCAGTCTTACGACCGGCGGCAGACCGGCGGTGAAGTGCAAGTCCGAGCAGCCCAGCTCGCGCGCCTCGTCAAGAATCCTGTTGATGTCCATTACGTTGGTGTTCATACCTTCCACGTTAATACGCTCCTTTAAATAAAATCCGGCGGCATTTCTGCCGTAAAATCCTGTAAATTAAACGGTATATGTTGCCTTTACCAGCTCGTCCATGGTGGTGCGTCCTGCAAGAACCATCTTGGTTACGTTGTCGCGCAGGAGCAGGGTGCCGTTTTCCGTTGCCTTTGCGCCTATCTCCTCGGCGGTGGCTCCGCGGGAGATGAGCTCCTTGATGTCGTTGGTGGTAACGATTATCTCATGGATAGCGGTACGTCCGGAATAACCGGTGCCGCGGCAGTGCTTGCAGCCGCCCTTGTGCGCCTGGCATATCTTCACGGGCTTATCCTGGCTTACAAGCCTGAGGTCGGCGGGGTCTGTAAGGGTGATGGTTTCCTTGCACTCGTTGCAGAGCAGCTTTACAAGTCGCTGTGCGATGATACCAACCAGCGAGGAGGCAACCATGTACGGCGCAACGCCCATGTCCACCAGGCGGACAATGGTAGAAGCCGCGTCGTTCGTATGCAGTGTGGAAAGCACGAAGTGTCCCGTGATAGCGGCACGGATAGCGATGTCGGCGGTCTCACCGTCACGGATCTCACCGACCATTATGATATCCGGGTCCTGACGCAGAATTGAACGCAGCGCCGCCGCGAAGGTCATGCCCGCCTTTGCGTTTATCTGGCACTGGTTAACGCCGTCGATTTTTTTCTCGACAGGGTCTTCTACGGTAACTATGTTTACATTAGGCTTGGAAAGCTCGCCGAGGGTCGCGTAAAGCGTTGTGGACTTACCTGAACCGGTCGGCCCCGTAACCAGCATAACTCCGTTCGGGCAGCGGATTATCTGCTTGAACATCTCGTAGTTATAGTCGGTCATGCCGAGGTCGGTGATCTTTCTTGTCTTTTCGTCCGCGGTGGAGAGCAGTCGGATAACGCACTTCTCGCCGTAAACGCACGGGATAGTCGATACACGGACGTCCAGGTTTATGCCGTCGATGGTCATACCGAAACGGCCGTCCAGCGGTATTCTCTTCTCGGCGATGTTCATACCGCCGAGTATCTTGATTCTTGTGATAAGGGAGTTATGCAGCGCGATGGAGACCTTCATGGCTTCCTGCTCCACAAGCTCGCCGTCTATACGGAAGCGGATACGCGTCCTTGTCTTGAACGGCTCGATATGGATATCCGAAGCGTTGAGCTTGAACGCGGTCTGCACCATCGTGTTTACCAGACGAACGATAGGCGCGTTGTCGATACGCTCGCCGGACTGTGAATCCTGCTGGCTGAGCTGCGCTGCGTCGGCGGCCTCGGCGTCCAGCTCGTTCATAACCTTGTTAACGGTCTGCTGCGAGTAGAATCTGCCGATCATTTCCTCGATCTGGGTCTTGGTGGCGATCCTCGGCACGATATCCATGCCGGTCTGCACCTTTAGCTCCTCAAATATGTAGAAGTTTATCGGGTCGTTCGAAGCAACCATCAGACGGTTGTTGTTGATCTCATAGGCGATAACCGTCTTGTCGCGGGCGGTCTGCTCGGGTATCTTCAGAACGGCGTCCTTGTTTATCTGCACTGAGGAAAGGTCTACAAACGGAACCTTCAGTCTGATGGACAGCGCCTGTGCAAGCTGCATTTCGGAAACAAGTCCCATTTCCAGCATGACGTCGCCGAGCATCTTTCCGCCGCTTGCCTTCTGCTTCTCGAGAGCTTCTGCGAGCTGCTTCTCGTTGATAAATCCGTTCTCGACCAGTATCTGACCGATAGGCACATTCTTAATTGGTCCAGCCATTGCGCACATTCTTCCTTTCAGGATATTGGACAGGCTCCCCCTGCCGGTTTTCCGCGCCAACGCGGGGTTATTTCTTTTTTTCACACGATAATGCCAGGCTGCTGTTTATTTTCAAAACTCCTTGCAAAATCCACTGTTTTATGCTAAAATAAAACCAGTAATCTTTGAAGGGGGTCATGCAAAATGACAGTTACCGCTACATACATCGTGATATGTGTGTTTGTATTCATCTTTGGCTCCGTTATCGGCAGCTTTCTGAATGTGGTCATCTACCGCACTCCGCTCAAGCAGTCGATAATCACCGAGCCTTCCCACTGCTTCACCTGCGGAAACCGGCTGAAATGGTACGATATGTTCCCGATTTTCAGCTGGCTGATACTCCGCGGAAAATGCCGCTTCTGCGGCGCCAGGATATCTCCCCGCTATATGATAATGGAAGCGCTGTGCGCCGTATCCTATCTCGGGGCGTATCTTGTATACGGCTTCTCGTGGGAGTTCGCCGTGGCTTGTATCCTTTTCGCCGTGCTGATAGTGCTGAGCGGTATAGATATCGACCATTTCGAGATACCCTACTGGTGCAGCATTACCGTGGGCGTGCTTGGCATTGCTTCGTTCTTCATTCCCTGGGGGAGCGCCATGACCGCACCGTGGTATGAGCGCCTTATCTGCTTCGGAGTTGTCGCCGTAATGTTCATCATACTGGTGCTCGTCGGCGGAATGGGCGGCGGAGATCTCCAGCTCATGCTGGGTGCCTCGCTGCTGCTTGGAAAGCGGGTATTTCCGGCGCTGTTCATCGGCATCGTCCTCGGCGCGGTATATGGTATCACAAAGAAGATACGCGACCACAAGGCGGAGCTTGAACTCACCGAAAAGATACGCCAGATAGCCGCCGACTGGTATCAGGAACAGCTCGACCGGGACGTAGGCTACGTCAAGGAGGGCGCCAGCGACATTATTGTCGGCGGCATAACCGGAGGTCAGCCTGACATCGAGTGGGAATTCCTTGACGAGAACGCCTGGAAAGGGATCCCCGACAAATCCGCGCTCAGCCGCATTATCCGCGAACAGATAACCACCGAACGCGAGGGCTCCTTCCGCATCACCATAAAGGAGGATCGGATCGTAAAGGTCAAGTACTCCCGCCGAATGGTGTTCGGGCCGTTCCTTGCGATGGGCATTGCGGCTTCGTTCCTGTTCGGCAGCCAGATCGTGGACTGGTATATGAACCTTATGTTCCACTGATCGGACGAAAAAATCATAAATATTCCGCACCGCACATATGGCGGTGCGGAATTTGTTTTATTGGTCAGACACCGTAGCCTCTGGAAATGTAGTAGATGAATATATCCCTAGAGCCGTCCGTAGTATCTGCAAATTTAAGCGGCGTTTCCGGGTAGATGCTGAGCTTGTAATTGGAGGTTTGGTTTCCGGCAAGTATCTTACCTTTGATAGCTCTCATCTCCGTGATACCCGTTCCGTAGTACACCAGGCCGCTGTAAGCGCTGTCGCGGTAAACGCTGATGGTGATATCAAGAGCGTCATCGCGGAACTCCTTCGCACCCGTCACATTGCCATAATCGCCGTTCTTCGGCTTTGCAAAATCGCAGAGCAGGTAAAGGTCTTTGTAAAGGCAGTCGCTGAAAACCTTGGTTTCCTTTGTGGTATCGATCGCACCGTCAAGGTCCGTGCTGACGTACTCGTCATAAAGGGCATACTTTCCGTCCCTGAACTTAAGGCTCATGCAGCGCAGCGTATAAAGCTGCGTCCTGGGACCTCCAATCGAACCGTTGTTGTTGTTCTTGTTATTGTTGCTGACCACAAGGTCGCTCATTCTTTTGATCTCGGCGGAATACTCCGCGTTGCTTGAGAGCAACGCTGCATTTGTGTTTGTGAAGATAGACACGCTCTGAGCGGAACGCAGCGTGCGCGAAAGGTATTCTTCCACGCAGTTTGCGGTGTTCTCGGCGGTGTAATCCTTGGCATTATCGTTGTAGCTCCTGATTATCGGGGAAATAATGACCATCATTCCGCCCAGCAGAATAGCCAGAAGCGCCACCGAAACCACCATCTCCACCAGAGTGAAGCCCCCGGAGCGCCTTTTTTTCAGGATCCGTATTATTGATTTCATACAGTTCCCTCCTTACGGCGTTGCTTCAGCCGTGGCGTCGTTGGTTGCCTCGTTTGTTTCCGGCTCTTCCTCCTTGGGGAATGCGCCGAAAATGTTTATGTGCTTTACCTCGGTTTCTGCCTTGGTGTCCTCGTCTATCACAGTTTCAACGTAAGGTGTGAACTCAAAGCAGCCGTTTGCAGTCTTGGTCGGGGTCTGCTCTGAATTGCTGTAACCGAACAGCTTGTTGCCGTCCAGGTCAGCGTCGACAGACTCCAGCGAATTCTCAAGAACAACGTAATAGTAAACATACTTTGCACTGATCGCAATAGGAGTGCTGTCCGTCGTATCCTGGCGCGTGGAAATTCTCAGCGTCCTGGAATACGGCGCATAAACCTCGAACTGATAGCCGGTGTATTCAAACCTAGAGTAAACCCTTAACGGGTTATCCTTCTGGTCTGTGTAGCCGTAATCAAGTATCTTGCTCGGGAATATTATACGGTACTGCGCAAACCACTTTACCTGATCAAGCCCGGAATAGGTAGCCATAGACTTGATGAAATACCTGTAACCAGTACCGGTGTAACCCTCGTCCTTTGTGAGCTTCAGGGTCACCCTGTCTATGCCGTTGGAACCATAAACGCGGGTATCCAGCTTGCTGGTAACGCTGCCCGGGGTCGAATTTTCCTTGTTGGGCTTGTTGGAATCCTGATATACGCCGTCCGCAACGAAATACTCAAGCGCTATCTGGTTGTCGTCAGTAGAATCGTTGGGGTCTGCAACATTATAACCCACATTAACGTTCATTGTGGAAGAATCCTTGCCGTTGAAGCTGAAGCTCAGGTCGCCGGCTTTCTTAGCGGAATCATACTTCATCTCCTGGGTATTGAGGTAGTACTTTTCCTGCTGCTTCATCATTTCTTCTTCAAGCTCTATATTTTCGCGCTTTGCCTGATTGGTTCCCGCGATGATAACAGAAACCATAGCCGCCATGATGGCGAAGATAACGAATGCGACGAGCACCTCGATTATGGTAAAGCCGCGCTTATTAATAAGTTTCTTCACGCGTTTTCCTCCTTACTGCATCACATTCCGAATACTCGCCATGCACGGCTTCCGCCGTAATCGAGCATCCAATCATCCGTGAACTGTACGCCGCACTTCTGCATAACATCGCTTATCGGCAGCGTAGGCAGGCAGTGAACATATCTGTAATAACCGGTGATAACATAGTCGGATACGATAAGACCTCCAACGATCTTTACACCGCCGCCATTGCCCTTATCGACATAGGTCATGTACGGAGCATAGACATATCCATAATAGATATTGTTCTGCACATTGTCGCCGCCGAACTGGATATCCGCGCTTTCCTTACTGGATATTACATAGATGTTAACATTGGGCATCTGTTCCTCGCCGTGGTAGTCAAGGCTGATCCCCTTGCTGTTCACATAACTTGTTACCTTGTCGGTATCGAGATGGCCCGCGCAGATGCATGACGTCGGAGCTTCAAGCAGGTCGTAATGCTTGGTGTAATGATCCGGGTGCTTGGTGCACTGGTAATATTCGCCGGAGTCGTCTGTTCCTGTTGTATACTCACAGTTGGAGCAGGTGGTGTGGATAAGGTTATTCGGCTTGATAAATGCCGTATCCGGATTGTTAAGCTCAAACGACCTTCTGTCGAAGTATTCCGAGCCGCTGTTCGTTGCAAGCTTACCGCCGGACAGGAAGAACCAGCCCATGTGCCCGAAGAACTCCTGGTCAGTCGCCTGATAGCGGACTCCCTCCGGCACGTCGATTACCAGGGTGCCCTTGCCTTTGGTAAGGACATTCATCTTTCTGCCGTCAAGAACTGTTTCCGGACACCAGGAGAATGATTCGCCGTCCGCGCAGTTCGCGCTGACTCTCAGTATGCGGACGTCTCCCTCGTCGCCAGTGTCAATAACTATTGTTGCAGCGTCAACGTAGTTACCGGTGGACTTTATGCTGCCGATAACAACATTCTCATTTATTTCGTAAACGAATTTAGGAGATTCTCCGCTCATCTGGAAGTTGATATCGATCTTCTTGGGATTGCCCTTTGCGTCCTGGACGAATTCATCGTCATCTATCGTCCAGTTATAGAATGTATTTGTGCCAATGGAATGATTGAGCTTTTCAGCGACCTCAGTGCTGGTAAGGAAATACTCATCATCCTGGATATCAGCCCATCTGCCGAACTGCTTTGCCTCTTCAAGAGAATCCTGGGTCTCGTTTTGACCATTGATGTGTACTGTTACGCCGTCTCTTGCATAGACATTACCATCAATGAAGAATTTGCCCAGACCATTCTTGCCAATGGAGTTCCAGTTGCTGTTGATAAAGGTAACATCTCCTGCAACATAGAGATTTCCATAGAGCGTAAGAGAGCCGATATAGCAGTCTCCGAGCACATACACATCGGTGTACTTGTCAGGCGCGCCTATCTGGAAATAGCCAGCCTGTGCCATTTCGAAGTCGCCGCCGATAACGATCTTGCCGTGCTGTTCGTCCTCCGCCTTAGCCATCTGACCATTCTTGCCGCCAAGGTCGAACTTGTTGGGCTGGGATCTGATATAGAAGTTGTTGCCCACATACCATTCCAGCGTATCTGACGCCTGAATCGGGTTCGCTGTCTTGTGGTCAAACACAACGGAGCCTGCGCAAACCATATCCGTGTCGATAGAAAGCGCCTGGCTGTCGAATCCCTTCGGCTTTGTGAACATGGTATACTCTGCGTCAAAGCGCATGGATTCAGTAAACGTACCGCCGCCCGGCGTTACATCGTTAGGAGTGTAACCTGTTGCAGCGAAGAAGTCCTTGATAACAGGCGGAGTTCCATCGGTCTTTTTGGGATATGTTACAAGTGTGTGCGTTGTTTCAACAGCGCTATTTTCAGAAACCGTTACCGCGATATCAAAGACAAAATAATCAGCGGTGCCGATCGTTTCATCGCCAAGTCTTGTGATGGTCGCGTCGTAAGCTCCGAGGACTGTGTCAGGGGTCGTGCCCGCGTCGAAAGAAGCAAATCCGTTGCCATCCGTAGAGTAGACGTCGCCGACCTCCATTTTTGTAAGCTTTTTAACGGTCGCGCCATTCTTGCCTTCCTTTGCCAGATAGGCACGCAGACCGTCTGCGATGGTAGAGGACGCCACATATGCCTGCTCCTGGTCAAAGGTCGCATACTGCACCTGTCTTGACGAAAGCACAGACATATACATCGCCGTGACCAGAACGATCAGCGCAGCCATGGTGCTTACAACCATGAAGAGCGCGCTGCCGCACGGTGTAATATATTTTCTCAATGCGTGTTTCATTTTTGATTACCTCCAATGCAGGGCAGCGACGACCTCCTGTCATACGCCGCGATATCACGCGTTGTTCCGCTCCCGCGCCGCAGACATTCCCATGCTGTGCGGCGGAGAGATATGTGTACATTATAATGTTCTGCCAGCCGGAGCGCCATGCTTTCCGGCGGCGTTATCACTCAAGGTTCTCTGCCGCGAGCTGATCGGAAGGATCCTGCATACGCTCGATGCTGTAGAATGTGATATCAGCGTCGAAGGTGTATACATATGCGTCTACGTCCTCGGTGTTGTCCTTATTGTTGTTTGCGTTATTGTTGCCTTCCTCGGCGTTGTTGTCGTTGTTCGCGTTGTTATCGTTATTGGCGTCAGCCGCGTTGTCAACATTCAGCTTATGGCCGGTTTCCTTCTCGAACTGCTTTGCAGCAGCGCTGTTTACATTCTTGCTGATCTCCTCGATGTAATCGGCATACTTGGTCTCGACGTCAGTGTAAGTTCTGGTGATGCCTGTGTTCAGCTTGAGAGCCTTTCTTACGGTCACGCCGTTCTCGTCCTTCTGGTACTCGTTGATAGCGTCAATGAAAGCCATCAGCTCATCCTCGTCAAGGGCGCTTACGGTGAACTGCGCGCTGATAGCGCCGACAGTCTGAGAAGCTGCAAGCTGGGTCTGGAGGATCTGCTCCCTCTGCTGTGCGTCAAGCACCTCCTGGGGAGTTTCACGACCCTGGGAAGCGTAGGTCTTGAGTTCGTATTCAACCGTAGGCTCAGAGAAGAAGCTTACGCCCAGCGTGGAAACGGACGGCTCGCTGACTGTCAGCGAATCAACGAAAACATTGAGCTTCTTCTTGATAACGTTGCCCTGGTCGTCCTTTACCTCGACATTCTTGCAGTAGTCAAGGAACTCTCTTACCGCAGCGTCCGCCTCATAGGGGGTCATGTCCTCGAAGAACATATCCGCAACGTTGCGTCCTTCGTTATATGCGTTGATGATATCGTTGCCGAGCTGCTCCTTGGTTGCAGCCCTGTCTGTCGCTGTCTGGAGCTCCTGCTGTTTTACAACGAGCGAAGCGCTGGATTCTCCGATAGCCTGGAACTTCGGAACGATAAAGAAGAATATGCCAAGACCAAGTAAAATAATCAGTGCGATAACTAATACCGCGATTCTTTCCTGCTTACTGAGTTTCATTATTCAGCGACCTCCTCTTCCTGGACCTCGGGCTGAAGGCTGAGGTCGATGGATGTTGCGTGCAGCTCATCGGAGCCTGCTCTGATATTCATTGATAATGAGAATGTGAATACGGTATCGTACTTATTCTCCCCGCTGGAAAGAACCAGGTATGTATTTTCAAGAGAGCTGTTGCTCTTCTCAAATCCGGAGTAGGACACATTCTGGAAGTAAGCGTCGCCGTAGGTCGTCTTGACCTCGTTTATAAGCTTTTCAGCATACAGCGAAGGCACGGAAGACGGATCGCCGTTGCTGCGTCCCATAAACGTTGCGCTGACGCTGTAATCGCTGATATCGACAGACAGCAGGTCGAGCTCGACGTCGTCGCTGTTTATGCTGTCAAGCGGCTCCTTGAGCTTGTCGATGATATAGGTCTGCGCCTTGGGCATATAGTTGAACAGCGTTGACGTATATCCAACGGAGCTGTTATAGCTCTGGAAGCCGGTCAGCATACTCTCACGGTTGGAAACGATCTCAAGATCTCTCTGGAGAGTAGGATTGTTTATCTGGTTCTGAACCTCGTTTATCTGACCCTGGATAGCGCCGTTGAACGCGCTCAGTCCAAGTGTGATAGCGCCGACAAGCACCACTACGCCCGCGCAGCAGCCGCCCAGCAGCATGAGGTAGCCGTTCATGCCCTTGGATTCCTTAGCGGAGGAAGCTTCCAGCAGGTTGATGTGCTCGAGATCCTTGTTTCTGCGGTAGATAGCGCCGATAGCGTTTGCGTACTTGGTGAAGTCGATTTCCGTCATGGTAACGACCGTGGACGGAGTTGCAAGAACGTGCACCGGTACATTATATGCCGAGATAGCGTTGGAAAGTTCGATGAAGTTTCCGGTATCGCCGTAGAACATTATCTCCTTAAGCGGCTTTGCGCCCTTGCGGCTCTTGATGAACTGTATCATTCTGAACAGGTTGTCAGAGAGCGCACGGATAACATAGTCGGGAGCGTTGTCGTAATCCGACGGGTCGATGTTGAAGTAACGCGAGAATACGATCTGGTTATCCTCGTACAGGTTCATGTTAAGGAAGCCCTGGTCGATCTGGATAAGCAGAAGCGGCATTCTCTCGGACATTTTCGGGGTGTTCACGATAAGGCGCGTTACGGAGTTGTTGGAGATATTGACCGCCTTAAGCGAAAGGCCGATATGCGAGAACAGTCTGACATAGCCGTCAACAAGGCGCTGCGGGCAGGCAGTCGCGATTATCTTGAGCTGCTTGTTCTTCTCCTCGTCCTCAGCCTCGCCGGCGATGGTGAAGGAGATGTTGAACTCGTTGCCTACGCCCATGTTGCTCTGTATCATCGCCTCGATAGCGGCGGTGTTCTTGATGCTCTTGGGCTTGGGTATGAGCATTTCCTTGTAAACGATGGAGCTGGACGTGATGGAAACTATCGCGTCCTTCTCCGTGATCCCCTTGGACTTGATGATATCGTTAAGCTCAGCCGCAACCATCGGTACGTCGGTGATGTAGCCGTTGGAGACCATGCCGATGGTCAGCTCGCGCATATCAGCGTCCTGCACCCTTATCTTGTTGCCGCCGTGAACGCCTCTGACCAGCTTGATTTGTCTGTCAGTAATATCAATAGAAAGCATATTTTCACCTCATAAAGTTAAAGTAAATTCATCATGTAGCGCTTGTCATGCCGCCGTAGAGCATCGGGAAGATAGCCGCCAGTACCAGACCTATCGCAACGCCCATGATAATGATCATGACAGGCTCCAGCATACCAACGAGCTTTGTGATGGCGGTGTCGCCCTCTTCCTCGTAGTAATCCGCCGCCTTGGCAAGAATGGTATCCAGCGTACCGGATTCCTCGCCGACATAGATGATCGAGGTGAACATACCCTCGAATATCTCGGTCTTTTCGACCGCCTTGGACATACTTTCACCGAGCTTGATGTTGTCAACAACTTCCTCAAAGCGCTTGGTGACATAAGCGTTTCCGAGCACGGAAACCGACTTTTCTATGCAGTCCACCATCTGGAGGCCGGCCGCATACAGGTTTGACATATTTCTCGCGAAACGTCCCGTGTAGATAGTGGAAATAAGCTTTCCGACCTTGGGTATCCTCAGTATCAGTTCGTCCCACTTCAGCTTTATGGCGGGAGTTCTCTTGCCGACGAATACGAGGAAAACGATAACGCCTATGGCTATCAGATATATGTACCAGTAATTGATAAGCGAATCTGAGAACGCGATCATACCCTTGGAAAGCGGTGTCATGTCCTCCGGATCCATCATGGAGGTGAACGTAGGCAGTATCATCGTGAACATCAGGATAACTACCGCCAGGGCGAGCACGAGCAGTATGATAGGATAAACCATCGCGCTCTTTACCTTGTTGTTCGTTTTGTTTGCGTTTGCGAAGTGGTCGGATACTCTTACAAGTATCTGGTCGAGGGTACCGGAGGATTCGCCCGCCGCCACCATGCTGACGAACAGGTCGGGGAATACGCCGGGCTTTGTTTCAAGCACCTCTGAGAAGGATTTACCTTTCTGTACCTCCTCGTAGATATCCAGCAGAACGCGCTTTGCCTTTTTGTTCTCCTGCTGCTCCTGAAGAATGTACAGCGCCCTTACTAGCGACAGGCCTGCCGAGGTCATAGACGCCAGCTGTCGGCTGATGAATGATACCTCTTTCGTCTTGAACTTGTACTTGACGTCCACCGCGTCGTTCGCACCGAGGTCGCGGTAGCGGGTAACGTACAGGTTCCGTTCCTTCAGCTTTTGCTGAAGCTCCTGATAATCCTCTGCCATCTCCTGTCCGCGGACAGTTTTGCCGTTTATATCGGTGGCCTGATAAGAGAATTTTTTCACCGGATAACCTCCAATCCCCCTGCAGCCTGCCGTCAGGCTGCAAATAATATCGTGGTCAGGGCATAATAACCCAATGTTCCACTATAGCATTATAAATTATACCATATTTTTTTGCTTATTTCAAGCATTCAAGGGGCGGTTTTTGGCATTTTCGCGCCATTTGTGCAATTTTGACGTGTAGAATTTGGCGACAACATTATGTGCATTTTGCCTAAATTGCGGTAAAATATTGAAAAATATTCACACATATGACGACTGTATGTGAAATCCGGGTGAAAAATAACCCACAGGATAATTAAGAGCAAGATACTATTATAATACAAATCGTCAAACTGTATCTGAAACGGCGCCGTTCCGGCCTTACGCGAGAAAAAGCGAAAAAATGCCGCAATAGCTATTGACAAAGGGAAAAGTTTCTGGTATAATGGAGAATGTTAAGGCTCACAAAGCCTTTAACCCCTTTCTCGTGCAGTTCCGCACGGGATATATATCCATAAGGAGGTGCTATATAAATGGCAAAGTTATCTGAGAAGTATGAGGCAATCATCGTTTTCTCTCTGAAGAAGACCGAGGACGAGATCAAGGCGCTTACAGCAAAGTTCGCTGACCTCATTCAGGCAAACGGCACACTCACCAACACTGATGAGTGGGGCAAGAGAAAGCTCGCTTACGAGATCAACTACGAGGGCGAGGGCTACTATGTACTCTACAACTTCGAGTCCAAGCCCGATTTCCCCATGGAGCTTGAGCGTATCATCAACATCACTGACGGCGTTCTTCGTTCCATCGTTGTCCGCGCACAGGGTCAGCAGTAATTCCCGGTAAACAGGCTGTGACACAACAGGAGGTGCCTATATGTATAACAAGGTCATTCTCATGGGCAGAATCACACATGATCTCGAAATGAGAACTACTCCCACAGGCGCAAACGTATGCACATTCAGCATTGCTGTTGACAGACGTTTTCAGCAAAAAGGCGAAGAGAAGAAGTCAGACTTCTTCAACATTGTAGCATGGCGCCAGCAGGCTGATTTTGTATGCCGTTATTTTGGAAAGGGCAGAATGATACTCGTTGAAGGCGAGCTTCAGACGCGCTCCTATGACGATAAGAACGGAAACAAAGTCAGAGTAACTGAAATTGTCGCAGACCGACTTTGCTTCACCGGCGAAAAAGCGCAGGGCGGCGCATACAGTGATTATGCCGCTTCTGCTTCGTCCAGCGCGCCCGCGCAGACATCTGCACCCGCCGCGCCTGCTCAGCAGGCAGGCGCACCCGCAGGTGATTTCAGCCCGGCGGCGTCTGACGACGACTACCCTTTCTAAAATCCGTTTTACCTGAATAATAAAGGAGGTTCAGTACCATGGCTGAAAAGTTTGATAGACCGGCTCACGCAGTTAAGCGCCCCAGAAAAAAGGTTTGCCAGTTCTGCGTTGATCGTTCTGAATTCATTGATTACAAGGACGTAGCTAAGCTCAAGAAGTGCATGACAGAGCGTTCCAAGATTCTGCCCCGCCGCGTAACAGGCTGCTGCGCATACCACCAGAGAGAGCTGACAACAGCTGTCAAGAGAGCAAGACAGATCGCTCTCATTCCCTATTCCGCTGACTAATTCTGCGGTAACAGACAACATCTTTTTTTCAGTAACACAATTTTTCCCCGGGTAAAACCGGGGAAATTTGTTTTTTCTGCGGTTTTGCTGCAACCTTTTGCCGGGTCAGATTGTTTTATAATCAGAGGGCTGAAAGCTCACCGGAATAAAGGAGGTTATTATATGAACACAAAACGCATCTCAACAGCTTTAGCGGCGGTGATCGCTCTTTCCGCCATAACAGTAACCGCAGCAGCCGCAGACATCACCACCGAAAACCTCGGCAGCACAGTGGACGCCTATGAGAAATACGACACCCGCTACGCCGTTATCCAGAAAAACCGGACCGTCAAAAATACCCTGAACGTTCCCGCCTACGAAACCCTGTATATCCCCAGTGGAGTAAGGCTGACGCTTAATTCCGGCATGAAGCTGGAGGGCGACCTTTACATCGAAAACGGCGGCACCCTCATTGTAAAGGGCGGGACGCTCGATATACGCGGCTCCCTGATATGCGACGGAACACTCGCCGCCGGCTCCGCTTCAAAGGTCTCTGTGGGCGGCTCCGGGCGCGTGTACTGCTCCGCAGAAAGCACCGTGAGGATCCGCACGAGCAATGTATCCCTCGAGGATACCAGCACTGCGGTGTGCCTCGGTAAATTCTCAGGTCATATGAAGAGCCGCTTCTGCCCAAAGGCGCTCAATGCAGTAAATATGGAGCTGGACTTCCAGGATTCTCTGATAAGCTCCGCGCAGGTATCCGTGCCGGAGGCTCTTGCAACGGCGGAAATGGGCTATTATCTGCTGGACGAGGTTCCCACGGGCAGCCGCGACGATCTGCTGACGATATTCTTCGACAACGGCAGCGCCGTGACTATGGGTTACTTCGCCAACAGCCGCGCTTCCGGGCTGACAAGTATCTGCGGCGTGGACGTATGGATTGCAAAGCAGGTCTCCGGAAATGCCGGCGGTGAGGAATACACCCCCGAAACGCTGGAACAGTCCATTGTCAGCAGCGACAGCGTTGTACGCGCAAAGTGCGAATCCGTCAGCTTTAACGACGGGATCGTCACCTGCCGGTTTACTCCGCTGGAGACCCTGGCGGGCGGGGAGATATCCGGGGAATTCTCAGTGCGCTATGACAGCGAATGGAGCGATGAATTCACGAAGTACTACAACGAAAACTGCGAGTATATTCTCATGCTGAGAAAGGTCCAGACAAATAACGACGAGTATTATATCAACCGCAGCAACGCCGTTATTGAAATAAAGGACGGCGAAATCTCCTCTGCGGAGATAAACGGCGAAAAGCAGGCGCTCACCATTGAACAGCTCCGGGAAAAGATAAAGTACCTCGCATTTTTGCGTGAAACCCAGACAGCCGCTGAATAAGATTCGCCCCGTTAAACCGGAAGCGCCCACAAGGCTGATTTTTACGCTTCACGCATACCTAGTAATTTTACCCGAATAGTTGACAGCATGTATAAAATGGGGTATAATATTTATCAGGAGTGTGATAAAAATGGCAAATACAGTCAGACAGATAATCAACCCTGATGAAAAAGAAACAATATGCCGCGAGCTTCTGGCGGCTGTGCCGGAGTGGAAGGGATATGCCGCCGATATAGAGGAATACGCCGCGCAGTGCCGCATGACGCCGCTGTGGGCAGATATAGACGAGGACGAAAGGATCTCCCTGCGCGGATTCCTGGCGCTGAAAGAGACCAGCCCATGCGCCGCTGAAATATACGTTATGGGTATCCGCGGGGAGTTCGAGCGCCGCAAGGTCGGCAAGGGGCTTATGACCGCCATGCTGAACTACGCAAGGCGGCAGGGCTATGAATATCTCCAGGTCAAGACCGTAAAGCAGGGCGTGTCGCCTGAGTTCGATTCGCTGAACGTGTTCTACCAGAGCCTCGGCTTCCGGGCGCTGGAGGTTCTCCCGCTGTGGGGGGAGGAGCTTCCCTGTCAGATCTATATACGCAACGTTAATTTTTAACTTTTTAACCTCGTTCCCGGTTGAAAATCCGTGAACGAGGTTAAATTTTTATCAGCTTGTGCTACTGAATGTATATTTCAGACTTATGCGACCATTTGTTATGATTACGGCTTGTTATTCTCAGGAGGCAGAATACGTTCTGTTGCGGATTTTATGGCAACTTTCAGTATAATTGTGTCTGTTATAACGCAATTCGGTAAAAAAAGCGTTTGTTTTTACAGGTTGTTGAATTCTACGTTGAAAATGTGGAAAACCTGACTCTTTTGGCGTGCGGAGTTGAATAGTTTTCAACTTTTAAACACGCTTATGTTGAAAACCCGCCAAACAATATTATTCTCCCGCCGGAGGTGTGAAGAACCGTCATAAAATCTCCCCGGAACAGCGGTGAACCAAGCCGCATTTTCCACAGGATATTCCCCTCCGGAAGATTTTTTCTGCGCCGGAATATCACCCCGGAGTTAATTGTGATCGTATTATTACTGTATGTGTATTCCAGAGAGTGATAATACAGCCACCATATCACGGAGAGTATAATATATACTGCCGCAGGGATGTACTTCCACGGCAGAATAAACACGGCAAGCCCGGCGGCTTCTGCCAGCCAGAATATTACCCAGCGTTTTTTCATAGGCTTTTCACTCTTTTCATTTATATTTCAGGCTCGGTGTATAATAGAGTACGCCGGGTGAATTATTTTTATGCAGTACGCCGATTTTATCTGTGCAGTATTGACGAAAACCCTTAACCGTGTTAAAATATAACCGCAGTCAACAAAATAACCAACAGCAAGGCGGTGATTTGATGAAGGATTTTGCTGAAACGCTATGGGAACGGAGCGATTTCATCGGGAACCAGTTCCCGCAGGACGTATGCGGAAAAATACTGCATAGCATGGAGACACTAAGCTCCATCAGCCCTGCCGGGATCCTCACGGATGTAACTCCGTCGGAATTTGCGGTGCTGTGCCGCGCCGCAGACCACCCGAAGCGCCACGGAAGCCCCGCGACGGTCGCGGGTATCGCGTCCCGGGTGAATGTATCGGTACCGGCTGTGTCGAGGACGCTCCGAGCGCTCCAGCAGAAGGAGCTTATCGAGCGAAGCGTTGACGAAACGGATCGCCGCAATATCCGGGTAACGCTGACAGCGAGGGGACAGGATATACTGGAGGAAAATATGCGGCGGGTCGTCGCAAAGCTCAACAGCATACTATCCGTATTCTCGCAGGAGGAAATGCGCACGATAGCGGAGCTTTACAGCAAATTTGCGAACGCGATGGCTGAAAAGCTCGGATAATGAGCCGAAAGGAGAATATATGCTAGAAATTAGGAATATAGTCAAGGACTATGAGACCGGCAGCGAGACAGTCCACGCGCTGAAAGGCGTTTCCATAGCGTTCCGCGAGAGCGAGCTGGTCTCCATTCTGGGGCAGTCCGGCTGCGGAAAGACCACGCTGCTGAACATCATCGGCGGCCTTGACCAGTACACCAGCGGCGACCTGATAATCAACGGGCAGTCCACGAAGAAGTACAAGTCCTCCGACTGGGACACCTACCGCAACCACTCGGTAGGCTTCATCTTCCAGAGCTACAACCTGATACCGCACCAGAGCGTGCTTTCAAACGTGGAGCTGGCGCTCACCCTCTCCGGCGTTTCCAAGGCGGAGCGCAGACAGCGCGCCAGGGAAGCCCTCGAAAAGGTAGGTCTGGGGAATCAGCTCAATAAGCGCCCGAACCAGATGTCCGGCGGTCAGATGCAGAGAGTTGCCATTGCGCGCGCCCTCGTAAACGACCCGGACATACTCCTGGCGGACGAACCCACAGGCGCCCTGGACAGCGAAACCAGTATCCAGATAATGGAGCTTATCAAGGAGATAGCCCGCGACCGTCTGGTTATCATGGTAACGCACAACCCGGAGCTTGCCGAAAAGTACTCCACCCGTATAGTCAAGCTGCTTGACGGAAAGATAGTCGGCGACAGCGACCCGTTCGACCCCGCCGCTCAGCCGGAAGCCGCTCCCGAGGTGCGCCAGACGAACGTTTCCAAGGGCAAAAAGACCTCCATGTCTTTCCTGACGGCGCTCTCCCTGTCGCGAAACAACCTCATGACGAAAAAGGGCAGGACGTTCCTCACCTCCTTTGCGGGGAGCATAGGGATCATCGGGATCGCGCTAATTCTCTCGCTGTCCAACGGCGTGCAGGAGTACATCAACAGCGTGGAGCGCTCAACGCTTGCCTCCTTCCCCGTGTCGATACAGCATGAGACAGTGGACTACACAAGTCTCATGACCTCTATGATGAACGTCCGGGATAACGCCGACGAGGAGCGCGACCCCGACCGCATATACACCAACGATATCTCCACCGAAATGACCAAGACCATGCTCTCCGAGGTGCAGACCAACAACCTCAAGGAGTTCAAGGAGTATCTTGAAAGCAACCCCGATGGTATTCAGGAGCACATCAGCGAAGTCGCGTACAGCTACGACCCGAACCTCTACATCTACGGGCACGACCTGAACGATAATCTTATCCAGGTGAACCCCTCCACGGTCATGACCGCGATGATGGGCGAATCAATGGCGGCAAGCGTCAGCCAGATGACCTCCACCTATTCCTCTCTGATGGGCGGCGGAGGCTCCATGAGCTCCTACGACGCATGGGAGGAGCTGCTCAGCACCGATATGCTTAAATCTGAATACGAGGTACTGGCGGGCAGGCTTCCTGAAAGCTGGAACGAGGTGGTTCTGCTGGTCTCCGACCGAAACGAGCTTTCCGATGTCACCCTGTATACTCTGGGACTGCGCGACCAGTCCGAGCTTGAGGGCATGATGGCGGCTGTAATGGCGGGCGAGAGCTTCGACATAGACACCGGCGACCAGTCTTTCAGCTATGACGAGCTGATGGGTATGCAGTTCAGCCTGATGACCGCCCCGGACTTCTACCAGAAGAACGACGACGGCACATGGACGGATATGCGCGGCGACGAGGAGTACATGAAAAACGCCGTTGCAGAGGCACCGCAGCTAAAGGTAGTCGGCATACTGAAGCCTGACGCGGATTCCCTGATATCCACCACCCGCTCCGGCGGAATAGGCTACACCCACGCACTGACCGAGTATATGATAGACAAGGTGAACAACAGCGAAATAGTGAAACAGCAGGAGGAAAGCCCTGACGTCGACGTATTCACCGGCATAGAGTTCCCCAAGGCGGACGAGGAGGAAAAGGACGCCATGTCACAGGAGGACGCAATGGCGCAGATCTCCGGTATGCTCACCGAGGAGCAGCAGGCGAAGCTCAACGAGGGTATCATGGCTTCGCTTACGGACGAGCAGCGCGCTGAGATACAGTCCGAGATGATGGCGATGGTATCCGATGAGCAGATGAGCTCTATCATGATGGGGCTTCTCACTCCGGAACAGCTTATGCAGGCTCAGCAGGGAGAAGACGTGACCTCCATGCTGACAGACGAGCAGAGGGCGCAGCTTTCCGCGCAGATAGCGGCCTCCCTCACCCCGGAGCAGAACGCGCAGCTCTCCGCGAAGATGAACGGAATGATAGAGCCGGCGAAGATATACACGCTGTTCATGCAGGTGCTGACCTCCGACCAGCTCAGCCAGCTAATGGAAATGACCAAGGAGCCGGAGACCACTGACGCCACCTATGACGGCAACCTGAAACTCCTCGGAAAGGCAGACCTCGCGGAGCCGAGCTCCATCAAGATCTACGCAAAGGATTTTGAGAGCAAGGAAACAATAACCCAGCTCATAGAGAAGTACAACGACGGCAAGATAGCCGAGGATAAGCAGGCCGATGTGATCAACTACACCGACTATGTGGGACTTATGATGTCCTCCGTCAGCGACATAATCAACGCGATATCCTATATTCTGATTGCATTCGTGGCGATATCGCTGATAGTTTCCTCGATAATGATAGGCATTATAACCTACATCTCCGTGCTGGAGCGCACAAAGGAGATAGGCATACTCCGTGCGATGGGAGCCTCCAGGCGGGACGTTTCGAACGTATTCAACGCGGAAACGCTTATCGTGGGCTTCGCGGCGGGCGTTATGGGAATCGGCGTTACGCTGCTGCTGAATATCCCGATAAACATTATCATTGAGAACATCACCGGGATCTCAAACGTTGCGCTTCTCCCGTGGCAGGGCGGAGTTATCCTGGTGGTTATAAGCATGCTGCTTACGCTGATAGCGGGACTTGTTCCGGCTGGATTCGCCGCGAAGAAAGACCCGGTAGAGGCGCTCAGGACAGAGTAAAAATTAATTCGGAATTCGGAATTTTGGCGTCCGGCTCCGCCGGACGGATATAAAAATGGGGTCGTGTAAATCCACAGCCCCATTTCTGTTAGTGATTACTTGAGCATTTCGCGGAGCTTCTCGTCCTCAACGAAGCCTTTCAGCCCGCTCATGGTCATTCTGTTGGCGATATCGGTTATCGCGTCCAGGCTTCCCGTGCAGCCCGCGTCGAACCACGCGGAATAAAGCGACAGCACCCCGCTGGTGGTGAATTCCGACAGAGCGCGCAGGGTCTGCTCGTCTGATATGCGGCATACGTCCCGCAGGGCTATCTCCACCGCCCGGCGGAGCATCGCCTTTACCCTGCCGCTGCTGAAAAGCTCCGGGTTGAGCTTAAGCAGCTTAACGAAATATTCCTGATTGCCGCTGATAAGCGCGCTTATCTCCCGCAGCACAGAGCCTATATCGAATATGCTCGTGTTGCTGGTTTTAAGAATATCCGCGAAATCCGACAGCAGCTCGTCCTCAAACTCCGTTATAACATCGGAAATCGCGCCGTAGTGCCGATAGAACGTTTTGCGGTTTATCTGCGCCCGCTCCGAAAGCTCCGATATGGTGATGTCGGAAAGCTCCTTTTCCGACATGAGGGAGATCAGCGCGCTGCGTATCGTCTGGCGGGTCTTTATCACCCGCAGGTCGGTGAGTCTTGGCATGGCTCCTCCTGTCAGTCGGCGGTGCTGAGCACTTCCTCGGCGCGGCTGACAAGGCTGTCAACGGTGGAGGTTATGCCGGATACGCCGGTCATTGCGCTGCTGATATCGCTGCCCTTGGCGAGAGTATCGGAAATGTTGCCGTTCATCTGCTTCATCATGGCAAGAATATCGGTCATCTTGTCGTTTATCGTGGAAACTATGCCGTTTACGTCGTCGATATTGCTGAACACCAACTTATTGCTTGCCTCAGCCTCGGTAACGGCTGTCTGGGAATGCTGCGCCAGATTCCGTACCTCCTCCGCGACAACGGCGAAGCCCTTTCCGTATTCCCCGGCGCGCGCCGCCTCTATGCTGGCGTTTATCGCCAGAATGTTTATCTGCCGCGCGATATCCGAGATATTGCGGGTCATCTTTGAGAATCCGGTCACGCTCTCGTTTATCGCGCCCATAGAGCTGTTGATGTTCTCCGTGAGCTGCCGCAGCTCCGTCACCACGCCGGAGAGCCGCGCCGCCTGCTCGTGGTTCTGGCTGTTCAGCTCGGTGATCCCCCCGGTAGCCTCGGTAACGCTGGAAATGCTGTCCGTCAGGCTGGAAACCACGTCCGAAAGCTGAGCGGTTATCTCGCTTATGCTGGCGTTGGTCTGCTCTATCTGGGCGCGGCGGCGGTCAGCTTCGTGCAGAGTGTACTGCCCGCAGGAATTCTTCGTGCTGGTACCGTCCAGGATAGCCCTTGCAAGCTCCCGGCAGGAAGCGAAGCCGCAGGCATGGCAGTTGTAGTTCATCTCTGTATAGGTGGATTTTCCAAGGCTGTGCAGCACCTCGTCTATCTGCTCCTCCGTATAGTCGGGGAGCTCCACCGGGTGCTTCTCGTAGCTGCGCAGGAAATCCTCCAGCTTTAGCTGCTTATCGAACGCGAGAAACTGTTTGTCTCTGCCCTTTCTGTCGAATTTCACGCGGTTGTTGCGGTTGTATTTCTCGATACCGTTGAGGATACCGCTCATTCTGTACACGGAAAGCGGAGTGCCTATCGCCGGGCCGCTTCCGCAGCCACGCCCGCAGGAAAGCACGTCGAACACGTCCGGGAGGTCGCGGCCTCCCACCGAGGAGTACTGCGAAAGCTCCTTGTAGATGTGATCCGTGCCCTCCGAGGTGATAACGCTCAGTGCCGGAGCCTCCAGCTCCAGACAGGCTTTCAGTCCGCCCGGGCGGGGATATATCGCGCCCATTATGCCCTGCGGCCCATTGAATTCAAACGCGGAGCGCTTCCCTTTCTGGTCGGCAAGGCGGAATCCCTTTTCCTCCAAAAGTTCGCCAAGGTGCTCGAATGTAACGTTGTAGTCCACTATGCCGGTCATCTGGAACTCGTCGCGCTTTGCAATGCATGGGGTGAGCGCGGCAAGCTTCGTATTCACGCCGAGGTATTTCCGGATATACACCGCCGCGCAAAGTATCGGCGACTGCACCGGCGACAGATTCGGGATATTCTCCGGGGTGTATTTCAGTATGTAGTTGACTATCGCGGGGCACGGCTGGGAGATAAGCTTCTTCCCGGGATTCTTCTGTACATAGCGCAGGTGCGCCCAGGTGCAGATATCCGCGCCGAAGGATACGTCGTAGATGTTCTTCACGCCGTTGTTTCTGAGGTATTCCAGCACATTGCGCCAGCAGCCGTCAAACGCGACCTTTATGGAAGGCGCGACCAGCAGCACGATATCCTGCCCGGACTTTATATCCCGCCAGAAATCGGACGTGTCGTCCTCAAAGGTGCGCGCACCGTGGGGACATTCCTTTACGCAGGCGCCGCAGTGTATGCACTTCTGCGGGTCTATGTCGTAGAACGTCCTTCCGTCGTCGGTGACCACCGCCTTGTTAGCCTCGGGAGTGGGGCAGGCGCGTATGCAGGAATTACAGGAAACACATTTTGACGCGTCAAACAGTATCATGTCAGAAGCTCCTTTGCCTCGTTAGTAGTAATGTAAAATAATGCGCCCCCAACAGAAAGCAGGGAGCGCAGTAGTGTTTTATTTTGCGTAATCAACTGCGCGGCTCTCGCGGATAAGGTTGATCTTTATCTGACCGGGATATTCCATCTCGTCCTCAATGCGCTTTGCGATATCACGCGCAAGCACCTTCATGCCATCGTCTGAAATGGCCTCGGGCTTGATCATTATGCGTACCTCGCGGCCTGCCTGTATCGCGTAGGATTTCTCGACCCCATCGTAGGAGCAGCAGATCTCCTCCAGCTTTTCAAGGCGCTTGATGTAGTTCTCAAAGTTCTCGCTTCTTGCGGCGGGTCTTGCGGCGCTTATCGCGTCGGCAGCCTGAACCAGCGCTGCGATAACGGTGCGGCACTCAACGTCGCCGTGGTGAGCCTCGATAGCGTGAATGACCTCCGGGCTTTCCTTGTACTTGCGGCATACGTCAACGCCAATCTGTACATGGGAGCCTTCTATCTCGTGGTCGAGAGCCTTTCCTATATCGTGCAGGAGTCCTGCGCGCCTTGCAAGCGCTGCGTCAACGCCAAGTTCGCTCGCCATTATTCCGGCAAGGTGGGCTACCTCGATAGAGTGACTGAGGACGTTCTGGCGATAGGACGTTCTGTACTTGAGTCTGCCTATCAGGCGCACAAGCTCGTGGTTAAGACCGTTGACGTTGGTCTCCATAACTGCGCGCTCGCCCTCCTGGCGGATACGCTGCTCGACCTCCTTGCGCGCTTTCTCGACGGTCTCCTCAATGCGCGCGGGGTGGATACGACCGTCCTGGATAAGTCTTTCAAGTGAAATGCGGGCGATCTCGCGGCGAACCTGGTCGAAGCTGGAAAGTGTGATAGCCTCGGGTGTGTCGTCGATGATAAGGTCAACGCCGGTGAGCGTTTCAAGCGCGCGGATATTCCTGCCCTCGCGTCCGATTATGCGGCCCTTCATCTCGTCGTTAGGAATAGCCACAACGGAGACTGCCATCTCGGAAACGGTGTCCGCGGCAAGCCTTGAAATGGCAAGGGAGATATGCTTTCTCGCGATATCCTCTTCCTCGTCCTTGAGCTTCTGCTCATAGGCGGTGATCTTCACTGCCTTTTCGTGGTTGAGCTCGCTGTCAAGCAGCGACAGCAGGTGCTCCTTCGCCTGTTCGGTGGTGAAGCCTGAAATGCGTTCGAGAATATCCATCTGGTTCGCTTTCAGCTTTTCAGCCTCGGCTATCTGCTCGTCTGCTTTCTTGTGCTTCTGGTGGAGCTGTTCCTCTAAGCGCTCCATTTTGTCGGTTTTCTTGTCGAGGTTTTCCTCTTTCTGCTGAAGCCTGCGCTCAGAGCGGGTCAGCTCGCCGCGGCGCTCTTTCAGCTCGCGGTCGGTCTCTCCCTTTAAGCGCTGGATCTCCTTTTCTGCGTCTGAACGCATTTTGTAGATCTCGTCCTTGGCTTCAACAAGAGCCGCTTTCTTGCGGTCTTCTGCTTTAGCGTTAGCTTCTTCGATGATGCGCGCAGATTCCTTCTCTGCTGACTCAAACTGGGCTTCCGCAGTTTTGATGCGGTGCTTTACGCCCATTTTGAAGCAGATGAAGCCTGCTGCGGCAGCGCCGACGATGAAAGCAGCAACAGCGATAATCACCGCTATTATTGGTTCCATCTCGTTTTCCCTCCTTCTTAGATAGTAATAACACTACTCTCAAAAGCGGCGGGAAGTAATATACAATTTTCTGAGAATCGGACGCCATTCCCGTGGAATGAGCGATCCTCGCAGTTCTATGCTGCGTAAATCATTAGCGGCAGCGGCTGCCGCGCTGAAATCATGGCAGACTGACCGCCGGCTCCCCCCAAGAAACCGGACGGCATAGGTGGCTCCTTTTTAAATCATATATTAAGTACCGCCATTATGTATGTGGAATAGATATTAGTACAAAGTAAGCGATTCTGCCAATGCTGCCATTGCAGAAAAGCCCATATTTATTTTACAACAAAATCACGAAAATGTCAAGGGAAAAACGGTTTGATTTTTACCAAAATGCACATAAATCCGACGGCATTGTTACACAGCGCTGACGGAACAATGCGGATTTTCGGGGATATGATATCCGGCTTATGTTGTATTTGCACAATAAAACAGCAAAAATCAGCGGATTTTTTCTACACCGTACTTATATTGCCGGCGGCGGGAAAAATTCCCCCCAGACCCTTGAAATTATTAGTAAGGTGTGCTATAATTATATTGAAAAATGTGATACTATGCCCTATGGCATCAAATACAGGAAGGACAAGAAACATGACCTACAAAGAGAGCTTTA
Source organism: uncultured Oscillospiraceae bacterium (assembly GCA_934448295.1). Lineage (GTDB taxonomy): Bacteria > Bacillota > Clostridia > Oscillospirales > Ruminococcaceae > CAG-115. The sequence continues at coordinate 253,437 of CAKSEY010000002.1, forward strand.
TTAAATTCATGGTAGACAGCGGAGTTCTGAAGTTCGGCGAGTTCACGCTCAAGAGCGGCAGACTGGCTCCCTACTTCATCAACGCGGGCAACTACAAGACCGGCGCGCAGCTCGCAAAGCTCGGCGAATTCTACGCTGAGTGCATAAAGGAGAACGGGCTCCAGCCGGAGACGCTGTTCGGCCCGGCATACAAGGGGATCCCGCTGGCGGTATCCGCGTGCACAGCGCTGTACAACAAGTTCGGCACCGATGTGAACTACTGCTTTGACCGCAAGGAGGTCAAGGATCACGGCGAGGGAGGAATGTTCGTAGGCAAGACCCTTGAGGACGGCGAAAAGGTTGTCATCATTGAGGACGTTATGACCTCCGGCAAGGCTCTGCGCGAGGTTCTGCCGAAGCTGATGGGCGCCGCAAAGGTTAGCATAGAGGGCATGATAATCACCGTTGACCGCATGGAAAAGGGGCTTACATCTGACAAGTCCGCAGTGCAGGAGGTTTACGACGAGTTCGGCGTTAAGGTATACTCCATCGTGAACATCAACGACATCATTGATGCGCTTGAAAAGGACGTCATTCCCGGCAAGGAATATGTCGAGAAGATGAAAGAATACAGAAAGGTATACGGCGTAGGCTGATTACCCGGAGTATAACAAAATAACGGGGAACAAGGGGAAAAACCAATGGAAATGCCATTTCAGCCCAACGAGGGCAAGAATCTTGAAATAGACACGGACTACGGCAGATACGCCAGATATCCGGTAAAGACCCATGTGATCACAAAGGACGACGTGTTGGAGGACGTCCTCGACAAGTATGTTAGGGACTATATCCAGCCGGGCGACACGATAATCATGTCGGAGAAGATAGTTGCGATATCCCAGGGACGTGCGTTCCCTATTGAGGAGATAAAGGTATCGAGGCTGGCGAAGCTGCTGTCACACTTCGTTGTCAAGACTAACTACGGCATAGGTCTTGGAATGCCCGAGACCATGGAGCTGTGTATCCGCGAGGTCGGCAGACCCAAAGTGCTGTGGGCGGCGTTCTGCGCGGCGATAGGCAAGCTGTTCGGCAAGCACGGCGTGTTCTACAACATCTGCGGCATGAAGGCAAGAGCCATAGACGGCCCGTGCGAATACACGCTGCCGCCCTACAATCACTACGCGAAGATGGCTCCCGACAAGCCCGACGAGGTCGCACAGAGACTCACGAAGCACCTAGGCATAGACGTGGTGATAATCGATGCGAACGACATCGGCGCGAACGTCCTCGGCAAGCCCCGCAAGGATATGCCGGACGAATTCCCGATACAGGCGTTCAAGGATAATCCCCTTGACCAGTGCTCTCAGCAGACGCCTATCGCGATAGTCAGAAAAGTTGGCTGAAGTATCAGCCCTTTTAATAAATTTTAGGAGGTGTTTTTATGTCAACTATTGGTAACATGGCAATGACTCAGGTCAGAATGGCGCAGGTTTCTGCGAAGTACGGCGTAAGCTCCTCGAATCTGTTTGCAAAGAGTAACGCAAGCTCCAGAACGTCCACCAGCGACGCTATGGAGAGTATTCTCAAGAACAAGAACGACTACTTCAAGGCGCAGTACAAGAAGCTGTACGACTCGATATTCCCCAGCGAGAAGGACACCGAGAAGGCAGACAAGACGGTTTCCGTAAAATCTGCGGCTTCTGCGGCGGCGAATTCTTCTGACAGCCTTGTGAGCTACGCAAACTCGCTGGATTACGGCGGGACTGTGGACGCTGACGCGGCTTCCAAGAAGATACAGAGCTTCGTTGACGACTACAACAGCATGGTGGATGCGCTGGGCAATTCCGACAATCAGTCGGTGCTCCAGAAGGGCGTTGTGCTGGTGAACACCACAAAGGTTTACAGCAACGCACTCAGGCGTGCGGGAATCACAGTCGGCAGCGACAACAAGCTCACGTTCGACAAGGAGAAGCTCTCCGGCGTGAAGAACTACGAGTTCAAGTCCACGTTCGGCAGGGGCGGATACGCTTCAAAGGTGACCCAGAAGGCTCAGCAGATACAGCGGCTCCAGGGAAGCACCGGAAACCTGTTCTCCTACTCGAACAGCGTAACCCCGAGCTACACCTACAACATCGGAGCGTTGTTCAGCACATACGCGTAATTTAAGGCCCGCGCTGGCGGGGCTTAAATATCCGATTTTCCTTTGAATTTCCGTGGTGGAAATTCAATTTCTCTTCGCGAAAACGGAAAATCTCGGGTGGCTCCGCTGGGGATGGGTTTATCTTTTCCATAGTGCATGATTTTACAGCATATATTCAGCCCCGCAGATAAGCGGGGCTGAATTATTTGATAAAGGAAAACAGAGTGATCAGAAAGCAGGATCCCTTGTGATAACTTTCCTGAAACCTTAACTGCCAGACTTTTCTGTTAGTTAGTTTTCCAGACCATATTATTTTGCCAAGTCACAAACAAAGTAAATGCTTACCTCATATTTTCCGAGCTTAGGGCGTTTGTCAGCTCAGGAACATTAGAATCATGCGTCATGGTGTCGGGGGTTATTGTGAAATTTTCAATATATCATTTAATAGTTCAAGAAACATGATAACTCCTTTCAGATATACAAAAAACCGCAGTCCCTAATGGGAATGCGGTAATTTTCTGGCAGGGGCAGAAGGACTTGAACCCTCGACATACGGTTTTGGAGACCGTCGTTCTACCAACTGAACTATACCCCTATTGGTGGTGCGCCAACAGGGACTCGAACCCCGGACCGACCGGTTATGAGCCGGTTGCTCTAACCAACTGAGCTATTGGCGCGAAATTCGGTTGTGGGAAATTTAATGGTGACTCGTGGGGGAATCGAACCCCCGTTTTCGGCGTGAGAGGCCAACGTCTTAACCGCTTGACTAACGAGCCATATAAAGATAAGGAACAGGTATTCGCCTATTCCTTATCAGTGGTGGTACAGCTTCAGGGACTCGAACCCTGGACCCACTGATTAAGAGTCAGTTGCTCTACCAACTGAGCTAAAGCTGCATAAGGTGTCGGCGCCTATCTATCTTCCCGGACAGTTGCCCATCGAGTATTGTCGACGCAAGTGAGCTTAACTACTGTGT
>CAKSEY010000003.1 GCA_934448295.1 uncultured Oscillospiraceae bacterium
GCTGGTCAATATTTGACCAATTATGCTAAATGCCTCTATTTGTCTGAAATTTTGTGGGTTTTTAGAGGTTACCATATGTGTTTTTTGAGATGCTTCTTAACTGTTTTGCAACATCGAATCCATTTAACTCAGGCATAACTATATCTAAAAACACCACATCATATGGAGCATTTCTATGATTTGTCAAAAAAGCAGATCCGGAAAGATATACAGCGGTTTCATGAATCATTCCATTTTCATTCATCACATCATCGATCACCCGACTTAAAAAATCAAGGGTTGGTTTATTATCGTCACATATTGCTACTCTAATCATTGTATATTCTACCTTCACTGCCGCGAACTGTAAATTCACAAAATGACTGCTATTATTTGCATAATGTTATCAAAAATATACTTTCGTACATTCGTGATGAAAAATGTCGTATAATAACATAAATAATAAAATCAAAATAGGTGGGCATGTTATGGATTTTCCGGATATTCTTAAAATGCTGCGTGAAAAAAACGGATATTCTCAACAACAATTAGCAGATATCTTGCATCTTTCCAAGAATTCTATTTCTCATTATGAACTAGGCGTTTGCATGCCAAGCATAGATGTTTTAATAAATATTGCTGATGTTTTTGATGTGTCTTTAGATTATCTATTGGGTAGGAGCAGTGTAAATATATCTAAAAAATTATTAGAAAAAGCTATAGATAAGAATGTTACTGTAAGTAAGTTTTTGGAGACGGTACTCCTTTTAGATAAGGATCATAGGAATGACTTGTTAAAAATGCTTAAGTATATTTCTAAAGATAATAAATCTATATAAAGCATCACACACTTATATATTATAACACCCAACTTGAGTTAAGTCAAGATTTACGGCCACGATTAACTGATCAAATCATTTAATCATGGCATTTTATTTTACATTGTGGTTAAAAATCACAACATACCGCAAAACTTCACAACTCTATTGACATTAATGGTTTGATTTTGTGTACTGAATTAAAAGGAGGGAATTAACATGATAAATAAAGCGTCCTCTAAAATTTTAAAATACATATGCGAATATGCCGATATACCATCTGATAAAGAAGCTGTATATAAATATGGAATAGAAATCACTCTTTCATCTATTTTTAATATTGTCCTAGTGATGATTAGTTCTATTTTAATTGGAGATATTCTTTCCGGTGTAATATATTTGGCAATTTTTGTGTTCTTGAGATCGTTCACAGGTGGATATCATGCTACAACATATCTCAGGTGTAATACAACAATGGTTATTACTTTTATTTTGACAACTATTTTATACAGAGTTATTGAACACTGCGGTCACAGCTTTATAATATGTGGTATTATATCATTAATATATCTTTTGCCTATTGCTATGTTTGCTCCCGTTCCTAATATTCATAAACCATTAGATAAATTACACAAAAAGCATCTTATTTTGGACCTTATCAGCCCAAAGAACCCGCCAACATCAAAGAAATAAAAAAATAATTTAAGTAAAGTAACGGCAGGCTGGATAAGTCTGCTGTTATTTTTATGCACTGAGATCAGCGGTTTGTTTCTGATAAATACTGAGGTTCATATTTTGAGATACATGAATTCTAAACATTGTCTTATTATAATGTACAGTTATTATCATCATTATTAAGTATATTGTTGATAAAAAACAGGTGCAGTTCAATTGACTGCACCTGCATTAGCTCTTATATTTGAATATAATTATGAATTGACGTATTCGCTGATGACCGCCATAATTTCATTCAGCCTGTTCTCGCCAATGCCTTTGATTTCGCCGATTCTGTCGCGAAGCTCGTCGATGTCTATTGCTGATTCTGTGCAGCATTCTTCGGCGTTCTTGTAGATCTGACTGACAAACTGCTGCATTTGCTCACGGTTGAAGCTCTTGATCTGCTTATAGGTTTCGCGGGATAGTGTGTAAGTAGCGTTAGTATTCTGTTCTGACATGGATTTACCTCTTTCTTAAATAGTGAACAGAATAGATTATATCACATTTTCGGTTGGAATGCAACTGTTTCTACGTTTTGATTTCTTCTCTGTACTCGCTAATAGTCTGTCCTGTCCAGACGGTAAACGCCCGCAGGAACAAACCTATCTCCTGATAACCCAGCAGGAATGCAATATCCTCGGTGGTCATTTCGGTGTTTGCAAGGTAGGTTTTCGCCAGCAGCTCCCGAGTGTGGTTGAGCTGCTTCTGGAAGTTCGTGTTTTCCTCCTGCAACTTCCGCTGGAGCGAGCGCTTGCTGTAACCTAGCTTCCTCGCCACGTCATCTATTGTGCATTGCGGAAAGGGATTCTATGCAAAGTTAGATCTCGGTATCGTCAAATACCACTTTGAGGTTTGCTCGGGCAGAAAACTGTGAAAGTCGTTCATATTCTCTGCAATAGACTCAGGGGGATATTTGATCAATAATTTGATTCGAAGAATTAATATTATTGCTATCATGTAGGATAAAATATATCACAGAGGTGATATTGAATGACGGAAAAGGAGTTCTCGCTGCGTCTGGCGCAGCTCCGCAGTGAAAAGGGAGTATCGGCAAGGGACATGAGCCTGTCAATCGGACAGAATGCCAGCTACATCAATAATATTGAAAATGGCAAGGCACTGCCGTCCATTACGGGATTTTTCTATATATGCGAATATCTGAACATCACGCCCGGCGAGTTTTTCGATGCGGAAAACAGAAATCCGGAAAAGATTCAGGAAGTGGTCGAGAACCTCAAAAAGCTTGACAGCGAACAGCTCGACAACATCTCGGCAATCATACGGGACCTTGCAAAATAGTGATAGGCGCGGCTTTACATAGCTGCGCCTTTTGTATTCACTTGACTCCGAGCAGATTGTTGATGGTCACGTTAAAGCACCTGCTTAATGCTATAATTTCTATGTCGGTCACAAATCTCTCGCCGGATTCTATACGTTGGACTGCGTTTTTGTCGATATCCAGACCTACGACCTGCAATCTGTCTGAAAGCTCGCGCTGTGAGATTTGGAGCGCCTTGCGAAGTTCCTTTACTCTCAATCCAGATATGTTGTTGCGTCCGTCTGCGGTTCTTGCCTTGAACATTTACCTTCCTCCCTTGTCACTCTTGATATGAATCTGTTATGCTAACCTGATTGGGGTAAATTCGAGATTCATTTTGCTCATCGCCGTTTCATTTTCCTTTTTTTGAATCTAAAATGCCGTCTATGTACCCGATAAGACGATTCTGCTCCTCAACATTTAATAGAGTAAGCTGCTTATTGATACTGTCTCTTGCCGTTTCTTTTGTATTAATATCGCCAGAATTGATAGAATCCGTTCCAAGAAGATAATCAACTGAGACATTAAAAAAATCGGCAAATAATTTTGCAGTTGATGTTGGTATCTCACGACGATCATTTTCGTATAAACTTATCATTGACCGGTCGATTGATATTGCTTCCGCAAGCTCTCGCTGGGAAAGACATCTCTGCATTCGTAGCTTTTTAAGTCTGGTATTGTCCCCCACAAGCTGTCATCTCCGCATATCAGTATAGAGTAAAAGGAGATTTTATTCAATAGAAAACAAGAAATTGCAACAAATTGTGACACATTGAAACTGTTTGTTGCAGATGTCAACACAATGTGGCATGATAATGTGCTATAATTAATTTCAGGAAACATCTTACACTTTTACGGAAGAGAATGTCATTTATCTATGACAAGAGATAATATCATAGTCTTTAGTGTGAGATATATTTCCAACCAGTTCATTGACAATTCAATAGCAGAGCGATAACAAAACCATCGTCCGCAGCGCCCGATTGTGCGAAGATATGCCTGTATTGATTCCGAGGGGTTATTCATTATCCGTGACCACCTATTTTTGCGCGAGAATAACAATAACTCCAACAGTCTGCCAATATCAATTCGAAGCGTAAACGCATACGCAAAGATAAGGTACGAGCGCGAAAGGATGAACGCTGCAAAGATGGGATAATGATACTTCCGGCGACGGCTATGCCACAGGAATGGCTAGAGGTGAAACTCCTATGTTCGGGTGCGGACTACCCGATAATCACTCTGAACAATACACATCAATAATGCAAACGGCTCACGCCGCAAGACATGAGCCGTTTGCTTATATATCGGCTGTAACAGCCGTCCAAAATTTTAATTCTGTCGATAAGACTACCTGTAAATGGAGGAGTGATATGTTAGAGCAATACTCTGATGTATTGGATGTTGGTGAAATAGCTTCTATCCTTCATGTCAGTAAAGGTTTGGTTTACAACCTCATTCATAGTAATCAGATCAGGGGATTTCTTGTCGGAAGAAAGTACAGAGTTCTCAAAACCGAGCTTATCCGTTTCCTCAGCGAAAACCAAATTACCTAGGGAAATGCTGAATAAAACATCGACCAGTATAAATGAGCGCACTCACGGGTCGATTTTATTCATCGTGTCCCTATATTATCACATAACAGCATGACGCCCTTTTGTTTACATTCGGCAATTAAAACCTTTGCCACATACACTATAAGCGCTTGACTTTCATGCATTAAAGTGGTATAATTGAAATGTGAATGAAATAGGTATTCTGTCTGTTGATAACAGGAGGTAAAATATGGACACAGACAGCGTATCGATAACAGGTAGTCTGCATGAAAAGAATGGAAAGTGGCAGATGGTAATTTACGGGAAAGCAACTGTCATTTATCCCGAAAAGGACAATCTGACACCTGACAAGATGGTCCGCAGATGGATAAGCACCAATCTTTGCGCAACAAAGAAGAATTTCTTTGAGGCGAACAGAATGCTCTATGATAAAATCGAAGAGTTCAGAACCGGTGCGGATTCGATTGCAATCTCAAGCGAAAACTACTCCATATCGGACGACAGCGAACTTCTTTTCACAGAGTTTATTTCCTTTTGGATCAAACAACGAAAGGGAACTATTCAACAATCGACTTGGGAGAAATATGAAATCATAGCTGAAAAGCACTTGATACCGTATTTTTCCGAACATGGCTTAACCATCAAACAGGTTAAGCCGAAACATATCCTTGAATATTACAATTACAAGAACATCGGAGGAAGGCTTGACGGCAAAGAGGGCAGTCTCGGTATCGCTTCACTGCGCAGTCATGCTGCACTTATCAAGGCGATATTCAACGAAGCAGTGGTTCTTGAGTACATTCAGGGTAATCCAGCACTAAATGTTACTGTCCCCAAAAGGGCAACAACTTCCCTCGGAAAAGACAAGAATGTTTACATGACGGCAGGCGAAGCTAATCAGATGCTTGCTGATATTCGAACCGAGGAAATCTACCCGCTTGTTTATGTTGCTCTTTATTATGGCTTGCGTAAAAGCGAGGTGCTCGGCTTAAAGTGGGACGCTGTTGATTTTGACAACAACACTATGGAAATAAAATCCACTGTGGTGAAAAACAAAACGATAGTGTACAAAGACACCACCAAAACGGAGAGCAGTCACCAGACCTATGAACTGCTGCCAGAGGTAAAAGCGCTTCTGCTCGGCATAAAAGCAAAGCAGGAAGCAAACATAGATCTCTATGGCGCTATCTACACACCGTCAGATTACATATTTACGCACCCTGACGGCAGACTGTACCGACCGGATTGTGTTACCAGAAGTTTTCAGCGAGCCTTAAAGCGCCATGATCTTCCAGTTATGCGTTTCCATGACCTGCGGCACAGCACGGCGAGCATTCTTTTTGATAAGGGCTGGGATCTGGAGTCTGTAAAATCATGGCTCCGTCATGCGGATATTGAAACCACCAGTAACATATATCTGCATATCTCGAACGGTCGCAAACGCTTAATGGCAAAGGACATGACGGGGACATTCATAGCGCCGTATTCAGCGAAGGATAATTCTGACGTAGAAAACGAAGAAAGCGCCGGTTAAGGCGCTCTACAAAATATACATCATCTGCAATCAAGGGAACATCTACACGCTCATGTAGATGTTATGTAGATAGCAAAAAGCGAGCCACCCTCTAAAGTAACTCGCTTTCCGCATCACAACGCTATTTGCATTGGTCTGAGTGACAGGATTTGAACCTGCGGCCTCTACCACCCCAAGGTAGCGCGCTACCAATCTGCGCCACACCCAGTTGTTTCAACGTGTTATATTATATCACAGAAAAAACGGTTTGTCAAGTACTTTTTGAAAAAAATCTAAAAACCGCCGAAAAAGGGAACCAACTTCTGCGATCCGCTCCGCTTGCAGAATAGCACGAAACCAGACCGCTCCAAGCCGACCGGGTAAGCGCTGAATAAAAAAATCGACCCGCACAAACGAGCACGGGTCGATTTTGTATATTGATTGTATCGCTCCGGGAATATCATTGCTTCTGTTTTTCCCTGAATTTCTGCGAAATGCGTTCCCAGGGGAGCTGCACCAGGATAACCGCCGTGAATACCACGGCGCAGCCGGCTATCTGGCGGGCGGTCATGGTCTGGTCTGTCTTGAGGAACCCTACGCGGTAGGCGACATAGCCGGAAATCGTGGCAACAACGGATTCCAGTGAAAGGATAAGCGCCGCAGCGGTGGGATCAACGCCCTTCTGCCCGACTATCTGGAGCGTATAGCCTACGCCGCAGGAAAGCACGCCCGCGTACAGCACCGGGACCGCTCCGCTGACGAGCTGCTCCCAGGAGGGCTGCTCGAATATGAACGCGCCCGCCGTGCTGATAACTCCGCAGACGAAGAACTGAATGCACGACAGTATAACTCCGTCCGTAAGCGGGGAAAAGTGGTCGATGACCAGAATATGCACCGCAAATATCGCCGAGCTTGCCAGCACCAGCAGGTCTCCGGTGGAAACCGAGAAGCTCTCCTCGCCAACGCACAGCAGGTACATTCCGGCGACTGCTAGAACCGCGCAGAACCACACCGCTTTCGGAGCTTTCCTGTGTAGCAGCAGCCCGAGTATCGGCGTGATGATTATGTACAGCGTCGTGATGAAGCCGCCCTTGCCGACGGTGGTCATGGTCAGACCGTACTGCTGGAACAGCGAAGCCGCCGTCAGGGCAAGTCCGCAGCATATTCCGCCGATGATGGTGGTTTTTACCGGCAGGGGCTTGCGCTCCGCCTTGGGTACTCTCCCGCGGATGATGAATATTACGGGAACGAGCACCGCGCTTCCTATTATGTTGCGCGTGCCGGTGAACGTCAGCGGCCCCATGAAGTCCATTCCCGCCTGCTGTGAAACGAACGCCATGCCCCAGATTATCGCTGTAAGCAGCAGGAGCAGGCAGTTCCTGAGTTTTTTCGTGTTTGTCATTTTGTTGTTTCCTTTTTCTTTTGTTCGCGCGCAGATAACAGGCGCTCCGCATTAAAAGCATATCACATTATGCGGATAATGTCAACGCTTTGCAGGTTTATTTCGTACATTTTGCTGTATAAGCCGCCCTTTTGTTAGCAAATTCATGGCGATTTTGTGCTGTATGTTGTCGCTGTGGTGCATTGAGTTGCAGCTTCTGGCGGTGTATAATAGAGTTATCAATAGTCATTCTGAAAAGGAGCGAACATGAATAACGTCAAATCCCTGCTTACTGTTATAATGACTGCCCTGCTGTGCTCGTGCAGTGCTAATACCACCGAAAGCCAGACCCCCGCGCAGCCGGAGTTTTCCCTCGGCGGAGAGGCTGTGCCGTCCGTTTCCGGGGATATCACCGTGACAGCGCTTCCGGATACTTATTCCAAGAGCGCCGCGGAATCCAACCCGCTGCTGTCGAACGTCTTCTGCGCCGACCCCACCGCAGTCGAGTACGAGGGCAGGCTGTATATCTACGGCACCAACGACCACCAGCAGTACGAGGCTGTGGGTGCTGAGGGAAAGAACACCTACGAGCACATAAAATCCCTTGTGATGATATCCACGGACGATATGGTGAACTATACCTATCACGGCACCATTGACATCGGCGAGATATGCCCCTGGGCGCTGGCTTCGTGGGCTCCGTCCATAACCTCCCGGGTGGAGGAGGACGGGCTGACGCACTTCTACCTGTACTTCTCGAACAGCGGCTGGGGCACCGGAGTCATCACCGCCACCTCCCCCACGGGTCCGTGGTCTGACCCGCTGGGGACCTCCCTTGTGGACGGAAACACGCCGGGACTTAACGGCTGCACCTCTCCTTTCGACCCGGGAGTGTGCATTGACGACGACGGCACCGGCTGGCTTGCGTTCGGCAGCGGCGACGGCGGCTCCCGCATAGTGAAGCTCGGCAGCGATATGCTGAGTATCGACAGCGAGATAACCAAGATACCGTCCAAGTTCAATTTCGAGGCAAGCGAGCTGAATTACATCAACGGCACCTACGTCTACACCTACAACAACGACTGGAGCAGCCATTCCTCCGGCTGGGACGTGGAGGGAGTTTACCCGCCGCCCCAGTGCAGTATGTCCTACATGACCACCAAGACCCCGCTTGACCCGGATAGCTGGGTATACCGGGACTACTACTTCAAGAATCCCGGCGAGGCGGGGCTGGAATACGGCAACAACCACACTCACCTCCAGAAATATCAGGGGAAGTATTACCTGTTCTATCACTCGCTGTTCCCGCAGAAGTCGCTCGGCACCTACGGCGGATTCCGCAGCCTGTGCGTGAACGAGGCGGCGGTGGACGAGGATACGGTCACCATCGAAAAGGTAACGGCTACCCGGGAGGGAGTTTCCCAGATAAAGAACCTCGACCCGTTCCAGCCGAACCAGGCGGAAACGCTTGCGGCGTGCGCCGGGACGTCCTACGCGCCGACTGACGAGCCGGGCAACATCACGGTCTCCTGCACGTCTGCGGAGAGCGGCGCGGGGGCGTGGCTGTGCGTACGCGGCGCTGATTTCGGCGAGGGCGCGGAGTATTTCGCGGCGAGAGTAAAGGGCACCGGCAGGGTGGACGTCTACCTTGACAATATCGAGGGCGCGGCGGCGGCTTCCGTGGAGTTCAGCGGGGACGACTGGCAGACGGTGTACGCTCAGGCGTTCTCTGAGATATCTGGAGTTCACGACATTTATTTCGTGATACCCTCCGGCTTTGAGTTCGATTCCTGGCAGTTCGCATAACGACGGCTTGACCGGAGGGCATAAGTCCTCCGGTCAGTTTTGCATAGGGATTATGATTTATCCTCGTTGCAGGAATCTTGACATAACTCCATTTTTATGGTATAACTATATTAAATATAGTATCTGGGGGCAGGGAATATGGGCGAAAGAATATGCGAATACATAAATAACGACTGGCTTTTTGCCAAAGATGTTGACCCGGCGGCGATGAAGAAGCACTCTGTTCAGCTCCACGACCTGGACGGCTGGGAGCGCGTGAATATCCCCCACACATGGAACGCGGAGGACTGCACAGGCACGGCGGTGACCTCCCGGGCGTATTCCGAGGGATATTTCCGGGGAGCCTGCTGCTATGTCCGCAGGGTAGTCCTCTCGCATGAGCAGTATTACGGCAGGCGGGTGTTCATAGAGTTCGCGGGAGCTAACACCTGCACGGCGCTGTTTGTGAACGGAAAGCGCGCAGGCTCCCACGAGGGCGGGTATTCCGCGTTCCGGTTCGACATAACGAAATTCGTGACGGTGGGCGCGGAGAACGTCTTCACGGTGTACGTCAGCAACGCGGCCTCAGATTACATCGCGCCGATATGCGACTGCGGCGACTTCACGAAGATGGGCGGGATATACCGCGCCGTAAGGCTGATCTCCGCCGACAAGCTGCACATCGACCTGATGGACTGCGGTGCCTCCGGGGTGTATATCACGGCGGCGCCGGACGGGGCGGTCAGGGCGAGGATACGGCTTGCAAACGACGGCCCGGCGGAGCGCCCGGTAACTCTCCTGGCGGAAATTTCCGGCGGGAGCGGGCGGATATCCGCAGAAAGGGAGCTGAAGCTGCCGCGCGGTGTGACCGAGGAGCTTCTGGATATGCGGATACCCTCGCCGACCCTCTGGGACGGAGTGCGCCAGCCGTTCCTTTACAGCATGAAGGTCACGCTGCTGTGCGCCGGGGAGGTAGTCGACAGCGTTACGGAGCAGTTCGGGGTGAGGGACTTCCGGTTTGATTTCGAGAGGGGATTTTTCCTGAACGGAACGCACACGGAGCTTCACGGCGTGAACTACCACCAGGATTCCAGCGGCTCCGGCTGGGCAATGACCGGAAAGCAGCGCGAACGGGACTACTCGATAATCCGGGACATGGGCTGCAACGCGGTGAGAATGGCGCACTACCAGCACGCGGCGGAGGAGTACTCCATCTGCGACCGGCTGGGGCTGTGCGTGTGGACTGAGATAGGCATTATCGGGAAGCTCTGCCCGGGCGAACCCGCTGAACCGCAGATATCCCCGGAATTCCGCGAAAGCGCGCTGAGCCAGCTCCGGGAGCTTGTTTTGCAGACCTACAACCACCCCTCGGTTGTCCTGTACGGAATGTCCAACGAAATTTACCAGATGTCCGACAGCGTTTTTTCGCTCTACGAGGAGATGTACTCCTTTATAAAGGAACACGGCGGCGGGCGCGCGGCGGCCTACGCGGACGCGCAGTTCTGGGGGAAGTTCACGGAGCTTCCGGCGGACGCGGTGGGCTACAACCGTTATTTCGGCTGGTACAAGGAGGCGGGGGACGTCTCGCAGTTCGGCGAGTGGTTCGACCGGGTTCACGCGGAGAGCATGAAGCGTCCGCTGTGCATTTCGGAATACGGCGGCGGGGGAGCGATATCCCAGCACAAGGACAGCATCGACTGGCTGACGGACATAGACCCCAACGGCGAGCGGCATTACGAGAACTATCAGGCTCAGCTCCACGAGCGTATCTGGGCGCAGATAGGCCGCCGGGAGTACCTCTGGGGGAAGTTCGTGTGGTGTATGTTCGATTTCCCGTCGGCGGGCAGGAAAGAGGGCGACACGGTGGGTATCAACGACAAGGGGCTTTGCACCCGCGACCGGGTTCCCAAGGACGCGTACTGGTTCTACCGTTCCGTGTGGAGCGGCGCAAAGACCTGCCGCCTTGCCGACAAGCGCTTCCGGGAGCGCGGCGGGGTGGTTCCGGAGGTCAGGGCTTACGCTAACGCGGTTTCTGCGGAGCTGTTCCTGGACGGGGAGTCGCTCGGGCAGGGAGCTCATCCGGACGAGCGGCTTGAAACGGTTTTCGTGTGGAAGGACGTCCGGCTGCACAGGGGCGAAAATCAGGTCAGGGTGCGGGCGGTTTTCCCGGACGGGAGCTCCATCGAGGATCATGCGGTATGGATATCGTAAATCAGGGGGGATTTTTTCCTCCCTTTTTTAGTTAAAAAATTCGGGAATGTTATAATTTTAACAGAATTTTTTCCTGGGTATCACATCAAATACACATTAATTTCAGATTTATTTCCTAAAAGCAACGGAGTTAAGCAAGTAACTAAAGAAAGTAAAAGCGTAAAATCTATCTTGAATAGTGCAAAGTGCACAAGAGTTTTATTGCATGATATATTTTTTTACCGAAATTGCATTTAGCCTGTTGACTTTAGCTAAAATTTGTGCTAAAATGAACTTGCAATTAAGTGATAAGGAACTTTAAAGCTCATCAATCAGGCAATGGTCCTTATTGCGCAAATTACTTAAAGATATTTTAGTGGAGGTATCATTATGAACTTCAAGAAGGCAATGGCAGGTATCCTCGCAGCGGGAACCGTACTCAGCCTGACAGCGTGCAGCAGCAGCAACACCAGCAGCACGGCAAGCGGCAACAGCAGCACAGCTTCCGACAGCTCCGCGGCTGACAACAGCAGCACTCCCGCAGCAGACAACAGCGCCGCTTCCGGCGAGGCTCTCACACTTAAGGTGCTCACACACCGTACCGACCGTATCGAGGACGGCTCCCTGGCAGAGATGACAAAGGCTTTCGAGGAAGCTAACAACTGCAAGGTAGAGTATCAGGGCTTCACAGACTACGCAAACGACGTTTCCACAATGATGAGCACCACCGATTACGGCGATGTCCTCATGATCCCGGATACAGTAAAGATCAAGGATCTTGCAAACTTCTTCGAGCCGCTCGGCACCCTTGACGAGCTCAAGGATACATATTACTGGGCAGACAAGAAGATGTACGACAACACCGTTTACGGTATCGCGCACCTCGGCTCCATTGCAGGCGGTATCTGCTACAACAAGCGCATCTGGAGCGAGGCTGGCGTCACAGAGCTTCCCACCACACCTGAGGATTTCATCGCCGACCTGAAGCTCATCAAGGACAACACAAACGCAATTCCTTACTACACCAACTACGCTGACGCAAGCTGGACCCTCGTACAGTGGGCTTCCCTCGTAAACTCCGCTTCCGGCAGCAGCACATATGAAAACGATATCCTCACCTCCAAGCGCGACCTGTTCGTAGAGGGCGACGCTTACTACGAGGTTTACAAGATGATGTTCGATGTATTCTCTGATCCCACTCTCCACGAGGAAGATCCGATGACCACCGACTGGGAAGGCTGCAAGGCTGCTATCAACGAAGGCAAGATCGCTACAATGGTTATGGGTTCATGGGCTGTATCCCAGTTCCAGGAAGCAGGCGACCACCCCGAGGATATCGGCTATATGCCCGCTCCGTTCAGCAAGGACGGCAAGCAGTACGCCGAGTCCGCTCCTGACTACTGCATGGGCGTGAACAAGAACCGCTCCGACGACATCAAGGAGCTCGGCAAGAAGTACATCACATGGTTCGTAGGCGAGAGCGGCTTCGCACAGAAGGAAGGCTCCATCTGCGCGCTCAAGGGATCCGCGCTTCCTGACTACCTGACCGACTTCGCTGACTGCGAGCTGTTCATCACAGAGGCTGCTCCCGAGGGTCTCGTAGGCGTCTGGGACGCTATCAACAACGATTCCGAGGTTGGTACATGGCAGGGCGACGCTGACAACTTCAAGATCAAGATGGCTGAGGCTGCATTCGCTGGCCAGGGCGAGGACGCATTCAAGCAGATCGTTTCCGACACCAACGCTAAGTGGAACGCTACCCGCGACGCTAACGCAGACCTCGCAGCTTACCTTGAGGCTAACGGCTGATAAACAAGCTAACCACACTCATTTTGCATAGATTTCTCCACAGCTAACCATGAGGGGCGCGAAAGCGTCCCTTGCGGGCGGCTGGAACTATGAAAGGAACGTATTCATGGCGGCAACGTCCACATCGGCTAAAAAGCGCTCGCTCGGTCAGTGGCTGAGGGGTTATACGGGGCAGAAGTACACCACAACGCTGCTGTTTCTGCTCATACCGGTAGTTCTGCTGGTACTTTTCACTGTTATTCCTGCGATAAACATGGGAATATACAGCTTCCAGAAGCGCGATCAGCTCGGCGTAAGCTGGGAATGGGTCGGCTTCGACAACTATGTGAGGATATTCACGGACTCTGCATATCTCCAGACCTTTGCAAATTCCATTTACTACCTTATAGGTTCGTTCGTACAGCAGGCGGTGGCTCTTCTTATCGCTTCCGTGCTCTGCTCCAAGATAAAGTTCGCGGGCTTCTTCAAGGGAGTTCTGTTCTTCCCCTACATGATGAACGGCGTTGCGGTTTCGCTCATATTCCGCCGGTTCTTCCAGAAGGGAGACGGTATCACCAATACAGAGGGCACCCTCAACAGTATTCTAATGCTGTTCGGCGCTGACCCTGTAAAATGGCTCGGCGAACCCAATCTCGTCAATTTTTGCCTTGTGTTCGCTTCTATCTGGCGTTACGTTGGCTTTGACATAATCATGTACATCAGTGCGATACAGTCGATATCCCCGGATATCTACGAAGCGGCCGACCTTGACGGCGCCAACGCATGGCAGCGCTTCTGGTATATCGTATTCCCGAGCATTCGCCCGATAGTAGGCCTACAGCTTATCCTCGCGATAAAGGGCGCGGTATCCGTTTTCGAGATCCCGTATATCATCACCGAGGGCAAGAACGGCACCAGCACGTTCGTTATCAAGACGATAGAGACCGCCTTCAAATATCAGAAGGTAGGACTTGCGGCGGCAATGGCGATAGTCCTGCTGGCGATAATCCTGATAGTGACGGGCATACAGAAGGCATTCTTCAGGGAGGATAAGTAGCGCATGAGCAGTACGACAAACAAGAAAAAAACGGTCAGTGCGGAAAACAGAAAGTACCGTTCATCGCGCGCATTCTATCAGGTACTGAAATATGTGTTCCTGTCCCTGTGCTGCCTTGTGGTAATAATTCCGCTGATAGTTGTGCTCATCGGCGCGTTCAAAACGCACGAGGAGTACATCTCCACAGGGGTTTTCGAGCTTCCTGCGGTGCCTCAGTTTGAGAACTTCAAGATAGCGTTCGTGAATGGTAAGGTAATGCAGGGACTTCTGAATACCCTTATTATCCTGGCGGTTTCCTGCTTCGGCACAATAATCACCGGTACCATGACCGCGTTCGTGCTCCAGAGATTCAATATGCTGTTCACCAGGGCGGTAAAGGCTGTGTTCTTTGTTGCGGCGCTGCTGCCGAACATCTCCATGCAGGTAACGGTATTCCAGATAGTCAGCAAGCTGGGGCTTTATAACTCCCTTGCGGCTCCCTGCGTACTGTACATCGGAACCGATATCATCTCCATCTACATCTTCATTCAGTTCCTGAACAACATTTCCACTTCGCTGGACGAGAGCGCGATACTCGACGGCGCAAGCTATCCCAGGGTGTACTTCAGCATTATCCTCCCTATGCTGCGCCCTGCGATAGCTACCGTCCTGGTTATCAAGTTCGTTTCCATCTACAACGACTTCTACACCGCAAACCTCTATATGCCGGGCGATAACCTCAGCGTTGTATCTACGGCGCTGTACCGCTTCATCGGTCCCTACGGTGCAAAGTGGGAGGTCATCTTCGCGGGTATCATCATCTGTATCATACCTACGCTGGTGGTTTTCCTCTGCCTCCAGAAGTCGATTTACAGCAACCTGGTCACAGGCTCTGTAAAGGAGTAATACGACAGTTTCATCAAAACCCCATTTGATCCTATATCCGGGCTCCCCTCTGTGAAAACAGGGGGGAGTTCGGGTTTCCCGGCGCGTTTTTTGTCGAAATAATCCACAAAGCTGCACGTTTGTGTAATTTTGTGGACATAATTCCGGAAATGTCCGTTGATAATTCCCAAGGGATATAGTACAATAAAATCAGGGATAATAGGTTTACTGTACCCCGGAGGTGATATAAATGACAACGGCGTTATTTTATACGATAATCGGATATATTTCAGGCAGCCTGCTCCCGGCGCGGTTTTTCAGCAGATTGTTCTGCGGCAGGGACGTTACGGAGGACAGCCCGGACAAGAATCCCGGGACGTTCAACGCGTTCACCTACGGGGGATTCTGGTGCGGGGCGCTCACGCTGATATGCGACCTGCTGAAGTCGTTCCTGCCGGTGTTCCTTTATCTCAGGGTGGCGGAGAAGTCCGCGGGGCTTGTTTTTGTAATGCTGGCCCCGGTGCTGGGGCATATTTTCCCGGTGTTCCATCATTTTGACGGAGGAAAGGGGATCGCGGCTTCATTCGGAGTGCTCCTCGGTCTTGCCCCGGATATGCGCCCGGTGGTGATACTCGGCGCGATGTATCTGCTGTATTCGTTCATCTTCAAGGTGAATCCGCACTTTTACAGGCTGGTGCTGACCTACTCGTCAATGGTCGTACTGGTGACGCTTCTTCGCCCGGGAGCCTATGTGGTGATAGGCTGTATCGTGGTTTCGGCGGCGGTGATAGGAAAGCTTATAGCGAAGTTCGACGCGGACGGAAAGATGAAAATTACCCCCGTGTGGAAACAATAGAACAGCTTTGGAGCAGGCACAGCGCCTGCTCCGATTTTTATATCATGCTCATAAGCTGAGCGGTCAGCAGCCCGCCGCCGGTGCCGACCACATATCCCAGCAGCGCCATGATTATCCCGACAGGAACCAGCGCGCTGCTGTAAGCCCCCGCGAGAACCGGGGCGGTGGCAGTTCCGCCGATGTTCGCAAGGGAGGCGACCGCGCAGGTGAATATATCCAGCCGCAGCAGCTTCGCAAGGAGCAGCATTATCCCCACATGCACCGCAAGTATGATGAACCCGGTCAGCAGCCATGCCGGGGCGTTGCCAACGGCGCTGAGATCCGCGCGGGAGGCTATCAGGGCAATCACGACATACAGCAGCACGTTTGAGATCTCCTCAGTCCCCCGGAGCTTTCCGAACGGCGTCATTGCCAGGATTATCCCGAGAACCGTGACCGCCAGCACCGTCCAGGTGGCGCGGTCGAAGAACGGCGCGTATTCCGCGATGAGATCCCCGAGCTTCATGCACAGCGCCGAAGCAAGCAGCCCGGAGCCGAGCAGCAGCGCGATATTCTGCCAGATGAGGGGGCGCCTGTCGGCGGCGGACTCCGCTTTCAGGGCTTCACCGACTGAATCTATCGCGCGGGTGTCCGCCCTTGTCCAGCGGTTGAACTTCCCGGCGAATCCGATAGCCCACAGCGCGAACATGATGTAGAGCGTTCCGCAGATGGAATCCATCACCAGCGCGTATGCCATTTCGCTTTCGCTGATATCAAGCGCCGCCTGTATCGCCAGCATATTTCCTCCGCCGCCCATCCAGCTACCGCAGAGGGCGCCGAGGGGCTTCCATGCGTCCTCGCCGAGAACTCCGCGCATTACCGCGAACGCCGCCAGGAATCCCACCAGTATCGAGGCTGCCGCCGCGAAGAACCCGGTGAGCATTTTCCCGCCGAGCCGCGCTATTTTCCGCATATCGCAGCGCAGCAGCATGATGAACAGCATGGCGTACAGCAGCGGGTTTTTCAGGCTGGAATACGCGGCGGAGGTCGCCGGGAGATCCCACGCCTTCAGCGTGCAGAGCGCCATCATGCCGATATATATCAGCACGACCGGCGGCACGAAGCTGAAAAAGCGCTGCGCCCCCTTTCCCGGCAGGAGCTTCGGGAGATATATCAGTACAGCCGCAATGAAAATCAGCACGGCAATATAGGTAAAGCTGTCGGTTATCAAGTCTATCACTCCTTACTGCTGTAGTATTTCACCCGCAGGCAAAATAATACATACATCTGAGTAACAGACGTCAGCTTTTCGTCAGGTCGAATTCAAGCTGGATATCGAACGGCTCGCTTTCGGCGGCTTCCCGGAAGAATTCCCGCGCCGGAACGCACCCCAGCGCCCGGTATGCCGCCTGGCTCTCCTTTGCTGAGTGCGCTGAAATAAAGATACGCTGCGCGTCCGTTTCCCGCACCAGCGGCAGGGAGGCCTCAAACAGCCTGCGCCCGATCCCCATGCCCCGGTATGGCTCCGAAACGTGGAACATATGGAGCTCCACATAATTTTTGCGTTCGCCGATAAGCTCGTTACCGTAGAACGTCCAGCCGATCAGCTTTCCGCTATCGAACGCGCCGGTGCCGAAATACCCGCGCCCCAGGTTTCCGAGCATTCGCGCGGCGACGCTTCGGCACAGCTCCGCGTCCCAGTCCTCGGTGAACGGCTCACGGACAAGCTCCATGCCGTTTTCCGTCCTGCGCCATACCTCGGTTACCTGCTGCCTGCGCCGGAAATCGTCCAGGGAATGTGCGGTGAAATTTTCAGCGGTCAGTTTTTCAATGATTATGTCCATGTTACCTCGTGAATTCGTCTATTCTGCGGTAAGCCGCGTCCCAGTCCTCCTGCGGCTCCTCGATTATCAGCTTTTTCACAGGGAGCCTGTCCAGGATATCAAGCTCCCGGCGCTGACGTTCCTCCAGTGCGGAGATATAGCCCCCGAACCCGGAAAGCCCCCGGGCTTTTCCGTAGCCGCCGTTACAGTGGTAGTCAATGACGGAATTCAGCCATTCCTCGCCGCGCTCGGGCAGGGCTGCCGTGATATTCTCCTCTGTATGGGAGCTTTTCAGGTAGACCACGGCGGGCTCCAGCGGCGCGATTTCCCGGCATATTTCCGTGATGTAGGCGAGGGAGCGCTCCGGCGGCATATTGAACCTCATCATGGTCTCGCACATGGGATTCTGGAGCAGCACGCAGTTGAACGCATACGCGCTGTTCCCCGCGTTCTGCGCGAAGCTGCGCCATTTGCGGAGCATGACCGGGCGCTCCGTCTCCCAGTCGAGGAAGTCGTACAGCTTGAATTGCAGCGCCTTGTTGAATAGCTCGCCCTCCAGCCTGTTCAGCGGAACGACGATACCGCCGGGGATATGCTCCGCGAGCGGCTCCAGCGCCTGCCGCTCTTCCGGCGTGAAGCCGGGCGCATTATCCGGTATGAACGCGCTGAATTCGTAGTCTGCGGGGTGATTTCCGCAGTTTTCATCGAACAGCAGACCGCCGGTCTGATTTGCTATGTACTTCGCGGTGGTGCTTTTCCCGGAGCAGGGCAGCCCCTCGACAATATACAGCCTTGTCATGAGATCATCTCCTTATCATTCTGAGCATTCCGGCGCCGCTTTCCGCCCGGAAGCCGCATTTTTCATAGAAGCCCTCTCTGCCCGGGGCGGAGATCAGCTCCACGGAAGCCGCCCAGCCCGGCTTTAAAGCCCGGGTCACATAGTCCTCTATAACAGACATAAGCAGCTTTCCCACGCCGTTCCCCTGGAACTCCGGGGCGACCGCCGCGTCTTTTATCAGGAACGTCATTGCTCCGTCGCCGACTATCCGCGCCATGCCCACCGTCCGGTTTCCGGCGGTGACAGAGAACGCCGCGAGACTGCTTTCAAGGGCGGCCGCTATTTGTTCCAGACCCGGCGGGGTCCAGCCGACGGAGGTGAACAGCGCCGCGAATTCCTCCGGGGTCAGTGCGTCCTGTTTTACAGTAAGATCCATTGTTTCCCTCCAGTGTTTTCATTCCTGCGATGAGGATATCCAGCGACAGCTCGAAGCTCTCGTTTATGTCCGCCGAATGTCCGAACGCGCCGTTGTTCACCAGCAGCGAGAAGCCCTCCAGGAAGCCGCGCAGCGTCCGTATCAGGTGGTCTGCGGCTTCCCGGGAGATCCCGGCGCTTTCAGTGAAGCGGTAGATAAATCCGAACAGGTTTTCCGTTGCGCCCATCGCCGCGCTGTCGGAGTACTTGTTGTACCACAGCATTGCCTCGAACACCCCGGGATTTTCGGTGGCGTAGCGGTAAAACGCGCGGCACATCTCCCGCATAGCCTCATACCCGCTGAACCCCGCCGCCGCGCGGAGTATACGCTGCTCCATCTCCCGCCAGCCATACAGCATTAGCTCCCGCCGCAGCTCCGCAAGGCTGCCGATGTGGTTGTACAGCGAGGGCGGCTGAACTCCCGCCGACTGCGCAAGCTCCTTCATGGAAAGGCTGCCAAGCCCGTTTTTGTTTGCAAGCTCCGCCGCCTTGATTATCACGGAGTTTTTGTCAAGTCCTGCCTTTGCCATTGCATTTCCTCCTAAACTATTGCTGTTTATATTATAACTAATCTGATTAGTTTTGTCAAGACCTTTGGAGAAATTTCTTTCGATAAGGTTCAATTTCAGCGTGGAACGGGCTGCTTGGCGGGGATATTTTTATGTGAAAAATAGATGAAAAATTTTGCGGAGGTCTTGACTTAGAGTGCACTTCAAGTGTTACAATAAAATCATCAGAAGAAACCGGAGATCCGGAATACAGAAAATGGAGGAAAACAAATGTACCTTGAAAAAATCAACTCCCCCGCAGACGTGAAGAAGCTGAATTCGGATGAGATGAAGGCTCTCGCGGCGGAAATGCGCACCGCGCTCATAAATAAGCTCAGCGCCCACGGCGGTCACTGCGGGCCGAACCTCGGCATGGCTGAGGCGATAATCGCGCTCCACTACGTTTTTGATTCCCCGAAGGACAAGCTGGTGTTCGACGTTTCCCACCAGACCTACTGCCACAAGATGCTCACCGGAAGAAAGGACGCGTTCCTTGACCCGGCGAAGTACGACGACGTTACCGGCTATTCCAGCCAGCACGAGAGCGAGTACGACCACTTCACGCTGGGTCACACCTCCACCTCCGTCAGCCTTGCCTGCGGGCTTGCAAAGGGGCGCGACCTCTGCGGCGGAAAGGAGAACGTTGTAGCAATAATCGGCGACGGCTCCCTGTCCGGCGGCGAGGCGCTGGAGGGGCTGGACTACGCTTACGAGCTGGGGACTAACCTCATAATCGTTGTCAACGACAACCAGATGTCCATTGCAGAGAACCACGGCGGACTTTACACCAACCTGAAGCTCCTGCGCGATACGGAGGGTAAGGCTGAGTGCAATATGTTCCGCGCCATGGGGCTTGACTACGTTTTCGTAAAGGACGGCAACGACATCGACCAGCTTATCGCGGCATTCAGGGGCGTAAAGGATTCCGCAAAGCCCGTGGTAGTCCACATCGTCACCGAAAAGGGACGCGGCTACGCTCCGGCGGTAAAGGACAAGGAGTCCTGGCACTGGCATATGCCGTTCGATATCGAGACCGGCGAGATGAAAATGCAGGGCGGCGGCGAAGATTACGGCGACCTGACCGCAAAGTATATGCTTGCCAAAATGAAGAAGGATCCTAAGGTCTGCATGATAACCTCCGGCACTCCTACGGTCGGCGGGTTCACCAAGAGCCGCCGCGAGGAAGCGGGCAGCCAGTTCATCGACGTCGGCATAGCCGAGGAGCACGCAGTGGCGCTTGCCTCCGGTATCGCGGCAAACGGCGGGAAGCCGGTGTACGGCGTGTACAGCACGTTCATCCAGAGAACCTACGACCAGCTCCAGCAGGACCTCTGCATAAACAACAATCCCGTGACCATTCTGGTGTTCGCGGCTTCCGTATGGGGCATGAACGACGTAACCCACATAGGAACCTACGATATCCCGATGATGTCCAACATTCCGGGGCTGGTCTACCTCGCACCGACCACTTATGAGGAATATATCGCTATGCTCGACTGGAGCATTGAACAGCGCGAGCACCCGGTAGCTATCCGCGTGCCGGGCGGAGTAGTCCACGCGGAAAAGCCGCTCCCGGATTACGGAAAGCTCAACAAATACGAGGTTTATCAGCAGGGAAGCGACGTTGCGATAATCGCGCTGGGAACCTTCTTCGGCATAGGAATGAAAGCCGCCGAGCTTATCGAAAAGAATTCCGGCGTGAAGCCCACGCTCATAAATCCGCTCTATATCACCGGGCTTGACGGGGAGCTTCTGGAGTCCCTCAAGAAGAACCACCGCGCGGTCATCACACTGGAGGACGGAATACTTGACGGCGGCTTCGGCGAGAAGATAGCGAGATTCTACGGCGCTTCCGACGTTAAAACTGTGAATCTGGGTCTCAAAAAGGAGTTCCTCGACCGCTACGACCCGAACGAGGTTCTCCGCGAAAACGGCATAACACCGGAGCAGATAGCCGATACGGCGGCACAGCTCCTGAAATAACCGGAGGTAATATTATGGTAAAGCAGACGGCAGGGCATGACGCCCTCGGCGAATTCGCACCGGAATTTGCGCGTCTCAATGACGATATCCTTTTCGGGGAGGTATGGTCCCGGGAGGACAAGCTGAGCCTGAAGCTGCGCTCGGTGGTCACGGTCTCCGCGCTTATCGGCAAGGGGGTAACCGACAGCTCCCTGACCTATCATCTTTCCGAGGCTAAGAAGAACGGCGTTACCCGCACTGAAATGGCGGAACTTCTGACGCACATCGCGTTTTACGCGGGCTGGCCCAATGCGTGGGCGGCATTCCGTCAGGCAAAGGAGGTCTACGCGGACGACCAGCCGGAGGAGCACGGCGGCTTCTTCGGGCAGGGCGAGCCGAACACGGCATTCGCGAAGTACTTCACCGGGAACTCCTGGCTGAAGCCCCTCACCGACCCGAAGCAGACCATTTTCATCGCCAGCGTGACCTTCGAGCCCTCCTGCCGGAATAACTGGCACGTCCACCACGCGGACAAGGGCGGCGGGCAGATACTCGTATGCGTTGACGGCGAGGGCTGGTACCAGGAGTGGGGCAAGCCCGCACGGAAGCTGGTTCCGGGAGATGTCGTGACTATCCCGGCGGGCGTTAAGCACTGGCACGGCGCGGCTGCGGATAAGTGGTTCAGCCACCTTGCGGTCGAGGTTCCCGGAGAGAACGCCTCCAACGAATGGCTGGAGCCTGTAACGGACGAGCAGTATAGCTCCGTCGAGTAAGCTCTGCGGGGAGCCAGACTGTCGATAAACCGCCATCTGACGATTTCCCGACAGTCTGAACGAAACCGGGAAGCTCGCCGTGGAGTGCGCCCGCCGGGTGCTGAGCGAGGCGGAGCGCGCAGTAAACCAGGTGCGGGCGTTCGAACAGCGGCAGCGCACGATAATCGTCAGCTCCTGCGCGCCCGCGCCGCTGTGGGAGCTGATGAAGATACTGGAGAAAAAACACCCGGGCAAGACCATATCCTCCAGCATAACCCAGAACGACGAGGTGCTGCGCTCCTGGGAAAGCGGGGAATGCGACATCGCGGTGCTGCCGTTCGCGCCGGGCGGGGAGAGCCGCGAATTCATGCGGGAGAACCTGTTCGTGTGCGTCCCAGCGGGGCACGAGCTGGCGAAATTCCAGAGCCTGACGTTCGCGGAAATAAACGGCTTCAATTTTCTGCTGCGCACCGAGCCTGGCTTCTGGGATTCCCTCTGCCGCCAGAAAATGCCCGCCGCGCTGTTCCGGCGGTTCTTGTCATAATCACTATATCAACGGGTTAGTTAAGCCTAACCCTTTGTTCAGATATACAAATATTTTATCGTTTAGCATATTATTCAGGAATTACTCTTGACTTTTGCGGGAAAAATGCTATAATGAACGTATGAACAATCGTTCAAATGATACTGGTAATTTCGAAAGGAACTGTGGTCATGTTTATTGAGATAAGCGACATCAGGAAAAGCTACGGCACCGGCGAAAGCAAGGTGGACGTGCTGAAAGGGATCAGCTTCGGCGTGGAAAAGGGAGAATTCTGCGTTCTCCTGGGACCCTCCGGAAGCGGTAAATCCACCCTGCTTAATATAATCGGCGGTATAGACGACGCGGACAGCGGCTATATCTCAATAAACGGCGAGAAGATAGAGAACATGAAGGAAAAGGCGCTCACGGACTACCGCCGCAGGCACCTCGGTTACATATTCCAGATGTACAACCTGATACCCAACCTCAACATAAAGGAGAACGTTGAGACCGGCGCATACCTCAGCGACCACCCGCTGGACGTTGACGATATCCTTAAGACCCTGGGTCTGTACGAGCACCGCCACAAGCTGCCGTCGCAGCTTTCGGGAGGTCAGCAGCAGAGGTGCTCCATCGGGCGCGCCATCGTCAAGAACCCCGACATACTGCTGTGCGACGAGCCCACCGGCGCGCTGGATTACAACACCTCCAAGGAGATACTGAAGCTCATTGAAACGGTAAACCAGAAATACAACACCACCATTATCATGGTAACGCACAACGAGGCGATAAAGGATATGGCAGACAAGGTCGTGAAGCTACGCGACGGCATGGTAAGGAAGGTCGTAACGAACGAACACAAGCTCACCGCTGACGAGCTCGACTGGTGATGGAGGGTGACGATGAGAAATCCGCTTAACAGACGCCTCCCCCGGGAGCTGGCAAAGGACTGGGCAAAGTACGCGGCGATATTTATAATGATGGTGCTGCTCATTTCGATATGCTCCGGCATGAGGGTATCCAACGAGAGCCTGAAGCAGGCGTATTACGACAGCTTTGAAAAGTTCACCCTTGAGGACGGGCACGTCACGCTGGACAAGCCCATGCCCCAGGAAATGCGCTCAGTTTTCGAGGAAAAGGGCGATATGAAGCTGTACGACAACTTCTATTTTGACGGGGAAGCCCCCGCATACGGCGCAGTGGTGCGCGTTTTCTGCCAGGAGGACGAGATAAACACCCCCTGCCTGCTGAGCGGCGAATTACCCGCTGCTGACGGAGAGATCGCGATAGACCGCGTTTTCGCGAAGAACAACGACATCAGCGTCGGCGACAAAATAACGCTGGACGGCAGGGAGCTTGATATCACGGGACTCGTGGCTCTGCCGGATTACAGCACTCTGTTCCAGAGCAACACGGATTCCATGTTTGATTCCGTGCATTTTTCCATTGCGGTGATGACCCGCTCCGGCTTTGATTCTATGGCGGGCAGGAGCATGGAGTACAACTACGCGTGGCTCTATAACACCGCCCCCGCAGACGATATCGAGGCTGCGGAGCGCTCCGACAGCTTCCTTGACGTGGTGAAGGACGAGCTGACCGACTATGACGAGGAGATAGTAAAGGCGCAGGTGGACGAGCTCACCGACAGGCTGGAAAAAGCCGGCGAGGAGTACGGCGAGATTTACAAGAAGAACTTCGAGGACAAGATATCCGAGGTGACTGAAAACGCGAAAAAGGGCGGCGAGGAATACGCGCGGCTCTACCAGAGCGCCATTGAGGAAAAGCTGACCGAGGTCTCCGAAAACGCGCAGGCGGGCGCCGCTGAATACGCACAGATACTCATGAGCACCGGGGAAAAGCCCGCTAAGGACGACCTTTCAGTCGAAGTGGACGACTACGCGTTTTCGCTTATCGAGAACACGGTGAACGCCATGCTTTCCGGCGGGGAAGCCGAAACGCCGTCCCAGCAGGAGCTTGTCAGCCACTATCTCGACCAGGTGAAAAAGCCCGAAAGATCCGAGCTTTCCATTGACGTGGACGATTTCACATTCGGCATAATAGAGCGCTCCGTTGACGCTGCGATACGCGGCGGGGAGTACTCCGGCCCCACCGAGGAGGAATTCAGGGACGCGTATCTCGATTCCGTGGAAAAGCCGCGCCGCGAGGAGCTTTCCGTGCAGCTTGACGACTTCCTTTTCGGCATAGTCGAGGACGCGGCGGACGCGGAGCTCAACGGCAGGGACTTTGAAATGCCCGCCGACGAGGAATTCGAAAACGAGATAGACAAGACGGATATAATTGCGGTGGATAACTACATACCGCGCTACCTGAACCAGGCGGTCACATTCTCGATAGACGATATCGGCGGCGATGAAGCGGGCACTATGGTAATGTGCTACATGATGATAGCGCTTATCGCGTTCATATTCGCGGTGACCATCTCCAACACCATCACCGCCGAGGCGGGAGTTATCGGCACGCTGCGTGCTTCCGGCTATACCAAGGGCGAGCTTATCCGCCATTACATGGTGCTGCCGGTAGTGGTCACGCTTATCGCGGCGGTGGTGGGAAACGTCCTGGGCTACACCGTCATGAAGGATTACTGCGTTGAACTTTACCGCGGCAGCTACTCCCTCACCGATTACCAGACCGTGTGGGACGCTTCGGCTTTCATTCTCTCGACTGTCGTGCCGATAGTGCTCATGCTGATAATCAATCTGCTGGTGCTGACCTCCCGCCTGAAGCTCAGCCCGCTGAAATTCCTGCGGCACGACCTCAGAAAGAACCGAAACAAAAAGGCTATGCGCCTGAATACCAAGATACCGTTCCGCACCAGGTTCAGCCTGAGAATTTTCTTCACCAACCTGCCGGGCTATATCGTAATGATAATCGGTATCCTGTTCGGCTCCGTGCTGATAGCGTTCGGCGATATGATGCCGAGAATGCTGAACGAATACCAGGATATCGTGACAAGGGACATGATAAGCGAGTATCAGTACGTCCTCTACGACTGCGATGAAGCCGCCCCGGTAACGGACTCCGGCGCGGAGAAGTTCGCGATGGCTTCCTACGACTACACGAAGCCGGGATACCTGACCGACAGCATTGCGGTTTACGGCGCGGTAAAGGACAGCAAGTACATTCCCGCTGAGATCCCTGCGGGAAAGGTGCTGGTTTCCACCGGAGTCAGCGTGAAGTTCGGGCTGAACAACGGCGATACGATAACGCTGGACGAAAAGTACAAGCGCGATACATCCTACACGCTGGAGATCGCGGGAGTGTACGACTACGAGTCGTCCCTGGCGATATTCATGAACATAGACGATTTCAACCGCACGTTCGGCAACGACGAGGGCTACTTCACCGGATATTTCTCCAACGGCGAGCTGACGGAGCTCCCGGACGACGACGTTGCGACGGTGATCACGGCAAGCGAATACACGAAGCTTTCAACTCAGCTCATGGTTTCCATGGGCGGAATAATGGGGATAATAAAGTGGTTCGGCGCGCTGTTCTTCATTATCGTTGTGTATGTGCTGTGCAAGCAGGTCATCGAGCGGAATTTCCAGTCCATTGCAATGACGAAGATACTGGGATTCCGGAACGGCGAGATAGCCGCGCTGTACATAGCCTCCACCACAATTGCGGTCATACTGGGGCTTCTGGTTTCGATACCGTTCATCGGCCTCGCTATGAAGGCGATTTTCAGCGGATATCTCTACACGATGATGACGGGATATCTCCCGCTCTCCATCAGCCCCATGACCTACACGGTGATGTTCGTTACGGGACTAGGGTGCTACATCGTTGTGGCGCTGCTGCAAATGCGGAAGGTCGCGAAGGTCTCCAAGAGCGAAGCGCTCAAAAATGCTGAATAAAATAATATTAGAGCCGCACTGTTCTGGTGCGGCTCTAAGTCTGTCCGTGAATCAGGAACGCGCCAAAGCGCGAAGCCCGTTTCGCGCGAAATCACGCGTTCTTCTTACATCGGGGATCTATCGCATAGAATCTCAGCCCGTCGCCGGAAAAGCTGAGCGCCAGCCCCTTTTCCCCGAAATACTCCTCAAGAAAGCTGCGCAGCTCCGCGCTGTTGGAATCCACCGAGAAATTCTGACCGCCGCAGGAGCCGTGATAGTGCAGCTCCGTGGAGAACTGCTCCGCCACCCGCTTTTTCAGCCGGGACATTTCTGTGAGATTTATAGTTCTTGTAGCCATAGTCCCTCCTCAGGCGAATTTGCTGTATTCGTCCTCGCAGCTTCTCATCGCGAGTATCGTGTCGGATATCAGCTCGTCCAGGGAAACGCCCATCAGCTCAGCGCCGCGCTCGATGACCTCCCGGGAGCAGCCGGCGGCAAAGTTTGCGTTCTTGTATTTCTTCTTCACCGATTTCAGCTCCATATCCTGCACCGATTTTGACGGCCGCATGAGCGCCGCCGCGCCGATAAGCCCGGTCAGCTCGTCCACTGCGTACAGCACCTTTTCCATCTCGTGCTGCGGCTCGATATCCACCGTGAGCTTCCAGCCGTGGCTTGCCGTTGCGTGAATTATCCTTTCGTCTATCCCCCGGGAGCGCATTATCTCCTGCTCCTTTATGCAGTGCTGCTCCGGGTACATCTCGAAGTCAAGGTCGTGCAGCAGACCCACTATCCCCCAGAATTCCGCCTCGTCGGAATATCCGAGCTTTGCGGCGAACCACCGCATTACGCCCTCCACTGTTACTGCGTGCTTCAGGTGGAATGCGTCCTTGTTGTATTCGGTGAGCAGAGCCCATGCTTCCTCGCGTGTTGTTCCCATTCGTTTTCTCCTTTCTATGCAGATAAAACCTATAGATTCTATATGATATGATACAACATCATTCTCAGTTTGTCAAGACCTTTTGTAAAAAATACTGTATTTCATGAATTCTGACCAAAATGAAGTTGACAAATCGCCGATATTATGCTATAATACATATTAAATTAGTAGGTGAATATTTCAGCTTACATAAAAGAGATAAAAGCAGGTGCGGGAAATGCAGGATTTTATATGCGTGAGCATTAATTACAAGAAATGCGGCGAGGAGCTGCGGGGCAGGTTCACTTTCAGCCCGGAGCTTCGCGGGAGATTCGTTGCGGAAAACTGCGGGCTGAGCCCGGTGCTGCTGTGCACCTGCAGCCGCACGGAGCTGTATATGCTCGGCGGGGTGAACGAGGGTCTGCGCCTGCTGACGGAGCTTTCGGGAGTCCCGCGAGCGGTGGCGGAGGGCTGCGCCATGCTGTTCAGCGGGGAGGGCGCGGTGCGGCACCTGTTCCGGGTAGCCTGCGGCGTGGATTCCATGGTCGTCGGCGAGGACGAGATACTCGGGCAGCTAAGGGGCGCGTACGCGTTTTCGGCGGAGCGTATTCAGCTTTCCCACGGGGTGAATATAATCTTCCAGAGCGCCGTTGCCGCCGCCAAGCGGATAAAGACCGAGACCGCCATATCAAGGACATCGGTTTCCCATGCGACCCTTGCGGCGAAGCTGGCGGCTCATTCCGCGCCGGAGGTCAGGGTGCTGCTTATCGGCGCCAGCGGAAAGACCGGCGCCAGCCTGCTGAAAAATCTGCTCTCATACAGGAACGTCGAGGTCGTGGCGACAATGCGCTCGCACAGCGGCGAGGCGGCGATACTCCCCGACAGCCGCGCGCTTACCGTGGTGCCCTACGAGGAGCGGTACAGCCGCATAGCTGAGTGCGGCTGCGTTATCTCCGCGACCTCCAGCCCGCACACGGTGCTCACCGCCGAAAAACTGCGGGAGTGCTGCCGCGGCGAAAAACTGCTGATAGACCTGGCTGTGCCCCGGGATATCGACCCGGCGGCAGCGGAGATCCCAGGGGTCACGCTGCGCAGCGTGGACTATTTCAGCGGCGTTGCCAGGGACAATAATCTGCGCAAGCAGGACAGCGTCGAGCAGGCGAAGCAGATGATAGAAGAGGATATCGGGGAGCTTCGCAAAACGCTGCTCATGCACGAGAAGCTCCCGCAGATAAGGCAGTCCGGGGCGCTTGCGGGATTGACCGCCGAGGAGCTGTTCTTCCGGCTGAGAAAGGAGCTTTCCGCCGCCGCCTTTTCGGAGGTCGTAGGCTCCATACTCGGAGAAAAGGAGTGATACCATGCCGTATTTTCCGTTTTTTGTGAATATCGAGGGGCGGCGCTGCCTTATTGTGGGCGGCGGCAGGATCGCGCTCCACAAAATAAGAAAGCTGCTGGATTTCTCGCCGGAGATACACGTTGTGTCGCCGGAGATATCCCCGGAAATTTCGGAGATAGCCGGGGTCAGGACAGAGCGGCGGGAATTCCGCCCCGGCGACCTTGACGGCGCTTTTTTCGTTATCGCCGCGACCGATAACGCAGAGGTGAACTCCGGCGTTTCCGCCCTCTGCCGGGAGCGCGGTATCCTATGTAACGCGGTGGACAGCCCGGAGGACTGCTCGTTTTATTTCCCGGCGCTTGCCCGGCGGGGGGACGTCACGGTGGGAGTTTCCACCGCCGGAAAAAGCCCCCTTATAGCGGCGAAGCTCCGCCGGGAAGCGGAAGCGCTGCTCACGCCGGAGCTTGCGGAGATATGCGCCCTGATGGGGGAGCTGCGCCCGGCGGTGCGGGAGCGCTTCCCGCTGGAAAAACAGCGCGCCGCCGCCATGACCGCCGCGCTGGAATACTGCACGGAGCGCGGCAAAGCCCCGAAATTACCGGAGCTTATTGAATTCATCGACAGACTGGAGCTGAACGTATGACCCTGAGGATCGGAACACGGCAGAGCCGGCTCGCCCTCGCCCAGACGGAAATGTTCGCGGCGGCGCTCCGGAAAAAATACCCGGATATCTCCGTTGAGATCGTGAAATTCACCACCCGGGGCGACCGGATACTTGACCGCCCGCTCGACCGCATAGGCGGCAAGGGCGTTTTTGTTGAGGAGATAGAGCAGGCGCTCAGAAGCGGCGAAATAGACGCCGCAGTGCACAGCGCCAAGGACTTGCCCGTGCGGCTCGGCGAGGGTCTGGAAATATCCGGGGTACTGCCGCGCGGGGATCACCGGGATATGCTGGTCATGCGAAAGGGCGCGGAGCTTTCCGGCAAAATCACCGTGGGAACGGGCAGCCTGCGCCGCCGCATGAATTTCTCGAAGCTCTGCCCGCAGGCGGAATTCGCCGATATACGCGGAAACGTGGACACGCGGCTGCGCAAGCTGGCGGACGGCGAGTATGACGCAATAATTCTTGCGGCGGCGGGGGTCGAGCGGCTGGGGCTGTCCCTTTCGGAATTCGCCGTGCGCAAGTTTGAGCACACGGAGTTCCTGCCCGCGCCCTGCCAGGCGATAATTGCGGTGGAGTGCGCTTCCGGCAGCGCCGCCGCAGAGCTGGTGCGGAGCGTTTCCCACCGGGAGACTATGCTCTGCTTCGGAGTTGAGCGGGGAGTTATCGAGGCTCTGGGCGCGGACTGCACCGTGCCGGTCGGGGCTTACAGCGAGATATCCGGCGGGAAGCTCCGCCTGACGATTTCGGACAGGAACGGAAAAACGGCATACGGCGAATGTCCCCCGGAGGACGGCGCGGCACTTATAAAGGAGCTGATATCGCGGCTATGACAGGAAAAGTGATACTGACCGGGGCGGGCTGCGGCAGCTCCGACCTGATAACGCTGCGCGGCGCGGAAGCCCTGAAACGCGCGGACGTTGTGATTTACGACAGCCTTATCGACCAGCGCCTGCTCGATCTCGCGCCGTCCGCCGAGAAGATATGCGTTGGAAAGCGCGCGGGGCGGCACTCCGCAGGGCAGGAGGAAATAAACGCGCTGCTGGTGGAAAAGGCGCTTTCCGGGCGGAATGTAGTACGGCTGAAGGGCGGCGACCCGTTCGTTTTCGGGCGCGGCGGCGAGGAAATTCTGGAGCTTAAAAAGCACGGGATCCCGTTCGCCGTCATTCCGGGAGTGACCTCCGCTGTTGCAGTCCCGGAGCTTGCGGGGATACCGGTCACGCACCGGAAAACAGCGCGGAGCTTCCATGTAATAACCGGGCACACCGCCGATAGCTGTACTCCCGATGATCTCGCGCAGTACGCGAAGCTGCGGGGCACGCTGGTGTTCCTGATGGGGCTGAATTCCCTGGAGGATATCGCCCGGGGGCTTGTTTCCGGCGGAATGGCGGGGGAAACTCCGGCGGCGGTGATATCAAACGGCGCGACCCGCTTTCAGCGCACTGTGCGGGGAACTCTCCGGGATATCGCGGAGAAAGTGCGCGCGGCGGAGCTTTCCGCCCCGGCGATAATCGTTGTCGGGAGCACGGCGGAATACGATTTTTCAGCGACGTATCAGCCGCCGCTTTCCGGAATGGATATCGCGGTCATCTCCTCCGGGGAGACGGCGGAGCGGCTCTGCGAGGGACTTCACGCGCTTGGGGCGTACGCTTTCCGCACGGGCGGGATAGACCTCAGAGAAATATACGGCGGGGAAATCGACCGGGCTTTTGCGGGGCTGGCGGGCGGGGAGTTCACCCATGTTGCGCTGACAAGCCCGAACGGAGCGCGGTTTTTCCTCGGAAAGCTGCGGGAAAAGCGCATTGATATCCGCAGGCTGGATTCCGTGGTGTTCGCCGTTATCGGAAAGGGCACGGCGGCTGTGCTG
Source organism: uncultured Oscillospiraceae bacterium (assembly GCA_934448295.1). Taxonomy (GTDB): domain Bacteria; phylum Bacillota; class Clostridia; order Oscillospirales; family Ruminococcaceae; genus CAG-115. Next base: position 31,299 of record CAKSEY010000003.1, read on the forward strand.
GAGGAGCACGGCGTGTTCCCGGAGCTCATGCCGGAGGAATACAGCACCGCCGCCCTGGGGAAGCTTCTTGCGCAGCGGCTGGGAAGCTCCGACAGGCTGCTTGTCCTGCGCTCGGAGGAGGGCTCCCCGGAGCTGAACAGTATTCTGGACGGAAACATAAACTACGCGGACGTCCGGACGTACAGACCGGAGTACCGCCCCGCCGGGGCTGTGGACTGCGATTTTGCGGTGTTCACAAGCGCGGGTTCAGTACGGGGATTTTTCGCAAACGGCGGGAGCCTGTCCCCGGGGACTATTCCGGCGGCAATAGGAAAGGTCACCGCCGCGGAGCTTGAAAGGCGCGGCTTCACCGACTGCGTGATACCGCGTGAGAGCACCGCCGACGGAATCATACAAAGTATTTTGGAGGCAGTAAAATGCAGAGATTCAGAAGATTGAGGGCAAGCGAGGCAATGCGCAGAATGGTGCGGGAGACCCGGCTTGACCCGGCTGATTTTATCTACCCGATTTTCGTGGCGGAGGGAGAAAACATAAAGAAGCCGGTGGATTCCATGCCGACGGTGTACCAGTATTCCATAGACCGGCTGGAGGAGATACTCCCGCAGATAGCGGACAGTGGAATTTCCGGGCTGCTGATATTCGGCGTACCCGCGCACAAGGACGCCCGCGCCACCGAAGCCTACAACGACGAGGGGATAACCCAGCGCGCGATAAGGTACATAAAGTCGCGTTACCCCGACCTTATCGTGATTGCGGACGTATGCCTGTGCGAATACACCGACCACGGTCACTGCGGGCTTGTCTGCGGGTGCAGGATACTCAACGACGAGACCCTCCCGCTGCTGAGTGCCATGTCCGTAAGCCTTGCGAGAGCCGGTGCGGATATCATAGCCCCCTCGGACATGATGGACGGCAGGGTCGCCGCGATACGCTCCGCGCTGGACGAAAACGGGCTTTCAGATGTGCCGATAATGTCGTACAGCGCAAAGTTCGCTTCGGGGTATTATTCTCCGTTCCGGGACGCGGCGCAGTCCGCCCCGAGCTTCGGCGACCGCAGGACCTACCAGATGGACCCGGCGAACGGCAGGGAGGCTCTGCGCGAGATAGAGGACGATATTTCCGAGGGTGCGGATATGGTCATGGTGAAGCCCGCCCTCGCCTATCTGGACGTGCTGAAAGCCGCCCGGGAGCGCTTTGACCTGCCGATAGTCGCGTACAACGTCAGCGGGGAATTCTCCATGGTGAAAGCCGCCGCGCAGCTCGGCTGGATAGATGAAAGGCGCATAGTCCTTGAGAATCTCACGGCAATAAAGCGCGCGGGCGCTGACATCATCATAACCTACCACGCGCTTGACGCCGCCGCCTGGTTAAAGGAGGAGCAGAGATGAACACCGAAAAATCTGAACAGCTCTACGAAAGAGCCTGCAAATTCATGCCCGGGGGAGTGAACAGCCCGGTGCGCGCCTGCCGCTCGGTGGGCGTTTCTCCGCTTTTCATAAAGAGCGCGAAAGGCTCCAGGATATATGACGAGGACGGCAATGGATTCATCGACTATATATGCTCCTGGGGACCGAACATACTGGGTCACGCGGTGCCGCAGATAACCGAAGCGGTGAAGACCGCGTGCGACAGCGGGCTTACCTTCGGAGCCTGCCACAAGGGCGAGATAGAGCTTGCGGAGCTTATCCGGAAGCACTTCCCGTCCATGGAAATGCTGCGGCTGGTGAACTCCGGCACAGAAGCGGTGATGAGCGCCATCAGAGCCGCCCGGGGCTTCACTGGGCGGGACAAGATAATCAAGTTCGAGGGCTGCTATCACGGCCATTCGGACGGGCTTCTGGCAAAGGCGGGCTCCGGATTGATGACACATTCCATACCTTCCGGTGCGGGAGTGCCTGCGGGCTGTACCGCGGATACTCTGCTTGCAAGGTACAATGACGAGGGCTCGGTTGAGAGGCTGTTCAGCGAATACGGCGAAAAAATCGCGGCGCTCATCGTGGAGCCCTGCGCGGCGAATATGGGAGTAGTCCCGCCGAAGCCGGGGTTCCTGAAATTCCTGCGGGAGATCACCGAAAAACACGGCGCCCTGCTCATTTTTGACGAGGTGATAACCGGATTCCGGCTGTCGGACGGCGGCGCGCAGAAATACTACGGGATAACCCCCGACCTCACCACCCTCGGAAAGATAGTCGGCGGGGGAATGCCGCTGGCGGTCTACGGCGGAAAGCGCGATATCATGGAGTGCGTGGCTCCGCTTGGCTCGGTGTACCAGGCGGGAACGCTCTCCGGGAATCCCTGCGCGGTGGCGGCGGGAATCGCACAGCTTAAACTTATCGAAAGCACTCCCGACCTGTACGCGCGGATAGATTCCAGCGCAGAGAAGCTCCACACGGCAATGCTGGAAGCCGGGCTGAACGCGAACCGCTGCGGCTCGCTGCTGACGGTGTTCTTCACGGACAAGCAGGTGGTGGACTACGACACCGCGAGAGCCTGCGACACCGATAAATTCGCGGAATACTGGCGGCATATGCTGGCAAACGGCATTTACGCTGCGCCGTCTCAATTTGAGGCGATGTTCGTTTCCTACGCACATTCCGATGAGGATATCGAGCGCACGATACAGGCGATAAGAATGTTACGATAAAATGTAGGGGAGGGGCAAACGTCGTGTTTGCCCCTCCAGCCATTCGAAAAAGCTCCGGTCATTTGTCGTGACCGGAGCCTTTGATTTATGTATTCTCGATATCCTTCTTATTGACGGAGGCAACGCAGAAGTCTATGCGCTCGTCCTCCTCGTCCTCGCTGTTGGAGCCTGTCAGACCTATCTCCTTGGTGGGGTCGATGCCGTCGACGGCGGTAGCCTGAGCCTCGCCCACAGCCGCGCCGGGAACCCTGAACGTCTTGATATCCAGCGGCTCGATGGAGGTTTCCACCGGCTTTTCAAGCTGGGGTATCCACTCGTAGGGAACGCGGTAAGCGCGGTATATCATGTTGCACTTGAAGTTTCCGCCGAAGGACTTGAAATACGGGTTGACGTACTCCCAGACGATTTCGTGCTCCGGGGTTACTTCGATGAGGTGTCCGTCAGAGCCTTCGGTTATCAGCGTGTTTCCGTTGGGAAGCCTCTGCGCGGAGCTTATGTAGGAGCTGTAAAATTTCGAAGCGTCCGTGAACAGCAGGCTCCCTGCCTCCAGCGGGGTGTACTGCCAGGTTATCTCCAGGGTAACGGGGTTGAACTGGAGCACCCTGGAATAATCGCGGTGCGCGTTGTTCACGCCGGTGAGGGAAGCCGGGTTCGGAACGCCGTAGCCGCCCTCGCCGCCGTTGTCGAATACCAGCAGGTCGCCCTCTCCGGGGAGCCCCTTCGGGATCATGTGCAGGTGGTGCTGACCGATTATCCAGCCGAGCTTCTTTGTGGCCTCGCTCTCGTTGAAATCAGGCCCCACGCGCCATACTATCTTTCCGGTGGAGCGCTCGATTATGCCGAGAATGTTGGAGTTGCGCGCGTCAAAGATGATGTTGTCCGGGTGGAAGCGGGTATCTCCTGCGTCGTACCACTTGTTCTCGCCCAGGGTGGAGAAGTTGTTGATGTGCATCCAGTCGCCGCCCGCTTCGCCGTGGATACCGGGGTTGCGGAACAGCGCGTTCTTCGCCGCCTCGTCAAACCCCAGCTCGTCAAAGTGGTCGGAAGCCCGCCAGCTCCAGAGGATATTCCCCTCCCAGTCCACCTCGATTATCTTGTCGTCTATAAGGCGCTTGTCGGAAATGTCGTGGTTGTAGAGGTTCTCGTGCGTGAGGATAAGCGTTTTGCCGCCGTCCGTGCGGGGCTCTCCGCCGGGGTAGTAGTAGCCCACGGTGCTCCCCTCGCGCTGGAAATCGTGGTGCTGGCGCGCCATGTAAACCGGCTCCTTGCCGGGGTCTGCCACAAGCTCCGTCCTGTCGAACTTCCACACGATGTGACCGTCCCAGTCCACCTGAACTAAATCGAGCTGATCCTGAAAGGCATACTTGCCGTTTCTGGTGCCCGTGGTTCCCATAACGTAGCCGCCGGGGAGTATCTTGTTCGGGAAGCCTCCCAGACCAGCCCACAGCTTTACCTCGTTGCCGTTCATGTCGATAAGCAGAGCGCCCTTTGCAGACGGGAATATCGTGTACCCGCCGTATGCCTTGTCCTTGTTGAATATTGTTACTCCCGTAGGAAAAATGCTCGGATAACCCATTGTGATCTCCTCCTTATTACTGATCAACGCCTGAAAGGTCAACGTCCGTGTTATCGGGGAATGCCTTTTCTGCCGCGTCCTTGAAATAGAACTGTCTGATGTTGTATTCTGTCGGGAACTTACCGTGCTCGAACGCCCATGCGTTAACATTGTCGAGGTTCGCCGCGCCCTCCTCGGAAAGCCCGAACTTTATGTTGTACTGAGCCCAGTTGGACTTGAATATCTCCTCGTCAACGCCGAAGCGGTCGGCTATCGCCTTTGCGGATTCGTCAAGGTGCTCGTTGAGGTACTGCACGCTCTCGTTGAGCGCGGTGAGGTAATCCGCGAGGAGGTCGGTGTTTGCCTGCGCGAAGTCCTTTGTGGTGATGAGATATGCGGAAATGTGGATATTAACGTCCTTGGCGTCCGCCGCCTTTACCCAGCCGTATTCCTCCACCTTGTCAGCCTGGGAGCCGCTGGTGACGATAGCGGAAGCGCCGCCGTTCTGAACCAGTGCCAGGGTAGTCGAGGAATCGCTTGCCTGCACTATCTTCTGCGCATCCGGGTCAAGACCGAGATAGACCTGAGCCTGCCAGTTGTAGTATTCCGCAACAGTTCCGATGTTGGTTATCCAGCCTGCGCTGTCGGCGAGCTTTGAGAGGTCGTCTGCGTATTCCGGAGCAACATATATTCCTCCTGAGGTTGTGGTGCTGGAGGAAAGGTCGGAGAAAATCACCAGGTTGGTCGCTTCAAGGGTGTTGCCGAAGCGGTTCACCGCCGCGAAGTCTGCCAGAAGTCCCGTGTCTGCGGTGCCTGTTACGATGGAATCCACCGTGTTTATCCCGGCAACGAATTCGGTGGTCTGGAGGTCTATGCCGTGCTTCTCAAAAATGCCCTGCTGCTGACCGATGAAGTCGGCGTACTGGTCGGGCTGACCGGTCATGTTGGCGACCCGGAGCGTTCTCAGCCCGTTTTCCCCGGAGGGAGCGGCGGAGCTTCCGGAATTCCCGGCGCACGCGGTCAGCAGGGAAAGTCCGAGCGCCGCTGCGGTAACTGATTTTATGATGTTATGTATTTTCATGTTGCGTCTCCTTTATGTCACTTAACGCCGAAATGCTTCAGGAGCTTCTTTCCGGCGAGCTGGAGCAATCTGTCGGCGGCGAAGCCTATCACCGCGAGGGTGACTATACCGGCGAACGCCCAGCTTGTTTTGTAGTAGAGTTTAGAGCTGTTGATTAGGTATCCCAGACCGTCGCTGCCCACCAGCATTTCCGCCGCGATAACGCAGATGAAAGCGGAGCTCAGCCCCAGCCTTACGCCGGTGTAGATGTTGGAAACCGCCGACGGTACGACTACTGTAAAGAACGTCCGCGCCTTTTTCGCGCCCATGCAGGAGGCTGCCTCCACCAGGGAGCGGTCGGTTGTCGCAACGCCTGCGATGGTGTTCACGAACACCGGGAAGAACGAAGCGTAGAATATCAGCGCCACCTTGGATTCCTCGCCAACGCCGAACCACATCAGGAACAGCGTTGTCAGCGCTATCGCCGGAACGAACCGGAAGAAGCTGAGTATCGGCTCCACCAGCCAGCGCACCGGGCGGAAATTTCCCACCAGAAGCCCCAGGGGGACTGCGAAAACTATCGCCAGCAGCCAGCCTTTAATTACGCGCCCGAAGCTCGCCGCGATATCCGCCCACAGCGTGCCGTTCTGAATGAGAAGTATCAGGCTGTTGAGCGTTTCCAGCGGGCTGGGGAGGAAGTACTCGTCATAGCCGAGAGAGCCGAGCCCCCATATTGCCAGAATTATTATCCATGAGATGACTCCGCTGCGGAGTATCTTCTGCCATACGCCAGAGGGTGCGTTGTTATTGCCGTCCATTGTGCGTCCTCCTTTAAATGTAGTAGACATCGGATACGTCCAGCGCCTTGTTCACGATGATGGACGTGCTGTTGTCGCTGACGGTGTACAGCTTCTTTATGAATATCTTCACGCCGTCGCCCTTCCTGAGCCTCGGGGAGCTGAGCGGATAGCGCCCGGTCACGGGGATATCCCCGATAAGCGCCTGGACTTCGAACGCGTTCCCGCGGAACGAAACGTCCTGCACCACCGCGTCCTCCATGGCGGATTCGAACTGATGGTAGCCGCTGTCCTGGAACTTGTTTATTTCGATGAACTCCGGGCGGATAAGCGCCTTTCCGGTGCCCTCGAAGCCTTTCAGCCTGCCGAAGTCCTCTATCATCACAGACTGCCCGATGAACTGCGCCACGAACGCGGTGGCGGGTTCAAGATATATTTCGGAGGGACTTCCCACCTGCTCGACTCTGCCCTGATTCGTTACGACTATCTCGTCCGCGACCTCTATGGCCTCGTCCTGGTCGTGGGTGACGAAAATGCTCGTTATGCCGATCTTGTCGATGGTCTCGCGGAGCCATGTGCGCAGCTCCTTGCGGACTTTGGCGTCGATGGCGGCGAAAGGCTCGTCAAGCAGCAGAAGCTCCGGCTGGGGAGCCAGCGCCCTGGCGAGGGCTATCCTCTGCCGCTGACCGCCGCTGAGCTGGTCGGGATAGCGCTTTCCCACGTCCGGGAGCCCTACAAGCTCCAGAAGCTCGTTCACGCGGTCGTTTATGAATTTCTTGTCCTTCTTCTGGACTTTGAGACCGTAGGCGATATTCGCGTTCACCGTCATAAACGGGAACAGCGCGTAATTCTGGAACACGAAGCCTATCCCGCGTTCGCTTGCGGGGACGGCGTTCACGTTCCTGCCGTTTATCAGGATATCGCCGCTGTCCTGCTTTTCAAGCCCCGCCAGCATACGGAGTATCGTTGTCTTTCCGCTGCCGCTGGGTCCCAGCAGTCCGATGAGCTTTCCCTTTTCCAGCCCGAAGCTCACGTTGTCCGAGGCTTTGAAGCTGCCGAAGCTCTTGTTGATGTTTTTTAGTTCTATGTACATCTGGTTTTCTCCTCGAAGGTGCGATGTTATTCTGCGGTATCAGACGTACCGGGACATCGGCCACATCTGAAATTCTGCCGGAGCAGCTCGGTAAATATGAAGCTCATATACCAACCTCTCAATTCATATAAGTTATACTAAGTCTATCGACTTGCTATGTTTTATTGGTTTTGTTTATTATACCCCGTTCTTCCGTATTTGTCAACAGGTTTTTTGCAATTTGTAGCAAAATACACAATTCCCTGTCCGGCTCCGGAAATTTTTAGCTATATTCAACATTTTGCAAAAATCCGCTTGACAAAAGAGCGGAAAAGTGTTATCATAAGTAAAACCTATCAAATGAATAGGAAACATAGATATTTAACACAGGAGGGTCTGAAAAATGCTGACCGATCTCACAAATCAGAACTACAACGAGATCATTTCAACCGAAAAGCCGCTGGTGGTCGAATTCTATTCGCCGACCTGCGCGCACTGCAAGCGCACCGAAGCCGGGCTTGCCGAGGTCGCGGAGGAGCAGGGCGAAAACGCCGTTATTGCCAGGTGCGACATCACCGCGCAGCCGGCGCTGGCTCAGCAGTACGACGTTACGCAGCTCCCCACGCTGCTCTTTATAAAGAACGGAGATATCCGCGAGAAGCTGACCGGATTCACCCACAAGCTGATAATCTCGGAGAACATTAAGAAACTGGGCTGACAGAGCAGGTATTGTAGGGGAGGGGCTTGCCCCTTCCGAAAAACACGTTTCACAAATTAAACGGCGGCACGAAGCGTTCTAGGGAGGTACCAACAGAAGGCAAGTACGCCGTGCGACCGAGGGCGGGAGGGGCAAACAGGACGTTTGCCCACACGCCCCAGAGCAGCGCAAGGACGCGCTGCAACAGAGGGCGGGAGGGGCAAACAGGACGTTTGCCCATTTGCCCCCAAGCGCGGCATGGACGCCGCGTAACAGAGGGCGAGAGGGGCAAGCCCCGCCCCTACGGAAGCGTGCGGCAAACATTCATGTGATCAATTTCCCGCGAGGTATTTCTCCGCAGAGTTCACCGCGTTCGCGCCGTCTGCGGCGGCCGTTACGACCTGCCGGAGCGGAGTTGTCCGCACGTCACCCGCCGCGAATATTCCCGGCGCAGAGGTCGCGCAGTCCTCGCCCGCGACAACGTATCCGGAGCCGTCCAGCTCGCACACGCCTTTCAGCGGAGCCGTACCCGGCACGCTGCCTATCGCCGCGAATATGCCGTCAACATCGAGGTGCTTTTCCTCGCCGTTCTGGGTGTAGCTTATGCCGTCTGCCTTTTCGCCGCCGGTGACTTCCGTCAGCACCGCCCCGAGCACCGGGATTATGTTCGCGCTCTCGCCGACCTGCTTCTGGAGGGTCTTGTTCGCACGGAATTCATCGCGGCGGTGAACGAGGTACACCGTTTTCGCAAGCTTCGACAGGTATACCGCGTCCCCAAGCGCCGTATCTCCGCCGCCGATGACCGCAACGCTCTTTTCCTTATAAAAGAAGCCGTCGCACACGGCGCAGTAGGATATCCGCTCCTTGTCGCCGCCGGGAACTCCGAGCTTTCTGTGTGAAGCGCCTGCGGCATATATGACGGCCCGCGCGGTCTGGGAGCTTCCGTCAGCGAATACCACGCGCCAGTTCCCGCCGTCCCTTTCAATGGAGCTTACCTCGCCGTCAATGAACTCCGCGCCGAGCGCCTCGGCATGACTGCGGAATTTCTCGCCGAGCTCATAGCCGCTCACCCCGAAAAGCCCGGGATAGTTGTCAACGCGCTCCGTCACGGCTATCTGACCAGTCCCGAGGTACTCCTTTTCTACCACCGCCAGGGAAAGCTGGGCGCGCTTTCCGTAGATCGCCGCGGAAAGTCCGGCGGGGCCGCTGCCAATTATCAGTATATCGTACATTTTTATGTCCTCCATATACAATTCCTATCTGCTTACTTGTTATTTTATATTATTATTCCCTGTTTGTCAAGATATATAATTAATTTATAGCAGGCAATAAGTAAATTGAATAAGCAAAGAATACTAAGCCTATTGACACAATATGTTTCATAGTGTATAATAGAGAGCATAAAAGAACAACGGTCTGGAGTGATATTTTTGGATTTCAACACAAGGCTTCTTCACGGCGGTTTCAAGCCGGACGCGGCGACCGGTTCGACCATCGCGCCGATATATCAGGTCAGCGCGTTCGCCCAGGAAAGCGCGGAAAAGCTGGAGGCGGTGTTCAACAACCGCGCTCCGGGGTTCGCCTACACCCGTATCAGCAACCCCACGGTCGCAAGCTTTGAAAACCGCATGAACGCGCTTGAAAAGGGGCTCGGCGCAGTCGCCTGTTCCTCGGGAATGGCGGCGGTGACGCTCTCGATGCTGAATATCCTGGAGTCCGGCGATGAGGTGATCGCAGGCGCGGGGCTTTTCGGCGGGACTATCGACCTTTTCGGCGACCTGAAGTCGTTCGGCATAACAACGCGGTTTGCCCCGCACGTCACCGTGGAGGAGCTCCAGCCGCTCATAAACGAAAGGACGAAAGCGGTATTCGCGGAGCTTATAGGAAATCCGGGGCTTGAAATAGTCGACCTGAAAGAGGTCTCAGCGCTGTGCCACGAGCATAATATCCCGCTGATAATCGACAGCACCACCGCAACTCCGTACCTTATAAATCCGTTTGAATTCGGCGCGGATATCGTGGTGCACTCCACGTCCAAGTACATAAACGGCGGCGGGAACTCCATCAGCGGAGTTATCATCGACAGCGGGAACTTCCCGTGGGATTTCGAAAAGCACACGGCGCTTGCGGAGTATAAGAAGATGGGAAAGCTCGCGTATCTCGCGAAGCTGCGCGGCGGGCTGTGGCGCAATGTCGGCGCCTGTCTCGCCCCGGTGAACGCGTTCATGAATTCCGTGGGAATGGAAACGCTGGGGCTGCGAATGGAGCGCTGCTGCGAAAACGCGCTTGCCCTGGCGGAATTCTTCCGGGATACGGACGGCGTTGAGCCGAATTACCCGGCGCTGCCGGACAACCCGTATCATGCGCTCTGCGAGAGCCAGCTAAAAGGAAAGGGCGGCGCGATACTCACGGTCATGGCTGGCAGCAGGGAGCGCGCGTTCCGGCTGATAAACGGGCTGAAGCTTGCGACAAACGCCACCAACATCGGAGATGTGCGCACGCTGGTGATACACCCCTCCAGCACGATATACGCCCACAGCAGCGAGGCTCAGAAGCTTGCCGCGGGAGTATACGAGGATACCATAAGAATAAGCGTAGGCATAGAGGATAAGCAAGACCTCGTCGCGGATTTCAGGCAGGCGATAGAGGCGCTGTAAAGGAGAATAAACATGGCAACAGATTACGCAACGCTGAAAAAAGGCGGATTCATGCGCCAGAAGCAGAAGAACAACTTTTCGCTGCGGCTGCGGGTAGTGGGCGGAAACCTCACGGCAAAGCAGCTTGCGGCTATCGCGGAGGTCTCCGATAAATTCGGGGACGGGCACGTTCACCTGACCTCCCGCCAGAGCGTTGAGATACCGTTCATCAAGCTGGACGACATAGAGGAGGTCAAGGCGGCTCTCGCAAAGGGAGACGTGGAGCCGGGAGTATGCGGCCCGAGGGTGCGCACGATAACCGCCTGTCAGGGCGAGGCGATATGCCCCAGCGGCTGTATCGACACCTACGCTCTTGCCAAGGAGCTGGACGACCGCTATTTCGCCCGGGAGCTGCCGCACAAGTTCAAGTTCGGCATAACCGGCTGCCAGAACAACTGCCTTAAAGCGGAGGAAAACGACCTCGGCATAAAGGGCGGAATGCAGGTGAAGTGGCGGGAGGATCTCTGCATAGGCTGCGGGGTCTGCGAGAAAGCCTGCCGCAAGGGCGCTATCTCCATCACGGACGGAAAGGTGAACGTGGACTACGACAAGTGCAATTTCTGCGGAAGATGCTTCAAGGCCTGTCCCACCGAAGCATGGGATACCGTACACGGCTATATCGTGTCCTTCGGCGGACTTTTCGGCAACAGCATAAACAAGGGCGAAGCAATAATCCCGTTCATCGAGGACAAGGAAAAGCTGATGAAGATCTGCGACGCGGCAATCGTTTTCTTTGAGCAGAACGCGAAGACCGGCGAACGCTTCAAATTCACCATCGACCGCGTTGGCAGGGAAAAATTCGAGCAGGTTATAAAGGAGGCTTACAGCAATGGCTGATTACAATATTGACGACCGGGTGGACATCACCGACGTAGTATGCCCCACCACATTCGTAAAGGCAAAGGTGGCTCTGGAGGAGCTTGACGAGGGGCAGGTGCTCGCAATAAGAATGAACGACGGCGAGCCCGTTCAGAACGTCCCGCGCAGCATAAAGGAGGAGGGTCACAAGATCCTGAAGCTCATCAACAACGAGGACGGAACCTACGACCTCATCGTGGAAAAGGTGGGCGACTGATGGCTGTAAAATCAACGAACGAGAGCTTCCCGCAGGATATAGCGGAGGGACTGGTGCTGGCGGATTTCTATTCCGATTCCTGTATTCCCTGCAAGAGAATGTCCCCGGTGCTCGCCGAGCTTGAAGAGGAACAGCCCGGCATAAAGCTGGTGAAGCTCAACATAAATTTCGGCGCTGAGACCGCCGCAGAGTATGGCGTGACCTCAGTTCCCACGCTGGTATTCTTTAAGGACGGCGCAGAGGTGCAGAGAATTACCGGAGCAGTGAAGAAGCCGCAGCTCGAAGAAATTATAAAGACATTATTATAAGGAGAACGACCATGACTATCACAGTAACAGGCGTAAAGAAGGAAGTAGCGGACGGACTGACCCTCGCACAGCTCGTTATAGACGAAAAGGTAGAGACCCCCGAGTACGTCACCGCCAGCGTCAACGACGATTTCGTTTCCAGCAGCAGCTTTGAGGACACCGTGCTCAAGGACGGCGACAACGTTGAGTTCATCTATTTCATGGGAGGCGGTCAGTAATGGCATTTACAAACGAACAGCTTGAGCGCTACTCCCGCCACATCATTCTTAAAGAAGTCGGCGCAAAGGGGCAGAAGAAGCTGCTGAACGCAAAGGTGCTGATAATCGGCGCGGGCGGACTCGGCGCCCCGGCGGCGCTTTACCTCGCGGCTGCGGGAGTGGGCACCATCGGTATCGCAGACGCCGACGAGGTGGATCTCTCCAACCTCCAGCGGCAGGTGATACACACCACGGCGGACGTCGGCAAGGCAAAGGTGCAGTCCGCAAAGGAGACCATGGAAGCCATAAACCCTGACGTTACCGTGAACACCTACCGCACCTTCATCGACAGCGAAAATATCCTGGATATCATCAAGGACTACGATTTCGTCATTGACGGGACTGATAATTTCCCGGCTAAGTTCCTGATTAACGACGCGTGCGTAATGGCAAAGAAGCCGTTCTCCCATGCGGGAATAATCCGCTTCAAGGGGCAGCTCATGACCTACGTCCCCGGCAAGGGACCCTGCTACCGCTGCGTGTTCAAGAATCCCCCGCCAAAGGACGCGGTGCCTACCTGCAAGCAGGCGGGAGTTATCGGCGCAATGGGCGGAGTTATCGGCAGCCTCCAGGCGATGGAAGCAATCAAGTATATCCTCGGCGTGGGCGACCTGCTGACCGGATATCTGCTGACCTACGACGCGCTGAAAATGGAGTTCCGCAAGATAAAGCTGCCGTCTGACACCAGCAAGTGCCCGATTTGCGGGGAGCACCCGACGATCACTAAGCTCATCGACTATGAGCAGGCGGAATGTGATGGAGTACATTTATGATAAAGCTTTCAAGGTCTGATTACGAAAAGATACTCGCCCACGCTGAAAAGGAGCTTCCAAACGAGGCCTGCGGGCTTATCGCGGGAGTTGTCGAGGGCGGCGACAAGCTGATAAAGAAGGTGTACCTGCTGACCAACACGGATCACTCCAACGAGCATTTCAGCATGGACCCTAAGGAGCAGCTTGCGGCGATAAAGGATATGCGCGCCAACGGTCTTGTGCCGCTGGGGAACTGGCACAGCCACCCGGAGTCGCCCTCCCGCCCGTCGGACGAGGACAAGCGGCTTGCATACGACAGCAAGGCAAGCTACATGATACTCTCGCTGATGGAGCGCAGCGCACCGGTGCTTAACTCGTTCCACATCTCCGGCACGGACGCGGAAAAGGAGCCGCTGGAAATATCCTGATAGCGCTTTGCGTTACTGAATAAGAATGATCCCGGCAGAGGTCTCGCTTCTGCCGGGATTGTTTTATTTTCTGCGGTTCCTGCGGTCCTGGAGCGCCTTGTTCAGTTCCTCGGCGGAGCGCTTTCCGCTCAGCCAGTTGGTGAAGTAGGTGAAGCCGTAAACCGCCGCAATACTCGCCATCATTGAAATACAGCCAATAGGGGTTATTTCATACCAGCCAAACCAGTACCCGGCGAGAAGTATCACAACGGTTATGAGAACGTAGTGAATGATATACCTTATTATAAGGACGCGCCGCGTGAATTCCCGGTCGGGGAGCGCCAGCATGGTCACAATGGTCGCCGCAAGAGCTACTGCGGGTATCTGCCAGAGCACCATGGTCGTCCAGGTCTCCAGGCCGTTCAGCGTGACGATAAGCGCGCATATAAGCAGCGTGCCCGTGGTTATCTTTGTGAACATACTTATAAAATACTGAAGCTGCTTCATACCGCACCCCCTATTCCGAGTTTTCTTTTCAGCGCCGGGACATACTGCCGGGAGATGACCGTGCGCTCGCCGTTGTCAAGCAGCGCCTCAAACCGCCCGTTGAACGCCGGGGTCAGCTTTGAGATACGGGAGATATTCACGATGACCGACCGTGATATCCGCAGGAAATCCGTGTTTTCAAACTGCTGCTCCAGCTCGTACAGCTTTCTTTTTATCTCGTAGACCTTGCTGCTGCAATAGGCGAACACCCGGTCGTCCACCGCCTCAAAGTAATACACGCTGCCCGGCTCTATCATCACAATGCTGCCGTCGTCCAGGCAGGGGAGCTTATCCCGCCGCGCCTTGAGCGCATATATCAGCTTCAGGATATCATCGTCCGGCTGGGCGCAGCGGATGATTATTTCTTCCTCCGCCCCCGCCGGAAGCTCTTCAAGCGTTATTCTGATGGAGCTCACCCTCTTATCTGTCGGATCTGTACCGCCGTGATGTGATCATCGCGGCAGCCGTTATAAATATTATACCACAAACCAGAAGAATTGCAAGCTGTATCTGCCAGTTGACGTCCAGGTCTCCCATTTTTACCGTAACGCCCATCTTGTCGTAATATTCGCTGATCGCCTCGTCCGGCAGCCCCTCCAGGGTCTTGGCGCCCATTTCCTTTGTGAGCGCCTGCCGGAACATCGAGCAGCCGTGCAGCACGGGCAGGCATTTCAGGAACGTCTGCACTCCCTCGGGAAGCCCGCCTACGGGAATGTATATCCCGCCCAGGAATCCCACCAGCGTGCCGGTCAGCGTGGAGAAGCCAGACCATGCTCCTGCGCTCTTTATCAGCACTCCCGCAAAATACATCACGCCGGAGTAGGTGAAGCAGTTGACGAGTATCATGGCGAGAAGCTCAAAATGACCCGTAACGTCCGGGAGCAGCGCGCCGTTTGACGCCGCGAAAAGCTCGGCCGCCGCCAGCGTCAGCACGCATATCAGCACTGAGGCAGCCCAGGAGGCCGCGATATATCCCAGCGACAGCTTTATCCTGCTGAGGGGAGCCGTCCGGAACGCCTGGAGCCTGCCGCCGGTGAAGTCGTCTATCATCGTGGAGGTGACCATGGCTGAAACGGTCACTCCGTTCACGCAGAGGATACCGCCGACCGCCCACATCAGCACGAAAAGCTGCGCGTTGTCCCTGTTCTGTTCCGGGGTGCCGATGTTAAGCTCCTCCAGGGTGTCGGTGATGGAGCTGACGTTCATATCCCCGAGAAAAACCAGCATAAGCACCATAACTATAATAGCGGACAGCAGCGAGAAGAAAACCGCCGACCTGTCCCGCAGGTAGATTTTTAGGTCGCGCCCCGCAAGCGCCATAACTTCGCTCATGATAATACCTCCGTGTTTTCAAGCTTTCTTCCTGCCGCATTCAGGAATACGTCGTCCATGGTGCCGCCTATCACCTCAAATCCGGCGACGTCCCCGCGCACCCTGTCGAGAATGTCGAGGGATCTCAGCGTTCCGTCAAGCTCGGCGCTGTAGCCGTAGGGCTCCCGCCGCAGACCCTCCAGCGTAAGCTCCTTTTCGGTGTAAAGCCGCAGCTTGTCCCGGGCGAACTGCTCCTTTAGCTCAAACGGCGTTCCCTTGGCGCATATCCTGCCCCGGTCGATAATTACTATTCTGTCCGCCTCCGCAGCCTCCTCCATATAATGCGTGGTGAGGAACACCGTCATGCCGCAGGCTTTGCGCATTTCGGTGATGGTCTCCCAGACGCTGCGGCGGGTCGCGGGGTCTAGCCCGGTGGTGGGCTCGTCAAGGAACAGCAGCTCCGGGGAGTGCATGAGCGCGGCGGCTATCTCGCAGCGGCGCTTCTGCCCGCCGGAGAGCTTTTTGTAGCGTTTTTCGGCGACGTCGTTCAGCGAGAGTATTTCGCATACCCGGTCAAATTCGGCGGCGCATTCGGAGGTCTCGGCTCCGTAGAGCTTACCGCGCAGCATGAGGTTTTCCCGGACGGTCAGCATATCGTCAAGGCAGTTGCCCTGGTATACTATGCCGATCTTCCTGCGGATCTCGCCGTCGTCCTTCCCGAGGACGCCGCCGCATATCTCGGCGCTGCCGCCGGTGGGGGATATCAGCGTTGACAGCATATTTATCGTGGTGGATTTTCCCGCGCCGTTCACGCCGAGGAACCCGAAGAATTCCCCGCGCCCCACGGAAAAGGTCAGACCGTCCACCGCCTTTACGCTGCCGAAGCTCTTTGTCAGTCCGCTGACGGATATCGCGTGTTCGTAGTCGTTTTTCATATGATACCTTCCTTTCCTGTGACATGATGATACCACATACCGCCGCCGGATTCAAGGGGTTTCCGGGCGAGCTGCGATATCCGGCGGGTAAGCTGCATAATACCCGGGTGAAATGCAGCCGGGCAGAAATTAGGGAGCTTTGGCGGGGTTTCACTTTTTCTTCACAAATCTGCCATATGCCTGTAATAAGTATTGACAATTCCGCTCGTATACTGTACAATATATGCATATACGTTTTTATATATCAGTAATATATTTACAGTATATCAGACAGCTCCTCAGGGAGTAAAATTACGAAATCAAGGAGAAGGGGTTGGTTTTATTTGTCAAGGCTGAGTTCTATCCACCTGCCGCATTACAGCGGCTCCGCTGAGCAGCTCACCCGCAAGGTGCCCGTGCCGGAGGAGGTCGTGATCAGCATGGCGCAGCACATCGGCGCTCCCTGCGAGCCGCTGGTGAAGGTGGGCGACAGGGTGCGCGTCGGTCAGAAGATCGGCGATACCCAGGCGTTCATGTCGGCGCCGGTGCACGCTTCCATAAGCGGCGAGGTAACGGAGATAAAGGACGTTATGAACGTCGGCGGCAGGCTGTGCAAGTCGGTAACTATCAAGTCGGATAACCGCATGGAGGTCTGTCCCGACATAAAGCCTCCGGTGATAGAGAGCCGCGGGGATTTCCTGAAGGCCGTCCGCGAGAGCGGCGCTATCGGTCTGGGCGGCGCGGGATTCCCGACGCACGTCAAGCTGGCTTACGACCACGACAAGGTGAACATCGAGTACCTGCTGATAAACGGCGCCGAGTGCGAACCGTACATAACCTCGGACTACCGCTGCATGATAGAGGAGACCGACGCGGTCATCGGCGGAATAAAGCTGGTGCTGAAATGGCTGGATATACCAAAGGCGGTCATCGGAATAGAAGCCGACAAGCCCGAGGCGGTATCCAGGCTGACAAAGCTGCTTGCTCCCATCCCCGAAATAGAGGTGAAGAAGCTCCCGAGCAGCTATCCGCAGGGCGCGGAGAAAATTCTCGTGCACAACCTGACCGGGCGTATCGTCGGCGAGGGAATGCTCCCGTCGGACGTTGGCTGCGTGGTGATGAACGTGTCCACGGCGGCGTTCATCTACAACTACACCCGCACCGGAATGCCGCTGGTAAAGCGCCGCGTCACCGTTGACGGGAATATCGTGAACTCTCCGTGCAACTTCTTCGTCCCGGTGGGGATCCTGCTGCACAGCGTGGTGGGCTTCGCCTCTTTGAGAAAGCAGCCGGACAAGATAATCATGGGCGGCCCGATGATGGGAAACTGCGCGTTCGACCCGGACACTCCCCTGGCGAAAACCACGAACGCGGTGCTGCTTTTCAGCGAAGCGCCGAAGTATGAGGAATCTCCCTGCATACGCTGCGGGCGCTGCATAAGAGCCTGTTCGCTGAACCTCATGCCCACCGAGCTTGAGCACGCTTACGACGCGCGAAACGCGGAGCTGCTCAGGAAGCTTAAAGTAAACCTCTGCATGAACTGCGGAGCGTGCAGCTTCGTCTGTCCCGCGAGAAGAAGCCTGGCTGAAAAGAATCAGCTCGCCAAGGACTTCCTCCGGCAGCATGACGCAGCGCAGAAAGGGAAGCGAGGTGCAACATGAACAAGCTTATAGTTGAGCCGTCGCCGCATATCCGGGGCGCGATGTCCACGCAGAGGGTAATGCTGAACGTCATTATCGCAATGCTCCCGGCGCTGGCTGCGGCAACGGTGATTTTCGGAATAAAGGCGCTGGTGCTTACCGTGATATGCTGCGCCTGCTGTGTGCTGTTCGAGTGGCTTTTCTGCAAGGTCACGAAGAAAAAGAGCACGATAGGCGACCTCTCCGCCGTGGTCACGGGAATGCTGCTGGCGTTCAATCTGCCGGTGGAGCTGCCCGTTTACATGGCGGTGATAGGCTGCTTCGCGGCGATAGTGGTCGTTAAAATGCTGTTCGGCGGTATCGGGCAGAACTTCGCGAACCCCGCCATCACGGCGCGAATCATTCTTATGCTGTCCTTTACGGCGGCAATGACCACATGGACCGCTCCCTTCGCTTATCAGAACGGCGCGGACGCAGTGACCTCCGCGACCCCGCTTGCCGCAGAGCCGGAAGCTCTGCCCTCGCTGCTGGATATGTTCCTCGGCGTGCGCGGCGGCTGTCTCGGCGAGACCTGCATTGCGGCGCTGCTCCTGGGCGGAGTTTACCTCTGCGTGAGGAAGCTCATCGCGCCCACGACTCCGCTGGCGTTCATCGGGACTGTGGCGGTGCTGACCCTGCTTTACAGCGGGTTTGACGTGAACTACACGCTGTATCAGCTCATGTCCGGCGGTCTGTTCCTCGGCGCGATATTCATGGCGACCGACTACTCCACCACCCCGCTGACCCAGAGGGGAAAGCTGATCTTCGGCGTAGGCTGCGGAGTTTTCACGTTCCTGATAAGGCAGTTCGCAAGTCTGCCGGAGGGCGTGTCCTATTCGATACTCCTCATGAATATCCTGACCCCCTACATTGATAAGATAACCATGCCGAAGCCCCTCGGCGCGAAGAAGGAGGTCAAGCAGAAATGAGCATTTCACCAAGACCTGCCCTGACCCTCGCGGTCATAGTCGCGATAATCTCGGCGCTTATCATCGTGATGTACAACGTGACCTACGTTGACACCTCCGGCATACTCACCGACAAGCAGTCGGCTGCCGCCATTGAGATATACGGCGGCTCCGCGGAGGATTACAGCGTTGTCCCCGCGGAAATAAAGGACGAAAGCGGCAGCGTGACCGGCGGCTGGCAGCAGGCTCTAGCGGAGCTTCCAGACCTGGCGCGCGTGATGAAGGTCATCGAAAAGAACGACGGAAGCCTCGCCTTTGAGATAAAGACCAAGGGCTACAAGGACGGCTTCGAGATACTGGTGGGCGTTAAGGACGGCGCGGTTGCCGGGGTCGCGGTGGTATCCACCGGCGAGGAGACCCCGGGGCTTGGCACAAAAACCAACGACCCCGCGTTCCTGAGCCAGTTTGACGGAATTTCCGGCGAGGCCGTGGTGGTCAAGACGGCGCCCTCGGCGGATAACGAGATACAGGCTGTGACCTCCGCGACTTTCTCCTCCAGGGGAGTTGCAAAGGCGGTCAACATTGCGCTGGCGGCTTACGAGATGTACACAGGAGGTGAGCGGAAGTGAGCTACATGAAGGAATTTACCAAGGGACTGCTGAAGGAGAACCCCACGCTTGTGACCCTCCTGGGTATGTGTCCCACGCTTGCCATCACCACGATGGCCTCCAATGCCATAGGCATGGGAGCGGCGGCTACATTCGTGCTTATCTGCTCGAACATAGCCATCTCTCTGCTGAAAAAGGTGATACCCTCGCAGGTGCGCCTGCCCTCATACATAGTAATTATCGCGGGCTTCGTGACCCTGGTGGGCTTCGTGCTGCAGGCGTATGCCCCGGCGATATACGACGCGCTGGGCATTTATCTGCCGCTTATCACGGTAAACTGCATTATCCTCGGCAGGGCGGAGATGTTCGCAAGCAAGAACAACGTGCTTTCCTCCGCACTTGACGGCGCAGGCATGGGGATAGGCTTCACCATGGCTCTGCTGGCTGTTGGCTCCGTGCGCGAGATACTCGGCGGCGGCACATGGTTCGGGCTGCAGATATGCCCGGATTTCATTCAGCCGATGACTATCTTCATTCTTCCGGCGGGGGGATTCTTCGTGCTGGGCTGCGTTATCGCGCTGGTAAATAAGATATCCAGCCGCAAGCCAAAGGAAGCCACGGGCTGCGCCGCCTGCGGGGGCTGTGCGGGCTGCGAGGGCGGATGTCCCTCCGGCGAAGCTGAGAAGAAGGAGGAGAAGTAAATGGAGCTTGCAAGAAGCATGATGATAATTCTCCTGACGGGTATCCTGACGGATAACTTCGTCCTGTCGAAGTTCATGGGTATATGCCCGTTCCTCGGCGTTTCAAAGAATCCTTCCGGTTCGCTAGGCATGGGTCTTGCCGTTACGTTCGTAATGGCGTGCGCCACGGCGGTGACATACCCGCTGTATTACGGGTTCCTGGTTCCAATGGGGCTTACATACCTCAACACGATACTGTTTATCCTTATAATCGCGGTTTTCGTGCAGATGCTGGAGATGTTCCTGAAGAAGTTCGTCCCGGCGCTGTACAAGTCGCTGGGCGTGTACCTCCCGCTCATCACCACCAACTGCGCCGTGCTCGGCGTTACCCTGCTGAACCTCGAGAACAACTACACGTTCCTAGAATCCATAGTAAACGCGGTGGGCGGCGGACTGGGCTTCATGATGGCGATGCTGATATTCTCCGGAGTCCGTGGCAGGCTGGAGCGCTGCAACGTTCCGAAAGCGTTCCAGGGAATGCCGATAACCCTTGTTGCGGCTTCGATAGTTTCGCTGTCGTTCCTGGGCTTCGGCGGTATCGTTGACGGAATATTCGGAGGTGCGTGATGGATATTTTTGTAATGTATATCCTGCCGGTGATAATTTTCGCTGCGATAGGCGCGGCGGCGGGAGTGCTGCTGACTGTCGGCTCCAGGATATTCTTCGTAAAGACGGACGAAACGGTATCGAAGATAGTCGAAGCTCTGCCGAATGCGAACTGCGGCGCCTGCGGATTCTCCGGCTGCGAGGGCTACGCTAACGCCGTTGCAAAGGGAGAGGCTCCCACCAACCGCTGCAAGCCCGGCGGAGCCGCTGCGGCTGCGAAGATAGCGGCGATAATGGGGACTGAGGCTCTTGAAACCGTCCGGGAGGCTGCGTTCGTCCGCTGCAACGGCTGCGAGGGCGCCGTGGAGGACAGGTTCGAGTTTGACGGAGTTCCGAGCTGCGCCGCCGTGGAGCGCTTCTACAACGGAAAGAAGATGTGCCGCACCGGCTGCGACGGCTACGGCGACTGCGCGGCGGTCTGCGACAACGACGCTATCCACATCATAAACGGCGTTGCGGTGGTGGATCAGAGCAAGTGCGGCGCCTGCGGAAAGTGCGCGGCGGTCTGTCCGAATCACCTTATCGTGATACGTCCGGCGGACTATCCGTACGAGGTTCGCTGTTCCTCTAAGGACAGCGCGAAGGCGACCCGCGCGATATGCAAAAACGGCTGCCTTGGCTGCCGCCTCTGCGAGAAGAAGTGCCCCTCCGGCGCGATAACCGTAAAGGACAATCACGCGAGCATAGATTATCGGTACTGCGTTGGCTGCGGTATCTGCGCTGACGCGTGCCCCGCAAAGTGCATAACGCTTGTGCAGTAACATTGTTATAGGCAGGCGGTATTTTGCCGCCTGCCTATTTTTAACTGATTTTGCTGGCTTTTGTTGAAAAATCGGTTGACAGTATCCGGGAAAAGTGATACAATTAAAAATGTACAGACGCTGCACACGCAATACAAAAGTGAGGTTTTATTTATGAAAAAGAAGAGATCCATGGGTACCCGTATCACCCTGGCGGTAATGCTGGTGCTGGCTTACGGTATCCTGTCCGCAGGAATTACAGGTATTCTCTGCCTTGTGACCCAGAGCACAAAGGATATGCAGAGCTCCATCTCACAGAGAGCTTCCGCCGCTGAGAACCTTGTAAGCTCGACGCTTTACCACTACCAAAGCCTTATCGGCTCGCTGGACGGAACACAGGCGCAGATAGACCGCATAATGGCGAACGATTCCAGCATCGTTTCCATCAATACCCGCGCCGACGGAATGTCCGGAACGTTCCTCAGCTCCGACGGCTACATAATGATATGCGGCGAGTACTCCAAAGGCACCGCTTCCATCGCCACCAGCACGGAATGGCTCCAGAACATTTCCGCAACGCTCCACACCGAGGACACCGAGTTCTACCTCCTGACCGGAGACGGGCAGCTCATTGCCGCGATAAACGGCAGCATGAACCAGGACGAGGCCGCAAAGTACCTTGGCACCGCCAAGGCGAGAACCGTGAATATCGGCGGCAGAAACCGCGTGGTATACAACGCCACCCTTGAGGGAACAGACTGGCAGACGCTTGTGATCTGTGATTCCGCCGAGTTCTTCCAGAATACGAACATCGCTGTTGCAAGCATTGTCGGCAGCGCGATAGTAGCGTTCGTGCTCGGCGCCATTGTTATAAGAAAGTTTGTTCGGAGGATAATAGTTCCGCTGACCGCTGTCAACACCAAGATACTTGATATGTCCGAGGGTAAGCTGAACACCGGCGACGTCGAGGTCAACACCGGCGACGAGCTCCAGACGCTCGGCGAGGCGGTAAACGCCATGTCCGGCTACACCCGCACGATAATCAATGATATCGAAGCGGTTTCCGAAAAGCTTGCGGCGGAGGATCTCACAGTCCAGCCGGAGGCGGATTACATCGGCGACTACGCGCCCATCAAGACCGCTCTCCAGGGCATAATCACAAGCACCAGCGGAGTTATCAGGCAGATAGAGACGTCCAGCAGACAGGTCGCAGACGGCTCCGAGAAGATGAGCAGCAATTCCATGACGCTGTCCCAGGCTGCCACCGAGCAGGCGGCTACCGTTGAGGAACTGAACGCCTCCATCGTTGAGATATCCGGCAACATCACCTCGAACGCAGAGAGCGCCGGCAAGGCGAAGGATCTCGCGGACGACTGCCGCAAGATGGTGGACGAGGGCAACGTTAAGATGTCCGATATGCTCCGCGCAATGGAGGAGATCAACGAAACCTCTTCCCAGATCGCAAATATCATCAAGACTATCGAGGATATTTCCTTCCAGACGAATATCCTGTCCCTCAATGCGAGCATAGAGGCGGCAAGGGCAGGCGAGGCAGGCAAGGGCTTCGCAGTGGTCGCGGGCGAGGTAGGACAGCTTGCAGGCAAGACCGCCGAGGCTGCCAAGAACACCACGGCGCTTATCAAGACCTCTCTCCGTGCGGTTGAAAACGGCACCGTAATGGCTAACGAAACAGCGACCATGCTGTCTAAGATAGTTCGCGAAACTGACGATACTGCAAAGGTCATCGACCTTATCGCGGCGGCTTCGCAGGAGCAGGCGGACAGCGTAAAGCAGATACTCACCGGAATGGATCAGATCTCCACGTCCGTCCAGATGACCAGCGGTTCCTCCGCGGAGTGCGCCGCTTCCGCAGAGGAGCTTTCCGCGCAGGCGGCGGTACTGCTCCAGCTTGTTCAGCGCTTCAAGGTCGCTGACGAAAAGGCGGCAAAGAAGTCCGCGAAGAAGCCCGTAAAGAAGCTGGCTAAGAAAGAGACTCCCGCAGAACCGGAAGTAAAGCCGGAGACAAAGGACGAAAAGAAGTCCGCTGAGCCCGCTCAGAAGCCGGAAACCAAGCCCGAGGATAAGCCTGCCGCTAAGCCGGAGGAAAAGCCTGCCCCCAAGGCGGAAGCGAAGCCCGCTCCCAAAGCGGAGGTTAAGCCAGCCGTCAAGGCTCCGGCAAAGCCCGCTCCCAAAGCGGAGGTTAAGCCAGCCGTCAAGACTCCGGCAAAGCCTGCTGAGACTGTAAAGCCCCACGCAAAGACGATCGTTCTTGACGACGACAAGTATTGATATCCATCATCGCGTAAGATGAAATAATACACACGGAGGATTTGCAATGAGCATTTCAAAGAAGGAATTCGGCTTTTTCAGAGGTTACAAGTGCTGGCTCTTCACCCTCGCCAACGGTAACGGAATGACCGCAAGGCTGACCAATTTCGGCGGCGCAGTGGTAGGTCTGGACGTTCCCGATAAGGACGGAAAGCTTGCCGACGTGGTTCTGGGCTATGATACTCTCCAGGAGTATGCGGACGGAAATTCCTCGCACGGCGCGCTTGTGGGCAGATACGCCAACCGCATAGGCGGGGCGAAGTTCACGGTTTCCGGCAGGGAATACAAGGTCGCTGCCAACGATAACAAGGTGAACCACCTGCACGGCGGAAATTTCGGCTTCAATAAGCGCGTGTGGACTGTCGAAGCAATGGACTGCGGCGACGAGCCGTCTGTCACTTTCGGCTATCTCAGCCCCGACGGCGAGGAGAATTATCCCGGAAACCTCAGAATAACCGTAAAGTACACCCTCACCGCCTGCAACGGGCTGAAGCTGGATTACAGGGCGGTCTGCGACCAGGATACGGTCGTGAACCTCACGAATCATTCGTATTTTAACCTCAAGGGCGCGGGTAACGGCGACATCAAGGATCATATCGTGCAGATAAACGCGGAGGGCTACACCCCCGTGGACGCGCTGCTTATCCCCACCGGCGAGATCGCGCCTGTGGAGGGCACAGCGTTTGATTTCAGGGCGCCCAAGCCTGTGCGTCAGGATATGGATAACGGGAAGCTCCCGAACGGCTACGACCACAATTTCGTTCTTGGCGAGCCTGGCGTTATGCGCACCGCCGCCGAGGTCTACGAGCCGCAGAGCGGCAGAGTTATGACCGTGCTCACCGACAAGCCCGCCGTTCAGTTCTATATAGGTATAGGTCTTGACGGCGAGAACGGCAAGGGCGGCAGCAAGTACAACAAGTACGCGGGTCTGTGCCTGGAGAGCCAGTTCTGCCCGGATTCCCCCAACAAGCCGCAGTTCGCAAGCAGCGTGTATCTGGCGGGTCAGCAGTACAGGTTCACGACTATGTATAAATTCTCCGTAAGATAATATACTGTGATCCCGCTGCCTTTACGGCAGCGGGATTTTTGCGTAATAGAGCCGTTTGAGGAGAATAAGAAAGAAATTTAAAAAAATATGAAAAAATTTTTAAAAAACTATTGACAAAACGAGAAAAATGGTGTATAATACAATAGTCGTCAGGGAGATGGACGGAAACGAAAAGCTCCAGGGCGAATAAAGATGGAAGTTTAGCTCAGCTGGGAGAGCATCTGCCTTACAAGCAGAGGGTCATAGGTTCGAGCCCTATAACTTCCACCATCACCTACTTTGGAAAGCGCTTATCGGCGGGGAGTTCGATTCTCCTGATGGTGTCCAATGGTTCAGCCGTAAGGGAAGCACCAAACCCCAATGGCCTGGTAGTTCAGTTGGTTAGAACGCCGCCCTGTCACGGCGGAGGTCGTGGGTTCGAGTCCCATCCAGGTCGCCAATGCGGATTTAGCTCATCTGGTAGAGCGCCACCTTGCCAAGGTGGAGGTAGCGAGTTCGAGCCTCGTAATCCGCTCCAATAATTACAGTGCAGGCTGGTTTGAAAGAGAAAATTCGTCGTGGAAATATTCACGGCGTTTTTTATTTTCTGGGTCTATTTCGATCAAGTGTACATAAAAAATCCGCCCTTTGTAGCAGAGGGCGGAATTATTGTTTACATCGGCCGATCAAAGCTCAGATTCATCGACTTTGAGCAGGTCTTCTACGGTCACAGAGAACACCTTGGCAAGCGAGATCATCTCGATATCCGTGACGAATCTCTGACCGGACTCTATGCGCTGAACGGCGTTCTTGTCGATATCAAGATCAATGACCTGAAGCCTGTCTGCGAGCTCCCTCTGAGAGATCCTGAGAGCCTTGCGGAGCTTGGCGATATTGATGCCGCAAATGTTATTTCTTCCGCTTTTGGTTCGGTTATTAAACATGAGGACACTCCTTTACTTTAATATTGATTACATCATGTAATGAGTATATTTCATTGTATTTGAAATCACTAAATATATTCTACTATATTTCGCCGGAAATAGTGACATGAAAAGAGATTAAAACACAAACTTTTTCTATACTGCTTACAAAATATAGCAAAACACATTCTTTATTTAGACTAATTAACATATTATACGCACAAAAATTGAGTAAAAAAAGACGTAAATGTACTATCTGTACAATAAATCTAACAATTCAATGCAAAGTTTGTGCATAGCCAACAATTTGACTAAGGCTATGATTCGTGCTTATGCACAATATTATACACCACAACAAGTTAAATATTTGTTAATATTTTTTGACAGGACTTTTTCTTGTTTTTTTATGTTGACATAATGCCTATATTATGGTAAAATATCTTTATATACACCTACATGACTTAGTGGAGGTACACATTGAAGGTTAGATGGAATAAAAAATACACCACTATTGCGGTTTACTCAATGATCGTGATCGCGCTGACCGTGCTTTTCGTGGTGTTTGTTTTCAAGTTTGATTCGTTTAAGCAGGGATTTTCGTGGATAGGGACGGTGGCGGCGCCGATAATATGCGGCGTTGTTATCGCGTTTATCGTCAACCCGCTGATGGTGTGGATAGAGCGGACGTTCTTCAAGAAGCTTGCCGAGGATCCCCCCGCCGGAAAAAGCCCGGTCATGCAGAAGTTGGAGGATTCCCGCGTAGGCTCGACCGTGGTGGTGAAGCAGCTTGAAAAGCACTCGCCGTCCATGGACAAGAAGCGCCGCCGCCGTAAACTCGCAGCAAGGGCGCTGTCCGTTACGATATCGTATGTCGTGGTTCTTGCCGCAGTGGTCGGGATATGCG
This sequence comes from uncultured Oscillospiraceae bacterium, assembly GCA_934448295.1. Lineage (GTDB taxonomy): Bacteria > Bacillota > Clostridia > Oscillospirales > Ruminococcaceae > CAG-115. Next base: position 57,853 of record CAKSEY010000003.1, read on the forward strand.
TTGCGGTTGTCCCCAGCGTTGCAAAGAGCATAGTCGACCTCGCCGACCAGATGCCCGGCTATATCAAGAAGCTGGACGCGTTCCTGGGCGATATCTTTTCAAACGACCCCGAGATGGCGGGGATCATTTCGAGCAGCTTTTCAAGCATAGGCTCCGCTATCGAAAAGATATCCTCGGTGATAGAGCCGATGGCTGGGGACATAATGTCCAGCGTTTCCAGCGGAGTTATTAAGATCGCGGCGGGACTGCTCACAGGTCTTAAAAACGTTGTTATCGGTCTTATCGTGGGTATCTACCTGCTGTTCAGCAAGGAGCGCCTGCTTGCCCAGACCAAGAAGATAATGTTCGCGTTCCTGAAGAACAACGTCTGCCAGCGCGTGTTCTACGTCGGAATGCGCACCAATGCGATATTCAAGAGCTACATTGTCACCAACCTGCTCGACGCGCTGATAATCTTCGTTGCAATGGCGATAGGCTGCCTGCTGATGGGTATGCCTTACCCCATGCTGCTTGCGGTGGTCTGCGGAGTCACGAACCTCATTCCGTTCTTCGGGCCGTTTATCGGCGCGATACCCTGCGGTCTGCTGATACTCCTGGTAGACCCGGTGAAGGTCATCTGGTTCGAGCTGTTCGTGCTGGTGCTCCAGCAGATAGACGGAAACGTCATCAAGCCGCACCTTTTCGGCGGTTCAATGGGACTTCCGGCAATCTGGGTGCTTGTTTCGATAACGATAGGCGGCGGATTGTTCGGCATACCGGGAATGCTCCTGGGAGTTCCGGTGTTCGCGGTGATCTACCTGCTGTTTGCGGAGTTCGTTTCCTCCAAGCTAAAGAAAAAGAATATGCCGGAGAAAACGGAGGTCTACGCGGGGGACACCTCGGAATTCGATGATGATTACGGCGCGGAGCAGGACGCGGTCCCTGCCGCTGAAACGGGCGCGGAGCCTGTCTGCGGCGCTCCCGCAGAGACGGCGGAGCTCCTGCGGAAGAAGCCCGCAGAAAAGCGGAAGCGCTCCGGAAAGTAACAGGGCAGAGGCGCTTCAGAAATTCAAATAGCTGTCGGCGGAAAGATGGAGCTTTCCGCCGATTTATTTTTTGTATGGTTTTTCGACAGGCTGCCGCGCCCGCTGAACGGATATTCTGCCACAGAAAAAAAGAAATTTCTGCAATTTGTATAATTCACTGAAAAATATGAAGCTTCGCAGGCTTCATTCTTGCAAATAATACATAAATGACGGAATTCCGGGCGCTGCCGCGCTCTGCAAAGGCGCAGTTATTTATAACTAACCGGAATAATAAGTAAAATATGTAACTGAATATGCAAGAAAATGAAAGTTTGATATTCATTTTCTTGCAAAAAGTACTTGACAAATCGGAAATACAGTGCTATAATGTGATTGTTGATTCAAGCGGAATAAGCTCTCTTGTGCCGGAGCACACAGAGAAAAGCGGCTGAATGAAGCAAAATGCCGATATGCAGTTTTGCACAGCGGGATATTTCATAGTAAGCGCAGAATTTCCGCATATAACCAGAATGACTAAACCGGCTCAGTGCTGCGCCGCATGACGCATTATCCGGCGGTTTTCCTGCCGGATTTCGGTTTTTCAGAGACGATCTGATTTAAGGAGTGAGCTTATGTTACAGAAAGAGGGAGAAACAAGGATCCCCGCAGGCTGCGCGATCTCAGGCTTCATAAACAGAAGCGGAAGAAGAACGAACGGAAGCGTTATCGTGAATTCCATCGCCTGTATGCACGACCGTTCCAACGGTCTGGGCGGCGGCTACGCAGGCTACGGTATCTACCCGGAGTACAAGGATCAGTACGCGTTCCATGTTTTCTACGATTCCAACGAGGCAAGGATCAAGACCGAGGCTTTCATCGACAGGCATTTCGACGTTATCAATCTGTCGCGTATCCCGGTCAGAAAGCACCCGAGGATAACGGACGAGCCGCTGATCTGGCGCTACTTCGTGAACCCCCTCCCCACAAAGCTCGAAGAAAGCCAGCTTGACGAGCGCACCTACGTTGCGCGCTGCGTCATAAAGATAAACGACAAGATAGACGGCGCGTATGTGTTCTCCAGCGGCAAGAACATGGGCGTATTCAAGGCGGTGGGCTACCCTGAGGACGTCGGCGAGTTTTACCGGCTGGACGAATACGACGGCTGGGCGTGGACAGTCCACGGACGCTACCCCACGAACACCCCCGGCTGGTGGGGCGGCGCGCACCCGTTCTCACTGCTGGATTATACGATAGTACATAACGGCGAGATATCCTCCTATGACGCGAACAGGCGCTTTATAGAGATGTTCGGCTACAAGTGCAACCTGCTGACGGATACGGAGGTAATCACCTACATCATCGACTACCTCCACCGCCGGCTCGGAATGCCGCTTGATGACGTTGCAAAGGTAATTGCGGCGCCGTTCTGGAGCGAGATAGATTCCTGCAGGTTCAGCCCGGAGGAGACCGAAAAGCTCCGTCATTTCAGAAACGTATATTCCAGCCTGCTCATCACAGGCCCGTTCTCGATAATCCTCGGCTTCAACAACGGACTTATGGCGCTGAACGACAGACTGAAGCTCCGTTCGATGGTGGCTGCGGAAAAGGGCGACACAGTGTACATCTCCAGCGAGGAGTGCTCCATCAGAACAATGTCCCCGGACGTTGACCGTATCTGGAGTCCCCGCGGCGGCGAGCCGATAATCGTTACACTGGACAAGTAAGAGCAGAATGAAAGGAAGATCATAAGTGGCTATAAATTATATGAATCCTCTTTTTGAGGTAGTCCGCAACCCCGACCGCTGCATCAAGTGCCGCGTCTGTGAGCGGCAGTGCGCGAACGAAGTGCATCATTACGACCCGGAGCTGGACAGAATGGTAGCAGACGAAACAAGCTGCGTTGACTGCCAGCGCTGCGTTACCCTCTGCCCGACAAGAGCGCTGAAGATAAGAAAGAACGAGAACGAGTTCCGCGAGAACGGCAACTGGAGCCAGCAGATAATGGACGAGGTCTACAAGCAGGCAGGCTCCGGCGGAGTGCTCCTCTCGGCGATGGGCAACCCGCGCGAGTACCCCGTTTACTGGGACAAGATACTGCTGAACGCCTCCCAGGTAACAAACCCGCCTATCGACCCGCTGCGCGAGCCGATGGAGACCAAGACCTTCCTCGGCAAGAAGGATCAGGAGATACACTACGACGAGAACGGCAAGGCTCACTTCGAGCATAACCCTTACCTCGAGCTGGACGTTCCGATAATGTTCTCCGCGATGTCCTTCGGCTCAATTTCGAAGAACGCGCACGAATCCCTTGCAAGAGCCGCACAGGAGCTGGGTACGTTCTACAACACCGGCGAGGGCGGTCTGCACCAGGATTTCTACAAGTACGGTCCCAACACGATATGCCAGGTGGCTTCCGGCCGTTTCGGCGTATTCAAGGAGTACCTCGACACCGGCGCCGCTATCGAGATAAAGATGGGTCAGGGCGCTAAGCCCGGTATCGGCGGCCATCTCCCGGGAATGAAGATAAACGAGGAGATATCCAGGACCCGTATGATCCCCAAGGGCACGGACGCTATCTCTCCGGCTCCGCACCACGACATATACTCCATCGAGGATCTCCGCCAGCTCGTGCTCTCCTTAAAGGAAGCCACCGACTGGAAGAAGCCGGTCATCGTAAAGATAGCGGCGGTACATAACGTGGCGGCTATCGCCTCCGGTATCGCAAGGAGCGGCGCGGACATCATCGCGATAGACGGTTACAGGGGCGGCACCGGCGCGGCTCCCACCCGGATACGCGATAACGTAGGTATCCCGATAGAGCTCGCCCTTGCAAGCGTTGACCAGAGACTCCGGGACGAGGGTATCAGAAACAACATTTCCATAGTAGTCGGCGGTTCCATCAGGAGCAGCGCGGACGTAGTCAAGGCTGTGGCGCTGGGCGCGGACGCGGTATATATCGCAACGGCGGCTCTGCTGTCCATGGGCTGCCACCTCTGCCGGAGCTGCAACACCGGCAAGTGCAACTGGGGCATAGCCACACAGCGCGCAGACCTTGTTAAGCGCCTTAATCCCGATATCGCGTACAAGCGCCTTGTGAATCTCGTTCACGCGTGGGATCACGAGATAAAGGAAATGATGGGCGGCATGGGTATCAATTCGCTGGAATCCCTCCGCGGCAACAGGCTTATGCTCCGCGGGATAGGGCTCAACCAGAAGGAGCTTGATATCCTCGGCATAATGCACGCAGGCGAATAACACTGACACTGCTCGAAAGGAATGGTCATAACAAATGAAAAGAGTTTATGTAAACGAGGACTGGTGTCTGGGCTGCCATCTGTGTGAAGTCACCTGTGCGGCAGCGAACAGCGGCGCTCCCGATATGATAAAGGCCTTCGCGGGCGGAAAGAAGCCCGTGCCGCGTATCCAGATAGAAGAGGGCGACAAGATAAATTTCGCGGTACAGTGCCGCCACTGCGAGGCTCACCCCTGCGTTAAGGGCTGCATCGCGGGCGCGCTTTCCGTTAAGGACGGAGTTATCGTCTGCGACGAGGAAAAGTGCGTAGGCTGCTACACCTGCGTGCTCTCATGTCCCTACGGCGCTATCGTCATAGACGAGGCGGGTCACAAGATACGCAAGTGCGACCTCTGCATGAAGAACAGCCACGGCGAGCCCGCCTGCGTAAAGGCTTGCCCGAACAACGCGATAGTATTCGAGGAAAGGTGAGGTGACGGATATGAATTATGTTATCATAGGCAACTCCGCCGCAGCAGTCGGCACTATCGAGGGTATCCGTCAGGTGGACAAGACCGGCAGGATAACCGTTATCTCCGATGAAAAGTACCACACCTATTCCAGACCGCTCATCTCTTACTGGCTGATGGGGAAGGTCACAGACAAGAACATCTACTACCGCTCCCCGGATTTCTACGAGAAGAACGGCGTTGAGACCATGCTCGGCTGCCGCGCCGCAAAGATAGATACCGCCGCCAAGAACGTAGTCCTCGAGGACGGAAAGACGGTCCCCTATGACAAGCTGATGGTGGCGACCGGCTCCAAGCCCTTTGTTCCTCCGATGAACGGCATGGAGAAGATAGCCTCCTGCCACACGTTTATGAGCTACGACAGCGTAAAGGCTATACGCTCCGAGATAAAGGAGGGCGCGAAGGTGCTGATAATCGGCGCGGGACTTATCGGTCTTAAAGCCGCCGAGGCGCTCAGCGAATACAAGGCTGACATCACCGTTGTGGATATGGCAGACCGTATTCTGCCGTCTATCCTCGACGCGAGAGCAGGCTCCATCATGAAGAAGCACATCGAGAGCAAGGGCGCAAAGTTCATTCTGGGCACTTCCGTTGACGAGTTCAGTGAGCGCTCCGCGAAGCTGAAGAACGGCGCGACTGTGGATTTCGATATGGTCATTATCGCAGTCGGAGTACGTCCGAACACCGAGCTTGTTTCCGAGGCGGGCGGCAAGGTGGAGCGCGGGATCATCTGCGACCTCACCCAGAAAACCACGCTGGACGACGTTTACGCCGCAGGCGACTGCACCGTGAGCCACGATTCCTCCGCGGACTGCGACAGGATACTGGCGCTGCTGCCGAACGCATATATGCAGGGCGAGGTTGCCGGCAGGAACATGGCGGGCGTTGAAACCAGGTACGAAAACGCTATCCCGATGAATGCGATAGGCTTCTTCGGGCTGCATATAATCACCGCAGGAAGCTACGACGGCGAGGAATATGTCGAGGAGGACGGCAATAATTATAAAAAGCTGGTATTCCGCGACGGTCTGCTCAAGGGCTTCATACTGATGGGCGATGTAAAGCGCGCGGGAATATACACGTCTCTGATAAAGGAGCGCATAGACCTGTCCGGCGTTGACATGGATATGCTCAAAGAAAAGCCGCAGATGATGATGTTCGGCAAGGCGCGCAGGGAAGAGAAGCTGGGAGGTATCAGGAGATGATCGTTGACGCAAAGAATATGCAGTATGCAGAGCTGAATAAGATGATCAGGGACTCTGACGAGCAGAAATTCACGCTGGAGAACGTCCTTGGCCAGAGATACATCGGCGCGGGGCTTTCCGGCAAGGAGATACTCATAAAGGGCACTCCCGGCAACGCCCTCGGGGCATACCTCAACGGCGCGAAGATAAGCGTGCACGGCAACGCCCAGGACGCCACCGGAGACACCATGAACGACGGCGCTATCATAATCCACGGAAACAGCGGCGACACTACCGGCTATGCTATGCGTTCCGGCGAGATATACGTTCAGGGAAATGCGGGCTACCGCGTAGGCATCCACATGAAGAGCTACCAGGATATGTTCCCGACTATCGTTATCGGCGGCAAGGTCGGCGACTTCCTGGGTGAGTACCAGGCGGGCGGAATTATAGTGGTGCTCGGTATCGGCGTTGAGGGCTGCCCGGTAGGACACTTCTGCGGCACGGGAATGCACGGCGGCGAAATGTTCATCAGGAGCGACGTAATGCCCAAGGGACTGCCTGTCCAGGTATGCTGCACCGTTGCGACTCCCGAGGAAAAGGAATCCATCCGCCACTATGTGGAGCGCTTCGTGAAGCACTTCGGCAATGACGCGGACACCCTGCTGAGCTCCAACTTCTTCAAGCTCACCCCGAACTCCGCAAGCCCCTACAAGCAGCTTTATGTGAATAATCTGTGATTTGATCCGACACCGCGAAAGGAGGGTACCGCTCATGGAGCGCATATTCATAAACGCCAAAACAGAGATGATCTGCGAAACGCTTTCCGCGGCGCTGGAGGAATTCCATGCCGAAGTCACCTGCTGCTTTGATGACGAGCAGGCGGCGGCAGCCGACCTTTCAGGGTACGATCTGGTGATAGTTTCCACGCCGCTCCGCTCGGAATTCGGGCTGAACTACGTTGCGGATATCCACGACCGCACGGACGCGGTGATACTCGTCCTGGCAAAGACGGAGATAGCGGACGACGTGCAGAACAGGATAAAGTTCACGGGAGCCTACGTCCTGCCGAGGCCGTTCACGAAGCAGTCGCTGGTGCAGACGATAAAGATGGCGCAGATGGCGAAGGAAAACATGCAGAAGCTGGAGCAGGAGAAATCCAAGCTCACCAGGCAGCTCGACGACATCAAGACCATAGACCGCGCGAAGTGCTGCCTTATACAGTACCTGAACCTTACGGAGAACCAGGCGCACCGCCACATTCAGAAGCTCGCCATGGACACCCGCAGAAGTCAGCGGGAGATAGCGGACGATATTCTAAGAACATACAGTGGAATGACAAATGTGTAGATAATAACAAAGGGAGAGCGGTAATGCTCTCCCTTTTTGGTATTCAGTTAAGTATCTTGTTCTTCGGGTCGTTTATCAGCATAGGGTCGAATAGCGGAGCGTCAAAGTGCTCTATCGCGTCGGAGATTTCGTCCGCGATATCCTCGGGGATATCCTCCTCTTCAATGAACCGCTGGAGCGCCGTGACGTAGTTCTGCCGCAAGAACATCTTGTCCTTCAGCGAAACGCGTACCCTCACGCGGCCGCCGGTGTCGGCGTTAACAAGGTGCATTATGTCGTAGTCTATGAGCTTCATCATGGAGCCTATGCAGTCGCCGCCGCGCCCGCCGAACACTATCTTGTGGAACGCCGCCGCCTTGCACAGCGCCGCAACGTCAAATTCCTTCGGCAGCGAGCCGTAAACCGACATCAGCGTGAACATATATTCCTCCAGGGAGGCGTAATTCTTTGTGCGCCCCATGGAAAGCGTTACGCTGTCAGCGCCTGCCGTGGTGAGCTTCAGAGCCATGTCCAGCGCGGTTTTCTTGGCGTTCATCGGGCAGAAATCCACCGGGACGGTCATTCCCCGTGAGCGGTAAACCAGGTCGGAGACCTCCGGCATTTCCGTCAGCGGGTAGCTTCCACGGTATCTCGCCATGGTTATCGGCCCGGATATGCTTTCCTGCGCCAGCCCGATTATCTTGCGCGAGAAGCTGTGCAGCGCCGGAAGCTCGAATATCGCCGGGGTATGACCGATGTTGATGCTGCCCTTTATGTCGTTGACCGTCAGCAGCACATAGCTGAAATCGAACACCTGCGCTATCTCGGAGAACATCGGGTCGCCCAGCCGGAATATGTATTTCACGCCGTCCGGCAGTTCGTGCATTTTCATCACCGTGCGGAAATCCAGCTCAACGTACTGCACCCCCGCCTCGTGGAGAGCCTGAATGTACCGGTAGATGTGCCCGGGCTTTGCGCGCTCGTCAATCGGCAGGGAGCACAGGCTGTTGTCGATAAGTACGGTTTTCATCAGCCCTTGAGCCCTCTCGACTGCCTGTCCATATCCTCCACCACGATATCGTATATTTCGCCGAGGGAGGCGCAGTATTCCAGCACCTTCCACGGCTCGTTGGTGTGATAGTGGAGCTTTATCAGCTCGTCGTCGCCCACCGCAAGCAGGGAATCTCCCTTGAAATTCTCGCGGATATAGTCGTTTATCGCGTCCTCGTCAAGACTCTCGCCCTCGATAAGAAGCTGTGTGTCGTATCTGAATTCTATCATGTCATTTATCCTCGTCTTTCTGTGAACTCTTGATTTCTATGCGTATCCGGTTCACCCGGAGGTCTGCCGCTTCAAGTATCGTTATGCGGAATTCGTCCGTTTCGGTGACGTCGCCGTTTTTCGGGATACTGCCGAAAAGCCCCAGCACCCAGCCCGCCACCGTGTGAGCCTCGCTCTCAATATCCACGCTTATATCCCGCGCCTCAAAGAAGCGCCGCAGGGAGTTCAGCGAAACGTCGCCGTAAACCTCGAAAACGCCGTTTCCCACCATCGTTACCGGGGATTTTACCTCGTCGCTCTCGTCCCATATCTCGCCGACAAGCTCCTCAAGTATATCCTCCATGGTGACGATACCGAGGGTGCCGCCGTGCTGGTCGAGCACAACGCACATATGACATTTCTGCTTCTGCATGGTTCGGAAGACCTCCGACAGCTTCTGCATCTGCGGAAGGTACAGCGTTTCCTGCATTATGCTCTCAACGGTGAAATCCCGGCTCTTTTCGTACCGCTTGAAGAACTCCTTTTCGGTGATTATGCCGATGATGTTGTCGAGCGTCCTGTCGTAGACCGGCATTCTGGAATACTCTTCCGACAGGAACTTCTTACGCACCGTTTCGGCGTCCTCGGTCTTTTCCACGGCGGTTATGCGCACGCGGGGGGTGATTATCTCGTCCACGGTTATCTCGTCGAATTCCAGGGCGCTGCGCACCAGATTGCCCTCCTGGGTCTCCAGCACTCCCTCGTCAACGGTCTCATCGATAATGACTTTCAGCTCCTCTTCGGTCATGCTGACCGTTTCCTTGCGGCGGAACAGCTTGGACACTAAGCCCTTCAGCATGATGAAGAACGCGGCGAACGGCGTGAATATCACCATCAGCACCGAAAGCGCCCCGGAGGAAAACATTGCGAACGGCTCCGCGAAGTCCTTTGCCATGCTCTTGGGGATTATCTCGCCGAAGGTCAGCACGATAAGCGTGGTCGCGATGGTGGAGACCAGCGAACCGTATTTCTCGCCGACAAGGTTTATCGCAAGCATAGTCGCGATGGACGAACAGGCGATGTTCACGATGTTGTTTCCTATAAGGATAGTGGTGAGAGCCTTGTCGTATTTGTCGAGTATCTTTATGGTGCGCGCGGCGGCGCGGTTTCCGCCGTCCGCCATGCTTTTCAGGCGAATGCGGTTCACGGAGCTGAGCGAGGTCTCAGTCGCGGAGAAATACGCCGAAAGTACAACTAAAACTATTATCAGAACGATCTGCATGGCTTACTCCCAATTCTTCCATATATCCGGACAGTAGCCGGTGGTAGCCTGCCTGCCGTTGCGGACTATCGGCGTGCGGTAGAGCTTCGGGTTTTCCGCCAGCTTATCCGGCTTTGCGTCGTCCAGCAGGTATTTTATCTCGGCGTAGTCCCTGGAGTTTTCGTCGATGACGGAATCTATCTTCCCGCCGAGGGCGCGCACAACGCTGTCAAGCTCCCCGCGGCTGAGCCCCTTTGACAGGATATCTACATACTGGTATTTTATGCCGCGTTCCTTGAAATATCTCTCCGCCTTTTTTGTGTCGAAGCACTTTGATTTTCCGAATATCTGAATATTCATACGTTCTCCTGTAATGCGTACTGACGGACTGCCCGGAGCACTCCGTTCTCGTTATTGCTGCGCGCGAGGAAACGCGCCGTGCGCTTTATGTCCGGGTCGCCGTTTTCCATGGCGAAGCTCCAGCCGGCATAGCGGAGCATATCCTCGTCGTTCCAGAAATCGCCGAAAGCCATGGTGTCCCCGGCGCTTATGCCGAGGATCTTCCCAAGCTCCCGCAGGGCGCTGCCCTTGCTGACCCCGCTGCCCATGACGTCCATCCAGTAGGGGCCGGAGACCTGCACATTCAGCCGGTCGCCGAAAACCGCGTCAACTGCGGGCTTTGCGTGCTGCTTTGTCCCCTGCGGGTCGTACACCGCCAGCTTGTAGATGATATCGTCAATGCTGCGGAAATCCTCGCAGACTATGTGGTTCTTGTAGTATTTCGCTATCTCGGCGCTGAATTCCGGGTCGGCGCTGAGGTGATATGTACCGCGCCCCGCGCACACGAGTATGCGGGCTCCCTCTATGCTTTCCAGCGTGCCTATCAGCTCGTCGAAGGTCTTTCTGTCCAGGGGAGTCACGTGCACCTGCTTTCCCGCGTGGATTATGTTCGCGCCGTTGTCGCAGATGAAGTCCAGCCGGGTGCGGCAGTCCTCCGGGAAGAGGTGCGCCACCGCGTCAAACGAGCGCCCGCTCGCCACGGTGAAGCGTATGCCGCGCCGCTCCAGCTCGCCGAAAACCTCCAGGAAATCCGCGGGCAGCTCCTTGCGGTCGTTGAGCAGGGTGCCGTCCATGTCGCTTGCTATCAGCTTTATCATATTGTTCCTCGCTATCTTTTGTCTACGGTTTTATATCTGTTCCGGGCTTTGCCCTATATTAATGTATTATAGCATAAATCGCGCGCTCTTGCAAGTGGTTAGGGCAAGATTAACAGATATTTTCATTCAGACCGTCGATAAACCGCCATCTGCGGCTGTCACCGCATTATTCGCTTCGCGAAAAACGCTGCATGACGGCAGGCAGAAAGCCTAGCCGTCATGTGGGTTCCTAGCATCTGACGATTTCCCGGCGGTCTGTGATAGATAATTTTTCGACAAGGTGATTTTGCGCGCTTTCACTCCCGCTGAGGGGATTTTACGCATTTCTGCGCAGGATTTTTCAAAAAATTGTTGCAAAAAGCGCGGCTTTGTGTTATACTTACTTTGACTGCATACAGACCTCCATACCATAGGGCTCCTCGGAGGTCTGGGAAAATCCGTCAGTCACATTATATGAAAGGTCGTGATGATAGGGTTGGAGAAAAAGGCAGAAGCAGTTCCTGGCGGCGCAGGCTCCAGACTGGCTTTATATGGCTTTAACAACCTCACAAAAACACTTAGCTTCAACATTTACGATGTGTGCTATGCAAAAAGTGAGAGGGAGCAGAAGGATTATATCGCCTACATTGACGAGCAGTATAATTCCGACAGGCTCACAAAAATTCTCTGCGACGTGACCGAGAGTATCGGCGCGACAGTCCTGAACATCTCAAAGCAGGACTACGACCCGCAGGGAGCCTCTGTCAATGTCCTCTTTGCCGAGGGAAACATTGACCCCGAACACATAGACGAGTCCTGCAACAAGGGCGCGGGCTGGTTCAACAGGAGCGGTATCCAGCCGAATACCGTTCACGCACATCTTGACAAAAGTCATATCACGGTGCACACTTTCCCGGAGTATCATCCGGACAAGGCTATTTCAACATTCAGGGTAGATATCGACGTCGCCACCTGCGGCGAGATATCCCCGCTCAACACGCTGGATTACCTGATAGGCAGCTTCGATTCGGACATAATCACGATAGACTACCGCGTGCGTGGGTTCACCAGGGACGTTTCCGGCAGAAAATGCTTCATGGACCACAAGATAACCTCCATTCAGGACTACATAAATCCGGCGACCCTGACGAAGTACGACGCAATAGACGTCAATGTGTACCAGTCGAATATATTCCATACAAAAATGCTGATAAAGGAGATAGAGCTGCAGAACTATCTCTTCAACTCCGACGTATACGAGATACACCCCCAGCAGCGCCTTGAAATAACCAACGATCTGCGCCGCGAGATGATCGAGATATTCAGCGGAATGAACATCTACTGAGGTGACGGAAATGAGAGAATACAGGTTCGACCAGTCCCGGGCGCCTCTTTTCGAAGCGATGAAGGAGTATCAGCTCGACCGGGTCGTAAAGTTCGACGTCCCCGGCCACAAGGGCGGCAGGGGCAACAAGGCGCTGAGGGATTTCCTCGGCGAGGTCTGCATGAAGAACGACGTGAACTCCATGAAGCCCCTCGACAACCTCTGCCACCCGGTCTCCGTGATAAAGGAAGCGCAGGAATACGCGGCGGACGCATTCGGTGCGGAGAATTCCATATTCATCGTAAACGGCGCGACGGGCGCAGTACAGGCGATGGTGATGTCGGTCTGTAAGGCGGGGGACAAGATAATCCTGCCGAGGAACGTGCACCGCAGCGCGATAAACGCGCTCGTTGTGTGCGGCGCAGTGCCGGTTTACGTCAACCCCGGGGTCAACAACGACCTTGGTATTCCGCTGGGAATGACCCCTGCGGAGGTAGAGGCGGCGATAACCGCCAACCCGGACGCAAAGGCGGTTCTGGTGAACAACCCGACCTACTACGGCATATGCTCCGACCTGCGGAAGATCGCCGAGATAGCCCACCGCCGCGGCTTAAAGGTGCTGTGCGACGAGGCTCACGGAACGCACTTCTATTTCGGCGAGGGGCTCCCTCCCTCCGGAATGAGCTGCGGCGCGGACATGGCGGCGGTCTCCGTCCACAAGACCGGCGGAAGCCTCACGCAGAGCGCGCTCCTGCTCCTCGGAAAGGGGATAGACCCGAACTACGTCCGGCAGATAATCAACCTCACCCAGACCACCAGCGCAAGCTACCTGCTGATGGTGTCCCTCGACCTCGCGCGGCAGAACCTCGCGCTTAACGGCAGGGAGTTCTACGCAAAGACGGTGGAGTTCGCGGATTACGCGCGTAAGGAGATAAACGCGATAGGCGGCTACTACGCTTTCGGCGGGGAGCTGTGCGACGGCGGGGCGTTCTACGCGTTCGACAAGACGAAGCTTTCCGTGCACACCCGCGCGATGGGTCTTGCGGGAATAGAGGTCTACGACCTGCTGCGGGACGAGTACGACATACAGATCGAATTCGGCGACATCGGCAATATCCTGGCGATAATCACCGGAGGCGACCGGGCGCTTGAAATAGAGCGGCTTCTCGGCGCGCTGAACCTCATCAAGAAGTTCCACGGCAAGTCCCCGGCGGGACTTTACGATCACGAATACATCGACCCGATACTGGAAATGTCCCCGCAGGCGGCGTTCTACGCCGAGCAGGAGACCGTCCCGATAGGGAAGTCTGCGGGCAGGGTGTGCAGCGAGTTCGTCATGTGCTACCCGCCGGGAATACCGATACTGGCGCCGGGGGAGCGTATCACGCAGGATATCCTCGATTATATCGCGTTCGCAAAGGAAAAGGGGTGCTCCCTTACCGGCTGCCGGGATATGAACGTGGAGTATCTTCAGACCGTAAAGTTCAGCGCCGGGAACGCCATGCGCTGAAATTCACCCGTGACTGAACGATAAACACGAGGTTTTTCGGTTTCGCCGCAGGCGAAATTGATTTTCCACCACGGAAAATCAAAGAAAAACCGGATGTTAAGCGCCGGGTGTTCCCAGCGCTGAACTTTTGGAAAGGAATTCCTATGGAATTATGGTTTACAGAGAATCATACGGACAACATACGGTTCTCCATAAAGGTAAAACAGCACCTTTACAGCGAAAAGAGCAGGTACCAGCAGATAGACATTCTCGACAGCGTTGAGCTGGGACGGATACTGGTGCTGGACGGATTCGTCATGCTGACGGAAAAGGACGAGTACATCTATCACGAGATGATAGTACACGTCCCCATGGCGACAAATCCGGACATAAAGCGCGTTCTGGTCATCGGCGCGGGTGACGGCGGCACTATCCGGGAGCTCACGCGCTTCAAATCCGTCGAGCACATCGACATGGTGGAAATAGACCAGCGCGTTGTGGAGGTGTGCAAAGAATACCTCCCGCAGACCGCCTGCAGGCTGGACGACCCGCGCGTGCATATCCATTATGAGGACGGGCTGAAATACGTCCGCGGAAAGGATAACGAATACGACCTGATAATCGTGGATTCCACCGACCCGTTCGGGCCGGGCGAGGGGCTGTTCACAAAGGAGTTCTACGGCAACTGCTATAAGGCTCTGAACGAGAACGGGATCCTCGTCAACCAGCATGAGAGCACGTTCTACGACGAGTACGCCGAGATAATGAAGCGCGCCCACAGCCGCATAAAGAGCTACTTCCCGATTTCGCTGGTATATCAGGCGCATATCCCGACCTACCCCTCCGGGCACTGGCTGTTCGGATTCGCGAGCAAGCGGTTCCACCCGGTAACAGACCAGCACGCGGACTGGTGGCTCGCTCAGGGGCTGAAAACAAAGTACTACAACCAGTACGTCCACAGCGGCTGCTTCGCTCTGCCGAACAACGTCCGGGACGTCCTGAGGGAAACTAAACCTGCGACATGAGGTGATATTATGCTGATAGATTTTTCTGATATCGAAGAAAAGCCGCTGGAGCATTTCAAGGGCGGCGAGGGTACGTTCTTCGCGAGAATGTTCTCCGACCCCAAGGTCAAGATAATGCGCGGCAGGCTGGAGCACGGGGCTTCAATAGGGCTGCACACCCACGAGGGCAACAGCGAGATAGTGTTCATTCTCGAGGGAAAGGGCAAAATGCTGTGCGACGGCAAATATGAGGAGCTTTCCGCCGGGAGCTGCACCTACTGCCCCGAGGGTCACGAGCACAGCCTTATAAACGACAGCAAGGGCGACCTGATATTTTTCGCAGTCGTACCGGAACACCACTAAATTAATTCGGAATTCATAATTCGGAATTGAATGTGTCCGGCTCCGCCGGACGTATCATAAGACGTATCATAATATGGAGGGATTTAAAATGAGCAGAGCAATGATAATCGGCGCGGGCGGCGTTGCCGGAGTAGTAATCAACAAGTGCTGCCAGAACAGCGAGGTTTTCACGGAGATAATGATAGCAAGCCGCACCAAGGCTAAGTGCGACGCTTTCAGGGAGAAGCTTCAGCCGACCACAAAGACGGTCATTTCCACCGCGCAGGTGGACGCTGACAACGTTGAGGAGCTGACCGCGCTCATCAAGAGCTATCAGCCGGAAATCGTGATAAACGTTGCGCTTCCGTATCAGGATCTTCACATCATGGACGCGTGCCTTGCGGCTGGGGTGAACTACCTCGACACCGCAAACTACGAGCCGGAGGACACTGCGAAGTTCGAATACAGCTGGCAGTGGGCTTACCGCGAGCGCTTTGAAAAGGCGGGGCTGACCGCTATTCTCGGCTGCGGCTTCGACCCGGGTGTCACCGGAGTATTCTCAGCCTATGCCATGAAGCACCAGTTCGATGAGATAAACTATATCGACATCCTGGACTGCAACGGCGGCGACCACGGCTATCCTTTCGCAACGAACTTCAACCCGGAAATAAATATCCGCGAGGTCTCCGCGAACGGAAGCTACATCGAGGACGGCAAGTGGGTGGAGACCAAGCCCATGGAGATAAAGCGCGTCTACAACTTCAAGGGCGTGGGTGAAAAGGACATGTACCTGCTCCATCATGAGGAGCTGGAGTCCCTGGCGCTGAACATTAAGGGAATCAAGCGTATCCGCTTCTTCATGACCTTTGGTCAGAGCTACCTCACGCACCTCAAGTGCCTCGAGGACGTTGGAATGACCTCAATCAAGCCCATCATGTACGAGGGTAAGGAGATAGTTCCGCTCCAGTTCCTGAAAGCGGTACTGCCCGACCCGGCTTCCCTCGGTCCAAGGACTGTCGGCAAGACGAATATCGGCTGTATCTTCATCGGCAAGAAGGACGGCAAGGAGAAGCACTACTACCTCTACAACATCTGCGACCATCAGGAGTGCTACAAGGAGGTAGGTTCCCAGGCTATCAGCTACACCACCGGAGTTCCGGCGATGATAGGCGCGGCTATGGTGCTCACCGGCAAGTGGAAGAAGCCCGGCGTCTACAACGTCGAGGAGATGGATCCCGATCCTTTCATGGAGAACCTCAACAAGTGGGGGCTTCCGTGGGAGGAGGACTTCGACCCGGTACTGGTCGACTGATAAACGATCATCGCGCGCAGGCGGGCGTTTGCCTGCCTGCGTTTGGCTTTTTGAGCGGGTAGAGAGATTCTGGGAAGTGCCCGATAAATCGGAATTTTTATACAGATAGTACACTAAACCCAAATAGATAATTTCAGGAGGACGGCATGAGAGTATTCGACACATACAGGTTCAACATTGCGGACAAGGTGAAATTCAAGGACACGCAGCCTTATCTGAAAAATATGCTAGAGGAACTTGGACTTAGCTGGTCTGACCTTGCTTTTTCATCGACCGCAACAAGCAGTGATCCGGTGATAGCAAAAACAGTGGAAAAATTCCCGAATCTGAAAAAATACTACCATTCCACGGAAAGCGATCCGACAGTATGCAGCTATACCGAAAACTGGTTTAACGGGGAGCTTTTTGCCGACAAAACGGATTATGACGATATATTTACGCTGTTCTCAAAGATACCGCGCCCGTTCAATATCCCGTTCGGGCATATTCTGCTGAACGGTGTGAACTGGTTCGGAGAAAAGCCTGCCGCGCCCGCTCCGGATTGGGCTTGGGAAAAATCAGACCTGTCAAGGTTCTCAAATGTACACTTCTTTTCCGACTATATTGCCCAGCACCGCAGCTTCGACGACGGTCTGAAATACAACAACATATCCGTTTGCATTGAAACCACAGCAGACCCCGAGCCGCGCGATTCCTACGCAGTAAACGAAAAGTTGATACCCTATCTTGGCAAGCCTGTAAGTTCAAGCACTGACTGTGTTTTTTCAAAGGAAGATTTTCGCAGATACAGAGAGTTTTCGAGAAAGCACTCCGAATATCTCCGTAATCTAATTACGAGTACCCTGCCGAACCCCAAAGACTATCCCTATCCTTCGGAACACATCCCGCCAATACCTCACCTTGCGGATTTACCGACTATGAAAAAAGCGTTCGCCGGAACGGGGTTCACGCATAATAAAGGAAATCCCGGCTGGCTGGGCGAATACGACTGCCGCGACAGCCACGGACACTTGTACCGGGCATATATTCAGAAGCTATCCGACGGGTACACATTCCGTGTCTGGCTGGAGATACGCGGACACAATTTTGAAACTTGGAGACTAGCTGAATTGGATTACCGAATGAAAGAGGAAGGTGAGTCTTTGCCGATACTTCGGGAATTTGCGCTACTCTGCGCCAAAATCCGTGATGAATACGGGGACAAACTTGCAGAAGATTTCGGAGATACCCCCGAATGGTACTACAAATTATAAAGCAATAACGATAGAATATATCAAGCTTCAACCGTTAGGACAACAAATTCTCGTTTATCGACCAGATAATTTTGTCAATCCACGAAAGAAAGGAACACCATGGACTGGAAAAACAAAGTAGAAACACCCTGCTACGTCATTGACGAAGCCGCCCTGAAAAGAAATCTCGAACTGCTGAAATACGTCCGGGAGGAAGCCGGGTGCAAGATACTCCTTGCGCAGAAGGCTTTCTCGGCGTTCGCGGTCTACCCGCTGATAGCGCAGTACCTTGACGGCGTTACCGCCAGTGGAATCTACGAAGCAAAGCTCGGTTACGAGGAGATGGCGAAGCCGTTCGGGCGCGAAAACCACGTTTTTTCCCCGGCATACCCGGAGCAGGATTTTGACGAGCTCCTGCGGATCTGCGACCACATGGTGTTCAATTCCCCGCGGCAGTGGGCGAAATTCCGGGACAGAGTGCGGGCGAACGGCCGCTATATACAGGCGGGAATACGCGTGAATCCCGAGTACAGCGAGATAGAAACGGACATCTACAATCCCTGCTTCACCGGTTCGCGGCTCGGCTGTACGCTTGAGGAGTTCCGGAAAGACCCGGCTCTCTGGGACGGCATAGACGGACTGCATTTCCACACCATGTGCGAACAGGGCGCGGACGTCCTGGAGCGCACTCTGCCGCACGTTGAGGAGAAATTCGGCTTCATGTTCGACAGGATAAAGTGGCTGAATTTCGGCGGCGGACACCACATAACCCGCCCGGGCTACGATGTTCAGAAGCTCATCTCCTGCGTGAAGCGTATCCGGGAGACCTACGGTCTGGAGGTGTATCTGGAGCCGGGGGAGGCTGTCGCGCTCAACGCGGGCTGGCTGGTCACCACGGTTCTCGATACGTTCAGGAACGGCTGTGACATTGCGATAACGGACGCCTCCGCCGCCTGCCATATGCCGGACGTTCTGGAAATGCCCTACCGCCCGGAGATAACCGGCGCAGGCAAGCCCGGCGAGAAACCGCACACCTACCGCCTCGGCGGAAACACCTGCCTCGCCGGGGACGTCATCGGGGACTACTCCTTTGACGAACCGCTACGCGAGGGGGACAGGCTGGTTTTCGGCGATATGGCGATATACTCCATGTGCAAGAACAACACGTTCAACGGAATGCCCCTGCCCTCCATCTACCTGCTGAAAGAAAGCGGAGAGGTGGAGCTGGTAAAGAAATTCGGCTATGAGGACTTCAAAACCCGCCTTTCGTAACGGCGTGCAGGGGAGGGGCTTGCCCCTCTCTCCCCTGATTTTGCAGGACGTATTTTACGGGTAAACATACATAAATAGATAGAAACAAAAGGAAGCGATACAATGCCGGGATTGGGCACGATAGTAAACGCCGCCGCGATAGTCGCCGGCGGTCTGTTCGGTCTGCTGTGCGGAAAGCTGATGAAGCCCCGCATTCAGGAATCCCTTACCATGGCGTGCGGAGTGTGCGTCATATTCCTTGGTATAGCCGGGGCAATGGAGAAAATGCTAACCGCCGCCGAAGACGGGACCCTCGCCAGTGGCGGCACAATGATGCTGATTGCAAGCCTTGTACTCGGGGCGCTCATCGGCGAGATAATCAATATAGAGGCGGCTATGGAGCGCTTCGGCGCGTGGCTGAAAAAGGTCTCCCACAGCGAGGGGGACGGCGGCTTTGTCGGCGGCTTCGTGAACGCTTCGCTGACGGTGTGCGTCGGCGCGATGGCGGTGGTGGGCTCCATCCAGGACGGAATCCTGCACGACCATTCCACGCTGTTTGCAAAAGCGGTGCTCGACCTTATCATAGTTATGGTAATGACTGCCGGAAGCGGCAAAGGCTGTATATTCTCGGCTGTTCCGGTGGTGATTTTACAGGGTTCAATAACCGCGCTGTCCGGGCTTCTCCAGCCGGTTATGACCCAGAAAGCGCTGGACAACCTGTCGCTGTGCGGCTCCATCATGATCTTCTGCGTGGGCGTGAATCTCGTCTGGGGGGAAAAGTTCCGGGTGGCGAATATGCTCCCCGGACTGGTACTGGCGGTGGCGTGCGCGTTCCTGCCGTGGAAAAGTTGAAAAATATGACAGCCTTTCTGATTTCAACCTTATCGGCGGTCTGTTGAAAAAATCTGTCGAAATTCAGAATTCTTTTAACATTTCCACAAGATGTAGTTGAAAACCTTTCGACGACAGTCCACATATTGATCAAAATAACAAGAATAACGTGCTGAGCCTCCCGCTGGGAGGTTCTTTTTTATGCATATTGCACAAAAAAACGCGTGATATTTTTACTCTCAATTTTTGATTTTTCCACCGGTTACACTTGCAAAAATGTTGAATTCGTTGTATACTAATTGTGGGGAAGAGTGGTGAAGTTTTCACTAAAGTGGTTGAAAAATTCATTCAGACGGCCGAAAGCTGAAACTTTGCCCTCCCGAATCGTATTATTGGGAAAATATATTGCATCTACGGAATGGCTGTCTGAGGAGGACAGCAGGGCACATCACAGGGGACTATCGTCAAGGAAAGGGGGAACAGAAATGTACGGCGAGTTCGAGCACACCATAGATTCAAAAGGGCGCATGAACTTTCCGGCGAAGCTCCGCGAGGAGCTGGGAGAGCATTTCTATATTTCCAAGACGATAGGTGAGGCGTGCCTGACAGTACACACAGAGCAGAGCTGGAACGACCTCCGGGAAAGGCTGCGCGGCAAGCCGCAGAAAGTTAGGCTCCCGATAGAGCGCTTTCTGTTCGGCGGCGCGTGCGACGTTGAGCCGGATAAGCAGGGCCGTATCGCCATTGCGCCCGCGCTCAGGGAATACGCGGGGCTGACCTCCGAGGTGGTAGTCGTTGGAATGGACGACCACGCGGAGATATGGGACAAGGCGGCGTACAGGGCTTACACTGAGAGCATGTCGGCGGAGGATATCGCCGCGCTTGCTGAGGAGATCGGTATCTGATGGAATTTTCACATATTTCAGTTCTGCTGAAAGAGACGGTGGACGGCGCGTTCACAGACCCGAAGGGCGTTTACGCGGACCTCACCACGGGCGGCGGCGGTCACAGCCTGGAGCTTGCAAAGCGGCTGGACGGCGGCAGGCTGATATGCTTCGACCAGGACAGGGAGGCGCTGGAGGCTGCTGGGGAGCGGCTCAAGGGGTACCCGGTCACATTTGTGCGCAGGAATTTCTGCGAGATAAAAAACGTGCTGGAGGAGCTGGGGATAGAGGCTCTGGACGGCATTATCGCAGACCTGGGCGTGTCGTCGCACCAGCTTGACACCGCAGAGCGAGGGTTCTCGTTCCACGCGGACGCGCCGCTTGATATGCGCATGAGCGGAGAGGGACTTTCCGCCCGGGACGTCGTGAACGAATATGCCGAGGGGGAAATCGCGCGTATTCTGTTCAGCTACGGCGAAGAAAAATTCGGCAATAAGATAGCGAGAGGCATAGCGAACGCCCGGCTTTCCGCGCCGATAGAGACCACCGGTCAGCTCGCGGAGATAATAAAGGCGAGCGTGCCGGCGGCGTACCGCAGGGAGAAGAATCCCTGCCGGAAAAGCTTCCAGGCGATAAGGATAGAGGTCAATCACGAGCTGGACGTGCTGGAAACGGCTCTCACTGACGGATTTGACGCGCTGAGGGTCGGCGGCAGAATGTCGGTCATCACGTTCCATTCGCTGGAGGACAGGATAGTTAAGAACCGCTTCAGGGAGTTCTGCACCGGCTGCACCTGCCCGCCGGAATTCCCGGTGTGCGTCTGCGGCAGGAAGCCCAGGGGCAGACTTGTGGACAAGAAGCCGATCACAGCTTCCGCAGAGGAGCTGGCGGCGAATCCGCGCAGCAGGAGCGCAAAGCTGAGGGTCATTGAAAAGCTGCGCATGAGCGCGCTCGACGACTGACGGCTTTCAAAAAAACAAGGATGGTGAGCTAATGCTTCCGGAAATAGACAGATCTAACCTTGCGTATGATATGTACCGCGACAATACCGCGCATAAGCAGCGCGAGATCCACGAAATGGACCGCGAACGCAGGGAAAGAGAAATGAAACTTAATAAACCCTCTGTTTCGAGGAGCGGCTCCAAGGTCAAGATACTGTTCTGCGCGCTGGCTGCGTTCGGCGTGCTGTGGGCTGTGAACGTCCAGAACACCAGGGTGGACGACGCGGCGCGCCGGGTGGACGATCAGCGGGCGCTGCTTTCAGAGGCGCAGGATCAGAATTCGCTGCTGCAGAGCCGGCTCGATACCAAGGCGAATATAAGCTACATCGAGGATTACGCCGGGAATCAGCTAGGCATGACAAAGGTCACTAACTCACAGATAAAGTACCTTAACGTGAACACGGAAAATCTTATCGAAGTCACCCCGGACGGCAGCAGCAGTATTTTCAGCGCCGTTGCGGACTGGTTCGGTGATCTGCTGGAATACATCGGCTTCTGATGGCATAATATAGAGGTGAACAGGACACGCTTCCTGCCGCCCTATACTCTGCCGGCAACGGATCTAATGGGCAAGGTCGGCTTATAATGCGCTGCGCGGAGCTTCGTGCAGCCGTCATAGTCCGGCTTTGCTTTTTTATTTTAGGCAGGTTATTTTCAGGCAAGATATGGAGGAAACTCTGACATGAAAAAAGACAAATCTTCATCTTTACTGCGCAGGTTCTTCAGGTTTGAGGAGCGCTCAGCCGAGAAGCCGCGCAAGCTGAAGGCGAGCGTCAAGCAGGAGATAGCGCTCGGCTTCATAATAATCGGCGCTGTCTATGTCGGCTCCTACCTCCTGAAATACTCGATACTGGACGGCGACAAGTGGAGAATGCTGGCGACCGACCAGCAGCAGTCCTCGGTGGTAATAAAGGCGAACCGCGGCTCCATCATGGATTCCAGCGGCACCGTGCTGGCGCAGAGCTCCACCGTGTGGGACATCACGATAAACCCGCACAACATCGAGAACGCCAACACCAAGGCAAAGGAGGAATACGACAAGGAAGCGGCGCAGCTCATTGAAAAGGGGGAGACCCCCGAGCCGTATGTAGAGCGCGCGGAGCTTGTCGCAAAGGGGCTTTCGGAGATACTCGGCGCGGATTACAATAAGATAAAGACTGCCTGCACCGATTATAACAAGCAGTACTACATCGTTCAGCGCAAAGTCGAAAAGCCCGAGGCGAACGAGGTCACGGCGTTCATGGAGGAAAACGGGCTGAATTCCGATGATATCTACCTGTGGCCGACCTCCAAGAGATATTACCCGAACGGGTCGCTTGCCTCCAACATAATCGGCTTCACGAACTTCGACGGCGACGGCGTTTACGGTCTGGAGGCGTACTATGACGACTACCTCGCCGGCACGGACGGAAAGGCGATATACAACGTTTCCGCGGACGGAAGAACGCTCCAGAACGCAAGCGACGCTTACTTCTCCGCCGTGGACGGCTGCAGCCTTGTGCTCACGCTGGACGAGGTGCTCCAGCATTACCTTGAAAAGAACCTGGAGCTGTGCGTTTCCCAGCACCAGGTGGTGAACCGCGCCTGCGGAATAATCATGAACTGCAAGACCGGAGCGGTCCTCGCCATGGCGACTGCGCCGAGCTTCGACCTGAACAATCCCTCCGAGCTGAAATCCAGCTACGATCTCCAGACCCTTGCGGAGATGAAGGAATCCGGCGCGACAGACGAGGAGATAGACGCAAAGGAGGCGGCTCTGCGCGAGCAGCAGTGGAAGAACAAGGCGATAACCGAGCTGTACTTCCCGGGCTCCGTATTCAAGACCGTCACCTGCGCCAGCGCCCTGGAGGAAGAGGTTGTTTCGCTGAACTCCACGTTCTACTGCGCGGGCGTTGAGAACGTTTCCGGCACGATGATAAGCTGCTGGCAGCACGCGGGTCACGGTTCGCTCACGCTGCAGCAGGCGGTAACGAAGTCCTGCAACCCGAGCTTTATCCAGATAGGACAGCTCCTCGGCGCGGATAAGTTCTGCGACTATTTCGAGGCTTTCGGTTTCACCGAGCCCACCGGAATAGACCTCCCCGGCGAATCCGGCAGCCTTTACGTCAAGCGCTCCAACATGGGCATAGTGGAGCTTGCCTCTTCAAGCTTCGGTCAGACGAACAAGGTGACTCCGCTCCAGATGACCACCGCGCTGTGCGCCATCGTAAACGGCGGCTACCTTGTTACTCCCTACGTTGTAGACAAGATACTGGACGCGGACGGAAACGTGGTAAAGACCACTGAAACGAGAATAAAGCGCCAGGTCATTTCCGAGGAGACCTCCGCGCAGATGCGCAGTATCCTTGAAACCGTTGTTAACGAGAACGGCGGCAGCAACGCGTACATAAACGGCTACCGCATAGGCGGAAAATCCGGTACGACCGAGAAGATAGACGAGTACAACGCGGCGGGCGGAAGCGCGATGGGCGCGCACATGACCTATGTTCCGTCATTCGCGGCGTTCGCCCCGGCGGACGACCCGCAGATAGTCATGCTGGTAATGGCGGACACCCCCACAGGCACCCAGTACTACGGAAGCGCGGTGGCGGCTCCGGTCGTTTCGGCGGTGTTCAAGGAGGGTCTCCCGCACCTGGGAATTTACCCTACCTACACGGCGGAGGAGCTTTCCAAGATGGACGCGGCTGTGCCCTACGTCCTCGGCATGGAGTCCCAGAGAGCGGAAGCGAAGCTCAACGCGGAGGGCTTCGAGGTGAAGTATGTCGGCGATACGGCGGGCTCTACGGTCACTAACCAGATCCCGGCTTCCGGAAGCAGTATCCCGAAGGGCTCGACAGTAGTGCTGTATTTCGGCGCCAGCGAGTACGAATCCGGAGTTATCCCGGACGTCACGAACATGACGGTTTCCCAGGCGAACGAGGCGATAACCAACGCGGGCTTCAACATCAAGATAACAGGCGGCGCGGCGGATAACGCGAGCGCTGTTGCAACGTCCCAGTACCCGGTTGGCGGCACTGAGGCGTACAAGGGAAATGTGGTCGAGGTCACATTCCAGGTTAACGGCTACGCAGACTAAAAAGGCGGTGAGGTCATGACTTTAGGAGAACTTTTCAGCGGGATAATAGCAATTCCGCAGGAGCTGACGGAAATCCCGGTCACGGGCGTGACCTCGGATAACCGCGAGGTCGAGCCGGGGTTCCTGTTCGTGTGCGTTAAGGGCAGAGCCTTTGACGGGCACTCCGCGGCGGAGAAAATGCTTGCGCAGGGCGCCTGCGCGGTGGTCACGGAGCAGAAATTAGGGCTTCGGCGGGAGATAAACGTCCCCGAAAGCCGCAGGCTCTACCCGGAGATACTCTCGGCGTTTTACGGCAGACCCACCCGGCGGCTCACCCTCGGCGCAGTCACCGGGACGAACGGCAAGACCACCACGGTGAACCTCTGCGCGCAGATAACCCGCGCCCTCGGGCACCAGACCGGAGTTATCGGCACGGTGGGCTGCGACACGGGCAGGGGGCTGAAATACTCCCATGACGGCCCGCCCACCACTCCGGAGCCGCGAAAGCTTTATCAGCTTTTCCGGGAGATGGCGGATATCGGCACGGAGTACTGCTTCCTGGAGGCAAGCTCCATGGCGCTGGCTCAGCACCGTTTCGCGGCGGAGAGCTTCGCGGTCGGGGCTTTCACGAATCTCACGCAGGATCATCTGGACTACCACGGCACGATGGAAAGCTACTACCTGGCAAAGAGAACGCTGGCGGATATGTCCAGAAACATGGTGGTCAACATAGATGATGAATACGGCAGGCGCACGGCGGACTACTGCCGGAGCTCCGGGATCCCCGCGATAACCACCAGCGTGTGCGGCGAAGCGGACTATTTCGCGGAGTTCGTAAGGCTGGAGCCCCACGGCGCGCAGTTCCTGCTGACCTGCCCGCAGAAGCAGAAAAGCTGGACGGCGAAAATTCCGCTCACCGGAATGTACAATGTCAGCAACGCGGTGCAGGCGGCGGTGATGTGCCATCTGCTGGGCTTCCCTATGGAGGACGTGCTGGCGGCGCTGGAGAAGTCCCCCGGGGTAGCCGGGCGGCTGGAGACCATCTATCAGGGGAGGTTCACGGTGATACGCGACTACGCGCACACCGGGGACGGGCTTGACAAGCTGCTTTCAACGCTCAGACCGCTGACGGGGCGGCTCACTGCGGTGTTCGGCGCGGCGGGGGAGCGTGACGCGGGCAAGCGCCCGGACATGGGCAGGATCGCGGCAAAGTACGCCGACAGGCTCATCGTCACCACTGACAACCCCCGGCACGAGCCTCCGCAGCAGACTATCGACGATGTGCGGCGCGGAGTTCCCGCAGGAAAGCCCTGCGAGGAGTTCGTAGACCGGAGAGCCGCGATATACCGCGCCCTGGAGACGGCGCAGGACGGAGAGCTTATCGCGCTGTGCGGCAAGGGTCACGAGGACTATCAGGCGATAGGGGACGAAAACGTTCCGTTCGACGAGCGGGAAATTGTGCTGGAATGGCTCAGGGATCACGACATTACATGAGATTTGAGGCGGTGCAAGATGTTTACTGCAAGAGAAATAGCCGGGGCCGCCGGGGGGAAGCTCCTCGGGAACGACGTTACGGTCAGCGGAGTATCCACGGATACCCGCACGATAGAAAAGGGAATGCTGTTCGTTGCCGTTAAGGGCGAGAGCTTCGACGGAAACGACTTCATAGACGCGGCGGCTGAAAAGGGCGCGGCTGCGGCGGTCTCCGACCGGGAAAGCGGCGCCGGGAGCCATAGTATCCCCGTGATTCTGGTGGAGGACAGCCGGAAGGCTCAGCTTGACCTGGCGCATTACCACAGGATGAAATTCCCGCTGAAGCTGGTGGGAGTGACTGGAAGCGTGGGCAAGACCTCCACAAAGGATATGGTTTACGCGGTGCTTTCCGCGAAATACAGCACGCTGAAAACCGAGGGGAACTTCAACAACGACATCGGGCTGCCCCGGACGCTTTTCCGGCTGAACGAGAGCTGCGGCGCGGCGGTGATAGAGATGGGAATGTCAGACCTCGGGGAGATAAGCGCGCTGTCAAGGGCGGCGGCTCCGGATATATGCGTGATCACGAATATCGGCTGGTGCCACATTGAGAACCTCAAGACCCGCGAAAATATCCTGAAAGCGAAGCTGGAGATACTGGACGGCGCTTCTGAGAGCGCTCCGCTGATACTTAACGGCGACGACGAGTACCTCAAAACCGTGGATATCCCCGGCAGGAAGGTCGTAAGATACGGGCTTTCGGAGGGCTGCGACGTCCGCGCGGAGGATATCTCCAGGAATGACGACAGCCAGGGCTTCACGCTGATTTACGGCGGGAAGCGTTATCCGGCGAAGCTCCCGGTGGTGGGAGAGCACCACGTTATGAACGCGCTGGCGGCTTTCGCGGCGGGTATCGCGGCGGGAATGTCCCCGGAGGAGATAGTCCCGGCGTTCATGCGGTATGAAAGCTCCGGCATGCGCCAGCGTATCGAGAAGCGCGGCGATATCACCGTGATACTGGACTGCTACAACGCAAGCCCCACTTCGATGGAAAGCTCCCTTTCCGTGCTGGGCGGAATGAAGTGCCCCGGCAGGAAGTGCGCCGTGCTCGGCGATATGCTGGAGCTGGGAGAGATGTCCGCACAGCTCCACGCGGGGGTGGCGGACTATATCATGAAAAACGCGGACTGCGCGTTCCTTTACGGCGCTGAGATGGCTCACTGCCGGGAGCGGCTGGAGAAAGCCGGGTTCGAGGTGCACCACTCCACGGACAAGGCGGCGCTTACAGCGGAGCTCCTGCAATGGCTGAAGCCCGGGGACGCGGTGCTGTTCAAGGGAAGCCGCGGAATGCGCATGGAAGAAATAGCTGAAAAGCTGAAATAAAATCGGGGAAAAGCTGGGGGAAGAGAATATGGTTATCTGGATCAGTGTGATAGCGGCGGCGGTCGCTTTCGGCATGACCTGGCTTGCGGGGGTGTGGTTCATTCCGTTCCTGCACAAGCTGAAATACGGTCAGACGATACTTGATATAGGCCCGAAGTGGCACAAGGCGAAAAAGCAGGGAACTCCCACCATGGGCGGGATAATGTTCATCATCGCGGTGAGCGTGTGCTTCATCTGCGGGGTAATCCTGTTCGGCGCGCTGGGCGGGAAGAACTTCGCCGGGGAGGATAAGGCGGAGCTGATACGCGCCGGCTCCGGGCTGGTGATGGCGGTGATGTTCGGCTTTATGGGCTTCCTTGACGACTTCATCAAGGTCAAGAAGAAGCACAACGAGGGTCTGACGGTAATGCAGAAGATCGTCATTCAGGTGCTGATAATCGCGGCGTATTTCGCGACCCTCTACCTCAGCGGAATGACCCGCACGGCTATCCTGTTCCCCTGGGGCTGGAGCCTGGAGCTCGGCTGGCTGTACTACCCCGTCATGGGCGTGGTCATACTGTACCTCGTGAACGCGGTGAACCTCACGGACGGAATAGACGGGCTGTGCTCCTGCGTTACGGTGGTGTATATGGCGGCGTTCACCTGCATTGCGGGCATTCTCGGAATGTTCTGCGAGGGACTGCTGGCTCTCTTGACGGCGGGCGGCTGTATCGGATTCCTGATGTGGAATTTCCCGCCGGCGAAGGTGTTCATGGGCGACACCGGTTCGATGTTCCTGGGGGGAGTGGTGTGCGCGCTGGGCGTCGGCTGCGGCGCGGAATTCCTCATGCTCGTGGCGGCGCTGGTCTATATCTGCGAGGCGCTGTCGGTAGTTATCCAGGTGACTGTGTTCAAGATAACCAAGAAGATATATCACACCACGGAGGGCAAGCGTCTTTTCAAGATGACCCCTATCCACCATCACTTTGAGCTGAGCGGCTGGAGCGAACTCAAGATAGACGTTGTATTCTCCGTGACTGCGGCGGTCATGGGCGCGTGCTCGGTGCTCATGGCGATGAGTATGTTCGGCAGATGACGGGAGGGCTTAGAATGGCTGAGAGAACTGCGGGGCAGGTCCCTGCAAACGGACAGTCCGCGAAGAAGAAAAAGGAGCGCGACCCCTACAAGCTGGGCCCGTTATATTTCGGCGGCAGGATAGATATCCCCATGCTGGTGATAACGGTGGTGCTGCTGGTAATAGGCATAACCGTGATGTTCTCGGCGAGCCACGCGCTCTCCTACCGCGACAACGACGGGGATTCCTACAAGTACGCGGTCAGCCAGGTGGGCTTCGCGGGGCTGGGGCTTGTCCTGATGTTCGCCATAAGCCTGGTGGATTACAGGATATTCCTGCACGAGTGGCACCCGACCCTCTTCGGAAAGCGCCGGAGCATTTCCTTCGCGCACGTTGTCCTGTGGATATCGCTGCTGCTTACGGCGGCGGTCATACCGTTCGGGGTGCGCAATATCCCGGACGGCCCCAAGCGCTGGCTTCCCCTGCCGGGACTTACATTCCAGCCGTCCGACGTGCTGAAATTCGGGCTTATCGTGTTCCTTGCGTACTATGCCGCGAAGAACTACACCAAAATGCGGCACTTCACCGTAGGGCTGCTGAAGCCCGGTATCCTGCTCGGTATCATCGTAGTGCTGCTGATGGCGCAGCCGCACCTTTCCTGCGTAATCATCATGGGCGTTATATTCGTTGTGATGGTGAGCGTTGGCGGCGCGAATTTCCGCCATGTGCTGACCTGTCTCGTGCTGGGCGGACTTTTCGTGTACTTCCTGATGACGGTCTCCGGTTACAGCTACTACTGGGAGCGTATGACGATAGACCCGCTTGCAGACCCCTCCGACACCACCTATCAGACCTACCAGGCGATACTCGCGGTAGGCTCCGGCGGGCTGTGGGGAAAGGGTTTCGATAATTCCACGCAGAAGTACCTGTATCTCCCGGAGGCGCAGAACGACTTTGTTTACGCGGTGGGCGTGGAGGAATTCGGGTTCATCGGCGGAGTGCTGATAATCCTGCTGTTCCTGATATTCGTGTTCCGGGGGTTCTACATAGGCAGACGCTCCCAGGACCGCTTCGGAATGATGATGGCGACCGGGATCTCGCTCCAGGTGGGCGCGCAGGCGCTGTTCAACATCGGAGTTAACGTCAGCGCGCTGCCGAACACGGGTATCTCGCTGCCGTTCTTCAGCTACGGAGGCACGGCGCTGGTCATGCTTATGTGCGAGATAGGCGTGATACTTTCGATATCGCGGCGGGCAGATCTAAGTTAAAAGGTGAGGATAATATGAAAGCAGTATTCGCAGCCGGCGGCACAGCCGGACACATCAACCCCGCGCTTGCCATAGCCGACAAGCTGAAAAGCGTTTTCCCGGACGCGGAGATACTCTTTATCGGAACTCCGCAGGGCATGGAGGCAAGGCTCGTCACCAAGGCGGGTTACGATTTCACCCCGGTGGAGATGGCGGGCTTCCAGCGGCGTCTGTCGCTCCAGAACATCGGCAGGAACGCAAAGGCGGTGTACCTCTATCTCTTCGCGGCGAAGCGCGCCGTGCGGAAGATACTGAAGGATTTCAAGCCGGATATCGTGATAGGCACCGGCGGCTACGTCACGGGCACGGTGCTCGGTCAGGCGGCGGCGCTGGGCATAAAGACCGTCACCCACGAGAGCAACTCCTACCCCGGAATGGCAACGAAAATGCTCGCGAAAAAGGCGGATAAAGTGCTCCTCGCCACGGCGGACGCGGAGAAGTACCTCGGCAGCACCGAGCATTGCGTGGTCACCGGAAATCCGCTGCGCTCCAACATCGAGATAGAGGAGCGCTCCGCAGCAAGAAAGCGGCTTGGGCTGCCCGACCAGTTCACGATACTTTCCTTCGGCGGGAGCCTCGGCGCGAACCGCATTACAGAGGCGGTCGCGGAGCTCATCGCGTGGGAGGAAAAGACCGGCGGCATAAACCACATACATTCCTACGGAGGCAAGGGAAAGGAGCTGTTTTACTCCGCGCTGGAGCAGAGCGGCGCCCATGAGGACAAATCGAAGCACATTTTCCGGGACTACATCGACAATATGTACACCTGTATGTGCGCGGCTGACCTGATAATCTCCCGCGCGGGAGCCATGACCATCACGGAGCTGATGGCGATAGGCAGACCGGCTATCCTGGTGCCCTACCCGAACGCTGCGGAGAACCACCAGTACTACAACGCGCTGACCCTCAGCAACGCCCACGCGGCGATACTCATAGAGGACAAGGACCTCACGAAAGCAAGGCTGGTGGAGGAGGTCTCCGCGCTGTATAACGACAGGGGCAGGCTGGCGCTGATGGAGGAAAACTCCCGCAGAAGCGCAAGGAACGACGCGGCGGAGCGTATCCTCTCCGAGATAATAGACCTGCTGTGCGCTGATACATTCACTAAGTAATCACCAAAAAAATTCCTCCGGCATAATATGAGTCATACCATGCTGGAGGAGATGATATTATGGCAAACAGCCAGAAGCTGGTCGTGAACGGCGGGCGCAGGCTGGAGGGCGAACTGCGGGTGCACGGCGCGAAGAACAGCGCGCTCCCGCTGCTTGCGGCTTCGGTGCTGGCGCACGGAGAATGCGTGTTCCACAACTGTCCGGCGCTGACTGACGTTGACGCGGCCTGCCGGATACTTTCCTGCCTCGGGTGCAGGTGCTCCCGCAGCGGGGACACGGTCTGCGTGGAGGCGGCGAACGTCTGCGGAAGCGAGATCCCGGACGGACTTATGCGTGAAATGCGCTCGTCCATAGTGTTCCTTGGGGCGGTGCTCGGGCGGACGGGGCGGTGCAGGCTCACGTTCCCCGGGGGGTGCGAGCTTGGCGCGAGACCCATAGACCTCCACCTTGCGGCGCTCCGGGAGATGGGCGCTGTGATCTCCGAGGAGCACGGCTGGCTGGAGTGCACGGCTCCCGGGGGGCTTAAGGGCGCGCGGATAGCGCTGTCGTTCCCGTCCGTGGGGGCTACTGAGAACGTGATGCTAGCCGCCGCCTGCGCGAACGGCACTACCGAGATACAGAACGCCGCCCGGGAGCCGGAGATAATCGACCTCGCGGAGTTCCTGAACAAGTGCGGCGCGAGGATATCCGGCGCCGGGGGGAGCGTCATCGTCATTGAGGGCGTGAAGCGGCTTGAGCCCGCAGAGCACAGCGTAATTCCCGACAGGATAGTCACCGGGACGTACCTCTGCTGCGCGGCGGCGACCCGGGGGGAGCTGATACTTACCCGGTGCGAGCCGGCTCATATCATGGGGTTCCTGCCGGTGCTGGAGGCTATGGGCTGCCGGGTCTACCCCTACGGTGCTGGGAAGCTTTACATAAGCTGCACCAGACGGCTAATCGCCCCGCCGACTATCCGCACCATGCCGTATCCCGGCTTCCCGACGGATATACAGGCGATATTCATGGCGCTGTGCGCGATTTGTGACGGAACAACGGTGTTCGTGGAGAATATCTTCGACAACCGCTACCGCCACGTCCCGGAGCTGATAAGGCTCGGGGCTTCCATCAAGGTGGAGGGCAGAGTTGCGGTGGTGCAGGGAGTTCCGGGGCTTTCCGGTGCGAAGGTGTGTGCCGGGGAACTGCGCGGCGGAGCGGCTCTGGTGACGGCAGCCCTCGCCGCAGAGGGCACCAGCGAGATATCGGGCACAGGCTTCATCGACAGAGGCTACGAGAGCATAGAAACGGCGCTGCGTTCAGTCGGCGCGGATATCAGCCGCAGATAGGCGGCAAAGCAGAGGAGTGCAGAAAATGGGCAGCAACAAAAAACGTGCGAACGGCAGCCCCGCGGCAAGGCGCAGCGGCGCTCCGGGAAAGAGACCGCAGCAGCGTCCGGCTCAGGGGAGCGGACGTCCCGCGCAGCCGCAGAATAATTCCCGCCCCGGGACGGCTCGGGGCGGTCCTCAGCCGAGGAATACCCGTCCGGGGAACGCCCCGCAGAACCCCCGGCGCCAGCCGCAGCAGATAAGGCGGGAACCTCCGCGCCAGCCCATGACCCGCGAACAGCAGCGCCGGACGAACCGCGCCTACAACAACGCGACAGTCCACCGCAGCAGCGCCGGCAGAAAGCGCGGAAGCCGGGGCAGGAACTATTTCTTCTACTACATGATAGGATTAGTTATCATAATCGTGGTGCTTATAATCCTGTCGAACACGGTGCTGTTCAAGTGCAGCTCCATCGAGGTGGAGGGAAATTCCCGCTACACTGCGGAGCAGATAATCGCGCCGTCCGGACTGGAGCTGGGGCAGAATCTGCTGCACATGGACGTAA
Source organism: uncultured Oscillospiraceae bacterium (assembly GCA_934448295.1). Lineage (GTDB taxonomy): Bacteria > Bacillota > Clostridia > Oscillospirales > Ruminococcaceae > CAG-115. Next base: position 90,713 of record CAKSEY010000003.1, read on the forward strand.
AGGGCGCAGAAAGCCGCATCACCGCCGCGCTTTCCTACATAGACGACGTAGAGGTGAAGCGCTCGCTTCCCACAAGGATAAAGATAAAGGTCACGGAGGCTGAAAAGTGGTTCCTGGTAACAGACAACGGCGTTACCGGGGCGGTCTCGCGGCTTGGCAGGATAGTGGAGCTTGGCACAGAGGCGGGGCTTCCTCTCGTGGAGGGCTACGACCCGGCGGAGCTTGCCCAGGGAGTTACGCTCAGCTCCAATGAAAGCGGCAAGACCGATATCCCGTCGGTCATACTTTCCAGCGCTGAGGAGCACGGAATAACCGACATCACAGGCATAAACATGACCGACCGCTTCAACATCACCATCGACTGCGGGGATAACGTCACGCTGCTGCTGGGCGGCGTATCGGACATAGACGGCAAGTTCTCGGAAGCCGCCGCCATCATCGCGCAGGAGAGCTCAAATGTGACCATCAACCTGCACAGCCTTGAAAAGGTGTTCGTGCGGGATAAGGTCAACGACCAGATCCAGCCGCTGCCGGAGATAGGCGCGACTGCGGAGCCCGGCACCGGGGAGGCTCCCGCCGGAACAGGGGAAAATTTCCGTGAATCCGCCAGCGGTGAAGCCGCCGGGTGACTTTTGTTTGAATCCACAAATCACCGGGTGGAATTTGTCAAAATATTTTTAAAAAAACAGTTGCAATTATTCAGCGTATCTGATATAATATTAAGTAGTTATATTCGATAATACTGCTTTGCGCAAAAAAATGTTGGAGGGACATCACAATGGCATTTGAAATAGATAACCACGATGACGAGTTCGTGATGGAAGACGATTTCGAGGACCAGACCAAAATAATGGTCATCGGAGTCGGCGGCGGCGGCGGAAACGCAGTCAGCCACATGGTCGAGGAGGAGCTCACCGGGATCGACTATGTTGTTGCGAACACTGACGTAAAGGCTCTGCGCTCCAAGGACGGCAGCCGCATGAAGCGCATACAGATCGGCAAGAAGCGCACCAGGGGTCAGGGCGCAGGCAACAAGCCGTCAGTTGGTCAGGAATCCGCAGAGGAGAACCGCGACGAGCTGAAATCCGTTATGGAGGACGAGTCCATGGTGTTTATCGCAGCCGGAATGGGCGGCGGCACCGGTACTGGCGCTGCTCCTGTCGTTGCCTCCATCGCCAAGGAGATGGGCAAGCTCACGGTCGGCGTTGTCACAAAGCCGTTCGCGTTTGAGGGTCAGGCCAAGATGAACCAGGCGCTCAAGGGCATTGCGGAAATGAGAAAATATGTTGATTCCCTCATCGTTATCCCTAACGAAAAGGTAAAGGAAATATCCAACAGCAAGCTCAGCATGCTGGACGCATTCAAGGCGGTGGACGGAGTTCTTTTCAAGGCGGTAAAGGGTATCTCCACGCTGGTAAAGGGCACCGGCTTCATCGGCGTTGACTTCGCGGACGTTACCATGGCGCTGAAGGATTCCGGCATTGCGCACATGGCTATCGGCTACGGCAAGGGCGAGGACAGGAACGAGCAGGCTCTCGACCAGGTAATTCACAGCCCGCTTCTCGAGACCTCCATCGACGGCGCGCGCAGACTGCTTATCAACATCGGTATTCCGGTGAGCACGTCGGCGGACGAGTTCGACAGCATTGCCACTGAGATCTCCAAGAACGCTTCTCCGGACGCTGAGATCAAGATGGGTATGATGTTCGACGACAATCTCGGCGACGACGAGGTTTCCATCATCGTTATCGCGACCGACTTCATCGAGGAAGAAGAGGGCGGCGCACAGCAGACCCAGCAGGCTCAGCCCGCGCAGGGGGCAGGCAGCTTCAGCTCCGGGAGCTTCAATATGCCGGCAAGCGGCTTTGACGGCTCCGATTCGGATATCGACAAGCTCATAAATATCCTCAACAACTCGAAGTAAAGCTTTTTTAAGTAAATGATCACCTTTTAAGGCGCTGTTTATCACGGCGCCTTTTGGCTTTTGCCAGAATATTATTCAGAAAGCTATCCACATAGAACAACATTCCCCATTATTATGTGAAAAATATTGTAATACATTATAAAGTTGTTAAAAGGGGTTGCATTTTTTTAAGATTTGTTATACAATAGGTATATGTGGCAGTATGCAGTGCTGTCTCTTTATACATAAATATATGTTTATATATTGGAGGAACAGAAGAATGAAATCAAGCATGAAGAAATTTATCTGTGGAATAGGGGCGGCTGCGCTCATGGCGGTTTTGTCAGTTACCGCGTTTGCAGACCACACCTTTCAGTTCGATAACAGCGACGGTCTGTGCTATGAGATAATAGCCGACACCCAGGACATCAACGGCACCGAGGGCGAGTTTGAAACGGAGTTCGGCGACAGCACCGAGGAGAAGTACTTCTCCATGCGCTTCAGGATGTTCAACGAGTACCTTGACGCAGAGACCTGGAACAGCGACGACCTCACGGTCTCCGTTGAGGTAAAGCTGGAGACCGAGGGCGTGAACGTCATCGGATGTATGCCGGGCTTCAACTCCAAGTGGAGCTGGATAAATCCGTCTGAATACACCACGCTGGTTTACAACGAGTGGGTGACCATATCTGAAACTGGTTCGCATTTTTACAAGGACTTCTCGCTTGCAGCCCCCGGCGATATTCTTCTCCAGGTAAGGACTAACTGGGGCGAACCGGCTCAGGGCAACGTAAAGATTGCCGTAAGGAACTTCAGGATCTCCGATAACGGCGCTGCGGCTGTTTCCGGCGAGGGGAAGTCCACAGGGGAGCAGCCCGTTTCCACCATCGACAGCGAGGGCGGCACCACCGCAGCCGACAATAACGGCACCGCCGAGGCTTCAAAGCCGGAGCAGGAATCCACCCCCGCCGCTACCACCACGATACGCACGGCGGCGACTGTCGCGACGTCCTCCGCGATAAATTACAGCGAGCTTTACGCAGAGCCGCAGTCCCCGGTGACCATGATAATAATCATCGTTGCAGTGGCGGCGGTGATAGTTGTGGGCGCGATAGTTGGCTACATCATTTACAGAAAGAAAAAGTTCTATTGATAAAATGACCGGATAACCGCAGGAGGAAAAGAATGAACAGGACTGGTACTAACAAGAGCTTCATGGACACGCTGACGGCGGTGTTTAAGAATGTCTGGCTAAAGCGCGGGGTCGCCGTGCTGTGCTGGGGCTATACGGCGCTGCTTGTATGGCTGGCGTGGCTCAACGGCGCGTTTTTCCTTGAATATGAGAACGCGACCTCCCTGTTCGTGCTGTATGTTTTTGTGAATATCGCGGCGCTGGGGCTGCTTATCTACACCCGCAGGCAGGTGATCACGCAGGTCAACGTGCTGATCCTTCCGCCGATAGTTTTCGCGACATTCCTGCTTGCGTTCGGCAACTGGTACATGATCGTGCCGCCGCTGGTGGTCATTATTGCGATGTTCTTCATCTGCACGGCGAACGAAACGCTCAAAACGGTTCTCGGAACGATGTACCTGCTGATGTATGTGGTCGGCGGCGCGGCTTACGTCACGATAACCCTGCTGATGGGCAAGATCACCCTCACCGGCGTTGACCTGACCCTCCGCGATACCGATTACGAGAAGCTCTCGTCCGACGGGCAGTACAGGATAGTACGCTATGTTGACAAGCCAAACGGCGACCGCCGCACCGCCGCGTATTATGTCGAGGACGTCAGCAAGGACGCGGATATCCCTTTTGGCAGCGCAAAAAGAGTGCTCGGCTGCGGCCGCGTTGTCACCACGAACTACACCAGCAAGACCAACGACCCGGTCTCCTGGGTGATAACCACCGTCGACGGTGAGAAAACAGAGATGCTGGACGTGGAGGGTATCCTCAGGGAAAACCCGTATCTCGCAGAGGAGATAGCGATCGAAACGGAGGAAGAGGTCTCCTCAATCCCGGTAGTGATGAAAACCGCAGAAGCCTCCGCTGAAACGGCGGCTGCCACTGCGGAAGCTTCCACAGCCGAATAACGCCAAAGGAGCCTGGATTTGGAAAGAGTTCTTAAATTAGCCGGGAAAAATTCCGGCGAGATATATCAGCTTCGCTATCCGCAGTCGCTGCTGAATTTCTGCGATTACGACCTGTCCTATTTCGCAGAGAACGCCATTGCGGTGTGCGATGAAGCGCTGCGCTCCGGCGAGATCGACATCGACAGAGTTACGGAGCTGCGGAATTCCCTGCGCGGAATGCACGTTTACATAGAACATAACCTCCGGACGGTATACGAGAAAATCGTCCTGGACTGTTGGATTGACTACGTCTGCCGCCGCGACAGCATTGGCACCACCGCCCTGTGGAACAGATTCATGAACTGCCGCTCTCCGTTCGAGAAGTCGGTTTTCGTGCGGCTGTGCGAGTACCGCTACAACAAGGGGATAAACGAGTGGCTGAATCTCGTAAGAGTGCAGGATTACGCGAAATCAAAGGTGTATTTTCTCTTTTCACGCGGAGTTTCCGGCGTAGAGGAGGCAAACGCACGGCGGAATTACTTTGACCTGATGTTCAGCGTCACCGCCCGGGAGCTCGGGTGCAGGCTGGAGGACCTCGGGGTCATTCAGGTGTATTCCGCCGGCAGGCTTCCCTCTGCGCCTTTTATGTATCCTAATATTTCCAAGGACATAATGCGGAACGTCCTCGCGGATTTCGACTACACGGACGATTATTCGGATATAGCGTCATATGAGTGTCTTTCCGACCAGATAGCCATGGACGCGTTCGCACGAATGAAGCAGGGGCTGGCTCAGGAAATGGACAGCTACAATATGTCAAGAGAGGTCATGGAGAACGCGCCGGAAAAGGTATACATGCCCATGGGGCTGAAAGCGGCGGTAGACCTTGAGATCGACTCCCTGCTGGACAGCGGCGGCTGGCTCGCGCGGTGCAAGAGGTGCGGGCGATATTTCGTCATGGACGGCGACCACCCGGAGGAGTACTGCCAGCTCCCCACGCCAAACGGAAAGACGTGCCTTGACATCTATCGTGAGGAACACCCGGAAGCGAAGCTCACGCCGGAGCTTATAAAGCGCTGCGACGTTATTGCAAACGAGATGTTCAGCAGGATATCCGAGGGGAAAATGACCCTCAAGGAATACGAGGACTGGAAGCATTACCTTGACGCAATGAAGGAAAAGGTCAGCAAGGGCGAGATACAGCCCGACGACCTGTCCGCGTTCATTGAGTACTCAGGCACGATGGATATTTCACAGAGCAGACCCGTGTCCGAGGTCAGACGTCCCGCCGCAGAGCGCAGCGTTGAGCGGATAGGCGACAGGGTGGTAAGACCGTTTGTCCCCGAGAGGATAAGCCGCAGCGATATCCAGGCGCCGCCAAAGCAGGCTCCCGCAAGACCCGCCGAAGCAGAGCGGGTTCCCGAGCCTGCGGCTCCCAAAGAGCAGCCGAGACCCGCCCCCCAGCCGCAGAACAGGAGCACCTACGAGCAGGCGGCGGACAGGCTTAATATCCCGAGACAGCCGATGTCGCATATAATCCGGGGCGGGGAAGTCCGGGGAACTGGCCAGCCAGCGCCCCAGGGCGGCTTTGCTCCGTTCAGCGGGAGCGATTTCAGGAACAGCGCGCCGCAGGCTCCGGTGAGCGCGGCTCCCGAGAAGAAGCCAGCGGCGGGGCAGTTCGCGCCGTTTGGCGGCAATTCCGGGGAAGCTCCGCAGAGGAGCGCGGCTCCAGAGAAGAAGCCCGTTGCGGCGGGACAATTCGCGCCGTTTGGCGGCAATGCCGGGGAAACTCAGCAGGAGGGAACAGCTTCCGAGAAGAAGCCGGAAAAAACACCCGCGCCCGAAAAACCGGAGCACAAGCCCGCAAGGAGAAAGTCAGCCCATAAGGAGCCGGCAAAGCAGGAAGCCCAGCCGGAAGCTCCAAGCCAGGAATCCGCACAGCGCCCGAAGGTGATACGCAGGAACGCGGCGGCTATCTCCGCTTACGGAAAGATGGCGGGCGCGGCGGTCTCCGCCAACCCCGACGGAGAGTTCGAGGTGGTTTCCCGCCCGCAGGCGGAGCAGCCGCCCCAGCCGGAGCCTGCAAAGCAGCCCGAGCCGGAGGTCCACGAGGAGGATCCGTTCTGGAATGTAGGCTCGATATTTGACGTGCTCCAGCAGTCGGAAGCCGGGGAAAGCAAGCCCCGCAGCCGCAAACGCACAGCGGAGCCTGCGCCCGCGGCAGCCTCCGCAGAAGCCTCCGGGGAGACTCCCGAGCCCGCCGAAAAGCCGCGCCGCGCTGCGCCGATAGAGCTGCCCGAGGAGATCCCGGCGGGGATATGGACGGAGGAGCGCGAGCTTTTCAGCGCCGAGGACAGCTCCACGCACGAGGAGATCGCCATGCTGAAGGAGAAAAAGCGCGGCAAGTCCAACAAGACCCAGCGCCTTTTCGACGCGATCATGCGCGAGTCCGACGATAATCCGAACTTCAGAAAGAAGTAATTTTACCTAAAATATTACTGAAAGTTTAACTGAATTATGGCTGGAAGAAACTTTACACGGCTGTTTTAGTGCCAGATACATAAAAAAACGAAATGTAAACGTTTGATTTTTGTGTATTTATACAGTTGAAAAATAAGCCATAATGTTATAAAATATATACATGGATAAGCATGGGTCGACCATGCTGTTCAAAATATTTTGGAGGATTTTTATCATGAAGATTACAAAGATTCTTGGCGCTGCTTCTGCAGCAGTTGTAAGTGCGGCAGTTCTCGCAGCTTCCGCAAGCGCTTACGACGCATTCCTTATGTATGCTTCTTCTGACTGGTCTGTTCAGTGCATGGCAGCAGATTCTGAGAACGCTACAACAGCCGACGTTACAGGCGATGGTACATACACCGTTTCCGTATCCGGCTTTGAGTGGGAAGACGAGGAGACCGCTGAGATGGTTCCCGCTACCGCTAACGGCGTTACCGTATTCTGCGTAGATATCGACGGTCTTGCAAACGCACTCGGCTGCGGCAAGGACGCTGAGGGCTACGAAGACCTCGAGACCGCGGCTGACAAGATGGCTTTCGCTCAGGCTACCGGTCTTACAATTTCTGACGTAGTTATCACCGCTACAAGCTCTGACGGCACTTCCACCGATGTTGCTGTTGACGAGAGCAAGCTCTTCTACGGCGATATCGAGGGCAACGGTAAGATCAGACTTGAGATCTACAACGCATACGGCGATACCTCTAAGGACGCTCCTATCAACACCGACTTCTCCTTCGATGACAGCCTGTCCGTAACCTTTACCGTTTCCGGTACTGGTCTTGGCGACGCTGCTCCCGCTGATGATGCAGTTGTTGCTGAGCCCACCGCTGAGGCTGCTGTAACTGCTGACGCTGCAACCGCTGAGGCTGCTGCTACTGCCGATGCTGCTGACGCAGCTGACGATAACGCAGCTGACGCTGCCGCTACCGTTGACGCTGAGGCTCCCGCTGCTACTAACGATGGTAAGGGCTCTCCTGACACCGGCGTTGAGGGTGTTGCAGTAGTTGCTGGCGTAGCTGTTCTGGCTGCTGGCGCTGTTATCGTATCCAAGAAGAGAGGCTAATTTAAGCGCTCTGCTTGAATATATGAACATTACGGCATCGCATTTGCGGTGCCGTTTTTGTGTTTCCGGGGCGAGAAATCGATTGCTGACCGGAATTGCAATGTGGAAAAAATTTTCAGAGAAAAAAGCCTATAATGTGCAGAATGTATGAAAAAAGCCCTTGACAACCGCCCGATTATGGTGTAAAATATAAACAGTGAAACCGGCGCAGCACCGCTTCTGGAATTCGCGCGGCACTGAAAGGAAAGATTATGGCTGACAACGACAACGTTATTTTTGACGAGAACGAGGGCACTGTTACCCTGAATGACGACGCCGGAAAGCCCGCTGTGTTCCACTTCTTTGAGGAAACCTACATTCCTCTTGACGATGAGGACGGCAACACCACGAATTTTGAGTGTATCGCAAGCATGGAGTACGAGGGCGCAGTTTATTACGCGCTTCTCCCCGCAAGCGAGGACGAGGACGAAGAGCCTGATGAGTTCGTAGTGCTGAAGGGCGAAGAGGACGGCGACGAGCTGCTGTTTACCTCCATCGACAGCGAGGAGGAGAACCAGCGCATCGGCGAGATGTTCTTAAAGGGACTGTTTTCGCTGGAGGATATGTCCGGCGATGGTGACGAAATTTTACAGTAATAAGCTGAGGCTGGCTGTAAATAATACTCTTGCTGACTTACTGCCTTGTTCGTGCGGATATACTATATGAATCCGAACATGTTGAAAAAGGGATCTCGACTCTGGCGGCGGATTGCAGACCTCCCGTACTGCGGAAGATAGGGAGCGTGAAACCCTCAGGCGACTTTACCCACCCTGCTTATTAGCGGGTTTTATTAAGTATATCTACGGCAAGGCGGTTTGACTGAATATTCACTCCGGAGAGGCTTCTGCTTCTCCGGTTTTATTTTTTTCTGGCAAATTATTTCAGACAGTAAAGCGGGGAGGGCTCCCGGCGCGGTAAGTCCATTCGCGCGGGAATCCTCCCCGTAGGATATCTGGATCACATCAGCGGCGCGACCGCTTTCATGATGAAGCCGGTGATTCTCAGCAGCAGGTTTTCGTGCCGGATCGTCTCCGGAGTTACCTCGCGGCACTCCCGCTGGGTAGCGAGAAAATCCTCGCGGATATCCGGAATACAGCCCGTGCCGTACATATATGCCGCGCACTCAAAGTGGTGGTAGAAGCTGCGGTAGTCAAGGTTTATCGAGCCCACGACCGCTTCTCTGTCGTCCGCTACGAACACCTTCGCGTGGACGAAGCCCGGGGTGTACTCGTATATCTTCACGCCGGATTCGATGAGCGAACGGTAATGCGTTTTCGCCAGGGAATACGCCACTCTCTTGTCAGGTATGCCGGGGAGTATTATGCGCACGTCCACGCCGCGCTCAGCCGCGAATTTCAGCGCCGTTTCCATCTCTCCGTCAAGAATGAGGTACGGCGTCATAATGTGGACGTACTTCACCGCCCGGTTGAGGATATCCATGTACATACGCTCGCCGAGCTTCTCGCCGTTCAGCGGGCAGTCGCCGTAGGGCAGCACGAAGCCGTCCGCAAGGGAGGCGGGATCCGCCGGGCAGGTCAGGAACCTCTCGTATTCAAGCTCCGGCTGCTTCTCGGTCATTCCCCACATCTGGAGGAACATCAGCGTGAAGCTGCGCACCGCCTCGCCTTTCAGCATTACCGCGGTATCCTTCCAGTGACCGAAACGGCGTATCTCGTTGATGTATTCGTCCGCGAAATTCACGCCGCCGGTAAACGCTACCTTTCCGTCGATAACCAGTATCTTCCGGTGGTCGCGGTAGTTGTAGTGCGTGGAAACGAACGGCGACAGCGGCGCGAAAACCTTGCACTTTATCCCGAAATATTCCAGCTTCTTCGGGTAGCTGTGCGGGAGCCTTGAAAATTCGCAGGTGCCGTCGTACATCACGCGCACATCGACCCCGAGCTTCGCTTTCTGCGCGAGTATCTCGAGTATCTGCCCCCACATCACGCCCTCGTCTATGATGAAGTATTCCAGGAAAATGAAGCGCTCCGCCTTCTGGAGCTGCTCCAGAAGCTCCTCGAATTTAGCTTCGCCGGACGGGAAGTAGGCGGCGTCTGTGGCGGAAAACACCGGGCGGCAGCCGCTTCTCTGCATGAAAACCGCCGTGGAAGCCGGCCCGGGAGCCTCCTCGGAGAAGCGCCGCATTACCTCCGGGTCCTGCGGGATCATCCCCATGGTGTCGTCAAGGAGCTGGTCTGCGCGTTTTTTCAGCGCCCGGTGCCCGATGTCGCTTTGTATATACCACAGCAGCAGCGAACCGAAAACCGGCATTACCATGATTATTACAAGCCACGTTATCTTTGACGAGGGATTCATGCGGCTGTTGATGAGATACATGACCATCGCCACGGTGAACACCGTTGAAAACATATAGAAATGCGGGATGTACTCCTTGAAGATGTTGTACATCAGCACAAATATAGTAAGCTGTATTATCAGCAGAAGTGCGACTATCCCGAATCGGCTGAACAGCGCGTACACAAGCCCCTTGTGTCCCTTTTTCAGCAGCGTGAGCCCGCGGCGCCTTCTCAGCTTTTTGTCTTTTGTCTTTTTTGTTGAATCACTGGTTGACATTGTTACCTCCGTAATATCCGTCCGGTATATATTGTATCATATTCTGCCGGAAACGTCAACCGCCATGTTCGCCCGGCAGTGTGCAATAATTCCGGAGCCGGAAAGGTAACATTTACCCGCAATGCTGTGTAGATAGGGTGACAGCCGGATGAAATCTCAGTTTCAGCCTGCAATGAAATACAATTAAATTGACAAAGCGCCGTCCCGGGTGATACAATGAGGTCAGCGAGATGGAAACATTTCACGGAAAACGGACAAAGGAGAATTACCATGACCATTACACTTGATACAAACAACGCGAACAGCATATCCTCCGCGAAGCTGTCCGGAGTGAAATCCGCGCAGCAGAAGCAGACCGCAGAGACCCAGGAAGCCCAGCAGACCCAGACCGCCAAGACCGACCGCGTGGAGCTCAGCGAAAAGGCTCGGCAGTATCTCACCGAGGAAAGCGCCGGGCAGGAGCAGACCGCCGAGGCGCAGCTCCTTTCGGAAAGCGTGGATACCTCGGATACCAGCGCCGAGATAAGCTCCAGCGAGCTTTACAGCTACACGGACAACCAGCTCAGCGAGTTGCTCTCAAAGGGCGAGATAACGCAGCTCCAGTATAACACAGAGATGGCTAAAAGGGGCGAATAAACGAGAGCTCCGGGCAAATCTCTTTTTTTGACAAGCTGATTTTCATTGAGAGACAGACCTTTTCCGCCAGAATTGAGCGTGGTAACTCGGTTCTGGCAGATTTGGGTCTTTCTCTCAATTTTATTCATTTCAGCGCTGCGACTATGTCAATGAATAGCCATCCAACCTATTGACATTACTGTTATTGTGTGATATAATTATTACGTCCGACAGACATGGCAATTTATGGTCTGGCGGCAAAATCAGTACGGATCACCGTAAAAAAGGAGAGGTTTTATGAACAGAGTTCTGAAAAAAGCTGTGTCGTTCCTGACGGCTGTGGTCGTCGGCGCTTCGGCGTTTGCAGCTACCGTTGTGCCGGCTTCCGCCGCTTCTGCAAAGCTCACCGCAAAGCAGGCAGTAGCCAACAGCTATGACACGGTGACGATTTTTGATAACGGTGCGTTCTTCAGCTCCAAGTCAAAATACGTCATGGTGGACAACACAGGCAAAAAGATAAGCGTAAAGAATACGATCGGCTTCAACAAGATATACGCGCCGGTCACCATGGCAGACCCTGCTCCGTCTACCGAGAAAATAAATGTGGTAGGCTGGCCCTATGTGCTTGTAGGAAAGGGCGATAAGGTCGCTGCTATCCTCCAGAATGGCAAGTTCCTTGCAGATGGAAAGCTTTTCGATCATATCGAGGAGTGCGGCGATAATATCGCTGCGGTAAGCGGCAATACCACATACATTTACAGCGTAAAGGGAAAGAAGATCGCCGAGATAAAGGGCGGAAAATACGGTGAAATCTCTGAATTTGACCCTGCTTCAAAGGTTTCAGTCTTTGAAAAGGTAGACTCCTACAATGATTGGGGTTACGCTGATGAGTACACTATAACTGTCCTTAATAAGAGCGGCAAGGTGCTTGTTAAGGAAAGCAATATTAGCAGTGTGTCTATGTTTACAGTTGGCAAGAAGAGTTATATAAAGCTCTACACCAAAACATACGATAGCGTGACCTATGATGTGAAGGGCAACAAGCTGACCCAAAAGCAGGAGGAGGCTCTTGACAGTAGCGACGAGTCAGATGATCAGGCAGAACCTGTTAATCACAACCTTTCCGTTGAATCTACCTGGAAGGATTATAATTGCTACACCCTGAACGTATCCGATTCCGATGGAAACATTGTTTACACATCAGAAAGTAAAAATTCAGCCGATGAAGGCACAGGCTATATGTGGCTCAATGGAAAACTTATTATTGCTGCCGGCAATTATGCCGTTATCGACGACGCAACCGGAAAGATAGAGCATAAGGGCGATTTCAATGATTTAGATGGCATTAAGTACATAAGCTCCGACCAGAAAACGCTCATTGTCCAGGACACCAATTGGAATAGCACGCTTCTGACCATTGGCGGCAAGAAGCTTTCCAAAACAAGTGTCTCGCCCATAACATCTGGAGACGATTTCAAGTATGTATTAGCAGATGGAAGAACTTGCAGCATAAGCAGCTATGTTGCAAAAGACGGATTCATTTTCACCGACAATGGAAAGAAAGGCATTATGGGTTCCAACGGCAAGGTAATTGTCAAGGCGAAATACAGTGACATCAGGTTTGGCGATAACGGTGTTGCGCTTGCAGAAAGCTCAGGCAAGTACTCTGTCATCAGCACTAAGGGTGAGGTGCTTGCAAAGAGCCTGTATATCGTTCCCAGGGCGATCTGGTTAAGCGATAATCTTTCAAGCGATAAGGCAGACGTCTACATCACTCAGATCAAGGCTGGCACTAAGTTCGGCTGCTATGTGGTTAAGGCGAAGTAATTTAGAACCGCAAGCATAAAAAGCCGGGATTCTGCTGGATCTCGGTCAGTATATCGAAAAAGCCATCTTTCGGTTAAGCGGAAGATGGCTTTTTACAATGGAAAGGGCAGCCGCATTTCTGCAACTGCCCCTGTGAAGCCTTTATTCAAATGGTATTCGGAATCACTTGAAGTATCTATTCAGCAGACCCTCGAAAGCCTTTCCGTGTCTTGCCTCGTCCTTTGCCATCTCGTGGACTGTGTCGTGGATAGCGTCGAGGTTGAGCGCCTTAGCCTTCTTAGCCAGCTCAAGCTTGCCGTCTGTTGCGCCGTGCTCAGCCTGAACGCGCTTTGTGAGGTTCTCCTTGGTGGAGGGGGAAACTACCTCGCCGAGAAGCTCAGCGAACTTCGCAGCGTGCTCTGCCTCCTCCCATGCGGCCTTCTCGTAGTACAGGCCGACCTCGGGGTAGCCCTCGCGGTGAGCCGCCCTTGCCATTGCAAGGTACATGCCGACCTCGGTGCACTCGCCGGTGAAGTTTGCGCGCAGACCCTCCACGATCTCCTCGGGAACGCCCTCCATTCTGCCGACGCCGATCTTGTGCTCGTCAGAGAACACCAGCTTGCCGCCGTTGTCGTCAACTACCGTGAACTTGGAGCCGGGAACGCCGCACTGCGGGCACTTCTCCGGAGCAGAATCGCCTTCATAAACATAACCGCATACAGGACATACAAATTTCATATCTTTTTACCTCCGATATTTTTTAAAACTAGGAATCGTTCTTGATTTCCGTGATTTTATTATAACACAAACAAAACGGTTTGTCAATAGCTGTTTTGTGTTTTTTATGTGAAAATATACAGTTATTCGCCACTAACCCGCTTGTTTTTTATGTACTTTTTAAAATGAGCATTTGCTCAGCTCCACGCCGGGGTAGAAGTAGCCGATTATTTCCCGGGCTGATTTCCCGCCCCGGGCGAGGCGCTCGGCGGCGTAAACGCTCATTCCGCAGTTTTCGCCCTTTCCCCGGACGCTGAACGTGAACATATCGCCGGACTGAGTTATCTCCACGCATACGCTGCGGAGCTCCAGCGCGCGGCACAGCTCCCGCCCGGTGATAAGGCTGCCGCCGAACCGCACGGAGACCAGCGCCCCGTGCTCCGTGTAAGCCGCCTCCGTGAACCATTCCCCTATGTCCGGCGGGAGCACAACGCTCCCGGTCAGCCCCCGCAGAGCCTCCCGGACATAATCGCCGGTAAGAACGCTTTGGCTGTACTGCCGGGAGCTTTCAAGGTCGCAGCCCAACTCCCGGGACGGTAGGTACGACAGCCCGCCGTCGTCCGTTGCTCCGCAGGAGAGGGCGCACAGCCGCGCGTCCGCCGGTGCTCCTTCAAACATGGGGCAGAGCGCCGCCGCCTGCTCCGCCGCCGATTCCACCCGCGCCAGATTATCCGAGTAGTCCTCGCCGTACAGCGCCTTTGCCTGCTCCGCCGAGAGCCAGTCCGGGCACAGCGGGGAGCTGTCCGAGAGGTCGGCGCCGAACTCTCCGCCGCCGTATTCCTGCATATATCGCAGCGCCCGCCCGCCGCAGGCTATTCCCGCCGCGAGAAGAGTTTCGTCCTTGTATGAAGGTTCGGCGGCGGCAAAAATGCAGCCCGCCAGGTATTCCGCGTAGTCCATCGAAATTATCCTGCCCTCGCCCTCCAGCAGCAGAGTCACCCGCTTTGGCGGCTGTGGAGTCTCCGCCCCGGAACACCCGCACAGCGCCGCCAGAAGGAACACCGCGAGGGCAAGCGCGCATACAGCTTTTTTCATATTCCGCGCTCCTTTCGTCCTGGTTTCTTCTCAAATGTGTTTTTTGCAATTTTCTTAGAATTAGTATTCAGACGCAGCGAATAACGCTTGACATTTGCCCGGGAATATGGTAAAATAAATTATATATTTCCTGGCAGAGAGATCTACCGCCTGATGGGACAGGGACATGGAATATTCACAAATATAAATATAAAATCGGAGGCGGTTTTTATCATGAAAAGAATGGAACAGCTAAAGAACTCAACGACCTTCAAGCAGATGTGCTCTGACTTCCTCAGCACCACTGCCATCGACCCGAGCTTACCGGGGAAGTTCGGAGTAAAGCGCGGTCTGCGCAACTCCGACGGCTCCGGCGTTGTGGCTGGAATTACCAACGTATGCTGCGTACACGGCTACGTCATCAGCGAGTGCGACAAGCAGCCCATCGAGGGCGAGCTCATCTACCGCGGCTACAACATCAGGGATATCGTTGAGGACGTTCTTGCGGACGACCGCTACGGCTACGAGGAGGTCGCGTATCTCCTGCTGTTCGGTATGCTGCCGGATAAAAACCAGCTCACGACATTCTCAAAGCTTATCGCGGAGTACCGCGACCTGCCCATGTATTTCAGCGAGGACGTTATAATCAGAAACCCTTCGCCGAACATCATGAACAAGATGGCGCAGGCGGTTCTGGCGCTGTACAGCTACGATTCCGCGCCGGAGGACAAGTCCGTTGAAAGCGAAATGCTGAAAGCCATTTCCATCATCTCCAGGCTTCCTGCGATAATGGTGACCTCCTACCAGGCAATGCGCCGCTTCTACCACAACGACTCCATGGTAATGCACCAGATAAACAAGGACGAGAGCCTGGCAGAGAGTATTCTTTCCACCCTGCGCGACGACCGCTCCTACACCCACGAGGAGGCGCGCCTGCTCGACCTGTGCTTAATGCTCCACGCTGAGCACGGCGGCGGTAACAACTCAACGTTCACCTGCCGCACCGTATCTTCCTCCGGCACGGACGCTTATTCCGCGTATGCGGCGGCGATAGGCTCGCTTAAGGGTCCCCGCCACGGCGGCGCCAACATCAAGGTAATGGAGATGCTGGAGCACTGCAAGGCGGACATCAGCCACTGGGACGATGACGACGAGGTAAAGGCTTACCTCCACAAGCTGCTCCGCAAGGAAGCCGGCGACCATTCCGGGCTTATCTACGGCATGGGACACGCGGTATACACCCTGTCCGACCCGAGGGCGAAGATACTCAAGGCAAACGCGATGAAGCTCGCAAAGGGCACGGAGTTCGAAAAGGAATTCCTGCTGCTTGACAGCATAGAAAGGCTCACTCCCGGCGTATTCGCGGACGAGCGCGGTGATATCAAGAATATATGCGCTAACGTGGATATGTATTCCGGGCTGGTATACAAGATGCTGAAGATCCCGGTAGATATGTACACGGGTCTGTTCGCCTGCGCAAGGATCGCCGGCTGGTGCGCCCACAGAATGGAAGAGATGATAAACGGCAAGCGCATAATCCGCCCGGCATACAAGGCTATCAATCTCAACAAGGAGTACATACCCTTAGGGAAACGCTGACAGGAGCGCTTGACATCTGCGCCGTTTTATGGTATCATTTCAGTGCGCGGTATGCGTAAAATCTACATAATAAGTGAGGTAAAATGTCATGGCAGAGGAAAAAACGACAGAGAAAAAGGACAAGCTAAAGCTGGCCAAGGAGTTCAGGGCGTTCATTTCCCGCGGCAACGTGCTGGATATGGCGGTAGGTCTCATCATAGGCTCGGCGTTCACCGCCATCGTGAATTCACTGGTAGGCGACCTGCTCATGCCGCTCCTGGGACTTCTCACGGGAAAGATGGACTTCTCGCAGCTAAAGCTGGTGCTCCAGCCCGCCGTTGAGGAGGTCCTCAACGAAGCCGGAAACGTGGTTACTCCCGCAGTGGCTGAGATCTCGCTGAACTACGGCTCCTTTATACAGTCGATAATCAGCTTCCTGCTTATTGCGCTGGCTGTGTTCACGCTAATAAAGGTGATCTCCAAGCTCCACCGCAAGAAGAAGGAAGAGCCGAAGCCCGAGCCAAAGCCGGATCCTCAGATAGTTCTGCTGACGGAGATCAGGGATCTTCTGAAAGAAAAGGATACTGCGGACAACAAGTAAATGCAGCGACAGCGCCGATTTACGGCGCTGTTTTCATGTTCCGGGAGGTTAATTCTCTGAGCGCAGGCGGTACTCCGCGGAAGCCCTGCCGGATTTCTTCATGCCGCCGAGCACATGAAGCTCCGACACGCCGGAGCTTTCCGGAAACCGCACGACGATCCCCGCCGGGGAAGCGCAGAAGTCCTCCCGGGAGAGCCGCGCGCAGCACTCTCCCGCCATTATCACCTCGCCGGCGCGTACGAACATCTCCCCCGGTGCGCACAGAAGCACTTCCAACTCCAGCCCGTCCCCGGTGCGCAGCCGGAAGCTGTCCTCGCCCACGGACGTTACCGCGCCGTCTGCGGGGGCGCGAACCTCCACCGCCGGGACTGCTCTCTGCACGAGTCCCCGCAGACCCTCCGGGGCGGTCAGCGCGAAGCCCTCCCCGTGAAACCGCACTCCGCCGTCCTCTCCGGAAAGCTCCTGCAGGGGAACGACCACCCCGGCGGCGGGGCTCAGCAGTACTCTAAGCTCGTATAACTCCATCTTCATCAGTCCTTTCAATGCTCACGGGAAGACAAAAAAAGCCCGTCCCGCCGTGCAATTATTGTATACAATTATGCTTGAATTACCCGCCGTAATACGTTATAATATCATAAGGCAACAAGGAAAAAGGAAGGAAGTATTTTCATGGTCGAATGTTTCAAGAATCTGGCAATAATCCTGATATCGGCAAAACTGATGGGACTTGCCGCAAAAAAGCTGAAAGCCCCGCAGGTAGTCGGGCAGATACTCGCGGGACTTATAATCGGGCAGGCGGTGCTTGGTCTGGTGGAGGCGGACAGCTTCATCAAGACCCTTGCCGAGATAGGCGTGGTCATACTGATGTTCTCCGCCGGGCTGGAGACGAACCTTAAAGACCTGCTGAAAACGGGCCCCGTGGCGTTCTGCATAGCCCTGGCGGGAGTCCTGGTGCCGCTTGGCGGCGGATTCCTGATGTACACCATCTACTGCCAGATAGTCCCTGACGCGGCTATGGGCGGAAACGTGGTGAACCAGGCGCTGTTTATCGGTACGATAATGACGGCGACCTCCGTCAGCATAACGGTGCAGGCTCTGCGCGAGCTGGGGCACCTCAAGAGCCGCATAGGCACAACGATAGTCAGCGCCGCGATAATCGACGACGTTATCGGAATCATCGTGCTGACGGTGGTCATCGGAATCGAGGGCGGCAAGGACGAATCTGCCTCCGCGATAACCGGCTCCCCCATCGCCGACGTGTTCCTGAAAACTATTCTGTTCATCGTATTCAGCGTGGGCGTGGGATTCCTGATGTACCTGCTGTTCAAGTTCCTGGACAAGAAATTCTACCACACCCGCCGTATCCCGATATTCGGGCTGGTTCTGTGCTTCATCATGGCTTACTGCGCGGAGAAATTCTTCGGCATTGCCGACATCACCGGCGCTTACGTTGCGGGAATAATCCTGTGCAACCTGCGCGACGCGGAATATATCGCCGGAAAGATGGACATAAGCTCCTATATGCTGTTCGGACCGGTGTTCTTTGCAAGTATCGGACTGAACATCTCCTTTGACGGATTCACGCTCGACCTGCTGTGGTTCTCGCTGGCGTTCGTGGCGGTGGCGCTTGTGGGGAAGATAATCGGCTGCGGGCTTGTGGCGAAGCTGTTCAAGAACAGCTGGAAGGACTCCCTGAAAGTCGGCGTTGGAATGATGACCCGCGGAGAAGTCGCGCTGATAGTCGCCAACAAGGGGCTTGCCGTGGGCATGGTGGAACAGCGGTACTTCCTCGCGGTCATACTGCTGATAATCGTTTCCTCAATCTCCGTGCCGATACTCCTGAAGCTGCTGTTCAAGGGCGAGCAGACCCCCGGGGACTCCGACCATATCGACCATGACGAAGCGGACGAGGTTCCGGCTGAGGTATAAAAACAACGCGCTGAATAGCAGGGGAGGGGCTTGCTTCTTCTGCTTACAATGGCGGTCAATATCAAGTGGGGGAAAGCCGAAGCCTTCCCCCACAATTTCTATGACAAATTACGTTTCAGAAAGTAACTGAACGAACTGCTCAAGCGTGCAGCCGGTCGCCGAAACTGAAACATACTTTACCGTGTCGGTTATCGCGTAGTACATCTCGGTGCCGTCCGAGAGAGTTCCACGAGCTATGACCCAGCGCTTTTCATTGAGCAGGGTGCCCCGGTCAACGAGGGTCGCAAGGCCGTATTCCTCGCCGTAGCGCGGCATATCGTCCCCGCCGATGACCTGGCAGAAGCGGAACTTCGCGCCGCTGTTATCCGTGAAGCTCACGCTGTCGGAGCTTCTTTCACCGCTTACGCGGCTGCGGTGCGTGATACTGAACGAGCCGTCCGGGATGGTAAATCTCAGCGGCATGCCGGAAAGGAGCTCCTGCGCCTGCGCCGCCGTTATCTGCTCCTCGCCGGAATCAGTGCTCCAGCCTGCTTCGCCGTAGTATGCCAGCGGGTTCACCGTTACCTTGCCGAGGGAGGTTTCAACCTTCTCGTAGTCCTCAGTGCCGGAGAGGTTCTCGCCGCAGGTCTCGGGCATTGTGTCCAGACCGTAGTACAGAGCCGCCATGAGGTCTGTAAGCTCGGCTTCGCTCAGCCCCTCGGTCTCGGCGCTGATGTAGCTGCTGGGGCTGTCAAAGCCGCTGACGGTGGGAGATATATTCACAACGCAGTATCTTCTGCCCTCCTCGCACCTGCCTGCTATGGCAACGCTCACCGCGTCTGAGTAGTTGTCGTGGAGGTAATGGGTGTTCAGCACCTCGTCGCGGCCGTACATCATGGATTCAGCGCACTGCCCGGCGGGGTACATCACCTTGCCGCTCGGTAGCCTTATCCTCAGCGGGTCTCCGGCATAGCCGGCGGAATCGCTCACGCTGACGTATATCTTCTTATCGCCATTGGTGAAGCACAGCGATACCTTGTTCGGAACTCCGTTTGTGAAGCCCATCTGCGCGGATTCCTGCGGAACTATCGTCCAGCCGCCGCGCGTGAGTATCTCAGCGCTGTCAGGGTAGAAGCCCCACAGGCGCGTATACGCTTCGGAGTAAGCCTTTACGGCTTCGTCAGCAGTGGTGAAGTACTCCGCGTCATTCGGCTGTTCGGTGTACGGCACAAGCGCCACCTCGTTGTAAAGCAGGGAAGCCGCCGGGTACTGCTTCTCAAAGGCTCCGCTGAGGTCATAGCTGCTCTCGGGGTACTGTGCGGACTGCACGGCTTCCGGCTCGGCGTTGTCCTGGACCACCGCCGCGAGGTATCCTGCGAACTCCCGCAGACCCATGTTCTCCACCTTTACGATGTAGAACTTTCCGCCACGGCTGAATCCGCCGAGGTAGTATTCCGAGCCGCGTATCTGACCGTACCCGGCAATGACCTCAGTTCCGCAGAACTGCGTTTTCTCCGCCGGGAGCCTGCCGAATATCTCGTTGGAGGAATCGGTCAGCATTATGTCGTCGGTCACGGTTATGGTGACGCTCCTGTTGGAATCGCCGCCGGTGAGGGAGTACCTCGCCCCGGTGCGCTTCTTGTTCTTGAAGTAATCCAGCTTGTCGGTGGTGTAGTAGCTTGTGGGATAGTCGTAGTCGGAGCCTGATACGACAGCGTGCTCCTGAGCCTCGTCAAACTCCTGCTGGTCGTCGCCGGGGAGCATTTCGGGATTTACGCCCCGGTTCTCGTCATAAACGCCGGAGGTTATGCCCTCGTAGCCTGCGCAGTAGTAGTAAGTCGCGCTGCCGTCGCCGAGGAACGTCCCCGCGTCGCGGAGTATCTCCAGCCCGGAGAACTCCACTATCTCGCCCAGGGTGTAGCCGTCCTGCCAGCTATCGGCGATGCTGCTCCTGTATTCCACGTTGTAGTCAGCCCAGCTCAGCACGGAGTTGGTGAAGGTGAGCGGGTTCAGCCGGAGGTCTCCCCACTCGGTCTCGGCGGTCTTTGCCGCCGGGAGGGTCAGGTCGTCCTTAGGCACGCTGACGTCCAGGACGTACCCCGGTCTTGCACCGGAGCCGTCCGGGCTGTAATAGCCCATGTGGTCGCCGTAAACCGCCGGAGATACCGCGCACAGACCCTGTGCGAACTGTTCGCGGGTCATGCCCCGGGATTCAACGCGGAAGTAGGTGCGCTTTCCGTTTATCGTCATCATGAATCTGCCGACATACCATTCCTCGCCGCCGTGCTTCCTGCCTGCGGCGGATATGGTCAGCCTTTCGGGGTCGATGAAGTCGAAGCCGCCGTTCAGCGTGCACCAGCCCTTTCCGTTTTCGGAGACCTCCTGGTATTCGCCGTTGTCGTCCGTCAGCGGCAGGAATTCGCTCTGCCTTGTGGATATGCTGACGTTCATATATCGTCCGCCCTTTGCGAATTCAAGCGCAAGCCCGGTATCGCTGGAGTACGCTCCCGTGAGGTCAAGCTCGTTCCTGAGCGGGCGGTCTTCTTCCGTTTCCTGCGCGCCGGAGCCGGGCATTACCGCGTGCGGCGCGAGCTCCTTCAGGCGGGAGTTCGCCTGCTTTGCGCTGATGGAAGCGCCGGGGGATTCATACTTCATTATGGAAGTCCAGCCGTGCTGGAGGGTCAGCTCACCGTTTGCGATGTCGCCGAGCTTCCCGCTGTATACGCAGTCGGGGTTCAGATTATCGCTGTAAAGTATCGCGAGGGTCTTTGCGAAGGTCTCCAGGTCTGCTCCGGTCATTCTCAGGGTCATGTAGACGTGGCCGTTTCCGCGGACGAAGCCGCCGAGGTAGCACGTCTCGCCGTCGCTGTTTAGACCTCTGCCAACGTAAAGGTCGTCGTAGTAATCGCCCTGCGCGCCGAAATTATCCGAAACAGCCGCCGGGTAGCGCCCGAACAGCATATCCTGCATGGGGCTCTGCACTGAGAAGCTGTCCATCACGTTTATCTCCGCGCAGCCGCCGTTGTCCGCCCGGAAATGCAGGACGTAGCTTGTGGCGGTGCGGGTCTTGTCTGCGAAGTAATCCAGCTTGTCGGTGGTGTAGTAGCAGCCGACAGTTTCGGCGTTACCGTTTTCATCGGTGTTTTCCCCGGTGACAAGGTGCTTTTGCGCCTCTGCGAATTCCTCGGGGTCGTCCCCGGGGAGCATTTCGGTGTTCGCGCCATAGCCGCCCTGGGAGCCGTCGCCGGAGAATATCTCGTCGTACATCGCGAAATAGTTCACGCTGCTCGTTCCGGAAACGCCGAAGATGGTTTCCGGGGTAAGCTCCGCGAGTACCTTGATGTAGGAGAAATCCGCCGCCTCCTGCTGGGTGTAGCCCTCGTCCGCCTGGACGTTGCGGTATCCGGCGTCGAGAGGTTTTTCGGGGTAGGTGAGCCGGTTCATCACAAGCTCGCCCATGGAGGTCTGCACCGTTTCGGGCTCGGGGAATCCCTCGCCGCCCTCGCCGGGGTCGTAAACTCCGCGGTAGTCCGCCGTGATACCCGCCATTGTGCCGCCGTCAAGGCAGGACAGGAATTCGTCAAGGGTGATGTTCCTTGCGTCTATGCGGGCGTACAGCTTCGGGAGCTCGTAGAACGTGCGCATCTTGTACTCGAACTCGGAGGAATAGCAGGTATCGCCGCCGTCCTCCGCCGAGCCCGCCGCGAGGTCTATGCAGTACGGGTCGATGAAGTTGTACAGGTTATCCCGCACGAAGCTGCTTCTCGGCGCCGCCGCCGGAACAAGGTAGCTTCCGTCCGAAAGGGTTATCGGGGTGAATTCGTTCCGGTCGGAGGAAATGCTGAAATTAATCTGCTTTGAGCCGTCCTTGCTGCGGTAGATCAGCGTGAGACCGTTTTCGCTGGACAGTCCCTCGGAAATTGTAACGCCGCTTATGTGTATCTGGTTTATGAGGTATGCAACGGCTCTTTCGTCTATCCAGTTCGGGAAAGGAACCTGCGTTGCCGGGTTTATGAAGCTCTTGCCCGGCTCGGAGTGCTCCGCGCTGGTGCGCGTGAACTCCTGGAATTTCAGGATACCGTCGGCGCATGTCCTGGAGTAGTAGCTCTCCTCGGACGCGGTGTACTTCACAGCGCCGTTGGAGTAAAGCTCCGCCATCAGCCCGGAGAACTTCTTCAGCCCGGTGTTGCAGCACTCAACGTAGACGTACTTTCCGTTCACCTTGAAGAAGCCGTCCCAGAATCTGCCGTCGCCCGTGTAGCCGCTGCCTGCGTAGAGCCTGCCGCAGCCCTCCGCGCCGCTCGCGAAATCGGGGCTGTACTTCGAGGGATAACGCCCGAACAGCGTCATGTACTCGTCGAACAGTTTGAACGAATCGAACGCGGTCAGGCGGATATACTCGCCGTCGCCGGTGTAGGCGACGGAGTAGCGCGCCCCGACGCGGGTCTTGCCGCTGAAATAATCCAGCTTATCCGTGGTGTAGCACGCGTAGGAATAATCCTCCTGCTCGGCCTCTGCGGAGGCGTTGTCGTAGTATTCAACGCCGTCAACGTAGTTCTGGGCTTCCTGGTATTGCGCGGAGTCGTCCCCGGGGAGCATCTCGCCGCGTATTCCCATGCCGTCGTCGGCGGAAATGCCCTCGTACTCCGCCGCGTAGCTTATCTCAGCCGATGTGTAGTCTATCGGAATAGTGAGGTTTTTCAGAATGTCAAGCCCGGTGAAGTCCGCCATGTCATCCAGCGAGTATGCGGTGCTGCCAAGCTCGCCGGTGTTCTCAACGTTCCACCTGAAACTGCCGTCCCAGCCGGATATGTGGTAGGTCAGGGTGTTCAGATAGAGCGGGCCGTATGCGGTGTCCGCATATTCTCCGTCAGGGATAACGGCGTTGTTGTCGCTGGGGTATATCTCGCTCATATCGGCGTAGCTTCCGTCCGCGGAGTAAACTCCCCAGTGGTCGGAGAGCACGTTGAACGGCGAAGCCATATCGAGGCAGGCAACGAATTCGTCAAGGGTCAGCCCCTTAACGTCCAGCCGCGCCCAGTAGGCGATATCGGTGCTGTCGTAGATGTAGGTCGGGAATCCGTACACCGCCGAGTAGTATTCCGTGCCGTCCTCCGCCGTGTAGGAGCCGGCTCCCATGCGGTATATCTCCGGGTCGATGATATTCCTGCTGTCCAGCGAGAATATACTGCGCCATTCGGCGGCGGGGGTCAGGTAACTTC
This sequence comes from uncultured Oscillospiraceae bacterium, assembly GCA_934448295.1. Lineage (GTDB taxonomy): Bacteria > Bacillota > Clostridia > Oscillospirales > Ruminococcaceae > CAG-115. The sequence goes on from CAKSEY010000003.1 coordinate 114,403, forward strand.
CGTCCGGGAGGGTTATCGGCGTGAACTCCTGCTTATCCGTGGAAACGCTGAGGTTAGCCTGTTTTGTTCCGTCCTCGCTGCGGTAGACAAGGGTCATTCCGGTGTCGCTGTACGTTATCTCGTAAAGCTGGACGTCGTCGCTGAGCGGCAGACCGTCCGCCTGGTTCTCCATTTCGTAAAGCTCGTCAGTGCCTATGCGCTGGACATAGCCGGAATATCTGCTCCGGAATTCATACGCGCCGTCAAAAATACTGTCGTATTTCTTGGAGGGCTGTGTGTGTTCCGTGGTGTCGGTGGTCAGCTCCTGGAAATGGAGCACGCCGCCCTGGGTGCGCCGCATATAGTAGCCGTCCTCGGTGAATGCGTCGTCCTGCTCCGCGCTCTCGCAGGTAGCCTCCTCGGTGGCGGAAGCCACAGGGTCTGGCTGCGTGAGGTCGCTGCGGTTTGCAAGAAATCCGGCTCCCACCGCGATCACTGCCACTGCCGCCGCTGCGGAGCCTGCGATCACCGCCGTTTTTGCGGGGCTGCGTTTCTTCGTGGCAAGCTTTATTTCCTGGGTCATCTGGATAAGCTCGTCGGCAGGGGCTGAACCTTCGTCTGCGCCCGACCCCGCGTCCGCGGCGGTACCGCCTGACATTCTGCTAAGGAGTTCCGCCTTCATCTGAGCCTTGCGCTCATCGGAGAGCGCAATCTTTCCGTATGCTGATTTAAAATCGTCTCTGTTCATATCGCGTCCTCCTCCATGTTTATTTTAAGCACGCTGCGCCCGCGCTCAAGGCGCTTGTACACTGTGTTCTCGCTTATCCCGAGCGACTGTGCGATCTGGAGCGCGGTCATGTCCTCGTAATAGAACATATAAATAGTAGTGCGGAGCTTCTCCGGCAGCCGCATGACCATGTCCAGCAGGTCGTATTCGCTCTCGGTCGCCGGGACGCTCATGATCTCCGGCAGAAGCTCGTCAAGCGGGATATGCCGCTTCATTCTGCTTGATTTGAGGACGTTGAGGGATTTGTTCTCCGTCGTCCTTATCAGCCATGCCTTGACGTGGTTCTCATCGTTGAAGCTGTCCTGGCGTATCAGCGCCGTGAACGACTCCATAACGATATCCTGCGCCTCTTCACGGCTTTTCAGTATGTTCAGGGCTATTCTGTAGACCATGTCCGCGTATTTGTCGAACAGACCGCCCACAGCGTCCTGGGTGATATTGATCATATGATCGCCGCCTTTCCTGCTCAGGCTGCCGATAAACCGCCGTCTGCGTGTTCCCTGAATCTGACGATTTCCCGGCAGCCTGTTTTAAATGACGCGGTTTTTACCGCCTTCGTACAATAAAACAGCCCGGCGGTAGGTTTCCTGACATAATAGTATCATTTTTCTTTCACGTTGTTGTGCTCAAAAATCACCGGCAAAAATTATGAAATATGTACAATTCACGAAAACGACATGAATAATCGCTGAAAAACTATTGAAAAAAACCGATTTTGATGATATAATGATGGTATCTGAAAAAAATTTTGATTTCAGGAGGTTTATCATGGTTTTAAAAAAATCCCGGAGAGCTGTCAGCCTTGTGCTGTCGCTCGTAATGCTTCTGGCGCTTTCCGCCTTTTTCTGCTTTGACAGAGCCTACGCTGCCGCCGACGGCGAGTGGACGTATGAGCTTGACGGCAACGGCGCAGTCATCACAAGCTACATAGGCACGAACAAGGCGGTTACGGTTCCTTCCACCGTTGCAGGACAGAAGGTGTACAAGGTTCATGCGCTCAGCACCAACAACTTCAAGACCAGTATCACTTCCATAACCTTCTCCGATGGCATCACCATCCTGGGCGAGTCCGTCTGCAAGGGCTATTCCGCTCTTGAGAGAGTGACCCTCCCCAGCACCCTTACCACCATCGGAACGGACGCGTTCCTCGGCTGTATCTCCCTGACCGGTATCACAGTTCCGTCCACCGTCGTAAGCCTTGGCGAAGGCGCGTTCAGCGGCTGCACCTCGCTCAGCAGCGCTTCCCTCGTATGCCATGCGGACGTTATTCCGATCAAGCTGTTTTCCGGCGACAAGGCGCTGACCACCCTCACGCTCCCCGCCTACATCACCGAGATCGGCACGAACGCATTCAACGACTGCGTATCTCTCCAGTCCGTTTCTATCCCCGATACTGTAAAGACCATCGGCAAGAATGCATTCAGCGGCTGCACAAGCCTTTCCAGCGTTTCTCTCCCTGCCAGCCTGAAGCTGCTGGACGAGTTCGCATTCTATAACTGCACATCGCTCAAGACCATCTTTATTCCGAGCAAGACCCGCACCATCGGCGCAGAGGCGTTCTCCGGCTGCACATCTCTTACCAGCGCATATATCAGCCCTTCCGTTAACGTGCTCAACAGCGTGGTATTCAACGGCTGCGTAAATCTGAACGAGCTGGTATTCGGCGGCGATTTCTTCCAGTTCAGCGACCTTTCCAACACCTCCATCGGCGCTACGGTCTACTATCCTGTGAAGTACGCCGAGAACTGGGCGGCTTATTCCGGCACGAAGGCAAAGTCCTACCAGGCGCCTTCCTCCGTAAGCATTTCCGACGCAAAGAACATCGCCCCCGGCGATGAGATAAACCTGAAGATCACCATCGCCCCTGTCGCTGGCGAGTTCAACAATGTATATGTGCTCAGCAGCTCCAACCCGACGGTTGCAACGGTATCTCCCGACGGCAAGGTAATTGCAAGGGGCACAGGCTCTACCACCATCACCCTTACAACTCTCAACGGACTCACGACCTCCGTTGATATCGCCGTTACCCCTGACGCCCCCAAGAATGTCAGCGTATCTGCAAAGTCCACAACTTCCGCTGTTATCTCCTGGGAAGCAAGCAGAAATGTTGCAGGCTACAACGTATACCGCTCCACCACCAAGAACGGCACCTTCACCAAGGTCGGCACAACGACTACCGCTACATCTTACACAGACAAGGGTCTGACCAAGGGCAAGACCTACTTCTACAAGGTTGCAAGCTATGTTTCCGGCGCTCAGCAGGTGATCTCCGCTTACAGCGACACTGTTTCCATTACTGCGTGCGCTCCGGCTCCGGCTTCTGTAAGCGCAAAGAAGGCAAAGGCGGGCGCTGCGAAGATAACATGGTCAAAGTCCACCGGATGCAGCGGCTATGAGGTTTACTTTGCTTCCTCCGCTAAGGGCAAGTTTACAAAGGCGGCCACGATCACCAAGGCTTCCACTGTTTCCTACACCAAGAGCGGTCTGGCCAAGGGCAAGACCTACTACTTCAAGGTTCGCAGCTTCACCACTGTCAACGGCAAGAAGATCTACAGCGACTACACCAAGACCGTAAAGGCTAAGGTTTAATTACGCTTAACAAATAGCTTAATGGCGCCGCAAAACGGCGCCATTATTTGTTGGAGAAAAGAAGCTTTGTGAATACATCGTGCGGTCATTTTTGATGAAAAAACCGCGCAGGCGCAAAGCTCCTTCCAGGGATATCCCGAATAAAGCGGCACGCCAGACGAAAAAAGCGCCGCCCCGGCTTCCGTAATGGAGCGTAAAGCCGGGGCGGCTTCGCTTTCCCATACGACCACCCGGAAGCGTTCCGGAGTTCAACGGCGGACGTTGACGGAGTCGCAGAACAAAGCCGCACAGGAGCCTTTCGGCAGCCCGCGCGGCTACTCTCAGGGAAACGCTAAATCCGACCCGTTCAAACGAGCGGACTCGCGGCTCTGATTTTTTCGCTTTGCTGTATTCAGAGTATCCTTAAACGCATAAAACCGGAGGGATAAACACGCGTTTACCCCTCCTAAATTTCGCTTACTTCTTTTTCTTGCTCTTTACCACTGCAACGGCGGCACCTGCAACTATTGCGGCAGCCCCGACTGCAATGCCTGCGACCGCGCCTGCGGGAAGTCCGGAGCTTTTCTCTGCGGATTCCGGCGCGCTGTCAGCGGAGACTTGCGCGGTAGACTTTGCTTCTGCGGAAGCATTTTCCGGCTCCGCGATTTCCTGGTGGGAGAGCTGCTTTGCGGTGTAGACCTCGCCGCCGATGACCTCCGCGCCGTCTATGTTGTAGCCGCCGTCAGTCACGGTAACGCTGAGGGTGTGCTTTCCCTTTTCCAGACCGCTTATCAGCAGGTGCGCCGAGCGCATTCCAGCCTTGGGGTAGGCGTACTCCACAGCCTCGCCGCCGTCTACGGAGTAGGTGAGCGACGCGCCCTTCCCGCCGCCGGTGAGGGCTATCCCCGTGCCGTCGAAATCAACGGTGAACGAGCAGCCCGCAGTTCCGGAGGAAAGCGTCCGCTTGTAGTTCTTGAAGCTGGACATGGTGTTGTGCTCCCAGTCGCCGGAGTAATTGAACGCCATATCGGTGTTGTCGATTCGGGTGATGTAGGTATCCACGCCCTCCGCCGGAGCTATCGCGAGGTCGTCAAAGCTGTTGCGGTCATAGGAGGAGAAGAACGCCGCCCTGCCCGCGCCGAGGGAGGAAGCCTCAGCGGTGTATTCGCAAACCTGCTCGCCGTTTACCCAGCCGCGCACGGTGTTCTGCACCGCCTCTATCTTAAGGTCAACGGGCTTGGAGGTGTCCGCCTCAGTGGTGCCGCTGAGGAGCACGCTGCTGTTCTCCCACAGGCTCCATTCGCCGCTTTCGGTGAGCTTCAGCCAGTAGCCGGAAGCGCCCATGTGCCCCTGGATGTAGCGCAGTCCCGCGCCCGCATAGTTAGCGGATTTCGTTTCGGACGGCGCGAACTCCACGTTCACGGAAACGCTGTAATTGTACCAGCGGTCGTCGCCAAAATTCGTTGTCGGGTCGGGGGTAGCGCCCCACTCCTTCGCCTTTAGGTCGGGGGTTATCTGCTGAACCAGCTTTCCGTTTTCCACCTCGAAGGCTCCGCCCTCGTCAGTGGTGTATCTCGGGGCGTTTCCACGGGAGGAGAGGAAATCCCCGGGATACTCGGCGTAGCTGTAATCGTCGGTGTACGGCAGCTCCAGAATGGTGCGCGCGCTTTCGTCCGCCTGGGGGTAATCAGCCGGGGTGAGCTCCACCGTGGAGACCGTCAGTATGGAATAGGGCTTGACGGTGACGGAATAGGTGTAGCTTCCGCCGTTCTCAGCCGCCTCCGCCTTTCCGATGTTCTTGAAGTAGTTCTCGTTGTAGGCTCCGCCGTCGGGACCCCTGGTCTCCCACAGGAACACGGGCTTGCCCGCGCCGTCGAGGTTCTTCACGGTGAAATCGTAGGTTATCGGCTCGGCGGTGGTGTTGGTCACTACGGTGGTGTAGTCGGACTTATCCGGGCTGCAGACCGTCATGTAGCTGTATTTTGCGTCAACTATCGCGTGACCGTCTCCGCCGGGGACTCCGTCCGCATAGCAGGCGCCGTCAACGAAGCTCCAGCCCTTGTCCATGAACTGCGTGAACTGCAGCATGGTGTAGAATCCGCTGTCCAGCGTGTAGTAGCCGCTCCACGGGTCGCACGCGTTGATGAACTGCTTCTGGCAGTAGCACACGCCGTCATAGTACGCCGCGACCACCGGCTGGAACTGGCAGAGGGTCATTCCGCCCTGGGGGTACATGGAGATGTAGCGGTTGGCGATATCCAGCGCGCCGTTTATCCCGGTAAGCCCGGAGTTCCCCTCGTCAAAGCGCCACGCGCCCTCGGAGTAGGACATGGGGGAGCTTCCCTCGCTGAACCACAGCTCCTTGCCGTATTCCCGGGCGAGGGTCTGCGCCTGGTCGGTGGAGCTGCTGGTGTAGTGGCTTCCGAGAACGTCTATATTGTCCGACAGCGTGGAGTCCCCGTCAAGCAGCCCTTTCAGGACCTCATCCGCCGCCTGCCAGCTGCAGACCTCCTCGCCGGCGACTATCTGTATCTTTGAGTAGTCGTAGGGCGCGTTCGTCTCGGATTTCAGATGCTGTGAGAGGTACTTCACCCACTCGTTGTCCCTGCCGCGCTCGTTCTGGGTCGCGGAAACGTACTGGAATTCCAGCCCGTAGGTCGCATACGCCGCGTCCAGGGTCTCCTTGTACCACTTATAGCGCGCCGCGTAAACGTCCTCGGCATTGCTGATCCACAGCGGTTCGCTCCACCAGAGCATATCCAGCGTGAGGTCGGGATTTATCGTTTTTGCGTCCGCCGCAAGCTGATATCCCGCGCCGCGTGTAACGTCCGCAGGCTCGTCCTCGGTGCGCTTCACTGAGGGCTCCGTGCCGGACGAGGAGTTGATGTCGCTGCCCATCTCCAGCTTGAGGTGCGCGACCTCCAGCCCCTGCTTGCCGAATATCCAGTTCATTATCTCCCAGTATTTCTCGGGGTTCTCGGACTTGTAGTCCAGCAGGAGCCGCGAGGAATTGTTGGCGCTTACCATGCCTACGCCACGGTAGAGCATATTTTCAAGGGTGTTCGCGCTGTTTCCGTCAATGGTTATGCTGTTCATGGGTATCTCCGTTTTCTCCGCCGCCGCGGGAAGTATAACTGAATTTGCCGCCGCAGCCGCGCAGACCGCAGCCGCCGCTATCTTTCTGAGTTTCATGGAAGGCTCCTTTCGCCGTGCTGTTTTATGATTACAGTATAGCGCAAACGAAGCGGAATTTCAATCTCAAATATTTGCGGAACTCTCAAAATATGAACATCACAGTGCCTTGCTCATGCGGTACTCTGACGGGGATATCCCCTCGCACCGCCGGAAAACCACCCCGAAATAGGTCGGCGAGGCGTAACCGGTCAGCTCCGCTATCTCGGAAACGCTGCGCTCGGTTGTGAGCAGCAGGCGCTTGGCTTCGGCTATGCGGCGCCGCGCGAGGTACTCCATCGGGCGCATTCCGGTCTGCGCGCGGAACACCCGGCAGAAGTGCTGGAGCGATATCCCGGAAAGCCCGGCAAGCTCCTCCAGCGTTATGTCCCGGCTGAATTCCCTGTCCATGTATTCTATCGCGGCGTCCGCCGGGGAGCCGCCCCTGCCCCGGGAGCCGCCCGTCACCAGCAGGGAGCGCACCTCCAGAATGTACTCGTACACCAGCATGGAGCACCTCTCGCCGCCGGAGACCGGGTCGTTCACTGCGGACATGAGCTGGCTGAATATCCGTTCGCAGCCGGAAAGCTCCACGCCGCTTTTTTCGTGCCAGCTCCCGAAGCCCAGGGAGCACATTATCTCCGGGAGCTGCGCCCCCCGGAACACCGCCCATGCGGTCTCCCATGCGCCCTCCGCCGGGAAATATTCGTGCGGTATCCCCGGCGAGAGGAAGAAAATGCTGCCCGGCTCCTGCGGTATCTCCCGCTGACCCACCCGCAGGAAGCCGCGCCCGCTTCGCGTATACAGCACTTGGTAGGAGACCAGCCCCTTTTCCCGGCAGACGTGGTACTCCGGGTCGGAGATACCGATCCCCGAAAGGTAGAACGGGAGCCGGGTCTGCGCCGCCAGCACCGGATAAACTGCGCTGTACATATCATCACCTCTATCAGTATTTTAACATCGCGCCGCCGGAATGTCAAGCCATAAAACACCGAACCCCCCGGACGATTATCCGGGGGATTTCGGTTATACGAAAAGTCAGGAGACTGGTAGGCTGTAGTATGCGAATCATTATAGCACGGCGCCATGTTCCTGTGACTGGATTTGTAATAAAAAAATGCGTTAGGGTAATATAACGCAGTGATGTGAACAGCCTCCTGCCGCAGGGAAAGCCCGCTTATTTCCGCGAAGCAGGCAAAAAGCACGGGATACATTTGTTACCATATTGTAACCACATTGTAATCAGACTGTAATTGCATTTTAAAAAATTTCTGCTATAATCAAATCAGAATGGTAATTTTATAGGAAAATAGGAAAAGGGAGTGAGAACATGAAGAAAAGAAAGCTTTTCTGCGAAATTTCGCCGCTGTGCTATAAAATATCGCTCCGCAAGGAGTATTTGCTGCGGGATATCCGCGATTCCATGAGCCGCGAGAAATTCGCCGGGAAATTCAACACCGTGCCGCTGCCTGCCGTGGTAAAGAGCCACAGCTCCCGGATAATGCGGAAGCTGGAGGGGGTAGACATGGAGCTCCAGCGGAACAAGGCGACCAACCTGCGGCTTGCCTGCGCGAAAATAAACGGCATAGTCGTCGGACCCGGCGAGGTGTTCTCCTTCTGGAAGCTGGTGGGCGAACCGGACGAAAAGCACGGCTACCTCGAGGGTCTGGTGATAAACCACGGAAAGCTTGAACGCGGCGTGGGCGGAGGGCTGTGCCAGCTTGCGAACCTTATTCACTGGCTGGTGCTGAACAGCCCGCTCACCGTGACGGAGCTGGTGCACCACTCGGACGCGCTTTTCCCGGATTCCGGCAGGCGGGTGCCGTTCGGCACGGGGACGAGCGTGTTCTATAAAAACGTGGACTACCGCTTCAAAAACACCGCCGACAGACCGGTGCAGCTCCTGGTCTGGGTGACGGAAGCCGAGCTCTGCGGGGAGCTCCGCGCTCCGGAGCCGTTCCCGTACATATACAGGATAACCGAGGAGAACCAGGGCTACGTTGAGGAGGACGGCGAGTTCTTCCGGATAAGCCAGGTCTACCGCCTGACCCTCGACCGGGAGCGCCGGGTGCTCCGGCGGGAGCTGGTGCTCGACAATCATTCAAAGGTGATGTACGATTATTCGCTTATCCCGGAGGGACAGATAATCACCCCGGGTCTGAGGAAACTGACATGAACGCTTGCGGCGGAGCGCTGCCGGGATGAACAGCCCCTTGCAGGATTTTCCCAGAACCTATAATAATCGCTCCATAATATACCCGCTGTATTGTGAAATTTGCAAAAAGGTATTGCAATTCTGGAAAAGATGTTGTATAATATGTTTGTGTAATCCATTACATAGATGGACGGCAATAACAGGAGAATGGAGAAATATATGAAGCACAAGAAAATTCTGAGCATACTTCTCGCGGCTGTGACCGCCGTGGGACTTTCCGGCTGCTCCGGCAGCAATACCAGCAGCGGCAGCACGGACAGCACCCCCGACGTGGGCGGCGAGACCGTTTCCGGCGAACCCACGGCGGCTAATGTTTCCGTGAACGGCTGGAAATTCAGCCAGGTGGCGATGGGCGGCGGCGGATTCGTCAGCGGCGTGTTCACCACCAGCCAGGACGGGCTTTACTACGCGAGAACAGACGTGGGCGGCGCTTACCGCTACAACAAGGAGCTGGAAAAGTGGGAGTCCCTGTCCTACGGTATCAGCGAGGACGACCAGGGCTTCCTCGGAATCGCGGGGCTTGCATTCGGCGCCAGCGACCCCAACAGGCTGTACCTGCTTGCGGGAACGAGCTACCTCAGCGGCGGCAGGACTGCGCTTTTCATCTCCAACGACTACGGCAGCACCTTCACCCGCACTGAGCTCACCGACACCATCAAGGTGGACGGCAACGGAATGGGACGCGGCAACGGCGAGAGACTCGCGGTAGACCCGAAGAACAGCGACATCGTTTACGCCGGCGGCATGAGCACCGGCGGCCTGATAAAGTCCACGGACGGCGGTCTGACATTTACAAAGCTCGACCTCGGCACGGACACCACCACCGCCAACATCAACGGCGTTTGTAGCATAATCATCGATCCCACATCTGGGGACGACAATAGCTGCTCCACGATCTACGCGGCGCTCTCCCGCAAGGGCGACTACAACATCTACAAGTCCACGGACGCAGGAGCCACATGGGCTCCCGTTGAGGACGCGCCCAAGGGGCTTATGGTTCAGCGCATGAAGTACAACGGGGACGGCAAAATAATCATCACCTACGCGGACGCGGAGGGTCCCTGGAACAGCAACCGCGGCTCCGGCGGCATACGCGCGCTGACCATCGCGGACGATTCCATGGAGGATATCACCCCGGAGAAGCGCAGCTACGGCGACGTTGTCATCGACCCGAACGACCCGAACAGAATGGTTGTCTGCACCGAGAACGTATACAGCCAGCAGCCCACCGGCGCGTTCGGCGATGAGTTCTACGTTACCACGGACGGCGGCAAGACCTGGAAGTACCTCAACGACGTTATGACCATGAGCGACGGCGGAGTAGCATGGCACGCAGGCTCCGCAATGCACTGGTGCAGCTCCATGGCTATCGACCCGAACAACACCGACAGGGTGATGGTGGTTTCCGGCAACGGTATCTTCGCCTCCGACAACATCTGGGACGAGAAGCCGGACTTCCACTTCTTCGGCAAGGGCGTTGAGGAAACTGTTCCCTACGAGCTGGTAAGCATTCCCGGAGGAAAGCTCGTCACCGTTGTTGGCGACTACGACGGCTTCGCGCAGGACGACGCCGCTGAATTCGGAACCATGCACAGCAGCTCCGCAGGCTCCATGACGGGGCTGGGCGTTGCAATGGGCAGCCCGGATATCTGGGTAAAGGCGGCGAACTCCACCAGCGGCAACGACTTCTGGTACACCGAGGACGGCGGCGCGACATGGAACAACGTGAAGAACTCCCCGCTGGACACCGGCGCGGCGCACGGCGGCTCCGTTGCGGTCTCTGCCGACGGAAAGACGTTCTACTGGGCACCGGATAACGGCGCGTTCATCTTCCGCACCGAGGACAAGGGCGAGACCTGGGAGAAGTGCGAGGGCGGACTCAGCTGCAAGCGCATAATCGCCGACCCGGTAAATCCCGAGTATGTGTACGCCTCCAGCGGAAGCGCGTTCTATTACAGCAGCGACCGCGGCAAGACCTTCACGGCAAACAACGACCTGACGGTGTTCAATTCCACACGTCCGGCGGTAGTCGCAGGCGTTGAGGGCAAGATATACTTCTGCGCGATGGGACTTCAGGTATCCGAGGACCACGGACAGACATTCAAGCGCATAGACACTGTTTCCAACTGCCAGATGGTAGGTCTTGGCAGAGGCAAGAACGACGGCGACCCTGAGGCTATCTACATCTGGGGACAGCCCACCTCCGAGGATCCGGTGGGACTTTACTGGTCCGAGGACGAGGGCGCGACCTGGAAGCGCATAAACGACGATAACCTCCAGTTTGGCGGCACCGGCAACGGAAAGTTCGTGTACGGCGACTGGAACGTTTACGGCAGGGTCTACATGAGCACCCTGGGCTTAGGCGTAGTCTACGGCGACCTTATTCAGTAATACAGAACAGCTTTTCAGCGCGGTGTTTCATGGAAATGCCGCGCTGTTTTTTGTCGGCTATTGACAATGATTTGCCAAGGTGATATAATGGAATCTGATATATTTCCCACGAAAATTTAGCGGGGTGCCGTATGGTATTTTCAGATCTGTTCTTTTTATATTTATTCCTGCCTGCTGCTGCGTTCTGCTATGCGCTGGGCAGGTGCGCAGACAGCGCCAGGCTGTCCGCCGCCGAGGACGGCAGGTTCCGGATAACGAATTTCTGCCCGTATTCCAACGCGGTGCTGATAGTCTTTTCGCTGATATTCTACGCATGGGGCGAGCCGGTCTACGTTGCGCTGATGGTCGTCAGCGTGCTGATGAACTATGTCGTAGGGCTGTGTATCGACCGGGGGAGGCGGAAATCGAAGCCCGCGCTTGTCGTCGGGGTTATCCTCAATATCGCCATGATAGCGGTGTTCAAGTACGCGGATTTCCTTGTGGATACGCTTGATTTTTTCGGGCTGGATATCCCGAAGCCCGGAATCGCGCTGCCCATCGGTATCAGCTTCTTCACGTTCCAGGCGATATCCTATATCGTGGACGTCTACCGGGGCGAAGTCCGCGCGCAGCGGAGCTTTCCCGCGCTGCTGCTGTATATCTCGATGTTCCCGCAACTTATCGCGGGGCCTATCGTGCGGTATTCCACCATTTCCACGGAAATAAACCGCCGCAGCATTTCCTTTGACGACCTGGCGGAGGGCTCCTTCCGGTTCCTTGTCGGGCTTGGAAAAAAGGTCGTTCTCGCGAATCAGCTGGGGGAGCTGTCCTCGGCGTTCCTGGACGGAGACCTCGGCTCCCTTTCGGCGGGAGGCGCGTGGCTCGGGCTTATCGCCTACACGCTCCAGATATACTTTGATTTCTCCGGCTATTCAGACATGGCGATAGGAATGGGGCGCTGCCTGGGCTTCCACTTTGACGAGAACTTCCGCAGTCCCTACATCTCGCTGACCATAACCGAATTCTGGCGGCGGTGGCATATCTCCCTGGGCAGCTTCTTCCGGGATTACGTCTACATTCCCATGGGCGGGAACCGCAGGCACCAGCCGCTGAATATCCTGGTGGTGTGGTTCCTGACGGGACTGTGGCACGGCGCAAGCTGGAATTTCGTGCTGTGGGGGCTTTATTTCGGCGTGATAATACTGCTGGAAAAATACACGATAATAAAGCTCCAGAAAAAAATACCCGCCGTATTCCTGCATATTTACAGCCTGTTCATAATAGTGTTCGGCTGGGCGCTGTTCTACTTTACCGACCTTGGCAGGCTCGGGGAGTTCATCGGGATACTGTTCGGGAAAGGCTCCGCCGGCGCGTGGGACCTGGTGGCGCAGAATCAGCTCACGGGGAACCTGTGGCTGCTTATCGCGGCGGTGGTCTGCTGCCTGCCGCTGGGAAGCCTTATCCGCATGTACTACGACAGGGCGGCGGTGAAGCGCGGCGCGGGGCTGGAAGTCCTGCTGACTGCCGGGAAAACGCTGAGCGCCATAGTCCTGCTTGCGGCTAGCACCCTGCTGCTTATCGGCAGCACTACGAATCCGTTCCTTTATCTGAGATTCTGAGGTTAGAAATGAAGTCTGAAAAGAAGAAGTATAAGGAGCCGAAAACCCCGAAGCGGCGCAGGATATCCAACATGGTGTACCTGGTCTCGGCGCTGCTGTGGTTCGAGTGTATCGGCATGGGACTGCTGGTGTTCCCACGGAGCACCGAAAGCATAACAGAAAAGCGCGAGCTGAAACAGTTCCCGGAGCTTTCCGCAGACAGCTATCTCAGCGGGGAGTTCACCGAGGGAGTTTCCGAGTGGTTCAGCGATACCGTGCCGTTCCGGGACGAGCTGACCGATATGTCCGCGCAGATAAAGGAGCTGAAAGGCTTCCGGCAGGACGGGATAAGGCTGCACAACGTCGGCTCCGCCCGGACCAGCGCGCCGGAGGAAAGCAAGCCGCAGACCTCCAGCCCGGAACAGACCGCCAAGCCCGGAAAGACCTCCAGCCCCGAGGAGACCCCGCAGACCGTGGAAGCCCCCGAAAGCAAGCCAGCGCAGACCACGGCCCAGACGACCTCCGCACCGGATATTTTCGACCCTGACAAGGACATAAACCCGGACGACGCCGTGACCATAACCAACAACGGAATCGCGGTGGTGGGCACCCGGGCGCTCATGCTGTACGGCGGCAGCTACTCCGTGGGGGAGCGCTACGCGGAGGTGGTGAGCAAATACAAGCAGGCTCTGCCGGACGTGAACGTCTACGCGATGGTGATACCGACCTCCTGCGAATTTTACAGCCCCGAGGCGGTGCGCGCCTACTGCGGCAGCCAGAAGGACAACATCGACCACATCTACGAGAACCTCAGGGGCGCCGTCGGCGTGGACGCCTACACGGCGCTCCAGGCTCACACCAAGGAGGATATCTACCTGCGCACCGACCACCACTGGGCTCCGCTGGGGGCTTACTACGCGGCGCAGGCTTTCGCACAGGCGGCGGGAGTCCCGTTCGGGGACATCTCGAACTACGAACAGCGCGTGGTGCATGATTATGTCGGCACGATGTACGGCTATTCCGGGGATGCGGTGCTGAAAAATAATCCGGAGGACTTCGTGTATTACGTCCCGACCTATGTGGACTACACCACCACCTATTTCGACTATATCCTGTCAAACGGAAAGATAACCGGAGCCAACGCGCCGTACAACGCGGATTTCTTCATAAAATACGGCGATGGGAACGGTATGGCTTACTGCACGTTCATGGGCGGGGACGCGAAGATAGTCAGGGTCTCCACGAACGCGGGCACCGGGCGGAAGCTCGCGATCTTCAAGGACAGCTACGGCAACGCGCTGCCGGGGTATCTGATGGGCTCGTTCGACGAGATATACGTCCTGGATATGCGGTATTTCACGCACAACGCGGTGGATTTCCTCACCGAAAACGGCGTGACCGACCTGCTGTTTGCGAACAACGCGTTCCATGCCGCAACGGCTTCAACGGTCTCCTATTATGAGAATTATCTCACTCAGGCGGACTGGGGGCTGTGATATGCCACTTGACATTTTGCGGAGATGGTGATATAATAGCACTAGATTTAAGGTAAAACCGCACAAAGACCATTTGCTGGATTTTGTACGCGTCTTGCTTGACAGGCGTGGTCTCCCCCAGTGGGGGAGGTGTCAACGCAAGTTGACAGAGGGGTTGACCGACAGACCAGCCTGTCTGCGCTCAATTTGCACAATCTGACGAAAAATCTGCGGCGCAATACGCGCACAATCTTTGCGCGGCATTTACCTTACTGCAAAAGAAGGAGAAATATACAGAATGTCAATGAATTTCCGCAGAAAGCTCCCTGTCCCGAAGGAGATAAAGGAGCTTTACCCGCTGAGCGATAAAATCAAGGCGATAAAGACCGGGCGCGACGCTATGATAGCGGACGTGTTCACCGGGAAATCCGACAAGTTCCTGCTGATAATCGGGCCGTGCTCTGCGGATAACGAGAATTCCGTGATGGACTACACCTGCCGCCTTTCCAGGCTCCAGGAGCAGGTCAAGGACAAGATAATCATCATTCCGAGAATATACACCAACAAGCCCAGGACCACCGGCGAGGGCTACAAGGGCATGATACACCAGCCCGACCCCACCAAGGGCGAGGATATGCTGGAGGGTCTTATCCATGTGCGCAAGCTCCACACCCGCGCCATCGAGGAGACCGGTCTTGTGTGCGCCGATGAAATGCTTTACCCCGAGAATTACCGCTACCTGTCCGATATACTCAGCTATGTCGCAGTAGGCGCGCGTTCAGTCGAGGATCAGGAGCACCGCCTCACCGCCAGCGGCATGGAGTGCCCCTGCGGCATGAAGAACCCCACCAGCGGCACCATCTCCATCATGCTGAACTCTATCCGTGCGGCTCAGAGCAGCCACACGTTCATCTACCGCGGCTGGGAGGTCAGCACCGACGGCAACCCGCTGGCTCACGCTATCCTCCGCGGGGCGCAGAACAAGCACGACCAGACTATCCCGAACTACCACTACGAGGACTTAAAGCTGCTGTACGATATGTACCAGGAAAAGAACCTTAAGAATATGGCGTGCATAGTGGATACGAACCACTCCAACAGCGGCAAGAAGTACATGGAGCAGATACGCATTGCAAACGAGATACTCCACTCCATGCGGCACTCCCCGGAGATAAAGAGCATGGTAAAGGGTCTGATGATAGAGAGCTACATTGAGGACGGCGCGCAGAAGGTCGGAGACGGCGTTTACGGCAAGTCCATCACCGACCCCTGCCTTGGCTGGGAGAAGAGCGAAAAGCTCGTCCTTGAAATAGCAGACCAACTTTAAAATAATTCGTAATTCGTAATTAGGAATTCGTAATTTCGGTGTCCGCTTCGCGGATGGATTTAAATTTGGATACAATCGGAATACCGCCGCGACAGCGGCTCCGATGATTACGAATTACGAATTACGAATTAATATCTAAAGTGTTGACGGGAATCAAGTAGTCCCGGTAACTCCTTTCAGAGAGCCGCTGTTCGGTGCGAAGCGGCAGGAGCCCGTGTGATGAATTACCTCCCTGAGCGGCGGTGTGAAGCGCGTTTGCGTGGGTAGCTCCGCACGGGTATGCCCGTTACAGCTTTCGAGGCGGGAGCTTCCCGCAAACTGAGGTGGTACCGCGATGATTCGCCCTCTGTGAGCTTCGGCTCATGGAGGGCGTTTGTTTTTGGAGGTATTATATGAAATTTGCACTCAGGTATTACAGGACGCTTCTTGCCGGGGCTTTCAGGCTCATACGGGTATTTATGGCGGTGTTTTATGTTTACTTCATAGCGTCCATCGTCATTTCGCTGGCAAGGGACGGCTTTGACAGCTCCATCATCGCCAGAATTGCCATGCTGTTCGCGCCCCCTGCCGTTATGCTTATCGCGGGAGTTGTCATGGAAACTAGGTCTTATCCCTATCTCAAGACCCTGAACTCCTGCGGGTACTGCGCTGAGACCATGGAGCAGTTCCTGAAGATCCAGAAGGGCAGACCGATGAACTACAAGACCACGCTCCAGTATGCCGCGCTCCTGCACGGAATTGGCAGGACTGAGGAAGCATGGAAGCTCCTCTGCGGCATGGAGATACCCGAAAAGGACGTGATAAACCGCGTGGGGCGGTTCTATCAGATGGAGCTGTGCGCCATAAAAATGGGGCGCCGCGACCTCGCGGACAACATCTGGAACTCAAATTCCGCGCTGATAGACAAGTGCCGCGCCGGAGGACAGGACACCTGCCGCATTCCGCTGCTTATGCTCACGATGATATATGCGGACTGCTTCGCGGGGCGCTGCGAGAGGGCTCTGGAGCAGCTCGACGGGTTCCTTGGCGGGAAGCTCCCGGCGGATATCGACGACCTGCTGCCGGAGTTCCACATTATCCGGGTGTATCTCCTGAATTCCCTCGGCAGACGCGATGAAGCGCAGCGCGAGGAGGAGCAGACCCGCGCGATGATATCCGGCAAGACCTTTCTGTTCGATTTCGACAAGCAGCGCTGCATGAACGACCTCGGCAGGGCTGCCGCCGGAATACTTCCGGTCTGAGATGGAAAACTAACCGCGAGGTGATGATATGCAGTTCAGATTCTGTCCCCAGTGCGGCGGGGAGCTTACCGGCAGGAAAATAGGCGACGAGGGCGAGGTGCCGTTCTGCGAAAGCTGCGGACGGCCGTGGTTCAGCTTCTCCTACCCGTGCGTTATATGCCTGCTCCATGACGGTGCGGGGAATTACGCGCTGATACAGCAGACCTACGCGACAAGGAATTTCGTCTGTGTGGCGGGGTTCATTCACGCGGGAGAGACCGCCGAGCAGACCGCCCTCCGCGAGATACGCGAGGAGACCGGTCTGGAGCCCCGTGAGCTCCGCTACGTCGGGAGCTGGTACTATCCGAAGCATGATAACCTCATGCTTGGCTACGCCTGCCGGGTGGAGCGCGGAGAATTCCGGCTGAGCGAAAGCGAGGTAAAGACCGCCGGGTGGTTTGACGAGGACAAGGCGCGGGAGCTCCTCAGCCATGGGTCGATAGGAAAGCAGCTTCTTGACAGATGGCTTGAAATTAACTAGCCGCATTTGCGGCGGGAGGGGTGATATCAATGGAAATTAAAAGAGTTTCCATCGCTTATGGGAGCTTATCCATGTAATACAAAGGGTAAAATCAAAATTAAACATAACAAGGAGTAACACAAATGACGCTTTACGACGAATTAGTAGCGCGCGGACTTATCGCGCAGGTAACAAACGAGGAAGAGATCAAGAAGATGATAAACGAGGGCAAGGCGACCTTCTACATCGGCTTCGACCCCACGGCGGATTCTCTGCACGTCGGGCACTTCATGGCGCTGTGCCTGATGAAGAGGCTCCAGATGGCGGGCAACAAGCCCATCGCGCTGCTGGGCGGCGGCACCGGAATGATAGGCGACCCCTCCGGCAAGTCCGACATGAGAAAAATGCTCACCCCGGAGACCATCCAGCACAACATCGACTGCTTCAAGAAGCAGATGAGCCGCTTCATCGACTTCTCGGACGGCAAGGCTATCATGGTAAACAACGCGGACTGGCTGATGAACCTCAACTATATCGACGTCCTGCGCGAGGTAGGCGCGTGCTTCAGCGTGAACAAGATGCTTTCCTTCGAGTGCTACAAGCAGCGCTGGGAGCGCGGTCTGACGTTCCTGGAGTTCAACTACATGATAATGCAGAGCTACGACTTCTACATGCTGTTCCAGAAGTACGGCTGCAATATGCAGTTCGGCGGGGACGACCAGTGGGCTAACATGCTGGGCGGCACCGAGCTTATCCGCAAGAAGCTCGGCAAGGACGCCCACGCTATGACCATCACCCTGCTGCTGAACTCCGAGGGCAAGAAGATGGGCAAGACCGAAAAGGGCGCCGTATGGCTCGACCCGGAAAAGACCTCTCCGTTCGAGTTCTTCCAGTACTGGAGGAACGTTGCGGACGCGGACGTAATGAAGTGCATACGCATGCTGACGTTCCTGCCTATCGAGGAGATAGAGGCAATGTCCGGCTGGGAGGGCAGCCAGCTCAACAAGGCAAAGGAGATACTCGCGTATGAGCTGACAAAGCTCGTGCACGGTCAGGAGGAAGCCGACAAGGCGCTCGAGGCGGCGAAGGCTCTGTTCGGCGGCAGCGGCGGAAACTCCGCGAACATGCCCACCACCGAGCTGGAGCTTCCGGACGGTACCATCGGCATACTCGACCTGCTGACCGCCGTCAAGCTGTGCGGCTCCAAGCGGGAGGCAAGGACGCTGGTAGCCGGCAAGGGCGTGGCTGTCAACGATGTCATCATCGAGGACGTAAACGCGCAGATAACCATAGACCCGGAGGTAATAATCCGCAAGGGCAAGAAAACCTTCCACAAGGTGGTACGCAAGTAATTATACGGGGACTGTCAGCAATGGCAGTCCTTTTTTGATTTTGAGAAGCCGCCGCCCCGCGCGCACGCGCGGCTTCTTCATCTTCTTAATATTTCTTTTTTTCTTAATTAATAATGTAGGTTTGTTGATTTCCGGTGAAACCGTTTGTTGATTCCCGACGGAACGGTTTGTTGACCGGGAATTGACCGCCCCGTACAAATCCCTTTGCAGAGCCGTTTACAGCCTGCCGTGCGTTTGTTATTCCGTTTGTTATCCGTTTGTTATCTGGTCTGTTATTTGTTTGTTAGGACGTTTGCCGCCCGAGTTTGTCCGCCGCCAGGCTGAAAACCGCACTGTTCCGTGCGTCGCCGGGGCTTTCCGTATTCTTAAAGTACCATACAGCGGACTGCATTTTACTGCAAAGGGAGCGGGGGAACGGTGTAATTCTTGTGAAAACTCATTCAGGGCAAAAAAAGGGCTTGAATTATATTTTGATATGTGATAAAATAAAATGAGATATGTCCGCATGACCGTATTGTCATGATGTCAGGATATAATTTACAGCTTTGTATTCAATAAGGAGCATTACAGACATGAATAAAAACAGCAGACTCGGGCTGTGGCTGATCATACCTGCATGGATCCTCGCTTTCGCCGCGAGGACTGCGCAGATCTGCGGCGGCACCGATATGACCACGGGATTCCTGGAGCACGACAGCTTCTTTATGGACGCCTGCTTCTGGCTTGCCGTTGCAGTTACCCTTGCCGCCGCGGTGGCTGCGGCGGTGCTCGACAGGAAAAACGGCTCCGCGTTCTACACCGCGGAGGTCTCGCAGGTGACAGACGGCAGAGCCGCCGTTATCGGCTTCGCACTGCTGCTCCCGGCTATGGGGGCGCTGTATTCCGGCTATTCGCAGGCGATGGTTCCCGAGGAGAGCAAAATTTCGTCCTCGCCGTTCATGATGGCGGTGGATTTCCTGTTCGGCGGGATAATGCTTGTCCTGGCGTTCGTTATCCTGTATAAAAAGGAGTTCAGGCCGGGGCTGGGCTTCTCGCTGACCGCAGGCGCGGTGTACTACACCCTGTGCGGGATAGGCGTGTTCCTGGACAACATGGCGGTGACCACCGTGCCGGAGCACCTCATAAACTGCCTGTGCATGGTGGCTGCGGCGCTGTTCTTCATGCAGCTTGCGGCGCTGCTCTCGGGCAACGAGGGAAAGCGCACCCGCAGCGTGCTGGCGGTTTCCGGCGCGGTCTCCGGGGTGATGATACTCGCGAACAGCCTGGCAGTCCTCGTCACGGCGCTGATGGGACCGGCGGACGCGGCTTCGCGCATCGTTTCCACCAAGGCGCAGGCGGAATTCCTCTACCAGATGGCGGAGGGAAACCACGCGTATTATATGTGCTTCGTGCCGGTACAGCTGGCGGCGGCGGGAGTGTTCATCGTGGCGGCGCTCATTGCGCTGTACATGAAGCCCTCCGATAATGCCGGAGCGGACGAGCCGGAAACGGCTGAACAGCCCGCAGAGACCTCCGTGCCGGAGGAGCTTCCCTCCCAGCCGGAGCCTGAAATCGCGCAAGAGGACGACAGCGCTCAGGACTGAGCAGAAGCAGGACGAACTTTAAACGACAGGTGGTGTTTCCGGTCAGAGGTCATAGAAGAATACTGCGGATAACTGCGGCGATAGCGGCGGCGCTGGCGCTGACCGGGTGCTCCGGCGCTTCGGTGGAGAACCTTCTCACCGCGCCGAAGCTGACGCAGGAGCAGAGCGAGATATACCAGGCGCTTATAAACAGCACGGGCACGGCTATCCGGCTGAAATACCCCCGGGGCGGCGACTACCGTTCTGCGTTCGTGCTGCAGGACATAGATTCCGACAGCGGGGACGAGGCGCTGGTTTATTATGAGAACCTTTCGGTGCAGTCCGGCGAGAGCGCCCTGCGGCTGAAGGTGCTGGACAAGAATCCCGAGGGCAGGTGGGAGGCGGTATACGACCTTGCCTGCGTTGGCAGCGAGGTGGACAGCATAAGCTTCGCCAGCCTTGGCAGCAGCGATTCCATCGAGATGATAGCCTGCTATTCCATGCTGAACCAGACCGAAAAGACGGTCAGCGTGCTCACCTATGCGGACGGGATAATGTCGGAGCTTTACAGCTCCAGCTATTCCTGCATGGAGGTCATCGACCTCAACGCGGACGGCGAGCAGGAGCTGGTGACGGTGGCGTCCGACAAGGTATCCCAGACCGCCGTGGCGATGATGTTCACCAGGACTGACGACGGCTTCCGCAAGCTTGGCGAGGCAAGGCTCAGCGGGGCGGCGGCCGAATACATCGGGGTCACCAAGGGCGAACTGTCCGAGGGGATAACGGCGCTGTTCCTGGATTATTCAAAGGGCGGCGGACAGTACGGCACGGACGTTGTATACTGCACCCGGGGCATGATAACCAGCCCCTCCAACCGGCGCACGGGGCCGGACGGCGCCTCCTACGACCTTATTTCGAGGTTCACCAACGACTACATGACCGATATCCGCTGCATGGATATCGACGGGGACGGCTTTGTGGAGATACCCTCCATGACCCCGCTGCCCGGCTATGAAACGCTCCAGAAGTCCGAGCAGCTATGCGCGGTGGAGTGGTACAAGGTGGAATACAACGCGTATAAGAGGAGATTCTACAGCTATTACAGCAGCAAATACAACTTCGCGCTGATATTCCCCAGCCGCTGGCAGGGGATAGTTTCGGCGGTGGTGAACTCCCAGGACAACGAGATAGTGTTTATCTCGTACAGCGCCGATAAGGGGGTAGTTGTGGACGAAAGCACCGAGCTGCTGCGTATCCGCACCATCGACAAGGAGGATACCGAGGCGCTGGTGAACTCCAAGGATTTCCGCATGATAGGCGAGAACGAGGAGAGCATAATCTGCATAAAGGAGAGCGCGGGCTACCTCACCGGAAGCCTTGCCCTCACCGAAAGCGAGCTGCAGAACAGCCTGACCATTCTGTGAGAGAGGTAATATGAAAAGAATACTTGTTTGCGAGGACGAGGACGCTATCCGCGACTTCGTTGTGATAAATCTTGTGAGAAGCGGCTACGACGTGGTGGACGTATCCTGCGGCGAGGACGCGGTGAAGGTCTACACCGAGCAGAAGGGCAATTTCGACGTCGCCCTGCTGGATATCATGATGCCGGGAATGGACGGCTTCGCGCTGTGCCGCTGGATAAGGGAGCAGAGCAGCGAGATAGGCATAATCATGCTCTCCGCCAAAAGCCAGGAGATGGACAAGGTCAACTGCCTGATGATAGGCGCGGACGACTACGTCACAAAGCCGTTCTCCCCGTCCGAGCTGGTGGCGAGGGTGGACGCCATCTACCGCCGCGTGAACGTCAGCCAGACCCGGCAGGAGGCGGTGCGGAACATAGTTTCCGGTGCTTTCACGCTGGACTGCCAGAGCCGCACGGTGCTGAAAAACGGCGCGCCCATCGAGCTTACCCAGGTGGAGTACCACATAATGGAATACCTGCTGAAAAACCGTGGCACCGCCCTGGACAGAAAGACTATCCTGCACCACATCTGGGGGGAAGCGTACTACGGGGACGACAAGGTGGTAGACGTGAACATACGGCGGCTCCGCATGAAGATAGAGGACGACCCCTCCAACCCGCAGTACATACAGACTATCTGGGGATTCGGCTATAAATGGAACGGGTGACGGACGGAAAGACCCAGCGTATGCGGCTGCGCAGCTCCATCGCCGGCAGGTGGATGTTCAACACGCTAAGCGTGGTGGGAGTTCTGCTGGTAGTCGTGAACGTCTGCATTTACTACTTCACGCGGCAGTATTACTACGGCTCTGCGGAGAACTACCTGGTGTCCGAGGCTAACGCCACCGCAACGGTGCTCTCCCGGCTGTACGAGGATATGGCGGTGAATTACTCGTCTGAGGTGCGCGAGCTTATCGAGGGCTTCGACAAGAAGGAGCAGATGGAGATGATGTCCATCAACCGCAGCGGCGAGGTCACGCTCAGCAGCAGCGGCTTCTCCCCGGACGTGGGCTACAATATGCCGGATTATGACGCGGCGATGAAGTCCGCAGACGGCGTGGGAGTTTTCCACGGCTATGAAAACGGCGAGAACATCGTCGCCGTAACAGTCATGATAGCGCAGCCCAGCAGCTCCTACAACGCGCTGAGGTACGTCGCCTCCATGACGCTGATAGACAACCAGCTTTCGGCGATAATGCTGGCTTCGCTGGTGGTGAGCGGCGGGATAATCCTGCTGGTGGTGTTCAGCGGGACCTACTTTGTAAAATCCATCTGCGCGCCGCTGATGCAGATAAGCGTCACCGCGAAGAAGCTCGCCAAGGGCGATTTCTCCGAGCGTATCGCTATCCGCAACAACGACGAGATAGGCGAGCTTTCCAGGGTGTTCAACGACATGGCGGACGAGCTGGAGAATTCCGAATCCATCAAGAACGACTTCATCTCCTCGGTATCGCATGAGCTGCGCACGCCGCTCACCGCCATAAAGGGCTGGAGCGAAACGCTGGAGGCGGGCTACGACGAGGAGACCTACCGCAAGGGAATGACCGTCATCACCCACGAAACAGGCCGCCTAGAGGCGATGGTGGAGGAGCTGCTCGATTTCTCCCGGATACAGAACGGCAGGTTCACGCTCCAGATGGCGAACATCGACATCATCGCGGAGCTGGACGACGCGCTGCTGATCTACACCGACAAGGCGCGCAAGGAGAACAAGACGATACGCTACGCCGAGCCGGAGTTCCTGTGCGTGGTATACGGCGACAAGAACAGGCTGCGCCAGGTGTTCATAAACGTGATAGACAACGCGATAAAATACACAGACCCCGGCGGAACTGTGGATATCACGGCGGAAAAGGATAACTCCACGCTGACGATAACCGTAGCCGACACGGGGATAGGCATTTCAGCGGCTGACCTGCCGAAGGTAAAGGCGAAATTCTACAAGGCGAACAGCACCCGGCGCGGCAGCGGGATAGGGCTTGCGGTGGCGGACGAGATAATCTCAATGCACGGCGGTACGCTGGATATAGACAGCGTGCTCGGCAAGGGCACCACCGTGAGGATAACCCTGCCGCTGAAGCAGATGAACGAAAGGAGCGACCCTGATGGGCAGTAAGAATACAGGGAAAAAGACCTCTATCGGAGGTCAGGCGCTTATCGAGGGCGTAATGATGAAAGGCGTTTCCAAGGGCACCATGGCAGTCCGCACCAAGGACGGAGAAATAGACGTCGAGGAATGGGACATCAGCCCGAAGAAGTGGTACAACAAGTGCCCGATAATCCGCGGAAGCGTGAACTTCGTGCAGCAGCTCGGCGAGGGCTACAAGTGCCTGATGAGATCCGCAGAGAAAAGCGGCATGATGGACGACGAGGAGGACGAGGAGCCATCAAAGTTCGAAAAGTGGCTGGACGAGAAGCTCGGCGACAAGCTCACCGGCGCGATAATGGCGATAGCCATGGTGATAGGCACGGCGCTTGCCGTGTTCCTTTTCCTGCTGCTGCCGAGCTACCTTTTCACATGGATAGAGAGCCTGCTCCCGACCGAGCCGTACAGCGCGCTTTCCGCCGTGCTCCCGGGGCTGCCCGAGGGGAGCTTCGTGCTGGTGAAGTCGGTGGATATCTCCGGCTGGCGCACCGTATTCGAGGGCGTGATGAAGATAATCATTTTCGTTGCGTATATGTGGGTGACTTCGCTGACCAAGGACATGCACAGAATGTACCGCTACCACGGCGCGGAGCACAAGACCATCGCCTGCTACGAGGCTGGGAAGCCCCTCACGGTGGAGAATGTCCGCCCCATGACGAGATTCCACCCGAGGTGCGGCACCAGCTTCATCATAATCACGCTGCTGGTGAGCATACTGGTGTACAGCGTGGTGCCGATAACCCCGGAGCTTTTCAAGGAGTGGCTGCACCTCAGCAGCGACACGGTGGCGATACTCCTGCGGACGGTGTGCAAGCTGATACTCCTGCCGATAGTGGTGGGCTTCGCGTATGAGCTTATCCGTATCGCGGGGCGCTGCGACAACGTCATAACGAAGATATTCTCCGCGCCGGGGCTGTGGATGCAGAGGATAACCACCAAGGAGCCGGACGACTCTATGATAGAGGTCGCCATCGCGGCGGTAACTCCCTGCCTGCCCAAAGAGGGCGAGGACGACAACTGGTGAGCGGCATGAATATCGGCGCGCTGCGTAAAGCCTGCATACGCGCCCTTGCGGACGGCGGCAGCGACAACGCGCAGTTTGAAGCGGAGCAGCTCGTGATGAAGTTCTGCGGGGTCACGCGGAACGATATGCTGCTGTTTCCGGCGCTGGAAGTCCCGGAGGATAAGGCGCGGGCGGCGCTTGAAGCCGCGTCCCGCAGGCTTTCCGGGGAGCCGCTCCAGTATATTCTGGGCGAGTGGGAATTCTACGGACTTCCGTTTTATGTCGGCGAGGGGGTGCTTATCCCCCGGCAGGACACCGAGACCCTCGCGGAGCTTGCGGTCTCCTTTGCAAAGGGGCGCAGGGGCGCGGGATTCCTGGCGGCTGACCTCTGCGCGGGGAGCGGCTGTATCGGGATAACCCTGGCGAAGCTCGCCGGGGTGCCGGTGAAGCTGCTGGAGCTTTCAGAGCAGGCGCTGGGGTACCTCCGCAGGAACATAGGGCTGAACGGAGTTCAGGGGCTGTGCGAAGCGCTCCGCGCGGACGTGCTATTGCAGGAGACCGCAGAGAAGCTCCCGCCGCTGGACATGATAGTCGCGAACCCGCCCTACCTCACGGCGCAGGATATGCGGGAGCTACAGACGGAGGTCGCGCACGAGCCGGAAACGGCGCTTTTCGGCGGCGAGGACGGTCTGGACTACTACCGCAGAATGATACCGCTGTGGGGCGCGAAATTAAAGCCCGGCGGAATGCTTGCGGCGGAGATAGGCATGGGTCAGGAGAACGACGTCATGCGGATATTTGAGGAATGCGGAATGGCCGCGCAGTACAAAAAGGATCTGTGCGGCGTGATACGTGTAATATACGGAATAAAAAACGGAGGATAAAGAAATGGCTGACAAGAAAAAGAACACGGTGGTAAAGCCGGTGGTCAGGATAGTTGACCCGGGCGAGCGCGAAAAGGCGTTAAAGACGGCGATGGCGCAGCTCGAGAAGCGCTTCGGCGAGGGCGCGGTAATGTTCATGGGCGAAAACCGCCGCATGGACGTGGAGAGCGTTTCCACAGGCTCCCTCATGCTTGACCTTGCGCTGGGTATAGGCGGACTTCCCAAGGGACGTATCGTCGAGATATACGGCACGGAATCCTCCGGTAAGACGACTATCTCGCTCCAGGCTGTGGCGGAGTGCCAGAAGGCGGGCGGCACGGCGGCGTTCATAGACGTGGAGCACGCCCTCGACCCGGTCTACGCAAGGAAGCTCGGCGTTGACATAGACCATCTGCTGGTCTCCCAGCCGGACACCGGCGAACAGGCGCTCGAGATAATCGAGACCCTGGTGCGCTCCGGCGCGGTGGATATCATAGTGCTTGACTCCGTTGCCGCGATGACCACCAAAGCCGAGATAGACGGCGATATGGGCGACGCGCACGTCGGCGTCCAGGCAAGACTTATGTCCCAGGCTATGAGAAAGCTCACCGCCGTTATCAGCAACACCAACACGGTGGCAATATTCATCAACCAGATACGCGAGAAGATAGGCGTTATGTACGGCAACCCGGAGACCACTCCCGGCGGACGCGCGCTGAAATTCTACTCCTCCGTGCGCATCGAGGTAAGGCGCGGCGAGCCCATCAAGGACGGCGGCGAGATAATCGGAAACCGCACCAAGTGCAAGGTGGTAAAGAACAAGGTGGCTCCGCCCTTCAAGACTGCGGAGTTTGATATGCTGTACGGCGAGGGCGTTTCAAAGCTCGGCGAGATAGTTGACACCGCCGTTGAATTCGGCATAATCAAGAAGAGCGGAAGCTGGTTCAGCTACAACGATATGAAGATAGGTCAGGGCCGCGAAAAGGTGTTCGAGTACCTCAAGGCGAACACTGACATCTGCAATGAGGTCGAGGGCAAGGTGCGCGAGGAATTCGCGAAGAACTCCAGCCTGCTTGACAGCCTTTCCAGCGACGACGATTTCGAGGAGGGCATGGCTGCCGCCGACGGCGGGAAGCCCGCAAAGAAGTCCGAGGATTCCGACGAGGACGATTTCGCGGAATTCGCTCCGGAGGACGTGGAGTAATACATGGGACGGCTTCAGAGCTGCCGCGCGGAGAATTTCGCGGGCGGCAGGATAACGGAGCTTTCCGTCTACAAGGGCGACACCTACCAGCTTGAGCTGGAGGACGGAAAGAAATTCTACATCAACTGCGCCATAGTCGCGGACTACGACCTGCACGAGGGCGGGGAGATGGACGGCGGGCTGCTGGAAAAGCTCCAGCGCGCGGACAGGACGCGCAAGGCGAAGAAGCGCGCCCTCTACCTGCTAGGCAGCCGTATGTACTGCTACAACGAGCTGTATAAGAAGCTCCTGCCGGCTTACGGGGAGGAGGCCTCCCGGGCGGCGGCGGACGCAATGCAGGAGTACGGCTACATAGACGACGAGGACTACGCCGCGAAGCTTGCGGACAGGCTTATCCACGTCAAGCGCTACGGGCTTCAGAAGACCCGCTGGGAAATGCAGACCCGGGGGCTGGACAGGAATCTCATAGAGGACGTTCTGGCGGAATACACGGACGAGGACATAGACGGGGAGATACTCCGACTGCTGGAAACGAAGTACCGCGAGAAGCTCTCCGACCCGGACGACCGCCGCAGGACAATGGCGGCGCTGGCGCGGCGGGGCTACGGCTGGGGCGCGGTGAAGCGCTGCATGGATAAAATAAATCAGGATATGGACGATAACGAGGAAGAATATGAGTAAGATAAAGGTTGCAATGGTATCTCTGGGCTGCTCAAAGAACCAGGTGGACGCGGAGCAGATGATGGCGAAGATAGCGGACAGGGGCTATGCGTTCGTTGCGGAGCCGGGCATGGCGGATATAGTCCTGGTGAACACCTGCGGCTTCATTCAGTCCGCAAAGGAAGAGGCGATAGGCTGGATAATGGAGCTTATCGACCTCAAAAACGAGGGCAGGATAAAGCGCATAATCGTCACCGGATGTCTCAGTGAGCGCTACCGTGACCAGTTCGCGGAGGAATTCCCGGAGATAGACGCGGTGGTGGGTATCGCGGAGTACGGCAAGATAGCCGACATCGTCGACGGTCTGGCGGACTTCCAGAAGCCCGCGCACGAGGACGGCGCCCCGGCGGTTTGCTACTTCGGCAAAAAGGAGAGCCACAGCATGGAGGGCAAGCGCATAATCTCCACGCTGCCGCACTACGCGTACCTGCGCATTGCGGACGGCTGTGACAACTGCTGTACCTACTGCGCTATCCCGGCTATCCGGGGAAGATTCCGCAGCAGGAAAATGGAGGACATCGTTGAGGAAACGAAGCTCCTCGCCAGGGACGGCGTGAAGGAGATAGTTATAATCGCGCAGGACGTCACCCGCTACGGCCTCGACCTTTACGGAAGGCTTGCCCTGCCGGAGCTCCTGGACAAGCTGTGCGGGATAGACGGGCTGAAATGGATACGCCTGCTCTACTGCTATCCCGAGAGAGTGACGGACGAGCTCATAGACTGCATTAAGCGCCAGGACAAGATAGTGAAGTATCTTGACATTCCCATGCAGCACTGCAATGATACTATCCTGAAGCGCATGAACCGCAAAAGTACCGGCGCACAGCAGCGGGAGCTGGTGGAGAAGCTCCGCCGGGAGATACCGGGCATTACGCTGAGGACGACGTTCATCACGGGCTTCCCCGGGGAGACCGAGGAGCAGTTCAACGAGCTGGGCGAATTCGCCGAGGAAATGCGCTTCGAGCGCATGGGCTGCTTTGCCTACTCCGAGGAGGAGGGGACTCCGGCGGCTTCGTTCCCGGACATGGTGGACGAGGACGTGCGCGAGCACCGCAAGGAGATACTGGAGGAGCAGCAGGACACCCGCGTTGCGGAGCTGTACAATTCCATGATAGGCTCCACTGACGAGGTGGTGGTCGAGGGCTGCGACAAGTATCTCGCGGAGGGCGGACTGTTCTTCGGCAGGAGCGCGATGTTCGCCCCGGAGATAGACGGCATGATATATTTCAGCGTTCCGCAGGGAATGAAGAAGCCGAGGATAGGCGACTTCGTGAACGTCCGCTTTGACGATGTTCTGGACAATAATCTTCTGGGAGAAATGGTATGAATCTTGCAAACAAGCTGACCCTTATGCGCGTGATACTGGTGCCGTTCTTCGTGGCGTTCATGCTTATCGGGGCGATACCGTACAATTACCTGTGGGCGCTGGCGGTGTTCGCTGCGGCGAGTATCACGGATATGCTTGACGGAAAGATAGCGCGCAGATACAACATGATAACCAGCTTCGGCAAGTTCCTCGACCCGCTGGCGGACAAGATACTGGTGGCGGCGGCGCTGGTGTGCTTCGTGCAGCTCGGCTGGTGCAGCGCGTGGGTGACGGCGCTCATTCTGGCGCGGGAGTTCGTGGTTTCCGGCGTGCGGCTGGTGGCTGCCTCCAGCGAGAAAAAGGTGGTCATCGCGGCGGGAATGCTCGGAAAGCTCAAGACCGCAATGACAATGGTGGCTATCTGCGTGATACTATTCATGTGGATACTGGCGCAGTTCGGCGCGATTTCCCCGGAGGGCTTCCCGATACAGATAATAAGCGACGTGCTGATGTACGCTGCGGCGGCGCTCACCGTGGCTTCCGGCGTGAAGTATCTTTATGACTACCGGGAATTTATAGACCCGGGGAAGTAAATTCGTAATTCGTAATGCGTAATTCGTAATTGATGTGCCGCTTCGCGGCGGATTTAAATTATGTGTAGGGGAGGGGCTTGCCCCTCCCCTACGGTTTTTTGGGCTCGTCCTGAGCGTTCTGTGCGCGCATATCCGTGACAGTCGTGTTCCGTCTGAAACAGTCCACCGGACTGTTTCAGAGGATAGGTGAGATTAAGACTTTATGTTGCTTAGTGGGGGAAAACTCTTGTTTTCCCCCACACCCCTTTAGCGCTTTTTTGGGGGGAGTTATAACGCGCTCGAAAAATACAGACGTGACAAAGATGTAAAATAGTTAGGGGAGTTTCGCCTCTGCGCAGACTAAGCGCGAAGCGCGTGTCTAGTTGACCCGCAAGGGGTGCGACCCCTTGACCGCGAGAATGGTGTGGTTCGTAATTATTAAGCGATACGAAAGCGGCACATCAATTACGCATTACGAATTACGCATTACGAATTCCAAATTAGCCCTGTCACTTATTCCCCGCGCAGGCATATAATGTACCGAACGGGTGCATTCTGCCCGGAATAAACAGCAAAGGGGAATGAGCATGGAGCGCAGTCTTGACGAAATCAAGCCGGGGGAATCCGCAGTTGTCACGTCCTTACAGGCGCACGGCAGCATGCGCAGGAGGCTCCTTGATATAGGTCTTGTGGAGGGCACCCGGGTGGAATGCGTGGGCAGAAGCCCTCTCGGCGACCCGGCGGCGTACCTCATACGCGGCGCGGTCATCGCCATACGCTCGGCGGACAGCCGGGACGTTCTTGTGGGGGAGGGCTCCGATGGGACTTACCTCTGAATCCACTGGATTTGCGGCGGCATTATGCCCGGAAATAAAGCGCCGCGAGCCGGAAGACCGCATAATCGCCATCGCCGGGAACCCGAACGTCGGCAAAAGCACGATATTCAACGCACTAACCGGAATGCGCCAGCACACCGGCAACTGGCCAGGAAAGACCGTATCCGCGGCACAGGGCTTCTGCCGGACGGAACACTACAACTGCGTCCTCGCGGATATCCCGGGTACTTATTCGCTGCTGGCGCACTCCGCCGAGGAGGAAGCCGCCCGCGACCTGCTGTGCTTCGGCGGGATAGACGCGGCGGTGGTGGTCTGCGACGCGACCTGTCTCCAGCGGAGCCTCAACCTTGTGCTGCAGGTGATGGAGCTCTGCCCGAAAACCCTGGTCTGCGTGAATCTATGCGACGAAGCCAAGCGTCGGGGGATATCCCTCGACCTGGAACAGCTCCAGGAAAATCTGGGAGTTCCGGTGGTGGGGACTGCGGCGCACAACAAACGGACCCTCCGGGCGCTGACCGCCGCAGTGGACAGAATGCTCACGTCAGACCCGCCGGAAAACCGCCGCCGTCTGCGCTATATCCGCCCGGTGGAGGAATCCATACAGCGGGTGGAGCCGCTGCTGCGGGGGCGCTTCGGGAACCAGCCGGATATGCGCTGGCTGTCGCTGCGGCTGATAGAGGGGGACGAAAGGCTTGCGGAAAAGGCGGGGGAGCTGCTGAAAACCGACCTGCTCGGCGACCCGGAAATCTCGGCGGCGGTGGATTCCGCGCGCATGCGCCTTGCCGAGAGCGACATCACGCTGGATATCCTGCGGGACAGGATAGTTTCCTGCATAACCCTGAACGCCGAGGAAGCTGCAGACGGCGCGGTTTCCGAGTGCCCCGGCTGCCGGAGCGCCGACCGCCGTGCCGACCGTATCCTCACCGGAAAGGCGCTGGGATTCCCGCTGATGGTGCTGCTTCTGCTGGTGGTTTTCTGGCTGACGGTGAGCGGCGCGAACTATCCGTCGCAGCTCCTTTCGGTGGGGCTTGGGTGGCTCGGGGAGCGGCTCTCGGAGCTCCTCGGCTTTGCGCCGGAGTGGGTGCGCGGGCTGTTGGTGGACGGAGCCTACCGCACTCTTTCATGGGTAGCGGCGGTAATGCTGCCGCCGATGGCGATATTCTTCCCGCTGTTCACCCTGCTGGAGGATTCCGGCTACCTGCCGCGCATAGCCTACAACCTCGACCGGCCGTTCCAGAAGTGCCATGCCTGCGGAAAACAGGCGCTCACCATGGCGATGGGCTTCGGCTGCAACGCGGCGGGGATAGTCGGCTGCCGGATAATCGACAGCCGCCGGGAGCGGCTCATAGCAATGCTGACGAACGCGTTCGTTCCCTGCAACGGCAAATATCCGCTGATGATAACGCTTGCCTCGCTGTTTTTTGTCGGCGCGGCGGGAGGCTTCGGCGGCTCGGTGATGGCGGCGGCGACGGTCACGGCTGTGATACTCCTCGGTGTGGGAATGACCTTTGCGGCTTCGAAATTCCTGTCTGCGACCATTCTTCGCGGTCAGCCGTCCAGCTTCACGCTGGAGCTCCCGCCGTACCGTAAGCCGCAGTTCGGCAGGGTGATAGTCCGTTCGCTGCTTGACAGAACGCTGTTCGTGCTGGGCAGAGCGGCGGCGGTGGCGGCTCCGGCGGGGGCGGTGATATGGCTGCTTGCGAACGTCACGGTGGACGGAGCCTCCCTGCTGAGTATCTGCACGGGGTTCCTCGACCCGTTCGCGCGGCTTCTGGGTCTGGACGGAGTTATCCTGGCGGCGTTTATCCTCGGACTTCCCGCCAACGAGATAGTGATACCGATAATCATAATGTGCTATATGGCGCAGGGCAGCCTGACGGAGCTTTCCCTGCCGGAGCTGGGGGCGCTCCTCGCGGACAACGGCTGGACGTGGCGGACGGCGCTTTGCACGATACTGTTCTCGCTTATGCACTGGCCGTGCTCCACGGCGCTGCTCACGGTGAAAAAGGAGGCTGGCGGCTGGAAATGGGCACTGGCGGCGCTGGCGCTCCCCACTGCGGCGGGAATGTTGATATGCTTCGCGGTTTCGCAGGTGACGGGGATTTTCATGCAATAAAAATACAGGCACCGCGCGAAACGGTGCCTGTAATGCGTTATTGGTTATCAGCCAATTTTAACGCTCTGAACCTTGCTGAAAGAGCCGGTCTTTGCGCTGTTCTTAGCGGCAACCTTGTAGTAGTAGGTCTTGCCGGAAACAACGGGCATATCAACAGCGGCGTCCTTGACGGTGATGGTTTTCCAGTTCTTCTGGTCGGTGGAGTACTGGAACTTGTAGCCTGTGGCGTTCTTTACGGCGTTCCACTCGATATGTACGGCTACGGCAGACTTGAACTTCGGTGTGTCGAACTTCACGTTCTTGGGGTCGGTGGTCTTGAAGGAAGCCGCCTTGCTCCAGTCGCCAACAAGGTCGCCCGCGTGGGTGCGCATCTGGTAGGTGTACTTGGTCGCGCCCTTGAGTTTCTTGATGGTGACGTTGTTGTCCATGATGTCCTTGACGGTAGTCCAGTCGCCGTTGCCTGCCTTATAGCGGAGATCGTAGGAGGTAGCGGTGTCCGGCTCTCTCCACTGGAGCTTTGCGGTGGTGTCGGTCTTTTCTGCTACCTGTATCTCGCCGGGGGCTTCGGGCTTTACAATTTCTGCGGTGATGTGAAGTCTGCCATTGCCCTTTGTACCGTCACCGCAGTAATAATACGAAGGAAAGTCAAAATATCTGAATACACGGATATAAACATCACCTTTTTTAACGTTATAGTACTTTTCGCCTGAGAATATGCTTACATTTGAGTCCCATATTGCTGCGTTTCTTTCAACACGACCAGTCTGGGCTTTGAAACCAGCGTTATCAATGCCTTTCAGGTCATCAGCATTATAGCAGGAAACACATGTGGTATTGCTTGAAATATCAAATGTTATTTTGAGTGTTCCATCGGCGGGTGCTGTGAATTTAAAATCCTTGTAATTGTGTCCGTCGTCATATTCTTTGCTTTCGTCATACGGTATCTGGGTGGTTACTTCTACCCCATCCTTGAGAGTAGTCGGGTTACTTCCGATAACGTCAGCCGCAAACGCAGACGCGGACAGCGCCGTTATCGCCGTTGCCGCAGCGATTACCGCAGCGGCTATTCTTTTGCCTAGGTTCATGAAAAATACCTCCAAAATGTGTGATTTTTGAGCGCAAAATATGCGCACAATGATAGTTTAATGCAAAAAAAAAAAAAAAAGTGATAGTTATGTGAAAATTAGGTGAAATTTTTCTTGGCGCGGAAAATTCGGGAATATACTATAATGAAGCGCTCCCCAAACCGTCCGTCAGATAACAATACGCGTTTGTGAATTATTCGACTCCCGGGGGAGATTTCCGCAGGAAGCCAGTCCGAAAACTGCAAAAAATTTCGCATAACGGGTATTTCAGACTTGACATAACGCGAAATATGTTCTATAATAGAAGTGTTAGTTTTAAACTACGGCGGATCGCAGGACGGCGGTCTGCCACAAATGTGTACGTCAGCACACAAATCAACAGGAGGCTATATAATGAGAGTCTATAACTTCAGCGCAGGTCCCGCAGTACTGCCCGAGGAAGTCCTTAAGGAAGCAGCAGACGAAATGCTTGATTACAAGGGCACAGGCATGTCCGTAATGGAGATGTCCCACCGCTCCAAGGCATATGACGCTATTATCAAGGAAGCGGAAAAGGATATCCGCGAGATCATGAACATTCCGGACAACTACAAGGTGCTGTTCCTCCAGGGCGGCGCTTCACAGCAGTTCGCGGCTGTCCCCATGAACCTGATGAAGAACAAGAAGGCTGCTTACATAATCACCGGTCAGTGGGCGAAGAAGGCTTATCAGGAGGCCAAGATCTACGGCGACGCGGTCGCGGTCGCTTCCTCCGCAGACAAGACCTTCTCCTATATCCCTGACTGCTCCGACCTCGATATCCCCGAGGACGCAGACTACGTTTACATCTGCGAGAACAACACCATCTACGGCACAAAGTACAAGACCCTCCCCAATACAAAGGGTCACACGCTGGTTGCCGACGTTTCCTCCTGCTTCCTGTCCGAGCCGGTAGACGTTACCAAGTACGGCGTTATCTACGGCGGCGTTCAGAAGAACGTAGGCCCCGCAGGTCTCGTTATCGCAATTATCCGCGAGGATCTCATCACCGACGACGTTCTCCCCGGAACTCCCACAATGCTCAAGTGGAAGACCCAGGCGGACAACGATTCCCTCTACAACACCCCTAACTGCTATGCTATCTACATCTGCGGCAAGGTGTTCAAGTGGATAAAGAAGATGGGCGGCCTGGAAGCTATGAAGGCTCACAACGAGAAGAAGGCGAAGATCCTTTACGATTTCCTCGACCAGAGCAAGCTGTTCAAGGGCACTGTTGAGCCGAAGGATCGTTCCCTGATGAACGTTCCGTTCGTTACCGGAAACGAGGAGCTTGACGCGAAGTTCGTCAAGGAGGCTACTGCGGCTGGGTTCGTTAACCTTAAGGGTCACAGGACAGTCGGCGGCATGAGGGCTTCCATCTACAACGCTATGCCTATCGAGGGCGTTGAGAAGCTGGTTGAATTCATGAAGAAGTTCGAGGCTGAAAACGGCTGAGTTCTGTAAAGGAGATAACTGAAATGTATAACGTACTTACACTTAACAAAATAGCCGCCTGCGGCACCGACCTGCTCGACAAGGGCAAGTACGCCGTAACTGACGATACCGCCGTAAACGCGGACGCTATCCTTGTCCGCTCCGCTTCCATGCACGAGATGGAGCTGCCCGCTAACCTGCTCGCCATCGCGAGAGCCGGCGCAGGCGTAAACAATATCCCGATAGACAAGTGCAGCGAAAAGGGCGTAGTTGTATTCAACACCCCCGGCGCTAACGCAAACGCAGTCAAGGAGCTGGTCATCGCGGGTCTGCTTCTTTCCTCCAGAAAGATCCCCGCTGCTATGGACTGGATAAAGACCCTCAAGGGCAAGGGCGACGAGGTCGGAAAGCTGGTAGAAAAGGGCAAGAGCCAGTTCGTAGGCCCTGAGATAATGGGCAAGAAGCTCGGCGTTATCGGTCTGGGCGCTATCGGTATCCTGGTGGCGAACGCAGCCGCTGAGCTCGGCATGGACGTTTACGGCGCTGACCCGTACCTCTCCGTTGAGAACGCGCTGAAGCTCTCCGGCAAGGTTCACTATGTAAAGAGCAACAAGGAGATCTTCGAGAAGTGCGACTACATCACGCTCCACGTTCCGGCTCTGCCTGACACCAAGGGCATGATAAACGCAGAGGCTATCGCTTCCATGAAAAAGACCGTCCGCCTGCTGAACTTCGCAAGAGACACCCTGGTTGACGAGAAGGCTATCATCGACGCCCTGGCAAACGGCGGCATGGCTTGCTATGTAACTGATTTCGCCACCGACGGGCTTATCGGTCTGGACGGCGTTGTTGCAATGCCGCACCTCGGCGCTTCCACTCCCGAGAGCGAGGACAACTGCGCTGTTATGGCGGTAAAGGAGATCTCCGACTACATCGAGAACGGCAACATCAAGAACTCCGTTAACCTGCCGAACGTTGAAATGGCTATCACCGGAAACGCGAAGATCTGCGTTATCCACAAGAATTCCGAGGGTCTGCTGAACAACATCACCGCCCCGGTTTCCGCCGCCGGCATGAACATCGAGAACATGGTGAGCAAGTCCAAGAAGGACTACGCGTACACCTGCCTTGACGTAAAGGGCGACACAACGGGCATTGAGGCGGCTCTGAAGGCTGTCGCAGGCGTTGTTGCGGTAAGAGTTATCAAGTAATCGGCTGACAGAAATAACGAAGGTGCAGAGCTTTTTCTGCACCTTTTGTGTTTTAGTATATGTCACAATTGACCAAATTGAAATTAAAAAATGTTGAATGTGTAGATTTTTATTGTTTTGACTTGTATTTATATTCAGATGGTGATATAATGAATGTGAAAGGAGCAATGACATATTATAGAGGTGCATGATAGAACAGAAAAAACATTTCGAAGTAACAAATATCATGCCGGCGCATATGCTAAATTGTACATAATAAGCTTTAACTTGAACGAGGTGGAAAACGAAAAAAATAACAAAAAGGGTTATCACTGCAATCATGTGTTCTGCTATTCTTGCATTTGATCTGTTATCGGTAAGTGCGTTTGCAGCCGATGGATCGATCAACAAAAAGTACCTGGGGATTTATCATGCAACCGATAATAATGACGCCTTTGTCTCTATTAACGAGGATAACGTGATTTTGGTCGCATATTACTATGTTGGCGGCGTATATGTCCGTGGGGTTATCACTAATGCGGAATTTGGTCAGGCTGACGGTACAAGAAACTTTTCCTTACGGGCAGATGAGATAAAAATATGCGAAAAAGATGGAACGTATACAGATCAAGTGCAAAGATATTTTTTCTCACAGGGCAAGATGACTAATTCTGCAAAAATCAAAGCCCATGGCAAAACATATTCCAGATAAACTGAAAGGGGTATATTTATGACAAAAGCTAACTCTATACTAAAAATCGCTGCCACCTGCGCTGGTACATTGGTAGTTGCGGGTGGAATCGTATTTACCTCAGTTGCTGTCGGCAGGGCTAATGCTTCCGCGCTTACAGACGAGGCAGCCACCGAAGAGACGGCCAAGGCGTTTGTGGATGTGGAAATACCCGAGGGCAGATACTTCCTGAACGGCGACGCTGATTCCGAATACTGGATCGATGTCACCCCTGATACCATCGATGTCTGCGGGCCGGATATCGAGGGCGAGGTTTACAATGCCCTGAAAGCTGAAAACCCCGATGAAAGCGACGATACCCTGAGGAGGATCGCCAGCAATTACATCCAGGAATATCTGGAGCCGAACCCATACAGGGCAGTCATACTGGACGGCTGTGACACGGTGAATGTTGCTATAAAATGGGAAGAGGAGGACGGCCTGATTTCCGGATACGGCTTTGAATATTCCGACAACGTGATCTCCTGGATGACCGGAGATTTCGTTCTGGCAGACTAAATTTGCTCTCAGCCCCATATAGTGCTCAAATCAAGTAATTCCTCATAAAACACAGCGTGGACGCCGGGTTTGTTCCCGGCGTTCTTTTGTCATTATGCACAAAAATTGCGCTGTGCGTTCCGCATTGGTTGACAAAACTTTAGATATGTGGTACAATTAATCATGGACATTTGGATTCCCGGGGGCGGGCATTTGCGCAGCGAAAAGGGGTGACGGCGGATGAATATGATCAATTATGTGGTCGAATACGAATATGCCTCGTTTGGTATCTGCGCCGTGCTACTTGTGCTTTTCTTCGCCCGCAGGAAATATCCGGGCATGACAAACCGGATATATGTCTCCATGCTGTTCTGCACGCTGCTTTCCTGCGTGGCGCATATCGCTGCAATGAGAACCCTGCCGATCGCTCAGGAGCTTCCGGTATGGCTGAACTATCTGATACATATACTATATCTTGTGTTCTACGACTTCGAGCCGATACTGTTCATGATGTACTCGGTGGCTCTCACCAAGCGCAACAGGTTCTCAAAGGTGAACACTATCTTCACGGCGGCAGTTATCGCCGCAGAGCTCATTATGCTGATAACCACGCCGTTTACAAGGCTCGTGATATACTTTGACGAAAACATGCAGTACCAGCACGGGCCGCTGTTCTACGCATATCCCATAATGGCGCTGCTGCTGATGATATACGCGGTGGTCATGCTGTTCAATTTCCGCAGGCGCCTCGGCAGGATGCAGCTTATCACGCTGAGCATGTTCGTGGTGTTCACGGTGGCGGCTACCGTTATACAGCTCTTTGTGCCGGAGCAGGTGTTGGGGAACTACGCCGTTGCGCTGGCAATGATAATGTTCCTTATCGTCCTCCAGAATCCCGACGATTTCACCGACAAATCCGCCGACTGCTTCAACGCGGACGCGTTCTATCTCACGGCTGAATCGCGGATAGACGGCAGGGAGCCGTTCACCGCCGTTGCGTTCAGGTTCGAGGGGCTGAATTATATCAACAACCTTTTCGACGTCAGCGAGCAGGGAGTGGCGGCGCGCGCCATCTCGGAAAGGCTCCGGGCGGAATTCGGCACGGACGAAGTCTACCACCTCGGCGGCTGCGAGTTCGCCATGTTCACCAGCGAGCGCCGGAAAATGACCGAGAAGTACGTCACCGACAAGCTGCTGAATTATTTCTCGAAGCCCGTCGCTATTCACGGTATAGAAGCTGCGATAACGCCGAAAATATGCCTGGTGAGGTTCCCGGATTTCGCGTCCTCCGCAAAGGACGTCCGGGACGCGATAGAATACACCCTGCGCAACTCCAGCAAGGAGGAGGGCAGCGTGTTCGTTGCGGCTCCCGAAGCTATCCAGGCGAAAAAGCGGGAGCTTCACATTCTCAGCACGATAAAGAACTGCATTGTGAACGAGAGCTTCGAAATGTACTACCAGCCAATCTACGAGCCCGCCGAAAGGGGATTCGTGTGCGCCGAAGCGCTCATCAGGATGAAGGACCCGGAGCTTGGATTTGTCAGCCCCGAGGAGTTCATTCCGCTTGCGGAAGCCAACGGCATGATAATTGAGATAGGCGACATAGCGTTCCGCAAGGTGTGCCGGTTCATGAAGAGCGGTCAGGCGCAGAGGCTCGGCGTAAGGTACGTCGAGGTCAATCTGTCCGTGCTCCAGTGCGTGCAGGAGCAGCTTTCGGAGCGGCTGATGGAGATAATGAAGGAGTACGAGATACCTCCGGAGCAGATAAATTTCGAGATAACCGAGACTGCGGGTCTTGCAAATTACGATATGCTCCTGCGGAATATGAACAGCCTGATTTCACAGGGCGTGACGTTCTCCATGGACGATTACGGTACGGGATTTTCCACTGCGAACTATCTGATCTCCCTGCCCATGGATATCGTAAAGATCGACAAGAGTATTCTCTGGCCGGCTATGGAGAACAAGGAGGCGTTCGTTATCCTGCGCCATACCGTGAAAATGCTGAAATCCCTCAACAAGCGCATCGTTGTGGAGGGCGTTGAGACCGAGGAAATGGCGAAGCTGCTCATTGACATGGGCTGCGATTACCTCCAGGGATATTATTACCAGAAGCCCGTCCCGGAGGATAAATACGTTGAGTTCCTAAAAGAAAATCAAAAAAATTGAAAATACCCCCTTGACAAAGCGGGAAGAATGGTGTATAATAGCGAGGTAATAAAGCAGAGCCACCACACTCTCACCCGCCGGCGTTAAGTCTGTCAGGCGCGGTCGTTTAATGAGAATAAGCCCGCGGGCATTTCGGTTAAGCGTGAGTAGTGTGTACTCACGCTTATTTTATTTCACAGCTCAGACTGAATAAGGAAAGGCGGTGCTTTGATATCGGCACGAAAGAACAGCTCATCAACGAGGATATCCGGGAAAAGGAAGTAAGAGTCATCGGCGCAGAAGGCGAGCAGCTCGGCATTATGGCGACTGCGGACGCGCTTGCGAAGGCTATCGAGGCAGATCTCGACCTGGTGCTTATCGCTCCCACGGCGGCTCCACCGGTCTGCCGGATCATGGATTACGGAAAGTATCGTTTTGAGCAGACCAAGAGGGAGAAGGAAGCCAGGAAGAACCAGAAGCAGGCAGAGGTGAAGGAGATCAAGATGTCGCTCAACATCGACACCAACGACTTCAACATCAAGGTGAAGAACTGCATCAAGTTCCTCCAGAACGGCGACAAGGTAAAGGTCACCATACGCTTCAGACGTGCGAGAGAGCTTTCTCACATGAACCTCAGCGAGGATCTTATGAAGAGATTCCTCGATGCCGTTTCAGAGTACGGCGGATCTGAGAAGCCGTCCAAGCTCGAGGGCAAGAACTACGCGATAGTGCTGAGCCCCAAGAAGTAAGACAAGCGCTGAGCACTGCCGCCGCTTCCGGCGGAAGGCGCACTTTAATTGAAAAATCTCAAGGAGGATAACAAAATGCCTAAGATCAAAACTCACAGCGGAGCGAAGAAGCGCTTCAAGCTGACAAAGAACGGTAAGGTAAAGATGGGTCACACCAACAGACGCCACATTCTTACCAAGAAGTCCACCAAGCGCAAGAGAGGCTTACGCGCAGGCGCATACGCAGACGTTACCAATGTAGCTGCTGTAAAGAGCCTTATTCCGTACAAATAATCTGAATTTGCGGAATAAGTCCGCAGACAAAATAACAGGAGGTAATGTAACATGGCACGCGTAAAGGGCGCACTCGCAACTCGCAAGAGAAGAAATAGAACATTAAAGCTGGCAAAGGGCTACTGGGGCGGCAAGAGCAGACTTTTCAAGACCGCTAAGGAGGCCGTATGGAAGTCCGGTCAGTATGCTTACATCGGCAGAAGACTCAAGAAGAGAGATTTCAGAAAGCTCTGGATCACCAGAATCTCCGCTGCATGCAAGGCTAACGGTATGAACTACTCCACCTTCATGAACGGTCTGAAGAAGGCAAACATCACTCTGAACAGAAAGATGCTTTCCGAAATCGCTATCAATGACGCAGCAGGCTTCACTGCACTGACAGAGAAGGCTAAGGCAGCGCTTTAATCGTGAAGATATCTCACGTTCTGTTCCGGGACGTGAGATTTTTCGCTATGTAGGGGGTATTCTCCGATGACCATAACTTCGAGAAAAAACGACGCCGTTAAGCGCTTCCGCGAGACGCTGCGGGACAAGGGTCTGCGCGACAGCGAGGGCGTTTTCGCCGTTGAGGGCGACCACCTCTGCGGGGAGCTTGCCGCCGGGGGATTCCGCATAATTTCTGCGATGGCGACCGAAAAGGCGCTGGAGAAATACCCGCAGACCGCCGGGGCCCTGGCGCAGGCGGGGGAGCTGACGGTGATATCCGGCGATATCGCGGAATATATTTCAGATACCAAGGCTCCGCAGGGGCTGTTCGCGCTGGCTGAAAAGCCCGCCGCAAAGCCGGAGCTTTCAGGGGCTTCAAGGCTGGTGCTGCTTGACGGAGTGCAGGATCCCGGCAACGTCGGCACGATAATCCGCACGGCGGAGGCGCTCGGGTTTGGCGGGGCGCTGCTCTCGCCGGACTGCGCGGACATCTGGGCGCCGAAAACGCTGCGCGCCTCGATGGGGAGCGCGCTCAGGCTTCCCTGCGTCTGCGGGGAGATGGCGGAGCTAATTCCGGCGCTGAAGGGGCGCGGATTCTCCGTTTACGGGGCAATGCTGGACAAAACCGCACAGAAGCTCGGGGAGATAGAGTTCCCGGAACGCTCTGCAGTGGTCATCGGCAGCGAGGGCAGGGGAGTTTCCCCGAAGACCGCGCAGCTTTGCACCGGGGCGGTGTATATCCCGATCTCCGGCGCGGAATCGCTCAACGCAGCCGCCGCCGCCGCGATAATACTGTGGGAGCTTTCGAAAAAATAACTTATTCTGCTGTATATTTTACAGCAGACAGCGCAAAACCATAAGAAGGCTTTCGGCTTTGCGCTGTCTTGGATCCGCCTGGATGGGCGAACTACGAGCGCGGAAAACGCGCAAACTGCAAAAAAATAAAATAGGGGGAAACTTTGTGCCGCACCTTGTAATACTGGAGTCTCCGTCAAAGGCGAAGACCGTTAAGAAGTATCTCGGCGAGGGCTATGATGTAATAGCCTCCACCGGACATATAATCGACCTGCCCAAGTCCAAGCTGGGCGTTGACGTGGAGCATGATTTTGCGCCGCAGTATATCAACATGAAGGACAAGGCGGACGTGATAAAAGAGCTGAAAAAGCACGCCAAGTCAAGCGATATCATATACCTCGCCACCGACCCGGATAGAGAGGGAGAGGCTATCGCGTGGCATCTGTCGCACCTCCTCGGGATAGACGAGAAGGCGCCCGTGCGCGTGACGTTCAACGAAATCACCAAGACCGGTGTAAAAAACGGAATGAGCGCGCCCCGCTGCATCGATACCAACATAGTTGACGCGCAGCAGGCAAGACGTATCCTCGACAGGATAGTGGGCTACAAGCTGTCGCCGTTCCTCTGGAAGAAAGTCCGCCGGGGGCTTTCCGCAGGACGCGTGCAGTCGGTGGCGGTGCGTATAATCGTTGACCGCGAGAATGAGATA
Source organism: uncultured Oscillospiraceae bacterium (assembly GCA_934448295.1). GTDB lineage: Bacteria > Bacillota > Clostridia > Oscillospirales > Ruminococcaceae > CAG-115. Next base: position 156,830 of record CAKSEY010000003.1, read on the forward strand.
CGCAGCTTCGTTTCGCAGGAATACTGGAGCGTTGACGCAAAGCTGCTGGCTTCCTCCTCGAAGAGGGCGTTCCCGGCGAAGCTGGCGGAGGTGGACGGCGAAAAAATCGCCATTTCCAGCAAGGAGGAGGCCGACAAGCTCCTGAAAAGGCTGGAGGGCGCGGAGTTCGTTGTCACCGGGCTGAAGAAGTCCCAGCGCAAGAAGCAGCCGGCGCCGCCGTTCACCACCTCCACGCTCCAGCAGGAGGCAAGCCGCCGCTATTCCTTCCAGTCCCGCCGCACCATGAAAGCGGCGCAGGAGCTGTACGAAGGCATAGACGTTGCGGGAATGGGCGCTGTGGGTCTTATCACCTACATGAGAACCGACTCGCTGAGGATTTCCGACGAGGCAAAGGCCGCCGCCGCAGACCTGATAAAGGAGATGTACGGCGCGGAGTACCTCCCGGAGAAGCCGAGGACGTTCAAGTCCAAGAACAACGCGCAGGACGCGCACGAGGCGATACGCCCCACCACCGTGAGCCTTACCCCGGAAAAGGTCAAGGCTTCGCTTTCAAACGACCAGTACAAGCTGTACAAGCTCATCTGGGAGCGCTTCATGGCGAGCCAGATGCAGAACGCGGTGCTGGACACTGTAGCCGCCGACATCACGGCGGCGGGCTGCCTGTTCAAGAGCAGCGGCTACTCGGTGAGGTTCGATGGATTCACCAAGCTGTACGAGGAGACCAAGGACGCCGACGGCGAACAGACCGGCGCCCTGCCGAAGCTGGAAAAGGGTGAGAAGCTCGCCGCAAAGGAAGTCCTCGGGAACCAGCATTTCACGCAGCCGCCGGCAAGATACAACGAAGCCTCCCTTATCAAGGAGCTGGAGGAAAACGGTATCGGCAGACCGTCCACCTACGCGCCGACTATCTCCACGATACTCGACCGCCACTATGTGGAGAGGGAGCAGGGGAACCAGCTCAAGCCCACCGCCCTCGGCGAGGTGATAACCGAGCTGCTGAAAGACCACTTCAACAACATCGTCGACGTGAAGTTCACGGCGAAGATGGAAACCTCCCTTGACGATATCGAGCATGGAACAAAGAACTGGGTGGAGGTGCTCCACAAGTTCTACGACGGGTTCGCAAAGACCCTGGAAAAGGCTGAGAGCGACATGGAGGGCAGGCGCGTAAAGGTTCCAGACGAGCCCACGGACGTTATCTGCGAGGAATGCGGCAAGCCCATGGTCATCAAGATAGGGCCGTTCGGGAAGTTCCTGGGGTGCAGCGGATTCCCGGAGTGCAAGTTCACCAAGAAGATAGTTACGGAGACAAAGGGAAGCTGCCCGCGCTGCGGCAAGAAGATGCTGGCGAAGAAATCCAAGAAGGGCAAGCCGTTCTACGGCTGCGAGGATTACCAGAACTGCAACTTCATGACCTGGGATCTCCCGATAGAGGAAAAATGTCCGCAGTGCGGCGCTTCGCTGTTCAAGAAGCCCGGACGTATGGGCAAGATATACTGCGCAAGGGAGGGCTGCGGCTACGAGCGTCCCCTTGACGGCGCAGACAATAAGGATAAGAATAATGACGGTTAAGGTTATCGGCGCAGGTCTCGCGGGCTGCGAGGCGGCTGTACAGCTTGCGCGCAGGGGCTTCGATGTGGAGCTTCATGAGATGAAGCCGGAGAAGTACTCCCCGGCGCACCATTACCATGGCTTCGCGGAGCTGGTGTGCTCCAACTCCCTGAAAGCCGCAAGACCCGAGAGCGCCTGCGGGCTCCTGAAGGAGGAAATGCGGCGCTTCGGCTCCGTTATACTGGAGGCGGCGGAAAAGACCGCCGTGCCCGCCGGGGGAGCCCTTGCGGTCAACCGCACGGAGTTCTCCGACGAGGCGACGAGGATAGTAAGGAGCTTCCCGAATATCCGCGTTATCAGCGGGGAGGTCACGGAGCTTCCGGAGAGAAACGCGGTGGTCTGCACGGGACCGCTTACTTCCGACGCGCTTGCGGAGAAGATACGCGGCGTGTGCGGCGAGGGGCTGAGCTTCTATGACGCGGCGGCTCCCATCGTGGCGGCGGACAGCATTGATTTCAGCAGGGCTTTCTTCCAGACGAGGTACGACAAGGGCGAGGCGGATTACGTCAACTGCCCGATGGACAGGGACGAGTATCAGGCGTTCTATGACGCTCTGGTGACCGCTGAGAGCGCTCCGCTTAAGGAGTTCGACCGCCCGGAGGAATCCGCGGGAATGAAGGTGTTCGAGGGCTGTATGCCGGTGGAAGTCCTCGCGAAGCGCGGCTTTGAGAGCGTGCGCTACGGCTGTATGAAGCCGGTGGGGCTCACCGACCCGAGGACGGGAAAGCGCCCGTTTGCGGCGGTTCAGCTCAGGAAAGAGAACCGCTCCGGCACGATGTACAATCTCGTGGGATTCCAGACCAACCTGAAATTCGGCGAGCAGAAGCGGGTTTTCTCGATGATACCCGGGCTTGAAAACGCGGAATTCGTGCGCTACGGCGTAATGCACCGGAACACGTTCATAGACAGCCCGCGCCATCTGGACAGATGGTTCATGCTGAGGGGCTCGGAAAACCTGTTCTTCGGCGGGCAGATAACCGGGGTGGAGGGCTACGTTGAAAGCGCCGCCTCCGGCATAATTGCGGGACGGGCGCTTGCCGACAGGCTTTCCGGGAAGGAGCCGCTGACGCTCCCGCCGGAGACCATGCTGGGCGCGCTGTGCGGCTACATCAGCGACCCCACCGTGGTGGATTTCCAGCCGATGGCAAGCAATATGGGCATACTGCCGGGTCTCGACAGGGTGATAAAGGGCAAGCAGGAGCGCTACGGCGCCCTTGCGGAGCGTTCCCTTGCGGCGCTTGACAGGGCGCTGGCAGAGTAAGGATACATAGGTGATAAGATGAAGATTGTAATAGACGGCTTCGGCGGCGACAACGCCCCGGACGAGGTGCTCAAGGGCGCGGCTCTCGCGGTCAGGGAGCTGGGAATAGACATCGCGGTAACAGGCGATGAAAAAACGCTCATGGAGCGCATGAAGGCGCTGGATATCTCAGACAGCCACATCGAGCTTGTCCCCGCCCAGGGAGTTATAACCACGGAGGACGCTCCGAAATCCGTTATCAAGGAGAACTCCGGGACTTCCATGGGCAAGGCGCTGTACTACCTCGCGGACGGCAATGCCGACGCGTTCATCAGCGCCGGAAGCACCGCCGCGATAGTTGTCGGCGGCACGATGATAGAAAAGCGCATAAGGGGCGTCAAGAGGACCGCCCTGGTGCCGCTCATGCCATGTCTTGGCGGCGGAAGATACAGCGTTATAGACGGCGGCGCGAACCTCGAGTGCAGACCCGAAATGCTCCAGCAGTTCGCGGTGCTCGGCAGCATTTTCATGGAAAAGACCATGGGTATCGGGAAGCCCAGGGTAGGTCTGCTGAACATCGGCACCGAGGAGGAAAAGGGACGCGAGCTCGAGCACGAGACCGTGAAGCTCCTCAGAAATACGCCGTCCATCAACTTCGTCGGCTATGTGGAGGGGCGCGACGCCCCCGTCGGCAAGGTGGACGTGCTGGTAACGGACGGCTTCACCGGAAACGTGTTCCTGAAAGCCTGCGAGGGCATGGGGATACTCATGAAGCAGTCGCTGAAATCCATGTTCTACGCGAATCTAAAGACGAAGATAGGCGCGCTGTGCGTAAAGAAGCAGCTCGGCGACATCGCGAAGCAGCTCGACTACAAGACCATCGGCGGCTCGCCGCTGCTGGGCACGTCAAAGCCGGTGTTCAAGGCGCACGGAAGCTCCGACGCGGTGGCTTTCCTGGGCGCTTTCAGGCAGGCGAAGATGTTCGTTGAAAAGAACGCCATCGAAGAAATGACGAGCGCCATTGCGGCTCTCGGGGTAAAGGAAGAGGATTGATATGTCGGAATTCAGTCAGCTTGAACAGGCAATAGGCTACACCTTCAAGGACAAGTCGCTGCTGCGCGGAGCCATGACCCATTCCAGCTATTCCGGAGGAAAGAACAACGGCAGCAACGAGCGGCTGGAGTTCCTTGGGGACAGCGTGCTCCAGATAACGGTATCTCTCTATCTCTTCACGAATATGACCACCGTGCCGGAGGGCGGGCTGACAAAGCTGCGCGCCTCCATCGTGTGCGAGAATTCGCTGTACAATTTCGCGAAGCGCATTTCCCTCGGCGATTATATCCTGCTCGGCAAGGGCGAGGAGATGACCGGCGGCAGGGAGCGGCGCTCCATTCTGGCGGACGCTTTCGAGGCGCTTATCGCCGCGATATTCCTTGACGGCGGAATGGACGAGGCACAGAGGTTCATCATGAAATTCGTGCCCTCCATCGAGGCGATAAAGAGCGGCAAGGTGAAGCTCGGCGACTACAAGACCATTCTCCAGGAGATAATACAGCAGAACCCGGAGGAGCGCGTTTCCTACGAGGTGACGGAGGAAGAGGGCGAGGCTCACCACAAGACCTTTACAGCGGAGGTAATGCTGAACGGTCAGAGCATCGGCACCGGCTCCGGGCAGAGCAAGAAGGAAGCCGAGCAGGCCGCCGCCAAGGAAGCCATCGGGCTTATGGGCTATGAAACGGACTAACATCTCGGTATTCATACCGCACATCGGCTGCCCGCACAGGTGCAGCTTCTGCGACCAGCGGAGCATTTCCGGGGCGGCGCACGCGCCCTCCGCTGAGGAGGTAAAGGCGCTGCTTGACGGGCAGGCAGCACACCTCGCGGAAAGGGATATGCAGGCGGAAATAGCGTTCTTCGGCGGGAGCTTCACGGCTGTCCCCAGGGACTACATGATAAGTCTGCTGGAATGCGCCGCCGAAGCCGTCCGGAGGTACCCGGAGGTCTACTGCGGCATACGCTGCTCCACCCGCCCGGACTGTATCGGCGAGGAGATTATCGCGATACTGAAACAATACGGCATGACCGCCGTGGAGCTTGGCGCGCAGTCCATGTCGGACGAGGTCTTGCAGGCGAACGAGCGGGGGCACTCCGCAGAGGACGTCCGCAGGGCTTCACGGCTCATAAAGGAGGGCGGTTTCTCGCTGGGGCTCCAGATGATGACCGGGCTTTATCGGGACTCCGAGGAAGCTGTGCGGCTCACCTGCCGGGAGTTCATCGCGCTGAAGCCGGACGCCGTGCGGATATACCCCACCGTGATACTGAAGCACACGCGGCTCGGGAGGCTCTTTGAGAGCGGCGAGTACCGCAGCTTCGGGTTTGAGCAGACGGTGGATCTCTGCGCGGAGCTCCTGCGGGAGTTTGAAGCGGCGGGGATACGCGTGATAAGAATGGGGCTCCACGCTTCACCTGAGGTGGAAAGCGAAATGCTCGGCGGAGTTTACCACCCGGCATTCCGGGAGATAGTGGAGAGCCGGCTGTTCCTTAACGACATGAAGCGCGAGCTTCTCCCCAGGGAAAAGGGAAATTATATGATCTACACCGACAGCCGCAATATCAGCAGGGCAGTCGGACAGAAGCGCGGCAACATCGCGGCCCTGCGGGAGCTTGGCTATGTTGTGCAGATAAAGCCGCTGGACGGGGCTTATATCGAGGTGCGCTGATATACAGCGAGGTTTGTGAATGTTTTTTAAGTCACTTGAGATACATGGGTTCAAATCCTTTGCGGACAAGACCGTACTGAATTTCGACGCCCAGACCACCGCCGTGGTCGGAAGCAACGGCAACGGCAAGAGCAACATAAGCGACGCCCTGCGCTGGGTAATGGGAGAGCAGGGCGCAAAGACCCTGCGCGGCGAGAAGATGGAGGACGTTATCTTCCACGGCACCACCGACCGCAAGCCCATGGGCTTCGCGAGGGTCGCGCTGTGCATAGACAACACCGACCGTGCGCTCCCGGTGGACGCGGACGAGGTGACTATCTCCCGCAAGCTGTACCGCAGCGGCGAGAGCGAGTTCCTCATAAACGGGGCGAAATCAAGGCTGAAAGACATTCAGGAAATGCTGCTTGGAACCGGTCTGGGTCGTGACGGATATTCCATAATCGGACAGGGCAGGGTCGCCGAGATAGTGAACGCGCGGGGCACCCAGCGCCGTGAGATATTCGAGGAAGCGGCGGGGATATCGCTGTTCCTGCACAAAAAGGCGGAGGCTGAAAAGGAGCTCCAGAGCGCCGAGGACAACATCACCCGCCAGAAGGATATCATCAAGATGGACGAGGAGCGCCTGCCGGTGCTGAAAAAGCAGTCGGAAAAGGCGGTGCTCGCCGCCGAGCTTCTCGACAAGAAAAAGGAGCTGGAGATATCCGTGGGCGCGGCGCACTACGAGGAGCGCCGCACGGCGATAAAGAAGCTGGACGACGACCTGCTGCTCAACCGCGCGGAGTGCGAACACTACGAAAAGGACGCGGAGAAGCTCCAGAACAGCATTGACGAAAGCACCGAGAAAAAGCAGCGTATCCAGGCGGAGCTGGAAAGATTCCGCAGGAGCCGCGACGCGGTGAACACCGAAATCGCGGAGAAGCGCTCGCAGATAGGCGTGCTGGAAAACGACCTGATGCACAACCAGAAGCGCCGCATGGAGCTTTCCGAGCAGATAGCCAACGCGGAGGAAAGCAGCCGCAGCTTCGACGAGGGCATAAAGGAATTCCAGAAGAAGATAGAGGACAAGCTGGCGGAGCTTTCCGCTATGGGAGCGCGGCAGGAGGATATCCGCGCGAAGCTGTCCGAAATAGAAAAACAGAGCGCCGAAAGCAGCCGTGCTTACTCCGAGCTGGAGCAAAAGCTGGCAAGGGCTTACCGCGAAAAGGGCGAAGCCTCCGCGCGGTGCGCCCAGGCGGAGCACTCCGTGGAGGAAGCGGAGGACCAGAAGCGGACGTTCCTTTCAGACGCGGAGAATTCCGAAGCAAGGCTCCGGGAATACACCGAGAGCAGGGAAGCCGCCGAGAAATCCATCGCGGATATCGCGGAGCAGCGCTCCGTAAAGCAGAACAGGCTGGCGGGACTCCAGCGGCTGGGCGAGGGAAAGACCCGCCGCATGAACGAGGCGAAAGCGGAAGCCGACCGCGTGCGCGACGAGCTGGACACCAAGCAGAAGCGCTGGAAGCTCCTGGAGGACGTTGAAAGGAGTATGGAGGGCTACACCCACAGCGTAAAGGAGCTCATGAGGGCTTCGCAGCAGGGCAGAATGGGCGGAATACACGGCACGGTGGCAGACGTGGTCAGCATGGACGAGCGCTATGTCGCGGCGATAGAAACGGCGCTGGGCGCGGCAATGCAGAACATCATCGTGGACAACGAGGAGACGGCGAAGCGCTGTATCCGCTTCCTGAAGGAGACCAACGCGGGACGCGCCACAATGCTCCCGATAACCGCGATGAAGGGGCGCTACCTCAACGAGCCGCGGCTCCAGTCGGAGCAGGGCTTCGAGGGTATCGCAAGCGACCTTGTGGAATGCGACGGGGAGTACCTCAACATCATACGCTACCTGCTGGGACTCACCGCGATAGTGGACGATATCGACACGGCGGCGTTCCTCAGCAAGAAGTACGGCGCGAAGTTCCGCATAGTGACCCTTGACGGTCAGGTGGTCAACGCCGGCGGTTCATTCACCGGAGGAAGCCGGGGAAACGGCGCGGGTATCATCTCCAGAAAGCAGGAGAAGGATTCCCTTTACAACGAGGTGATAGCCCTCAGAAAGACCCTCGCGGAGAAGAACGAGGCTTATCAGCAGTACCAGGCGGAGGCGGCGAAATTCGCCATGGAGACCGAGGGCGCCGAGGACGAGCTGAAAGCCCTGGACTCTGCGGAGATAAACAGCCGCGCGGAGCTTTCGAAGTTCACAATGCTCATAGAGCAGCTTTCGCAGCAGGGGGAGACCTCCCGGTTGGCGCTGGAGCGGTTCGACGCGCATATAAAGCAGTATAACGCGCAGATTTCCGAGAGCAGGGCGGTCATTGAAGCCTGCGACAAGGATATCGCGGAAATAGAGGAGCAGCAGAAGCAGTCCGGGGACGAGCGCGACAGCGCCGCCGCCCACATAAAGGAGCTTTCGGACAGCCTTTCACAGCTCGGGCTAGACAAGGTCGCGGCTGAAAAGGACATAGACGCGTTCCGGGTGGAGATACGCAGCCGCGAGGAAAACCGCAGAATGCTGTTCCAGAGCAGCGACAGCTACAAGGAGAACATCGCCGCCCTTGAAGCGGACGACGACCGTATCCGCGTGGACATTGAGCGCGTGAAGAAAGAGATAGAGCAGCACAGCGGCGAGCTCACCGACAAGGACAAAGACATCACACGCTCCATGTCGGAGATAGAGCAGCTCGAGCTTTCGATAGGTCAGATGCACCGGGATATCTCCGAGGCGAACCGCAACAAGGAGCATTTCGCCCGGGAAGTCGCAAGGCTGGAGGAGCGCCGCACCGGAGAACTCCGGGAGCAGGAGCGCATTGTGAATATGCTGCACGACAGCTACGACCTCACGGTCTCGATGGCTGTGGAGCAGGCGAAGCCGCTGGAAAACCTGATGGCGGCTGAAAACGAGCTGGAGGAGCTGCGAAAGAACATCTCGCGGCTCGGCAGCGTAAACATGGATTCCATCGACGAGTACCGCGAGGTGGCGGAGCGCTACAAGTTCCAGACCGCCCAGCTCGAGGACATTGAGAAGAGCAAGCGGGAGCTGGAAAAGCTCATTGCCGACCTCACCGAGGACATCAAGACGAGGTTCCTGAACAGCTTCGAGGAGATAAACAAGAGCTTCAAGGAGATATTCGTCAGCATATTCGGCGACGGAGCCCACGGCGAACTGAAGCTCACCGACCCGGAGGACGTGCTGGGTTCGGGAATCGAGATACTGGCGGCTCCGCCCGGAAAGGTCATAAAGAACCTTATTTCGCTTTCCGGCGGCGAACAGACCATGGTAGCCATCACCATCTACTTTGCGATACTTAAGCACCGTCCCACGCCGTTCTGTATGCTGGACGAGGTGGACGCGGCGCTCGATGATGTGAACGTTGACAAGTACATCACTTATCTGAACCAGTTCAGCAGCCAGACCCAGCTCATGGTCATCACGCACAGGCGCGGAACTATCGAGGGATGCAAGGTGCTGTACGGTGTGTTCATGCAGGAAAAGGGCGTGTCAAGGCTCCTGCGCCGCGACCTTGCGGACGAGCTTGACGTTGAACTGAAATAAAGACTGGAGGAAATATGGGTTTTTTCGATAAATTCAGAAAGAAGAAAAAGGAGGACGAGGATGAAAGCCTCCTCAATGAAGAACTCCAGGCTGAAACGGCTGACGGTGATATTCCAGAAACCTGGGAGGACTCTCCGGAGCAGGCTCCCGAGACCGGTGAGCAGTACGAAGCAGAACAGCCCGAAGCCGAAGAAGTAACGGAGGAAGCTGAGGAAATCCCCCAGGCTGAGGAAGCCGAGGCTCCCGAGGAGCTTTACGAGGAGGAAGAAACCGGGTATTCCGAAGAGGAAGCACCTAAGAAAATCGGGTTCTTCGAGAAGCTGAAAAACGGGCTGAAAAAGACCAAGGACGGCTTCATGAGCAAGCTGGAGCTGCTGATGAACAGCTTCACGAAGATAGACGAGGACTTCTTTGACGAGCTGGAGGAAACGCTGATACTCTCCGATATCGGCGCGGAGACCTCCATGGAGATATGCGATCAGCTCCGCGCGGCGGTAAAGCGCACCGGAGCCACCGACCCGGCGGACGTGAAGAAGCTGCTGCGGGATATCATCTCCGAAATGCTCACCGGAGGAAACGAGCTGCGGCTCGACACAAAGCCCTCCGTTATCATGGTGATCGGCGTTAACGGCGCGGGAAAGACCACCACAATAGGAAAGCTGGCGGCGAATTTAAAGTCCCAGGGCAAGAAGGTCATAGTTGCGGCGGCGGATACGTTCCGCGCGGCGGCTATAGATCAGCTCAACGTGTGGACTGACCGCGCGGGTGTGGAGATAGTAAAGCACAGCGAGGGCAGCGACCCTGCCGCGGTGATTTTCGACGCGCTGACCGCCGCAAGGGCGCGCGGCGCGGACGTAGTCCTCTGCGACACCGCCGGGAGGCTCCACAACAAGAAGAACCTGATGGAGGAGCTGAAAAAGATAGCCCGCGTTATTTCCCGGGAGGTTCCGGACGCGTGCGTTGAAACTTTATTGGTTCTTGACGCGACTACTGGACAGAATGCAGTCAATCAGGCAAAACTTTTCAGTGAAAGTGCTGAAATTACGGGAATTGTCCTGACAAAGCTTGACGGAACCGCAAAAGGTGGTATAATAATACCTATAAAGAACGAACTCGGCATACCCGTAAAGCTGGTCGGAGTCGGCGAAAAGATAGACGACCTCCAGCCGTTCGTGCCTGAGGATTATGTTCAGGCGCTGTTTGAATAAAACCCTGACGGGTTTATAAATTGCGCCGCTGCGGCGCATAAAATTGGAAAGGAATTTTTATGAAACATCTTCACAGATCCGGCGAAGAAAAACCTGCCGCCCCGCTGCCTGTCCGACAGAAATTGATAATCGCGTCAAACAATCAGGGCAAGATAAGGGAGTTCAGAAAGCTCCTGGAGCCCTACGGCTTCGACGTTATATCAATGCGTGAGGCAGGCTTCACAGACGAGATAATCGAGGACGGCGACACCTTTGAGGAAAACGCCCACATCAAGGCGCGGGCGGTATTCGAGGCGACGAAGCTCCCGACGATAGCAGACGACAGCGGTCTTGAAATAGACTTCCTGAACGGCGCTCCCGGGATCTATTCCGCGAGATACGCCGGCGAGGGAGCCACCGATAAGGAGCTGTGCGAAAAAGTGCTGGAGGAGATGCACGGAGTATCCAGACCCCTGCGCGAAGCAAGGTTCGTGTGCTCCATATACTTCATCTACGCAGAGGACGACGAGTATTCCGTAAACGGCACCATCGAGGGCTACATAGGCGACGAGATGGTGGGCGGCAAGGGCTTCGGCTACGACCCCATTTTCATGGTGGACGAGGACAGGAGCATGGCGGAGCTCGACGAGGACGAGAAGAACAAAATAAGCCACCGCGCAAGGGCTTTCGAGCAGCTTGCGGAGATTTTAAAGGAGAAATTCGGTTAATGCTGACCAGTAAACAGAGGGCACATCTGCGCTCCATCGCGCAGAGCTACAACACTATATTTTTCGTAGGAAAGCAGGGCATCGGCGAGGAGCTTGTAAAGCAGCTCGACGACGTGCTGAACAGCCGGGAGCTCATCAAGGTGGGCGTACAGGAGAACTGCGAGTTCACCGCGCGCGAGGCGGCAGACCAGATAGCGGAGCTGACAAAATCCGAGGTCGTTCAGGTCATCGGCAGGAAGTTCGTGCTGTGGCGCCGCAGCAAGGATCCCAAGAAGCGGGTGATAGAACTTGAGTGACAGCGTAAAAAAGACCGGCATATTCGGCGGAGCGTTCAACCCCGTGCACAACGGGCACGTCCGGCTGGCGGAGGAGGCGGTGAAGCAGCTAAAGCTGCGTAAATTACTGATAATCCCGACCTACGTTTCGCCGCACAAGCACACGCAGCTCCTGCCATACGAGGACAGGGCGGAGATGTGCCGCCGTGCCTTCGGGCATATTCCCGGGGCGGAGGTCAGCGATATCGAGGTAAGGCTCGGCGGGACAAGCTATTCCATCAACACGATACGCGCGCTGAAGGAACTTTACCCGGACGAGAGCTTTTTCCTGCTCATCGGCGGGGATATGCTGTTCAGCTTCGACAAGTGGTACAGGTACGAGTCTATCTTGAAGGAGGTCAAGGTCTGCGCTGCGGCGCGGGACGGCGACAGCCTTGCGGATATGATGGAATACGCCAGCGAGCTGGGCAGGATAAAGGTGCTGCCGACCCAGGCGGTGGAGATGTCCTCCACCGAGGTGCGCGAAAAGGCGGCGGCAGGCGGGGATATCTCCGGAATGGTGCCGCAGGGAGTTGCGGAATATATCCGCGAAAAGGGATTGTACAGGGCTTGACGGAGGCGGTATTTTGAGCAGATACAAGGAATTTGACGAGTATGAGAAGCTCATAAAGGAGCGGCTCTCGAAAAAGCGCTTCACGCACAGCATGAACGTTGCGGAGGCCTGCTACGACCTTGCGGAGAGATTCGGCGCGGACAAGAAGCGGTGCTATCTCGCGGGGCTACTGCACGACGTCATGAAGGAGGATCTCCCGGAGCGCCAGAAGCAGATGACCATTGAGAGCGGGCTGCGCCCCGACCCGGCGGAGGTGGACACTCCAGCGCTGTGGCACGCGGTGGCGGGCGCGGCTTACGTCCGGGACAAGCTGGGGATAACCGACGAGGAGATACTCACCGGCATACGCTTCCACACGATAGGCTGCGCCAAAATGACGCTGCTGGAAAAGATCGTGTACCTGGGGGATATGATATCCGCCGAGAGAAGCTACAAGGACGTAGACCATTTCCGCAAGATATGCCATAACGATCTCAACAAGGCGATGGCGGTGGCGCTTGCCTACAACATAATGGACGTCTGCCGCAAATGCGGACATATCCCGCACTATACCTTTGAAGCATACAACTACTATCTCAAATACAATAAGGACAAGGAGATCTTATGACAGACAGAGAAGAACTTGAAATTGCCGTAAAGGCGCTTGATTCCAAGAAAGCTATGAAGATCACCGCGCTGAAGGTCGAGGATCTCACTATCCTCGCGAATTACTTCGTTATAGCCTCCGCCTCCAGTACAACGCAGGTAAAGGCGCTGGCGGACGAGGTGGAATTCCAGCTCGGCGAGAAGGGCGTGAAGCCCCGCAGCGTTGAGGGATACCAGAGCCAGACGTGGATAATCCTCGACTACTACGACGTGATGGTGCACGTTTTCCTGGAGGAGACCCGCGATTTCTACCAGCTTGAGCGCCTATGGGCGGACGGCACCCTGGTGGATATTTCACATCTTATCAAGGAATAATTGTATACTGCAAAATATCCCGAAACCGTCCGGCGGAATTGTGCAAAATCACGAAAATGCAAAAAAACGTATAAATTTTGGATAACTGCTTGACAAATCCGGGTGTTTGCGATATAATTATTTATATACTTTTTGTATAACTACTATAAAATGTAGATAACCTATGCCTTATGGCAAAGGGAGGGAAATATAGATGGCAGAAATTCGTCTTGGCAAAAATGAATCTCTTGACACCGCGCTCAAGCGGTTCAAGCGTTCATGCGCAAGGGACGGCGTTCTTGCTGAGGTTCGTAAAAGAGAGCATTACGAAAAGCCTTCGGTAAAACGTAAAAAGAAGTCCGAAGCTGCTCGTAAGCGCAAGTTCTGATTTTACTGAACTAAGTGCGACTAAAACACAACGGTTGAACCGGGCAGGGCTCCTGTCCGGTTTAATTGTCTTTTGAGGAGGAAACTCATGCTGTTTAAGCCGACCTTCTGGCTGAAAAGCGTTTTGCAGATAGACGAGGATTTCCTGCGCAGAAACGGAGTTAAGGCGCTCGTCCTTGATATGGACAACACCCTCTCCATGCACGGCAATCCCGCCGCCGAGGACGGCGTGAACGAATGGCTCGACAAAATGCGCGGGCTTGGCGTGAAAATGCGCGTGGTGTCCAACAACACGAATAAGCGCGTGGCTCCGCTGGCGGCAATGCTGGGGCTGGAGTTCACCGCAAACGGCGCAAAGCCGCTGACCTTCGGCGTGAACCGCGCCGTTAAGGCTATGGGAGTCGGGAAGTCCGAGACGCTCGTGGTGGGCGACCAGATCTTCACCGATGTTATGGCGGGGAATCTCGCCGGGATACGCACAGTTCTGGTGGAGCCGTTCCACCTTGAAAAGACGTGGACGTTCCGGCTGAAGCGCCGTATCGAGAGCGTTGTGTTCCACAGGGATTATTCGAAGCTGGAGGAGAAGTAAATGGGTATTTCATTCGGGCCGGGAGGAAACGGCGAGAGCTGGGGAAAACGCAAGTTCCCAGAACAGCTTCCGGAGTACCTCAAAGGGCTGGGGCTGAATGGCTATGAGATAGAATGCGGCAGGGGAGTGCGGCTTTCCGAGAAAACTCCCGCGCTGCTTCCGGGGCTGGCTCAGGAGCACGGTATCTATGTGACGCTGCACGCGCCGTATTTCATTTCGCTGTCCTCAGTGACGGAGGAAACGCGGCTGAAAAGCGTTGAGTACATCCTCCAGTCGGCGCAGGCGGCTCATTCCGTTGGCGCAAGGAAGATAGTGGTGCACAGCGGGAGCTGCTCCAAAATGACCCGGGAGCAGGCGACCGAGCTTGCAAAGGACACGCTCAGGATCGCGCAGGCGCGGCTGGATTCCGAGGGGCTTTCCGACATCATCATCTGCCCGGAGACCATGGGCAAGGTGAACCAGCTCGGCACGCTGGAGGAGGTACTGGAGCTGTGCGGCGTGGACGAAAGATTCCTGCCGACGGTGGATTTCGGGCACCTCTACGCGCGCACGCACGGCGGCATAACCTGCCGCGAGGACTACGCGCGCATGCTCGACCTCATCGCGGACAAGCTCGGCACGGAGCGCCTGAATAATATGCACATCCATTTCAGCCGGATTGAGTTCACGGACGGCGGCGAGAAGAAGCACCTCACCTTTGAGGACGCGCAGTTCGGCCCGGAGTATCAGCCGCTAATGCAGGAGATACACGACCGGAAAATGCAGCCCTCCATAATCTGCGAATCCGCAGGCACCCAGGCGGAGGACGCCGCAGAAATGAAACGTTACTTCGAATCGCTGTAAAGGAGAGGACATGAACTGCCTATATCAGAGCCTATATCAGAGCCAGGAAACCGGCGATGTGATACGCTGCATAAATCAGCAGATACTGTGTTATATCACGGCATGCGACAGGGAGCAGCACATGCTCAACGCCGCAGAGGACGCAATAACGACATATCTTATCCCAAAGGTGGAGGAAATGCTCGTAAAGGACAGCATGGAAGGCGGGGAGCACTCCATGTCCCGCAGGTTGCACCAGGGACAGCAGGGGCTGTTTTACAACGGCAATGCCTATATCGTTAATTATCAGTTCGCCAAGGGCGTTATGTGCGATTTCTACCGCGAGGCGGGGATAATACCGATAGAGTGCGCTCAAAGCGTGAACTACGAGGGTGACAGGCTGCTCAGCATGGCGCAGGACCTTGACAGCGACATGTCCGGCAGTGATTTCGTCAGAAAATACAAACGCAATATCCCGTTTAAGCACAGGGACTATCTGATGCACGGGCTGGGGCTTTCGCTGCAGAGAGTCGCGGAGAACGGCTTTCAGGTCAGCGAGCTTGTCGATGTTTATGCGTTTCAGCACGGGGTTTCATTCTGGGTAACTGCCGACAAGAAGATCATGGACAACGCAATGTACGTGTTCATCGGCTGGAACAGGCAGGCGCTCGACATGTCAAAGCCAATGCTGGAAGACGGCAGGCTGGTTGTCGGCGGTCAGGAGGTCAGGCGGTACGATATCGTTTATGAGTTCAGCCTGGTGGATCCGAAGCGTTCCAGCGAACAGATGAAGCTTAAGGCAAGTGTAGACCTGGTTTTCGAGATTCTGGACAACAGCAGGCATGTGCGGAATATAACCGTCGATTTCACCCCGGAGGAATCCGCGAAGATCACCGAAATGATGAAGCGGCTGTATTTCCCGGCTGATATGCCGGTGAAGCCGCATAAAGTCCCGGTGACTATCGGTCAGGAGTTCCTCGACAACTATTACTTAGAATATGGCACACTGGAGCAGAAAAAGGCGGTAGAGGAAAAGTGGGCTTCCACGGACGCGGGTTACAGGCATATCCTTGAACTGAACGCGCGCAACCGCGGCAAATGATTTCACAGGGGGTAATCGCATGAAGAAAATACTAATTATGAACGGCCCGAATCTGAATCTTCTGGGCGAGCGCGAGCCGAATATCTACGGTCATGAAACGCTGAACTCCATCAACGACGTGATAGACGAGAAGGCGCGCTCCATGGGATACGAGCCGGTGTTCTTCCAGAGCAATTCCGAGGGTTCGCTCATCGACAGGCTGCACGAATCACGCATGGACTGCGCGGGGGTCATTCTAAACGCAGGAGCCTACACGCATTACAGCTACGCTATCCGGGACGCTATTTCGGCTATAAAGATACCGGTCATCGAAGTCCATCTCTCCAACGTGAACGGCCGCGACGAATTCCGCAAGACCTCCGTTATCGCGCCGGTATGCAGGGGAACTATCGCGGGCTTCGGCAGCTTCAGCTACATTCTGGCGCTGTACGCGCTGGACAACATTCTGGGAGGCGCAAATGAATAATATCGAGCGGCTCCAGAAAATGCTCCCGGCGGATAACTGCGCGGCGCTCATCACCTCGGACGTCAGCAGGCGGTATTTCTGCGGGTTCAAGTCCTCGGCGGGAGTTATCCTCGTGACAAAGGAGCAGGGGTATCTTATCATAGATTCACGCTACTTCGACAAGGCAAAGCAGCGCGTCACCGACTGCCGCGTCATGCTGCTGGAGGACATGAAAACCCAGCTTTCCGAGCTGCTGCTGAAGCACAATATACGCTCCCTCATGCTGGAGAGCGATTACATGACCCTGACCGAGTTCGCGGACTACCGCGAGAAGCTGCATTTCGTGGAGCTTGACCCCTCGCCGGAGCTGTCGCAGTTCATCTGGGATATGCGCATAATCAAGTCCGGCGAAGAGGTGGAGCTTATCGTGAAGGCGCAGCGCATTGCGGAAAAGGCGTTCGAGCGGCTCATCGACAACATCAGCCGGGACATGACCGAAAAGCAGGTCGCGGCTCTGCTGAACTACTACATGATGGACTGCGGCGCGGACGACCTCTCGTTCGAGACTATTGCGGCTTCCGGCGTGAATTCCGCTTCGCCGCACGCCGTCCCGACGGACAAGAAGCTCTGCGAGGGCGATTTCCTGACGCTGGATTTCGGCGCGGTGGTGGACAGCTACCACAGCGATATGACGAGGACCCTCGCGGTAGGGCAGGTTTCCCCGGAGATGGAGAAGCTCTACAACGCCGTGTACTACGCGAATCAGGACGGTATCAAGGCGGTGAAGCCCGGAATAAACGGCAAGGTGGTCGACAGCGTTGCAAGGGCGACCCTGGCGGCGTGGGGCGGCTACGACAGGTACTTCGGGCACGGTCTGGGTCACGGGGTGGGTCTGGAGATACACGAGCAGCCTACGCTCTCACAGCGCAGCCGCTCAATGCTGAAGCCCGGCATGATAGTCACCGTGGAGCCGGGAGCTTATATCTCCGGTAAGTTTGGCGTGAGAATAGAAGATATGGTAGTTGTTACAGAAAATGGCTGCGATGTTCTCACAAAATCAACAAAAAACCTTATTCACATATAATTTTTCAATTTTTTCTCAAAAAGGGCTTGAAAAATCGCGCGAAATAGGGTACAATAATAAAGATAGATTTAGACGGACGGGCTTTCCAGAAAAAGGGTACCCTCCGGATAAACGGCGCGGATTATTTTGAGACAGGCGCCGTATAAATACTAACAATAATTGGAGGTTCCCTACTATGATCACAGCAGGAGATTTCAGAAACGGCATGACATTCGAGGAAGACGGCAACGTAATGCAGATCATCGAATTCCAGCACGTTAAGCCCGGCAAGGGCGCGGCGTTCGTCAGAACAAAGGTGAGAAACGTTATTACCGGCTCCGTTGTAGAAAAGACCTACAACCCCACCGCTAAGTTCCCCACCGCTTACGTTGAGAGAAAGGATATGGAATACACCTACTCCGACGGCGAGCTCTATCACTTCATGGATTCCGAGACCTACGAGGACGTTCCCGTTAACGCTTCCGACGTCGGCGACAACTTCAAGTTCGTTAAGGAGAACATGGTATGTAAGGTTCTGTCCTACAAGGGCAAGGTATTCGGCGTAGAGCCTCCGAACTTCGTTGAGCTCCAGGTTACACAGACCGACCCCGGCTTCGCTGGCAACACCGCTACAAACGCGACCAAGCCCGCTACGCTCGAGACCGGCGCCGAGATCCGCGTTCCGCTGTTCATCAACGAGGGCGAGTTCATCCGTATCGACACCAGAACCGGCGAATACATGGAGCGTGTAAAGTAATTCCGGTTTTCTTCCACAAATTTGGACGACATGAAAGGATGGTTCAATATGACTATCAGTGAAAAGGTATCTTATATCAAGGGTCTTGCAGAGGGGCTTTCCCTCGACGAAACCACAAAAGAAGGCAAGATACTTGCCGCTGTCATTGACGTTCTCGGCGATATCGCTGAAAATCTCAATGAGGTCGATGAAGAGCTGGACGATGTTGCAGACGTAGTAACAGACCTTGAGGAGAGCGTATGCGACCTTGAGGACGAGATTTACGGCGTTGAGGACGAGGACGAAGACGACTACGATGACGACGAGGACTTTGAGGACGACCTCGACGGAATGTACGAAACGACCTGCCCCAACTGCGGCAACACTATCCGTTTCGACTACGACCAGGCTCAGAACAATACGCTGGATTGTCCTAACTGCGGCTCCCATCTTGAGTTTGAACTTGATGAGGACGACGCTGACTGATCCAAAGCAAAGGTAAAACCATGCGGCGGGTGACCTCGGGGTCATCTGCCGTTTTTGTTTAAAGGAGTTAATATGAGCTGGAAAGATAATCTGATAAGGATAGAACCGTATGTCGCGGGCGAACAGCCGGACAAGACCGATTTCATCAAGCTGAACGCCAACGAGAACCCGTACCCGCCGGCTCCGGGAGTTCTGCGCGCGATAGAGCAGTTCCGCGGGGGAAGCCTGAAAAAGTACCCGGACGCGAACGCAAGACCCCTTGCGGAGGCTCTGGCGAAGAGATTCGGGCTGAAAAGGGAGAACGTGTTCCTGGGCAACGGCTCGGACGACGTCCTGGCGCTGTGCTTCCGGGCGTTCTTCAACTCGGACAAGCCGGTGATCTACCCGGACATTACATATTCGTTCTACCCGGTCTGGTGCGATATGCTCCGTATCCCGTATGAGACTATCCCGGTGGACGCGGATTTCAACATCAATGCGGCGGACTACAGGCGGCCGAACGGCGGAGTTGTCGTCGCGAATCCGAATGCGCCCACAAGCATCGGCAGGGGTCTGGATTTCATGCGGGAGATACTGGACGCGAATCCGGACAGCGTAGTTATATCGGACGAGGCCTACGTTGATTTCGGCGGGACTTCCGCAGTGCCGCTGTTAAAGGAATACGAGAATCTTGTGGTGGTGCAGACGTTCTCAAAATCCCGCTCCATGGCGGGCATGAGGATAGGCTACGCGCTGGGCAACGCGGATATAATCGCGGCGCTGTTTGCGGCAAAGGACAGCTACAATTCCTACCCGCTAGACAGCCTGGCGATAGCGGCGGGGGTCGCCTCCGTGGAGGACGAGGAATATTTCCGCGCGACTGTGCAGAAGGTCGTTGCCACCCGCGAGAGGCTCGCAAAGGAGCTCCGCGCGATGGGATTCGACGTGAAGGACAGCAGCACCAACTTCCTGTTTGCAGAGCACCCGGAATTCCGCGCGAAGGACATTCAGGAGTTCCTGAAAACAAAGGATATCTATGTGCGGTATTTCTCGAAGAAGAGAATCGACAACCGCCTGCGTATCACGATAGGCACGGACGAGGAGATAGACGCGCTTGTTTCAGCGCTGAAGGAGTATATAAAGTAATAAATTTGAGGGGCAGTTTTTGCCCCTCTGTTCATTTAATCCCCCGGAATTCGCTGGGAGAGGTTCCGGTGTACTTCCGGAAGATACGGCTGAAATAGTTGGAATCGTCAAAGCCGCACCGCATGGCTATTTCGGTAACGGAGAGACTGCTTTCTCGCAGGAGCGTTCCGGCATGGCGCAGTCTGACGTCTATCAGGTAGCGCTGCGGGGTCATTCCGTAGGCGGCGGAGAACAGCCGGATAAAGTGCCGCTGGGAGTAATGCGAGCGCTCTATCACGTCCGCGATGGCGATATTATCGGCGAAGCTGGTCTCCATGAACGCGGCGGCTTCGGCTATTCCGGTTATTTCCCTGGGCTTTGACGGAGATTCGTACAGCCGTGAGAGTATCACCGCAAGCTGTCTTACGCAGGAGAGCACCATTGTGCGGCTCCCGGGCTTGTCGGAGATATATTCCCGCTCGGCGGTGTTCAGAAGCGGCTGTATCAGCCGGAAATCCGCAGGGGTGAGCCGCAGGCGGCTCTGAAAGTGCTGGGTGCTGTTGAAGTAAGGCTCCAGCAGAAAAAGCGCGTGGAAGCCCGGCAGCCGGCGAATGTCCAGGTCTCCGGAGAAAAGCATATCCGGGCGGTACATTATGTTGCAGATACGCAGGCTCTGCGTCTTGTCAAAGCCGTGGGAGATACCGTTGCCTATGACAAACACATCGCCCTTGCTGATGGCGCTGCGCTCGCCGTCCACAATGTGCACGGCGCTTCCGTCCATTACCGTCACAAGCTCGTAGAAATCCTCGTGCCCGTGTATGAACAGCGGTACGTCATGCTCGCCGTACTGCACGAACAGCGGGAAGCTTTCATCGTTTGTGAAGTAGCTCAGCTTCATGTCGTTCATAATATCGCCCTCCTTTTCTATATGATAGCACAAAATGGACAAAAAATCAAGGCTTGATGTCCAGAACGGAATATATGTGCAGTAAAATGGAATTTTATTTGCGTAAGCCGCGAATGCTTGACAAATCTGTCGGTTTGCTGTATAATGATATCGTGCTTGTTCACAACAGCTCACAAACGTGAAAGAGGTGGGACGATGGCAGAGGAAAAGAACATTCATTCGGGGCACCGCCAGCGTATGCTGAAAAAATACCTTGAGCACGGCATCGACTGCTTCGAGGAGCATGAGATACTGGAGATATTCCTGTACACCGCGTATTCCCGCAGGAACACCAACGACATCAGCCACCAGCTTATAAACAGATTCGGCTCGCTGGAGGGCGTGCTGAACGCCGGATATGACGAGCTTGTACAGGAGAAAAACGTCGGCGCCACCGCTGCGGCGCTCATCAGCTTTATGAAGGATTTTGCGCGGAAATACAGCGGCGCGGAGATGATCGGGATAGATCTCAGAACGTCTGAAAGCGCCCGCAGATTCTGCTATGGGCTGCTGAAAGGCTCCCATGTGGAGGAGGCGCACGCGCTGTTTCTTGACCAGTCGCTGAATCTTATCGGCGAATCGCAGATCTCGGCGGGAAACAGGTGCGCCGTGGAATTCGACCTGCGGACGATCGTTACCAGAGCGATAAAGACCCAGTGCAGCAAGATAATCCTCACCCACAGCCATCCCGGCGGAGTTCTCCTGCCATCGTCGGCGGACGTTGCCGCCACGCGAAGGGTGGCTTCGGCGCTGATAAATCTCGGCATTGAGCTTGTGGATCATATCATAGTCAACGAAGAGGACAGCTATTCCATGCGCACAGCGGGAATGCTCCCGGATTTCTGGCATTGAGGTGTAAAGATGGATAAATTCGAGCTTCACTCGCAGTACTCGCCCACCGGCGACCAGCCGCAGGCTATAAAGGAGCTGTCAGACGGTATCCTGCGCGGCGACAAGGAACAGACGCTGCTCGGCGTTACCGGCTCCGGCAAGACGTTCACCATGGCGAACATCATAGCGAACGTCAACCGCCCCACCCTTGTCCTCGCCCACAACAAGACCCTCGCGGCACAGCTCTGCTCGGAGTTCAGGGAGTTCTTCCCGAACAACGCGGTGGAGTACTTCGTTTCATACTACGACTACTACCAGCCGGAGGCGTACATTCCCTCCACTGACGCATACATTGAAAAGGACAGCGCCATAAACGACGAGATAGACCGTCTGCGGCACTCCGCCACAATGGCTCTGGCAGAGCGCCGGGACGTGATAATAGTCGCTTCGGTCTCCTGCATATACTCCCTCGGCAGCCCGGAGGACTACCGCAGCAACACGCTGTCGCTCCGCCAGGGGCAGGAGATAAGCCGCGAGGACGTGATAAAACGCCTTGTGGAGATACAGTACGAGCGCAACGAGCTTTCGTTCACACGAAACAAGTTCCGTGCAAAGGGCGATACCCTCGAGATATTCCCCGCCGGCGGCACGAATGAGAACGCCATCCGCGTGGAATTCTTCGGGGACGAGATAGACCGCATAAGCGAATTCGACGTAGTCACCGGGCAGGTGCGCTCAACCCTGCTTCATGTGGTGATATTCCCGGCTTCGCATTATATTGTGGGGCGCGAAAGGCTCCACGAGGCGCTCCAGGAGATAAACCGCGAGATGGAGGAGCGCGTAAAATACTTCACCGAAAACAACAAGCTGATAGAGGCTCAGCGCATTGAACAGCGCACCCGCTACGACATGGAAATGCTCGGGGAGATAGGCACCTGCAAGGGCGTTGAGAACTACTCCCGCATACTTTCCGGCAGGGAGCCTGGCTCTACGCCGATAACGCTTATCGACCACTTCCCGGAGGATTTTCTTCTTTTCGTGGACGAGAGCCACGTCACCCTCCCGCAGATACGCGGAATGTTCGGCGGCGACTTCGCCCGGAAAAAGAACCTGGTGGATTACGGCTTCAGACTGCCCTCCGCCTACGATAACCGCCCGATGAACTTCGATGAATTCTACTCCAAGGTGGGGCAGGCGGTGTTCGTTTCGGCTACCCCGGGGGACTTCGAAAAGGAGCACTCCACCCAGATAGTGGAGCAGGTGATAAGACCCACCGGGCTGCTCGACCCGGAGATATTAGTGAAGCCCACCGAGGGTCAGATAGAGGACTTAATCTCCGAGATAAACACCCGCACCGCAAAGAAAGAGCGCGTGCTGGTCACTACCCTCACGAAGAAAATGGCGGAGGACCTCACGGACTACCTCACGAAAATGGAGATAAAGGTGCGTTATATGCACCACGACGTGGATACGATAGAGCGAATGGAGCTGATACGCGACCTGCGCGCCGGGGAATTCGACGTGCTTGTCGGAATTAACCTGCTCCGCGAGGGTCTGGATATCCCGGAGGTATCGCTGGTGGCGATACTCGACGCGGACAAGGAGGGCTTCCTCAGAAGCGAGACCTCCCTGGTGCAGACCATAGGCAGAGCCGCGCGAAACGCCGGGGGCACCGTTATAATGTACGCGGACAGCGTTACCGAGTCCATGGAGCGCGCCATCACCGAGACCCAGCGCCGCCGCGAGATACAGCAGAAATACAACGCAGACCACGGGATAACCCCGAAAACGATAATCAAGGATATCCGGGACGTGCTGGAGATAACCAAGAAGTCGGACGGCTCCTCCAAGCACGGAAAGGCGATAAAGCAGATGACCAAGCGGGAGCGCGAGGCGCTCATAGCCCACTACACCGCCGAGATGAAAAAGGCGGCGAAAATGCTGGACTTCGAGCATGCGGCGTTCCTGCGGGATAAGATAAAGGAGCTTCAATAAGCCGCTCCGGAAAGGAACAGAAGAAATTGGCAAACGATAAGATAATCATACGCGGCGCCCGGGAGCACAACCTCAAAAATATAGACGTGACCCTCCCCCGGGACAGCCTTGTGGTAATGACCGGGCTTTCCGGCAGCGGAAAAAGCTCCCTGGCATTCGATACGATTTTCGCGGACGGTCAGCGCCGCTATATGGAAAGTCTTTCCTCCTACGCGAGAATGTTCCTCGGGCAGATGGAAAAGCCCGACGTGGACAGCATCGAGGGACTTTCCCCGGCTATCTCCATCGACCAGAAAACCACCTCCAAAAACCCGCGCTCCACAGTGGGAACGGTAACCGAGATTTACGACTACCTGCGCCTTATGTACGCGAGAATCGGAATCCCCCACTGCCCCGTCTGCGGCAGGGAGATCAAACAGCAGACCGTTGACGAGATAGTGGACAAGGTGCTGGAGCTCCCGGAGCGCACGAAATTCCAGGTGCTTGCTCCGGTAGTCCGCGGAAGAAAGGGCGAGCACCAGAAGGAATTCGAAGCCGCGCGGAAGTCCGGTTATTCCAGGGTGCGCGTGGACGGGATAGCCTACGACCTCTCCGAGAAAATAACCCTCGAAAAGAACAAGAAGCACTCCATTGAAATAGTGGTAGACCGCCTTGTGATAAAGGACGGCATAAAATCCCGCCTGACCGAGAGCATTGAGACCGCGGGAAATCTCACCGGCGGGCTTGTCTACATTGACGTTATCGACGGCGAGGAGCTCCACTTCTCCCAGAGCTACGCCTGCCCGGAGCACGGCGTTTCCATCGAGGAGCTGGTGCCGAGAATGTTCTCGTTCAACAACCCCTACGGAGCCTGCCCGAAGTGCACCGGTCTCGGAAGCTACCGCCGGGTAGACCCCGACCTCATCATGCCGAATCCCGGGCTTTCCATCAGGAACGGCGCAATAAAGGCCTCCGGCTGGAACTACGCGGAGGGGACCATCGCCGCCATGTACATTGACGCCCTCGCCGAGAAGCACGGATTCTCCGTTGACCAGCCGGTCTCCGAGATCCCGCAGGCGGCAATGGACGAGATAATGCACGGCACCAGGGGCGAGAAGATACTCATAAAGCGCCCGAAACAGCAGGGCGGCGGGCAGTTCTACACGGATTTCGAGGGGATCGCGGTCAACCTGGAGCGCCGCTATGCCGAAACGAACAGCCAGTACTCCCGGGATACCATCGAGGAATTCATGAGCGATGTTGAATGTCCCGAGTGCCACGGCGAAAGGCTCAATAAAGCGGCTCTTTCCGTCACCGTAGGTGGAAAAAATATAATGGAATTCTGCCGTATGTCCGTTACGGAGGCGCTGGATTTCGTGAATGACCTGGAGCTGACTCCCAGAGAGGTGCTCATTGCAAGGCAGATAGTCAAGGAAATAAAATCCCGGCTGGGATTCCTCCAGAGCGTGGGGCTGGAGTACCTCACGCTGGCGCGGTCTGCGGGCACGCTTTCCGGCGGCGAGAGCCAGCGTATCCGCCTTGCAACCCAGATAGGAAGCTCCCTCACCGGAGTGTTGTATATCCTTGACGAGCCGTCCATAGGGCTCCACCAGCGGGACAACGACAAGCTGATAGCCACCCTGCGCCGTCTGCGCGATCTCGGAAACACCCTGATAGTGGTCGAGCACGACGAGGACACCATGCGCGCCGCCGACTGGATAGTCGATATAGGCCCCGGTGCGGGCGTGAACGGCGGCGAAGTCATTTACAGCGGAGAGGTCAAGGGACTGCTCAAATGCAAGAACTCCATAACCGGGCAGTACCTCAGCGGCAAGCTGAAAATTCCGGTTCCCGAAAAGCGCCGCCAGCCCTCCGGCAAGTGGCTGAAGGTCATAGGCGCGGCGGAAAACAACCTCCGGGGGATAGACGTTGATGTCCCGCTGGGAGTGTTCACCTGCGTTACCGGAGTTTCCGGCAGCGGAAAGAGCTCGCTTGTCAACGAGATAATCTACAAGCATCTTGCGGGGAAGCTCAACCGCGCCAGGACGCATCCCGGAAAATTCACCGACATGACCGGCACGGAATACCTCGATAAAGTGATAATGATAGACCAGTCGCCTATCGGAAGAACTCCGCGCAGCAACCCGGCGACCTACACCGGGGTTTTCAACGATATCCGCGAGCTGTTCGCGCAGACGAACGAGGCAAAGGCGAAGGGCTACGGTCCGGGGAGGTTCTCGTTCAACATCAAGGGCGGCCGCTGCGAGGCGTGCGAGGGCGACGGAATCATCAAGATAGAAATGCACTTCCTGCCGGACGTTTTCGTGCCCTGCGAGGTCTGCAAGGGGCACCGCTACAACCGCGAGACCCTCGAGGTGCGCTACAAGGGCAGGAACATCTTCGAGGTGCTGGACATGACCGTTTCCGAGGGCGTGGAGTTCTTCGCGAATATCCCGAAGATATACGGAAAGCTCAAGACCCTTGAGGAAGTCGGGCTGGGCTACATCAAGATAGGGCAGAGCAGCACTACCCTTTCCGGCGGCGAGGCTCAGCGCATAAAGCTGGCGGCGGAGCTCTCCAAGCGCTCCACCGGAAAGACCATCTATATCCTGGACGAGCCGACCACCGGGCTCCACACGGCGGACGTCCGCAAGCTGATAGAGATACTCCAGCGGCTGACGGACAGCGGGAATACCGTGCTGGTGATAGAGCACAACCTCGACCTGATAAAGACCGCGGACTACCTCATAGACATGGGTCCCGAGGGAGGAAGCGGCGGCGGCACCGTTATCGCCGCGGGAACTCCCGAGGAGATAGCCGCGAATCCGGTAAGCTACACCGGGGCTTATCTGAAGAAAATGCTGTGATACTGGCGGAGCGCTG
Organism: uncultured Oscillospiraceae bacterium; assembly: GCA_934448295.1. Lineage (GTDB taxonomy): Bacteria > Bacillota > Clostridia > Oscillospirales > Ruminococcaceae > CAG-115. The sequence continues at coordinate 183,100 of CAKSEY010000003.1, forward strand.
CGGCGCTCCGTTCGGCGTTTGTGCCTCTCCCCTACATATTGTTGCTAAAATGCGGCTGAATAAGGCGCAATGGAGGACGCTGTGCTCCTCTGTTTTCTTTTTTGCGGGTAAAGTAAGACTAGTGCAACAAACTTTTTTAAAGTTAGTGACCTCTAACCTATTGCAAATTGGCGAGAAATGGTGTATAATACAGTTGTATGTCCGGGCAAACTTCTCCGGACAAAATGTTGAAAGGAGTTCAAACAACAATGACTTATTCTCATGAAGTTGAAAACATGTGTCCCGTAGCACAGGGCGTTGCTCACGGCGCTGCGCCTATCCCCGAAGAAGCTAAGTGGGTAAAGGCTAAGGAGATCGCTGACATCAACGGCTTCACACACGGTATCGGCTGGTGCGCACCCCAGCAGGGTACCTGCAAGCTGTCCCTCAACGTAAAGGGCGGCGTTATCCAGGAGGCACTCGTTGAGACTATCGGCTGCTCCGGTATGACACACTCCGCTGCTATGGCTGCTGAGATCCTCCCCGGCAGAACCATTCTCGAGGCTCTCAACACCGACCTCGTCTGCGACGCTATCAACACAGCAATGAGAGAGCTGTTCCTTCAGATCGTATACGGCAGAACACAGTCCGCTTTCTCTGAGGACGGTCTTGCTATCGGCGCTGGTCTTGAGGATCTTGGTAAGGGTCTTCGTTCCCAGATCGGTACTATGTACGGTACTCTGAAGAAGGGCCCCCGCTACCTCGAGATGACAGACGGCTACGTTACTGAGCTGGCTCTGAACGAAGATGACGAGATCATCGGCTACAAGTTCGTCAACTTCGGCAAGATGATGGAATTCATCAAGAACGGCGATGACGCTAACACAGCATTTGAGAAGGCTCACGGTCAGTACGGCCGCGTTGCTGACGCTGTTAAGTTCATCGACCCGAGAAAGCAGTAATAGGAGGTAGAAAACAATGGCTTTATTTGAATCCTACGACAGACGCGAACCCCAGATCCTTGCTGTTCTGAAGAACTACGGCATCAACTCCATCGAGGAATGTGCCGACATCTGCAAGGCTAAGGGTCTTGATATCTATCACGAAGTTGAGAAGATCCAGCCCATCTGCTTTGAGAACGCTAAGTGGGCTTACACAGTAGGCTGCGCTATCGCGATCAAGAAGAACTGCACCAGAGCTGCTGACGCTGCCGCTGCGATCGGCGAGGGTCTCCAGGCATTCTGCATTCCTGGTTCCGTTGCTGACCAGCGTAAGGTTGGTCTCGGCCACGGCAACCTCGGCAAGATGCTGCTCGAGGAAGAGACAAAGTGCTTCTGCTTCCTGGCAGGTCACGAGTCCTTTGCAGCCGCTGAGGGCGCTATCGGTATCGCAGAGAAGGCTAACAAGGTTCGTAAGGAGCCGCTCCGCGTTATCCTGAACGGTCTTGGCAAGGACGCTGCGCAGATTATCTCCAGAATCAACGGCTTTACATACGTTGAGACCGAGATGGACTACTACACCGGCGAGGTCAAGGAAGTATTCCGCAAGGCATACTCCACTGGTCTGCGTGCAAAGGTAAACTGCTACGGCGCTAACGACGTAACCGAGGGCGTAGCTATCATGTGGAAGGAAGGCGTTGACGTTTCAATCACCGGTAACTCCACCAACCCGACCAGATTCCAGCACCCCGTTGCAGGCACCTACAAGAAGGAGTGCGTTGAGGCTGGCAAGAAGTACTTCTCCGTTGCTTCCGGCGGCGGCACAGGCAGAACCCTCCACCCCGATAACATGGCGGCTGGTCCTGCTTCCTACGGCATGACTGATACTATGGGTCGTATGCACTCCGACGCGCAGTTCGCTGGTTCTTCCTCCGTTCCTGCTCACGTTGAGATGATGGGTCTTATCGGCATGGGCAACAACCCCATGGTTGGCGCTACCGTTGCTTGCGCAGTACTTGTAGAGGAAGCTATGAAGAGCTAATCAAACGGCTTTGTTAAGCCATTGACCATTTTATGGAAAATGCGCTGTCGACATTAGTTTGATTGCTAAAATAGTTACAACCCCCTGATTTGGTTTCGTTTTGGTTTCGTAAGAGATCTCACGAAACCATTTTAGGGGGCTAATTATTGCCACTTGCACGGTTTCACATAATACCCCGCTTGCTTACACTACCTCTCGGTTTCAAGGCTGAACCTTGGAGCTTTTTATAAAATCCTCAAGCGCTTCCGGTCTGATTTTGATTGTGCCTATCCTTACAGCAGCCAATTTCTTCGCTTTGATGAATTCGTATACCGAGTCGGTATTTACTCTAAGAATAGCTGCAACCTCTTTGACCGTTAGCAACTTTTTCCTTTCTTCTTCAGCGCTCATCATTCTCCCCCCCTTTCCAAGAATTATATAAGCGAACGGCTCATGCTTTTCACGGCGTGAGCCGTTTGCATAATAGTTGGTCGATACTCAGAGCGATTAGCAGGTAGTCCGCACCTGCACATGGGAGTTTCACCCCAGTCCATTCCTATGGAGCAGCCGTTACGCATTTGCGTCTGAACGGAAGTATCATTATCCCATCTTGGCAGCGTTGTTCCTTTCGCGCTCGTACCTTGCCTCTGCGTATGCGTTTACGGTTCGGGTTGATATTGGCAGACTTTTGGAGTTATTGTTATTCTCGCGCAAAATAAAGTGTGTGGTCACGGATAATGAATAACCCCTCGGAATCAATACAGGCACATCTTCGCACAATCAAGAGCTGCGGTTGATGGTTTTGTTATCGCTCTGCTATGTAATTGTCAATGAACTGCGGCAAACGTTTTCCTTCCTGTTCTGACCTCGAAATAAAAATATCCGAATAATCCCAACCATTTTGGAATCGTGATGTCTTTGCAGATAGTATTCTGTTTGCTGACCCTATTATAGCACAAGATATACCATAAAAAATATTTTTATCTCTATTTGGCATACAGTATCTCTATTTGGAATAATCTGTTTTCTTTTGTCATAATATATGTTATACTTTGACTTGAGGTGATTGTTATGTCCTCGTTAAAATCAAGTCAAGGTTCTAACAGAATTCGCGAGCTGATGTTGTATAATAAAACTTGACACCCCACGCTCAAAATAATATACTAAAATCAGGAGGGCGAAGGACATGTCAGAAGCAAAGAAATACGACAGGAGCTACAAGGAGCAGTCAGTAAAGCTGGCGCTGGAAATAGGAGTAAAGCGAGCCAGCGAGGAACTTAAGGTACCGTACGGAACGCTGTACGGGTGGGTGCAGGCGGCAAAGAACGGCGACCTGGACATCGAGGAGCGAACCCCCGAAAACGCAATGAGCCTGGCTGAGGAGATACGGCAGCTGCGAAGCGAGGTAAAGCGGCTGAACAAGGAAAACAAGCGGCTTCAGGAGGAGAGGGACTTTCTGAATGAGGCGGCAGCTTTTTTTGCCGCGAGCCGTCGGAAGTAAACAAGCGGGAGCGAATGAAGTTCATTGCGCTCAAGACCTGCGATGGAGGCGCAAAAGGCAGGATTTCATTCTGCTGCAAAGTGCTGAAAGTGACACGTCAGGGATTTCACGATTATCTGAAGAATCGTAATAAACCCTGGAAACACGAAGAACTGGCGGCAAAAATGATGGAGATACTGCATGAGGATGAATGCAACGATACATACGGCAGGGAGCGAATGCATAAGGCGCTGCTCCTTAAATATCCGGATTCCGGAATACCAAGTGAAGCCACGGTATACCGCGTAATGACAGCCATCGGAATAACGCACAGACCCAACCGAAAACCGAATGGAATAACGAAGGCGGACCGTGAAGCGCGAAAGTCAGACGACCTGCTGAAACGTGATTTTAAATCCGACAAGCCTTTCAGCAAATGCGTAACTGATATCACAGAAGTCAAAGCTAAAAATGGCAAGCTATATGTGTCGGCGATATTTGATTGTTACGACCTGACTGCAATCGGGCTGTCAATGGACGACAATATGAGAGCCGAGTTATGCGCTGCAACTGTCGAAAATACAGCTGCAGCGTATCCCGAATTTTGCGGTGCGGTACTCCATTCCGACCGCGGAAGCCAGTACACAAGCGCTTCATACAGAGCCATGCTGAACGAGTATGGAGTAAAGCAGAGCATGAACAGCGCAGGAGGCAGATGTCATGACAACGCCCGCTGCGAAAGTATGTGGGCGCGAATGAAGAACGAGCTGTTTTACAGCCGCGGCAGAAGAAGTACGGATTACACGATAGAACAGCTGAAAACAATGATCTGGCGCTACTACATGAGCTATTGGAATAACCGCCGGATATGTTCGTCCATTGGCGGAATGCCTCCGGCAGAGAAGCGACGTAGATATTACTCGGATAAGAAGGGCAAATCTGCGGCCGCAATGGAATAAATATCCACGCAGCGTAGCGAAGTGGATATTTATTCCATTGCACTGTTGCTCAAAATTTTTGAGTGAAATGTGTAAAGCTATATTGACAATATCATTTATACAGAAATTACAGACTGAAATTTCTGAATTAAAGGATACAGTCAACAAGCAGAACATAATGCTCTCAAACCTCACCGAATTGCTTGTTAAAGGCAGAAAATCGATGTACGGTAAGTCAAGCGAGCAGCTCAGAAATATTGACGGTGCCGAGCAGCTTACGCTGTTCAATGAAGCCGAGCAGGAGTATTCTGCAAAGGCTGAAGAGCCTACCGTTGAAACGGTAACTGTTAAGTCCCACCCGAGGAAGAAAAGGCTCTCCCGCGAGGAACTTCCCGACAGCGTTGAACACCAGAAAATCGTAATCGACCTTGAAGATAAAAACTGCCCGAAATGCGGTGAAGAACTGGTCTGCATCGGCGAAGAATTCGTCTGCAGCAAGCTGAATATTATCCCGGCTCAGATTTCGGTAATCGACTACTATCAGAAGAAATACAAGTGCAAATCCTGTGAGGAAAAAGACCCGGATAACATAAGAATTATAAAGCCGGAAATGCCTGTTCCTGTCATCAAGAAAAGCATGGCGAGCGCAGGAACAATCGCGTATATAATTCAGCAGAAATACCAGATGGGAACGCCGCTTTACAGGCAGGAACAATACTGGAAAGCGCAGGGTATTGACCTTAACAGGACAACCATGGCGAACTGGATAATCCGAAGCTCCAACTGGATAAAACCGCTGTGTGAGCGAATGATGACGCTGCTTCTTGAAGAATATATTATCCACGCTGACGAAACGGTTCTGCGGGTTTTGAAGCGCGATGGCAAGCAGGTCGATGGGCAATCCCGATGCTGGGTGTTCTGTTCCGGAAAGGATTCCGAACACAAAATGGTAGTGTATCTCTACTACCCGACACGCTCTGCGAAAGTGGTTGAAGAGGTGCTCGGCGGTTATTCCGGTTACCTCCAGACGGACGGCTATGCGGCTTACAATGCGGCTGTAAATGCCACACGTCTGGGCTGCTGGTCGCATGCTAGGCGCAAGTGGGTGGAGTGTCTGCCCAAAGGAATTGAGGACAAAAATTCAAAAGCAGCTCAGGCTCTTGAACTGGTGGAACAAATTTTCGCCGAGGACAAGCGCCTTGAAGGTCTGCCCGAAGATGAGGTTTATGCACAGCGGCTCGAACACACAAAACCGCTTCTGGAGCGTTACTGGGAGCTTCTCGGAAGTATTTCGGCAGTCGGCGGCTCTAATCTCGACAAGGCTGTGAATTACTCGTTGAACAACCACAAGGAGTTGGAAACCTTTCTGCTTGACGGCAGGCTTGAGCTTACCAACAACCGCGCCGAGCGTGCTGTGAAGCCGTTCGTCATGGGCAGAAAGAATTGGCTCTTCTCTGACACCAACAAGGGCGCTGACGCAAGCATGATGTGGTATTCGGTTATTGAGTCGGCAAAGCTCAATAACCTCAATGTTTATGGGTACTTGCTGCACCTACTCACCGAGCTGCCCAAGCTGGGCGAAAAGCCAGGTCCGGAGCAACTCGACAGATTTATGCCTTGGGCTAAGCTGCCTGATTTCTGCAAATAGTTTTCACCCTCTGCTTTTTGTATGTTAGCAGAGGGTTACTTGTTTACGACGCAGGGTGGTTTGGCGGATACGTTTAATTATACATCTGTTTACCTATCTGATTTGTTATGGTGTTTTGTTGATTTGTAGAAATTTAGACGTTTTAACTATGTGTGCTGTGTTTGAATTGTTGAAAATGCCGAATTTGACAATGGCTTTCCGACTATTATATATAAAATATTTTGTGAATAGCTTGATTTGATAGCCATTGGGGTTGAAATAATCAAGAATAAATGGTATAATATCAGCAATTACACATTATTTGTGTTAAAACAACAGCAGGATGGTGATTAAAATGATATATTCGGCGCTTGCCATGCTTGAAACAGATGAACAAAGAAACACACTTTCAGAATTTTATGAACAAAATAGTAACAGATTTTTTTTAATTGCTTTATCAAAACTTCATAATACCGAAGAAGCAGAAGAAGCCGTTCAAGAGGCTTTCGTAAGAATTGCGGAAAAACCGCAAAAATTTTTCTCAATTGAGCATAACAAAAGACTAGCTTATATAGATGTTATTATTAGAAACATTTCTATTGATATGTTCAAGAAGAAATGTTGCGTAGAAACCTCTGAACTCACCGACGAAATCTCGCATGAACTAATTGATTTATCCCTAGAGGATAATGTCCTTGGCAAAATATCCCATGACGAACTGAAAAAATATATATCTGGGTTGCCGCAGCTATGGCGTGATACCATTACCTTGAGTTGTGTGGTCGGTTTATCAAACAAGGAAATCGCAGCACAGTTGAATATTTCAGAAGTAGCTGTTAGGCAGAGGTTACACTTAGCTAGGAACGCTATTAAAGAATTTGTGTGCAATAAGGAGCAGTTATTATGAGCGAACACATTCTGGAAGAAATTCTTTTGGAAATACACTCTGACGAGTTTTCAGAGTATGATAATTCAAAAAGACACCGCTTTTCTAGGAAGCATAAACGTGCCATGAAACGTATTTTTGCGCCTGCACAAACACAAATTCAAATATCCAAAAATATCAGGCTGAACCGTCGTACTGCTGTCATCATTATTGCAGCAATCTTTTTGGCGGTTATTTCGGCTACTGCTACTGCAATGATATTCGGAAGCTTTGGAGTGAAAAATCACAAGGACAATACCGAACTCTTTGCAATAAACACCGAGAATTGTCCTGTAACGTTAGAAAAAATGTATTATTTATCTGGACTTAGTGAGGATTATGTTTTATATGAAGAAAACATTTCTCCAGAGACTGCTGCGGTTTTTTCATATCATAATATTGTAACAGACGAAGATTTTGTGTTTATGCAGTGGGTTAAGAAGGAATATAATGCTCACTTTGATAATGAGCATAATAATAATCTTGAATATTTACTTTATGATGGGCGTGATGCGTACTATCAAAAATCAGGTACATATTCGGTGTTAGTTTGGGATAATGGAGATTATATTATTGATATTTTTGGCAATATGGACAAAACCCAAATGATGGATTTAGGCAGAACGCTGAAAATAAAAAAGTGATTTTTTTGTCATAACAAAAGCGGTACGTCATCAGATGTTATAAATGTAGGATAATGAAATCCTAGAATGTTTATAAGAAAGGAAATCTGTTTATGATTAAAACAAAACTTTTTTCAGCGTTACTTGCTTCGACAATGGTGCTTGCCCCTCTTACACCTCATGCATTTGCGGCTGGTGCATCTTTTGTCAGCGAGACAATTTCTCCGAGATATGCCATTGATTGTACTCCGATTTCAAGACTGACTATATCGGGGACAAAAGGTATCTGTACAAGCACGTTACAAAGCGGAGTGGTGAAGTCCATTTCCGCTGAACAAACTTTGGAAAAATTCTGGGGTTTGTGGGTCTGGAACGAGGTTGAGGATGCACATTGGACAAAAACGGTAAACGCAAAAAGTTTATCTATGTCAAACAGTAAGACGGGGCTTGACAGCGGAACGTATCGTTTGAAAACTGATTTTACTTTAACCACAGAGGATGGAACAACTGAAACTATTACTGTTTATAGTGACGAAGTAACAATCTAACATCATTTACAATAATGGATAAGGAGAATGAATTATGAAACAGTACCGTACCATAGCCCATGCAAACAAATTGCTATATGTAACATTGGTTTTGGCAATGATAATCTCAATTTTTGCTTTCCCGAGTACAGCGAATGCGGAACAGATAAACGCTTCGACTATTCTTCAGCCTTATGAGGACGAGCTGGCGGCATTTAATCAGGCTTACGGCACAGATTATCAGTTCAAGTTAATGGATGAAGCAGAAGACGAAGAAGAACAGCTTGCTGCATTTTTTAGTCAAATGACAATGAGTGAGTTTAGAACATATCTGATGGCTGCATACGAAAATGACATTACAAATCAAAGTGCGGGCAACGCAAGTGAACCAAGCAATTCAACAAATTATACAACAGGCATTATGCCGAGAACAGTCTATTCGACATATCAACGGTGCTTTTATGGTGATGGGGGAAATGGTTTTTATGTTGAGGCTTCGGTTTATAGTTCCCCTGTGAGTACCGAACACCATAGGTATACAGATATTATTGGATGTGGCTATCTTGATACAGATGTATATCCAAAATATGTACCCTATAAAATCGAATATATAATTAGCAGTGATGCTTATTATGTAGATTTTACTTATTATTGTTACAGATATGTGTCCGAAAACTTGGTAAATACCACAAAATATACTTTGCCTGTTTGTTATGAAGCCGGAAAGGGGGACACCTTCATTGAAGTATCAGCTTAAATTATTCGCTCTTTCCTTCTTGTGTTTGTCGCTTTGTTCTTGCGCTTCATCTGCCGCAGAAGAAAATCTAAGTGTTATCTCATCACAATCTCAAGACACTATAAACGGAGAACCGCTTTCAGATTGTATTTCAGATGAAATTCTGATGTTTTTTGAGCCTCGTAGTATGCTTATACAACAACATGACGATTTCTCCATTCTGCAATATCTTAACAACGATAAAGAACCTGTGTCTGCTTCGGATAGTCAAATTGTGAGCATAGCAGTTCCTGAACTGTTCGACCAACAGGGTACTGTAGATATGGTTAATGTTTTCTTCAGTAATACTCTTTCTATGGATAAACTCATGGAAAAAGCGGTAAACAGTTTTGTCAACACCGAAGATGCATCTATTATGGGAGACTTAATTGGAGAAAATCATATATCGTATTATAGCGAGAACCTTGATACGTCTGTTGATTTGTATTACAAGCATTTCCAGCGTAATTCAATCGACGTTTTCCCTAATATGGTAATTTTTGAGTTTCGCAACAGCATCTACGCATTTTCTTTGACTATCGAAGGAAATTCGTGGGATGATGAAACTGCACTTTCTCTGGCAAAGGGGCTGACAGAAGCCGTGTCCTGTTCGTAGTATTGCATTGTCATGGCTAATAAATTGGCATAATGTAAATGGAGAACTTCTTTTACACAGGGCTTTTGATTAAGAAAGAAACAATTGCTTAATCCGCTTGGTACTTAGTTGCCAAGCGGATTATTTTTGTAAAAAAGTATGTATATCCGATTATATACTAGAGCAGCGATTGACAAGACAACTGGGAAATGGTATAATTATAATAAGTAGGTGAGAACGGAATAATCTGACTATGCAGCGCAAACAGAAAGGGTTTAGTTATGAAAAAGTATAAGCAGAATATGGAAGTTTGCATAAGCGTTGAAGCACTATACGAAAAATATGGCGAAAGATTATGGAAATGTAGGATTGAAGCTGATGAAACATACTATGACCTATATAATAGTTCTAATGAGTTAGCCTGCTGTGATGGAGAAACGGCTGTTATAGATAGGGTGACAGATGATAGTATAACCTTCGTCAACACCGAAGGTGGAACGCCTAAAAGCTTTACTCTGACGTAATAGGCACAATCGCTCACGACCTGTGGGCATAAACAAAACCACCCTTTCGCGAGGGTGGTTTTTATTATGTACGGATATGCTCTATTTCATAATACTAAGAATTATTATAACTTGACTATTTTAGAAAAACTGTATAATGTAATTGCACCATTACAATTATTTCTGTTATGATTAGGAGGACCATTTCAATGAAACGTGACTATTATGTAAGTAGGCTTGAATCTCTTTACAAAGAATACTATGGCAACGGCGGCTGCCAATTCTTTAGCGAATGTGAAAAAGGCATTTCTAAAAGCTGCACGTTCAGATTTGATAAAGCAAAGGTGGGCGCAAATTATCGTGAAAAAACTGTAATCCCGAAAATAGTTTTTGTGGGTTTAGAGGGACTTAACGGACATCAGGGAATTGAAAAGCCGGAAACCGACAAGTGTTACAATCCCCATTACAAAGGCGTTAGATATGTTTTGGCGTATTTATTAAGTTCATATTTCAGCAAGGAACGACCGGACAGCGTGTTAAAAGATCGTCTTAAGGACTATGTTGAAACTATGGAATATTTTGCGTTGCTGAACTGCTACAAATGTGCTTTTGGAGATAAGCCCAAAGGGCGTCCGCACTCGGAGTCAATGAAAGAGCATTGCCAGGAGATTTTGTTCAGTGAAATAGAAGCATTGGAGCCGGATATAGTGGTTTTTCAAGTCAAGGACAAGAACAAAAGACCGACTAACTTCGAGAAAAATCTCGCTAACAGATTTGGCAAAGAGGAATTGATATGCGGTAACGAGGATACAGGAGCTTATTGGTATACGCTTCCTTCCGGCAAGCGGTTTATCTGGATTTGGACTTATCACGGCTCGGGGCGTACTTATTCACAAAAACAAGGTTGGGCTAGTAATGATATCAGCGGAAAAGATTATCGTGAAAAAGACCTTGATCCTGTATTAAACGCGGTTCTTGACACTATGCGGCAACTAAACTTAAGCGAGAATTCAGCGGGGAACGAATGAACAAGGAACTGCGCCTGAATTACCTGGATTTCAGGATACATGTGTAAAGGGATATTGACAATATCATTTCTGTACATAATTTTCACCCTCTGCTTTCTACGGCAGGGGGCGATTTGATTATGACGCGGGGTGGTTTGGCGGATACGACTCACAAAATGGGCGCACATTTCTGTACGCCCATTTCGCTATTTAGTAGTGCTTACGCTAAACCAACAATTCTTTTCAGAATTGCCGCAGCGTCCATAGCGTTGACCTTGCCGTCGCCGTTAAAGTCTGCCATAAGCGGGTTCTTGCCCGGTTCAATCTCCACGATGTCCTTAAGTATTGCGCTTGCGTCCTTTGCGTTCATAATGCCGTCGTTATCCATATCGCCGAGTCTGTCGCTGAATTCGCAGAGCATTACTACATACTCGCCCTTATCAACGACATCGGGCAGGATAACCTTGCCGTCCTCGCCGAGCTTTGCACAAGTTACGAACGCCAGCTTGCCGTCAACAGACTTATATAGGTTCGCGAACTTGCCTGCGTGAGAAGTCTTGAATGCGATTTCAAGGTCAGTCGGAATATTCGTATTGTTCGTGGAGAACTGATAACCGGATATTCCGCGCAGAACGTCGGTTTTCAGCTTGCTTGTTGCTATGATTGACAGGTCTGCCGCCGCAGGAGCGGTGATTTCCGCGCCGTCTGTTTTCCAGCTCTTTACGCTGTCAACAACGAATGTAACTTTAAGCTGCCTGTCATCAATTGCCTTGATTACCTCAACGGGAACTGTGGTGTTGCCGTTAAGCTGGATTGTCACCTCTGTGCCGTTTGTGAGCTTTCCGAGGTCTGCCGCAACATCACTCCAGCTCTTTGCAGAACCGCTGATAGAGGGGTTGGTTGTTGTCGGGGTAGTGGGTCTGTATCCACCTCCGCCTCCACCGCCGCCGGAGGACTTCTTGGTGTAGGTAGCTGTTACAACTGTACTATCTGTCATACCATCCTTAACTGCAATAGCCTTGATAGTGGTTGTTGTTGTAATAGTAAATGCACCGTTATAGAGTGTGCTTGCTGTTGTAGGCTCTGTGCCGTCAGTAGTGTAGTAAATCTTTGCACCAGCGGTTGCACAAGAAATAGTTACCTTCTGTGAAGATGTGAATGTTGTTCCGCTTGCGGGAGTGAATGTAGGAGCTGCAACAACTTCCTTTTCACTTACTGTCAGAGTACCCTTAACATAGCTGAATGTGTAATTATCGCTTGTATCAGCACCCGAAACAATGATGTCGTAAGTGCCTGCTGTGTTGCTGTCTGCCGCATTGCAGGAGATTGTCACATCAATCGGGAGAGTTTCGCCATTTACAAGACCTGCCACATCATAAGCATAAGTCGGGAGAGCCTCGCCAACCTTGATTGTGTAGCTCTTTGCGGTTACTGTTACTGCTGCCTTGTTGATTACGAACTTGTATGTGCCGAGTACGCCGTCCCACTCAAAATTCTCGTTGTTCAGAGTAATCGTGATAGGATATTCACCAGCGTTGGTCTGAACACCGCCCTCGACGGTGTAATCATCGGTAGATGTAACACCGTAGGTCTGCGCCTTGCCGTTGTAGGTGTATTCAGTAGCGTCCGCCGCAGGAACAGCTACCTTTTTCTTGTTTACGGTTACAGAGATAGTCTTTGTAGCCTCTGCGTAATCGGCAGTTTCGGCAGCTGTGATAGTTACTGTTGCTGTGCCAGCCTTGAGAACTGTTATTGTTCCGTCTGCTGCTATACTGATAACATCAGAAGTAGTAGAATAGGAAATAGCACCATCACCGCTTGTTGTTGCCGCAATCTTCTTTCCGGTTTCGCCGTAAGTGAAGGTTACGTCAGCCGCTGTGATTGTCTGAATTTCCTTTTCGGTAATGGTAAGAGTTCCGTTTACATAAGCGAATGTGTAGTTTGTGCTGTTCGCCGCACCCGATACTGTAATTGTGTGTTTTCCTGCTGTGTTGCTGTCTGCTGCATTGCAGGAGATTGTCACATCAATCGGGAGAGTTTCGCCGTTTACAAGACCTGCCACATCGTAAGCATAAGTCGGGAGAGCCTCGCCAACCTTGATTGTGTAGCTCTTTGCGGTTACTGTTACTGCTGCCTTGTTGATTACGAACTTGTATGTGCCGAGTACGCCGTCCCACTCAAAATTCTCGTTGTTCAGAGTAATCGTGATAGGATATTCACCAGCGTTGGTCTGAACACCGCCCTCGACGGTGTAATCATCGGTAGATGTAACGCCGTAGGTCTGTGCTGTGCCTGTGTAGGTGTACTCGGTTGTATCCGCTGTGGGAACAGCTACCTTTTTCTTGTTTACGGTAACTGTAACTGTCTTTGTTGCCTTTGCGAAGTCAAAGGTTTCTGCCGCTGTAATTTCAACTGTTGCCGTACCTGCTTTCAGAGCTGTTATTGTTCCGTCAGCAGCTACGCTGATAACATCATCGCCGCTTGCAACTGCGTAGGTAATCGCTCCGTCACCGCTTGTCGTTGCGCCTATCTTCTTGCCTGTGTCGCCGTAGGACAGCGTGACATCGTTGGCGGTGATTGTCTGAGCATTCTTCGCAATGATTGTCAGATTGCCGTTTACATAATTCAGCTCATAATTCTTGGTGTTTTCCGCGCCGCTTACAACGATTGTATAATTGCCGATAGCCGAGGGAATAACGGCGTTTCTATATCCGATAGTGACATTCGCTCCGATACTTTCAAGCGTGTCAGTTCCCATCAAGCCATCGGTTTCGTATTCAAGGCTTTCAGGGAGCGGGTTGCCGAATTTCACCGTGTAGTTTTTCGCCGTTACGGTGACACTTGCCTTACCAATAGACCAAATAACATTTGATATTGTACCTGTGCAGTTACCTTTACCTGTGATTGTAGCTGTATAGTTGCCCGCATTTGTCTGTGCGGTAACTGTTACATCATAATCATCGGCAGTAAGTGTTGTATTGCCAAGTGTTACTGTGAATGTAGGTGTCTGTGCTGTTCCGTCATAAGTAAGTGTGCCATTCTGAACGGCTGTTGCTTCAGAAATATCAAGATAGATTTTCTCGACTTTCACAGGCTCACTGGCATAGTCTGTTTCCTTTTCCTCGTTTACATCCTCTGCAACAATATAGATATGATAATCCGTTCCGGCTATCTTTCCGGATAAGGAATCCGGAAGAGTAAAGCTTCCTGTTCCACTTGTGGAAAAACTATCTACATTTAATCTCTGATAATCTAAAACAGTTGCTCCATTGGTATTGCCTGCGGTGTATTCCTTATCCAGAACCAGCACGGCAACCTGTGTAGCATTCGCACTGTTCGTTCCACTGATACTGTATGGAACGGTTACTGTCTTACCATTTCTTGTTACATCTCCACTTGCCGCAATGGTCATGTCACCATCTAACAGTGTCAGCTTATACTCTGCGCCTGTCTCCCCGGCAGTTCCCGAGATGACAGATGAGAAGAGGACAGATGACAGATTCAAATTCAAAGCGGGACTCACACCAGCGTCATAGCGGCTGACATAGTCGCTGCTGATGGAGCCGCCGTCGTGGACACAGCCGACGTAGGTATCATCATTACCGTAGGCAGACCGGAGCCACCAATAGGCAGCAGAGCTGCCTGTCTTCTTACGGTTTTCGCAATTTCTATCCGTCATGCTATATCCGTATGCTCCGTTGGACACATCTTCTGCATCCAGCAAAAAGATTTGTTCTCCGGTTAATGCCACATAATTTGCAAAAGTACTTTGTATCCAGCTTGTCACATTGACTCCCGTTGCACTATCCGTTGTCAATGCGTGGCTATTCACGTTGCTTGCGGCGATAGCATTCTTTTCGGCAGTGGTAAACACTCCCGCTTTATTCAAAAAGCCATCCCCATTGAGACTTGTATAAATCGGACTATCTTTCCATACATTGCTATATGGTTCTTCCCCATCAAACGGCGTATAGTACAAAATACTGTCACAATCAAGGAGCATGGTCTGTGTCGTTCCATCTGCACTGAAATCTGTTGTACTTGCATCCAGTACACGATATTTTACCGGACTACCATTATAATTTCCATAGTACACATAGCTTCCCTTCCATGCATCGGTATCATTTGCCGGTGCAGTCGGGTCAACTATCACACTTGTACCAAGTCCTGCGATGGTTTAGCATTAACGTCATAAGTAGTTGTTTCCGCACTTACGGTAATACCTAAACCAAGCTCGCTGAACGGTATGCCCGTCATAAGCGAGAGAGCCATTGCCATAGCCGTAAAGACGGATAAGGCTTTCTTAAAGAATTTGTTTTTCATAAGTTCCTCCTTTGATGTATGTAAAACAAAATCTATATAAACAAAAAACACTTTATAAAGCCTATTAAAAATAGACCTTAAAGGCGTTATGTGCTATTATAATACAAGCCGAAAAGGACAGAGTTATCCCTGTCTGTCGCAGTATAGCACAGGCTCATCGGCTTGTCAACCCCTTTCCGAGAAAATAATGAAACTTATTCATAGAAAATTATACCATAATTTTGTGCAGATTGCAAGATATATTTTATATATAGTACGAAAAACCTTTGTACAAATTGTATAGGCAAAATTAGTAAAACAGCACAAATAATATTATTCATTCTCAATACGGTTGGAAGAAGAAAAGCCTTGTTCTCTTAAAGCTCCCTTCATCGACACTCTTGTGGATAACCCACGATTTTCGCTGTGTGCAATCGGAACGAAATCAATGTGTAAGTGCGGAGTTGCCTCATCGAGGTGCATAACCGCATTGAACACTTTTAGGTTTGGATTGCGTTTTTCAAATCCCCGCATATACTTGTCAAGCATTTGTTTTGCCGTTTCCCAATTATCAGAGCCTACGCCGCAGTCTTTCATATCCCCGAACTGAACAACTATCTCATTGAACAGCTTTTCCTGTTTTCCTTTTAGGATATGTTCATAGTAATCGGAAATCATTCTGTCCTTTCGGGTTTGCCGAGCATTGTAACTTGCAAGAGCTTGTCCGAACAGCTCGTGTTTGATATTGTCAATATCATTGATAAGGTTATCACCCTTCATCAGCGTAAGCAGAAACCCACTATTTTGGGCTTTAGTATTTGCGCTCTGATAAAGCGTAAGTGTTACCGGACTAGCCAAAACGCCGACAGAATAATTCTCTTGCAAGAAAAACTATTCAATCGGCGTTGATGTTCATAATGATATATCATCGCTCAAGTGCAGATGTTAGCTGCTTGGGTATAGAGCTTTATTCGCTATCATTCAGATTTCTCTCTACTACTGCCATTATCTCATTCAAGCGGTTTTCGCCTATGCCCTTGATTTGCCCTATCTCAGCTCTAAGTTGGTCAAGGTCAACCGCAGTTTCGGAATAGCGTTCTTCAGCCTCTTTATAAATTTCAGCGATGAACTGTTCCATCTGTTCACGATTGAACGCCTTTATCTTCTTATAGGTGTCACGGCTCAAAGAGAGTATTTCCTGTTCTGCCATAGTGATATTCCTTTCTTTTCGGTAATTCGGTAAAAGCTATTTATATTATATCACAAATCAGAAAAATTGCAACAGAACAAGCGATTTTTATCCCGTTGGATTGCAGTTTTTGCAAGGTACATACCCTTGTGCTATCGCTCCGGCATAATCGTCCGTGTATGACTTGTTCTTCTCTTTCATTTGGTCAACAGAGGGGCAACTTGGGTAATGTATCTTTTGGGTGTTGGTGTTCAGCACATAGGTTACGCTTGTCGGTTCTTCCTGTGGTTCGGTCACTTGCGTGGTGGTAGTTGTAACAGGCAGTGTGTATTCGACGGGAGCGTTATTGACGGTGATGTCTTTGCCGTCCGAACGGAATACAATAGTACCTTGAATATCCGTTCTGTACACATTGATGTTGCGGTCATAAAGCCGCTTAAGAACAGCCTCGTCCGGGTGTCCGTAGGAGTTGTACAAGCCACAGCTTATCACGGCATAGGTCGGCTCGACTTTTTTAAGGAAATTCTTCGTTGATGATGTGTCCGAGCCGTGGTGTCCGACTTTAAGAACATCACACTTGATGTTAGTCCAAATACCGTCCTCCTCGGCTTTCTCTGCGTCGCCTGTGAAAAGAAATTTGTTCTCGCCGTATGTGAGCTTAATGACAACAGAATTGTTGTTGCTGTCATCTGCAAGCGCTTTCGGCGCAACTACCTCAACAAGCAATTTGGGTTCGCTTACTATGACCGTTCCTGCCATTACCTCATGCACGGCAGCTCCGTTGTTCTCTACTGCGGTAAGCATATCGTCAAAGGTCTGGGTGGGGTTTACATACGATGTCATGTAAAAATTCTTGGTAGGGAAAGCGTTAAGTACGTCTACCATGCCGCCTATATGGTCGGTATGTGGGTGTGTCGCTACGACATAGTCCAGCGTGTCGTAGCCTTGATTAAATATGTAGGCTACCACACTATCGCCGTACTCGCGCTCTCCTGCGTCAATTAGCATGGTTTCGCCGTTTGGCAGCTCGATAAATGTGCTGTCGCCTTGCCCGACATCGATAAAGTGGACTATCAGCTCTTGATATTCAACGAGCGTTCCTGCGGCTATCTCGATTGTTGTAGTGGTGGTTGAGGTCGTTGTTGCTGGGGTGGTTGCCGGTGCGGGTGGTTCGGCAGAGATGATGTCTGGTTCCGGTTCTTGTGTGGGTTCTGAAGATATGCCTTGCGTAGGTTCAGTAATTTCGGACGAGGTGCTTGCTGTATGTTCTTCGATGTTTTCATCATCTCTGAAAGAAGATATTGTAGTCGCTGCTGTCGTTGTGCTTTCTTGTTCAGAAACATTGGAGCGGTCTGTGCAGCCGGTTATAAATAATAATGCCAGTAAAATAGCTGGAAAATGTTGTTTCATGGTGTACCTCTTTTCGTCTTATACCAATATATGTACTAATACTATCACACTTTACACCTTACTATCAATGGTAATTTTACACAAATCTACACCTAAATAATACTATTATCTACACCTCTATTTACATTATATTCTTTTGGGCTATATACTATAATATAAGTGTAGACAAGATTAGGTATAATGGTCATGCAGAGGTGCTGGATATGAATGTTGGAAACAAGCTGCGATTTATAAGGGAAACCAAGAAAATCTCAATATACAAGCTTTCAAAAGACACAGGTATCTCACAAAACCATATCAGCAGTATTGAGCTGGGGAAACGGCAGCCTACTGTCGAAACACTCTCACGGCTTATTGAACCTTTAGGAATAACGCTCGCAGAATTGTTTAATGAGAGCGATGAGGTTATGTTTCCTACACAGGAAGAAAGAATGCTTTTGGAAAATTTCAGGTGTTTGCCAAAGGATAAAGCCGCCGCTCTGCTGAATTTAAGTGAGCTGCTCCGGCAGTAATTTGTAGGAGGACGCTCCTATCCGAATAACAAAAACACCCTGCGTCGCCGGCAAGCACCGACAACGCAGGGTATCTTTATTCAGCAATGGTAGTATCTCTGTAACCGCCAAATTCCTTATCGAAAAGGCTCTCAAAGTCCTCGGAGGAAAAGTCCTCGGCGGCATAAGGCAGGCAGATTATATCCGAAAAATTCTGCTCCGCCAGTACCTTTCCTATCGCGGAACACCCCTCGTCCTCAATCTCTATACTGCGGTCAAGGACGGAGCTGTCGGCAAACGGAACAAGCACCTTATAATTTATCTGCGGCAGCATACTCTGCGCTGCGTATGTCATCCAAATCTCGCTCCATGACACACCGCCGACAAGGTATATCAAATCAAAACCCACAAGCTGACTCGCTGTTTCTTCGCGTATCGCTCCGAAATCATGTATGATAACATTTACCTCCGCGGGAGCAGCGCCTTTCTTATAGAACGAAATTCCGTTTGTGTAGATGTGGTCGCCGTCGTTCACGCCGTTGTACATATCGCAGAGCATATCAAGCTGAAGGTCGCTTGCGTTGGAGCCGGCAGAATTACAGATAGCTGCCGTCGCCTTGTGCTTTACGAAATAATCCGCTATATGAATAGCGGTAGCCGTTGTTCCTATGCGCGGCTGTGCGCCGATCACTGCTATTTTCAGTTTTGCATTTGCGAATGTGGGCTTGGCAGCTTCCTTTTCACGGAGAGCCTGCTCATATCGTGCCTCTGCCGCCGGGTCATAGCCGCGCCGGTATCTCCTCCATTTCTTGTGGGATAAACCGTCCTCGCTTAGACATTCAGCAAGGTCGTTCATCATCAGCTTGATGTTTTCTTCAATATTCTTTTCATCGTATCTCGCCACAATGTTGGTTATACCGATACCGACAAGACCGTCAAGCAAATCGTCACCCGCGTAATGCTCTGCGGCATAGACAACGATACGCGCGTCCGTCTGAAACTGCGCCGCTTTCATACAGTTGAGAAATTCTTTGCTATCAACGCAAAGAGCCGTATCAAAAATATAAACGTCGTGAAAGCGCATATTGCGGAGATCGGAATTAACAACGTCCTGCAAATCTGTCGGACCGGAGAATGTGATTTTGGTAGGCTTAATGCCGCGTTCCTTGCAATAGCGGTCAATAATGCCTGCGTTCTTGGTTATCGAAAAAAGAATAGGGTTTGTGATTTCCGGCATAGTATCAAGTCCTTTCATTAAAATTCGGCTGTGTTCTGCTTGTCCGCAAGTTTGTAGAGTATTTCTGCGATAGCTTCCCGTGATAAGTCGCCTCTGCCGAAAGCAATTTGGCTGACCTCGTTCAGAGCCTTGTTGCTGTCGCGCTCCGCGTTGCGTATTACGGTGAGTACGGCAAGCAGCAGTTTTTCGGTGTTGACCGTATGCGGTCTGTTGTTTACAAACTGCCCGCGCGGATTGTTCTGCGTTGCCCGTTCCGCTTGCCTTATTGCCTTGATTATGGCATTTCCTGCGGCGGTATAAACATCATCGTTCATCTTTCCGGCATACTTGGCTATCTGATATTTCCCCCAATCGGTTTCGGTACTGTGCAGCGTTTCGTTGTAAATACGGCGGGTTTCAATAAGCTGTTCATAGAGCCGCTTTGCCTCGTCGCTGCTCTGAATAATGAATGTTGAAAGCGCATTTATCTCGTCCTTGACAGGCTGCGGCATATATGCGTAAACAAGGCGACCTGTTTTCGGCAGCATGGAGCGTATTTTTTCAAGCCGTTCAGCAATTTCGTCAAGAACAGGGGCGGCACCGGTTTCCTTTCCAACCTCTGTTTTGAACTGACCTAGTAGCTCGTTTTCCTTGCTCCGTAGGTTCACATAGAAATCGTGGTAGGTATTCTTAATAACCTCAACCCGTATCTTGTCGCAGGCTTCGGGATCAACCTTGCTTATGTAAACGCTCTGCGCTTTATCCCAATACATCAAGTGGATATGCGGCTGTCCTTCCTTAAGGTGAACGGCGGCAAACCACTCAATGTTGGTTGCGTCCATATTCATGTGCTTTGCGATAACGCCTATCTGCTTTCGCGCAAAACTCTGCCAATCGGACAGGGAGTATAGTCCGGCTTCCTCTGCGGTTTCGGGAGTGAATGAAAACACGCAGCGAAAGATATTGCGATACGGAGTAGTCATTCTTCGGATATGGCTCTGTGCCGCCTCCATTGAATAGCTGGGGTAATACTCGTTATTGATATAGCCGAACAAGCCGTTTCCGGTGTCGGCATTGACCGCAGCACCCGGACGATTGCCGAGGTAGCGGAGATGTTCTTCGGTTTCGGTTTTCGCAACACCGTCGCGCTCTCCTATGTACCGCAGGTGTTCCGCATTTCTTACGGCTGCGTATGGATGTTTTGCTCTTGCAGGACGGTCGCGCTGCTTGAAGATGATTTTGGGTGTCATATTGGTCTCCTTGTTGACAGGGTATGGATATTGTGATATAATCAAATAGAAAACTAACCGATTTATCGGAAGTTGTCAATAAAGAAGTAGGGGGAAAATCAATGCGAACAGAAAATGTTGAGCTTACAGTCTTATGTTTAATTCATAAAGATGGAGAATACTTATTACAGAATAGGATAAAAAATGATTGGAAAGGGTTTACACTTCCCGGAGGGCATATTGAACCAGGAGAGTCTATCGTTGATGCAGTTATAAGGGAGATGAAAGAAGAAACAGGTTTGACTATAATAAACCCTCACTTATGCGGTGTTAAACAATTTCCGATAGAAGGCGGCAGATATATTGTATTTCTTTTCGAAACAAATCAGTTTAAAGGGGAGTTAAGAAGCTCAGATGAGGGGGAAATGTATTGGATCAAAAAAGCAGAATTGCCAACAGTAAATCTTGTGAATGATTTTTATGATTTACTAAGTGTAATGCTTGATGAAAATCTGTCTGAGTTCCAATACATAATCGATGGAGAGGAATGGAAAATTGTAAAGAAATAAACAACTTTCCATAAGTCGAGCAGATGAAATTATAATACCGATTGAATGCCCCGTCACCCGACGGGGCGTTTCCTGTTTTACGGCTGCACCGCCGAAATAGTCGCAAAAAGCTCATCAGACATACCCGTCCTAAAACCCTTGAACCACAATCGCGGATTGACTTCAACACCTAAATCTGCGACAGAAAGTCCGCGGTAGTAGTGCGGCTCTGAATATTGCGGCTGCGATACCTCACCGCTCATTATGCTCACCTTTATGCTGACATGCGGAATGGTTTCTCCTGCCGGAAAAGCATGATACCAAGTATTTGTCCCCGTAATAAAGTCGCGTGTGCTGTCGGCTGTTCCGTTGTGTGCGTAGCCCACACGAAAACTGCCGTCGCTGCGGAGCAGCATATCCTCTCCTATATCGTACTCCTCGGAAATACCGTCAAGGCTGGCAAGGCAGGAGTATTCAACAAACAGCGTCACTGTGCCGTTATCGGTAAGTCCGTCAACGCTCGGAAACGGAAAGCCGTAGTCCTTTTCAAAATGCTCTGTATCAATGACATAGGCAATAGTAACCGCGCTGTAATTCAGAACATTACTCGTTATATCTGCGCTTGCAGCATGACCGCCGTTCTCCATATCCCACACGTCATAAATGTAGGCAAACTGAATAGAATTGCCACAATCAAGCAGATTAGCGTAGACAGGTACGCTCTCGTTCAGCCACAAGGTTATGCCTTCCTCCGGCAGGTCGTGCGATACTCTGCCATAATTGTATTTGTGTATTTTGCTTACCTCGCCGCATTGATTGAGTATGCCGTTTGTACCGGATTTTAGGGCGGAACTGTCAACGGGCAGCTCAAAGAAACCTTCAAAGTAAACAAATAACGCTGCCTGCACCATATTGTCAAGGCTCAGCGTCCATTCATCTTCCGGAATGTCTGCGTCACGCAGAGCAAGCTCGATAGCGTTCTGGGAGTCCTCAACATATTGGTCGAAACTCTCATCTATGCCGAAAATCTCCGCCCACATATCGTTTGCAGGACATTCCAGCGTGATACTTAGCTTGTTGTTTGTGCGCTCGGCGGTTATCGAAATCTGTCCGTCATATACGGTATCTTCAAGCAGCGAAATAAGGTTTGAGGTTTCAAACACATTCAGCTTAATCGCTCCGCTGCCGTCTGTTAGCCCCTGCCAGGTTGAATGAAGATATTCCTCGGCAGCCTCGGCGGTTTCAGGAATGTTACCTATCGCCTCGGCAAGCTGCGCGTCAAGGCTTTCTTCTGCGGCACTCTGCTCGTTCATATTTACGAGAAACTCCCGGCATTGGCGGACATTGTACATAGCAAGGAACCGCGGCAGATAGATAGTGCCGCCGCCGATACAGGTGTACTCAACTGTCTGCGTGCTGCCGGTGCTGTCGGTCACATTAAGTGTTTGGACGGTGCAAGCCTTCCCGTCCTCGGTAGTGGTTTCATCGTAGAGGTACTCATACTGCGGCATACTCTCCATAGCACGGCAGTACAGAAAAGATTTCACGCTGTCCTCATATCCGCTGATACGCTCTATTCCCGTATCATCTGAAAATTGCGGCTTTGTTATATCGGAATAGTCCATATCCGAACTGAAATCGGCTATGTATTCGTCAAATTCGCTCTGTGAGCTTATTGCTCGGAGAGCAGCGGCATAGGTTTCCATGACCGATTGTGCCTGCGCTATTTCCTCGCTGTCGTAGAGAATTAGGGTACTGCCGTCAAAGCCGCTGTTGATAGCCGCCTTTGACAGATTAACGGAGAAATCGGGCATGAAATCATAGACCTCGCGCTTTATATCTCCGTCAATTTCAGCGTTCATTCCGTCAAAAACCTCGCTGATACAAGTCCTGATATATCTCCAATGGTTTTGCAGGTCGGTTGTCTGAATAATATCCAGCAGACCGCTTATAAAGCCGGCAAATGCCGTGAATATCATCATAATCAGACCGATAACTACCATGATAATTTTCAGAACAGTATTGCGCCCCTGTTCGCTGGATAGGGACTCGGCAATAACGGCAATTAGTTTCGGGTTGACCGCCATAATACACCTCCGTCATATTTCCGGCAGAATGAGCAGCAAAATCGCAAAGGTAACGGGTATTGCTGTAATGATTACGGGTAAGGAAATCATCTTCCGCCGCCCTTTCCGAAAATCGCAAGCCTTTCGTCCGAAAACTCAAACTTGACCTTGACCGCCTGCGAACCGACTTTCATCAGAGCAATTCCGCGCTGTTTTGCGGCGAGCAACTCATACTGTGCCTCATTAAGCGCAAATACCTCTTTTGTTTCGCGCAGGCTGTCGCCGTCAACTCCGAACAGCAGCTTGAATGACGGCAAATCAAGAACCGCCTGTCCGTAAAGTCTTATCTGCGGGTCAAGGAAATCGGTGATTGATTGTGTTGCAACAACAATGCTGCCTTCGTACTTTCTTGCTCTTTTTTCAGCATTACGCAGAAATTCAAGGGATTGAGGTACGTTCGGGTCTATCATAGTCCAGCATTCGTCTGCAACAAGCATAATGCGCTCGGTGGGGTCGCGTGTGATTTGCTCCCAGCACCATGAAAGCACATTGAAATACTGTGCGGCAAGAACGGAGCCGGACATTTGCACCAGCGACTTTGTATCCAGCACCACGAAGGAGCTGTGCGGAGAAATGGTAGTGTGTCCGTTCCACAACCCATGGTCTGCGCCGTTTGCGGCAGACTCCAGATAGGTTTTCAAGTCCTCATAATAAGGAGAATTGCTGTCCTTGCCGCACTTGCTCTCAATCAGGCGGTAAAGGTCGCCTATGGTTGGGAACTGCTCGTTCTTTAATCCGCGAACATCTGTATTCCATGTAATTCCGTACCGTGCGTATAGCTCGACAATGGTCTTGTTAAGCAAAGCGCGTAATCTATCGTCCATTGACGGTATGTATAGCTGGAAGAAAGTTTCAAGGGTTTTAAGGTGAATTGCCAAATCGCCTATTCCGTCGTTATCCGAGGTGTTCTTATCGTCCTCGTCCTTTGGCGCAGGGCGCACCTGCAACGGATTGATTAGACCGCCGCGCCCTCCGGCAACGTCTATCCAATCACCGTCAAAGAATTCACCGCGGCACATATCCTTGTATTCACCTTCGGGGTCGATGATTATGATTTTTGTGCCGTGAGCGTATTCGCTGGCAACAATGTGCTTTGTCGCAGTAGATTTACCCGTTCCTGTGCCGCCGATAATGGTTATGTTGCTGTTGGTGCGGCTCTTTTCGCGCTTCCAAAGGTCTAAAAGAATTATACCGCCGCCGCTGTCCTTTCCGAGATAGTAGCCGCTGCCGTCATTAAAGCCGGACGCAGCAAATGGAAATCCGCCGACAAAAGTGGAAAGCGGAAACGCTCGACGGGAAATCTCGTTTATTTCCTTGTTCTGCGGATAGGTGGGGCTGATATGCTGATAGCCCTCTTTTTGGAGGTTAGCAAGTACGCGCAGGCGGCAGCCCACGGTGTTCGCAAGGGACACTACTCGCGTACAGCGTTCCCGGAAATCCTCCTCGTCATTTGAGATAACCATAATTGTGGTATTCCATACGCCCATAGTTTCGTTGTTCTGATCCATCTGCCGCATGGCGTTCTCCTGGTCATCAGCGGACTTTTCTGCTCTCTGGCGTTCAAGGGAGTCTTTCGTTGATAGCTGAATACCGCGCTGGGTGGTTATGTTCTTTGACATATTGGCGAGCAGTAAGCCGTTGTCGATTGGTTCATAGTTTATAGCAACGATGGTACCGGGAAGATTGGTGAGCTTTGAGTACCAGCCATAATCGGGATTGGACGGATAGCTGATAACCGTATAGACACGGCAGAAATACTCGCCGAGCATAAAATCGTTGCAGTTAAATTCCAGACCAACAGGTGTTATCGCCGCCTGCAAAGCGGTGTTTATCTGTAATTCTTCAAATTCGTTCTGTTTCATAGGGTGTCCTTTCATCTTGCTTTCAGCACGGAAATCTTCTCGTCAACGTCTGTGTTTTCAAGGTGAGCATAAGCGGGAATGTTCACAAGGTTGCAAAGACGAACCAGACCGCGGCTGTCAACAACGCTTGCTTTAATGCGGTTTTCGTTGTATATCTTGGCAAGTTCCCCGGCTCTTGCAACGATACTGCGCTCGTCCTCGCGCTTGGTGCTTTCCCAGATGATGATGTAATACTGACGTTCCAGCGTTTCACCTGACATTACCATTCCCGCAAGCTCGTCCATTTCTGCTTTTATCAGCTTTCGCCTGCCGCCGGCAGCATCGTTTTTCAGCTGTTCATAATCGCGGAGGGCGCGGGATATATCAACAGGACGGGATACCGCGATATACTTGTATGGGTATTTTACAGAGGACAAGCGAGATGAGAGATTTCGCTTTATAACCTCCTGCTCCGCGTTTGAAAACAGCTCGATTGACAGACCTTCGATCTGTACGGCTGCGATAATCATATCGTCAATAGTGTAAAGGCATTTTTCTCCTAGTGTTCGGGCATTAATAAACTCCTGCGCTGTGGCTTTTGCGGCTTTCTCCCTTTCTTCTTCATCATTCGCCTTTGTTTTTCCGGCAGTTTCGTTTTTGCGAAACCACCAGAGAAAGCCGCCGCAAAGCGCCAGCACAATAAGGGAAATTGCTATCTGCATAGGCTTTGTTCCTTTCTGAATTAAGGTTCAATCTCGTTTTCATCAGTCTGCTCGTTCTGCATGGATAAATGCGCCCATATCGCTGACGGATATGCTTTAAGCGTATAATCCGGCGAGCTGCATAAATCAAGAACGTCTGCGGGGTTATAATCACCTAAAAAGACAGAGCCTTTGTTCTCTCTCCATAGTTCTCCGGCAAGGCTGGTCTTGATACGAACGGGATTGCTTTCTGTGGTTTGCCCTTGAGCTGCGTCAATACTATCCACATTATCCATAATAAGCTGACCGTTTCCGTCTACAATGGCATATTTCATGTCGGGCGAAAGCCCGTAGTTTACGCTCTCCACAAGGTACTGCGGATTGTCGGAAAGGAGCTGCCTTCCGTCAACTACTCGCCATTCACCTTCAAGTCCGTCCGGAAGAATAACACTCTCTCCGTTTATGCTGATAGGCTCATATCGGGTGTTGATGTAATGGTCATAGGCAGCGGGAATACGGTCAAAGGGGAATGATGTTCGCTGTTCTTTCACCTCGCCGCCGCTGAAATAATTCATAACAGCTACGGAACGCCTGTCCGCATTAAACTCAATTTCAAGCACATTTTCAGAGCTTATCATATTGTCGATATAATCTGTTTGAGGGATAAACAGCGCCGATTTGGATAATGTTTCAGCAAGGCTGTCGGTATGAAACAGCATAAGTGCATCAGCCGTGTCCAGTTCATCACAGCGGAAATACAACTTTTTTCCGTTCTCAATCAACGAAATGAGAGTAATAGTGTTGGTAGTGCGGTTGTTTTCGTTCAGAAGATCGTTCGCGGTTTCATTCCCCATATCGCACCATTGGACAAGAATGTTGTATAAACAATCTTTCTGAAAATATGGGTGATATGTGTTTACAAGCTCTCTGTCAAGCCTGCTATCTCTGGTGCAATGCTTAACAAAATCGTATGTGTTTGTGCCTTCGTAAAACTCCGCAGGAAAATCTTTCGTTCCTTTTTCGGCAATCATGCGATTTATGAGAGAAATCACCTTAGAAACGCTGTATGTCATAGTAATTCGTTGTCCTCCCAATCGTAATCGTCATCACCGCAGTAGCTTTCTTCATCTAAACCGAGAAACGAGGAGCGTTCAACAGAAAAACTGCCGCTATCAAGCGGAGTAAGCTCGCCTACATTCTCTATCTCGTCCCAGAAATGAGAAATATGCTCAAGCTGCTCTTCGGTGGCATTTTCGGTTTCGCCCGTGATACCTGTCGGAGCAAAATGGTAGTATTCATACTCCACATCAACCGTGTCGCTCTGATTGTGGCAGTAGATGTATTCATCAGCTCTGTCGCTGTTTTTGAGATATTCCTCACAGTTGCAATAGCTGCCCTCAAAGAATACCTCTGTTTCATTCCCCTGTGACAATTCAAGGCGTGTGAATGTGATGGGATGGGAAATATTCAGAGTATTTACCAGTGCAGCGGTGTAGTCCTGTTCGTTGAGGTAAGAGTGTAGCTGAAGAAATTCCCTGCGGTCTTTACGCAGAAAATCTCTCATTATGCGGCGGTCATTGGTAAAGTCCCAGGTGGTTTTATCAAGTCCGAGTCCGCGCCGGGCTGCTTTTGTGAGCAGTTTCATAGCATATTCGTCTGCAACGCACACGGCGGCGGGTTTGAGAAAATCATTTACCGCCGCCTCAAAACATTCTGTTCCGCGGTCGGCAAGGTATTGGCGGCAGCTGCTCTGAAGGTGATTGAAAAAATCATAATCTCTTGAATAGGTCTGAGCAATATCCACAATATCCTCAAAATCCAGATGATTGGTCACTATCTGACCGTTTGAGGTGCTGTCGGAATTGTAGTACATCCAGCGCACCTCGTTCTTTTCATAGTCGATAAAGAAAACCTCGCGGTATTCAAGTTCGGGTTCGTTAAAAAGCATTATGCTGCCCATACTTGCGCCGTCGGGCGTTGTTTCCCTGCCCATATTCGTGCGGATAAACAAATCAATGTAATTGAACGAAAATGAGTGCGTCTGTATCTCGTTAGATGTGCTATCTGCGGCAGTAATTCTACGGAACAGAAAATCGACCTCGAAAGCAAGGTAGTTTTCAGCGTTCTTGGCGGCGGTGTAGTCATCATACGATGTGTGTGCGCCCATCTTCTCAATATCCATGAGAAAGAGCTGCTCCGCTTCGCAAAAGCTCTCCAGCTTACTGTATTCGTCGATTAGCCGCACCACATTTTCCGGTGAGATTGAAGGCGGACAGACGATGTATTCCGTTCGGTCTGCAACATTCAGTAATATAAGGGTTGGTTTATTTTGGCTCATTGATGTTCTCCTTCTCAATTCCGATAACAGCAGTTAAAGACTTGATATTTATTAGGTGAAGTCTATTCACCATTGGCTCTGCACCTCCATATAATTATTTTAGAACCTCTTGACAAACCCTATTAAATAGGGTATAATAATATCAAAGGAGGGAATGCTATTGACAAGAACATTTGTTATGCTCCCCGAATTTGATAAGCAATGGGCAAATCTTGGGCTTACAGACAAGGATTTAAACAGATTGCAGCTTGAATTGCTTGAAAACCCACAAAAAGGCGATGTAATTCAAGGTACCGGTGGGCTGCGAAAGCTGCGCTTTGCCTTTGAAAACAGAGGAAAAAGCGGCAGCGCACGAGTTGCCTATGTTGATTTTGTTGTCTATGAGAAAATCTACCTGATAACCGTTTATCAAAAGAACGAAAAGGAAAATCTATCACAAGCCGAAAGGAACAATATCAAACGAGTGATTGAGTTCCTGGACAAACAGTTGAAAGGAGAATGATCCATGAGTGTTTATGAAAGCATTATGCAGGGTCTTAATGAAGCCGTTGAGTACGAAAAAGGCAATGTCAAGGCTCGTACTGCAACGATTTCCGTTGCTCCTATTCCCGACATTGATCCCGACGAGGTGAAGAGCATAAGAAACTCCCTAAACATGACGCAGGTTATTTTTGCCGCTGTCATGGGTGTTTCCGTAAAGACCGTAGAGGCTTGGGAAAGCGGCACAAACACTCCGTCCGGAACAGCAAGAAGAATGCTTTATATGCTGAAAACCGACCCGACTATCCCCGAAAAATTCAACCTCTATTGCAGATAAGGCTATCCGCTCCGAGTATTCGGGGCGGTTTCTTATTCATTAAAACTTTGCTTTCCATTCCGACTTTACCTCCAGCGTATAGCGCATTGGGGCAAGGTTTGACCATGCAAAATCATAGGGTATCTCAACCTCTATCGTTCCCTCAACGGAAAATTTCTCGGCTGTGCTTGTGTCGCCGGGAGCGCGGGGAGCCGGGGTTACTGAAAAGGTAATGTTCTTTATCGTGCATTGTGCTATTTCGCCGTTGGACATGGCATTATTCATATACTGCATGATTTGCGCTTTAGTCGCGGTATGTGATTCACGCCACACATAGCCGCCTGTGTTAGAATAGCTTGCTGCCTGTCCCTCGCGCACATTCTGATATAGTTTCGCATAATTTGACACCGAAACATGAATGATAGCGTCCTCATACTTATCGCGAATTGCTGCCGCCTCGATATTTATGCGGATAACCTCAAAAATACCAAAGGCAAGCAGCATTACAACGATAACAATAACCGAGGTCATGACCGTAGAAAAGCCCTTGTTGGAGCGTAACCTTTTAAGCATTTTTCCAGTACACCTCCGAGATACCGTTTGCACTTGAGGATATAGTGACAGGATTACCCGCGAAAACAAAGAACGACATATCCACCTGCGTAGATACCGTAACCGTGAATGCGTCGCCTATCTGTATTTTGCCGTTCTTCGACCATACAACTGTGGGGTCAAGTCCGCTGGCTTCATTGAGCCGTTCAAGCCGTGCTGTGGTTTCGCTGCCTACTCTGCCGGCTATCTCCGCTTCACGGCAAAGCTCGTTCGCATAGTTATTCAGCGTCATTTTTGTGAGGAACACGGGCGCAACGGTGATTATGAACATCAGCATCATTACCATTATCATCACGAAAATCGTAACGCCGATATAGGTACTGCCTTTCTTTTCAGCAAGCCGTTTTATGTACTTACGCATACGCACCTCCTTAAAAGCTGAACAGCGTACCAAAGCTGTCAAACATGGTTGTTCCGAGAACGACAACATAGAGGAGCAGCATTACGAACAGCAGAACCATTGACAGCCTGTTGATTTTCGGCGGTATCTTCAGCGCAAAGTTGCGGAGTATCTGCTTTTGGTATTCGGAAAAACGATATATGAGCGTTTCCCAGTAGACGTGCGTATCCGAGCCACGCGCCATTTCGATAAGTCCTCTTGTTACCTCGGAAAGCTGAGTAGAGCCTATTCTTCCCTCAAATCTGGTGATAGCAGCCTCCCAATTTGAAGAACGCATATCAGCTATGGTTATCTCTAATTCCTCGCGGAAATACGGTGAGAATGTGTCCTTGTGCTTTTCAAGAATGGAGAGGACATTGTGGTCGGTTTTTATCTCCTGCGCTATCGCGCCGACAAAGCGCGGAAGGTCGGTGTCTATCTGCTCGCGCTTCATTTTGATAGCCTCAGAGATTTTTTCCTGTGCGTTTGTGTACTGCAAAATGCCGAGGGCTACCATGAGCAGAGCAAATATCACCGGAACAGCCTGAACATACGGATTGTCTATCATAGACGCGACAAGTGCGCCGAGAATATACACGGGTATTCCAAGCAGAGCGTATGCGCCTGCTTTGACGATAGCTCTTGCCTCATAAAGCTGCGGCGACATGGATATGTGCGCTATTTTCAGATTAGCCTCTAACTGCTTTTGCCGTATATCCGACATTGGCAGCAGTTTTGACACAAACAGCGCCGTGTTGGTGTACATTTGCGAAAGCCCGTCCGGTGCGGGACGGTTGCGGGGTCCAATCGCTCTTATCGCCGCCGTTGTCTTTGAGGACGGCACTTTAAGCAGAACAAGCGCAAATGAATACGCACCTCCTGCAAAAAGCAGACAGGCGGCAAGCACCATAGCTTTCAGAGAAATGTCAATTAAGCTCAATCAGATCACCTCTTATATTCAATGGGCTGGGTGTACTTGTATGTGAGTGCAATAACTATAATGACCGTAACAGCTACTACGCAATTCACTATCTGACCGGCAAGCGTTTCTGTGAGAACAGCAAACCAGTCCGCGTTGAGGAAAAAAATCAGCGGATAATTCGCAAGGACAAGCCCTATCATGGTGAACACCTCTTTGCGCGGCTGCATTATCATGTTTTTCAGTTCCGCATTAACTATGCGAATATCCGAAAGACGCGCCGCCAAAGGCTGGAGTGAGAATTTCTGTTCGGAATTATCCTGGCACTCTATCAGCGTATCGCACCATTCGTGGAAAATTTCGTTGTCAATCTCGTCCTTGAGCTGCTCGATAGCAAGTTTGACATTGGAGGAAATCATATCCACACGGGTGAGAAAGTTGATGAAAGCGTACTGTACAGGAGGGTTGATGTGGTCAATGGATTGTCTTACCGCATAGGCTATATCGCCGTTTGATATGTAATTCGTTGTGATGATGGACAACGCTGTTTCAAGTTCCTCCGCGATATGAGCCTTGTAGCTGGAAAGGAGCAGCTTAACATACACATACGGTATAACAAAAGCTGCGGCAATAAGCACTACTGAAATGAGAAGATTGTTGAACAACGCACCAAGCAGCACTCCAACAACACCGCCGACAACCGCCGCGGTGATAAGCAGAGAAAACTTGTTTTCGGAATGCGTTGCCGCAAGAGCGTTCGTGATGTTGTCGATCATGCGCTGCATACGCGACTTTTTTATCTTGCCCTGCGTCACAAGTACCTTGTATTTAAGGCTGCGGTCACGGTGGAGCAGCGACATAATATCATCTGTTATCCTCTGCGGAGAAAGTCCGAGAAGAATGACTACGGCGGCGGAAAGCAGCAGCGCCGCAAGCAGATAAATCACCTTCATAGTTATACCCTCCCGTATATTTCAAGCTTGTCCTTCGGTACGCCGTTGTCGCGCAGGCGCTTCATAAAGTTTTCGGTGGGCGGATTGACCTTGACGTGCTTGCCGATTATTCTCGCCGTTCCGTCCGGGTTACGCACCTCGTCAATAATATCGTAACGATAAAGGGTGCGGGTTTCGTACTTTCCTTTCTCACCCTGAATACATTCCGCTATTTCCATTATGTGACGGGAGCCGTCATCAAGCTGTTTGAGGTATATTCCGATAGGAAAAGCCTCGGTAACAAGCGAAAGGATAGTATCAAGCGGCAGAGAATACGCCTGTAAACAGAGCGTTGCAAGACGGGTGTATATCTGGTTGGTAGAAGAAGCGTGTGTTGTGGTAAGTACGGTGTGTCCCGTTCTTGCCGCCTCCTGCGCCTGCCACGCCTCCTCGTTTTTCATCTCGGCTACGCAAATCGAGTTTGGGTGCATGGTAAGGCACATTGTGAGCAGCTTCGCAAGGGTAACGTCCTTTGACGGGTCGTCTGTTTCCTTTGTGACGAGGTGGAGAACGTCGTTGATAACATTGCCGTTTTCGTCCCGCTTTACAAGGTCAAATTCTCTCACGGATTTTTCAAGCGTAATCAGGCGCTTGTTGTTCGGGTAGTTTGACATTATATCCGCCATAATAGTGGTCTTTCCTGAGCCTGTTTCACCGGCATAGCACTGCGAAACGCCATGAATAAAGCAGGTCACAAGAAAATCGTATTCCTCCTCGCTGACCATGCCAGACTCGATAAACTGCTCGCGGGTTATCTTTGAGGGGTTGACGATACGTATAGACGCGCAGGCACCGCGGGCATTGTCGCAAATATCCGTATATCCTGCGGTAACACGGATATTTGAGCCGAGAAATCCTGTTGCGATAGGCTTTGAGCTGTCCCAAGTGATGTGATTATGGTGCAGCAGACGTTTCAGCACGTCCACAAGATGTCCTGCGTCCTTGAAATGCTCCGCCTTGAAACGTGCGCCCTTTGCGGGAATTATCTCCACATCGTCCCAGCCGTTGATGTTGATTTCTTCAATATCCTTGCGGAGCAGCCAAGGGGTGAGGATAGAATACTCCGCCATTTCTATGTAGAGCTTGTCTGCGACCTCGCCCAGCGTCATATTCGGGACATAGTAGTTGTTGTCCTTCATGTACTGCTTTATAAGGCGCTTCATCATGTCCTTTTTGTCCGCGGCGTAAAGCTCAACGGCGTAATTCTCCGCCATGTGCTGCTGTACGCGGGAAAGAAGGGTGTCGAAAGGAATGTAGGAGCGTTCTATTTCCTTTACGCTTTTATCGGCTACCTCGGAAAAATCGGACTTGTCCTTTTTCTTGCGGAATTTTGTTTCCGCAGCTTCCTTTACCTCCGCGTATTCGCTTTCGGTATCCACGGTCTTTTTCTTGAAAAAACTGAGCATTACTTCTTACCTCCGATAAGCGATTTTGCAAGCTTGTTTATTGCGTGGTTGTATGCGCTGTCCGACACTCCGTTTCGGAGGATAGCCGCCTGATTGAACGCCTCGGCGGCGTGGGTGCTGAAAGGTATCTCGCCGGATATTCTGCCGAGGGCATTACGCATAGCGGCAATGTCCTGCTTGAACGAATTTCCCAGCGCAAGGGCGCGGATAAAGTGCTTGTACTGATACTGCTCACTCTGTAAAACAGGCTCCTGTGAGCCGTCAAACACAAGTCCGTTTATGTCCGCGGTGAAAAGCTCAACGGTCTTTGTCGCGGACATGATAGACCATGCCGTCATTTTCGAGGTGATAACGGTTGACATACAATCAATTATCACATAGTCGGCGCTGCTGCGGAGATAGGAGAAAATCTGCGAAAGGCGCGTATCATCGGGCGGCGGGAAAGAGTTTTCATTCTCGCGGATATTGTAACCAAGCACCATTATCCTGTCGGTGACGGGGAGCAGGTTGCGGCGCAGGTCGGTTTCCTCAAACGATACATCGGACAGACACTTTCCGAGAGAGCCTTCAAACTTGCTTTGGTGCGGCGCGACAATGGGTATTAGCGGTTTTGTGACATCAATCCCGACAACGATTATATCCGCTTTCGGTTCAAGCTGAGAGATGTTGTGCGCAAGGGCAAGCGAGGTGGTAGTCTTGTATGCGCCGGAGCTGCCGTAAATAGAAAAAATCTTACCCATTTATTCCACCTCGCTCTCTGCGGTTTCGTCATAGCTTTCGGCGGTATCGTAAACCGCCTCGGCTGTTTCCTCGTCAACTACGCCGAGCAGTTCGCGCTGGGCGGCAAGGTATTCGGCTTTGTGTTCGCTGTCGCCGCGGCAGACAAAGACGGCATGGAGCGTGGTGTTTTCGCACTCGGCAAGTTTAAGCGCCTGTGCGCGGTCCTGACATATTACGGTTATCGTTGCATAAAGCGCCTGTTCCTCATCATCGTCCTCGGCAGCATTTACCCGGTCTGCATTGTAGGTATCGTCCGAGCCGTTGTCCGCGGTAGTCGCTAAAACCTCGATATACTGTAATTCATCGTAGATTACAGCCTCATCGTCATTGTCCTCGTTGACAGAGATTATCTGAATAACATCGCCCGTTTGGAGCTTGCCGGAAAGACCGTTCGCAAAACTGCGCACCGTAACCGACATAGCTGTTTCGTTCACTCCAAGCTGACGGAGCAGAGTATCCGAGGTGTCAATGGTATCCGACAGCTTGTTTGGGGAGAACGTGTCGTCGGCGAACATGGCGGATACTGTGTACTTTCCGACTATCTGTTCGTGGTCGGTGATGGTATCTGAGGGAAGATTGAGAGTGCCTACCTCGACAGCAGTGAGCATAGACGGCTGTATCTGCACTCCCTGAGGAATGTCCTCTTTGAGTCGGATAACGGTTGTTTTCTGTTCAAGCACGACGGAGAACAGCGGCGTTATGCCGAAACAGAGGATAATTGCAAGCACAATGAGAATTATGCCGATAAGTGTTCTGTTTTTAAGCATTGAGAAAAACCTCCGATAGAAAAACCGCCGCATTAGCAGCGCAGATAAACGGCGCAAGCGGCAGTTCATGTTCTTTTTTGATGTATCCGTACAGCTTTGCTGAAATCAGCGCAAGCAATACTGCGATAAATTCGGGGACAGCGCCGAGCGCAAAGCCTAGCGCCGCGCATAGCTTAACATCGCCCATGCCTATATCCGCGATAAGATTTGCGGCGAACAGCGTTACAAACAAAGCGAGCAAGCCTGTTATTCTTTCCGAAAAGGATAATTCGTTCAGAAACGGGCTTGCTGCAATGATTATAAACGGAGCAAAATTGCTTATCTCGCGGGTGCGTATGTCCTCTGCGGAAATATGGACGAGGTATATTGCGAGAATTACCGATATTGTTAAAACCATGCTGATTTGTACACATATCGGTATCGCCGCTGCGAACGTGCAAAGCGCACCATATTCTTTACCTGCCCCACAACGGAAAGGCGGGTTATGGGGTCTTTGCGGGTCATCATAATGCTGCCGGCTGCGCCTATCATCATTGTGAAAACAAGCGCCGCAAGATTTCCCGTGATAAGCATAAGCAGAGCCGCGACAACGCCTATGCAGGCAATTCCGATAAAGCATTGTTTAAGCTCCGTCCTGCCAAAGCCGACAAAGTATTCCGGCTCTATGTTAAGTCCGTAGGGAATGTATAGCTTTCTGCGGTTTTCGGTTTCCATACTGCACCGCCTTTCATGTAAGATAGCTGACGATAATGCTCTCGATAACAAACGGGAGCTGTGCGATCACTGCGAAAAAAACCGTATTTTTCAAGCGTTTTTTGTACTGCGGAGCCTCGTCTGATTCGTGCGTGAGTTTCAGAAAAATGTATATGGCTCGCATGGCTAGTCCGCTGTTTATTGCTATCTGAAGATAGCTGCTGAGCTGGTCTATCTGTGATGTGTCCATACTGTCCCTCACTTTATCGCTCCGCGCACCATTTGTGCGACTCTCACGGTCTGGAAGAATGTGTTTCCTGCCGTTCCGCCGCCTGTGGGGACAAGGAATTCCCGAAGAATGCGAGGAGCGGTAGTAGCCGCAAACATACAAGCTATTCCCCATGGAATGTTGGTTATGTCTATCACATTGGACGACAGCAGGAATGCAAGTCCTATCTTCAGCAGCATTATCTGAACGATTGTAGTCACAAACGCCCGTACAAACTGCGTGACATAGTTTCGGAATATGCCCTTGTCGTTTTCAAGCAGACCTAAACACGCAAGCGGAATACCCGCCACCATTACCTGCATTTCAACACCCCTTGACATAAACTGAAACAGCAATATCAGATAGAAGATGAAGAAAACAAGGCAGGCAAGGACGGGGACAATTCCCAGCGAGGCTATACCTGTGAGCACGGTCGCCGTGTAGTTAGTTTCCGCACCTAGCTGCGTTAAAATCGCTGTGGTAACGCTGTCGCAGACATCTACGAAAATATCGTATATCCAGCGGAACATTAGTGCAGTCGCGACAGCCTTAACGAAATTCACCAGCAGCATTGTAGGGTCGGTGTCGGGATTTCCGTCCGTCCATAGCACATACAGGTCAAAGCCTTTCTTCAGGAATTTCAGAACCATAAGCGATAACGCCAGCGAAAACGCCATATCCGATACGGTTGAAAAGAAATTAACACCCGTGCATTGCGTCATCATATCGTCTGCGTGAAAAACAATGTCATACAGACCGTCAAGCAGCAGCTCGTTCATGAAAGTGGACACTATTCCCGTTATGAGCGCAACGACAAGCGTTATAATGATAAATACCATAGCGTTTTTCCTTTCCAAAGCAAGAGCCGCGGGGAAAATCGCTCGGCGGAAATGACCGGGGCGGCACATCTCCGCGGCTCGCTTTATGCGGATTGGATAGGAGCGGGGTTATCAGCCCATGTTGAACATAGACGTTACCTTGTCCTCGGTAGAGGGCATGATAACATTGTTCATCAGAGCGATAAGTCCTACCAGCAGAATGCCGCCGAGAACGACGCCGATAATGATAACGATAGCGTGTTCGGAAACGGAGCCACGGGTTTCCTCAATCTTGTTCTTTGCTGCCGCAACAGCCATAACTGCCTTGTTGATTGCCTTAGTCTTGATAGCGTTGATCTTGTTCATCATAGTTTTGTTCCTCCAAAAATTGTAGTAGTTTATCTTTCAGGCTCGTCGAAAGACGGAGCGTTGAAATCCTGTGTGTTATCCGCGGTGTTTGAATTAGCATTTGCGCGGAGCTGTTTCATGAGCGTTGAGTAAGCGCCGATTACAACATTGCTTATCTCGTCGCGCATCTCTTTGGTCGTGGGGAAAGCCGTATCAACATACTTCTTATCGCCGTTCTGGTCGGTGTAGGACACGTTCGGCATATTGACAAAAATGCCCTTTGAACCGTTCATCACGGAAAGACCTCTCACAACGAACGAATTGTCAAGGGTAATGCTGACAGTAGCAAGACGACTGCCGTTCGGATTGTTCGAGAGCTTAATGTCCTTTTCGGGATTGCAGCTTATCTTCATTATGTGTTCCTCCTTTGCTGCGAGATGTGGCTGCGGTGAACATTTTGTCGGGGGGGAGGTATCCACGAAAGGCGTAACATTATGTACCACCTCCAAAGTAACCTGTGATTACCGTAAGCAGAGAGGTCGCTACTACCGCACCGATAGTGGAAACTACTGCGGTAATAATGCGGTTATCCCACTTTTTCCTGTCCATTTCGTCTGCGGCAGAACGCCTGATACAGAAATAGACAATGCAGACCGTGCCGACTACTGCGGCAAGTCCCAGCAGAATAGTTGACGCGTCATTCAGCAGATTTTTTAAGCCTGTCGCAACGACAGAGCCGCCTAAACCGCCGCCATCTTCTGCGAAAGCGGTAACGCTTAACGCTGCTGTCATGACCGCCGCAGAAACAGCGGAAATGATACCCTTGACCTTACTTGTCATCTTTTTCCCTCCTTTCAGAACATAGAATTGTGACCTTCGTTTTCCGCATTAACAGCTTTACGCGTCTTTGCAGCTAATTCCAGCCACGGTTTCCATAGTTTTATCTCAATCTCGCCGTCATAGCTTGGTCTTGCATTTTCATCAAGCTCGATAAGCCGCTGATTATGCTTTTTGTCGCCCAGACCGAGCATATCGTTGAATGCCCATTTGGAAATATCCGGCGACTCCATAACGGCGGGAGAGTTGTTAGAGATAACGAGCGAATAGGGGCGTTCAAAACCGTTCATTATTTCCTCCGAAGTAAGCAGGCTGCGCTCTATCAGCGACACATTCACGGAGCTGGACGGGTTTGAATACTTTTGTGCGGAACTGCCGAGTGAATAGGTTAGGGTTGTGTACTTTCCCATTGCCTCGGAAAGTTCCTTGTTGGTTTCAATATCGGTGCTTTGGAGATATATCCAATAGCGGCAGTTTCCTTTTGCTATGTTGGCAACCTCCTCGCCGTACACAAGTTTAAGCTGTGCAAAGCTCTGCAAAAACAAATTCCACCTTATGCCGTAGCCGCGCGATACCGTAAGTTTCTTTTCAAAAGTTTCAATCTTTGAAAAGTTACCAAATTCGTCCAGCACGAAATTTACACGATAGCGCAGGCGGTTTCCTGTTTTCTTCGCAGCAACAACAAGCAATTCATACTGCTGTGCCACAAGTATTGTGGTGATAGGATAGAATGTTTCACGCTCATCGGGAAGAACATAGAACAATGCTCTTTTAGCCTTTGTACCGAACGATGCAAGGTCAAAATCTGACTTTGATGTAATTCGGTATGTGGTCGGATTGGTGAACAGGCGGAGCGTTGTGAGTGCAGAGGTATAAAAGGACGCTGCCGTTTTATCGGGAGCGACATTTGCGATAGCAAGCGTTTGCCGTGCAGGGTGGTTGTCTGGGATACTGCGGAGGTACTTTTTGTACTGTATCTCTTTCTCTCCCTGCGCGGGAACAGACATATTGCTAATGAATTCGTACACGTTGGTGAGGTTCTGATATTCGGGGCGGTCTTGGTTATCGTAGACAACTGCCAGAATGGACGCAACGATGATAGCCATTTCTCCGTTAGTCCAGATAGGCTCGCCCTTTTCGCTTTTTTCTACAAGAATGTTCACCATATCCCATGCCTTTTCGCTTGCCTCGTTGATTTCACCTCTGTTTACCGCGTCGATTATCGGCTGCAAGGGATTGTAGCACATAGATTTCCGCGGCGAATTAAAGTCGATAACGCAGACGGTATAACCGAGCGTTTCAAGGAAGGTGTGCATATAGTGGTAAAGCTCACCCTTCGGGTCGGAAACCACAATACCTTCACCGGCAAGAGCCAGCGCACACAATGTTTGAAGAACAAGCGTTCGTGTTTTGCCGCAGCCTGTCGAACCGATAGTCATTGTGTGAACGTCATCGGTTATACAGCTTATCTGCTCCTTGATCGCTGTTGCATTTCTGCCGAGGACTATACCTGCCTCATCAAAGATATTGCCTTTTATGCCTATGGGCTTTGCATGGTAATACTGTCCGTTGTCAACAGCTTCCGCTCGCCGCAAACCCTCCGCAAGCAGCCGCTTTATTTTATCGTCTGCCAGAAACAACACAACGTCGGGAAATATTCTTGCTTTTTCCTCATCGGGCATAAACCACGCAGAACCATGCTGCTTTTGTCCGTAGGGTTTAGGTATCTCAATTTTCGGAGTGACTTGATACATTTCCGCTTGATAGGGTTTGAGAGAACTAAAAAAGTAGACAAAGCAGACTAACGCCGCCATAGTTTCAAATATCCAGAACAGCTTCCGCGGCTGTTCGGCGGAGAACGCTCCGTCTATCAGCGAAAATATATTGAGGTAGTTCCTCTCTGAAAGGCTCCGGTGAGTGAATGCGTCGTTGATAAGATTTGCAAGGAACAGCGCGGCGAATGTGCCAATAATCACAAACAAGCAGCATAGGAACAGCTTATGTGAATTGTCCTTTATCAACCGTTTCAACGCACTTTTTAACCGCTGTGGAAACTTTGCAATATCCTCGCGGCAGTTTATTGTGTTTCGTTTCATAATTCTGCTTCTTCTGCAATGGTTTCCTCTGTCACAACGGTTTCCTTAACGACAGTATGATTACGCTGTTCATCAACAAATTTGGTGAGCTTACCGACAGCGTTATTGCAGATAAGCGCCTCGTTCATGGAAACCTCATCGCTCTTGTAATCTTCGAGCAGCTTTATTTCGCCGTTACTGCGCTTGATGAGGTCTACTGCCCCAACACCGAACCGCCCGCCATAAAGGTGCGCAGCGTCCTTGTGTACGGTGTAATCAACACCGAGCAGAATGAGTATGTGTTCGGGGCTGTGGGCGTTTCTCTCCTTGAAAAGCTCCATTGCTTCATCAAGCGACAGTTTTCCGGCAAACGGCTCATAAATCGTTGAAGGCGTTCCACCCGGCTCATGACTTAACACATAGAATGAAAAATCGCATATCTTTCCTGTTGTAACTGCCATTTTGTTTCCCTCCATAAACAGAAAAAGGCACGATTCTTTCTCAAAAATCGTGCCTATATTTATTGTAGTTCTTACGGGTTTGTCGGTGCTATATGCCAATCGTCGTAGACATTTCCTTTTATTCGTATGCTGTCATCGACAAGCCGTATCGACAACTGACCGGCAGGACACCACACGTCAAACACCTCCGCATATATACGGTACGGTGTGTTGTCGGGATACCATATCGGTGTAAAATGTGTGCGGTCATTGTAAGTGCTGTAAGGATTAACCTTAAACTGAAATTCGCTGCCGACTTTTTCAAGCAGGCGGTTGTATTTTGCGGTACTCTGCCTGTTGAAATTGAATTCGGGGAAAAGAACATTGACCTTCTGAGCGTTGGTGCAGTAGCTTATATCGCCGTCAACATCCGTGGTAACGGATATGTTTATCCCATAGCCGGATTTCATTTTCCAAGCACCGTCGCTGCCTGTCGCCGTGTAGCAATACGGAGAGGGAGATACTGTCATATCTGCGGAGAGCCGCACGGTGTATGTTACCTCGTAAGCTCCGTCAATATAAACTGCCCTCTGTATTTTTTTCTCACGCCATCGTCCGGTGGCTGTCTGATATTCGTAATAGCAGCCGTAATATTCATAGCTGCCGGTTGAGGTTGACCAGCTATCCTGCCCCCAATCATATACCCACTCTGTCCATGAAAGTTCGGTTATATCTTCTTTCGGAGCATAAGAGGAAATGTTCTTCTCAATGGAGCTTGTACCGTAATTCTTCCACCAGGAGGGGCGTGCGTCTGTAACCTTTGGGTCGGGCGGCGTCTTTTCTTCAACCTTTGCTATCTTCGCATTTATGACAATGCTGCTGACGGTCTGTTTATCCTTGTCTTTGAAAGCGCCGTCGGGCGAGGTTATCGTGATGATAACGTCCTGCGCCGTTGTGGGAGTATGCCACTTGAAATAGCCCATAGCTTCCTCATGCGAGGGACAACTTACATTGACAGTACCGGACGCGAGGGTTCTGCCGGCTGTGCTTTTGACAAAGTAGTTTACCCGTGCGCCTGTTCCCACGGTATCTCCGTCCTTAACGCGCTTTACCAGCTTGTATTTGTCGTCTGCCTCATCCCATTCATACACCGAAACATAGCTTGTAGGCATCATATAAGTATCGGTATAGGGTGAGCCATATTCTCCGTCGCCAAGATAGGTCGCTTTGCTGGATATAAGCGGGAGATTACCGTCGCTGTCGTAGATGGAGAATTTATAGCCGTAGTAGTCCTTGTCCTTATTATTATAGAAAGTAAACGAGGTATAGACATAGGTGTCCGTATGGTACTCGGCAATTTCTTCTCCATCGGGTAAATCTTCTTCGGGCGGCGGTTCTGCACCGATAATTCCTATACCCATACACCTTATAATACATTCATCGGAATTGTACTTGCTGTTACCGTTGTAATAATCATTATCCGAGGGTGAATAAACAGATACACCGAGGTCTGTTGCCTGCAAAAAAGCGGCTCTCGGCAGTTCCGAGTGCGTGAGCGTTCCGACCAATGCGCGGAGGTTGTTCGTGCTGTTCCAAGCTGCCGAGTATGTGACTTTATCGTAGTGGTTAAGAAGCGCACACTCCGTTGCGGTAAGCGCCCAGTTCAGACCGTCATATCGAAAATACGCAATAGGCTCAAAGGCTATCTTGTACTTTCCGTCCGCAAAGTCCTCATATTTCAGCCGTGGAAAAATTGTCTGCAAGCAGTTTTCCACAAATGCTCTGTCGCCGAGAAAGCTCTTGATAGCCTCATAATTTGAGGTATTGCTTTCGGATATAATATCAATGCTTGCTAAACTCTCTACATATTCAGCATGGTATCCCGAAGATTTTACTCTCGATGATACCGTCTGCCGATATTTCGCAATAGAGGTACTGTCAAGTGCGCTGTATGTGTTTCCGACATACGCAGACGAAAGCCAAGTCGTTTTGGGTATAAGCTCCGTTCCGTCCGCAAAGTAACACATTCCCGATACTGCGGCAATAGTTGGCTCGCCTGTTATATCCAGCGTGTTGAACACCTTTGTTTCGTCCTCTGCGTCGTAGATAGTTATGCGTAAGCCTTCAAGGTCATATCCATAACCGTCCCACACATTGCCGCCGCTGTCCGTTTGTATCGCCCACCCGTTATCATCGGTGCCGGGCTTAAACCCCGAGCCGTCATCATTACCAAAATTCACGTCTGCAAATGCGCTGCTCGTAAAAAGGAACATAACGGCAAGGGACAACAGAACAGCAATAATTCTTTTCTGTTTCATCATTTATCCTTTCGCAAAAGCAAAGGCGCACATTTCTGTACGCCTTACTGTGTATTAGAGGGAAATTCTCAATCCGTCCATTTCTCACCGCTTAATTCAAAGTCGGGAATTTCATCAACAATTACCGGACCGGACTCGGACCAGAGTTGGAAGATACCATTGTAAACCCATGTCGTTCCGTTGCTGTCCGTGTAGGTATCGCCGCTGTTCGGGTTCTTCGGAAAGCCGTTCTCGTCGGTAGGTTTCTCAACAGGCTCGTCACTAGGGTTCCGGTCTGTTGTGGTCGCTGTGCCGGTGTGTTCGGGAGCTGCTGTTACTTTCGGGAGGTCGGTGCGGACAGGCTCGTCGGGAGTGTTATCTGTCGGCTTGCTTGTGACTATGGTCACGGCGGGTTTTGTTTTATCGGCAGGATTAGTGGTGCTTGCGGGAGTGGTCGCCGTATCTGCGGGTCTTTCACTTGTGGTGGAGCTATCAGGTGCCGGAGCGGGTTCGGCGGTTTCCTCAACCGAGATAGGCTCGCCCTCGCTGCTATGGCTGCTTATCGTTACCGCAGGGGTATCTTCTGTTTCGGTTATTTCGTGAATTATCTCGGAGGTCTGCATGAGTTTGTCGTTTAGCAGATCAGCGTCACTCCTGCGGTTAAGTATTATAATTGTCGCCGCAGCAGCGATTGAAAGAGCTGCTGTTATTGCGATGATTATTTTTGTTGTCTTTGTCATAGTTTGTTCCTCCTTGTCGGATATGTAGTTTTCCTGTCAACAATATGATACCATATATTTACAGTTTTGTCAATTAGTTTACGCATAAAATCATTCACAAACATTTGAAAATATCCCTGTGCAGATCGCCTAAAAAAGCAGGGAAATGCTCAACTGCGGAATAAGCCGTAGGCGTTTCCGGTACATTTCTATATCGAAAGCTCGTCCTCAAGTTCATCATCTTCCTCAATGTCAAGTTCGTCTGTCTGAGCGAGTTCGCTTTCGGAGTTAAGGCGGCGGACAAGATCGGAAAAGCTGTCAAGGTAGTGCTGATAGTGTTCGTAACGGCGCATGGTAATAAGGTCATCGTTCTTGATCGCCGAACGGAGGTTCTCTGCGTAACCTATGACAGCCGGAACACAAAGCCGTTTCATTTGCTTGTCCGAAAGGCTTTCAGCCCGCTGACGAATAAATATCAAGTTTTCATCAGCGTCGATTATCCCCATTGCTATCGCAGCATTTTTTCGTATCTCGTCCTTTCGGGCGATATAGTCGCTCGGAACAATGGGCGGCAGTTCACGCTGACAAATTTCATCGAACATGAATAAAGGAGTTTCTTCCTCAATCATCTGCTTTTCATAGATAATATGGTTGCGGACGAGGTTCAAATTCACGCCATCAGCGTAAAATGGGTCGGAGCTGCCGTATTTGTAGATATGCTCCCAGCGTTCATATTCGTTTTCAAGGTTTTTAAGTCTGTCCATACGCACCTCGCTTTCAATCGGAGAAATGTCCATCTGCTACCCATTTCTCCGTTAGGGTTCAGGTTCTGCCTCACTCTCATTATACTCCATAGACTCATACCATTCGGGAGAATAACCGAGTATCTCTGCTGCAAGCTGGCAAGATTCAACTGTCTGACATTGCGGAATATAGGTTTCGACTTTTTCACCGTTTTTATAGGTAGCCGTGCCAACATTGTAGCCGAAATCCTCATCAGCCCATTTGTGTTCAAAGGAGAGCGTGGGATACATTTGGGCAAGTCGTTTGATTACCGCCTCCGGTCGTGACCAAGCCGTGTGAAATACTAGGGTATTGTTTTCAAACGGTTCGGCTTTATATGCGTCCCATTTTGTGTTCCACTGCTGCAAGCGCCACTCATACCAAGTCGGAGCACCGTAATTTGTTATGTTGTGTGCAAGCTGACGCCCCTTTTCAGCAGAGCCTTTATCTATACCAGATATTTCCCCTGAAACACCTACTTTATTTAAATCGGTAAAATACGCTTTAAGCGTTGTGATAGTATCCTGATATTCTTTAACAGAGAGCTCTTCAATACCCTCAACGGTTTCCGTGTTTACCGGATTTACGGCAGATAAGTAGTTTGACAAGTCTTTAGAAAAGCTGCTTTCAAATGAAATATCAAGCTCTTTTGGCATGGGAATTATCTTGTCAAAAACAAGGAGCGTGTTTCCTTCCTCATCTTTAGTTGTAACCGCATCAAGCAATCTGC
The DNA here is from genome assembly GCA_934448295.1 of uncultured Oscillospiraceae bacterium. GTDB lineage: Bacteria > Bacillota > Clostridia > Oscillospirales > Ruminococcaceae > CAG-115. The sequence continues at coordinate 228,088 of CAKSEY010000003.1, forward strand.
GTATCTCCGTTTCTTCTCCGTCAATCGCAAGACGATTTGTAATATGATTTGGCATTTTCTTATCCTTTCCACAGAAATGTCCATCTGCTACCCATTTCTCAAACCTCGTCATCGAAATTGCTGGCATTATAGGCTCGGTTGAGTTCCTCCCGCGCCTCCTGCCGATATTCTTCTTCCGGCTTTACCTTTTCCTTTAGATATTGCGCCGCAAATTTTTTGGCAGTAGTAAGAATGTTTTCGTGAGATCGCCCGTCGGTGTAGTTTTCGGTGAGCATACCGATTACCGTTGCGAATGAGATCGCAGATGTTCTTCCGGCTCTGGCGCATATCGGTATAACGCGGTGTTCGATTATGCCCTCTATCTTTTTCAGATATGGAGCTATGCAAATATCAAGTTCCTCACGAATGTACTGACGGATCATGTTCTCATTGGCTCTTGCCGCATCCGTGTCAAGGCTACTGTCAATAAGCAGCCGTACAGCGTTTGAAAAGTTGGTGTTGTGTTTCGCCGCATACTTGTCAATAGCCTCTATCATTTCCTCCGTCATAGCTATCGGTTTCTGTTGGAGTCGCCTGCTCATAGGATAACCTCCTTTCTGTACTGTAAATATTTAGGAGAAATGCTAAAGAATTTCTCATAACGCTGGTGAAATTCCTTGCAACGCCTTTGGCGGTGCGGTGTGAGGTAGAGGAACGAAGTTCCTCTATTCCTGCCCTACGGAGTTGGGGCGCTTTTCCCCCGCGGTGTTGAAAAGCAGTTGAATGTTGAAAAATAATCACATTTGCATTTCATTAGCCTGTTGCTCCATTTCTGACTCCGCCTCGTCTATTTCTTCCGCTGTCATCTTGAGAAAATCAAGGAGAGGGATATTCAGACGGCGGTAGTGCTGCAAGTCCTCGTTCCAGTCCTTTGTTATCGGACTTATAATTCGCAGCTTGAGCTGTCTGTCGGGAAAGTCATTCTGTATCTTGCTGATAAGATGAATTGCTGCCTCTCTGCCTGCCTTGTCATTGTCAAGACCGATATAAACATGGTTTATTTCGGGGTGATTACAGAGGTATTTGTACGCCGCCATGTAATTCTCGCAGCCGTTAAGACTCAGGCGGTGTTCCGCTTTCCAGTTCTTGCCGAGCAGCGTCTGAAAGGTTGCGTGTGAGAGAGCGTCGATAGGGCTTTCAAATATGCGAAGTACGTCATTTGTTCCGCGCACCGCAAAAGGGCAGGTCTTGTCGCCGCCTGCCGCCTCACCGCGAAACTGCACAAAAGATGATGTTCCGCGAAAAGCGCAGCTCTGTATGACGCCTTTTTCGTCCGTTCCAAAGAACAGGCAGTTATGGTGAGCATTGTCCTCCGCAATGAGCTGCTGTTTTATCAGCGAAAAGACAATGTTCTTATCAATGCCGCGCGTCCGTATGAGATAGGCACACACTCTGGATGGCTTTATATCGTGCGGCGGGACAACAAATTCTGAATTCGATTTTGCTGCGCGGTTCAAGTTCTTCCGCACGAATGTTTCCGGCTGTACAAGATATACGCCGTGGAGTACACGGTTGGCGATAAAATCGAGTGCGTCATCACGGCTGCAACCGAGGGTGTCCGCCACAAGATCGGCGGGAAAACCTTTTGCACCATCGGAATGACGGTACCAGTTATTCTTTTCGGGGAAAATGTAAAGACCGCCGCTGTCCTTGATATGTACTGCTTTTGCATTACTGCGCTTGCTCTCGTCAATAACCAGTCCCAGCGCCTCGGCGACAAGCAGGCAGCTTGCATTGGTTATCTTAAAGTAATCATCTCTCGAATATCTTCCCATTGTGTACCTCACTTTCATTCGGAGAAATGTTCCTCTGCAGAATAAGCTGAAAGCGTTTCTAGCCCATATTCGCATAGGAGTATCTGATACCGGAAAGAACAAGGCAAACACATGGAAGTGAGCAGCCGTTGCCCCAAATCTTGTATTCAGCCGCATCGGGGTGCGGTGAGCTTAACCACTTTGCTATCTGTCTGCGCGTCTTTTCTTTTTTCAGCCCTTTTATCTTTCCATACTCGCTGAAAACCTTGCTCCAATAATCAATATCTGCCTCGGTAGGATTTGCAATTACAAGCTCGCGACACCAACAATCGGGAAAGCCCTGCAAGCGGGCACACTCGGTTGGTGTGAGATACCTTACGGCAATTCTGCCCTCGCATTCCTTATTAACGATAGGAGCAGACTTGTAATCGGACGCTGCAAGCGTTCCTGCAAGCTCTTTATCGGCGGTGCGATAAGAACGGCTGGCACAATAGGAGGGGACGATAATTGCGTTCTGCTTTCCGGGGCTGCCGCCGTTCACGAGAGTGTTGGATATTCCATCGGAGCGCAGGCAGACGCCATGAGCCTGCATATATGGATAAAAGTTGCACGGTTCCGGTGCGAATAAGGTCTGATCCACATTTGTGGACAGAGTCGCTGACAGATTATCCTGTAACAATGCACCCTTGCCGCCGCCTTCTGCTCCGCAGCGTATTTTTAGGGTTTTCGGGGTTTCCACTACGAACGGACAGTTATTGCCGCCCATACCATAAGTTGCGGATACTGCGTTCGCTGTTTCAAGCGGTCCGGTGTAACGACAGGTCTGACTATGATTATCAAAACACTTTAGGTCAACCCTGCCTGTTTTTTCAGAGCTTCCAGCAGAACAAAGGGTAAACCCTTTCCTCGCTTCATAGAACGCTTGATTATACCCAGACACGCTTTCGGACTCAAATAGTATTTTGCCGGCACTTTCTCCTCCAAAATCTGCGACAAGGTAGATTCGACGACGACGTTGGGCGACTCCCCAGTATTGCGCGTTGAGCAATCGCCAGGCGATAGAATAATTATCTCCCACGATTTCTCCGCTGCCGAGCCACTTGTTGTTTTTCGGCATAGGTATTGATACCTCATCGGTTTCTTTGATAGAGCAAATTGCTGTGAGGACGGAACGGAAATCCTTTCCTCGGTTGCTGCTGAATGCTCCTGCGACGTTTTCCCAGACGATATATCTCGGATATTTGCCATGTGTTGCACACCTCATTTCCTTTATCACACGGATTGCCTCAAAAAACAAGTTGGAGCGCGAACCGTCAAGACCGGCTCTTTTCCCGGCTATTGACATATCTTGGCAGGGCGAGCCAAATGTGATTATATCCACAGGCGGTATTGCCGCTCCGTTCATGCTGCAAATGTTACCGAGGTGCTTCACCTCCGGCATTCGCGTTCTGGTAACAAGTATCGGGAACGGTTCTATCTCCGATGCCCATATAGGCTTTATCCCGACAAGCATACCGCCAAACGGAAAGCTGCCGCTTCCGTCAAACAGGCTGCCTAGCGTAAGTTGTTCGTTCATATCCTTTCCTTTCTTTCAGAGAAATGTCCCTCTGCTACCCATTTCTCACGCAGGAGCGGTGGTTATCACGGAGAAATGTCCATCTGCTACCCATCTCCTGCGCGGGGGCGGTGGTTATCACGGAGAAATGTCCCTTTGCTACCCATTTCTCGCGCGGGGGCGGTGGTTATCGCAGAGAAATGTCCATCTGCTACCCATTTCTCGCATTTCGTATTCTTGTTCTCTCTTTCAGAGAAATGTCCCTCCGCTACCCATTTCCTCGATGAAAGCGCGTAGCTGCGGAGGGACTTGTTCTGATTTAATCTTCTGAAAAAGAGGATCGGTTCAAGAGGGTTCCAGTTCCTCATCTTCAGTTGCCGGAGTATGTTCGCGGAAATCATCAAGGGTCATTGTATAGCCGCCGAAATTGGTGTCATCTTCGCCGAGAACAACACCTTCCTCTGCTCCCTGTATAGGGTATCTGGTAATGACCGTTCCAAAGTGATTGACGGTAATGGTGTTCCTTACCTCGTTTGCGATACCGTCGTTATCGTCACGGAGGTCATAGGCATAAAGCCCGTCGGGAACAGTGCTGCGGTCAATGCGGTAGTTGCTGAAAAGCGCGTCCTGTCCGAGTATCTCAAAAGCCTCATAATCTCCGTCGTAAGCATTTACAGGTTTCATTGTGATGTCCTTTCCGAGAAATGTCCATCTGCTGGACTTTTCTCAATCGTGTTCAGGTTCTTCTTCGTTTTCTTCTTCAAGAATGTCGTTCAGAGCGTCCCTTGCCCATGAGGGAATATGTTCCTCTTTCATAGCACCGAGGAAATCATTGCTGTGGATAGCGGCTTCCTCTCGGTCATATAAAAATACACCGATAATCTGCCTGCCTTCCTTTTTAGGGTCGCAGCCTGTACCTAACTGTGCCAAAAAGAGCTGATTTTCGGGGATACGCTTATCCGGCGCTAAATATTCGGGACGAATAATCATTACCCGTCCCGTATAGTCTGAAATGTTCGCCGTGTCAACACTACTCTCACCATACATTCCGCTGAAAGTGAGTTTGTCAATGTCGCCCTCGCGTTCGCTTATGTATGCCTCAAATTCTTCATCATTGCCGTATCCGAAATCATTGCGGAATTTTTCTGCCATTTCGGAAATTATGCTTTCCATTCCGGATAGGGTCGGGTTATATCCCTTTGCGCGTAGTTTTTCCGTGAAGTGTTCTTCAACATTCATTTGCTCAACCATATTCCACACGCTGTCGCGTTCATCTTCGTTAAGCTCAAATTGCATTTCTTCGACGTTGACGGTTCGGATAATTGAGCCTGCTTTCGGTGTGAGTTCTTCCTGTCTGATATGTTCATTCACATTAGATAACGCGCGGGAAAACAGGTCGTGATATGCAGCAAAGCAATTATTGTTTGAGTCACCGGTGGTAAAGTAGTGTCCCCACACCGGTGAAAGACCTCCGTTGTGATTGCTGTTATACCATGTTACATAGTGGCTCGGCATATTCTTGCTCTGTCCGAGAAGAAATTCGGCGGTCGGGGTTTTAACTGTCTGAATTATGCGGTATCCTTCGACTTCCTGCTGTTTTTCTTTGTTTCTATCGTGGTAAGTAAACCTCACCTCCTCCGCTACGCTGTCGAGAAGAACAGAGTGAGCTGCCCCAAGCGTACTGTTGGCGACTTTTCTGATTGCCTCGGCGTTGGGATAATCGGCGATAAATTTGCTTGCCCACTCCTTGTTGGCTTTGTCGATACGACCGTCCCATTCGAGGCTGTTGATACGGAGAGCAAGCATAAGCATTGCACGTTCAAAGCCGTATTTCTCGGTGACTTCCGCGGTGATTTTCTTAACGTCAAGATAGTTGTTATGAAAGTTTTCGTTGATTGAACGGCGAATAAAAAAACCACATTCCTCGTTCAAATTCATGCTTTCGCGGTACTGTTCGATCTCGCCGTTCTCTTTGGCATATTTGAGAGTGTTCTTGTAAATATCCATAGTAGTGTTCCTTTCGCAGAAATGGGTAGCAGGTGGACATTTCTCAATCAGAGTTCCGGTTCTTCCTCGGTGCAAATAGGGAGGTCGTGTGTAGCAAAATATTCGCTGATTGCCTTTTGTATATCCCATTCGCTTGGCGCGGTATTATCAACGCTGTTGTTCAGATAAATATCTGTGATACCGGAAATAATCTCGTCATCGTACTCGTCGCTGTCTAGCTCATTTTCTTCAATATAGTTTCTTATATCCTCCATAACGCCTATTCTCTGCTGTTTCATAAAAGCGTCAAGGAGTTCGCTTTGGGATAGCCTTATCTCATAGGTCTTGTCACCTATGGTGCGCTTTACAGCAAAATCTGTTTCGTGGTTCGGAGCATGACAGATGATTACACGCGCTTTCTCGGCGGCTGCGATCATCTCAGCAAGCTCCGCAACATTCACGCTGGCAGCAAGTTTTTGCTTGCAAAACCCTATAAGTTCGGCACTTGTGCCGACGAAAAGAGTGCCATCGGTGATTTTTTCTTTCAGTATATAACTATCAGAAAAGTGAGGGTGCGGTGATACGGTTATCCTATCTGTGGTTGGCATAGTGATTTCCTTTCAAAAAATGGGTTGGAAACGCCTTCGGCTTATTCCGCAGATGGACATTTCTCTTTTTCAGAGTTCAAGTTCATCTTCTTCCTCGGTCTGCGGAGCCGGTTCACATTCGTCCGAAAACAAAAACAACGGAGTATTCTTTGTGTCCTCAAATACTCCGTTGGTTATTTCTGAAAGCCTGTTTATGTACTCCGTGCAGGCACTTGTGTCACGCTTACGGTAAGCAGAATGAATATCGTAGTTGTCTAGCAGCGCAGTAAGTTCCGTTGCGGCTCTTTCAAATACCTTTACTGCGGCAGGCGGTATGCTGCTGTCTGCGGCGCAGCGAAACAGTGAACGCTCTGCTGCAATTCTGTTCCGTATGGGGTCGGAGCTGGTGTAGTAACCTTGAATTTCATACCTGCCGTTGGAATGCCGCCACGTTGCAAACTGCGATGTACCGGACGTGCGTTCGCCGAGGACGATTTCCATTCCGGACGTGCTTATGGTTTGTATCGGTATGAAATGTGTGCTTGTGCGCACTATATCACCTCTTTTCGTTGAACAATGGGTAGCAGATGGACATTGTTAAACCTCCATTTCTTCCTCGTTGTCTAGTTCCTCCGCATTATCTGCCGCGGCAACTGACTCCGATGACTCCGTAAATTCCGCTTGTTCTGCTTCACGCAGCTTTTGAGAAAGCACGGGAGCAGCGCATTGAGATATTCCCGGTCCGGACAAAAGTCAATTTCAAGACTTGAGGTGGTAAGCACAATATCATTGGAAGAGTCTGCGTAAATTTCAAGAAATCCATATATACCGTTGGCGACAATATAATCTGCAACATCAGCAAGTGTATTGGGTATCTCGGAGATATTTGATGCGTAGTCTACTCCGATAAGACGCGCCTCATTTTTATACTTATCCAAATTATGCCTCCATTTCCTCTGCGCCGTTTTCCTCCGCATCTTCGTCAAGCACTTGTTCTTCCGCCTTACCAAATTCAAGCTCGGCATTTATTGCCGATTGTTTTTCGATAAGCCTTGCGAGTTCTTCTGTGTGTTCAAACGGCTGTTCATATAGGGTTTGAGCGTTTTTAAGCTGGGTTTCATTCTTGGCTATGGACTCGGCAAGCCGTACCGGCTCGTTTTCCAGCTTTTGAAGAAGATTATCCAGCTTAGTGATAGCACCCGTACCGCTGTTTGCGTAGTCATTGCGGTAGCTGTTCTTTCCTTTCAAGACAAGGTGCATGGTAAGAGCGTCGGCACGTCTTATGCCAATCTCAAAACCATGATACTTACCAAAAAGCAGGAGTTCGTGTTCAGATGCCTCATTTGTTCCCATATAGGCTTGAACCTGCGCCTCAATCATTTCGGCAGCCTTTTCTTTTTCAGTATAAGTTTTTCCGTTTATTTCAATAACAAAGCTGTCATCAACAAACGGGTGCTGCTGAAAAGTCTGAATGTCTGCCAAAGCATTGTCACGCTGCCGGGTAAGGGTCTCTATCATTGTTGGGTACATTTTTGTGATGTCCGTTTCCAAGCGCTTATGCTCTGATAGATAATCGGATTGCAGCAGCATAAGACGCGCTACCTCGTTATCAACGGTCAATTTTTCGGCTATCAGAGGATTGTCGGTGGTCGCGGCCTTCATCTCGGCAAAGGTGAGAGCTGTTTCATCGATGTCCTCGCAGCTACGGGATACAGGCTTTCCGGAGAGAACCTTTGACGCTATCTCCTGCTTTTTTTCGAGGAGCTGCCAGCGATATGTATCAAAAGTACCCTTTGTAGCGTAGTAAAAGACGTGTACCTCATCAAGTTCGTTTCCTTGACGAATACCGCGCCCGTTGCGCTGCTCTATGTCCGACGGACGGTAGGGCGCGTCAAGGTGGTGCATGGCAACAAGGTGTTTCTGAATATTTACACCCGTACCGAGCTTTCCGGTTGATCCGATAATTACTCGCACCTGCGCTTGATTAACCCTATCAAACAATTCAATACGCTGACGGTCATTGTGTGCGTCGTGGACAAAAGCTATCTCATTCTCGGCGTATCTGCCGCTGGCGACGAGCTTTGCTTTGATGTCCTCGTAAACGGTAAATGTACCGTCATATTTTGGGGTGTTCGTGTCGCAAAACACAACCTGTGCCGTACCAGGATTGTTTTCGTCAATATCAAGTATGTTCCTTACACAGTTGTTTACCTTGCTGCCCTCATAGTCCTCAGCTTCGGGATTGAGTATCCGTCCGTCCAGCGCAACTTTGGTCATAAAGGTACAGATGGCTAACATATTATCTTCTTCCGGCTTTACCTCCTTGTTTTCGATTTTCCTTGCCCGTTCCATGCCTTCGTCACGCTGTTCCTCCTGCGCGGGGGACGGCTCGCAAATAACGAGCTGCGGTTTCCCACCGGCGACACCCGGCAGCTTGAGGTCAAGGTCGGCGGTCTTAACGATGTCTGTGACCTCTCCGAACAGATTACAGAGTTCCGGCAGATTAACAAAGTTCGCAAATCTTGTCCTCATGCGAAAACCCGTTCCGGAGGGCTTAACCTCCATAGTCTGTGTGATATTGCCGAAAACACTCGCCCAGTTATCGAAATACTCGATGCCGAGCTGTTGGAGAGTGCGGTACTGCAAAAGGTATTGCCAGACGAACATTTCCGATATAGCGTTGCTTATCGGAGTACCTGTCATAAGGCAGACACCGCCGCCGTTGTTTATTTCCTGCATATATCTTATTTTCAGCTCAAGGTCGAATGCCCGCTGAGAATTGGAGTTCGTGTTTATGCCGGCAACATTCGTCATCTTGGAAAACAGGGCAAGATTTTTGTAGTTGTGAGCCTCATCTATGATGAGATAGTCGCAGCCTAAATCTTCAAATGAAATGAAATCATCTTTTTTTGCCGCGGCGCGGAGCTTTTCAATCTTTGTCTGTAATGAAAAGCGCATACTTTCCAACCGCTTTATTGAAAGACGTTCGCCTTTATCGGCTTTCATCATTTCAATGGTTTGGCTAAGTTCTTCAATGCGCCGGTCAAAGTATTCCTCCTGCCGTTCCAGTGACATAGGCATTTTCTCAAACTGACTCTGCGAAACAATTATCGCGTCAAAGTCGTTCGAGGAAATCTTGGCGAGAAATCTGCGGCGGCTGAGTTTCTGGAAATCTTTTTCAGTAGCCACAAGGATATTTGCTGAAGGAAAAAACCGCTGAAATTCCTCGCCAAACTGTCCTATAACAGCGTTCGGAACAACGAAAAGCGGCTTTGTTATAGCACCTATGCTTTTGAGGTACATTCCCAGACCTGCGGACGCTGCTGTTTTTCCTGCGCCTACTTCATGTGCCATTAGTCCGCCGCCTGTCGCGGCAAAACGCGCGATAACGTCTTTCTGGTGGGGGCGCAGAGTAACACCGGCAGCCATACCCGGAATATCTATATAGATGCCGTCATAATGCCGTGGGGTAATATTGTTAAAACGGTCATTGTAGATATTCTCAATGCGCTTGACGCGACTTTCGTCGGCGAGTACCCACTGCACAAATGCCTGTTCGATACGCGCTTGCTTTTCGCGTGCGAGGATAGTTTCTTTCTTGTTTACTACATAGCGTTCATGTAATCCTTTCTCATCGCGGTAGGTTTCCTTGTCCTTTACGGTTGCTCTGCGCTGATTGAGGCAAAGCTCGGTAAGCTCATAGGCGTTCAGCCTGCGTGTTCCATATTCCTGGTCTACCTTAACATTGGAATCTGCTCCCTTGTTGGGTATCCTCCATTCATTCAGTGCTGGGAGGTATTCACAATATATTTGCTGTTTTGCAAAACTACCGGAGCTGCGGTTAGACCTTGCTGTTTCAAAGGTGTCATAAATAAATTGCGTGTACATTTCCGCAGGGATAAACATAGAGCCGAGCCGAAAGCTAATATCTGAAATGCCGAGAGTAGGCGGTTGATGCTCTTTCAGCGCGGCAACATTTCGAGAGAACATCTCGGGATTTTCTTCTGCTTTCACCATTGCAAGACCGAGTTTCTCCCGCGTGTGACCGGACAGATACTCGTCTGCTGTTTCCCAACCGGAGTATTTGTCGCCGGCATTTCTGGCGGGATTGCAGAAAATCATATCCCCCAGCTCGTTTATAACCTCGTCCTCGCTTTTACCGCAGAGAGCTGCCATATAATGCAAGTCTATCTGCTGTTTGAGGTTTAAGGAAATGTGCAGAGCCTCAATAGCGGTATCCGCATGGTCGGGGGTTCGGAATTGGTTTATAGTGCGCTTAAAGAAAATGTCCGCTTTGTCGAAATAAGGTTCGTCCTTTTCGTTTCGCCGTTCTATTTCCAGTGCGGAGAGTTTCGGAGCGCGAATATCATCGCTGAATCGGCGCAGATTTGTCTGAGTGTTAAGACAGCCGTATTTCTTTACGAAACTGTCATAGAGCGAATTCAGCGCCGTTTGCTTTTCGGTGAGCAGTTCGTCTGTGCAGCCGTCACGCTGAATAGCGATAAGTTCATCAAGCTGCTGAACAATGACAGTCATCTGCTTTATTGCCTCGGCAGACTTTTTGTCGCCTGCGTATTCGGCAGCTCCGTGGTGGTCGCCAAAAAAAAGTTTCCCGTTATCATCGGTGAAATAGGTGAACGGGCGGACTCCTTCCGGCAGAGGGGTATAGCTGATTTGTTCCTCGGTGTCAAGTTCCTCCAGCGTAGGAGCTGCGGTGAATTCACCATTGAGGGAAAGTATCGCCTTTTCAAGTCGCTCGGCGGTGTTTCCATCAGCTTCTATGGTAGATACGTTGCCGTACCTTGCGCTGACTAATTTCGGCGTTCCAAGCAGATGTTCGGGGTGTTCCGCATAGTATGCGCTTATATCGTAGAACGAATTTCCGTTATGCTGAAAATAACCGCCTCCGTCCTTTACCCATGCTGGGAGTCGATAGCGGGTTTCATAGCTGCTAAAGGTTTCCTCCAAAATTCTATCACGCTTTTTGTAGAAAATAATATCCGTAACTACCTGTGTTCCGGCGCTGCCAAAAGCGTTATTCGGCAGGCGCAGCGCACCAATAAGCTCGGCTCTGCGGTACATTTCTATTCGGGGATTGGCGGTCATTTTGTCAAGTGTTCCGCTGCTGGTGATGAGTGCTGCTATTCCTCCTGCTTTCAGCTTGTCAAGGCTCTTGATGAAGAAATAGTCGTGTATCAGATATTCCTCCTTGTATGCCGTGTCATAAGGACTATATTCACCAAACGGCACATTCCCGACTACCACATCAAAGGTGTTATCCTCAAACTTGGTATTCTGGTATCCCTTGTTCTGTATGTTCGCAAGAGGATAGAGATAATGCGCTATTCGTGCGGTCAAGCTGTCAAGCTCAACGCCGTATATCGTGCTGTTTTCAGCAAGTTCACGCGGCATATTACCGAAAAAGTTACCCGTTCCCATAGCCGGGTCAATGATATGACCGCCCTTGAAACCGAAATGCTCCAAAGCCTTGTATATGCTTTGAATTATGTACGGCTCGGTGTAGAATGCGGTGGTGGTACTTGCTCTTGCCGCATTGTATTCTTTTTCGGAAAGCAGGCTTTTCAATTCGACATACTCGGACGACCAATCGCTTTTGTCGCTGTCAAACGCTTCGGGAATGCCGCCCCAGCCGGAATAATGAGCAAGAATAGTCTGTTCTTCGGGAGTTGCAAATCTGCGTTCACGCTCGATATTCAGCAGCGTTTTTATTGCAGCGATGTTATCCTGGTACTTTGCTTTCTTTCCGTGGGAGTAGGTAAAATCATCTGGGAAAGAGTAATTCTGTGCCTTTGGCGTCTGTTCGGGAATAACAGGTGTAAGCGGCTCTGTTGTTTCTTTTTCAGCAGTTTCGGCGGCTTCGGCAGCTTCAATAATAAAGCCGTTGTCTTTAAGCTGTTCGGAAATGCGGTCAATATCTATGTCACGAATTCCCAGCTTTCCGCCATACTCACCGCATATCGGTATTGTTCCGAGAAGATTAGCGGCTTGTGTCGCCGTATCTTCATCGCCGACAAGCTCATAAAAGCTGCCTTTTTTGGTTACAGATAGCTTTCTGTTCCGATTGGTATCTTTGGGCTGTGCGTTGCTTGATACAAGCTCAAACCCCTGCTTTTCAAGGTTTTGTTTCCATCGTCCATATATAGATCCTACCGCCTCCATGTCATTTTTATCCGTATTCTCAAAAGACAGGCTGAAATCACCGTCAATATCCGTAATGCGCCATACCTTTCCGTCCAAGCGGATCAAATCGCCTACCTTCAGAATATCGGGGGATACCCTCGGTTTGGGTTCGGGCTGGGCTGTGGGCTGCGGTTCATCGGTTATCGGTGCAAATGACATTCTCTCATTTGTTGTGATATATTCAAATGCGCTGTCAATGTTCTCAAATGTGTTGAGGATACAGTTTTCATGTCTGCCCGAAAACCCATTTGAGGTGCCGGTGATGTTGAATTTGCCCTCATCAGTTCTGACGAGCTTTAGGTCGGAAAGTTTGGGGCTGCTTGCGTCTGCAATAGGGTGATACCCGTCTATTTTGGTTTCGGAATTTGGATCGCGGTATTCAAGCGGAATGATGTTTGCACCGTTCATCAGCGCGGCATAAGCAGCGGTACAAAGAGTACGGCTGATAGGGTGTGCCTGCTTGAAATCATCAAGGATACGCTGTTCCTCGTCCGTAAGCTGTGAATGTTCCAAAAGAAACGGCACAAGAATATCAAGGTTCCGCTTATATCCGGCTCGTTCTTCTTCGGGGAGTTTCAGCGGATTGTTCTCATAGTAATACTCGCAGAATTGCTTTATGTGGTCAATGAGAGAACCGCCGCCGGAGCCTCTGCCGTCGCCTATATCAAATCTGCACTCATAGCCGATTGAGTCATCACCTATGACTGCCTTGACATAAAGGTTTGTCTTGTGATAGTATCCTACGGAAAGCGTTGGGTCAATGCGCTCTATATGCTGCTTTTCATCAAGATACTCCAAAACAGCATTAGCAAGCGCAAAGGACACCTGTCCATTCATCTGCGTTAAAGCAAAATCGTGGAAAAGTGTGCTTTCGGTAAACCATTCGCTGTTTTCTTCTCTATCTCCAAAGAAAATGGATACCTCATTATCGGGGAGAAATGTCCCTCTGCTACCCATTTCTTCGTAAATTGTCTTTAGAAATTCCGGCATGATAGGCGCTGTATCGTAGCCGATGCTTTCCAGGTGGCGGATTGCATAATCGCAGCGCCACTTTGCCGACTCAACAGAGCTTGCATTGTTCGGGTCAACGTATCTGTCGGCATTTCTCAGGGTATTGATACATTGTTCTGTGAAAAAAGCGGTTTCATCATCGGTGATATATCTGCCGCTGTCAATCAGCTCTGCGACAGCCCGCGCCTCGTCTTTCCATTCGAAATGGACAAAAGCGGCGTCGGAGAGCTTAGCGATTATGCCTTGCTCTTTGTATTCAACATACTTAATATCCCCCGACCCAGACCTCATGCCAACACCAAGAATTTCCTTTAGCTTATCGGCAAATTCGTTCGGGAAATCCTCATAGGCGTACTTAATGCGGTGTTTCTCAAAGGGACCGGTAATTCTATCGGTTTCCGTAAACAGCTGTTTCAGCACCGCAGCAGCGTCAAAACGCTCGGCAGCTTCCGTAATATCGGGCTTGTCCGAAAAAAGCGTGAGCTGTCCGTATTCCTCATCATCGGAAACAGAAAAGGCGGACTTTTCTTCTTCAGTAAAGTCCGCCTCGTCATATTCGGTTGTATCGGTTTCGCTTATGGGGTCATCATAGAGAGGGTGATATTCTTCATCTCTGCTATTGTCGGTGTTTCCCTCACTTTCGCTATCAGCCAGCTCACGCACGTCTGTATCGTTTCCCATGCCGCTGCCTGCGCCTGTGTGTATATCATCGTAAGCTGCGACTCGTGCGTCTGATAATCCTCGCTGAGCGTTGTCGCTGATTTCAGCGCGTTCAGCTTGTCCATTCTGCTGTCCTCGGCTTTCCTCGCAATCTGCTCCCAGATGGTTCTGTACAGCCCGCTCATGTTCACGCATTCCAGTGCCGCGCTGTCCATTTCCATCATCATGTCCATCGCCTTCAGCGCGAGAGGCGACATATTCGCCCGTCCGTAGCTGTTCAGCTTCGGAAACAGCATTCCGTTCTTCTCCTCGCAGGGTATCACGCATACCTGATTCGCGAACGTTATCGTTCTGTTTATCTCGCTCATACTCCATACTCCTTATCTGCCTGTCGATCTCACGCAGAACGTCCTGTGCGAGTGCAAGGCTCAAATTGCCTATCTCCATCATTGACACGTCATTGCGTATCTGTGAAACGATAGAGAATTCCTCCGTCATGTCCGCCTCGGAAATATTGCACCGTTTAAGGCATATCGTCCGTGCGGAACGGCAAATCAACTCCGCTATGCGAGGGTCATTTTGCATCTGCGGTGTTAATTTACCATTATAATTATATACCCTAATTATATTTTTGTCAATACTTTTCTGAATGTATTCGGAAAGGTTTGTGACATTTGCACCATTTTCTGCGTTGTATCTGGATATAATGCCGGAGGCATACTGCTCGTTCATCTTCCACTTAGGCAGAATGGGTCTGCCGTAGGTTTGCGAGATGTCAAACAGATATTTGGGGCTGGTATCGTTGATACCCGTGAATACTATCGTGGACAAAGAGCCTTTTTTTACATATCTGCCCATCTTGTTCCATTGTTCGTAGGTCGCTACCGCTGTTGCTTTAGGGTTCTGTTCCGTAAGCATCATAGCCTCCGAAAATGAGCCAAACCGCCAGAACGAAGAAATCTGTTTCATCATACGCTCCCAGACGTCGGGCTTGCGGAGAGTGGGCAGCAGCTCTTGGTAGAATAATTCTACCTCGGTCAATCTCAACTTAGTTCACCTCCATATAAAGAGTACGGCTGAAATAAAAGAGCCAATAACTATCGCAGAGCTGATTATCTTAAAAGTGCGGATAAATGGTGTGTCTGATCTCATCATCTGTGTGCGCCTCCATAAATTCCGTAATTGCCGCCATAGTTATCTCCACACTTTCGTATTCGTCATAGCCGGCGAATGTTCTGGAACGAAAATCACCGGACAGATTGACTTTAGGCGGCACAACCGAGCCGTTCAGCACGTCATTCAAGCCCTGTGCGGACAAGGTGTTCTTGCCGGCGTATCTGCATATTCTGGCAGCTTTCAATTCTGTTATCTCGGTCTGATTACGGCTGAGTGCCTGAGCGAGATCGCTCTGCTGTTTGTTTGAGAGTTCACGGAGTTTTAAGGCAATATCTGCCGCAATACAGCTCCCAACATACTCCATGAGTTCTGGGTTGAGGACGGACAATTCGGCAAGCCTGTTTACCTCACTCTCTGAAAGGTGGAAAAGCGCAATCAGTTTTTCGCGGGGTTCATAAAGCTGCAACGCTGTGAATGAACGAAACAGCTCGCCGAAAGTCATGCTGTCCGCACGGAACAGATTTGTTATTGCTGCGATCATCTTCTGCACCTCGTCGGTAAGGACTTCTCTGTTGCCTACCTTGCAGGGTATCTCGTCCCAGCGCAGTATATCCTCTGCCGCCTTGAAACGATTGTAACCGGCGACGATTTCAAACTTTCCGGAATCAATGGGTACAACAAGAATAGGCTCCAGAAGGCTGTTTGCATACATATCCGACGCAAGTCCTTTAAGCTGCTCGTCCGCCATGTAACTTACCGATAGGCGATTGTGTCCGAGGGTGATACGCTCGGCGGCTATCTGCTTTGAGGGCAGCGGAAAATATGTTTTCAGCACGTTGGCAACATACTCGTTTACCTGCTCGGCAGACATATACGGAGATGTCACGATAGGCTGTTCGCTGCCTGTTCCTCCGGCTATAATCTCGCTTGCTCTCTCGGCGGACACCTCAAGGGTGTGCATTTCCTCGTCAAAAGCGGTTTCGGAGGGGACAACCGTTTGAATGGGAAGGACTGCCGCAGTGGGAACAGGTGCGTTCTCACTTTTCTGTGCATTTATGTACACATCTTTATTTCTGAAAGAAAAAGCCATTAAAAACCTCCGTTAGTTGAATTGCCGCGTGTATTGCCCCGTATCGTTCGTAACGCAGAAAGGCGGATGTTCCGGTTCATCTTCGGGTTGTCGGTACTTAGCGCGTATGTCTGCTAAAATTCCGTCAATGTCGATTGATGATGTCTGAGTATCATAGTCGGAGTAAAATGCGTTGATCCGGTTTTCCGGATTGTATCTGTCATACTCCTGGGAATAACTGCCGCTGAAAAGGATAGCACGAATATACGCTTTGGGGTTCGCCGCCTTTCGTTTCCGTGCGGAATTGGCGGTGTTCATCACATCATCATAGGTTATTGCAGCAAAACGCTTGTGCAGCTCGTCCTTTGGAATAACACGCCCGGATATGCGGACAGAATTAGCGTTACGGCAGGTGGTTATTATTCCAACAACCATATCGACAAACCTATCGTCAAGTTTCTGTTTGAGTTCGTCTGCATTTATCTGCTGCTCAACCTCCGCGGTAGAAACAAAGCTGTCTATACAGTTATTTCTTTTTTCAGTATCTATATCTTTTCTGTCATCGACAGATTTGATAAATACAATATTATTTTCAACAGTATTTGATTGTGTGCGGTTTTCCGTATGCGGAGCTTCCGTATTAGGAAAATCGCATTTCGGAGCAGCAGAAGAAACCGCTTTTTCTTTCTTGGCGGCAAGTTTATACTCTGTCTGGTCGCCCTCAAGCATGGTGTAGGGTAATTCATAGACGGTGTATTCCACTCCGAAAAATCTGCCTTTCTCGTCCCGCAGCTTTCGGCGCTTTAGGTATTTGTGTTCCTCAAGCTCGTCCATCGCGCTGCGTATAGCGCATATACCGTCCTTCATAAAGCTGGAAATGCCCTTGATGGTTATGTTGTATCCGTCGGGCAAAGCAAGCATTGTGGATAGCACATTCTTGCTCTTTCCCGACATTTCAGGCTCGTTGAACAGGCAGTAGTTGGATATGACCATATACTGCCGTTCGTGTTTAATGCGAATAATCTGGTCGTTTGACTTGTTCACGGCGCTGCACCTCCTATATATCCCACTTTTTGAGATTTACAAAGATGTAGCCGCATCTGTCGGCAGGTACGATAAATCTCTTTCCGATAAGACCGTCAATACCGCAGCGGAAATCGTCCTTTACCTCGTTTTTGTAGGTCGTAAGCGGAATAGTCGCGTCAAATTCGCGGAGCATAAGTTCAAGGTATGTACCCATTTCTGTCGCTGTAAGCGCTTTCAGCTTACCGGAAAGCACAAGCTCTCTGACAATATGGTTTCTGCGCTCGCTGTCGGCTGTGACTATCCCGCCCTGCCGTATAACGATTGGCATATCTGAATTTGCTCTCATGTAATACCTCCTGCTGAAAACAAAAATAGGCTCCCGTTTTCTGTCGGGAGCCGGTAGTGTATGGTCCAGCCTGCCGGAGTTGCACCTGCATATACTATCGGCCGGAAATGTGGGCGCATAGATGGGAGAATATGCGCCCGTTGGAAAGATGGGGTATATCACGGCTCTATGAACCGGTGATGTCCATTAGGAATCGCATAAATAGGCTTAACAGCGAAAAGCCGGCAAACAGGCTGATAAGAAATAGTATCTTGCGGTTAAGTGCCTTGTGCTGTGCCTCGTTCATTTTAGGCGTTTCCTGTTCCTCAATCTTTATTTCGGCGGAAAACAGCCCTTTGCTGTCTTTTTCGCTCAATACGGCGACGCTCCTTTCTCCAACTGCTTGAATTCATCGTTCTGCCTGCGGGTGTCAAGCCATTCGGCAATAATATCATCACGCTGAAGGCAATAGCAGAAATACTCGCCGAGTTCGTCCTTGTCTATTTCTCCGATTGTCTGACTGATCTCATCGTGAGAAAAGGATACAACATAATTTTCCTCGTCCTCTGTATACTGTTCAGCAGCGGGAACAGCAGAATTTTCATCAGCGGGGGTCGGGGCAGGCGGTATTTCCTGCGGCGTGTCCACGGACGGAATATCGGACGAGGTTTCTTCGGGCGGCTGCTCCTCACATGATGTTTCTTTTTCGGAAACAGACCTTGTTTTCTGCTCTTCCGGACCTGCACCCTTCTTTGGTTTCTTATCAAATACTATTTCGTTAAGCGTTTCTTCGTCAAGTCCGTATCTGTCCTGCTCGGCTATCTGCCTTGCATAGTCCTCGTTCATTTCAAAAGATGGATTATCTGCAAGCCACTCTGCAAGGACAGCCTGATTGCCCTCGGATAGTCCCACAAATATCTCTGCGGTGCGGAGCGATAATCGTCCCTCGTCAAGCAGATCAAGCAGCGCGTCGGATAAACTGGCGCATTTCAGATATTTTGAGATCGTCTTACGGTTGAGATTGTACTGTTCCGCTATCTTTTTCTGAACGCCGTAGCCTTTACCCTCGATTTCAGACAACACCTCATACTGCGCCTTATAAGCTCTGATCAGTTCGGACGGGGAAAGAGCCTGCCGCTGACAAAGGTTTGTATCCAGCATCATCAGCTTTGCGTGTATCTCGTCCGTGTCCTTAACTACTGCCGTTATATCTGTCCAGCCGAGCATTCGGCAGGCTCGCGCACGGTTATGACCTGCGATAATTCGGTATTTATCGCCCTCCGGTCTGACGATAATGGGTGTAAGCAGACCATTTGTACTGATAGACGCTGCAAGAGTACGCAGCGCGTCATCCGAATATGGTTTGAACGGCTGATTATCCCATTCAAGGAGCTTGTCAAGCGATATGAGCTTTTCGCTTTTCTCCGAAAGAAAACCTTCGCTGTTCAGCTTACCGCTGTTTGCGCTTGGTTCCAGATTAAACGCCATTTGGTGCAGCCTCCTTATTAAGTATTTCCTGTGCAAGCTGCCTGTACTGATCGCCGATAGTAGAGCTTTTCTTTGACACAAGAGATATTCTCTCGGCAGTGCTGTTGGCAGCTTCAATACGGCGGCTTATCTTCGTTCCGAAAACAAGGTCGTTATACCGGTTGTTCAGCACCTTGTCTATTTCCTTCGACATAGCTGTGCGCTCGGTCATGGTTTCAAGTATGCCGAAAATACGGAGTTTCGGATTGATGTTCTCCTTTACGAGATTGAATATATCCTCAAACTGCACTATGCCATTGAGTGCGAATTTCTGCATTTGCACGGGAATAATCACACCGTCAGCAACAGCAAGCGCATTGGTGAGAAGAATACCGAGTGATGGCAGACAATCAATCAGAATGTAATCGAATTTGTCAATTTCCTCATCGGTGACGATAGCATGACGGAGTACCTGTTCGCGGCACATTGTTTGAGCGAGGAAAAGGTCTGCTGTCGCAAGGGTAATATCTGCGGGGACATAGTAGATATTCTCCGCTTCGTTGAACACGATACAGTTTGACAGAAGGCAAGTGCCTTTCATTACGTCGGCAACGGTATGACTATTGTTGTCAAAGTCATAGCCGAGATAGTCGCTCAAATTTCCCTGCGGGTCGATGTCAATACAGAGAACCTTATTGCCGAGTTCTGCAAGTGCCGCGGCAAGATTGACCACGGTAACGGTTTTTCCAACGCCGCCTTTCTGATTGGCAACAGCGATAATCGTAGGTTTCTTTCCTTCCATTATCAGAACACCTCCACCAGCTTGTCAATCACCTCGACGAGGGGATCCTTACTTTCGCATAGCGGAGATACCGCAAGGAGTACACTTATGAGAGCGTTATCTCTCTTGATAAGCTCGCCCTGCGTCTTGATGAGTTCTCTCTGCAAGTCGGTAATTCTGCGCTGTTCCTCGACGGTGTCCACAAGGTCGGCAGCTACCTCGGTTAAAGCAATGCAGCTTTCAAGGAATATCTGTTCTGCCTCTGCCTGGTTGTTCTTGTCCTGCGTGTTCATAATAGCCTCCCATATTATAAAAGTGCAATCCTTTTTATGAGAATCGGCAGACCGCTAAAAAGGAGTAAAAAACGGTCTGCCGATTTATATATGTAAAAGCCTTTCGGCTATTTACCGTATTGGTGGGCAGACGGAAAACTGCCCACCGTAGTAGGAGGTATCTAATCCCCGGAGCGGGGGGATTATCAAAGTTGTATATAAAAAAGGCAGGTGTTTGCCTGCCTTTGTGGTATTCAGATTTAGTGGGTTAAAACATTTCCTCCAGTATGGAGTCACCTTGCGATTTCATTTCCTCAGTAAGATGCTGATATATCTGCAATGTTACCTGAATGTTTTTGTGTCCGAGCCTTTCTTGAACATATTTCGGCTTGGCTCCTGCTGTGAGTAACATACTGCAATGTGTGTGCCTTAATGAATGGAAATCAAACTTAATGTTCAAGTCGCTATTTATAATGTGAGATGTGTGCTGCATAATTCTCGGCTGTGTGAAATCTCCGCTCTCCCTGATGCAGAGAAGATGTACTTCCTCTCCATCACCAACGGTATTCAGCCTTCCAGATTGAGTCCTGAAGTTGTGAACATAGAGTTCGTCATAATAGTCTTGGGCTTTGCGTTGACGCTCTCTTTCTCTTTTCAGCAGTTCACAGAGTTCGGAATCTATTGTGATTGTTCTACAGCTATCGTATTTCGGTTTTGAAAAGTACCAATAGCTGCCGTCCTCCGGATTGTCCCTGTTCTTGTCTTTCCATTGAACCTGGCGCTTGATTTCGATGGTTTTCTTGTCAAAGTCAATATCTTCCCAGCATATTCCAAATGCCTCTCCTAAACGGAGTCCGCATTTGTAACCAAGCATAAGGGGAATATGGGCTGTTGACCGCTCCGGAAAGCGTTCAAAAATCCGTTGCATATCTTCCTTTTCAATAAAAACGTGCGGGTTTGACCTCGTTGGAATATGCGGCTCAACTCTCGGAGAGGGTAACTTAACAAAATTCATTGGGTTTGAGATTATGTAGTGCATTGGTTCAATAGCATAATTAAGAGAGCTTGATAGAATTGCCTTTATATTAATCAAGGTATTTCTGCTATATCCATTGTCAAATAAATCATTGATGAATTTTTGAAGAATAGATGCAGTGAGATTTTTTACCTTGTAATTGCCTAATCTGGGGATAATATAGGAATTGATTTTCTTCCTGTATCCTGCAAGGGTGTTTGGCTTTATGCTTGTCTGAATGTTCTCGAGCCATTCGTTCAAATAATCGGCAACGCCTATCTCCGAGATAGTAATGGTTTGACCTGTCGAATTGAACGCATTGAATGCAGCCGTGCCTTGTTCAAGTGCTTCCTTTTTGGTTTTGAAACCACATTTTTGAGCAAACTTGCGTTTCCCGTTCTCGGATGCAATCTCAAAACGATACACCCAATTACAACCCCTTTTATAAACTCGCAATTCAGGCATCTTTTTTCCTCCTTCAATTTATTTGGTATAGAATTATTATACCATAACAAAAAGAAAAAGTCAATAGAAATCCCATTGTTATCCCGTTTGTTTAGTGTCGCAATAACCATCTGGTGTATTTTACGAAACCGCAGAAATGGTTTCATTTTGGTTTCGTTTGCGCAAATAAATATTTAGTGTAACAGGAAACCCTATAATGTTAGTAGGTGCAAATAAATTATGTGCCATTCTCGGCAAACCCCTTTATAAAGCCAAAAAATCGGGGTCAATAAGTTACAAGAGAGGTTATTTGATTATGGTTTGATGAGCATATATTTCGTAGGCAACAACCCCATGGTTGGCGCTACCGTTGCTTGCGCAGTACTTGTAGAGGAAGCGCTCAAGGCTTGATTTCAAGCTGTTTCGAAAGATAAATAAAATTTCCGGTGGTGGTTATCCAGCGCCGGATTTTTGTTGTTTTTGGGGTTTTGTCCTCCTTTTGTCCTCCGATTTTTTATTTATACTGGTTGAGGGTGGAGGACAATGGGTTATTTTATGTTTGATTTCTAGGTAGGTTAAAAATTTTGAGCAATTTAAACGTTACCTAAAATTTGTAAAATAATTATGTGCAAAGAAGGTAACATCTAATTCAGGGTGCCCTGGAATTGCTGTTTTGGGGGTAAAATGGGGTAATTTTTTGAAAAAAATATAAAAGTGATCTACCCCTATCATAGACGAATTATTATGTATTAAATTTACATTTTTCAATTCAATATTTTATATATCAACTTTCTGGACATCTGAAATCCAAAAACAATTATGTACTCCTACACTTTAATCATTTCTCTTCGTTTTTTTACTGGACCTATTTTTGCCCACCTAAAATATCAATTTACCCTTATTTGTAGCCATTTGTCGAGGGTGGAGTGAAGAGTTTTGTGAGGTGTTTTATAAAAATTTCAGTGTTTTGAAATTGGTGAAGAGTTACAATATATAAGGGTGAGAGAGAATAAGCATAAGGATAATTATAGGCAAAAATTAATGAAGTCCGGAGGAACTTAGTTAGTAGTAATACAAGATGGAGAAAAAAACAAACAACATTAAGCCTTTTCCCTCTTTCTCTCTTCTTTCTCTCTTCTTTCTCTATCCTTAACCCTATAACATCATTATAATAATTACTCATAACCCTTGTATCCATACTGCTCTGGGGTATTTACCCTCTATTATATATTACTATATACATATATACTAGTATTCTCAACCTCAATATCCATGCCATATTAGGGGTATACATATATAAAATAAGTTATATTATCTACCCTATACTAGTATTCTTAACCTCAATAACAATGCGACTTCTGATTATCCTACCCTTTATATTGTTACTTACATTATTTTTATCTTAGCATATTTTCCCCTTAAAATCTTATTATTGCCTTATGTATAGCCATTTCCCAGGGGTAAAAAGTGAAGAGTTTTGCAAAGTATTTTTTATTTTTTTCAGAGTTTTCTAATTTTTTCAGATTCACAATAATAAAGGGTAGGGTGAAAGGGTAAAAGGATAACTATGGCTCAAAAAAAGGAGTCCGGAGGAACTTAGTTAGTTGGTAGTAAGCAATTAGAGGTGTGAGAAACAAAAAACAACATTAAGCCTTTTCTCTCTTTCTTCTCCTTCTTTTTCTCTTTTCTTTCTATCTTCTTTCTATTCTACCCTTCTTACTCTCCATATAAATTCAAGGGGTATATTTAATATCCATAATCCTTTTACATAAGAGGGGGATTATACCTTTATACATATATAACAATTTTAAATTATCTATCCTGTTTTAATGTTTGTAATCTCAATGTTTTAGCGGTCTGAGGGGTACTTAATAATATATAAGGCAACCTCTAAAAACCCACAAAAATACAGACAAATAGAGGCATTTAGCAAAATCGGTCAAATATTGACCAGCAAATAATGTTTCGGAACAGGAACTTTACCTTGATCGTTACCTTTTAGTTGAAAAA
>CAKSEY010000004.1 GCA_934448295.1 uncultured Oscillospiraceae bacterium
ATGGGATAACTGCGCCCTTTTTCAACTAAAAGGTAACGATCAAGGTAAAGTTCCTGTTCCGAAACATTATTTGCTGGCCAATATTTGACCAATTATGCTAAATGCCTCTATTTGTCTGAAATTTTGTGGGTTTTAGAGGTTACCTATTATTACAACAATGATAGAATTTCCATCAAACTAAAAGGAATGAGCCCAGTGCAATACCGGACTCATTCTCAACCAATTTAATATTCTTATTTTGTCTAAACTTTCGGGGGCACTTCAGAGGACGCATAGGGCGGTTATTAGAGTGGCAGAGATGGTCTTTTAACTGCTGATTAAGGTCATCATAGGAAGAAAAACTGTGGCAGGAATAGAATTTGTTGTGATCTTCACGGTGGCTGCGTTCGACCTTTCCATTATGGCGGGGAGTATATGGCTTGATAAGCTTGTGGTATATACCGAGCTTGGCAGCGGTAGTCTGAAACAGCGTAGGTTTTTCCGTTGATCCCCGAATAAACCTTGTTGTAAACTCAGGTCCATTATCTGTCTAAACGCATTCGATCTTTATGCCACGCCGTTTATACCACTTCACAGCCCGTATAAGGAAATCGGCTGATGAATATGTGCTGTGTTCCTCATATCAATAAACAAAGCGAAGTCTGGAAAATTCGTCGATAGCAGTGTATTGATAAAGTTTCTGCTCCTTATTGGCGAGGCAGCCCATAGGGACATACTTGACATCTATTTGAACACGCTCGCCCGGATAAGTCATTTGTTCGTAAGGCTTGGGCTTATAGGTTGGCTTTGCTGGAGCTTGCGGAAGCAAAGCCAACCTTTTGAGTACTCGATAGAGGCTCTCGACCCGGCGGGTATACCCTCGCTTGCGAAGCCTGTGCCAAAGCTCGGTAAGACCGAGCTTTGGATTGCGCCGCCGCATATCTCTGATGAGCTTCAGCTCATCAGGAGTGTGCTCATTCGGGTGGTGATACGGACGCTTGGATTGCTCTGCAAGGGATTCAACTGTTCCGTCCCAGCGTGCTTTCCAGAAATAAATATAAGAACGACATTTGTTGTACTTCCTTGAATCACGCTTTACTCCGTATTTCTCAGAATATTTCATTAGGGATTGACGAAACCGCATTTCTTGTGTTATACTATTCATTGAGAGATAGACCTTCTTTCACTTGAATACGGTGTGGTAACTTTATTCTAGCAGATTTTGGTCTATCTCTCAATCCTTTTTCTTATTTTGTCCAATATCTATTGTAGCACTACAACTGTCCTCACATCTATTGTAACATTACACTTGACAAAAATTATAAAATGTGATATAATAGTAATGTTTTCGGGGTGTAGCGCAGTTGGTAGCGCGCGACATTTGGGATGTTGAGGCCGCAGGTTCGAATCCTGTCACTCCGACCATGATTTTTTTGAACAAAAAGATGCTATGCCCACAAAGAGCTTTGCAAAGCCAATTGTGGGCATTAATCTTGTAAATAACAGATTGAAATGTATGTTTTGGAATACTATGTAAATACAAGTTCCGCAGTTTAAAGTACTGGCACTACTGTAAAAAAAGCCAATGGAACGGTAAAAATACACAAAACGCTTAATATGTATGCATAATACACTTTCCCTACATGATTTTTAAAAAACATATGATAAACAATTGAGACAAGAAATAAAGCGAGCAAGAATAATGGAAGTAAGCTAAACATCATTCCAACATAAGTTTCAAAGTCAAATTCATACTCAATAGTAAGCAGCAATTTAAAAACACAAATCCAAATTGTGGCGACTACTATCGGCAGCAGAAAGTACAACGGCAGACTTTTTTGTTCAGGTGGAGAAAAAACTTTTTTAAGAAATATTTTATACAGCAAAATATTCAACAATATCTGTAATGCACACAATATAAACAGAGTTAGATGCTCCAATGTATCAAAAGTTATCCCAAAGCTTCGAAATAAATTAACGCCAATCACAAAAAGCCCAAATAAACCATGTGACAAAAACATATTTCCGACTACTATTGCAAAATAAATCGGCGAATGCTTCAGAAATGTTCTCATAAAGAAGCCCTCATGCTTGTATCATGGCAATGCAGTAGTTTCGCCCTTATAATTCAAACACCTTTTTAAATACCATAAAGCTGGTAAGGCGGATTCTTGCCGTTATAAGGAATAACATTAAATCCTCCAGGTCTGAGGGCGCATTCAATTAGTTTTTTGGTAAGATCAGGCACATCTTCACGGCTTAAAGCTTCTTGGACATTAAGCCATACAGCTTCATTGTTTTCGTCATTATCCGAAACTGCCGTGCCGAAAACATAGTCGGCGCGAAATGCCACATACCAGTCCTTAAGATTAAATCTAACAGCAATCAGTTCCCTGGGAGAAATCAGGATACCAGTTTCCTCTAGGAACTCCCTGATCAATGCTTCCTGCGGTAATTCCCCCTAGCAGATGTAGCCTCCCGGAACGATCAGGAGACCCTTTCCGTCACCATATGTATGTCTTACAAGCAGCACCTTTTCTTCATGTATTACTACTCCGGTTACTGACTGAGTCCAGCATGTATTTCCAGTTTCCATAATATACCCCAATTATAAAGCTCGCGCTGATTCACAGAATAGACTAATCCCTGGGTGTAATAATAGCCAATTCGGCGTTCTTAATGAAACCATTCTTCTCGTAGAAGCCGCATAAATCGTCCTCGCAGATGACGAATATATCGGAATCAAGTCCCCCGCAAACTTTTTTCAGAAGCATTGAGGGAAAACCTTTACCTTCTTCTTCTGGAAGAACGCATACCTGGGAGATCAACGCTTCACCATTTATGTCATGCTGCAAGACAAGCGCAGATTTTCCGTTGGAGTAACACCGCGTGACTCCATGTCTGACCCTATGCGACATATCAAGATACCACGGCTCAAACGCCGGAGAAAAGCGCTTTTCTATGATACTCCATATCTCGCCCGGCTGAACGTCGGGCGGAAGCTCGTCCTTTCGTGACCCGCCTTTGCAGGTCATGACATTCACTGTCTGAAAGTTAGCCTTGAGGTAAACATTCAGCGCTTGGCAGGCGGACACTGAGCAAATTATTTCGGAATAACCACAGGCAAGGAAAAAATCGGATAATTCAGCCGAATCAAAACCAACGCCGTTGCAAAGTACAAACGAGCCGTCCAATGCGGCAATGTAACCGCTTCCCTGCCGAAAGAATCTGCAAAAATCCCATGCGCCCCCGTAGGCAAGCCAGAGAGCGCGAATTTTCTGCGCTTCGATCCCGTGTTCGGGAAGAGCAGAAAAATCCTGTTCTTCGTAAATTCTCTCTATCAAAGCTCTGCAAACGCTTTTAGAACCGCAGAAGCAAGCTCCGCAGTTGCAGTATAGTCGCTCTCCTTGATTACGCAGGCTGGCGAGTGGAGATAACGGCAAGGAACGGAAAGCGCGCAAGTACGCACGCCGCCGCGGCATACATGTATTGAACCGCTGTCGTTTCCGCCGGCTATCAGGGTTTTGGTCTGGTTGGGAATACCCTTCTGGTCTGCGGTTTTTCTGGCTGCTTCATAGAGCTCACGGTCGTATATTGTTGACCTGTCCATGAATGAAACAACGCAGCCCTTGCCAAGTTCGCACACGCGCTTGCTTCCGGAGGTTCCGGCTATGTCGCAGGCTGTGGTGGTTTCCAGAACCACAGCTATATCCGGCGCTATTGTGTATGCCGCCGCCTTTGCACCGCGCGTACCAACTTCCTCCTGAACCGTGAACGCAAACCAGCAGTCATATTCAGGGGTTTTGTTTATCATATCCATCATTATAAGGCATCCGGCGCGGTCGTCTATTGCCTTACTCTTCACGAATCCGTCTCCGAAACAAAAGCTGTCTGAATCAAATACCGCGCAGTCGCCGCGCTGTACTCGTTTCTCTGCTTCATCGCGCGATGAAGCGCCAATATCTATCAGCATATCCTCAAAATCCGGCGCTTTTTTCCTTTCGTCAGCGGATTGCTGATGAACAGCCTTCGTTCCAACAACTCCAAGCGTTCCATTTTTGAAACGCAGCGCGCGTCCCAGAACGACTCTGGGGTCGATTCCTCCGACTGCGCCGAATCTAAGGAAGCCGTCATCGGTGATATCTGTGACCATAAATCCGACTTCGTCCATGTGAGCGGCAAACATTATTTTCTTGTCAGGAGTCCTGACGCCTTTTTTGAACGCAAGTATATTGCCCAGGTTATCGACCCTTACCTCGTCAGCGCTGATGTGCGAAAGAATATAATCCCGCACTGAGCCTTCGTCTCCGGAGGTGCCGTCCAGGGCACAGATTTCAAGCAGCCTGTCAGTCATTCGTATCACCTCCGGCATATTCGCAGATCAGTCTGGCGGTTCTGTCAATGTCAGAAACATTGACAGTCTCAATCGGTGTGTGCATATAGCGGATAGGGATTGAAAGCGTGCAGCACTTCACTCCTCCCCTGCTGACCGCAATGCTGTCGGCGTTGGTTCCCGTGGAGGACGGCATTACTTCGATCGTATAGGGAATTGAAGCGTTTTCTGCGGCTTTTTTCAGCGAAGCCGTCATTCCCCGGTCGAGCACCGCCGAGGTTCCTATCATGACGCCGCTGCCAAGCTCTGCGGTTTCGTGAGGCGCGCTGTCCGGGGTTCTGCCGAATGACACGTCAACCGCGATTGCTTCGTCCGGCTCCAGGGTAAACGAGGCAGGTTTTACGCCGCGTTCTCCGGTTTCTTCCTGTGCGGAAAAGCATACCGCGATATTGTACTTTGGCTTACGGCTTTTTAGCATATCCAGCGCGCAGAGTATCGCACAGATCCCGCTGCGGTCGTCAATGGCGGGGGCGGAAACCACACTTTCAGACAGCTCCCTGAACCGCGATGAAACGGTTATACGGTCGCCGGGGGATACAAATTTCTCCGCCTGTTCCCTGGTCATTCCAATGTCGATGGTTATTTCTCCGATTTCAGGCACCTTGGTATGGTCAGATGAAACATGGGGAGGAAGCGTCTGTATCACTCCGCGCACCTCTTCCCTGCCGTGCACTGTAACGCTCTGCGCAAGCATTATTCTCGTGTCAAGTCCGCCGCAGGCTCCCGCCTTAAGCGAACCATCGTCATTAATATAGGTAACTATCATGCCGATCTGATCAATGTGAGCGTCCAGCATGAGGGTTTTCGCCCCGGGGTAAGACGATTTGATCAGCGCAGTCACGTTGCCTGAATGATCGACAGAGGCGTTTGGCGCATATTCTTTCAGAAGCTCAAGCGCCGTTCTGGCGGCGTTGTCCTCGCAGCCGGATACTCCGACCGCTCCGGTGAGCTTTTTCAGTGTTTCTTTGATATCCATAGTAAGCCTTTCATTTCAGAAAATCGCTGGAAGCCTGCTGAATATTGAAGCTGTAACCCTTGTGATTGAGAAGCTCCAGCTTGAAAGACAGTATTTCCGGAAGGACGCCAAGCTCGTACGCCGCGTCCTCGGCAGTCTGCGAGTATTCCAGCACCGAAAGAGTTTCTTCATCTGTCAGGAGCATTTCAGCGGCAAAGAGATTAGCCTCCCGCTCAGTTTTGTTGCTTGAAAGGAACAGCGAGTTTTCGCGCATACCTCCGGCGGAAAGCTCCCGATGGAGCGTATCATGACCGAGCTCGTGCGCACAGACTGTTCTTCTAAGCAGCTTGCTGAGGGAACTATTAATAATGATATACCTCTTTCCGTTTTCACAGACATAGAATCCTTTGAGAGAACCTAGCTCCCTGAACCAGACTATCGCCCCGGAGTTTTCGGCAGTTTCAAAGATATCCCTGCCCTCGTATTCGTTCCGGAGCGCTTCCGCAAGCTCAATGATCCTGTCCATGGGTCATTCTGCCGCTTCGCGGGAATCCTCGTAGATCTCAAGCAGACATTTTACAAGCGCCGCTTTGTCGCTTGGGTCGAGTGAGTTTCCTGCGAACAGCCCGCGGGACTGCGCAAGGAACTGCGCCGCCTGTGATTTTTCGCTGTCGCTGGTGTTCATGTTCTTGACGAACCGTTCCTCAATGGTGAGCTCAAGATCCTGTGAGTCGTCCCTTAAAAAGTCCGGCGCGAGGTCAAGCTCGACTGCCATCTTATTTAAAGTGGCTGCCCTGGGTTTGCGTGAACCGTTGATATAGTTCGCAAGAGCGCGGTAGGTTATTCCCACAGACTGAGCGAAATCAGTTTTTCTGATGTGCTTTCTTGCGAGCATGATCTCGATTTTTTCGCTTAATGTCATAATCAATACCTCCAAAGGTCTATTTTGAATATGTTCATAATTATATTATACAGGTGAACATCAATTTTGTCAAGAGGTTACGAAAATATTCTTCTTTTTGAATAATATACAGTAAAGCAATTGCGCTATATTGCATTGCTGAGCCGATTACTGTGATTTTTGGAAAAGAAAAATACAAAAAATCCGAAAAAGTATGCATAATATGCGCGAAACGGTATTTTAGTACTTGACAAACCCGTAAAATTGAGTATAATTAAGAGTGTAAAAAGACAGCGGAACTGTTCCGGCTGGCTCACTTTTTAGTATCAAAGGAGACAAACATCATGGCAAAGGAAATCAAAAAGATCGTTCTGGCATACTCCGGCGGTCTCGATACTTCTATCATCATTCCGTGGCTTCACGAGAACTACCCCGGCTGCGAGGTTATCTGCGTTGCTGGTAACGTTGGTCAGGATTCCGAGATAGTAGGTCTTGAGGAGAGAGCAAAGAAGACAGGCGCTTCCAAGCTTTATATCGAGGATATCCAGGACGAGTTCGTTAACGACTTCATATTCCCGACCCTCAAGGCTGGCGCAAAGTACGAGGGATATCTGCTGGGTACTTCCTTTGCACGTCCTCCTATCGCTAAGCGTATCGTTGAGATCGCGCGCAAGGAAGGCGCTGACGCTATCTGCCACGGCTGCACCGGCAAGGGCAACGACCAGGTTCGTTTTGAGCTTACCATCAAGGCCCTGGCTCCTGAAATGCAGATCATCGCTCCGTGGAGAATCTGGAACATCAAGTCCCGTGAGCAGGAGATCGAGTACGCAGAGGCTCACAACGTTCCGATAAAGATCACCCGTGAGACAAACTACTCCAAGGATATGAACCTGTGGCACCTTTCCCACGAGGGTCTCGACCTTGAGGATCCCGCTAACGAGCCGCAGTACAACAAGCCCGGCTTCCTTGAGCTCGGCGTTTCCCCTGAGCAGGCTCCTGACAAGCCTACATATGTTACTATCCACTTCGAAAAGGGTATCCCCACTTCCCTCAACGGCGAGAAGATGGACGGCGTAAAGCTCATCAAGGCTCTGAACAAGCTCGGCGGTGAAAACGGCATCGGTCTGTACGATGTTGTTGAGAACAGACTTGTCGGCATGAAGTCCAGAGGCGTATATGAGACCCCCGGCGGAACGATCCTCTACCACGCACACGAGGTTCTTGAGACCATCTGCCTCGATAAGGAGACCCAGCACTACAAGGCTGGCCTGGCTCAGAAGTACGCTGACATCGTATACAACGGTCAGTGGTACACACCTCTGCGCGAGGCTATGGACGCGTTCGTTGACAAGACACAGGAGACCGTTACCGGCGACGTTAAGCTGAAGCTCTACAAAGGCAACATCATCAATGCCGGCGTTACATCTCCGTACACCCTTTACAGCAAGGACTTCGCTTCCTTCGACGAGGACGACGTTTACGACCAGAAGGATTCCGCAGGCTTCATCAATCTGTTCGGTCTGCCTATCCATGTAAAGGCTCTGCTTGACGCTGAGAGAAACAAGAAGTAATTTTTTACGATCGAATTTTAAGAGCGGGAAGCTCACCCTTTCCGCTCTTTCCTATTTATGAATAGCAAAGAGGTAGTTTTATGGCAGAAATGATGTGGGCGGGACGTTCTTCACAGGGCGTTGACAGCAGAGTAAACGCATTCAATTCTTCTATCGCATTCGACGGAAGAATGTTCAGGCAGGACATACAGGGCAGCATTGCTCACGCGACCATGCTCGGCGAACAGGGCATAATAAGCATGAGCGACAGCCTTGAAATAATCGGCGGTCTGAAAGAGATCCTTGCAGACCTTGAAAGCGGAAAGTTACAGTTCGACATGACTGCGGAGGATATCCATATGTTTATCGAGGCGGAGCTTACAAAGCGCCTTGGCGACGTAGGAAAGCGCCTCCACACCTCGCGCTCGCGAAACGATCAGGTCGCGCTGGATATCAGACTTTACCTGCGCGATGAAATAAAGAACCTGCGCGAGCTCGTTGTGTCCCTTGTTAAAGTGCTCTGCAATATCGCTGACGAGAACACCGAAACCATCATGCCGGGCTACACTCATTTGCAGAGAGCGCAGCCGATAACGTTCGGGCACCATATGATGGCTTACGCGCAGATGCTTCTCCGCGATATCGAGCGCTTCGACGACACGCTCCGCAGAATGAACGTCTGCCCTCTCGGAAGCTGCGCCCTTGCCGGAACTACCTACCACATCGACCGCGACCGCACCTCTTCCCTGCTTGGAATGTCCGCGCCTATGGTGAACTCGCTGGACGGAGTTTCTGACAGAGATTTCTGCATTGAGCTTGCCAGCGCAATTTCCATCTGCATGATGCACCTTTCGCGCTTCTCAGAGGAGATAATCATGTGGTGCAGCTGGGAATTCAAGTTCATTGAGCTTTCCGACAGATTCTCGACCGGCTCCAGCATTATGCCGCAGAAGAAGAATCCTGACGTGACCGAGCTTATCCGCGGTAAGACCGCAAGAGTTATCGGCGACAACGTAACGCTTCTGACAATGATGAAGGGTCTCCCCCTCGCGTACAACAAGGATATGCAGGAGGACAAGGAAGCCATTTTCGACGCAGTGGACAACCTGAAGCTCTGCCTGACTACATTCATTCCCATGCTTGAAACAATGACGCTGTATAAGGACAATATGCGCCGTGCGGCGGCAAAGGGCTTCATCAATGCAACTGATTGCGCGGACTATCTAGTAAAGAAGGGCATGCCTTTCAGAACCGCGTATAAGATAACCGGCGGACTTGTCGCCCACTGTATCGAGCTGGGCACCACTCTTGAGGAGCTCCCGCTTGCTGACTATCAGAAGCAGAGCGAGCTTTTCACCGAGGACGTCTACGATGCGATAAGCCTTGACACCTGCGTAAAGGAGCGCAAGTCGTTCGGAGGTCCCGCGCCTGAAAGCGTAAAGAGGCAGATAGAGCTTACTAGAAAGAAACTGGAGGAGCTTTGCAATGGTTAAGGTATACATAGACGGTCAGGAAGGCACTACCGGTCTTAAAATACTTGAGCGCTTCAAGAACCGCAGCGATATTGAGCTGCTGAAAATAGACGAGGACAAGCGCAAGGATCCTGACGAGCGCAGAAAGCTTATTCACAGCGCGGATTTCACGTTCCTCTGCCTGCCGGACGCAGCCGCAAGAGAGGCTGTCGCTCTCGCAGAGGGCAGCAATACCAGGATCATTGACGCTTCCACCGCTCACCGCACGAATCCCGACTGGGCTTACGGCTTCCCGGAGCTTGGCGCCGAATTCCGTGCGAAAATTGAGAGATCCAACAGGACTGCTGTTCCCGGCTGCTATGCGAGCGGCTTTGCTTCGATGGTTTACCCTCTGGTGATGCTCGGGATCATGCCCGCTGACTACCCGGTGAGCGTTCATGCGGTTTCCGGGTACAGCGGCGCAGGAAAGAAGGCTATCGCCGTATATGAGAGCGCCGACCGCCCCGCTGAATTCGACAGCCCCAGGCAGTACGCGCTTACCCAGCAGCACAAGCACCTCCCTGAAATGCAGAAGATTTGCGGGCTTGAATACGCACCGGCGTTCAATCCGATCGTATGCGATTATTTCAGCGGAATGGTGGTTTCCCTGCCGCTTCATACAAGGCTTCTCACAAAGAAATATACCGCTGACGATGTTCGCAAGGCTCTTGCGGAATACTATGACGGCGCGAATTTCGTGAAGGTAATGCCCGAGGGCGAGCCGCAGGACGGCTTCATTGGGGCTAATAACCTCAGCGGAACGAACATGATGCAGCTCTTCGTGAACGGAAACGACGAGCGGCTTATCCTCTGTTCAAGACTGGACAATTTAGGAAAGGGAGCAAGCGGCGCGGCGGTTCAGTGTCTCAATATTATGATGGGCATTGACGAGACTACCGGTCTGCTGTGATGGTACGATAAAATGGTTAAGTTTGAAGGATTCGAATTTGTGGACGGCGGCGTTTGTGCTGCCGCAGGCTTCACCGCAGGCGGAGTTATTGCCGGCATTAAGGCTGGAAACACCACCAAGCGCGACCTGGCAATGATCTATTGCGCGGAGCGCTGCAGGGCTGCCGCACTCTACACAACGAACAAAGTAAAGGGCGCGCCGATCTATGTTACCAAGAAGCACCTTGAGGACGGCTACGCACAGGCGGTCATCGTGAACTCCGGCAACGCGAACACCTGCAACGAAAACGGCATTGAAATAGCCGAGCAGATGTGCGAACTCACCGCCCAGGCTCTCGATATTGACGCGAATGATGTGCTGGTAGGCTCTACCGGAGTTATCGGTCAGCCGCTTTCCATCAAGCCCATCAAGGCGCGTATACCCACCCTCGCCAAGGAGCTTTCTGCAAAGAAGAGCAGCGAGGCGTGCGAGGCGATCATGACCACGGATACCCGCAAAAAGGAACTCGCGGTAGAGTTCGAGATCGAGGGCAGAAAGTGCCACGTTGGCGGTATTTCCAAGGGCAGCGGAATGATAGCGCCGAATATGGCTACCATGCTGGGATTCATCACTACCGACGTTGCAATATGCCATGAGCTGCTTGAAAAGGCTCTGCGCAAGGTCAACGCGCTTACTTACAGCATGGTTAGCGTGGACGGTGATACCTCCACAAACGACACCCTTATCCTCATGAGCAGCGGTCTGGCGCGTAATCCTGAGATAATCTGCGAGGACAAGAATTACGAGAAGTTTGAGAACGCGCTTTACGCGGTAATGATGAATCTCGCGCGGGAAACAGCCCGCGACGGCGAGGGCGCGACAAAGCTCCTGGAGTGCATTGTAAAGGGCGCTCCGGACGAGGCTACCGCAAAGATAGTTGCGAAGTCCGTTATTTCTTCCAGCCTTGTAAAGGCGGCTATGTTCGCGGCTGACGCCAACTGGGGACGTATCCTCTGCGCTATCGGTTACGCAAAGGCTGACTTTGACATCTCCAGAGTTTCTGTTGAGCTTGCAAGCGAAAAGGGCAAGATAACAGTCTGCACGGACGGCGCGGGTATCTCCTTCTCCGAGGACGACGCAAAGACGATTCTCTCCGAGGACGAGGTAAAGGTACTGGTTGACCTTCATTCCGGCGAGGGCGAAGCTATCGCCTGGGGCTGCGACCTCACATTCGAGTATGTCAAGATAAACGCGGAATACCGCACATAAGGAGCGAGTAAAAATGCAGATAGATTATGATATCAGGGCGAACGCGCTGGTTGAAGCGCTCCCCTATCTTCAGGAATATAACGACAAGGTGGTCGTTGTAAAATACGGCGGAAACGCCATGACAAACGAAACATTAAAGCAGGCGGTCATGCAGGATATCGTACTGCTTTCGCTGGTGGGCATAAAGGTTGTTCTGGTGCACGGCGGAGGGCCCGAGATCAACGCTATGCTAAAGAAAATCAACAAGCCTAGCGAGTTCGTGAACGGTCTGCGCTACACTGACGAGGAGACGATCCACATAGTTCAGATGGTTCTTGCCGGTAAGGTTAACAAGGATCTTGTTCAGCTTCTTCAGCAGGCTGGCGGCAAGGCAATGGGACTCTGCGGTCTTGACGGGAATCTCATTAAGGCGAAGCAGCTCAATCCCGACCTGGGCTACGTCGGCGATATCACCGAAATCAATCCGGACGTTATCAACACTGCGCTCAACAATGGATATATTCCGGTTGTATCTACCGTTGCGGCAGGAAGCAGCGGTGAGGTCTACAACATAAATGCCGACACGGCGGCTGCGCGCATTGCGGCAGAGATGGGCGCGGCAAATCTTATTCTTCTGACAGATATCAAGGGACTTCTTGAGGACAAGGATGATGATAACACGCTTATCAGGGTTGTCGGCGTAAGCGAGGTTCCGTATCTTAAGAATCAGGGAATTATTTCCGGCGGCATGATACCGAAGATAGACTGCTGCGTTGAGGCAGTGCGCCGCGGCGTTAAGAAAACGAACATCATTGATGGACGTATTCCGCACTCTATCCTTATTGAGCTGCTCACCGACATCGGTGCCGGTACAATGATTATTCCGTAAGAGGTGAATGAAATGAGCACGATTGAACAGTTTAACAAGTACGTTATGCCCTCCTACGGCAGATATGACCTGGTTCTGGACAAGGGCGAGGGCAGAGAGGCTGTTGACGAGAACGGCAAGACATACATAGATTTCGGCAGCGGAATCGGTACAAATTCGCTTGGCTACTGCAACGAGGACTGGGTGAATGCTGTCTGCGCGCAGGCTCACAAAATTCAGCACACATCTAATTACTACTACACAAAGGTCCAGGCGGATTTCGCCAAGGCTCTTTGCGAGACCGCCGGCTACACCGATATGTTTTTCGGAAATTCCGGCGCGGAAGCCAACGAATGTGCAATAAAAATCGCAAGAAAGTACAGCTTTGACAAGTACGGCAAGGGCAGACACAACATAATCACCCTGGTGAACAGCTTCCACGGAAGAACGCTCTGCACACTGTCTGCAACGGGTCAGGACGTATTCCACAACTACTTCTTCCCTTTCGTTGACGGATTCGTCAACGTTGAAGCGAACAACATAGAGGATCTCCGCGCAAAGCTTGACGACACGGTTTGCGCTGTCATGTTTGAGTACATTCAGGGCGAAGGCGGAGTTATGGCGCTCCAGCAGGAATTTGTTGACGAGATTTTCAGGCTCTGCGCTGAAAAGGACGTGCTGACTATCGCTGACGAGGTTCAGACCGGCGTTGGCAGAACCGGTAAGTTCCTTGCCGGGGATAATTTCGGCAAGAAGGCTGACCTGACAACACTTGCAAAGGGTCTTGCAGGCGGCGTTCCTATCGGAGTATGCCTTTCCGGCGAGAAGTGCGCGAAGGTTCTTACTCCCGGAACCCACGGCTCTACGTTCGGAGGAAACCCCATTGCCTGCGCAGGCGGTCTTGCAGTGCTGAATACTGTGAACAAGCCTGGGTTCCTTGACGAAGTGGCAAAGAAAGGCGATTATATCCGCAAGAAGCTGCTGACTTCCCCGGAAGTCGCTTCCGTATCCGGAATCGGCATGATGGTAGGCATTGAGCTTAAGACCAAGAAAGCCGGCGATGTGGTTAAGGCGGCTCTTGACAAGGGACTTCTCCTGCTCACTGCAAAGACAAAGGTTCGCCTGCTCCCTCCGCTCACCATCACCTACGAGGAGCTTGACAAGGGTCTTGAAATCCTCCTCAGCCTGCTTAATGCCTGAAATATAGTATAGAAAGGAAATCAATATGAAGCATTTATTAAAGCTGCTTGATCTCAGCACAGAAGAGATCATCGACATACTCAACCTTGCCGACCAGCTCAAATACGAGCAGAAGCACGGAATCCCGCACCCGCACCTTAAGGGTCAGACTCTTGGCATGATTTTTCAGAAATCCTCCACAAGAACCCGCGTTTCTTTTGAAACTGGTATGTACCAGCTCGGCGGTCAGGCGCTGTTCCTGTCCTCGCGGGATCTCCAGATAGGTCGCGGTGAGCCTGTTCAAGACACCGCAAGGGTGCTTTCACGCTACCTGAGCGGTATCATGATCCGTACCTTTGAGCAGAAAGAAGTCGAGGATCTCGCGTCCTACGGTACTATTCCGATAATCAACGGACTGACGGATTACTGCCACCCCTGCCAGGTTCTGGCTGACCTCCAAACTATCCGCGAGTACAAGAACAAGCTTGACGGACTGAAATTCTGCTACATCGGCGACGGCAACAACATGGCGAATTCCCTCACAGTAGGCGCGCTCAAGGTCGGCATGAGCGTATCCCTCGGCTGCCCGGAGGGCTACTACCCCGATCAGACGATCATCGACTTTGCAAAGCAGTATCCCGGAAAGTTCCAGATCGTGAACGACCCTGTTCAGGCTGCCGCAGACGCTGATGTTGTTTACACTGACGTGTGGGCTTCCATGGGTCAGGAGGGCGAAGCTGAGAAGAGAAAGCAGATCTTCAAAGGCTATCAGATAAACGACGCTGTTATGGGCTCCGCGAAGTCTGACGCTATCGTTATGCACTGCCTCCCCGCACACCGCGAGGAAGAAATCACCGCAAAGGTATTCGAGCAGCACGCAAACGAGATTTTCGACGAGGCCGAGAACAGACTCCATGCACAGAAGGCTGTTATGGTTCGCCTGATGGCTCCGAACGCCTGAGCTTAAAAACAGAAATTACCCCGGGGCTTAAACGCTCCGGGGTTTTGTTATCATAAATCATACTCTGCCATCATACTATGTACAGAAATAATAATTCTGGAGGTAAAAAAATGACAGAGTTTATGCCAGAGGGACTTTTGATCCATACCGCCGAAAACCAGAGCCGTATGTCGTCGTATTTCGCGCTCAACGAGTGCCGGGAAAACGGTACGATTTTAGAAGCTCCCTGCCTTATCTGCGACAGCCGCCATGATCTGATTGTTGACCTTGGCTGCATGCGCGGGCTGATTCCACGGGAGGAGGGCGCGATCGGTATTTCCGAGGGCACGACCAAGGATATCGCGCTTATTTCGAGGGTCAACAAGCCGGTTTGCTTCATCGTCAGGGATTTCCGGCGCGGGGAAAATGGTGAGATATACGCCGTTCTGTCCCGGAGGGCAGCCCAGGAGCGCTGCCGCGAGCAGTATCTTAGCAAACTTGCTCCGGGAGATATTATTCCGGCGCGGGTCACTCATCTGGAGTCGTTCGGCTGTTTTGTTGACATCGGCTGCGGAATTCCTTCCCTTATTCCAATTGACATGATATCCGTTTCGCGGATAAGCCACCCGAGCGACAGATTCCGGGTCGGGCAGGATATTTACGCGGCTGTGCGTTCTCTGGAAAACGGCCGGATTTGTCTTACTCACAAGGAGCTGCTTGGAACTTGGGAGGAAAACGCTTCCATGTTTGAGGTCGGGGAAACTGTGACAGGCACCGTGCGCTCCATTGAGGATTACGGGATTTTCGTTGAGCTTGCGCCTAATCTCGCCGGGCTTGCGGAGGTGCGCCCGGGCACCGCTGTGAATAGCTGCGCCAGCGTGTACATAAAGGCGATAATCCCTGAAAAGATGAAAATAAAGCTCATCATCGTGAGCTCCTCCGCCGAGGGGTTCCATAATAATGAGCTGAAATATTTCCGGACTTCCGGGCATATTGACAAGTGGGTCTATTCATCTGAAAGCTCCGGAAAGCTGATCCAAACTATTTTTTGATCTTGCTCCAGTATTCTTGGGCGGCGCGCTCATGCTTGTTGTCGCCGTACTGATAGTAAACCTTGTCTTTGAGTGCGTCCGGGAGGTACTGCTGTTTTACCCAGTGATTCGGGTAGTCGTGCGGATAGAGGTAGTGCTGTCCCTTGACCGCCGCCCCTTCCCCGTCGCAGTGGACGTTCTGGAGCTGCCGCGGGAACCCGTAGGATTCGCCGTTCTTGATGTCCGCAAGCGCCGCGGCCATTGCATTGTAGGCGCTGTTGGATTTCGGGGCAGTCGCGAGAAGGATCACCGCTTCCGCTAGGGGAATCTGAGCCTCCGGGAAACCAAGCTGTATCGCGCTGTCCACGCACGCCTTGACGATAGGCACCGCCTGCGGGTACGCAAGTCCTATGTCCTCGCTGGCTATCACAAGAAGCCGGCGGCAGATGGAAATGAGATCCCCCGCTTCAACAAGCCTTGCGGCATAGTGTATCGCCGCATTTTCATCAGAGCCGCGAATGGATTTTTGCAGCGCCGAAAGCAGGTCGTAATGCTGGTCGCCGTCCCGGTCGTAGTGCATATTGCTTCGCTGGGTGAGCTGCTGCGCGAGTTCAACGGTTATTTTCCCGTCAGTGGTGGCAAGCGCGCAGAGCTCCACCGTGTTCAGTGATTTCCGCACGTCTCCGCCGCAGCCGCGGCATATGAATTTTATTGCTTCATCGTCCGGCTGGTATTCAATTCCGGTTTCGTCAGTCATCATCGTGAATCCACGGCGCACTGCCCTTTCAAGCTCCTCCGGTCTGATTGGCTTGAATTCAAACACCGTACATCTTGACAGAATAGCGTTGTAGATGTAGAAGTATGGGTTTTCGGTGGTTGACGCGATCAGCGTGATACTTCCGTTCTCAATGTATTCCAGCAGGCTCTGCTGCTGCTTTTTGTTGAGGTACTGTATCTCGTCAAGGTAGAGCAGAATTCCATTCGAACCAAGAAATGTGTCAACCTCTGAAACGATGGATTTTATATCAGCGGTGGACGCGGAGGTTCCGTTCAGCTTGTGAAGCCGCATATTGGCTGATTCCGCAATTATTCTTGCAACCGTGGTCTTTCCAACTCCGGAGGGGCCGTAAAAAATCATATTAGGTATTCGTCCGCTTTCGATTATTCGTGAAAGCGGACGGTTTTTTCCAATAATATGGGTCTGCCCCACCACATCTTCTAATGTGGCAGGGCGGATTTTGTCTGCTAAAGGCATCTTTTAAAGTCCTCTGTGCTCTCTGAGGAGCGCTTTGATCTTTTCGTGCGGGTCAATAACATTGCTGATGGAAGTATCATGATTGATAGAAGCAATGAAGTAAGCGAGGTACTTTGATACGTCGACCTCCTTGAACCACGGGCGCTTGAGCAGCTCGGGGGTGCGGTAGGTGAGGTTTGTACCGAATACGCCGTGGATAAGTCCCTTTTCATATGCTTCATCAAATTTTGCAAGTCCCTTGGTGAAGATAGGATAGGTTGCGTATGCAAACATTCTCTTTGCCTTGCGTGCCTTGAGCTCCGTTGCGATATCCAGCATGGATTCGCCGGAGGAGATGATGTCGTCTGCAACGAAAACGTCCTTGCCCTCAACCGAGGTACCGAGGTACTCATGGGCAACGATGGGATTCCTGCCGTCAACGATAACGGAGTAATCGCGGCGCTTGTAGAACATACCCATGTCTACGCCCATAACGGAAGCGTAGAACATATTTCTCTGGAGCGCTCCCTCATCGGGGCTTACTACCATGAAATGATCCTTGTCAACAACCAGGTCAGGGAAATCAGCGAACATTGCTTTCAGCACCTGATAGGACGGCATAACATTGTCGAATCCCATCAGCGGAACAGAATTGCATACTCTGGGGTCGTGAGCGTCAACCGTCACCAGGTTGGAAACGCCCATTCTCTGGAGCTCCTGGAGTGCTACCGCGCAGTCCAGGGATTCGCGGTAGCTTCTTCTGTGCTGGCGTCCGCCGTAGAGAAGCGGCATGATAACGTTGATACGGTGGGGCTTGCCGCTTGCCGCCTGAATGATCCTCATAAGATCCATGTAGTGGTCGTCAGGGGACATGCTGTTCTCCTGGTCGAAAAGCTGGTACTTGCAGCTATAATTTCCGACATCAACAAGAATGAACAGATCCTTGCCGCGCACGGTGCTCTTGATGAGACCCTTTGCGTCGCCGGACTGGAATCTCGGGCACTGGCACTCGATCATATAATCGTCGTGCGGCATACCGTTCCTGTCAGCCCATCTTTCAAGGTAGCTGTTGATCTTAGCGCCCAGCTCCTGGGTGCCGTTCATGCAGATAAGTCCAAGCGGAGCAACGGAGTTGTAGTTCTGATACAGAACCTCTGTGTTCTTGACAGTTGTCATTATTCTTCTTCCTTCACTGAAAATAAATTTTGATAGCCGATTTTAAAACACGTTCGGCTCCCCTGCCCTGCGGCAGAGGAGCACGTTTTTTACTCATAGAGCGGATACTTCGCGCAGATCTCGTTTACCATGCCGCGTACCTTCTCCTTGTTGCCCTCGTAATCCTTGGCAATGAGGTAGATACACTCGCCGATAACGCGCATATCGTCCTCCTTGAGACCCCTTGTGGTAACTGCCGGAGTGCCTATGCGGACTCCGGAGGTGAGCGCGGGCTTCTGCGGGTCGTTCGGGATAGCGTTCTTGTTTACTGTGATGTAGCAGTCGTCAAGGTTGTTCTGGAGATCCTTGCCTGTTATGTTGAACGGGCGGAGATCAACCAGCATGAGGTGATTGTCAGTGCCGCCGGAAACAAGCTGGAATCCCTTTTCAAGCAGAGTATCAGCAAGAACCTTCGCGTTCTTTACGATCTGCTCGCCGTAGGCCTTGAACTCAGGCTTGAGCGCCTCGCCGAAGCAAACTGCCTTGCCAGCGATAACGTGCATGAGGGGGCCGCCCTGAATTCCGGGGAATATAGCGGAGTTGATTTTCTTTGCGATGTATTCGTTGTTGGTGAGGATAAGACCGCCTCTCGGGCCCCTGAGAGTCTTGTGAGTTGTGGTGGTAACAACATCAGCATACGGAACAGGGCTGATGTGCTGACCAGCGGCAACCAGACCGGCAATATGAGCCATATCCACCATGAGATAAGCGCCAACAGCTCTTGCAATGGAGGACAGCTTCGGGAAGTCGATAACTCTCGGATAAGCGGAAGCGCCGGCAACGATGAGCTTCGGCTTGCACTTGTTAGCCTGCTTGTACAGCTCCTCGTAGTCGATGAAGCCTTCATCATTTGTGCCATAGGGTACAAAGTTGTAGAACTTACCGGAGATGTTTACGGGAGAGCCGTGGGTCAGATGGCCGCCGTGCGCGAGACTCATGCCCATAACGGTATCGCCGGGCTGGAGCAGTGCGAGATAAACCGCAGTGTTAGCCTGCGCGCCGGAGTGAGCCTGGACATTTGCGAACTGAGCGCCGAACAGCTTCTTTGCGCGCTCAATAGCGATATTCTCTACGATATCGACGTCCTCGCAGCCGCCGTAGTAGCGCTTTCCGGGGTAGCCCTCCGCGTACTTGTTGGTGAGAACGCTGCCCATTGCCGCCATTACAGCCGGGGAAACTATGTTCTCGCTGGCGATAAGCTCCAGGTTTCTCTTCTGGCGCTTTAGCTCCAGATTCATCGCGTCGGCAACCTCGCTGTCGTACTTCTCAAGGAAGCCGATGGTGTCAACTATATCATTATACATCTCAAAAACTCCTTCCGCTAAATTAATAGCTGATATTAGTATAACCTAAATTTAATCTGATTTCAACCGTTTTATTGCGTTTTTTGGTTAAATCGACATATTAGCCATATCTATTCCATATATCTGAAATAAATTTGTCTAAAAAAACCGTATAGCCGTGCGGTGAAACACGGCTTGCGGCACTTATCAGATGTACTCTGCGATCTTTGAACCCATCTCGGAGCAGGAAAGAAGCTTCATGCCCTCGGACATGATATCGCCTGTTCTGTAACCGTCCCTGATCGCCTGCTTTACTGCGTTTTCAACAGCGTCTGCCTCGTCATTCATGTCAAAGGAATAGCGAAGCATCATTGCCGCAGAAAGTATCGTTGCGATAGGATTAGCCTTGTTCTGACCTGCAATGTCTGGCGCGGAACCGCCGGACGGCTCATACAGACCGAACTTGGTCTCGTTCATGCTTGCGGAGGGCAGCATACCGATAGAACCGGTTATCATGGAAGCCTCGTCGGAAAGGATATCGCCGAACATGTTCTCAGTAACCATAACGTCGAACTGAGCGGGATCCTTTACAAGCTGCATTGCGGAATTGTCCACCAGCATATGCTCCAGCTTTACCTCGGGATAGTCCTTTGCGACCTCCTCGACAACCTTTCTCCACAGCCTGGAGCTGTCAAGGACGTTCGCCTTGTCTACGCTTGTTACCTTTTTGC
This sequence comes from uncultured Oscillospiraceae bacterium, assembly GCA_934448295.1. Classification (GTDB taxonomy): domain Bacteria; phylum Bacillota; class Clostridia; order Oscillospirales; family Ruminococcaceae; genus CAG-115. The sequence goes on from CAKSEY010000004.1 coordinate 19,908, forward strand.
GGCGCTTCATTGCAACATCAAAAGCCTTGATGGCAATGCGGCGTATCTCGTTTTCGTTATAGCTGAGGGTATCAACGGCAGTCATAACTCCGTTGACCTCCTCGGTGCGGCGTTCGCCGAAATACAGACCACCGGTCAGCTCGCGCATGATAAGCATATCGAAGCCCTTTTCGCTGATTTCAGTCTTGAGCGGGCAGGCGGAAGCAAGCTCGCTGAAAAGCAGGCAGGGGCGCAGGTTCGCAAAAAGCCCGAGAGACTTGCGTATTTTCAGCAGGCCAGCCTCCGGACGGAGATTTGCCGGGAGCTTGTACCAGGGAGATTTTGTTGTGTCTCCGCCGATGCTTCCCATCAGCACCGCGTCAGAAGCCTTGCAGCGCTCGATAGTTTCATCGGTGAGCGGAACTCCGTTCGCGTCGATGGAGCAACCGCCCATCAGGAGCTGTTCATAATTGAATCTGTGTCCGAATTTTTCAGCCACCCTGTCGAGAACCTTCATTGCCTCGGTAACTATTTCGGGGCCTATTCCATCGCCCTTGATCACTGCGATATTCTTTTCCATGAATATACACCTTTCTAGTAAATGTCGATTTTACAGCGTATTTCCTCTCCGGGCTTTCCGTTCTGGGAGCTGCGGCGCTTGCCGTCAGTCTCAAAGCCGAAATCCCTGAAAAATGCGATAGAATCCGCGTCATTTTCGTTGACCCAGAGATACGCTGTTTTTATTTTAAGGGAGCGCATATTCCTCAGCGAGTGCGCCAGAAGCTTCCTGCCTAATCCTTTTCTGCGGAATCCGTCCTCAACGCATATCGAGTCTATCACACAGCTGTCCGGAATCATTGAGCTTCTGCACACGCAGACTCCCCTTGCCGTTTTGTCGCAGGTCACGACGGCGGTAAGCAGCGCCTGTTTCATGCAGTCGCGGTAATAATACGCGTCCAGATGTGCGGTGTTGTCCCCGGTCGAGGCTATTCCGGCAAGAACCGCCGGAGAAAGCTGTGAAGTACGCAGAACGTTCTGAATATTGATTATCACAGAACCGCCCCCTTGGTGAAATTACCCTTTGAGAGAATTCAGAAGTCCGCCCTTGTTTATGATCTCCTTGATGAACTCAGGGAAAGGCTGTGCCTGATATGTATGACCCTTTGTGACGTTTGTGATAACGCCGGTGTCAAAGTCGATATCTACCTCGTTTCCCGCGTCGATATCCTTTGCGGCAGCGTCACATTCAAGGATAGGCAGACCTATATTGATCGCGTTGCGGTAGAAAATTCTTGCAAATGTAGAGGCGATAACGCAGGCGATGCCGCTCTCCTTTATCGCAATGGGCGCGTGCTCGCGGGAGCTTCCGCAGCCGAAATTCATGTTTGCAACCATGATATCGCCGGGCTTTACCTTGTTGACGAAGTCCTTGTCGATATCCTCCATGCAGTGGGAGGCAAGCTCCTTGTGGTCGGCGGTATTGAGGTAACGCGCCGGGATAATTACGTCCGTATCAACGTTGTCGCCGTATTTATGTACGATTCCGTGTGCTTTCATCGTGTGCCCTCCTTATTCCTGAACGTCAGAGATGTAGCCGGTCAGCGCGCTCGCGGCAGCGATAGCCGGGCTTGCGAGATATACCTCAGAGGTAACGTCGCCCATTCTGCCGACGAAGTTGCGGTTTGTTGTGGAAACGGCTCTCTCGCCTGGCGCGAGGATTCCCATATGACCGCCGAGGCAGGGACCGCAGGTCGGGGCGGAAACCACCATTCCAGCTTCAACGAATATCTCGAGAAGTCCGTTACGGAGCGCGTCAAGGTAGATCTGCTGTGTAGCCGGGATAACGATAGCGCGTACTCCCTTTGCAACGTGCTTGCCCTTTACCACTTTTGCGGCGGTCTCGAGGTCGGAGTACCTTCCGTTAGTGCAGGAGCCGATAACGACCTGGTCGATCTTTATCTCGCCAACCTCGTCGATGGTCTTTGTGTTCTCGGGCAGGTGCGGGAATGCAACTGTCGGGCGGATCGTGGAAAGGTCGATGTCGATAACGCGGTTGTAGTGCGCGTCCGGGTCAGCCTTCATTACCTCGAACTTGCGGTCAGTTCTGCCCTTTACATAGTCGAGTGTAACCTCGTCAACCTCGAAAATTCCGTTCTTTGCGCCCGCCTCGATAGCCATGTTTGCCATGCAGAGGCGGTCGTCCATGGAGAGGTTCTTCAGACCCTCGCCCGTGAATTCCATAGACTGGTACAGCGCGCCGTCAACGCCTATCATTCCGATGATGTGCAGGATAACGTCCTTGCCGGATACCCACTTGCCGAGCTTCCCGGTCAGGTTGAACTTTATCGCGGAGGGAACCTTGAACCACGCCTCGCCAGTCGCCATTCCGGCAGCCATATCGGTGGAGCCTACGCCGGTGGAGAATGCGCCGAGAGCGCCGTATGTACAGGTGTGGCTGTCCGCGCCGATAACGCAGTCGGACGGTACCACAAGTCCTTTTTCCGGGAGCAGGGCGTGCTCAATGCCCACGTTTCCTACATCGTAGTAGTTTACTATGTCATATTTGTCAGCAAAATTGCGGCACTGCTGACATTGTTTAGCCGCCTTGATGTCCTTGTTCGGGGTGAAATGATCCATTACAAGGGAGATCTTTGTGCGGTCAAAAACGCTGTCAAAGCCGTTCTTCTGAAATTCGTTGATTGCAACCGGGCTTGTGATATCGTTGCCAAGAACCATATCCAGCTTCGCCCTTATGAGCTGTCCTTCAACAACACTGTCAAGTCCCGCGTGCTTCGCGAGGATCTTCTGTGTCATCGTCATACCCATGTTTGTGTCCTCCTGAGAATTGATTGCCTGTACTTGTACATGGCTTTACACTTCATTATAGCACTTTTTTCGCGCTGTGTAAAGGGCTTTTGCACAAAAAATCATGACGCAGGGACTGATATGAATATTTTTCGGCTTTATAGCATTAAAGCGGTTGACATTTTCGTGAAAATGCGTTATAATAAATCAGTATGCAAAACAGAAAGGATAATGTCCTATGACCAAAGTTCATGTAAATGCAAGCCGCAGCTATGATATAATCATCGGCAGCGGACTTCTTGATAATGCCGGAGAGTATATTTCCACAGCAATACCCTCGCGCCATGTATGCGTTGTTACAGACGATAAGGTAGACCCGCTGTATTCCGCGCGGCTGCTTGATTCCCTGAAAGCAGGCGGATTCAGCGCGGAAAAGTTCGTATTCCCGCACGGGGAGGCTTCAAAGTGCCACAAAACCCTCATTGAGCTGTACGACTTCCTCGCTGATAAGGGCTTTACCCGCTCTGACGCGCTCATCGCCCTGGGCGGCGGCGTTGTCGGAGACCTGACCGGTTTCGCGGCGGCAAGCTATATGCGCGGGATCGGCTTCGTGCAGATCCCTACGACTGTTCTGGCGCAGACTGACAGCTCCGTCGGAGGAAAGACTGCCGTTGACATAGCCGGCGGCAAAAATCTAGTAGGAGCTTTCTATCAGCCGCAGCTAGTGCTGTGCGACATCGACACGCTCAAAACCCTCACGCCGGAGTTTTTCGCGGACGGAATGGCAGAGGTCGTAAAATACGGCATGATAAAGTCCGCAGAGCTGTTCCAGCTTCTTTCGTCCGGGGACATTCACGCGAACATCGAGGACATTATCGCCCGCTGCGTTACGATAAAGGCTCAGGTGGTCGAGAACGACGAGCGCGAAAAGGGTGAGCGTATGCTCCTGAATTTCGGTCACACGCTCGGTCATGCCATAGAGAAATACTATAACTACACCGGAATAACGCACGGTTACGCCGTAGCTATCGGCATGAGCGTGTTCACCCATATTGCCGAGCGGCGCGGAATGTGCACTCCGGGCACGGCGGAAAAGCTGGATTCCCTGCTGACAAAATGCCGACTTCCGCTGACGACTGACGCTCCGATGGACGTGCTGTTCAGGAACTCGCTGGGTGACAAAAAGCGGCTTTCCTCTGGCATGAATATTGTTATCTGTTCGGAGATAGGCTCCAGCCATGTGGAGAAGCTCTCCATTGAAGAATACGAAAAATTCCTGAAAGACTGAGGTTACAGAATGAATATTGTTATCACGCCAAAGCCGCTGTCAGGCAAGGTTGTTATCCCGCCGTCAAAGAGTATTTCCCACCGCGCGCTGATCTGCGCCGCTCTTTCAAAGGGCGAGAGCCGTATTACCGGCGTGCTCCGCTGCGAGGACATTGACGCCACCGCCGAGGCGCTTCAGGCGCTGGGCGCGGAGATACGCACCGAGGGCGACGTTACCATTGTAAAGGGCATTGAGGAGGTTCCGGAGTACGCGGAGATAAACTGCCGCGAATCCGGCTCTACGCTCAGATTCATGATACCGGTTTGCGCCGCTCTTGGGGTCGAATCCGTTTTCACCGGCTCCGGAAAGCTCCCCACCCGCCCGATAACTCCTTACCTGGACGAGTTCCCGAAGCACGGAGTCCAGTTCGTTTCCGATATTTTTCCGTACCATATAAAGGGTAAGCTGACTGCCGGACTTTACCCCGTCCCCGGCAACATTTCCTCGCAGTTCATTACAGGATATATGTTCGCAATGCCGCTTATGGACGGAACAAGCACCATTCAGCTCACGTCGGCGCTCCAGTCGAAGCCTTACGCGGATATTACCGTGAACTGCCTGCGCTCCTTCGGCATTGAAACGCTGGAATTCAACGGAAACTACAGTATAAAGGGCGGTCAGGACTACGAAGCCTCCGACTATACCGTTGAGGGCGACTGCTCCCAGGCGGCTTTCTTCGCCGTAGCGAACGAGCTGGGAAGCAGTATCGAGCTCTCCGGCGTGAACCGTAACAGCGTCCAGGGCGACCGCGCGATTTTCGACATTATCGAGAACACTATCAGGATAAACGGAACATATTCCGGCTTTGACGTGGACGCTTCCGACATTCCCGACCTTGTGCCGGTTCTGACCGTGCTTGCTTCCTTTGCGGAGGGCACCTCGCACATCAGGGGCTGCCGCAGGCTGCGGATCAAGGAAAGCGACCGCCTTGTTTCGATTTCGACCGTGCTCAACTCGCTGGGCGCAAAGGTCGCCATCGTAAACGGCGAGGAGCTGGAGATACAGGGAGTCAAGGAACTGTCCGGCGGGGTATGCTCCAGCTTCAACGACCACAGAATAGCTATGTCGCTGGCAGTGGCTTCGCAGAAGTGCGCTTCCCCGCTGACGATAACCGGCGCGGAGTGTGTTGCAAAGAGCTACCCGACATTCTTTGAGGATTTCCGCCAGCTTGGAGGTGAATACGATGTCGTCATTGTTTGACGGAGGAATTTCCGTATCCATATTCGGCGAGAGCCACGGCAGGGGGATCGGCGTGGTGCTGGATAATCTTCCCGCCGGCGAGGAGATAGACCTTGATAAAATAGCCGTATTCATGGCGCGCAGAGCCGCAAAGAAGGACGGCACAAGCACGCTGAGGCTGGAAAAGGATATTCCGGATATCCTGTCCGGGTTCTATCAGGGAAAAACCACCGGAACGCCGCTCGCGGCTGTGATTTTCAACGGCGAGCAGCATTCCCAGGACTATAACAACATCTCGCACATTGCCCGTCCCGCCCATGCGGATTACACGGGATTCCTGCGCTATAACGGGGCTAACGACCCGCGCGGCGGCGGGCATTTCTCCGGTCGCATAACCGCTCCGCTGGTTTTTGCGGGAGCAGTGTGCGCCCAGATACTGGAGCACCGCGGAATAACTACTGGCGCGCATATACGCTCCCTCCACGGAATACAGGACGAAGCGTTCGACCCGGTGAACATCACCGCAGAACAGCTTGAAGCTGTCAAGGCAAGAAGCTTCCCTGTCATTACAGACAAGGCTGAATCCGCAATGCGCTCTGAGATTCTCGCGGCAAGGGACAGGCTGGACAGCGTTGGCGGCATTGTTGAGTGCGCCGCTGTCGGGGTTCCTGCCGGGATAGGCTCGCCCATGCTCGACGGACTGGAGAATGTGATATCGCGGCTGGTTTTCGCGATCCCGGCGGTAAAGGGGATCGAGTTCGGCGCGGGGTTCGGCTGCGCTGATATGTTCGGCAGTGAGAACAATGATGAATTCGCCGTCCGGGACGGAAAGATAGTGACTCTGACAAATGCCCACGGCGGAATACTCGGCGGTATCAGCTCGGGAATGCCTATAATCTTCCGGACTGCGTTCAAGCCCACGCCGTCTATCTCTCAGCCGCAGAAGAGCGTTGATTTCAAGGATATGACGGAGCAGGAGCTCATTATAAAGGGCAGGCACGACCCGTGCGTAGTTCCCAGGGCGGTTCCGTGCGTTGAAGCTGCGCTGAACATTGCGCTGGTATCAGCTCTTTCATACGAGGGGAAACTCTGAAATAACATGCACTGAATCGGGGGATATTATGAAACTGCAACCGAGAATAAGAGTAGACGACGTCGAGAAGATACGGATACTTGTATGCCATCTGATCTACAGTCTGGGCTGCCCTCTCAGCGAGGATCAGCTTATAGAGATAACCTCGCTTGAGGACGCAGTTAATTATTTTGATTTGATGGAAGCTCTCAGCGGGATCACGGCAAGGCTATGCACCTGTCAGGAGGTCAACGGCACTAAAATCTACGCCAACACCCCGCTTGGCGACGCGGCGGCAAAGGAATTCGGAAACGAGATCCCGCAGTCAATACGCGAGAAGATGTTCGAGGAGGCTGTGAAAATCTACACCCGGGACGAGGGCAAGAAGTCTCTGGTATCGGTGCGCTATGTGGAAAACGGCAACGGAACCTGCACCCTGGGAGTTACGATAAAGTCGCTTCGCACAGGCAGGCAGAAATACTATCTGACCATTAACACAAACACCAAGGCAGAGGCAGACGCGATCAAAAATCATATTCTCCGCGATACTGCTAAATTCAGGGATTACATTGAAAGCTACTTTGACAGTGCAGCTCAATAAAAAATGCTCCGCCCGAGAAACGGGCGGAGTTTATTTTATTTGATTCAATTCAGACAGCGGTTAAGCAGTTTGCTGAATTTGGCTTTCTGAGCATACAAGCTTTACAATCACCTTTTCCTGAAAGAATAGTCGCACATATCCCCTCCCCTGCCTATCTGCTGGGTGTATATGAACTCTGCGCGGGGGAGCGCGCTGTACATCATGTCGTCCACCTGACAGAATATAGCGGTAAATTCCGACATTCCATACCTGCTGAATATATCGTGGTAAATACACCTGTGGGTTATCATCGAGTAGGTGTCCCCGGGGCATTTGGGGAATTCCACGTCCCAGCCGCGCCCCTTCCCGAACTTTATCGGCATGATGATTTTCAGCGCCCGTACGAACCAGCCGTGGCTTGCAAGCTTCTGCATTTTCGGCACCATCGGCTTCAGGAAGTCGTACATCGCATTCGCTACGGTTTCCTGCGCTTCCTTGCGAGGTTTTCCGTTTTCTTCAAGGGTCTGCTCCATTGCGAGCGCAGTTATCAGGTTGCACATATGTTCGTAGTTACTGGGGTCGGCGTACTCGCTGTTTTCCTCCAGAAGCTGTGACATTCTGCTTATCAGGCGGAGTTTATCGTTCGGCTCCCATGCTGCGTAATAATCGCGGAACCTGCTTTTCGCTATCATCTTTTCCGGGTCGTATTTCTTCATGACATTGACGCTCCTTTAAATCGAGTTAGTCTCCTCTACTTGATTCTAGCACGAAAGCAGCTTATTGTCAAGGCTTTTTAGATGACCCGTGTTGACAAATCCGATAAACAGTGCTATAATTGTTCTGTTAGATAAAACTAATCGGAGGTAGAACAATGAAAATACTTGTCTGCGGTTCAGGGGTTATCGGCAGCCTGCTGATACATGTTCTGTCGCAAAATGGCAACGAGGTAACTGTACTCGCCCGCGGAAAGCGCCGCGAGGAACTCGAAAAGTACGGACTTCGCACGAAATTCCACGGAAAAAAGGAGATCAACACCGATAAGCCGCGCGTAGTCGGGGAAATCCCTGCGGAACACTTCGACCTTGCATTCTCGGTAATGCAACACGGACAGCAGTGGAGCCTGCTTCAAACCCTCGGCAATGCGGATTGCTCTGCGGTGGTGTTAGTAGGAAATAACCTCTCCGCTCCCGAAATGAAGCAGCAGATAATCGAGGCAGGCGGCAAAACCGTGCTGTTCGGATTCCAGGGCACCGGCGGAAACCGTTATGAGGACTACACCGAGGTGCTCTCGCTCCACAAGCCGTCAATGGTGCTCGGAGGTCTCGGCGAGACCATTCCCGAGGAAGTGACCCATATAGTCAACGAAACGTTCGCGCGAGCCGACTATGAAATCAAATGGATGGACGATATGGACGCATGGTATAAGTGCCACGCAGCGTTTATTGTCCCTATTGCCCGTCTGTGCTACATAGTCGGCTGCGACCTCCGGAAAACCACTGGAAAGCAGCGCAAAACGCTTTTTGACGCTACTTCCAGCGCTTTTGACGCGCTCCGAAAGTCCGGCTGCCCGATAAGACCCGAGGGCGAGGACGCATATTACAGACCTGGCGCAAAGCGCGCTATGATGAGCTTTATGCTGAATATCATGTGCCACACGAAGCTGGGAGAAATGGCGGCTTCCGACCATTGCAGGCACGCGGTTTCCGAAATGGAAGGGCTCGCAGTAAAGATGGACGAAATAGTTCTCAATTCCGGCATGGAGTGCTCCGCTTACAAGGAGCTGAAAGAAGCCGCTCCGTCGTGGGAAGAGCTTCACAGGATATATGACGGAAAGAGATAAATATGAACTCCCGTAAAAAAGGCGGGAGTTTTTCTTTACCCCCTTGACAAACGGGTTAGTATATGCTAATATATAAATGACCGATTTAGAAATTGGTCATTTAATGTTATGACAAAGGAGAAATTACAAATGACCCCGTGGATAATTATTGTAGAATGTCTTGCCATCTGCATTCCGTTTGCGCTGATGGTGGTGACAATGCTGAACAAGAACACTGTAAATATGATAGTCAACTACCCGCCCGAAATACAGGCTGAGTACTACCGCAGTCAGGGACTGGAAGCGAAAAAGGAAAAGCTGACCGCGAAAAATTACATAGCAAAGGGGATTTTCATGCTGGTCGCACTTGCGGCTGCGGTGGGACTTTCCAAGCTTGCGGGCGCGCACAGCTTCCTTGACGGATTTATTGCTGCGGCGTGCTATGCGCTTGCTGGTTTTGCGTTTGACACGTTCATCATCGACTGGATCTTCTTTCCGCGCGTCAAGCGCTGGAGGCTTCCCGGCACGGAGCACATGAATAAAGAATACGCGCAGAAGTGGTTCCATGTCAAGGACTGCTTCCCGATGATACCGGTTTTCCTGGTCGCAGCGGCGCTGAACGGGCTTGTCGTCATGCTTATTGGCTGACGGTACATATAAGAAACCGACTGCTTTGCGACAGTCGGTTTTTGTCTATATTTGTCTGGGTGTTTACAAGAAAAAGCCCAGCTTTCACTGGACTTTTTTCATTGAGCAGATTTGTTATTTAATGCAGCTCTGATAATGGTTCAGCAGTTCGCCGAATTTAGCATTTTGAGCAAACAGGCTTAAAGCCGCTTGTGGCGCGGGTTCACCAGCAATAAAATGGTCACATTATCACGCAACCTTTGAAAAGTCAATAATTGAAATCTCCTGCATCAGCTTCTTAGCGTGGTCAATTATCTCGCCGTTATCAACGCAGCATACAACATCATCTAAAGTTATCATATATTCACTCACTTTGACTTTTGTTTACTACTATTATACCACTTTTGAAAGTACTTTGCAAGCGATTGCTGAATTAATCATCTCTTCCTGAAAGAATAATCGCACATATCCCCTCCCCTGCCTATCTGCTGGGTGTATATAAATTCCGCGCGAGGAAGATCGCTGTACATCATATCGTCAACCTGACAGAACACGGCGGTAAACTCCGGCATTCCGTACCTGCTGAAAATATCGTGGTAAATGCACCTGTGGGTGATCAGTGAGTAGGTATCCCCGGGGCACTTCGGAAATTCCACTTCCCAGCCATGCCCGACGGTGTTCCCGAACTTTATCGGCATGGTGATTTTCAGTATCCTCACGAAGCAGCCGAGGCTTGCAAGCTTCTGCATTTTCGGCACCATCGGTCTCAGGAAGTCGTACATCGCATTCGCTACGGTTTCCTGCGCTTCCCTGCGTGGTTATCCGCTTTCCTCGAGGACCTGCTCCATTGCGAGCGCCGTAATCAAGTTGCACAAATGCGAGTAGTTTTTAGCGTCGGCATATTCGCTGTTGTCCTCAAGAAGCTGCGACATTCTGCTTATCAGGTGGAGCTTATTGTTGGGCTCCCATGTTGCGTAATAGTTACGGAATCTGCTTTTGGCTATCATCTTTTCCGGTTCGTATTTCTTACTCATTGTGATACTCCTTTAATCGAGTTAGTGTTAGCTACTTTATTGTATCACCGAAAGAACTGGTTGTCAAGGATATACGGATAATTTGTTCGTTTCTGCTGACCCGTGTTGACAAATCTGATAAACGGTGCTATAATTGTTTCTGTTAGATTAAGCTAATCAGAGGTATCGCAATGAAAATACTGGTCTGCGGTTCCGGCGTTATCGCGCTGAACGGTCTTTTCGTCATGTTGATAGGCTGATTTACGCCGCTCTCATCGAATAATTCATCGAATCCATTCTGCGTATATCCCTCGCCTGTTTGCAGTCGCAGGACTTGACCCGGCACATCGGGCAGGAGCAGTGTATCTTCCCCTTGCTGAGCTGTCCCTCGAATTTGTAGTACCAGATATTTTCCCCGGCGATGATACGTTTCTTGCGGCTGATATGCGCTCTCCTCTGATATCTTGTGAATGCTCTGCTTCTGCTCATGGCTTTTCCTTTCTGCATTGGCTGTGACGTAAGATTATATGATAGCACACTCCGTAGAATTTGTCAAGTGCTAATATGATACAATTTTCTCCTGCCGTTTCCGGCGGGAGTTTTTCATTTTTTTCATAGGTCAATTAGCGGATTACCTTTCATAGCGATGTTTGTGGTATACTAAAATCACGGAAGAAACAGGCATTGTGAAAGGAGTACTTTATGGGATTCACTTACGTTATTTCGGACGTTCACGGTCATCTCGACTGCTTCGAGGCTATTCTCGAAAAGATACGCCTCCAGCCCGATGACAGGCTGTATATCCTCGGCGACGTCATCGACAGAGGATTCTGCGGGATAGAGATTCTGAAGCGCGTTATGGATATGCCGAACGCAGAAATGCTCCTCGGCAACCACGAATTCATGATGCTGAACGCACTCGGCGAGCCTTACGACGGAATCAGACGCAGCACAATCGACAGCATGGAACTATGGTATCACAACGGCGGTCTGCTTACTTTCGCCGCTTTCCAGAGCCAGCCTAAGAAAATCAGGAGCGATATCGTGGACTTCCTGAAATCCCTGCCGCTGAACATTGACGTTGACGTGGATTCAGAGAAATACAGGCTTGTCCACGCGGCTGACCGGGAATTATACGGCAGATATAAGAAGATGTACACCTCAGAAGCAGAGTTCGCCGTGTGGTCGAGGGAGGCGCTCGACTTCATGCGCAGGACCGTCACGAATTACGTTTTCGGTCACACTATGACCGGTATGCTCATGGAGCGTTCTCCCATGAAAGTCATTTTCAAGGGAAATCTTATCGGCATCGACTGCGGCTGTGCCGTTATCCCAAATTCGCTGAATCATCAGATACTCGGTGCGCAGGGCGGCAGACTTGCCTGTATCAGGCTTGAGGACAAAAAGTGCTTCTATTCCGACGAAGAAGTTAAGCCAGCGGTCATTCGTTCCAGAAAGCACGGTATTATCACTATGGGGGCATAATTATGAATAACTCAAACGATTTTGAAGCAATTTTCCCGGAGGAGAATGAAGAAAAGGCGCTTACCGACAGGTACTTTGAACTTTATGAACTGCTCGGTGCCGAGGCTATGATGAAGCTCTACGACCACTACCACGGCGACAAGATAGACTGCCCGATGAAGCTCTATCGTGCGGAATATGTCGCCGACCTTGCCGAGCAGGAAAAAGACCGCAGAAAGCGCGCCGAGATAGTCCGTGCGGGCGGTTATGCGCTGAAATTCATCGAGAGCCTGATACAGAAGCGCAAAAAAGAGTCGGAAAAGTGATTTACAAAACGCAGAACTTGTGTTATACTGTAATTAATTACAAACAAGGAGCGATGTAATATGCCTTTCATTATGATAAGGAACGATATAACAAAGGTCGAAGCTGACGCGGTCGTGAACGCTGCGAACACTTCCCTGCTAGGCGGCGGTGGAGTTGACGGAGCGATACATAAGGCCGCTGGTCCTAACCTGCTGAAAGAGTGCAAGAGAATCGGCGGCTGTCCGGTGGGCGAAGCGCGTGTAACTCACGGATACCAGATGCCGTGCAAGTACATAATCCACACGGTGGGTCCCATCTGGCGCGAGGGCGGTAAAGAGAAGGAAGAACAGCTTTACTCCTGCTATAAGAATTCGCTGAACCTTGCCGAAATAAAGGGCTGTAAGTCCATAGCTTTCCCGCTGATTTCAGCGGGGGCTTACGGCTGTCCGAAAGAAAAGGCGATTTCCATAGCGCAGAATGCCATCAGGGATTATCTCAGAAATCACGACATGGACGTATATCTGGTGCTGTTCGACAAAAGCGCTGTCAATGTCAGCCAGAAGCTGAAACTTGAAGTCCAGAGCTATATTGACGACAAGTATTCCGAGGAGCACTACCCGTCCGAGGTGGAGAAACAGCGTGCAAGGCTCAACGCACCAAGCACCAGACCGTACGAACCGGAAAAAGATGAACATAAATTCTTTTGTATAACGATATGCAAAGAAGAACTGCTTAAACATATTGAAAAGCCTGATTTTTCCTTTTCGCAGAAGCTGTTTCAGCTTATAGACGAGCGCGGAATGACCGACCCGGAGGTCTACATGAGGGCGAACGTCAGCAAGCAGGTGTTCTCGAAGATTCGCAGATCCGGCTACCACCCGAAGAAAAACACCATACTTGCGCTTGCAGTCGCGCTGAAACTGTCGCTGGAGGAGACCAACGACCTGCTTTCCTATGCCGGATATACGCTTTCACGCTGCGACAAGGGCGACCTTATCGTTTCATATTACATTGAACACAAAATTTTTGACGTTGACGAAATAAACGTCATGCTCCTTGAATTTGACCAGACGCTGCTGGGCTCTGCTCCCGTTCCGGAAGATAAGTAAACTTTCAATTGACCAAAATCCCGATGAAATATGCTATTATAAATACAGCGGAAATGTCCGCAGGCTACTATTTCAAAAGGAGAAGTCAATATGAGAAACGATTTAACTGAACTTGTATTCATTCTGGACAAGAGCGGCTCCATGCACGGGCTGGAAGCGGACACTATCGGCGGGTTCAACTCCCTCATCGAAAAGCAGAAGAAAGAGGACGGCAGAGCGCTTGTCACGACTATCCTGTTCGATGACAAGTCCGAAATGATTCACGACCGGGTCGATCTCCAGTACATTCGCAGCATGACGAACGAGCAGTACGTCACGGACGGTACTACTGCCCTGCTGGACGCTGTGGGCGGAGCGGTAAACCACATCAGAAAGATCCACAAGTACATTCGCCCGGAGGACGTTCCGGCAAAGACGCTGTTCATCATCACCACGGACGGAATGGAGAACGCAAGCCGCCGCTACACCTACGACAGGGTGAAGAAGCTCATCGAGCATCAGAAAGCAAAGTACGGCTGGGAGTTCATTTTCCTCGGTGCGAACATCGACGCCGCAGAAACCGCAGTCAGCATGGGGATAGGCCGTGACCGTGCGGCTGACTTCATCTGCGACAAACCGGGAACTGCGCTGAATTATGCTGTTCTCAGCGAGGTCACTTCCGCAGTCCGCTCAGGCGTGGGGATTGCCTCCGACTGGAACAGCTCGATAAACGACGACATGAAGCGCAGAAAGCGCTGAATAAAGAGGTGAGATATATGCTCGAAAAGAAAGCACCCTGCCCCGTTTGTCCCTACAAGCTGGGAATGATCAAGACGTTAGTCAGTCCCTGCCCGCAGTGCAGGCTGACCGGGTATTCGTTCTACTACAAGCATTCTAAGGGTCCGGGCAAGATACTGGACGGTAAAGAGGGCAATAAATAATGGAATTTCTTGTCGTGCGAGATATCATTTATAACCATACTTTTTGAAAGGAAATCAAAATGGGAAGAGAAGAAAACATTACCACTTTCTACGACACAATGGACTGGTGTAAAACTGAACCACTGTTATCCAGAGCTATAAAGGATTCTATAAATGGCACAAAACTGTATCCCGCTGATGGATCAATTGATGTTCCGAAAAAAAGATACAGTAAGACAGATATAAGTGTTTCCAGATTCCGTAGTTTTGAAGCAGCTTGTAATTTACATAACGAATTTGCAGAACAGAAAATAGGCGTTCATAATTTTGCATCAGCTGTTCACGCAGGTGGCGGTGTGCGAAAAGGCTGTCATGCACAGGAGGAAGGCCTCTGCCATTGTTCTACACTTTTCCCTGTTCTTGATACAGGGTACCTTTACAATAATTATTATTCTTATAATTTATCCTTGTGCAATTATGCAAATTCCGATGCAGTGATATATACTCCGGATATTTTGATAATTAAATCCGATACACATTTTCCAAAAAGATTGGATAAGGACAAATGGGTAAAGGTGGATGTTCTTACATGTGCGGCCCCCGACCTTAGGTCACTCACTATTTCTGATGATGCACTTTTGAAAATTCACATGCAAAGAGCCAGAAAAATGCTTTCGGTTGCAGCCGCTAACAAGATTGATATTCTTGTATTGGGCGCTTTTGGCTGCGGAGCGTTCATGAACGATCCAGAGATAGTTGCAAAAGCATACAAACAGGTATTACCTGAATTTGACGGATTTTTCAGCAGAATCGAATTTGCAATATTTTGTTCTGATTATGATACTACTAATTATACTGTTTTTAACAGTATAATCAATGAACTGTAAGTAGAATAATAAGGTCATAGTCACCCCCTGAGCCAATCGGCTTGGGGGTGTTTTATTTTGTTTCCGGAACAAATACAGTCAGAAAAAGGTATAGAAATTGGCACATTTTCTGTGATATTATAGGGCATTGATTTGTGGGTCAAATCTGTGCTATAATCTTGCAAAAGGAGGAATTCTACTTAATGGAAAAGACTTTTGACATGAGCGTAAATCTCAATCTGCTGGACGAAAAGGGAGTTTACGAAGCGTTCCACGTTGACGGGAACGAGGCGGAAGCCCTGACTGACAGTTACTTTGAGCTGTACCGTCTGCTCGGCACGGAGGCTATGCTCAAGCTGTACAAGCACTACCACGGCGACAAGATAGACTGCCCGATGAAGCTCTATCGCGCGGAATATGTCGCCGACCTCGCCGCCCAGGAAAAAGACCGCAGGAAGCGCGCGGAGATTGCCCGCGCCGGAGGATATGCGCTGAAATTCATCGAGAGCATAATCCAGAAGCGGAAAAAGGAAGACAATTGATAAAAAGGAGAAAACACAATGCTCAAGTTTAACAAACACATTCTGAGCCTGATAGCAGCTTCAGCGATATTACTCAGTGGCTGCGCATCAAATGCCAGCACCGGAGGCTCAACGGCTTCTTATGGAGCGGCAGCTTCCGCGAATGACCCGGATATGAATATGGTCAAAAATCATGCCTATTCTGTTGACTACCCTGATACGCCGCTGGTTGATATCATAAACAAATACATATACTCTCCACAATGGGCTAAAAGCGATGAAAACGGCGTTGAAACAATAACCGTCAGCGGACAGGTCAAGAATGTCGATAAGGAGATGGTTATATCCATATCTGTTCAGGACAACCCCGAGGATGAAAGCACAAGCCTGCTTGATATTACATATTTCCGCCTTGGCAATTATATTATTCCAGGCGAAGACGCCTGGGGCGGAATTCTTGATTTGTACGATTATTACGCAAAAGGTGCCGATGATCTTTCAGAGCTTGACAGAATTTACCTGAGCAATTACGACGGAATCCTCCCTGATGGATTTGAATGGGTAGATGTGCCGACTACATATATTACTGACGATGGAGTGATATTTTTAAAAGGCACTATCAAGAATGTGTCAAATGCTTCAACTTACGCAGCTATCAAATTTGACCTGTATGATGCAAACAACAATATGCTCGGAGTTGTTTCCGACGAAACATCTGAGTTGAAATCAGGAGATACCTGGACCTTTAATGCTATTTTCCCGACTGAATACAATGACAGCTTTGAATCATGGGACATACGGTTCAGCACGTCAAAATACGACGCTTCCGATTTTGAAAAGATAACCGTCCAGGAATTGTACGATGAACTCAGCAACAACGCACTCAGAGCCGAAACCAGGTTTCAGGACAAGCTGCTTGAAGTTTCGGGATATATATGCTCTACCGACAGCGATGGAAAATATTTCTCGATTGCTTCCACCCCAGATTCATGGGATATCAATACCCTGATGTGCTACTTTGCAGATGACACTCAGAAACAGGTTTACATGAATATGAACAAGGGTGACCCGATAACCGTCAGAGTTAAAATAAAATCCATTGGTGAAATAATGGGTTATACGTCGGACCTTATCGAAATTCTATAATTCCTAACAAGCCCTTATCGACAGACTTTTTGCTTCCCATTTTTATTGGAATACAGAAAACAGGCTGTCGAAAAAACAATAACAGGAGGAACACATAATGAACAGAATTAAAAAATTCACACTTGCCGCATTTTCTCTGCTTCTTGCCCTGATAATGCTTACCGGATGCAATGCCGACGCAGTTTGGAATCATCTTACTACACCTAATGCCGACACGCTAAAAAATGCAGAGCTTTTTGATGACTGCCCCGACATAACCTGCCAGATGGTCATGGAAAAGTACCTTGATTCCCCGACATGGAATGAGCTGACCGTTGATGACAAACCTAACATTACAGTCAGCGGAAATATAAAGGGCATGGAGCTGAAGCTTTCACTGACTGCGGTTGTACCCGACAAGGACGAAACAGGTACCCCGGAATTTGTAAAAGGCACGGTAGGCACCGAGGAGATAACTCCAGCATCGGATATCACAATGCTTGTTTCCTGGATGTTCCAGGCTTATCGTGACGGTTACGAAACTTTTGCCGACTGGACGAGCGAGCATTCGCCGGAAGAGCTTCTTGGCAATTCCGGAAACAATTAAGAGGAAGGTGAAACAAATGTCAGAACCGAATTTCAAGGAATACGTTGATAAGATCATCTGCGAAAAAACGCAATGCAAAAATGCAGAGGAGCAATTGAAAAGAAAGGTTTCTTTCAGATATCTGATTTTCTTTATGCCAATACCAGTCGCTGTTGTTTTTCTGCTGAGCATTATCTTCAACTGGACTATCGGGCAGTTCTTTGGATTAGCGCTATTGGTACTGTTCATTGGCTTTATGATATCTTTTATTGGAACAGCGCTGAAAAGAGGTTCTTTCTGTGAAGGCTATATAAATAAGTCTGATACGCCGGTTGACGCTAATGACCTGGTACAGTTCCTCAACAGAAATCTCAGCAAAACATTCCCCGACTATTTCCATGAATGGAATGTAATATCGATAAGGAACGAAAACGCTGTGCTGGACGCTGTAAATAACGCTATAGCTAATGCTCACCCCGAAGAATTCATCTTAGGAACCAAATACGCCAAGTCACATAGCCTTATTGTTCAGATTACGCAGACGACAGACCGTCTCTATGGTAACGAGGGTAAAATGTGCTATCTTTTCCTGGTATCTCCTCGCATTATTGGAACACCTTCTTACAAGTCATACTCAGCTTCATTCAGAGTAATTCCCGTTCTTTATGCAGCAATGGATTACTATCTTAATGTGTACAGAAACGGCTCTGAAACCGAGAACGAAGCCAACGTGAAGTTAACAAAGGAATGAGCCTATCTATCAGAAATCACTTTCTGCTTCGGCAGGAGGTGGTTTTCTATAATATGTTTATTCCATATCCATAAAAGGGTGCGGAAAAAGGTGCTTTTTCGGGAGATTTTTGAGATTGGACACGCAAGGTGTGTATGTGTTATAATCTGATAAAAGGAGGTTTTTGTCGAAATGAGCAAAAACGATGACCTTAGCATAAATCTTAACATGCTCGACGAAAAAGGGGTATATGAGGCGTTCCATGTCGAAGGCAACGAAGCCGAAGCCCTTACTGACAGCTACTTTGAGCTTTATCAGCTTCTTGGCGCGGAAGCCATGCTCAAGCTGTACAAGCACTACCACGGCGACAAGATTGACTGCCCGATGAAGTTATATCGCGCAGAATATGTCGCCGACCTCGCAAAGCAATCCACGGAAAGGCGGCAGCGGGCTAACATCGCCCGGGCTGCGGGTTACTCGCTCAAATTCATCGAGAGCGTTCTCCAGAAGCGCAAGAAGGAGGACGAGGACGAGAAGGATGAGGAGTAAGCAAATCTCTTTCAAACATTGCATTGTCCGATATCACTAAGCACAGTCCTGTACAATTAAATCTCAAACCACATATGAAAGGAATAGACGTTTTAATTCGTCAAAGGTGAAACTTATGGCTGGTAAAATTGACAAAACTGCATTAATTCAGAATCTCAAATCCCAGGACGACGGCATAAGCAAGATACTTAATCTGAAGCGTTTTTCCCTTATTGACAGTAATACAAGGGAAGAACTATCCAAAATTCAGACCGAAACGAAGGAAATCATTCGCAAGCTGGAAAACAATGAGTTTCAGATTGCAGTTGTCGGTTTGGAAAAGGCAGGTAAAAGCTCTTTCTGCAATGCTTTAATTGAGAGCAATATGCTTCCTACAAAGCAAGGTCGTTGCACATATACTGCAACAAGTATAATCAGCAGCAACGAAAGCAAAGCAGACATAGTTTTTTTCACTAAGCAAGAGTTTGAAGCAGACCTTCGAGATAAATTATCAAAACTGGGAATTGAAAACAGTGACACTTTTTCATTAAGCAATTTAGATTCTTCAACTTATAATTCTTTGTACGAAAATATTAGTTCAGAGAAAAAAGAGAAATACGGCGAAACGCTCAATGAAGAGATCATTAATATAATCGAATATAAAAATAAACTAATAGATTATCTTGATAGACCAGCAATATCTTTTACTGGCGAAAACGTCAATGATTCAATTTATAACTATATTGTTGCACCAGAAATTGCAATGGCAGTTAAGGAAGTAATAATCAAATCTCCACTGTTGGATAAAATGCCGAATGCGGTAATATATGATGTTCCGGGCTTTAATTCGCCTACTGCAAGGCATATGCAGCAAACCAAAGAAAGAATGTATAAAGCTGACGCAATAATCATGGTTGCCACAGCAGATAAACCAAGCATCACCTCTGAACAACTTAAGGCTTTTAGAGATTCAGACAACGACGGAACGGCATTGGCTGACAAGCTGTTTATTTTTGAAAACAGATCAGATGAAGCTACATTACAAGAAAATATTCCATTAATATTTAACGAATGGGGAGAGAAATATAAAATTCTCTATGACCATAATAGATTCTTTTTTGGCTCTGCCAATGCTCGTTTACAGCAGATCGACAAACTTCCCATGGAGGAAAAAAAGAAAAACAAAGATTATGTGTCGCCAATGATGGGAAGTATATCAATTTTGGATGACTCATTATCTGATGTCAAAGAAAAGTCCTCAGCAGAAAAAGGCTTTGGAATAGTATCCTTACGCGAAGCGCTGGAAGAATATAATCAGAATGAGCGAATAAAAGTTCTTCAGGGGCGTGTCGGAAGGCTTCAGAGCAGGCTAAAGGAAGTTCTTGCACCGCTTACTCTGACGTCAAACAGCGACGAAGAACCGCTCTCCGTAGATGGAGCTCTTTTTGCGAAGTTTATGCGGGATTTTAAGGAGAATCTCTGCAAATCACTCAACGATTTCCGTGATGAAAGCAAACAGTCTTTCATAAAGGACAAGCCTTTATCAGAGGAGCTTACTACCTACATTAAAGACCACATTAATTCTGAATCGTACAATACTTTGATTTCAGAGTCGTTGGAAAGAGCCAAGAAAGAACTAAATATCATTTCAGACAATAATGGCACCTTGAGTGTTGCTGAGATCGAAGCAAAAGTTCGTAACGATCTTTTTTCCAAAATGTATGAAGATGATTTTGCCAATCAGATGGATAAGATTGTAACGGAACAGCATGATGATATTACAAACAAAATCCTTGATATCATTATGAATGCTCTCGGAGTGCAAGGATCAACCAAATATTATGAGCCTGTAAAAGAAAGAATACAGTGCGAGTTTGCTAAGATCCTTGATTCTGAAAATACCGAGAAATACTATCGCAGCCTTATTGAAAGGTATTCCCGTGACCTTTATGAGCTTTTGGTCGGTCAGCGTTATGCAGAGGAACGATATGAAAGGTTCCTTGCAGATATAAGCGGATACTTCAGTCTTGCAGTGTACTATGATGATTCGATTGATCCAAAGTCAGCAAAGGATGCAAAATCTGTCGGAACTGCATTAGCAAACAATGATTTCTGCCGACAGATGCTCTGTCATAATTACACAAGTCAGAAAGTTAATGCTTTAATTGACAGTGTAAAAGAAAAAGCAAAATCTATAATACGAATTGAAAAGCTTCCGGAAAGCGTTCTTTCACTTGTCGTTTCAATAGCAAGATGCGATATCATTGGAGCTGGAGAAGCAATCGTCAATGCTCTGAATGGTGTAGCGTCAATAAATGATGAGCCCACAAGAGTCGAGAATGCCAAAATGGCACTCAGACAGCTCGGTCAGAACTATAATGGAAACATTTCTGTTTATAATGCTGACCTTACTGACAGCGACATATTCAGGAAGCTGTACAAGGCTTCTTTCGAATCTTCCAGAAATTACAATGATGTGATTTCTTTCGTTAAGGAAGATATTGAAATCCTGCAAGATGTTATGCTCCATTGCTTTGTAAGAGCTCTCAACCTCGAAAAGCCATTTATTGCAAGAGAATACCTGGTTATAGAGAACGTCAAGAAACACATTGATTCTGATGATTTTATCGACTTTATCGGAAGAACAATTCCTATGATCCGTCCGGAAGAATACGATAAAATCAAAGACGCAAGCCTTGAACGTCAGATGAACGACGAGTGCCGCAAGGCTGTAACAGACATCATGAACTCCATGAACTACAACTGAAATCGAAAGGTGACTCTCAATGAATTACAAGTTTCTGAACGGTATTAATATTGCTGAAGACGCAAATACGATCAAAAACGACTTTGAACAGCACATTGATATTGTGTACATTCTCACGAAATCCAATAATCCTCTTTATTCGTATATAGGCTCTCTTGAAGATAATGGCGTAAATAATGCGATTATGTTCAAGCTCAAAATCTGCCGTGAAATCAAAGGGATCGACCTGTCTTTTCTTAGAACTGGAAAGGAAGAACAGAAACTGACATCACTTTCTTCCCTTCTTTCTCTGCTTGATGGAACGCCATGCAGCGTTATTGTAAATGATAACGACCGTGGAGTTCTCGCTGATGTTTCTCAGCAGCTTATTTACATAGGCTATCCGCTGACGGCGGTAAACATTATGCTGCGTAAAGAGTCGAAAGACGCTGAAAAGACGCAGAGGTTTATGAATCAGATCAATAATATATCCACTGCTATTGATAAAGCTGTTACCGGCATAGATAAAATCAGTGCTAAGTGGGAAAACTCTGACAAACTCCCTGCTGATAAAATGAAAGAGTGCATTGATCTTATCGGCGAAGCAAGACAGAGGTGCCAGGCTATTCAGGAAAAGGTCAGAAAGGCTCAGAGTGTTGAAATGACAATTGCGGTTGCCGCTTCCAAGAAGACTGGCAAAAGTGTTATTGTGAACAGCATGATTGGCGAAGAAATTGCGCCAACTAGTCTGCTTCTCCCTACTCCCAATACCTGCATATACACAAAATCACTGGACGACAAGTATCATCTTATTCTTAACGATGAGCCAAATAAGGATAATGTGATCCAGAAAAAGCAGTCAGTCTTTGCAAGCAGAAAAGACGTGTATGAAATCCTTAAAAAGGAGTTTGATGATTCCGTTAAAGAAAATAAACCGGTGGTCGATATGACCATTCAGTATCCCACTGCAGGCAACAACTTTGAAAGCTATACTATATTCGATACTCCAGGTCCGGATTTTGCAGCTGATGATAATCATGCGCGTGCGGCAAGAGAAGCCATGAAGGTATGCGATGTGGCTATTTTTGCTATTGATTTTACAAAATACCTGACAGACACCGAAAAAGAATATCTGGAAAAGGTTAAGGCTGATTTCAACGAGAATCAGAAATACGCTTCACTGATATTTGCAATCAACAAACTTGATCAGAAATACACAGATCCAACTGGAAGCAAATCAACTACTTACGTCATCGATTTCATAAAGCACCAGCTTATGAATCTGGGTGATATGTATAAGGACTGCATTGTATTTGCCACATCAGCACTTCAGTATTATGATACGATTCATTGTGAAAAGGAGATTGGCAGCGAATTCAGCCAGCTTGATGATCTTTATGATCTGAGAAAAGTAATGAATGGTCAGCCTGATAATATTCGCTTTGAACTTCAGTTCCTTCAGAATATGGCTAGTACATATTCCAACCAAATGGGATTAGATAAAGTATCCCCTGCTGATATGAAGCAGTACAGCGGTATGCCTGACCTTCTCAGTTATGCTGCATATATCTGCAAATCAAAGGCAAGGGATGAGATCGTCAACAACATTACAGTTACCATTGACGCAAATAATAAAGCTCTCCGGGCAATAAGTCAGAATATTGAAAGCATCGAAAAGCTCATCAATGCAGAGGAAGACCAGATTCAGAGAATAAAGTCGGTCATTGATGAATACACTAATTCTGTAAAGGATAAGCTGACTGACGTGGTTTTTCGCAGCGAGCTCCGAGCAGAAAGCGCAAAACACGGAAGCGCAAACGCAGGGGCAAACGAAAATGAATTCGATTCGCTTAAATTTTACTTCGATGAGCTCAAAACTGACAGTTTGTCTTTTGACGACATTAAGAAGTTTACGCGTGATAAAATAACAGGCAAGTTCACAAGCGATTCTAATGTCTATGATGAGATATTTAGGGAAATTGAAAAAACTACCTATGATTATTTCATCAATGAATTAGATGAATACAAAAATAAGAAAAAACAATTGACTGGACAAAAGTTAGATTCTATTCTGGATGAATGCATGTCTGACAGTATCTTCTTCCGCACAATTAATAACTATATTGCTGGTAAGGTAAATGAAACACTGGAGGAAAATCAGGATATAATCATCCAGTTGAACAGTGATATCAGTAAACTTCTTAATCAGCGGCTCGGTCAAATTGAAAAATCGTCCGATAAGTGTCGGTGTGATCTTGAGAAGCTTGATGTGCCTCTTGAACTTCCCGAACTTCCCGATTTCGATTTTGAAATGCCGGAAATATCCATATGTCCGAAGATCAATTATGAAAAAGTAAGCTTCTGTATAGATACCAATTCATTAAAAGGTCTTATCCATCGAGAAAAAAACAAGTTCTTTAATTTCTTTAGAGCTTTGTTTGGAGGAAATTTGGGTCAGCAAATTTATTTCTATGATGAAGAACTATCATTTGACAGATACCATCACGAGTTTGAAAAACAGTATCGCTCAATCGTAGATTCATTAAAAGATGGAGAGGTCTTTAAAGTGCTTTGTTCAGAGAATGCTAACATGGCAGATGAACTTGTAAAAACCATTGATTGGATTTCAGATCATCTGTCTGATATTCTCGAACTTCTTAAAAGCAGCATCAGCAAATTCTCCAACCTTATCGACGATACACGTAAGCATAAAGAAAACATTGATTATCATAACGCAAAGAAAATGCTGATCAATGACCTCATGAATGCATCAGCTGATTTCTCTGATTGCTGGAATATCGTGCTTGACAAAATCGATTCTTCAAAGGAGATGATTTAGTGTACTTTATTACTTCCCCTGTTATGCTTGATATGGTGAAAATGCTTACTCCCGCGTCTATTGCAAATGTGTCAAACTCACTCCGATTTAATAAGCAGGAGTTTGTTCACTATTGCAATGCTGGAAAATGCGAGGAAGCAGATAAGATCGTTGAAGAGAACATACTGAAGCTTACAAAATCATCAAACATCTTTGTTTCACTCTCAGAGCTAGCGAGGAAATTTCCATCGCTCAACATTGATGTTTCGGGTATAGCCACATGCAAGGATATGACACGAATCATTGGGCAGCACGCAAATGAAATGCTTGCCATAGCCAGGGAACAGAGAAGCCATGATAATTAGGAAAAAAACTGTTGAACATGGGGCACAACATTCATCAGTCCGTCTGAAAAGGAGGGATTATATGCCTTGGTGGTTATGGGTACTTTTGTGCCTGGCTGGAATAATAGGATTTGCTGTCTGGTTCTTGAATAATAACCGCATTTCAAGAACGCCGCATTCAAGCAAACCTCAAAGTTCTTCTAAGTACATTTCTGATGATGAGATTCAGGCGATTAAGATCATTCGTGAATTATCAAGAATGTATGATGAAGTTGACAAACGTAAAGCTAGAAAAAAATAGCTGTTTTCACATTTAATGCATTCACAGATTATAACAGCACGAAAAGCTTGGGCAGATCACTCATAAGGTGCCTGCCCTTTTTTTGCCGTATATTATATATTTTCAAATACATATTATATCCATGAAGGACATATAGGTCAATTCCTGACTTAATGTCTTTTCCCCTGAGCCTAACGGCTCGGGGGATATTTTTTATTTACGGAGGTAAACAATGCCAAAATTCAACAACTCGCGATACTCTACACGCGGCATCAGTTCAACGCTCCCGCTGATGCTGCAAATAATCCTCTGGGGGCTTATAGATACAATGGAGGTGGTCGAAAAAGACTACCTCCAGATTTTTACCCTGGCATCTGAAAACGGCAAGCAGAAAATCGTTCATGAGCAGGAACAGCCAGAGTACAGAAAGGAGTACCTCTTCCCTGCTGACGAACCAGTAAATGCAAAAATCTTCGTCATAGATGACGAAACACATTCCACCATGCTTTTGGCAGAAGAATACTGATTAGGAGGATCACATCATGGATAACAAAGAAACCAACCGCCCCGTTTGCAGCTGCTGCGGAGCAACGATCGAAACCGATGACTACTACACATTTGAGGGCAGCATTTTATGCGATGACTGCTACCATAGTGAAACCGTCACCTGTGAACACTGTGGTGACAGAATCTGGACGGACGATAATGCGGGATCTGACAGTATGCCGCTTTGCAATTCATGCTACGATGATTATTACACGACCTGCGAATGCTGCGGCAGAATCATTCATCGGGACTACGCCAACTACGATGATGACGACGATTACGCCTACTGCGATCGTTGCTACGAGGAACGTCAGAACAGCTCCATTCACGAATACAATTATAAGCCTGACCCGATATTTTACGGTGACTCAAAGCGCTATTTCGGCGTGGAACTTGAAATCGACGAGGGTGGAAAGAATGGAGATAATGCTGATACGCTTCTGGGTATCGGCAACCGGATTGCGGAGCACATCTACATAAAATCTGACGGAAGTCTGTCGGACGGAATGGAGATAGTGACCCACCCTATGACACTGCGGTATCACAAAGAGAAAATGCCCTGGACAGAAATCATGCGTTCAGCAATTCGTATGGATTACCGCAGCCATAAGACCAGCACTTGTGGATTACACGTCCACGTCAACAGAACAGCCTTCGGCAGTACCCGGGAATCGCAGGATGAGTGTATTTCCCGGGTGCTTTATTTTGTGGAACACCACTGGCTGGACCTGCTGAAATTCAGCCGAAGAACTGAGTACCAGATGAACCGCTGGGCTGCACGTTACGGCTATAAGAACAGCCCAAAAGAAATACTGGAGGACGCTAAAAAGGGGTGCAACGGCAGATACGCCTGCGTGAATATTACGAACTATCACACCATCGAATTTCGTATGTTCCGTGGTACATTAAAGTACAATACACTCATTGCCACTCTGGAGCTTGTGGATAAAATCTGCGAACTTGCAACAAATCTGACCGACACAGAACTGAAATCCGTAAGCTGGTCTGACTTTGTAGGTTCACTGGACGACAGCACCGAACCAGAACTCATCACATACCTAAAAGAGCGACAGCTCTACATAAACACACCAATCACCAGTGAGGAGGACGATTAATATGTGTGCAATATTTGGCTTGATAGACTACAATCATACCCTTAATGCGAAGCAGCGTGAGAAGCTGCTTCGTGTTCTTTCAGAGGAATGCGAGGAGCGAGGCACAGATGCTACCGGCTACGCATTCAACCACAACGGTAAGATGACGATTTACAAGCGTCCTTACGCCGCTCACAAGGTACACCTTAGACTGCACGAGGACAGCAATGTTATCATGGGACACACCCGAATGGCTACCCAGGGAAACAAGTTCGACAACCGCAACAACCACCCGTTCCCCGGCAAGGTCGGAAATACGAGTTTCGCCCTTGCTCACAACGGTGTTCTTCACAATGATGTGAGGTTACGCAAGCAGATGTCGCTACCGAATACTCCGGTCAAAACGGATAGCTACATTGCGGTTCAGCTTCTTGAACAGCAGAAAACCCTCGACATACAGACCATCGGCGACATGGCTGAGCTTGTCGAGGGGTCTTTTGTGTTTACCGTGCTTGATGATAAGAGTAACCTCTACTTCGTCAAGGGCGATAATCCGCTTGCACTCTATCATTATGAAACTTGTGGGCTGTACATCTACGCCAGCACTGAGGCAATACTCGACCGTACTCTGACAAGATTGGGAATCCTCAGCATTGAGCACCGGAAAATCAATACAAACTGTGGTGACATTCTGAAAATCGCCAGCACCGGTGCAATGGAACAGGGAATGTTCGATACTACAAATCTGATGATGTACGACTATCGTTATTTCCGTAGGGATTGGTGGAATGTCCCCGGATCCTGTGACAGCGAACCGCAGGACGTAAAGCAGCTCAAAGACTTCGCAAGCTCCATAGGCGTGTCCCGAGAGGACATCGACCTGCTCCTCAGCTACGGCTATTTTGTGGAGGAAATCGAAAAAATGCTCTACCAACCCGGTGTGATAGAGGAAGCATTATGCGAAATCCTGAACGAGTGCGCATACGACTACTGTGGTGAATTCTGATGAAGAATTTCATATTCGGATATGCGCGAGTTTCAACAGAACAGCAGAATCTCGACCGCCAGCTTGATATGCTCCAAAAATACGGCGTGGATTTCATCTACAACGAGAAGATGACGGGAACGAAACGCAATCGTCCGGAACTTGAAAAATTGCTCGAACGCCTGACTGAGGGAGACACGGTAGTCGTGGAATCCCTCTCCAGACTGGGCAGAAGTACCAAAGACCTGATATGGCTCATGGAAACTTTCAACTCCAAAGGCGTGAATCTCGTTTCCCTCAAAGAATCCATAGATACCACGACTAGCACCGGAAAGCTGCTCTTCACGCTGATGTCAGCACTGGCTCAGTTTGAGCGTGATGTCCTGGCTGACAGAACCAGGGAGGGATTAGCCGCCGCTCGTGCAAGAGGGCGAAAAGGTGGCAGACCCAAATGTGATCCGGGTAAGCTAAAGATGGCAATAAAGCTATACAATAGTAAAATATATTCGCTAAAGGAAATAGAACAGATGACTGGTATAAAGAAAGACACACTCTACAGAGAACTACGCAGCCTCAAATAGCCACATAAAAATTCAGTGGGAACGATCGCCTGAAGCAATTATGCTTTGGGTGATCGCATTTCTCTGTGATAGAATACGTCTTAGTATAATTCTTGCTTTCTTTTTTTACACTTTTTTCTTGTAATATTTATGATATTCCTAAACTATTCTGTTAACAGAATAGTTTAGGACGAGGTGATAATAAATGACTGACATACTGTATGAATTATCTCTTGATATTAACACCCAGGATTTCAATAAATGTTTCATTAAGAGAAACTGCAAGAGTTTGACGAAAATTTCTCCTGATGAGTGCGCTGATTATTCTTATATAGACCAAGGATTACTTTTTATATTTCGTAATAGTAAATATAAGAAGAAAGTAAAGGTCATTGCAAGCCTTTATGGTATGGGTAATCATAATGATATTAATTCAGAACAGTTTATCCACAAGCTAAAAAAGAAGATTTGTAAGTATTTTGACGATGAATACCACCTTAACGATTTTGTGTGCTCTGCTGTGTCTCTTATCAGAGATACCGATCTTGAAAGTGATAAGAACGTAGCTTCGTATATAAATGTAGTGAGAAGGATAGGAAAAGTGAAAAAATACCATTCAATCTCCTGCATTGATAATCTGCCTAAAAACTCCTTTTGTTTGTCCGGCAACAGCAATGGTATTCTTTTACTAATGTATGCTCATGATTACATTAGGAGCGCTGATTCATGTGGAGTACTTCGAACAGAGATAAGGCTTAATAAAAATTTTATAAAGAATACTACTGAACATATTTGTACCAGTAAGCAGATTGAAGATATCATTATACAGTCAAATTCTCTTTTCAAAAAAATATATTTTTCCATAGTTCCGCCTGGAAATTACTACAAGAAAAGAAAGGCAATTGATATTATCAATCACGAAATAGATGATGTCAGGCTACGTCGCAAAATGATTAATCTGGTTACTCTTGTTTCCGAAAAGAAGTCTCTCCTTTTAGCCCAGAAGACTATGAACACACGAGGTATGTGTAAGATAATGAATGCGTTTAAAATAATCGGGTTGTCTCCAATAACTATAAGTAAGAGAGAAAAAGCCCAATATTTAAAAAACATATATTGACAAATCCCCGTCCGAATGATATATTATAGTCATAACATCAATTGTCTGAGAGGATTATAGGAATGGATAACAAGCATAGGTTCGTAACCGTTAGCGATAATTCTGGGAATGTCTGGGATATTCTTGCTCTTTCTCCAGAAATGCAAACTGATAAAAGTCCCGAAACATCCAGTGCTGAGGACGATACTTTTTTAAAACTTAGATGTGATACCCAAACATCTAAAATTGATTTTTCTGTAAATCCAGGCGATATCAGAAACCCTTTTTATGATTTTGTAGTAGACTTTTCCGGACTCCGTTCTCAGAACGAATGCATAAAAATAAAATTCAATCCAATCAAGCATATTTCTACAATTGAAGAAGTTAAAAACGAAATGAAAATATGCTTGGGAATAGCCCTTTCTTCTTTTGGAATGTACTACCAGGAATTTGCGAATTTTCTGATTTCTTTTTCTCCTGAGATGGTATATGACGGTAAGGCTTTAAAAAAGTTTATTGGCAACAACTATTATATGCAGATACTTCTCAATCAGTTGGTGTTTGATGTGCTTTATGACTATCATCATAAAAATGATGAGAAAATTGCAGCAAATAAAGCCGCTTGTATTCTTGATGAGGAAATATATCCTTTGATTGAGAACAATCCAAGGTGTGCCAAGATGATGAACATCAAAAATAAAAATCGTGTCCTAATTATTGACAACATAAGAAAGACGCTCAAAACTGGAGCAAAGGCAGAAAATAACCGAACCAGCGCTTCACTTATAAAGAATAATATCACTTCAATGGGAATTGATCCAAATCAATATACGAATAGCTTTGTTGCTAAGAAGTTACCATTAATGAGTTGGATCTTTATATACATTAATCAACGCAGAAGGCTGGTTTCATCCGTACAATACAGGAAACAGCTTAAGAACGATGGAAATAATATCAGCAAGGATGCCTTTATTGATGAAATAGTAATATACGATTTATTCAGGGAATTGTATTATCCTTCTATAAACATGTCAGTAGAGAAATATTTTAATAACGCAATGATTTATTATGCTATCGAATCATATAAAAGGATTGACTTCATGCTCTATTTGCTTAGTAAGTGTGAATCGAATGTCTCTATTCTTAATGATATAGACAATCTCGAATCTTCATTCAATATCATTCCACCGAAAGAAGAACAAGTAATGGAAAAACATTCTATTAATAATCTCTCATCAACATACCTTCAGACTTCAACACCAGCTGCATTTCTTCAGAGACATCAACGTAAGATTCTAAAAATTCACGCTCTATCCAGATCTACACATGCGGTTTCAAGCTATTCAATTAATTCGCACGCAAGTCAGATGAAATCTCCTTTATTTTTGGAAAAAGCTCTATTAGATTACACTGTCTGCCCCAATAATCAGCAATCAGAAATGACCAATCATGAACAAGCAGAGATCAATCCCACCGATACAAACCCAACATGTGACTATTTTCAATATTTTCAGCGAATGGAAGCCTACACGCTTCTCAGAAACAAGGCGTACGAAATCTTTTCAGCCAACTACACATTTGGACCTGCAGGAGAGAACAAGTCTTTTTCTAAAAAAGAATACGAATCATTAAAATATTTTATTGAAGAGAATTACAATCTAAGGACTTTCCATGATGAAATACCGACATGGAAAGAACTTTATGCCGAAGCTGATAAAGCCGATAATATGCCAGTTAATAAAGGAAAAAGCTCCAAAAGAAAAGTTTTACCTGATGATTCAATAAATAAGCTGAAAAAGCGTATGATGATACTAAGCTCCTACCTGTTTCCTCGTATTGAGAAATAATCCCATAAAAAGGCACGACTCCCGCAAAGGAGCCGTGTTCTTTTTTATGTGTGAGTTTTAATGTATTCTCCGACTGTAGGTTTCAGCGTGACTCCAGACGCAGTGAAGTCAGAGGCTTGGTTCAGCGCTATGCGCTCTGATACAATCATATCACAAGCGCTGATCAAAATTTCCCTGGTTACGGATGAACGATTCTCTGACGCAGAACAGATACAGGCTGAGATAACCGCCTGTTTGATTTCTCTGCCGCAAAAGTCATATCTTTCCGCCAGTTCAGAAATATTTATGTCGTCTGACAGTGGGATATTCATTTTAGATGCTCCCGCTGGATGTAGGTGCACCGCCCAGATTCTCTTCCTGGTTTCACCATCAGGTCTATCAAACCTCACACTGATAAGTCTGGTCAGGAATGCGTTGTCGTAGCTGACTACAAGGTTTGTAGCAAATATAACTATACCCTCAAACATATCAAGATTCATCAGAAGCTGGCTCCGGAGAGCGTTGACCGATTGGTCGGCTCCGGAACTAACCTCTGATAATCTTTTTGACAGCAGAGAATCAGCCTCGTCTACGAACAGCACGGCATTTCCCTTTTCAGCAGCTTTAAAAACCGCGTCCACATTTTTTGAGCCTTCACCCTGATACTTGCTTTCTATATCGGAATATGTTACACGCAGAAGTTTCTTTCCAATCATATCAGCTACTGCCTCAGCAGCCATGCTCTTCCCTACCCCCGATGGACCGTAGAAATTAAGTGCCGACGAGGGGTGCGGTTCTATCACCCGCAGCCCCCAATCGTCAAACACTTTTTCTCTGCAATTTATCAGATTCAGGACTTCCAGAATCCTGTCTTTTGTATGTTTAGGGATAATTACACGGTCAAAGGTGTATTCAGGTTTTCTGGCGAGAAAATTGTCTGTTCTATCCATATCAGTCCTCCACCATCACAATTCCGTTATCGGCTGATTTCAGAAGCTGTTCGGTTTCCTTGTCAACCTCGCTGTATGCCGTGATTTTCTTCACATTACTGTTCTCGTCGATTTCAGCAACAAGGGCTTCGATGTGGTCGAGGTCGCTCCAACTGATTTTCTTTGCTTCGGGGTCATTCACAGCCTGAGCAATAAAGCTCTTCATTTCAATAACCGCTGCCTTTGCCTTTACGTTCTGGCGGATCTTTTTGATCACGTTTATTGTGAGCTTTCCAAACATAAAGAGCAGTATTCCGCCAAGTACTGAAGCTATTATTATTCCCATGATAGTAATCGGATCCATATATCTACCCTCCTCAATTTCCGATGATCAGCAGGCCGTCATTTCCATCAACCAGCCTGGATTCTTCCTTAGCAAGCCGGGACACAACGATTTTCGGAACATCGTTGGCCGCAGCGTCATACTCAAAAATCAGGAAATCATCACACGTGTACTGAAAACCGAGCGGCTCATCAGCCATCTTTTCAAGTGTAGCAGGTCTTGCTATTATAAGCACAGAGCCGCGCCTTTTTCTGAACGACCTGAGATATTCCCTGTTTACTGGCATATCAATTCGGGCGTCAAGCCAGCTGAGTTTTTCAAGCATTGTGGTTACTGATTTCGGTGAGATCACTGATTCATCGTCCACACGCATGTTTAGTAGTTCTTTTAAGTTCATTAGTATTCCTCCTTCGGTATCTCATAAACGTATGTTTTTGAGAATTTGTTTTTGCTATGAGTTCTGCGACTGAAACGACCACGAAATTGAGAGTTTACCGGGCTGAGTCGAGCTATCGCATAAACGAACGTTTTTAAGATTAACTTTAGCTCACGTCTTTAGCCATATTTGATTCTTCCGTTACAATGGCAGTCATTAACTGACGTGAATACGCCCATGCAAGTTCACTCTGTTCGGCAGAAAGCTCTTCAACCATTTCAAACACATAAGAAGCATATGTCTGACCACTGCGGCTTACCTTTTTCTCAAGCGAGATATTAGTAACTACGCTATGGACTGGGAGCATCTTACCCGCAAGCCTGGCGGCGTACTTCTGGAATATGAGTTTGCTGGATACCGGAACTCTTACAACCAGAGGCATTATATTATTCGGACGTAGAAGATAAAGCACCACAGTTTCCTTGCAGGCCTTTGCTCCTGAATCCCCATTCTTAGAACCATAAGTATTGAACGGACAGGAAGCACATATTTTTCCATTGTGAGAAACCATGCTGTCAGTACTGAAACAATCCGGCGGAGTACCCTCAACAGGTTCAGCGTTTTCCCAGTATGCTCTGGGGGTTGAATAATCAAGAATGATGCCGGTAAGTTCTTTCTCGATCTCATCACCAGTAACACCCGGAATGGTAAATACAGTAGCACCACCAGACGGAGCCTTAACAACATCGAAAAGCTGTAATGAGATTGGCTGATTTTTAAGATTGCCCTTGTTCACATCAATGACGTTACCGCTCAGTGCGATATAACCTTTGTCGTTGATTGAGACATCAGCAGTGTTCTTGCAGAGTGAGTTTGCCTTTTCCATAAGCTGTTCTCTTATTTTTGTGCCTGCCATAATTATTCCTCCTGACCTTTGATCGAAAATTTTCTGAATGTTGAAGCGACACTGTACCTGTTATAGATATCAGGCTGCTCAGCTTTCAGCTTTTTTGTGTTGAGTCGTTCCTGACTGACCGATTTCCATATTACACATGTACTTCCAACTGATCCAAGCTCACTATCGCCAAGCATATCCTTCAGCTTATTTTCAGCCAGCTGTTTCTTCGCTGAAAAAGCCTTTATCTGCTCATGAGCCTCTGAATATTCAGCTACCAGCTTAATTGCATCATCCGGCAGCGCTACCATGGCAGAATTTCCGCCACTGTATTTTTTGGAAAGATATTTAGACGTAGCTTCTGACCCATCAATTTCAGGCGGTATACATCTTTGAACATGATTCCAGAAATCTGCCTCCAGTTTTATCAGCGCGGATATAAGGTTGTCATCTCTTTTGATAACTTTCCACCTGTATTCGTTCCCGCCAATAAGCACTGCAATAAATGCGTATGAATAGCCCGTGACATGCATATAGTGCTGAACCTGGATAAGATACTCTATAGGAATATTATCCCCGTCCCATTCTCCTGCTTTGAAAGCGGAGGCAGTCTTTGCTTCAAATATACAGTCTCCATATTCAGGATGTTCTACGATTCCGTCAAGATTTGCAAGCATAAAGGGATGATCCTCACTATAAAGAATTGCGTTTATCAGTCTGACATTATAGCCAGTTCTTCTGATAAACTCATTCCTTACAAAAGGTTCCAGCATTGTTCCCCAATAAGCTGCTTCTCCTGCTTCAGATAATGGAATTTGATTAGTTTTATCTAACCAAAGTTCAACTGGAGAACGATACCTGTTTACTCCACAAACTATTGACGCGTCTGAGCCACCTATTCCCTTTCTGCGGAATCCGAGCCATTCTGCGTAACTCAAATTTCCTGTCAATGTTAAAATCTTTGCCATTGTTTCCTTTTCCTTTCATCACTAGATTCAAGCTGATCACCTAAAGTTCTTCTGCCATGTGAATAGTGCAGAGAGACAGTTTAAGGCAAATTTGAACAGCTTGTAGAAATAACTTGCATTTATTATTTCTATAGATATAATATATAAATCTTTCGATTTCATAAACGGAGTCCTGCTGAGAATATAGTTCGCGCCGATAACAAAACAATGAGAAGTTTAGAGAGCCCATTTATACAAACTTACGTTTTAGGTCATTTCATTTTACAGAATAATACTTTATACAGCTTTTATTCCAGTGCATTGTTATCAATCAAAACATAGCGGGTTAGTAAATTTTGTATCCGCACATCTGCAAAATCGTGTGTATGCAAATTTCATCTTTCATGCAAGGAGAGAAAATTTGCTAACCCGCTGATTTATACGTGTTGACCTGTCGGTAAAAAAATTTTAAAAAAATTTTTTTGTAACGTCAAACGTTCCAATTTTTACTGTGTTTTTTATGGCATAATATAGCCAGACCTAATGGTCAAACATCAATGGAAGCGCTGAATCAAAAATCGACCCATTCAAAAGAAGAACTCACAATTCTTATTTTTTGTAATGTCTCGTTTTTATTCAGCATGACTCAATTCAATTCAGGAGGGTACCTATGGAAGTATCAAAGAAGGTAAAAAAAGTAATCGAGCTGGCTGACAAAGTGAATCGTCGTGTTGACGTTTATAATGCTAAACACGATCCACTTGTTCCATTCAATAAAGCCGACTGCAAAGTCAGTAATAGCTTTATTCCATTTGGGTTGGACGAAGACTATCCTATAGGTCTTGAGGCTGGCTGCGATGGCCATGGTATTGTTATTGGGGCGAGCGGCTCCGGAAAGACGACATGCTTTGTTTTCCCCACTCTTATGTGGTGGGAAGAAGCTTTGGTCTGCATGGACGTTAAAGGCGAAGTGTCTGAACGGTACAGGTTCTTGAAATCCTATAACTATGTATCTCGCCCGGAGATTGTTTTTGACCCGGAGGACGAACACGGCCCACGCTATGATCCGTTCCAATTGATTGGAAAATATCCCATGGATAAAAATGTTATTATATCCTCAATCGTAAAAACTCTGATACCTGATCTTCCGGAATACTCCGATAACAGTTTCTGGACTTTATCAGCTCAGACGTTTTTGCAAGCGTGCCTGATTTTCCTTTATAACGAAAAGGAATTAAGCTTTATTGAAGCAATTAGGGCTATTCAGACTACGACGATACATGAATTGATTAAGGAAATCAATTCTACTGATGATGAGGCTAAAACATTGATCAGTAGCAGCGTTGAAACAAACCCCAACCTAATCTCCAGCATTAGCGCTGATATACATAATGCTTTGCAGGTATTTTCAGACCCTTATATCTCCAGAGCGTTTGACAGGAATACAGCCCCAGATGGAAATATCCTTACATGGGACATGGTGCAGACCCACAACATATTTCTGAAGCTTCCGTCGGAGAAGATCAAGCATTGGAAAAGCGCTTTCAACATCATGTATTCACAGCTGATTTTCACCTTAAACAAGCGAGATGAAAAATATTCCAAAAGAGGCGAAAAGAACGTTCAAACACTTATTCTCATGGACGAATTTGCCAGCTTCGGCAAAATCCCGTTTTTTGAGGATGACATCGCAACCTTACGCAGCAAGAGCGTTAATATTTTTATCGTCCTGCAGAGTATTTCGCAGCTTGATGGGATATATGGCGTCAATGCACGTAAAGTGATCATGGACAATTGCAGCCACGCACTAATTTTTGGCTGTAACGACACTGAAACCAGAACGTACTTTTCAGAAATGATCGGTACCTGCAACAGATTAAAGGGTTCGGTTTCTAAACCAATTTTCAAGGGTTGTGACAATAAGTCCTGTACTCTGAATTTCAGCCTGGTTAAGGAAAGCGTGATCGAACCACATGAATTGGGAGCGCTTGGAGATAATGTCCTGGTTGTGTCGGAGGGTAAGTCTTTTCGACTCAAAAAAATAAAATGGTCTAAGAAGCTTCAGCGTAAATTCATAGAATATTCAGAATTCATCGATATGCTCCGAAAATCAAAGTGACCAATATATTTGCAATTTCAATGGAGGATCAATATGGAATCAGCTTATGATAAAATGAAGCGTTTGGCGTTTGAAATTCGCCAGAAAAAGCAGAATGATATAAGGTTAAAAGCCAACTATACTCATCGGCGTACATATATAATAGGTCAGATGGCTCTCGAACTACTGCCTTATAGTATACGCTTTACTAATGATACAAATGGCAGAAAGGTCATTCATCTTGCAAATTTCGAGGGATATGTACGTGCGTTATCTGCCAAAGCCTCAATTCATGAATTTCTGACTTCATCTGCCCCTCTGCCTAAGAAAGTGGTTGTAGAGGTCAAGAAGGATCTGAGATACCTTGAAACGCACCACAGAGAAATCAAAAAAACTGCTGCAATTGGTCCGAGAGTGATTTCAGATAAAGATCAGGTCAGCCAATACACTGATACAAGGCACCTTGAAAAACGTCGTAAGTATCTTGTCGGAATGATAATGCTTCACTATTTTCCTGAGCTGCCGCCACTTGACGATTGTACCAATGAAGTCTACAGAAGCCAGCTTGGCAGATATGAGCAATTATTGAATCTGATAAGGAAGATCAATATGCAGGAATTTGCCAGACATTTACACATTGAAAGCATGAGGAAAAAGCAATGAGTCACTATTTATGCAGCACAGGTCTTGTTCAGCGATCTAAGGGAAAAAGCTTCTCGGGAGCTGTATCCTATATCAGCGGTCGTAGCATTAAAGATTATCGTTCAGGTGAAATTCGTCGAAATAACCGAGAAGATGTATTATCCTGCAGGATATATCACCCGGCTGAAACTCCAGAGCGTATGCTGAGCCTGCAAGGGCTCAGTGATGCAATCGAGCAGGCAGAGTGCAGAAAAAACTCCCAGGACGCAAGATGGTTTATTTGTGCTCTTCCTAATGAGTTGCCACTTAAAGAGAATCAGCGCATTGTTGACAATTTTGTGAACGAAAATTTTGTAAACAGAGGGCTTATCGCAGTAGCAGCAATACACGAAGGACACAATAAGGACGATCCAAGCAGGAATAATCCTCATGTGCATATTCTTGTAGCTATGCGAACCGTAGGCTATGATGGATTCTGCAGAAACAAGGATCGTGAACAGAATGGAAAAACAGCACTGAAAAGATGGAGAGAGTCCCTTGAAAGGGAGATCAATCGGGCTTATGAACGCAACCATATACCAGAACGTGTTTCGTGCAAAAGCTATAAGGTTCAGGGGCGTGACGATGTACATCCCAGAATGCGTCTCAGCCGCGCAGCATGGGAACAAAGAAGACAAAATGGCGATATGATACGTGTTTACCGCAAACATCAGCAGAAACGTGACCTTGAAAAAGAGAAAAAACTCGAACTGCTGCGACCTATTACGAGAATGCGTTAAGGAGATGACGGGATATGGACAAGCCAAATATAGTTTTTGACGACCCCTCAAATATATATTCTTGATCTGAAAGGAGGCATTTAATATGCATCAAAGCATTTTACACCTTGAAGCGTTTGCCGACAGCCAGTCGGCAGGCGCATACCGCACGATTTTCAAGACCCAGCACGGCAGGCAGATTTATCTCGCTGTGCGCGTTAGCAGCGGAATCTGCACCGTAACCGACTGCTTCTACACTGACCGCAACGAGGGCAGGAGCGGTTCGGAGCGGCGCAAGTCCAGACCGGCTAAGCTGGTAACTCTGCAAATGCCGCTGGAACAGCTGCTGAACGTTATCGAATCCGAGCTTGACAAGAAATTCTACGGTCTGGAGTTTGAAGAGAACTCCACCCGTGAGATGTCAGCCGAGGAGTACATAAGTCACAATGCGGCGCTCTTCCCTGCCCGTTACCATTTTCTCATAATGGAGGGCTCCGGCGAGGTTGTCAGCGGACTTCCCTCCCGCATGAGGACGCGGCTTAAAAACAGGTTCCACCGCTCGGTTTATCTGGAGCTTGAGCATTACGGGGACGGTCGGGGCGTAGTCAGGCAGTGCTATTACTACGACCGCGCCTATCTCCGGCAGGATATCAGGGTCAGCCCGCCTATGCTGGTAAGCTGTTTCTTCCCCTACACCCGCGATGGGATACTCGACCTGATAAACCACGAAATATGCTGCAATTTCACGCATATTATATTTGTGAGCGGCGCTGACGGGATAGACCTCAGCTCCGACGATACACCGATATGCGGTTCGATATAGGAGGTCGCTATGGCAGAAATGATCACAATGTACACCGACGCAAAGAACAAAGTACATACCGTTCAGCACGTCACTCCGGCGGAATCCCCCGAGAAACAGCAGATGACCGAGGAGCTTTTCCGTTTACTGTCAAAGGATAGCCGCAAGGCAGGCTGACATTTATTCATCACACAGGAAGGAGGTGCGTCATGGCTATCGTACTTTACGCACGGAAATCAGTCGAGCGCGAGAACAGCATAAGCTGCGACACCCAGCTTGAATACTGCAAGTCCGCTCTGCGCCCCGATGAGCGCAACGACGAAATAATCAGCATAGTGGACAACGGCTTTTCCGGCGGCAACGTCAACCGCAAGGGATTCCAGAAGATGATGAAGCTGGTGGAGCAAGGCAGGGTCAGCAAGGTAGTGGTTTACAGGCTTGACCGAATCAGCCGCTCAATGCTGGATTTCGTGAATATCCTCCAAAAATTCAAGGACTACAACGTAAAGTTCCTGTCCTCGCAGGAGGTCTTTGACACATCTACTCCCTATGGTGAGATGGTCGTCAAGATTCTGATGATCTTTGCGGAGTTCGAGCGTACTTCAACCATCACGCGAGTTACCCAGGCTTACGCCCACCGCAGCGAGATGGGCTTCTACATGGGAGGCCGCCAGCCCTACGGATTTCAGCTAGTCCCGGCTGTTATCAACAACATCCGGACCAAGAAGCTGGAAGCTGTCCCCGAGGAAGCTGAACAGATCCGCTACATATTCGAGGTTTACGCACAGGAAAACGTGTCGCTCCGCAGGCTGCTAGACATTCTTGTTACGGAGGGGCGCAAGCCGCTAAACGGCAGCGACTGGACTACTGCGAAGCTATCCGCAATTCTGAAAAATCCTATCTACGTCAGGGCTGATTCGGACGTTTACGACTACTTTGAGCACCACGGCGTTCACATGGTTACTGACTGCTCCGAGTTCACCGGAGAGTACGGCGCGCAGCTTTACGGCAAGACAAAACACAAGCGCAACGACCCGGACTGGTCGGACATGAAGCTGGTGCTTCTCACTCATCAGGGACTTGTAAGCTCCGATATCTGGCTGAAATGTCAGCGGAAACTCGAACAGAACAAGCAAATTCACAAGAGCGTTTCCAACCAGACCAGCTGGCTTGCGGGTAAGATATTCTGCGAAAAATGCGGACACTCCATGACTACCATCAAGGGAAAAATAAACCGTAACGGCGAAATGCGCAGGTACTTTAACTGCACCGGGAAATCCCTCAAGCGCAAGTGCACCGGACCTGAAGCCACAATTTACGCGGAGGATCTGGAGAACATGGTTTACGGCTGTATCACCGAAAAGCTGAACGCACTGAAAGACACATGGCGCGCTCCGGCAAAGGGAGATTCCCCGGAGATAAACGAGCTGAAGCTCCGCATAAAGGAAATCGGGAAATCCGAGCAGACGCTTGTTGATACCATGCTTTCCGGCAGGCTGAATGACGCAATGCTTGATATCATGAACGCAAAGGCGGCGGCGCTGAAAAAATCAAAAACCGAGCTGTACGACCGGATAGATTCGATCAGGGCTTCTGCGAACGAAGCAGGCGCGGTGATAGACCTTGCACGCTCCTGGAAAAATGCGGATTACGACCGCAAAAAGGCGGTGGCTTCAATAATGGTGCAGAAAATCATCATCGGCGAGGACGGGAATGTCAGGATAATCTGGAATATATAAAGACTGCCGGGCGCTTTGTCCGGCAGTTTCTTTTTCCAGAAAGTCAGCCAGAAAAAAGACCTGTTTCTTCCGAACTTTCTAGTCTAGTATTGTGCGTCGATTATATGGTATAATCATCGTGAGGGAGGTTCGGCGAAAAAAATATCGGGGAAATATCAGCTCCCCGAAGTAAAAAATGGAGGTATTTTTATGAGTAAAAGGCAAATTGTCAAAATAGCCGGGATAGCTTCAGCAGTCATTTTTGCGATGGGTGCGCTGTTTCCTTTCGTTTCAATGGAATTCTTCGGGACTAAAATGAGCAAGTCCCTGATCAACACGTCAGACGGTATTTTCTTTATACTGGTCGCAGTTCTGTTTGCAGTAACAATGTTCCTGTCCGAGAAAATTTCGCTTTACATCTGCGCTGCGACTGCCGTTATCCTCACCATTGCCGATACACAGTCGTTCTTTGGCAGCAATACTGCCGAGCTGTCAGATGTGGTCACAAAGGGATTCGGATTCTACTGCGTCATTATCGGCGCTGTACTTATGGTGGCTTCCGCTGTTGCAAACATAGTTGTTCAGCGCACAAACAACATCGGACACTCTGAAAATGTAAAGAAGTCCGATACCCGCAAGTGCCCGTTCTGCGCTGAAACCATCAAGGCTGACGCGGTTCTGTGCAGATTCTGCGGCTCCAGGCTGGAACCGCTCCCTGATTCTGCTCCGGCGCAGGAATCTTCCGCTGAACCGCACAGCGCTGCTCCCAGGTCCGGCGGCCGGCGTGCTCTTACTGTTATTCTGATCATTATTTCTGCGGTGATTTTCGTTATTTCAACTATTGGTATGATAGTCACGATAAGCAATCAGCCGCAGAAGCCAAACACCAACAGTCCGGCGGCTGAAAGCTACTACTCCGAGCCTGACACCGAGGAAGTCCAGCCTGCTGAAACCGAGGTCACTACCGCTGCGACTACCACAACCCCGGCAACTACTACGACAGCAACAACAAAGGCTACTACCACAACGACTGCTGCAACCACGCCTGAGCCGGAAGAAGTCATCGACAATACGCACCCGTATGAAGCATATTTCGTCCAGAATGATAATTTTTCAAGCGGTGCGGTCGATGGCGCAGTTCCATATATTCAGCTCTATTCTGACGGAACATTCGAGTTCCAGTGCAATATGTACATGGACGTGCTGAAATACACAGGCACATGGGAATATATGACTTCGCGCTGGGGTATAAATTTCGTACTTAA
Organism: uncultured Oscillospiraceae bacterium; assembly: GCA_934448295.1. Taxonomy (GTDB): domain Bacteria; phylum Bacillota; class Clostridia; order Oscillospirales; family Ruminococcaceae; genus CAG-115. The sequence goes on from CAKSEY010000004.1 coordinate 61,514, forward strand.
CGTTACCGGCTGCAATCGCGGAAAAGTCAGCACGACCGTTCAGAATACGCCGATCATGCTCTCGTATTACGGTGACGATGAGCAGGTTGAATTCTCCTATGATGGCGATTCGCTGTTCGGAATGACTTTCCCGAACTCCAGATTTGATGTGTCTTATTTCAACATCATATCGCTAGACTGAAATTTCATAGGCGAAAAGGCAGGGAGCGCTCCCTGCCTTTCTCTTTTATGTGTTTTGTTATGCTGATTTGCCATCGAACAGCTTTTTTACTTCATCAAGAGGAAGTTTGGTAAGCATGGCAATTTTCTCCATGCCGCGCATGCCATCGTTCCATAGCTCTGTAGCCATGTTAATTGAGCGCTCTCTTGCCGCTGTTTCAGCAGCTTTTCTAGCCCTTTTATCAGCATAATCTTCCATCAACTTGCACATGGTATCAACACCTGTTTCTATTCCAAATAAGTTACGCTGTCTTTCCCTCAAATAGCTTTTTTACATCTTTGAGAGGCAACTTCGTAAACTTGGCGATTTTCTCTATGTCGCGCATGCCATCGTTCCATAACTCCATTGCCATGCTTATTGAACGTTCGTTCGCTGCACGAATAGCCCTCTTTTCAGCATATTCTTCCATTGTCTTACACATAAACTGAACACCTGATTCGATTCCAAATAATTTACGCCGACTTGCCCTTAAATAGTTCCTTAACCTTATCAAGAGGAAGGTCAGTAAGTTTGGCAATCTGCTGTAAATCCCTTAGCCCGCTATCCCATAGTTTTAATGCTACTTCAACGAGTGCTTTGTTGGCTCTCTTGTCAGCATAATCTTCCATCAACTTACACATGGTATCAACACCCTCCTTGCTTTCCTTAAAGTATTCCGTCCGTCTGGACAGAAGCTCATAGTTCATTTTATGCGGATCCTTGCAGAAGAAATCCTGCATCAGCTTCCCTACCGCGGAATCATCACGGTTTGCGCCATTTACATATATTATGCCCGATTCATCGCCGTATACGGCATTATCCATATTGGTTATGCACCGTGTTATTGTGTACATCGGAAGTCCGGCACGGAAATAGTCGTTTTCCGTTATGAATATCACATAGGTCTTGGGGAGTTTCTCAAAATTATCTCCGGTATCAAGCGTGTTGCAGTCCAGCAGGCTGCTGTTATACCGTCCGCGCTTCGGAACTGCTCCCTTGTCGCTGCGCTGTACCTCAATGTCGTATTTCGCTCCGGTGCTGTCAACAGCGTAGATGTCCAGCTTGGCGGAACGTCCCTGAATGTTTTTCAGTTCGTACTGCGTTACGGCTTCCTGCACGGTCAGGTCGTCACGACCGAGAATTATCCGGAGCAGAAGCTCCGCACAGGCTTTGTCCTCGAACACCTTGCTCATGAACGTATCGTCCATCAGCCGAAAATTCCTGATTATCTCTTCCTTTTCCTTACGGTCGTCAAGTAATTCTTGCTCATTTGCCATTGGAATCACCTTTCCTTAATTAAATTATAGCATATTGCTGCTGAAAAATCAAGCGGTCTTATGTATCTTTCTGGAAAACGCAGATTTCCCGAAAACTTAAGAAATCGCTTATTCTCTGCTTAAAATAGTACGCTTCGCATCGCCGAATCGCTGGAAGTGAACGATTTCCCTCTCCCGCAGGAACCTGATGACTTCATTCACGTCGGGGTCGTCGGACAGTCTGAGAATGTTATCATAGGTAGCACGGGCTTTTTGTTCCGCTGCCAGATCTTCCACAAGATCGGCGATAGGGTCAGCCTTTACCTGGAAATAGGTTGCCGTGAACGGCATTCCGGATGCGTTCGCTGTGTATACTCCATTGCCGTGATCCACATAGTAGTCTGCCTTGCCGTATTTGTCGAAGCTTCGCGCGCCCTCGCCGTTGGTTAGCTGTCCTACCATGCTACCTATAATTTCCAGATGTGCAAGTTCCTCTGTTCCGATGTCGGTAAGCAGCGCCTTTCCCATGTTGTCAGGCATTGTGAAACGCTGCGAGAGGTATCTCAGAGATGCGGACAATTCGCCGTCGGGGCCGCCATATTGGCTAAGAATTATCCCAGCAAGCCTGGGATTGCGGTTCTTGATGCAGACAGGTATCTGCGTCCTCTTTTCGAAAATGAACACTCAAATCACCCCTTTCACGAGAACGGCGGCCAGACTCCCTCCGGCCAGTCCCAGCAGCCGTCCTGACCGGCGCTGCACGGAGTCAGCGGGTAGAAGCACTCCTCGAAAGCAGCCTTGCACGCCTTGTATTGACGGCACGCCTCGACGTACATCTCAACCGCCCTCTTGTCGTCCGGGTGAGTGTCCAGGTAGAGCTTGAGATCCTGCGCAAAGAACGAAGCCTCCGCTATCGCCCGGAGAAGCTCGTCGCAGCTCATGCTGTTCTGCTGGGGAGGAGCCTGCCTCTGCTGGGGCATTGAAGGGCGGCGGTACATATTATTTCCCATTGAAAAGCCCCCTTTCGTACTCCTCTAACGTAATATTAAGCTCCGGGAATATCGTTCCCGCCTTCAGCGCCTTGTTAGGAGGGTATACCTTTTCCATGCGCTGGAACGGCACATAGCTGTAACCCGGCTTCTTTACAGGCTTCAGCTCGTTTCCGCTTGTCATATGATGTCCCCCTTTCTGGTTGGTGCGAATCCTGTCGCTGTTTATTTATATGTCGTTCGGCAGGATTCGGTTACAGTGTAATATTCAGCCCCCCGGCTAAATACAATACAACAGGACAGACTGTTTCCAGAAAGAGGGACGACCATGAATAAGACATATCTCAGAAATACCGCGATTCTCTTCGCGTCCATGACAATATCCAAGATCGTAGGAGCCGTGTTCAAGATACCCCTCGCAAATATTCTCGGAGGTACCGGAATGGGGTACTTCTCCACCGCATACGGGCTGTATTCCCCGGTTTTCGCCCTGACCGCCGCAGGCGTCCCCACCGTGCTGGTGAGGCTCACCGCGCAGAATACCGCCGCAAACCGCCATGAGAACGCTATGAAAACACGCCGCACCGCGCTGCTGCTTTTTGCGGCTGTGGGTCTCGCCGGAACGCTCGCCGTTGCGCTGTTCTCCTCATTTTTTGCGGGACATATCGCCTGCTCGCCGGAAAGCACTCCCGCCGTTATCGCGATTTCTCCTGCGGTAATGCTGTGCTGTATCGCTTCGGTGATACGCGGATATCACGAGGGGCTTTCGGACGTTGTGCCCTCTGCGAAAGCGGCGGTAGCCGAGGCGGTTTCCAGGGCTGTTTTCGGACTTGCCCTGTCCTACGGCGTTGTATTCTGGGGGAAATACCGCTTTGACTGCGGGCTTGATATCTTCGGGAAGCACTATGCCAGCTATGAGGACGCGTATACCGCAGTGCTCCCGATCGCTGCCGCAGGCGCTGTTCTCGCGGTCTCGCTCAGCGAACTGTGCGGTCTTGTCTCGCTGCTGATTTCCGACAGGAAAAACCGCCGTCAGGATTTCGCAGACTCCACCCCGACAGACGGCAGGCGGGCGATATGCTTCCGGCTGATAAAGGAGATCCTCCCGGTCGCAGCGTCCGCCCTCGTGATGAACTGCGTGGGGTTCGTAGACCTGCTGACCGTCACCCGCACCCTGAAATCCGCCACGGAAGCAAACAGCGCATTTTTTATCAGGGAGCTGGGCGGCGCGGTCGCCTCCTGCGGAGGGATTGAGGGTCTTGCCAATTTCATGTACGGCAGCTACTCCGGTATCTCCATGACGATGTTCATGCTTATCCCTGCCTTCGCCGGAATGACCGAAAAGACGGCAATACCGGAAATCACCGCCGCCTGGGAGAGAAAGGACATAAAGGCGGCTGCGGACGGCTGCTGCACCCTTTTCAGAGCGGCTTCCACAATAGGCTTCCCCGCCTGCCTGGGAGCGGCGGTGCTGGGCAGACTTCTGCTGGAGCTGCTTTACAGCGCCCGCACGGCGGAGCTCAGCGTGTGCGCGGACGGATTTGTGGTGCTTTGCCTCGGCGGAGTATTCATGATAACCGGTTCTGCAATGTTCGGAGCGTTCCAGGCAATAGGCAAGGCTTACATTCCGCTGATACTGATGAGCTGCGCCGTAGCCGTCAAGGCTATACTGAATCCCGTTCTGATGTCGGTTCCGGCGATAAACATAACCGGCGCGGCCATTTCAACTGCGGCGGGATATATGGTGATCGCAGTCGCTGGAGCGGCGGTGCTCAAAAAGCAGCTTTCATCTGAGATCAGCGTTGTGCGGTGCGTTTTTAAGCCGTTTATATGCTCGGTTCTGTGCGCGGGGACTGCGCGGCTCGTTTACGAATTTGCGGGAAACGGTTTACATAAGCCGTTTGACGTGATCATTCCGGTGCTGGCAGGCGGTTTTGTTTATGGAATATCACTAATTCTGAGCGGCGAATTTCGTGTAAATCGCCAATTAATAAAAATAGGCAAAAAAAATTCATAAAAGCCCTTGAAAAAAGCGCGAAAATAGGGTAATATATAAAAGGTATCGCCCTAAAACGGCATTATGAAAAGGTTTGGTGAACTTTATGGTCAGCTTTGATTTCAAGGACAGATATAATATCGACGATCTTCTGAGGATCCTCGAAATTCTCCGTTCGCCGGAGGGATGCCCCTGGGACAAGGTTCAGACCCACGAAAGTATCCGCACTGATCTTATAGAGGAAACATACGAGGTATGTGAGGGCATAGACAAGGACAGCCCCGAAATGCTTCGCGAAGAGCTTGGCGACCTGCTGCTCCAGATAGTATTCCATGCGCAGATCGAACGCGAAAAAGGGACGTTCGATTTCGACGATGTGTGCAATGATATCTGCCAGAAGCTGGTTTACCGCCATCCGCACGTTTTCGGAGAGGTAAAGGCGGACAACTGTGACGAGGTGCTCAAAAACTGGGACGCGCTGAAACGCGAATCCAAGCACCAGGATAATTTCACTGATACGCTTGAAAGCGTGCCGAAGAACTTTCCTGCCCTGCTCAGGGGTGAGAAGATATGCAAGAGGGCGTCGCGCGCCGGGCTTCCTATCAACGACCCTGCGGAGTATGCCGCGCGTATCCGCGAAAAGCTGGATATGCTCGGAAACGCGGGCTTCGAGGTCAATTCGCAAAATCAACAGACATACGGCGATATGCTTCTTGATTTTTGTAATTTGGACAGAATTTTGAAGATAGATGGCGAAAAAGCCTTGACATATTCTACAAATAAGTTTATAATTGATTTCAGCGCTGTCGAAAAAATGGCGCAGGAACAGGGCAAAAAGCTTGATGAAATGTCCGAGGAGGAGCTGCGCGCTCTGATGAATAAGGTTTTTGACGGTCGCTGACCGTTGGAATATACAATTTTTTTGGAGGTTAAATAACATGACAAAGGCAGAATTAGTAACAGCTATTGCTGAAAAGACAGGTCTTACCAAGAAGGATTCCGAGAAGGCTCTCGCAGCTTTCGTTGACTCTGTAACAGAATCTCTCGCAAAGGGCGAGTCCATCCAGCTCGTTGGCTTCGGTACATTCGAGGTTCGTGAGCGTGCAGCAAGAGAGGGCAGAAACCCCCGCACCAAGGAGACCATCACTATCCCTGCAACAAAGGTTCCCGCATTCAAGGCAGGCAGAGCTCTTAAGGACGCTGTTAGCAAGTAATTTGCTGGTTCTGAATTAACATTAATAGCGGCGGACTTCCGGTTCGCCGCTTTTGCATTGAAAAGAGGTTCAAATGAGATTAGATAAGTACCTTAAAGTTTCAAGGCTGATAAAGCGCCGCACAGTGGCGAACGAGGCCTGCGACGCAGAAAAGGTCTCCGTCAACGGAAAACCCGCGCGGGCTTCATATGACGTCAAGGATGGCGACATCATCGAGATAAACATCGGCGCAAAGCCTTTAAAGGTGCGCGTTCTTGACGTGAAGGAGTTCACAAAGAAAGAGGACGCCGCCGCTCTCTACGAGGTTGTTCAGTAACTTGGGCAGTTTCTCTGGCATATACCCTCCCCTGTCCGCATAGAATGTAGCAGGTCAGAAATGCACCTCCTGAGAATTGTGTGGTTTTGCCGGGACTTCCCCCATGTGGACGCGTCCTGGCAGAATTCCCGCCATTTGTGGGACAGTCCGCTGATTACAGGAGCAGGCTACTTTTGAGTGCGTTTCAGCCCAGGACAGCGGGAGGGATTTTTTATGCAGAACAAATCACAGCACCACAGCCTGATTCTCGAGGACAGGAACGTCCTGCGGGTCTCCGGGGTTAAGGATATAGACAGCTTCAGCGAGACCCGGGTGATACTCAGCACCGTAATGGGCGAGCTTATCATACGGGGCGAGGAGCTCCATGTAAACGCGCTAGAAACTGAGACCGGCGACTTCTCAATGACCGGAAAGATAAAAAGTATGTGCTACAACAAATTCAGCACCTCTGAAAGCACATTCGGAAAGCTGTTCAGGTGAGCGCTATGCCGGGTTCGTTTACTGAATCTTTTATGCTCGCTTTTGCGGCGGGGCTGGTGTTTGCGCTGGTTTATGAGGTTCTGCGCCTGGTTCGCATTATTTTTCCGCTCAGAGCGGTGATTTTTGTGTGCGACGTGCTCTTCTTCGTTATTGCGGGCTTTGCCGTTGTAAGGCTCTCGGTTTCCATGGGGAATTACATCAGGGGCGGAATTGTTTTCGGCTTTGGCGCGGGTATATTCGCATACATCACGACGATCGGCAGGCTGCTGAATCTGGTCGAAAATGCCATTGCTGTGGCTGTCAGGTCGGTGCTGGGGGCTGTGTTCGGCTTTTTCGGCAGGATATTCAGAAAGTGCTTTGGTTTTATTGCACAGAAGTCCTCCGCCGTATTTGGGAGAATCAACAAAATTTGTTCAGACCTCAGCAAAAAGCACAACAGGGACTTGAAAAAAGATACTCATTTGGTGTATAATAAAGAAAGTACGAAAGAAAATAGTGGGGGAAGTGAATCCGGTCATGTCATTATTGCAAAAGTCAGAAAAGGCGTCAATACCTAAGCGCAGAACCGGATTTGTCACCATTGCGGCTTTCGTTGCCGTGCTGCTGGTGACTGGCTATGCGATTTTCTCCATTATTTCCGCTAATATCCAGATCGCCCAGTACGACCAGCAGTATGAGGAGCTTGTCGTCCAGACTGAAGCCGTGCAGGATTCCAACGACAGGATAAGCAGATTCCTTGATGAAAACGCCGATATGGACGAATACATTGAAGATATGGCAAGGGACAAGCTTGATTACGCACGTCCGGACGAGCGGGTTTACTACGTTGTTCCTGATTCCGGCAACTGATTTCAAGTTTCTTACGGCAGCTCTTGGGCTGCCTTTTTTATTTCCGTGAGAGGTTTAGTATATGCGCACTCTGAATAAACTGCTGAAAAAGGTGTTTAACCGCGCGGTGGTCTGCATAATCGGGATTTTATTGCAGGTGGCTTACCTCGTTATGGTTTTCCTGACATTCGGAACGCTGTATACCTATTCCTACTTTATTTTCCTGGGTCTGGGGATCGCGCTTTCGCTTTACATCTACAACCGCGACATCAATCCTAGCTACAAGCTGGCGTGGATTTTCGTGATCCTGTCTTTTCCGCTGTTCGGGGTGATGTTCTACATTTTCTTCGGGAACAGCCATTCCGGAGACCGGCTGCGCAAGCGCATGATGCTGTACAGCGATGAATCAAAGGTGCTGCTTCCGCAGGACGACGAGCTGATGGCGGCACTCCACCGGGACGACCCCGCTGCCGAGAAGCAGGCAAAGTATCTTTACGATTACAGCGGATACCCTGTCTACTCCGGCACCAGCGCCACCTATTTCCCGACCGGTGAGGAAAAATTCGCGGCAATGCTGGAGAAGCTTGAAAAGGCGGAGAGGTTCATTTTTCTGGAGTACTTCATCATTGCCGACGGAAAGATGTGGGGGACTGTCCTTGATATCCTGGAGCGAAAGGTGAATGAGGGCGTGGACGTCCGGCTGATCTATGATGATGTCGGCTGTCTGCTCACCTTGCCCTACAAGTACAACGAAGAGATGGAGCGCCGCGGGATAAAGTGCCGGGTTTTCAATCCTTTCAGACCGATATGGTCGGCGAAAATGAACAACCGCGACCACCGTAAAATCCTTGTGATAGACGGTCACACGGCGTTCACCGGGGGAATCAACCTTGCGGACGAATACATCAACGCATATGAGAAATACGGTCACTGGAAGGACAGCGCCGTTATGCTGCGCGGCGCGGGAGTCTGGAGCTTCACCGAGATGTTCCTCACGATGTGGAGCTTCCTTGAAAAAGACAGCCGCGAGGATCACCGGAAATTCATGCCGCGCCCGGAGGATATCCGGGATATTCGCGGAAATGGCGTGGTTGTGCCGTTCACGGACAGTCCGCTTGACGACGAGCCGGTCGGAGAGAACGTTTACCTGAACATTATAAACAGCGCGGAAAAGTACGTCTACATCACAACTCCCTACCTCGTGATCGACAACGAAATGCAGACGGCGCTTGTGCTCGCTGCCAAAAGCGGGGTTGATGTGCGTATAATCACACCGCATATTCCGGATAAATGGTTCGTGTTCGCGGTCACAAGGGCGCATTACCGCAAGCTGCTGAGGTACGGCATCAAGATTTATGAGTACACTCCCGGGTTCATTCATGCCAAGAACTGGGTCTCAGACGACAAGGCGGCGGTGGTCGGCACGATAAACCTGGATTTCCGCAGCCTTTATCTGCACTTCGAATGTGCCGCGTGGATGTACCGCAGCGAGTGTATCCCGGACATAAAGCGCGATTACCTCGAAACGCTCAAACAGTGCCAGGAAATAACCTACTCCGATTGTATTCACATCAATATTTTCAGGAGAATAGGCCGCGCAATTCTTCGTTTGTTTGCTCCAATGATGTAAATAATAATCCCCGGATTTGCTCCGGGGATTCAGCTTGTCGAAAAAGTATCTATACCAGACTGTCGAGAAATCGTCAGATGCTAGGAACCCGCATGATGGCTAGGCTTTGTGCCTGCCATCATGCGGAGTGACGACGCAGATGGCGGTTTATCGACAGTCTGAATCCCCGGAAAGCTCCGGGGATTTGGTTATATTATATCCTTTATCTGGTTCAAGTCGGTTATCGTGTAGTCGATACGCAGTTCCGCCGGAGTCGGTTTGTTTTCCGGATCATACCAGCAGCACGCTATCCCGGCTTTGTTTCCGCCCAGAATATCGCTGGTGAGGGAATCCCCGACGATTATCGCTTCTTCCCTGCCCTCCGGGATCTGGTCGAATACGCTGTCGAAAAACAGCGGGGACGGCTTTTCGTACCCGACTACATCGGAAATGAATATACCGTCAAGAAGCCGGTCAAGCCCGGAGCGCCGCAGCTTGCGCTCCTGTGCGGTGAATGAGCCATTTGTGACCGCGTACTGCCTTATTTTCCCTTTCAAGGACCTCACAAGCTCCAGCGAATTATCGTTCGGGAAAATGTGATTGCCGAGAGTCTGCTGATAGAGTATGTTGAACTCTGCCGTATCGTAGCTCAGCCCGTATTTCGAGAATAGATCCTCAAATCTCCGGCGGAACAGCGCCGGCTTTTCGATCTCGTGCCGCTCCAGCATTTCCCAATATCCCTCGTTGATCTCGGAGTAGCTCTGCACCATTTCGTCAGTACATTCACCAAGCCCGCACACCTGGAAGCACTCCTTTATCGCGGCTCTCTCTGATTTCAGGAAGTTCAGCAGAGTGCCGTCTACGTCCCATAAAATTGCTCTGTACATAATCTCCTCAAAAAATCAGCCGCGCGGGTTTCGGGCGGCTGATTTTCTCTTTACTTCTTTGTCTTTGCTTCGTTCTTCAGTCTGAGGTCGCGCTCAAGAATTACCTTTCTCATGCGAATGCTCTTAGGCGTAACTTCAACAAGCTCGTCGTCCTGAATGAAGTCCAGGCACTCTTCAAGGCTCATCTGCTTCGGCGGGATAAGGTGCAGCGCGTCGTCAGAGCCTGAAGCACGGGTGTTGGTGAGGTGCTTCTTCTTGCAGACATTGATCACGATATCGCCCGCCTTCGGGGAAACGCCAACGATCATGCCCTCGTAAACCGGAACGCCTGCGCCGATGAACAGCGTGCCTCGCTCCTGCGCGTTGAACAGACCGTATGTGATGGAGGGACCCGTTTCCCATGCAACCAGGGAACCAACGGTTCTTCTCGGGATATCGCCGAAATACGGCTTGTAGCTGTCGAACGTGGAGTTCATGATACCCTCGCCCTTGGTGTCGGTCATGAACTCGCCGCGGTAACCGAACAGACCTCTGGACGGCACAAGGAACTCCAGGCGGGTGCGGTTTCCAATGGGGTGCATGGAGGTCATCTCGCCCTTGCGCTGACCCATGCTCTGCATTACGGAGCCCACAGAATCAGCCGGAACGTCCACAACCAGGCGCTCGACAGGTTCGCAAAGGACTCCGTCTATCTCCTTTGTGAGAACGCGCGGCGTGCTGACGGAAAGCTCGTACCCCTCGCGGCGCATTGTCTCAATGAGAATGGACAGGTGCATTTCACCTCTGCCGGCAACGTTGAACGCGTCCAGTGTGTCACTGTCGGAAACTCTCAGCGAAACGTCCTTCAGGGTCTCCTTCATCAGACGTTCGCGTATCTGGCGGGAGGTCACGAACTTGCCCTCTCTGCCTGCGAACGGGCTGGTGTTTACGGAGAATGTCATTTCCACTGTCGGTTCGGAGATCTTCACGAACGGAAGCGGCTCGGGCTTGTTAACGGAGCAGATAGTCTGACCGATGGTCACGCCCTCAATACCGGAGAAGCATACGATGTCGCCCACCATAGCCTCGTCGACCTCGACCTTGTTCAGACCCTCGAACTGGTAGAGGGAAACGATCTTGCTCTTGAACGGAGCGGTGCGGTTGTGGTGGTCGCACACAATAACGTCCTGATTCTTGCGCATTCTGCCGCGCTCGATACGTCCGATGGCGATTCTGCCTACATAGTCGTTGTAGTCGATGGAGGAAACCAGAACCTGGAGCTCGCCGTCCGGGTCGCCCTCGGGAGCGGGTATGTGCTCGATTATCTTATCGAACAGCGGCTTGAAGTCGGTGCCCATCTGGTCGGGGTCGTAGGAGGAAAGTCCCAGCCTGCCGGAGCAGAAAATTACCGGGCTGTCTATCTGCTCTTCGGAAGCGTCCAGGTCGAGCAGAAGTTCAAGAACCTCGTCAACGACTTCCTTGTTTCTTGCGTCGGGGCGGTCGGTCTTGTTTACGACTACAATTATCTTGTGTCCCAGCTCAAGAGCCTTCTGGAGCACGAAACGGGTCTGCGGCATGGTGCCCTCAAAGGAGTCCACCAGCAGAAGAACGCCGTTTACCATCTTGAGGATACGCTCCACCTCGCCGGAGAAGTCAGCGTGACCGGGGGTGTCTACAATGTTGATTTTTACGCCGTTGTACATACAGGAGGTGTTCTTCGCAAGGATAGTGATGCCGCGCTCGCGCTCGAGAGCGTTGCTGTCCATTACGCGGTCGCTTACTACCTGATTTTCACGGAAAGCGCCGCCCTGCTTCAGCATTTCATCGACCAGGGTGGTCTTGCCGTGGTCAACGTGGGCGATTATTGCAATATTCCTTAAATCGTTTCTAACCAATTATCTCACATTCCTTTATATTTTAGATTTTTACATCGTCCTTTATTATACTACTTTTTTTCCCAGCATACAAGGGTGTAGACAAAAAAACGTTGTTTTAATTACAATTACCGATTATGCGAAAAGGTTTTTGTGTAAATTCACAACAAAAGGAGCCGCCAATTTACGGCTCCGGGCTTTATTTGAATATTCTGCGCATTTTCGCGGCGATCTGCGCGCGGCGCTGCTCCTCGGCTTCCGGGTCTGTTTCCCAGCCGGAGCCCGTGCGCCGCAGCACGCTGCCCTCGTGCACTCCGGCGGGAAGCTCCGACAGGGGTATCTCCATTTTTACTGCGCCGTCATATGCCACTGCAATGCTTTCTTCTATACGGTCTACAATGATCATGCCGCTTCCTCCGTGCGGAAATCTCCCTCGCCGCTGTCAGAATAAATGCGGAGCCCTTCCCCGTTGCTGACAAATACGATGTTTCCGTTTTCCATGGTCGTCATTATTTTCGCGCCGATTTTCGTCAGTCTGTCGAGCACAGCCTGCTTCGGGTGACCGTAGGAATTGTCCTTCCCAACGCAGATGACCGCATATTCCGGGGAAACAGCCTGAATAAAATCAGTGGTGCTTGACGAGGTGCTTCCATGGTGCCCGACTTTCAGCACGTTGCTGCGGATATATTCCCCGCTGTTCAGGATATCGTTTTCTGCGGCGCGTTCGATGTCCCCAGTGAAAAGAAACGACTCTTCGCCGTGAACCAGCCGGCAGACTATCGAAAAGTTATTCAGATCGGAGTAATCATCATGCACCGGCGCGAGTAATTGCAGCTCGGCGCCGTTTCCAAGGGGGATCGTGCTTCCCGTCCGGGAATATTCCGCGTCTATTTTTTTCTGGGTGATAACGTCAAGCATACGCTCGAAATTCTTCGTCATGGGGAGAATGGAATCCGGTATTTCCGGCATAATTACCTTGCCGACCGTGAATTTATCCAGCACGTCGGCCATGCCGCCGATGTGATCCTCATGCGGGTGGGAGGCTATCACATAATCCAGCCTGCGTATACCAAGGCTGCTGATGTAGTTTATCACGCGGTTGGAGAATATCGCCTCGCCCGTATCAATGAGCACCCGGGTGTCCCCGGCGACTATCAGCTCGCAGTCCCCCTGCTCTACGTCAATGTAATGCACGGATATTTCTCCGTCCGCCGTGGTTACTGTGGTATTCCTGCCGGTAAGCATTGCGGCAAGCTCCGCAGAGGTCGGGATAAACTCCAGCTTGAAAATCTCTTCGTTAAGGTAGATCCCAAGGGAGAACACGAAAAAGACCGTGAATATTACCAGGAAAACCTTAGCTGCGGCGCTTTCCCGGGGATTTTTTCGGCTTTGCCGTTTGTCTGCCATTCACGCTCCCCCTTTCCCTGTTGAGGTTCTGATTCTGACCGCGCTGCGCGGAATTCCTCTGCGGCGCCTTTCCGCCGGAATACGCGTTCCTCTGGCGGCTGTGGTCAGAGGGAGATATCAGGCACTCCCTGCCGGTTCCGATAAGCTCGCGGTGCTTTGTCATTATCAGCGCCTTTTCCACGATATCGTGGTTTTCCGGCTTGAAGTACTGGAGCAGCGCCCTCTGCATACGCTTTTCCTCGGGTGTGCGCGGCACGAATACCGGCTCCATTGTGTAGGGGTCAAGCCCCGTCCAGAACATTGCGGTGGAAATCGTTCCCGGGGTCGGGTAGAAGTCCTGAACCTGTTCCGGGCGAATATTGTGCTTTTTCAGGAATATCGCAAGCTGCACCGCCTCTTCAAGAGTACAGCCCGGGTGGCTGGACATAAGGTACGGCACAAGATACTGCTCCTTGCCGCACTTTTTGGTCGCCGCATAGAAGCGCTTCTCAAACTCCTCGTAAAGCTCGATATGAGGCTTGCCCATCTTGTCCAGCACCTTGTTGCTGGCGTGCTCCGGCGCAACCTTAAGCTGACCGCTCACATGGTGCTCCACAAGCTCCTCCAGGAATTCGTTGCTCTTGTCCTGGAGCATATAGTCGTAGCGTATTCCCGAGCGGATAAACACCTTCTTCACCTTTTTTATCGAGCGGAGTCTGCGCAGAAGGTGGATATAATCGCTGTGGTCGGCTATGAGATTCTTGCAGGGAGTGGGCGCAAGGCACTTTTTCCCCTTGCACATTCCGTATTTTTCCTGCTTTTCGCAGGAGGGGTGACGGAAGTTCGCGGTGGGGCCTCCCACATCGTGGATATAGCCCTTGAAGCGCGGATTTTCCGAGAGCTTCACCGCTTCCTCGTAGACGGAATCTTCGCTGCGGGTCTGTATCCTGCGCCCCTGGTGGAGCGCTATCGAACAGAAGTTGCAGAAACCGAAGCAGCCGCGGTTGTGGGTTATCGAGAACTCCACCTCCTGGATAGCGGGAACACCGCCCTCCTTTTCGTACATGGGGTGGTACATTCTCATGTACGGCAGCTCGTAGGTCCTGTCGAATTCTGCCTGGGTAACGCTGCGCTGAGGCGGATTCTGAACCAGCATCATATTCCCGTGGCGCTGTACTATCGTCCTGCCGTAAACCTCATCCTGCTCGTCGTACTGCTTGCGGCAGGACTTTGCGTAGGCTTTCTTGTTGTCGCGGACTATCTCAAAGCTGTCACACTGTACCGCGCCTATCGGGGTGTTTTCCGGCTCGGTGAGGTAGCAGACGCCGCGCAGGTCGTGCATATCCTTAAGGTGCAGACCCGCCTTGAAGTTGTTCAGCATCTGGGTCAGCGTGACCTCCCCCATGCCGAACATCAGGTAATCCGCGCCGGTGCTGACAAGAACGGACGGCATAACGCTGTCGCTCCAATAGTCGTAGTGCGCAAACCTGCGGAGGGAAGCCTCCAGTCCGCCGATGGAAATTTCCACGTCAGGATAAAGGCGCTTCAGATTCTGGCAGTAGACGGTGAGCGCCCTGTCGGGACGTCTGCCGCCCTTTCCTCCCGGGGAATAGGCGTCGTCGTAGCGCTTTTTCAGCGCCACCGTATAGTTCGACACCATGCTGTCGATGTTCCCCCCGGTCACCATGAAGCAGTACTTCGGCTTACCGAGTTTCATGTAATCAGCGTCGCAGAGCGGCTGCGCGATAACTCCCACGGTAAAGCCGGCGGCTTCTATCATTCGCGAGATTATCGCGATACCGAACGTGGGGTGGTCGATATATGCGTCGCCGGTAAAGCAGATGAAATCAAGCTGCTCTATCCCGCGTTCTTTCATGTCCTCTCTGCTGACGGGTAAAAATGGCATTTTGTGTTTCCTCTCAATTATCTTTGCTGGAGCTTTCTTTCAGCCCATTCCTGCTTGGTCATGAGCACCTGACGGGGCTTGCTGCCCTCCAGCGGGCCGACTATGCCCATTTCCTCCATTATATCAACAAGCCTTGCGGCTCTGCCGTAGCCTAGTTTCAGACGGCGCTGGAGCGAGGACGTGCTGCACGTCCCGGATTCGATAACGAAATCTATCGCGTCCTCCAGGCGCTCGTCGCTCATGTCGATATCGCCGCTGTCAGAGCCCCGGCTGTCCTTATCCTGCGCGGAGGCGACCATCTCGGTCTGGCGCTCGACTTCCTCCATGACAAGCTCGTCATATTCAGCCTGGAATGTCTGCTTGATGAACTCGACGGTGCGCTCGACCTCCTTGTCGGAAACGAAGCAGCCCTGTACGCGCTGGGCTTTAGGCATTCCCACCGGCATATACAGCATATCGCCGTTGCCCAGGAGCTTTTCCGCGCCGCTGGAATCCAGAATTACGCGGCTGTCCGTCTGGGAAGCCACCATCAGCGCGATTCGGCTAGGGATATTCGCCTTGATAAGTCCGGTTACGACATTTACTGTCGGGCGCTGCGTTGCAATGACAAGGTGCATTCCGGCGGCTCTCGCCATCTGCGCCAGGCGGACAATGCTGTCTTCTACGTCCTTCGGAGAAGCCATCATGAGGTCGGCAAGCTCGTCTATGAAGATCACGATGTGCGACATCTTTTTCAGTCCGCTGTCCGGGTCGGCGGCGAGTTCGTTGAAGCCGGTGAAATCGCGGACGTTGTTCTCCGAGAACATGCGGTAGCGGTTAAGCATTTCGTTGACCGCCCATGCCAGCGCGCCAGCCGCCTTTTTCGGGTCGGTGACTACCGGAATCAGCAGGTGCGGGATCCCGTTGTACATCATGAACTCAACCTTTTTCGGGTCTACCATTATCAGGCGCACGTCCTGCGGGGTGGACTTCATGAGTATGCTCATGATGATAGAATTTACGCAAACCGACTTACCGGAGCCTGTGGTTCCGGCTATGAGCAGGTGCGGCATTTTCGCGATGTTACAAGTGACTGTCGCGCCGCTGATGTCCTTACCGAGAACGGTTTCAAGCTTCTTGTCGAAGCTCTTTTTGAAGTCCGGAGTATCCACCAGCTCGCGGAAATAAACTGTATCGCGCGCTTTGTTCGGAACCTCGATTCCCACTGCGGATTTGTTCGGGATAGGGGCTTCGATACGAACCCCCGCCGAAGCGAGATTCAGCGCGATATCGTCCTGGAGCCCGGTTATCTTTGAGATTTTTACTCCGGGCGCTGGCTGTAACTCATACCGTGTTACGGACGGGCCGCGGCTCACGCCGACAAGCTTTGTCTGGACGCCGAAGCTCTGGAGGGCTTCCACAAGTTTCTTGGAGTTCCTGTCTATTTCGCTGTCGATATCCGCCTGGGAAAGCTTCTTCTGCACCGGATTCAGCAGGCTGACCGGCGGCAGGGTGTACACGTCGCTGAACGTAAGCTCCTCCGGAGCGGGCTTTTTGAACGGCATCTGCGGCTTCTGGGCGGAAGATTCGGTGAACCTGCCGTCCGGGCGCGGGACTTCGATTATTTCTGGCTTCTGCGGCGCGGGAGATTCTGCGGGCGACCCTGTTTCTGCCGAAACCGCCGGTTCCTGCGGATCGTCAACCACATCATCCAGGTCGAACGGAAGCTCGCTTTCATCGGAGCTTGTGACGGTATTTTCCGGCAGATCCTCTATCCTGCTTATGGGAGCCTTTTCCTGCTCCTCCTCCCTGAAGCTGTGGATCGCGTCAAGCACCGGGACAAGCTCGGCTTTTTCGTCTATCAGCGGGTCTTTTGCCTGCTTTTCCGCTTCCTCGATCACGGCGCGGTTCTTTTCCATTATGTAGCCCTTGAGCTCCTCTATGTAGTCCTTGGTATCCTCGTGCTGTTCCTCCATGAGCTTCTGCTCCGGCTCTTCGGGCGCGGGGACTTCCTGCTGCTCCTCAGGTATTATCTCGGGCTCCGGCTCGTCAACGCTGAAAACGGCTTTCTTAAGCTCCGCGACGGTGCGCTTGTCCTCCTGCTCGGCGTTGATTTCCGCCTGGATACGGTCAAGCTCGTCCTTTTCAAGCTCAAACTGCTCGGCGGCAAGACGGTTTTCCTCCTTTACGCGGCGGTGGTGTTCCACCGCTTTCTGCTTTGCAGTGGAAACCGGCTCGGACACTTTTCTTGTAAAATCGGCAACGGTTATCCCGCTGAATATCATCACGCAGGCGAGTATCAGCAGAACAATAATGATGGAAGCACCCAGTCTGCCCAGAAGCAGCAGAAGCCCGCCGATGAACAGCGCGAAAACTCCGCCGCCGTGGAACTCCTTTCCGTCCTTGTAGAGATTCGCAATGACCTCGCCGAGATTTTCGCCGGGAGTTTCACCAACAAAGAAAATCTGCACGGCGGCGCACAGGAGCAGGATCCCTGCGGCGCTCATTCCGATGTCCTTTGCAAGCTTCGGGTCGTCCCTGTTTGCGGAAAGCCGCACCGCGACAAAGATTATCAGCGGCCCCACCAGAAAGGCGGAATACCCGAATACTCCGTGCATAAAATCGAAGAACGCGCGCCAGCCTTCGCCCTCCCCCGCAGGAATCACCGCCGCCAGGGTCAGGAGTATTCCCACGGCGAACATAATAACGGTGGCAATGTGACGGCGGCGCAGGCTTCGGCGGATTGCCTCCTCGCGCTGGCGCTGGAGCTCCGCTTCAAGGGATTTTTTCGAGGGTCTGGAGCGCCCGGCGCTTCCGGCGTTTTTTCCGGAGCGGGTGCTTGTATTTTTCTCAGCCATTATATCTGACTTCCTTTTCAGTAGTTATATCAACCCGTAATAAGGGACATGAGCGTGTTCCCGGTGATGTGCTCCCACATTCCCGCCGCAACGCAGAGAACGCCGAGCACTGCCGTGTATATCCCGAAAATCTTGTAGCGGTCGCGCTTTACGAGCCAGCTTACAAGCTTTATCGATAGGATACCGACAACGGCGGAAATGATGAATCCCAGCCCGAGCATGAGCCAGTCCAGCTCCATATCGGATTTCAGCGCGTCGCCGATTTCCAGCACGCTTCCGCCGAGTATCGCGGGAATACCCAGAATAAACGCGAACGTTACAGCGGTCTGCTTTTCCAGCCCGGAGAGAAGCCCGCCGGCGGTGGTGGAGCCGCTCCTTGAAACCCCGGGGAACAGCGCTACTACCTGGAAAAGTCCCACCGTAACGGCGTCCTTTACCGTCATCTGCTCAGCGGTGCGTGTTCCGTGCCCAAATTTGTCGGAAAGGAACAGCAGAAGCGCCGTGAACATAAACGCCACGCCCTCGAATACGATGTCCCCGTCGCCCTGGCGCGCCGTGAAGAAATCCTGCACGAAATAGAACGGCACCAGAATTACCGTAGCGATGATCACCATAAACATCATGCGGCGGTTTCCGTTCATGTTCTTCCAGGAAAATTTCCCGGTGAAGATATCGCGGATGGTCAGGAAGAACTCCTTTATCATGCCCCAGATAGTCCCCCAGAACGCGATGAACACCGCCAGAAGAGTTCCCAGATGCAGCACCAGCGAAAGGATCAGCGCCGCCTCTCCGTCAACGCCCGTGATGTGCTGAACAACCGAAAGATGTCCCGAGCTTGAAACCGGCAGGAACTCCGTAAGCCCCTGGACTACCGCCTGAATTATTACTGTTAGTATGTCCATATTTTCCCCTTATGTATCTGTTATGTAATCCGCCCGAGGGCGGTCCGTATCATCTTGTGCCGCGCCAGTCGGCGGAATTAAGCCGCTCGTCCCGGGCTATGCTCTCGGCTGTCGGATGGGTCGCCCTGACCTGGAGCACCGCGTTTTTCTTTTTGGAGCCCTTTTCCTCGGCGCCGTCCGATTTTGACTTCTTTGCCGTCTGCTTTTTTCCGGAGCCGGAGTGCTTTTTCGGCTTCTGCTCCTTTTTCTCCGGGAAATTTTCCGCCCGCTTTTCTATGAGGGAATACAGGCACTCCACCGCGTCCGCCAGCCCGCCGAGGTGGTCGATAAGCCCCTCCTTCACCGCGTCCGCGCCCTCGAGAACCGTGCCGATATCCATTACCAGCTCGTCCTTTTCCATCATCAGCTCGTGGAAGCGCTCCGGGGTCATGCGGCTGTTGGTGGTGACGAAGCGGGTTATGCGCTCCTGCATTTTTTCAAACCACGACATGGTCTGCGGAACTCCCAGCACCATGCCGTTCGTGCGCACCGGGTGTATCGTCATGGTGGCTGACGGCACTATGAAGCTCACGTCCGCGCTGACCGCAAGCGGAACTCCTATTGAATGTCCGCCGCCGACAACTATTGAAACGGTAGGCTTCGACATTCCCGCGATAAGCTCGGAAATAGCAAGCCCCGCCTCCACGTCGCCGCCCACCGTGTTCAAGACTACCATCAGTCCCTCTACGGTGCTGTCCTGCTCAATAGCTGCAAGCGCCGGGATAATGTGCTCGTACTTCGTGGTCTTGTTCTGCGGCGGGAGGATATAGTGCCCCTCAATCTGACCGATTATCGACAGGCAGTGTATGTTGTGCGGCGCGTTCCCGGTCGCGATTATTCCGTTGTCGATTATCTGCTGGTTCTGTTCCTCGGTGAACGGAGCTTCGTTGTTGTTTTCTTCGCTCATTGCTGTTCCTCCTGAAAAATGTGTTTGTATATATTATTTCAGGGCGGGGCGGAATTATGCAGAAAATTTCCAGCCGGATTTATAGCAGTACAATATTATTATATCACAATCCCTCGCTAAAATCAAATGTTTTTTGGCGCATTTTATGTCGTGGGAGAAATTTTCGTACAACTTATCATACGACCCTGTGAACAAGCATATACTGCTGGTGAAAAGCAATATCATCACACCCGTGAAGGAGGAAACAATGGAAGAATTAAACAGAAACGCCAACGCAGTGTTTCTCAACGAAACACTGTTCGATGGACAGACTGAGCAGGGCGTGGAGCTTGACCATGTTCTGCCGGACTACTACCCCGAGATTTTCAGAATTCTGAAGTGCTGCCTTACCCCGATGGTGATTTCTTCCGCCGTGTCGGGAAATAAGCTCATGCTTGACGGAATAGTGCTCATCAGGGTGCTGTACCTTGAGGAGAACAGCACCGCGCTCCACTGCGTTGAGCAGAGGTACACATGGTCGAAAACCGTGGATATCTCGGCGCGCCCCGAGGGGCTGTGCGGAGAGCCGATGGTCACCGTGACCCCGAAGGTGGATTACTGCAACTGCCGCGCGGTCAGCAGCCGGAGGATAGACGTCCGCGGGGCGATAAGCTGCCGCATTCTCGTCACCTGCCCCGCAAAATTCACGATGCCCGCGATACCGGACGGAGTTCAGGTGCTCAGCCGGAATTATACGGCAGGCTCAGAGCCGATATGCTCCGACAGGCAGATAACGGTGCGCGAGGATATAGAAACCGGCGCTTCCGGGATAGAGTACATCGTGAACTGCGACGCTTCCCCGAAGCTGGACGACGTGCGGATCATCGCGAACAAGGCGGTCATCAAGGGAACCGTCACCGTATCGGCGCTCTACGGGCTGCACACGGACGAACACGCAGGCTGTGACGACCTGGAAAAAATGACCGCCGATATCCCTGTCAGCCAGATCGTCGATATGCCCGGTCTCACCGACCAGCATAGCTGTCAGCCGGAGCTTATCGTGCGGAGCTGCGAGCTTCAGCCGAAGCCGGACAGCGGTATCCTTTCCTGCGAGATCCTTCTGGAATGCCGCTGCACCGCTTCAACGGAGAGCACCGCCGCGATCCCCTGCGACCTTTATTCAACGGATTATGAATGTGAATTCGCGACCGAGCAGATAAAGCTGCCGCTCAACAGGCGCGCCGTTTCCGGGCAGGTTCCGGTGAAGTGCTCCATGACCTGCGACAGCGGCGAGATATCCTCCGTATGGGACTGCCGCAGCACTGTTACCAGCCTGATGTGCCGCCCCGACCCCGGAAACGGGCTCCTTGTCACCGGGCAGGTTTGCGTTCAGGCGGTGGGCAGGGCTTCCGGGAATGTTCCGTTCTTCGCTGAGAAGCAGGAGGCGTTCGAGCAGGTCATTCCGGCGCAGAATGTGACCCAGGACACGATATCAGCCTGCCGCGCCGCCGTGGGAGATACCGGCTTCGCCATCAGGCAGGACGGCGGTCTTGACGTCACCGCCCGGCTGGATATCACGGGAGAGCTTTCGGAGAATCAACAGGTAATGGCGGTGAGCAGCGTTTCTGTCCGGGAGGATAAGCCGAAGGAGCGCTCCGACGAATTTGCGCTGAGGATATGCTACACCTCCGGGGAAAGCTGCTGGGATATCGCGAAGCGCTGCAATACCACCGTTGACGCGATCATGTGCGAAAATAATATAGATGACCGCGAGGCTGAGCTGTCCGGAATGGTCATCATTCCCATTGTTTAAGGAGCGTGAACATGAATAATTCGATCTACTCAGACATTGCAAGGCGGACGGACGGGAATATCTACCTCGGAATCGTGGGGCCCGTTCGCTCTGGTAAGTCAACATTCATCACAAGGCTGATGAACACACTGGTTATCCCGAACATAACAGATGATTTCCAGCGGGAACGGGCAAACGACGAGCTGCCGCAGTCCTCCGCAGGAAAGACGATAATGACCACAGAACCGAAATTCGTGCCGGAAAAGGCGGTAAGCATCGTGCTTGACGGCGGCGTGAAGATGAACGTAAGGCTTATAGACTGCGTAGGGTACATAGTTCCAAGCGCGATAGGCTACATCGAAAACGAAGCCCCGCGAATGGTTATGACCCCCTGGTTTGACGAAGAGATACCGTTCAACATGGCGGCGGAGGTCGGCACGCGGAAGGTTATCACGGAGCACTCCACCATAGGGATAGTCGTCACCACCGACGGCAGCATCACCGATATTCCCCGGGAGGAATACCAGGCGGCGGAGGAGCGCATAATCGCCGAGCTGAACGAGATAAACAAGCCCTTCGTTGTACTGCTGAACTGCCAGAGTCCGGAATCCGCCGAAAGCCGCCGCTTAGCCGCCGAGATGGAACAGAAATACTCCGCCCCGGTCATGGCGGTCAACTGCCTTGACATCACAGAGGAGCAGATAAAGGAGCTTCTCGGCAAGGTGCTGCTCCAGTTCCCGATATGCGAAATAAAAATCAGAATGCCGCGCTGGGTCAACTCCCTCGACAAGAGCCACTGGCTGCGCACCGAGCTGCTTGAGAGCATACGCAGCGCCGCTGCTGACGTCCGAGGAATCAGCGATATAAAGACCTGCGCGGAAAAAATATCCGGGTGCGAGTATGTGACCCGGGTAATTCCGGAGGACATAGACCTCGGCACTGGTTCGGGGGTTATCGACATTACGCTCAATAACGAGCTTTTCTACCAGATTCTCGGCGAGGCGACCGGGCTGGAGCTGCGCAGCGAGAGCGACCTCATGCCGTGCATGATAGAGCTTGCGCAGATAAAGAACAAGTACGAGCGCGTCCGGGGAGCTCTGGAGGAGGTCGAGGCTACCGGCTACGGAATCGTGCTGCCGACCATGGACGAACTCAAGCTGGAGGAGCCGAAAATTGTGAAGCAGGGCGGAAAATACGGCGTAAGGCTGCGAGCGAGCGCACCGTCGATCCACATGATGTCTGCGGATATCACAACGGAGATCAACCCGATAGTCGGCAGCGAGAAGCAGTCGGAGGAGCTGATCGCGTACCTCCTGACGGATTTCGAGGAGAATCCTAAGAAAATCTGGGAAAGCAACATTTTCGGGAAATCCCTTCACGAGCTGGTCAACGAGGGTCTCCACAACAAGCTCTACCGAATGCCTGCGGACGCGCGCATGAAGCTACAGGAAACTATCCAGCGGATAATCAACGAGGGCTGCGGCGGGCTTATCTGTATTATTCTCTGAGTACCTAATAATATAAAATCTCCCCCGCTATTGCGAGGGAGATCCTTTTTATCAGGAAAAATTACTGAGCAGAGTTCTGCTGGGTGTAGCTTGCGATCATGTTCTTTACCATCTGACCGCCGATAGAACCAGCCTGTCTTGCAGTGAGTTCGCCGTTATAGCCGTTGGAGTTCAGCGGAACACCGACCTCGCTTGCTGCCTGCATCTTGATGCTGTTGAGTGCGCTCTTAGTCTGCTTATTGGATGCCATAATCTTATTCTCCTTTAATAAAAAACTTTTTGAGATACCGCAGCTTCCGCTCCGATTCTCGTTACAGGAGCGGAACGTTTTTTGCTTCGCCCTTGTGGTAGTATTATTTTCAGCACGGCGTTTTTTATTAAAGGAAATTGTTTCACAAATCTTTTGAAATTAATTCTCGCAGGAAAGGCACTCCGCGCATACTCCCTTTAAATTCAGCGTAACGCGGGTTATTTTATGCCCGGACTGCTCCATCACCGTCTGCGGTATCTCATCAAGGCAGTTCAGCTCCACGTCGAAAACGCGGCGGCATTTCTCGCAGATCATATGGTAGTGGCAGTCGGTTCTGCCGTCAAAGCGGTCGCTTCCGTCAGCTATCGGGATTTTAAGCAGCATTCCCGCCTCGCTGAGCTGGTTCAGGTTTCTGTACACCGTGCCAAGGCTCAGGTTCGGATTTTCGTTTTTAAGAGAGCGGTAGACTTCCTCGGCTGTGGGGTGCGTTGGGTATTTCATCACCTGCTCGTATATTATTTCTCTTTGTCTGGAAAAGTTCATATTTCCCCCGGTTCCATTCGACTGTTAAATCAATAATTGTTACTGTTATTATACCATAAAATAACGCGTTTGTCAATAGTCCGGAGAAAATGGAAGCTCCCGCAGGCTTTACGGGAGCTTTTGAATTTAGATGATATCAGCGTGGTGAGCCTGGAGCGACTTAACGCCGAAGTGCTTGTTCTCCTTTATCGCCTTTATGCCCTCTGCGCTTGCCTTGGCAGCGGCCATTGTGGTGATATACGGAATACGGTGTTTGATGGCAGCTTTTCTGATGTAGCTGTCGTCAGTTACGCTGTCCTTTCCGGCGGGAGTGTTGATGATCAGCTGTATCTCGCCGTTTGCGATCTGGTCGGCGATGTTGGGTCTTCCCTCGTACATCTTGTAGATGTGCTCGGCGGGAATTCCTGCTTCCTTTATCATCTCGAAGCTCTTTCCGGTCGCGATTATCCTGAATCCAAGGTCGTTGAACGCCTTTGCGACTTCAACAAGCTCGGGCTTGTCGCGGTCGCATACGCTGAGCAGCACGGTTCCCTCCTGCGGGAGCTTTGTGCGGGTAGCCTCCTGTGCCTTGTAGTACGCCTCGCCGAAGGACGGAGAAATTCCGAGGACCTCGCCGGTGGAGCGCATCTCCGGGCCGAGAACAGGGTCTACCTCCGGGAACATATTGAACGGGAACACAGCTTCCTTTACGCCGTAGTGGTTTATCTTATGGTCGCGGAGCTCCGGAACGGGGCTGGGCTTTCCTGTCAGGGAGGAAGTGATAATCTGCGTAGCTATCTGCACCATGTTTATGCTGCAAACCTTGGATACCAGCGGAACAGTTCTTGAAGCGCGCGGGTTGGCTTCCAGGACATATACCGTGTCGTCCTCGATAGCGTACTGCATATTCATCAGACCGCATACGTTCATTTCAACGGCGATCTTCTTTGTATATTCCTTGATGGTTGCGACCTGCTTTTCGGTGAGGTTCTTGCTGGGGAGTATGCACGCGGAATCGCCGGAATGAACGCCCGCAAGCTCGATATGCTCCATAACGGCGGGAACGAAGCAGTTCTTGCCGTCGGAAATCGCGTCTGCCTCGCACTCTGTCGCGTGGTGCAGGAAGCGGTCGATAAGGATAGGTCTGTCGGGGGTTACGCCGACTGCCGCAGCCATGTAGACCTTCATCATCTCGTCGTCGTGAACGATCTCCATTCCCCTGCCGCCGAGAACGTAGGACGGACGAACCATTACCGGGTAGCCGATACGGTTTGCGATTTCAAGAGCCTCGTCAACGTTTACAGCCATTCCGGACTCGGGCATGGGAATACCGAGCTTCTCCATCATTGCGCGGAAGTGGTCCCTGTCCTCTGCGAGGTCGATGGTCTCGGGGCTGGTGCCGAGGATATTCACGCCGTTCTTCTTGAGGTCTCCCGCGAGATTGAGCGGGGTCTGACCGCCGAACTGCGCGATAACTCCGACCGGCTTCTCCTTCTCGTGAATACTGAGAACGTCCTCCAGTGTAAGCGGCTCAAAATACAGCTTGTCGGAGGTGTCGTAGTCGGTGGAAACGGTTTCGGGGTTGCAGTTTACGATAATGGACTCAAAGCCGAGCTTTTTCAGCGCGAGAGCCGCATGAACGCAGCAGTAGTCAAACTCGATACCCTGACCTATCCTGTTGGGACCGCCGCCGAGTATCATTATCTTAGGCCTGTCGGAAACGGGGCTTGTATCCTTATCAAGATGATATGTGGAGTAATAGTATGCCGCGTTCTCCGTGCCGCTTACATGGATCCCCTCCCACGCCTCGCGGATACCATAGCTCTCGCGGGTCTTGCGGATTTCCTCCTCGGTGACGCCGAGGATCTGACTGAGGTATCTGTCGGAGAAGCCGTCCAGCTTTGCCTGACGGAGCGCAGGCTCTGAGGGAACTGCGCCCTTGTTTGCGATGAGCGCGTTTTCCTCGTCGACCAGTTCCTTCATCTGCTGGAGGAACCAGTGCTTTATCTTTGTAAGGTTGTAGATCTCATCAATGGTTGCGCCTTTGCGGAGTGCCTCGTAAATGATGAACTGGCGCTCGCTGGTAGGGAATCTGAGCTTGGCAAGAAGCTCATCCTTTGACAGCTTGTTGAAGTCCTTGGCGAAGCCCAGACCGTATCTTCCGGTTTCAAGGGAGCGGATAGCCTTCTGGAATGCTTCTTTATAGGTCTTGCCGATGGACATTACCTCGCCGACAGCCTTCATCTGCGTGCCGAGCTTGTCCTCGGCGCCCTTGAACTTCTCGAACGCCCAGCGCGCGAACTTGATAACAACATAATCGCCGCCGGGAACATACTTGTCAAGAGTACCGTACTTTCCGCAGGGAATCTCGTCAAGTGTCAGACCGCAGGCGAGCATTGCGGAAACAAGCGCTATCGGGAATCCGGTAGCCTTGGAAGCAAGCGCGGAGGAGCGCGATGTTCTCGGGTTGATCTCGATAACCACGATACGGCCGGAAACAGGGTCGTGCGCGAACTGGCAGTTGCAGCCGCCGATAACCTCTATCGCCTTTACTATCCTGTAAGAATATTCCTGGAGCTTCTTCTGAACGTCCTCGCTGATGGTGAGCATGGGCGCAGAGCAGAAGGAATCGCCGGTGTGAACGCCGATGGGGTCGATGTTCTCAATGAAGCAGACGGTGATAACGTTATCGTTGGCGTCGCGAACGACTTCGAGCTCCAGTTCCTCCCAGCCGCTTATGCACTCCTCAACGAGCACCTGTCCCACAAGGCTTGCCTGAAGTCCGCGGGCGCAGACTACCTTCAGCTCGTCAACGTTATATACCATGCCGCCGCCTGCGCCGCCCATAGTGTACGCCGGGCGCAGAACAACAGGATATTTGAGCTGTTCAGCTATCTTCACAGCTTCGTCAACAGAATATGCGACCTCGCTTCTCGGCATTTCGATACCGAGCTTCTGCATGGTGTGCTTGAACTCGATCCTGTCCTCACCGCGCTCGATAGCGTCCACCTGCACGCCGATGACCTTTACGTTGTACTTCTCTAGTACTCCGGCTTCGCTCAGCTCGGAGCAGAGGTTCAGACCGGACTGTCCGCCGAGATTCGGAAGCAGCGCGTCAGGGCGCTCCTTTTCGATGATCTGGGTCAGACGGTCAACGTTCAGCGGCTCGATGTAGGTGATGTCGGCTACGTCAGGGTCGGTCATGATGGTGGCGGGGTTTGAGTTCACGAGAACTATCTGATATCCGAGCTTGCGCAGCGCCTTGCACGCCTGTGTTCCCGAATAGTCGAACTCGCACGCCTGTCCTATAATGATAGGACCGGAACCGATAATAAGTATTTTGTTGATATCCTGCTTCTTTGGCATTTTTTTACTCCCTTATCCGTTTTTTTCTTTTCTGCAACCGTTACAGAATATATCTACTATATCATATCACAAAAGCTGTCGGATTTCAATACGGTTTTATATTTTTTTATATTTTATGACGAATTTGTTTTTCGGGCTGTTGATTTTTAAAACGCAGCGTGCTATAATTATAGTATCGAAATTATGCCCAGAAAGGAAAATCCTATGAAAAACAAGCTAAAGGGAATACTCGCGGCAGTGCTGTGCGCTTCCCTGCTGTGCGGGTGCGCAGCGGACGAAAGACCTGTCAGCGTTCCGCAGACCTCCGAGATGGAAAGCGCCGTTTCCACGCAGGAGCAAACAATGCCGCAGGCTGGCGGTAACTCCGCCGAAGCGCCGGAAACCGAGCCTCAAACCCAACCTGAGACCGAACCCGAAAGCGCGTCCGGTCAGGTCAGCGGCGAACCGGAAGAAACGGTAACATCCGCCCCGGCTGACCCCAGCGAGCCCGCCGAATCCACGGAACCGCAGCAGACTTCCGCCCAGGAACCCGCGCCGAACGACAGTCAGGTCGCCCCGGCAGAAACGGCTCAGTCCACGGCGAAAACCACGGCTTCTGCCGCTGCGGCTGAAACCAGCGCTCCAGCCGAAACAACGGCGGCTACCGTAAAAACAACCGCAGCGACAACTTCCAAACCAAAGGAAACCAAGGATTTCACCGTCAACTGGAAGCTGAATTCCACCTGGGAGGAGGGCGGAAAGCAGTGCGGCGGTTACGAGGTCGAGATAACAAACAACAGCAAGAACGCGGTCGGAAGCTGGACGCTAAAGGTGAACGTTCCTGCCGGGTTTGAGCTGAAAGCCTCCTGGAACGGGGTTTTCACGATCAGCGGAAAGACCCTGACCGTCAAGAATGAGAGCTACAACGGCGAGATAGCTCCCGGGGGAACGGCGGGCTTCGGCTTCAACTACGCTTCCGACAGCGGATTCACTCCGTCCGGGGCGACCGTGAACGGCTCGGCTGCTTCTGATTCGGCAGGCTCTCCCGGCAGCTCCGGCGGGAACAACACTCCTGCGGAAACCACACCCGCTTCTTCGATTTCCACCGTCCCCCCTGCCCCGGAGGATCCTACCGGAACAACCCCGGTCGCGGCGCACGGTCAGCTTTCCGTCAAGGGAACACAGCTTGTCGACAAGAACGGCAAGGGTTATCAGCTCTGCGGAATGAGCACGCACGGAATCACATGGTTCCCGGATTTCATAAACGAAAACGCGTTCAGAACGCTCCGGGACGACTGGAACACGAACGTTGTAAGGCTTGCCATGTACGTTGACGAATGGGGCAACGGTCAGTGCTACATGAAGAACAAGGACGGAAGCCGACAGCTTCTTGAAAAGGGCGTTGACATCTGCATAAAGCTGGGAATGTATGTGATAATCGACTGGCACGTCCTGAATCCCGGCGACCCCACCGCCTACACGGACGAGGCGATAGAGTTCTTCAAGGATATGTCGAAGAAGTACGCGGACTACCCCAACATCATCTATGAAATCGTGAACGAGCCTAACGGGAACGCAGACTGGTCGGGCTGCATAAAGCCATATGCCGAAAAGGTCATTCCGGTTATCCGCAAGAACGACAAGGACGCGGTCATAATCGTAGGCACACCGACATGGAGCCAGGATATCGACAAGGCGCTGGCAGACCCGCTGAAATACGACAACATAATGTACGCGCTGCATTTCTATGCGGCTACCCACACCGACTGGCTCAGGGAACGCGCCGAAAAGTGCATAAACGGCGGACTTCCGGTATTTGTTTCGGAGTTCGGCTGCTGCGACGCCTCCGGAAACGGCGCGAACGACTTTAACCAGTCCGAAAAGTGGCTGAAGCTCCTCGACAAGTACGGGGTAAGCTACTGCAACTGGAACCTCGCAAACAAGAACGAATCTTCGTCATGCTTCAAGGAATCCGCAAAGGCGGACGGAAACTGGAAGGACGGCGACTATTCCGAGGGCGGAGCCTGGATACGAAAGTGGTTCAGAAATCACTGATATAGAATACGGCGGCTCAATTACTGAACCGCCGTTTTTCTGTTAATTACGCCAATCAGGTGCTCCCTGTCGAGTTTCAGCCTGGTAACGGAACTGAACATCATTACTCCGGTTATTCTTCGCAGTACTCTGCGATATAGGGCAGATTCCGGAACTTCTCGCCGCAGTCCAGCCCGTAGCCTATCACAAAATAATCCGGGATAGTGAACAGGGTACGGTCAGCGCTGAAATCTACCACTCTCCGGGAGGGCTTGTCCAGAAGGGTCACGACCTCCAGCGAAAGCGGGTTTCTCTTTCTGAGAAGCTCCACCACCGCCGCAAGAGTCCTGCCGGTGTCGATAATGTCCTCGACTATCACCACATGATAGCCGCTGATGTCCTGGGTGATATCCTTGGTTATAGTGACATTGCCGCAGGATTCGGTGCCCTCATAATAGCTCTTGGAGCACATGAACGCTACCTCGCAGGGTATCGTTACCGCGCGGCAGAAGTCAGCCATGAATATGAAGGCTCCGTTAAGTATGCTGACAAGAAGCAGAGGCTTGCCCGCATAATCCCTGCTGACCTCGGCGCCGACCTCGGCTATCCGGGACTTTATTTCCTCCTCGCCTATCAGAACGCGCTTTATGTGCTTTTCCATTTCCTTATCCAAAATGTACTTCCTCCCATGCACCGCTCCTGCGGCGCTGTATTTTCAGAATGAACCCTCATTCCGGTTATGACTGATTCTTTTATTATAGCTTAACGGGACGCATATTTCAACCCTTTTAAAGAAATTTCGTCAAATATGCGTAATTTTTTTGGTTTTATCTATTGACATTGATGTATCTAAAAGGTATAATATATCAGAATGATAGGTTTTCTGTCTGCCGATAAACCGCCGTCATGTGGGTTCCTGGGATCCGGCGGTTTCCCGGCAGGCTGAATTTTGACTTTTCATAAATCCTGATTTTATAAAGGAGCTAAAAAATGCTTAATCAGTTTTCAAGGACAGAGTTGATTTTCGGCAGGGAGGCTATGGAGAAGCTCGCCGCCTCCCGCGTTGCCATATTCGGAATCGGCGGAGTGGGCGGCTTCACCGCCGAGGCGCTCGCAAGAAGCGGAGTCGGCACCCTTGACCTCATCGACGACGACAGGGTGTGCCTTACCAACATCAACCGCCAGATCTTCGCCACGAGAAAGACGGTCGGGAAGCTCAAGATAGATGTTGCAAAAGAACGGCTGATCGACATCAATCCCGACATGACCGTCAACACCTACAAGACGTTCTATATGCCTGAGACCGCAGACCAGTTCGACTTCTCCCAATACGACTATGTTGTGGACGCCATCGACACAGTGACCGGAAAAATAGAGCTAGTGATGAACGCGGACAAATGCCATACTCCGATAATATGCTCTATGGGCGCGGGAAACAAGGTAGACCCCACCCGGTTCGAGGTCGCGGATATTTACAGCACCTCCGTCTGCCCGCTTGCCCGGGTAATGAGATACGAGCTGAAGAAGCGCGGTATAAGGAAGCTGAAAGTTGTATACTCAAAGGAAAAGCCGATAACCCCGGTGGACGATATGGCGATAAGCTGCAAGCAGCACTGCATATGCCCTCCCGGGACGGCGCGCAAGTGCACCCAGAGGAATCAGGTTCCCGGAAGCAACGCGTTCGTTCCGTCCGTTGTAGGGCTGATCATCGCCGGGGAGGTCATCAAGGACATAACAGGATTCAGAGGGGTGAAGTAATGAGAGCAGTTGACCCAAACGCACAGCCGGAGGTTCAGCGCGTGCTGGACTACCTCGCGGAAATACGCGGGAAGAAGCTTATTCTCGGGCAGCACACCCAGACTATGGCGCAGGAGGAGCTTTCCTGCATAAAGAAGATCACCGGGCAGCTCCCGGCGCTATGCGGGTTTGAGCTGCTGGGCTACTCGCCGAATATCCGCCCGGAGCTTTCCGGCGAGGACTGCATGACCGAGGTCGAAGAAGCCCGCGGAACGCTCCGCAGGGCATGGGAGTGGGCAAGGCTCGGCGGACTTATCACGTTCACCTGGCACTGGTTCTCCCCTCTCGGCGGAAGGGACAAGTCCTTCTTTTCGGTGAACACGGATTTCAGCGCGGCAAAGGCGGCTCAGCCAGGCACAGCGGAAAACCTCGCGTTCCTGAACGACTTAGATTACATGGCGGGACTGCTCCGGCCGTTCTGCGACGAGCACATTCCTATCCTCTGGCGGCCTTTCCATGAATCCGAGGGCGACTGGTTCTGGTGGAGCCGCGACGGCGCGGAAGCCTGCCGGAAGCTTTACGCGATAATGTTCGACCGCTTTGTGAACAGGCACCAACTGCACAATCTCATTTGGGTGCACAATTCCCCGAAGCCGGAGAACTACCCCGGCGACAGCATGGCTGACGTTATCTCCCGGGATCTCTACCCGCCGGAGCACCAGCACACAGACCTCTCGCGGGAATACACCGAACTAAGGCAGGTGACCGCAGCGGACAAGCTGTGCGCAGTCGCGGAAATCGGCACTATCCCTGACGTTCCTGCGCTGACTGAGCACAAAATACCCTGGTGCTGGTTCATGACCTGGTCGAAGGACTTCACCTGCACCGAGAAATTCACCAGCTTTGACGAGCTTCGCCGCGCGTATAGCTGCGTGAACGCAGTAACTTTGGAGCGGCTTCCAAAGCTGTACGAATGTAAGCTATAAAATAATTTCCCGAAGTGTAAACTGCGGGACAGGCTGTCGATAAACATTCAGATTCTAGGAAGCGGCATTTCGGCTAGGCTTTATGTCTGCCGAATATACCGCTGACGACGAAGACGAGCGTTTATCGGCAGCCTGATTTTGTTTATTCTGATTTCCCCTGTTTCATGCGGAACTGCTTGGGGGTAGTTCCGCGCAGCTTCTTAAAGCTTTTTATCAAATGGGAGCAATCGGAAAATCCGGTTTCCTGGCTGATTTTATTGAGGTCGAAATCCGTGAATACCAGAAATTCCTCCGCCTTGATTATGCGCATTTCCTCGATGTATTCCTTACAGGTCTTGCCGTAAACCGACAGGAATTTCTTGGCGAAATAGGAGTAGCTCATACCGCAGCGGGCGGCAACGTCACTCACCTGCACCCCCTCGGACAGCTTTTCGTCTATGTATTCGGTAATGTTGTAGATGTCGTAGCGGGAATCCTCCGAGTACGCGTCGCTGTCCACCGAAAACCCATGCGACTGCCAGCACCTTATTATTTCAAGAAGCAGCCCGTAGAGGTCAGTCCTTATCATCAGGTCAAAGCCGTAGCTCTGGCGGTGCATTTCGGTTACGCAGTTCAGGAACACGCGTTCCGCGTCAAAACCGGCGGCCTCGGAAGCGGGAAAGTAGGTGCTCATTCCCTTTTTTTCGGCGCTGCGGAAAATACTGCGGAGCTTCGGGGCGTAGCTGGTGGTAAGGCTCATTCTGCTGATATCCAGCTTTATCACGGCATAGCGCGCAAAGCTTCCGTCCGGGGAAGATATCGAGTGCACCGCTTTCGGGTGGAAAAGCACCATATCCCCCTTGCCGGCGGTGTATTTTTCCGAGCCGCAGGTCATTTCGGCGGTGCCCTCCATCATGTAGATAAGCTCCATGTAAAAATGCCAGTGCGGGTGGATCGGGAAGAACCTCGAATCCGTGTCGAAAAAGAAGCACTCCACCGGGCGGTTGAGCACATCGCCCTCCTCATAGAGAAAATACAAAGCAAATCACCGCCGTTCAGTTAACCGCGCCATTTTAGCTGCCAGAACGCCACCGCCCCCGCCGCCGCAACGTTGAGAGAATCCACGCCCAGGGACATCGGTATCTTCACCGTGTAATCGCAGGAGGCTATCGTGCTGTGGGAAAGCCCATCGCCCTCGGTTCCGAGGATAATTGCAAGCTTATCCTCGGCGGCGAGCGCGGGGTCGTCAATGCTGACGGAATCGTCCGTGAGCGCCATAGCGGCAGTTTTGAAGCCCCACTGGTTCAGCAGCGCAAGTCCCTTTCCGGGCCAGTCCTCCGGCTCGTCGCCTATCTGCGCCCAGGGAATTATCAGCACAGTCCCCATGCTGACCCTAACCGCCCTGCGCAGAAGCGGGTCGCAGCAGGACGGAGTTGTGAGCACCGCGTCGATTCCCAGCGCCGCCGCGGAGCGGAAAATCGCGCCTATGTTCGTTGTGTCCACGATGTTTTCCAGAACTGCGATTCTGTGCGCGCTGCGGCAGAGCTCCTCGGCGCTCCTTGGCTTTGGGCGGCGGACTGCGCACAGCACTCCCCGGTTCAGCTTGTAGCCCGTCATTTTTGAGAGCAGCTCCGGCTCCGCGAGATACACCGGGATATCCCCGCAGCGGGAAACTATATCCGCCGCGCAGCCGTCAAGACAGCGCTTCTCCGTCAGCATTGAAACCAGCTCATAGCCCTGGTCTATCGCAAGGGAGATCACCTTCGGGCTTTCCGCTATGAAGATCCCCTTTTCCGGCTCCAGCCTGTTTCGAAGCTGAGCCTCCGTCAGTTTTGTATAAACCTCGCAGCCCGGGGCGCCGAGGTCGTTTATTTCTATGTATTCCGGCATTTTCTCACACTTATCCTTCTGGAATTTATAATCCTATTATAGTACAAACCGCTCCAAAAATCAAGTGCTGTCCGGATGGACTTTTTGGCTGTTCAGCACTTTTCTGACATTCGTCAGTTTAGACATATTGATTTCACAAAACCGCTTGATTTTTTGGCAGATTAGTGATAAAATATAACCTGTAATCGTTTTAAACGATATTATTTACCTGGAGGTTACATATGAATTTATCGAATTTTGCGGGATCAAAGGGGCTTGCCGTGATCCTTGCGGCGGCGCTCTCCATGACCGGCTGCTCCGGCGGCAGTTCTTCCCTGCCGGAAAGCTCCGTGCAGTCTGACGCGGAAACGCCTGATTCCGCCGCTGAGAGCACTCCCGGCGCGCAGGCTTCCACGGAGGCGAACAGCATGACGTCACTTGAAGTTATCCGCGCTATGGGCAACGGGATAAACCTTGGAAATACCCTGGAAGCATACAATCATGCGGGATATCTGAACGGTCAGAACCCCACGGACGCGGAAATTTCATGGGGTCAGCCGAGAACCACTCAGGAAATGATACAGGGAATGAAGTCCGCTGGCTTCGATACTATCCGTATTCCTGTCGCGTGGACAAACGGAATGAACTACGAATCCGGAGATTACACCATTGATTCAAGGCTGATGGACCGCGTTGACGAAGTCGTCACCTGGGCGCTGGACGCTGATATGTACGTCATAGTCAACGACCACTGGGACGGAAGCTGGTGGGGAATGTTCGGAGCCGCCGAGCAGGAAACCCGCGACAAGGCAATGGAAATGTACAAGGCTATGTGGACGCAGATAGGCGAGCACTTCGCCGACCGTTCCTACAAGCTGATTTTTGAGTCCGCGAACGAGGAGCTGGGCGACCGCCTTAACGACAAGGACGTCACCGGAACCAAGGGAAAGCTCACGGAAAATGAGTGCTACGAAACCACGAACCTCATCAACAGCGAGTTTGTGAAGCTCATAAGAAGCCAGGGCGGTATGAACGCAGACAGATTCCTGCTTATCGCGGGCTACAACACGGATATTGCCAAGACCTGCGACGACCGCTTCAAAATGCCGGAAGATTCTGCGGACAGCAAGCTGCTGCTCTCCGTTCACTACTACACTCCGTGGGACTACTGCGGAACGGACGGTGTGAACCAGTGGGGCTCCCCCGGAGACTATGACGAGCAGAACGGACTTTTCGAGAAGCTCAGCAAATTCTCCGACCAAGGGTACGGCGTGGTCATCGGTGAATACGCCGTCATGATGAAAAACGGCGGTATCAAGGAGGACACGGACAGATTTTACTCCAACCTGATGGACAACTGCGACCTGTACGATTTCTGCCCCGTGCTGTGGGATTGCAGCAACTTCTACAAGAGAATAACCAACACGCTTTCCGACGAGAAGCTGGCGGAGCTGTTCAGTGAAAGAGCCGTGGCAAACGAGGCTGGAAAAACCACTGAGGAAATAAAATCCGAAGCTAAGACCAGGATAGAGGAAACCCGGGCGAACGCTGAATCCGAGGCAATGGCGGATGTGGAGCTTCCCCCCTCTGAGGACGCGGCGATCGCGTGGATAATGTTCCAGAGCAGCGATTATACCAAGGCTTACAGCGTTGGCGACACCTACGACCCCACCAACAAAACCAAGGGTATCCGCGAAAAGAACGCGCTCATCATCGGCGCGGGAACTTACACAGTAAGCCTTGATTTCTCGAAATGTGGAGCAGCAAAGGGCGTTGCGTTCTCGGCGCTCGGCATTTCAAACGGCGAGGATCTTTTCCCGGGCTACACCTACACCATCGACAAGATACTGGTGAACAACGCGCCCTACGACCTTGACGGCAAGGAATTCACGACCTCTGACGACAAGCACTGCACGAGAGTTAACCTCTACAACGGCTGGGTAAGCAGCCTGCCCAAAGAAGCGCGCACTACTGACGGAGACCTCACAGACTGCTCCGCTCAGATAATGAACATCGGCGACAAGACGTTTATCGAATCTATTTCGGTAACATTCACCGTTCATGAGCCGTAATATATAAGAAATCAGC
This sequence comes from uncultured Oscillospiraceae bacterium, assembly GCA_934448295.1. Taxonomy (GTDB): domain Bacteria; phylum Bacillota; class Clostridia; order Oscillospirales; family Ruminococcaceae; genus CAG-115. The sequence continues at coordinate 97,207 of CAKSEY010000004.1, forward strand.
CGCTCCCGGATTAATGGGAGCGGCTCTTTTTTATACCGATTGCGCTGTATACAGCTTATAGTAATCGCCTTTCTTTGCCATGAGCTCGTCATGAGTTCCAGCTTCGGTGATACCCTTGTTGGAAACGTACATTATCCTGTCGCAGCTTCTGATCGTGGAAAGCCGGTGCGCGATAATGAATGAAGTCCTGCCTTTCAGCAGATGATTCAGTCCATTCTGGAGGTAGCGCTCCGTCTTGGCGTCGATGGAGGAGGTCGCCTCGTCAAGCACCAGTATCTTCGGGTCGGAAACTATCGTCCTAGCAAATGCAATAAGCTGCTTCTGTCCCTGGGACAGCCCGGCGCCGCGCTCGTTCACAGCCGTATTGTAGCCGTCCGGCAGCGACTCTATATAGCTGTCGATCCCGACTATTCTGCAGGCGCTGCGTATCTCCTCGTCCGTTGCGTCCAGCTTGCCGTAGGCTATATTGTCGCGTATCGTTCCGCTGAAAATAAAGCTGTCCTGGAGCATTATGCCCATCTGCGAACGCAGAGAATGAAGCGTGACCTTTGAAATGTCGCTGTCGTCAATATCGACCTCGCCGCCGCTCAGGTTATAGAACCGCGATATCAGGTTGACTATAGTGGTTTTCCCGGCTCCCGTGGGGCCTACCAGCGCCACGCTCTCCCCCGCCCTTACGTCAAAGGAGAGGTGCTCCAGTATGTTGATCCCCGGCTCGTAGGCGAAGGTCACGTCCCTGAAATGAACGTCCCCGCGGATCTCCGGCATTTCAGAGGCGTCTGGAGCGTCGTCCACCGTCACAGGCTCGTCCATCATCTCAAAGATACGCTCGAGGTTCGCCACCGCGTTGATGAACGTGTTCATCAGGTTGGAGAGGTTCATCAGCGGCTGCCAGAATCTCGCGGAATAATCGGTCATTGCGATAATGGTACCAAAGGAAACCACGCCGCGCATTCCAATAAGTCCCACGCCGAAAATGAACGCCCTTACGATGATTGACACAACGTCCGTGCTCGGCCATACCAGGTTTGAATATCGAACAGCCTTCATCCAGGCTTTTTTGTATTTCTTCGCCAGCTTGTCGTTTATTTCCGCGTTTTCCTCCTCGCGGGTGAACATCTGTGAGATCTTCACGCCGACAATGCTTTCATGCAGGTATGCGTTAAGGTTGGAGCTCTTGTTGGAAACCTGCTGCCATGCCTTGCGCTGACCGTTCTTGATTATCAGCATTATCGCCGCGTAAACCGGAAGTCCCGCCATAGTTATCAGCGCAAGCTGCCAGTTCACAAAGAACATGAACACCGTTATGAACAGCAGGTTGATTATCTCCAGAATGAAGTTTATCAGACCGTTCGTCATCAGGTCGGATATCGCGTTAATATAGTTGATGATACGCGTCAGAATCTTGCCGTGCGGGCGGCTGTCGTAATATTCAAAGCTCAGCCGCTGCATATGCTTGAAAAGATCCTTGCGGATATCGTAAACTATGTCCTGACCCACCTTGGTCATCATCACTGAACGGATCTTCGCGAACACAACGCTCACAATAATGCAGACCAGCACCGCAAGTCCACTCAGGATAATGTACTTCACGCGGTCGTCAGGGCTGACGGCGGACTGCTGGTCTGCCGGTATCATGTAGTTATCTATCGCGTTCTGGACTATCATAGGCGAAAGCAGCCCGATAACGGAGCCGAGCGCGCTCAGGATAAGCGCAATGGCTATCCTCTTTTTGTACTTCGCCGCGTATACCAGCGAACGTTTCAGGTGCCGTATGTCGAACGGGGTCTCAAGCACCTCGTCAACGTCAAATTTGTTTCTAGCCATATATTACCACCTCACTTCTGAAGATCGTACACGTCACGATAATAGCCGTTTTTCTGAATAAGCTCCTCGTGGGTTCCCTGCTCCAGAATACCGCCGTCCTTCAGCACGATGATCTTATCCGCATACTTGGCGGTGGAAATTCGCTGGGCGATGATTATTTTAGTGCAGGGGAAATCCAGGTTTGAGAGCGCGTTCTGAATGTGCTTCTCGGTTTCAAGGTCAACTGCGGAGGTCGTGTCGTCGAGGATAAGTATTGCGGGCTTCACCGCAAGCGCCCTTGCCAGGGAGATCCTCTGCTTCTGACCGCCGGAAAGTCCCACGCCGCGCTCGCCGACTATCGTATCATAGCCGTCTGACAGCCTGCGGACAAATCCGTCTGCGTCCGCTGCTTTCGCGTATTTCACCACATCCTCCTCCGGCATATCGGTGTCACCGAAGCAGATGTTTCCGTCAATGGTGTCGGAGTACAGCAGCACGTCCTGAGTCGCAAAGCCGATGTTGTGGCGGAGCTGTTTCAGCTTGAGGTGGGTCACATTTACGCCGTCAACCCGAACCTCGCCGCCGTTCGCGTCGTAGATCCTTGGGATAAGCTCCGCTAGCGTGGTCTTGCCGGAGCCGGTCTCGCCCATGATCACCACGGTCTGACCTGGCTCCACGGTAAAGCTGACGTCCCGGAGCACCTCGGTATTTCCGTAGGAGAAGCTGACGTGGTCAAACTCGACCTTTCCCTCGAAGCGGCCGGGCTTGTCCACTGCGTCGTTGCGGTCAACGATCCGCGGGCTTCCGTAATAGATCTCGATTATCTTGTTCGCAGAAGCGGAAAAGCGCTGAAGGTCGTTGACGATATTTCCGAGAGTTCTCATGGGGTTGGAGAGCGTCCAGATAAGTCCCGAAAATGCCGCGTACTGACCCATGGTGATCCTGCCGGATACCACGAAAAGTCCGCCTGCAATTATCATAACCACGGAAAGCGACTGCGCGGTGGTTTCCAGGAACGGGAAGAATTTCAGCCACATGAAAGCCGCTTTCTTGTTTGCCGTGCTGTATTCCCGGCTGTATTTGTCGAACTGCTTTATCTCGTAGTCCTCCCGGGCGAAAGCCTTGACGACCCGGTTGCCGGAGATGTTCTCCTCGGCGGCGGTGTTCATCCTTGACAGCTTTTCGCGAAGGTCAACGTAAAGGGGGCCGACCTTTCGCTTGAACAGCCAGGTTATGAACAGTATCACGGGAGTCAGCGCGATCATGCACAGCGCCATCAGCCAGTCCATCGTGAAGAAGAAAATCAGCGAAGCCGAAAAGAGAACGATACACTCCACAATGGTCTTGATTATCCAGGCTATCGAGTGCCGAACCATGTCAAGGTCGGCGGAAACACGCGTCATAATATCGCCAGTGCGGTACACGTTATAAAATGACGCGTCCTGGTTCTCTATCTTGTCGAACAGCACCTTTCTCACGCGGTAGATCAGCGTCTGGGAGGTGTGCTCGTACATCATGTTGCTTCCGTACTGCATTCCGCAGCGCAGCAGTGTGAAGCCTATCATCGCCGCGAGCATCAGCAGGAGCAGGTCGGTGTGCTCCTGGAGATTCTGGAGCGCGTTTTCGTTTACAATGAACGTGTCTGTTATCTGCTGGGTAAAGTATGGCGTGATTATGTACATGGACTGACACAGCACCGTCAGGCACAGCGCAAGTATATAAATCGCGCGGCAGCCCTTCATGTTCTTCCACAGCCATCTGAAAAGAAACATATTTATCTCCCCTTCCTTTTCGCCCGGATATGTGTGTATGGGCGGTTGAAAACGTTTACTGATAGTATATCAGAAATCCTGAAAAAGTAAATCGGCAAAAGCATAAAAAATCGGTATTTTTTTAGTTGTTTTTTCGGTATAATAAATAAACATGATAGATTTGTACGATTTTTATACGTTATTGTACAATTACGGAAAACGCAAATAAAAATGCGCCGCTGGAAACCCAACGGCGCAAAAAGAGAATCGAATCGGTAAATTAAGCCTTGCCAACAGAACCGAACAGTTCCATCTTCTCCTTGACCTTAGCCTTGATAGCCTCGGTACCGGGAGCGAGGAGCTTTCTGGGGTCGAAGCCCTTGCCCTGGAGGTCCTTGCCCTCTTCGATGTACTTTCTTGTAGCTTCCTGGAATACGAGCTGGCACTCAGTGTTAACGTTGATCTTTGCAACGCCGAGAGAAATTGCCTTCTTGATCTGGTCGTCAGGAATGCCTGTGCCGCCGTGCAGAACGAGAGGCATATCGCCAACCTCTGCCTTGATCTTAGCCAGTGTGTCGAAGGACAGGCCAGGCCAGTTAGCAGGATACTTGCCGTGAATGTTGCCGATACCAGCAGCCAGCATTGTAACGCCGAGGTCTGCTACCATCTTGCACTCCTTGGGATCTGCGCACTCGCCCATGCCGATAACGCCGTCCTCTTCGCCGCCGATGGAACCTACCTCAGCCTCAAGGGAGATACCGAGAATATCGCAGGTGTTGACAAGAGCTGTTGTCTTTGCGATGTTCTCTTCGATCGGATAGTGAGAACCATCGAACATGATGGAGGAGAAGCCAGCGTTGATGCAAGCCTTTGCGCCCTCGAAGGTGCCGTGGTCAAGGTGAAGCGCAACCGGAACTGTGATATGCAGATTCTCGATCATGCCCTTTACCATGCCAACGATGGTGGAATAACCGCACATATACTTGCCTGCGCCCTCAGAAACACCGAGGATAACAGGGGACTTGCACTCCTCTGCGGTGAGAAGAACTGCCTTTGTCCACTCAAGGTTGTTGATGTTGAACTGACCAACAGCATACTTGCCGTCGCGAGCCTTGTTCAGCATTTCTTTTGCAGATACTAACATAGTTTTATATCTCCTTTGAAATAAAGTTGGATAAAAATCCATTCAATTTATTATAACGCATTTTTCTGAAAAAAGCAATATATTTTTCAAAAAAAGTGTAATTTCCGATTCCACGTCTTCCACGGCGAAATGTCAGCCCTGGCTTACTTCCGTGGTATACCGGAAAATCTCGTCAGTGGACACATTTTCGAAGGATTCAAAGCCCTCCTCACGGCGCATCTGATAGTAGCCGTCTATCAGCGGGATTATAATGCAGACAGCCGCCGTGATCACAGCCGCTATAATTACTACGATAAGCTTCTGCTCCTTTGTCCACTTATGCTGAGGTACCGCGTCCTGCTTTACCTCGAACTGGCGCGCCCTGCCGGAGCTCACGCTGTGGATAACGTACGCCTTGAGCTTGTCCTCGGCGGCGATTTTCGTGCAGATATCCTTGTAGCTCTTGTCAAGCGCGGATGTCAGCTCTCCGGGGAGCTCGTCCAGCACAGAGCGGACGTACTTCGCGCTCTCGCCGGTTATTTTCGCGATATGCTCCGGCTCCAGGTCGTTCTCCCAGGTCATGTGGATAATTGAGCGCACGACAAAGGGCTTCCGGAGTATTTCCTCCAGAAGCTGCTGCTTTCTGCTGTCAAGCTCCACCCCGGTAAGGGTCACTGCGGATTCGTTTCCGTCCGCCTCCCTTGCCATAGGGTACGCTTTCAGAATAAGGCTGTAAAGCTCGGTGCTGTCGGGATATTCCCCGCAGGCGGACATCATCTTCACGAAAATTTCCTTTGCAGCGCCAAAATCCTTGGTGGAGATCAGCGCCAGCGCGAAGATGTCGTCCCCGAAATAATCAATAAGGTGCGTTATTTCCATATCAGGTGTTGTGGTCGCTTACATGGAACTGCTTAAGATTGCCGATCTTCTTGCTGCGCTCGACCATGATCTTCTCGATATCCTCCACGGTCACGCCGCGGTCAGCCATCATGACTATCATGTGATACAGCAGGTCGTTTATCTCGTTTGCAAGCTCGTCCTTGTCGTTGTTCTTGGCGGCAATGACCATCTCGGTGCACTCCTCGCCGCACTTTTTGAGTATCTTGTCGATCCCCTTGTCGAACAGGTAGCAGGTGTAGGAGCCCTCCTGCGGGTTTGCCCTGCGGTCTACCACTACGTCGTACATATCCTTGAATGCGTCCATCATGTTGATTACTCCTCGATTTTTAATACTTTTGTAAAGAAGCCGCGGAATCCCCCGCCGAAGCTGTCCTCAAGCTGAAAATCCTCCGGGGTCATATCGTAATAATACTTTTCCGTGCGAATATCCAGCGATATCCTGTCAAGCGGATATCCCTCGACCTTTTTGGGGTGCGGCTTGTCGGTGATCCAGAAGCTCCTGCCGGAAATATCCCCGCCCATATGCTCATAAATCTCGGTTTCAGACATTACAAGGCATATAGCGTTTAAATATCTGGCGGTAAGCCTGCCGTAGCTTTTTGCAAGTCCGGCGTAATACTCCGTCATTTCATCATCGGTCAGCCGTTTTCCATTAACATTTCTTACATGAGTTCCAGGCTGCAGCTCGTCCGGGAGCTGCTCAATATACAGCCCGCTGTCGCAGGAAAACACCGGAACGCCGTAATGCCGGTAATAGGCTATTGCCTTGCTACGAGCGTTCTCCAGAGGCGACCTGCCGTTTTCATCTGCCGCCGGAGACTGCCCGGGCATATCCGATAAGCTCAGAAGCTGAATACCCGTCCCGGAAAGATGGTTCCTCATGGAATTCAGCTTTGCGGGATTCCCCGTGCCGTATAAAAGAGTGATCTGCATCACTTTATCCTGGTGAAGAAGCAGCTCCTGTGACCTGTATGACAGGCTGCCCCGGTCTGGATAACCTTTACCAGCAGCGTGTCGTCGTCGCAGTCGCTGTAAATCTCAACCACCTTCTGGAAATGCCCCGAGGTCGCGCCCTTGTTCCACAGCTCCTGGCGGGAACGGCTCCAGAACCAGGTATAGCCTGTCTCCAGGGTCTTCTGGAGGCTTTCCTCGTTCATGTATGCAAGCATGAGCACCTCGCCGTTTTCAGCGTCGGTGACTATCGCCGGAATAAGCCCGGACTTCTTGAAATATTTCTTTACGTCCATATAATTTCACTTTCTGTCGGCTGCTCTTCCGGCAGCGCTCACTATGAATAGTATAACACAAATTTCCGGAAAAAGCAAGGGTCAATCCCACCAGAAGCTCCACACGGAGGATTTTGTCAGCATATCCGCCAGAACCCCTATCATCTGCACGCCCTGATCGATAATATCCGGGCAGAATGCGTACTGCTCCAGCGCCAGCCCGACTGCCGCGCTTTTATCGCGCACCGGCTGAACCGCGAATTCAAGTATATCGTGTGAAACCGCCGCCGGAACTGCACCAAACTTCTGATACCAGTAGCGGCTTATCATGACGTGTTCCTCGGACAGAGGGCACTCGTTCCAGCCGCCGAACGGAAGCCACGCGAAAACCTCCCAGGGCTTGTCTGTGGGTATTTTCGCGAGGATAACTTCTTTGGTTTTCTGGGTCAAAGTATCTACAAAACTGCATAGTCTGGTCGTCCTGATTCCAGAAATATCCGTATCTGCGGTTATCTCATTCCAGTATTCGCCGAATTCCTCTTTCATTTCCGTGAGCTTTTCCATGAACCATTCCGGCGCTTCCCCGGAGGCTTCGGAAAGGATTTCGGCTCTGAGCTGTTCGGCGGTTTCCCCGGGCTTTATCTTGCTTTTGATATCCTCGACCAGCATATCGTCTACGGCTATCAGCAGCGGAGTGGTCTTGTCCATTTCCATTCTGGCGAATGCTTCCTCATAGCTGGACTGAATTAGCTGCGCGGGCTTCCCTGCTGGAAAATACCTGCACTCGCAGCCCAGAAAATCCATTATGAATTTCGCGTTTTCAGACGGTTTTGTGAAAAGTCCCATGTCAGCCTCCAGCCCTGGTTCTTACAGGAATATTGCGCTCCTTCAGGTGCTCCTTTACCTCGTCGACGGTGAGCTCCTTAAAGTGGAAAAGCGAAGCCGCAAGCGCCGCCGAGCTTTTGGTTTTCTCGAACACCTCGGAGAAGTGTTCCAGCTTTCCACAGCCGCCGCTCGCGATCACCGGGATCTTCACGCGGTCGCAGACAAAATTCAGCATATCAATGTCGAAGCCGCCGCGCACTCCGTCCGTGTCGATGGAATTCAGGCATATCTCGCCGGCTCCGCGCTCTTCGATTTCCTTTACCCAGTCGCCGAGGTCGAGATTCATGTCAACCCTGCCGCCGTTGATGAATACGCTGTAACCGCCCTTTCCGTCGCGCTTCGCGTCGATTCCGACAACAACGCACTGGCTGCCGAATATCTCCGCAGCGTCGCTGATGAGCTTCGGGTTCTTGACCGCCTGGGAATTAACGGAAACCTTGTCCGCGCCCGCTCTCAGCGTATCGCGGAAATCCTGCACGGAGCTTATTCCGCCGCCAACGCACAGCGGCACGAAAACCTGCTGCGCGGTGCGCTTCACAACGTCCAGCATAACTCCCCTGCCCTCGCAGGAGGCGGTTATGTCATAGAAAACCAGCTCGTCCGCGCCCTGGCGGTTGTACTCTATCGCAAGCTCCACCGGGTCGCCTACATCCCTGATTCCCTCGAAGTTCACGCCTTTTACTACCTTTCCGTTGCGCACGTCAAGGCACGGGATAATTCTCTTAGCAAGCATATTTTTCTCCTTACTCTGCCACGCGGACAGCCTGAGCCAGATCAAGGCTGCCGGAATAGATGGATTTACCGCAGATTGCGCCGTAAATTCCGTTCTTTTTCAGCGTCCTTATGTTGTTGATGGTCTTTATCCCGCCGCTCGCTATTACGTTTCCGCCAAGCGGCGCAAGCGTTCCCTGGAGTTTCTTTGTCTTGTAGTGATTCGGGCGGCTGAGCGTTCCGTCCTTGTCTATGTCTGTAAATATGAAGAACTGCACGCCCGCGCGGCACATTTCAACGCCGAGGTCTATGTAGTTCACGCCGCTGGTTTCAAGCCAGCCCTCGGTTGCGACAAAACCGTTTTTCGCGTCGATCCCAACGGCTATGCGCCCTCTGAATTCCTTGGCGGCGCGCTTTACGAACTCCGGATCCTTTACAGCCGCCGAGCCGATTATTACCCTGGAAATTCCGGCGTTCAGGTACATTTCTACCGTGTCAAGGCTGCGTATCCCGCCGCCAACCTCTACTTTCAGCTTCGTATTTTTCGCAACGTCAATGAAAATATCCTTGTTCTGCTGAGTAGCGTCCTTGGCGCCGTCAAGATCCACCATGTGCACCCACTCAGCGCCGGAGGCCTCAAAGCCCCGGGCGGTGTCCATGTAGCTGTCAGCCACTTTCTGCACGGTTCCGTAATCGCCCTTGAACAGGCGCACGCAGTTTCCGTCCTTTATATCTATTGCCGGAAGAATTACCATTTTAGTTCTCCTTGTGGTTTGGAATTCGTAAAAGAAAACTTTTACGCAATAAGATGAAAACGAATCACAAAATTAATGCCGCGTCCCAGAAAATCAAAGCTCAGCAAAGCAGCGCAGGATATTCAGACCCGTTTCGCCGCTCTTTTCCGGGTGGAACTGCGCGCCGTAAACGTTGCCCTCGAACACGAGCGCCGGAACCTTCATTCCATAGTCGCAGTATGCCGCAACGTTGCTGCTGTCACACTCAGCCGCGTAGCTGTGAACGAAATAGACGTATTCCCCGTCGGCGCACCTGTCAAGGAGCCTGCACGGAACGTTCTTTTCAAGGGCGTTCCAGCCTATCTGCGGAACCGGGAGGTCTCCCGCCGGGTGCATGAGCTTCACGCTGCCCTTTATCAGACCAAGTCCGTCAGTCTCACCGAATTCGTAGCCCTTTTCGAAGAGCATCTGCATTCCCAGGCAGATACCCAGCAGCGGCTTTTTCCGGACTTCTTCCCTGATGACTTCAATAAGCCCGGTCTCGCCGAGCATTCTCATTGCGTCAGGAAACGCGCCGACCCCCGGGAGTATCAGCCTGTCTGCGCTTCTGAGGTTGTCGGCGCTGTTGGTTATTTTGTTTTCCAGCCCGAGGAAGTCCAGCGCGTTCTTCACGCTGAACAGGTTTCCCGCGCCGTAGTCGATTATTGCTATCATATTGCAGTTCCTTTCGTTGTCAGGAATATCCTGTCGCGGTTCAGCTTTATATGCTCCATGATGTGCCCGATATTTCCCTCGCCGGCATACTTTTTCATGTCGAAGAAGTCGCAGTCAAGGCCGCTCCAGAAAAGCGGGTTTTCCTCTCCCTGAACCTCTATTGACTGAACAAGCTGACCTGCGTAGACCTCCACATAGCACGGGTCGAGCGGGTAGCTGAAATCCATTAGATGTATGAGCTTTATATCCCTGTCCGAAATCCCAGTTTCCTCAAATAATTCGCGGTAAGCCGCGTGTTCGCCGCTCTCGCACGGCTCGATTTTGCCGCCGACAAAGTTTATAAGCCCCTTGTACGGCTCCTTTATCCGGCGGCACATGAGCATTTTCTCTCCGTCTGGCGAAAATACGGCAATGAGATTATATCCCTGCATTACAGTACGCCCTTGGTGGATACCACAGAGCCGTCCGTATTGCGCTTCACTGCGGTTTTGAGCGCATAGGCTAGCGCCTTGAACAGCGCCTCTATCTTGTGGTGGTCGTTGCTTCCGTACTCGCAGCGGAGGTGCAGCGTTATCCCTGCGTTGAACGCAAAGGAGCGCATGAATTCCTCCGTCAGACAGGTGTCGAACTCCCCTACCCGCTCATTTGTGAACTGCGCATTGAAAACCAGAAAAGGTCTTGCGCTGATGTCAAGGGCGCAGAATGCAAGGGATTCGTCCATCGGAACAAACGCGCTGCCGAAGCGCATTATGCCGGACTTGTCCCCTAGCGCTTCCTTAAAAGCCATTCCGAGGACTATCCCGACGTCCTCGGCGGTGTGGTGCCCGTCAACGTAAAGGTCTCCCTTTGCGCTGACTTCAAGGCTGAACCCGCCGTGAACCGCAAGCGCGGTCAGCATATGGTCGAGAAAGCCGATCCCGGTGGAGATATCCGCATGAGCGCCGCCGTCCAAATCCAGCTTTACGCTTATGTCCGTTTCTTTTGTTTTTCTGGTTATTTCAGCGGTTCTGTTCATTTTTCAGCCCTCTTTGCGTACCCTGATGGAGTTTGCGTGCGCGGTAAGCTTTTCGCGCTCCGCAATGAGAATGATGTCGTCAGCCGCGTCAAGCAGTGCGTCCTTGGTGTAGCAGATATAGCTGGAGCGCTTAACGAAGCTGTCCACGCCGAGCGGTGAGAAAAATCTCGCCGTGCCGCTGGTCGGAAGGACGTGGTTCGGCCCTGCATAATAGTCGCCGAGGGGCTCCGGTGAATACTGCCCGAGGAACAGCGAACCAACGTTGTCTATCTTGCCGATGTACTCGGTCGGGTTCTCTGCAACGACTTCCATGTGCTCGGGAGCAAGCTTGTTTGCAAGCTCGATGGCGTAGTCCTTGTCCTCGCTGACTATGATAGCGCCGTAGTTGGTCATGGAATAATCAATGATGTCCTTTCTGGACAGGTAAGCGGACTGGCGCTCGATCTCCGCCTGTGTTCTTACCGCGATATCCATGCTGGTGGTTATCATGATGGCGCTTGCCAGCTTGTCGTGCTCCGCCTGGGACATAAGGTCGGCGGCGAGGTAAACAGGGTTTGCCGTCTCGTCTGCGAATACAAGAATCTCGCTGGGACCTGCGAACATATCAATGTCAACCGTTCCGTAAAGCAGCTTCTTGGCAGTGGCTACGAAAATATTGCCCGGGCCGACTATCTTGGAAACTCTCGGTATCTCCTCGGTTCCGTAGGCGAGGGCGGCAACAGCCTGTGCGCCGCCTGCAAGGTAGATCTTATCGACTCCGCAGAGAGCGGCGGCAACCAGAATATCCTTGTTCGCCGTGCCGTCCTTGAGGGGCGGAGTTACCATGATTATCTCCTTTACGCCCGCTATCTTTGCGGGAATAGCGTTCATCAGCACCGAGGAGGGATAAGCCGCCGTGCCGCCGGGAACGTACAGCCCCACGCGGTCAAGCCCCCTTACGCGCTGACCCATGATAACGCCGTTTTCCTCGGTTACGCAGAAGCCCTCGCGCTTCTGTCTGTTGTGGAACGCAGTTATGTTCTCCACTGCGTTCAGCATTGCGTTGACGAAATCCGGGCTTTTCTCGTTAGCCTCGGTGAGCGCGTCCTGTATAGCCTCGTCAGGAACTCTGTAATACTGCGCGTTGGGACAGTCGAACTTCGCAGTGTAGCTCTTTACCGCTGCGTCGCCGTTTTCCTTTACGTCCGCGAGAATAGCACGGACGGTCTTTTCAACGTCCGCATTAACCTGACCTGCGCGCTTTTCAACTTCCGCGAGGAACTGCTTTTCCTCGCCGTCAGCCTTGATTATCCTTATCATCACAAATTCTCCTCTATCTGCTTAACTATTTCAGCGATACGCTGCTGCTTGAGCTTCATACTTACTGTGTTCACGATAAGTCTTGCGGAAATGGGAGCTACGTCCTCCCAGACCTCCAGACCGTTTTCCTTAAGGGTGGTTCCGGTTTCGACTATATCCACGATTCCGTCCGCCAGCCCCACCAGCGGAGCCAGCTCAACGGAGCCCTCTATCTTCACAATGTCAACGTCCATGCCCTTGTTTTCAAAGAAGCTGCGGGTTACCTCAGGGTATTTTGTGGCGACTGTCTTGACGCCGTAGCCCTCGTAGAAATTGCCGCCTTTCTTTCCAGCAAGCGCAAATTTGCACCTGCCGAAGCCCAGGTCGCTTATCTCGAAGAACTTCCCACCGTGCTCCATTATGGTGTCCTTGCCGACAACTCCGATATCGCACACCCCGTGCTCAACATATGTAATTACGTCCGCAGCCTTTGCAAGAACTACCTCAATATTCTCGCCGGGTATGGAAAGAATCAGACGTCTGCCCTTTTCGCGCAGCTCGGTGACGTCGTAGCCTATCCTGTCCAGCAGGTCAACGGTTTTCTGCTCCAGCCTGCCCTTGGTGAGCGCGATCCTGATGGTCTTGTTCTTCATGCTCAGACCTCCTTTACGGTAACAGCGGAATTTCTGCCGACTATATCTATCCGTTTTATTCCGTGCTGTTTTGCGTAATTCCCGGCTTCCTCAACTGTTGAGAACAGCGAGTTGAACACGGTGAGCCCGGCGTCTATCAGCTCTCGGCAGTGATTCAGCGCAGAAATTTCGCAGCCCGGCTCGCTGAATACCAGAACGTCTGCCGGCTTTGTGAGCGGCGAGGAAGTATTTTTCAGGAACACCTTTGCCGCCGCCTCGACATTTACTGCGAATCCTACCGCCGCCGCATTCCTGCCGAAGCCGCCCAGCAGCGTGTCGTAACGTCCGCCGGAAAGCACCGGAAGCCCGTACCCCTCGACATAGCCGCGGAACAGGATTCCCGTGTAATAATTCTTCTTGTGGGCAAGACCGAGGTCTACCTTTATCTTGCCGGAATAGCCCATGGAGCAGAGCGCCTCGTATGTAGCGTGCAGGCTGCTCAGCTTGGTGCGTAGCTCCTTGCTGTACATATACTTCTCAGCCGCCGCGAACACTTCGCTTTCGCCGAACAGCGACGGAAGCGCCTTTACAGCCTCCGCAGCGCTGCCGGAAATTCCCTCCAGCGCTTCGTTCAGCGCGGGGTAATTCTTGCTTTCTATAAGCGCGTGTATCTCCTCGGACTGCTCTTCAGGGAGGTTCAGGTCGTCAACCACGGTGCGGAAAATTCCGCTTTCGCCTATTTCAAGGCGGAAATCCTCATCGACTGCAAACAGCGCCTGCGCCGCCAGCGAAAGCGCCTCGTAATCAGCCGCCGTGGTTTCGCCGCCGAGTATCTCGATTCCGCTCTGGGTGAACTCGTCGTCCCTGCCGCTGTTCTTGGGATTCACCATGAATATGCTCTGATTGTAGTAGAGCTTCAGCGGGAGCGGCTCCTTACTGAGCCGGGTCGCCGCCAGACGCGCGATAGGCATTGTATTATCCGGACGGAGCACCATCAGGCGGTTTTTGCCGTCCACCAGCTTGTACATAGTTTCCTGCGGGAAATAACGCACCTTGCCGCCGAATACATCATAGAATTCCAGCCCCGGGGTCAGCACCTCGGAATAGCCGTACGCCGTAAATATCTTTCTCAGTTTTTCCTGTATGCTGCGCTTGGCGATACACTCGTCAAAAAGCAGATCCCTGGTTCCCTCCGGGGTGAGCAGATCGTATCTTTTCACTTTCCTTCTCCTCCGCTTTAGTGTGGTAGTGTGATATCATGCTACTAGTATAACACAAAACAGCGGTATTGTCAATAAGCGGTGTATTTTTTGGCAATTTGCACAGCCGCTTTCAACAATACCGCTGAAAGAATCACATATCGAACAGCGACATCTGGGCGGAATTCGGGATATCCCCGAAAACTCCCATTTCGCGCATTTTATCCATGACAGAGCTGTTTAGCCCGCTCTGCTGCTGGATATCGTCGATACACATATAATTGCCCGCGTCTATTACCTCTTTCAGCTTGAACGCCGCGTTGGAGCCGCAGCCCGCTATTGAAAGGTACGGCATACGCAGCTTTCCGTCCTCGATACGGTAGGTGGACGCCCCGGATTTCCTTGCGTCCACCGGAAGCACGCCGATACCGCGGGACATCATCTCGTTCACCAGAAGCAGCGCGTCAAGCGTTCCTTTTTCCTTGACTCCGATACTCGGCATCGCCTGGAGCTGCTTTATGCGCTCCCTGACCGCTTCCCTGCCCTGGAGCACCACGTCAAGCTCCATGTTTTCCGTGTGCTTGGTGAGCGTTGCGGCATAGAATTCGCACGGCTTGTTAATCTTGAACCAGCACAGCTTTACCGCAGAGGTAACGTATGCCGCCGCGTGCGCCTTCGGGAACATGTACTTTATCTTCTTGCAGCTCTCAACGTACCAGTCCGGGACGTTGTTGTCCTTGAATGCCTGGTAAATCGTGTCGTCGAACAGCTTGGTCGCGTTGCCCTTTCGGGTTATCTCCATTATCTTGAACGCAAGGCTGGGCTCGACCCCCTTGTGAAGCAGGTAAACCATGATGTTGTCACGCGTTCCGATAACCTCGGAAATCGTGCAGGTGCCGTTTTTAATAAGATCCTGCGCATTGCCGAGCCATACGTCAGTGCCGTGGGACAGACCAGAGATCTGGAGCAGGTCGGAGAAGTTCCTCGGCTTTGCGTCCTGAAGCATCTGCATTGCGAACGGCGTGCCGAATTCCGGTATGCCGTAGGTCCCGCAGGGGGCAAATATATCGTCCGGAGTTACCCCCAGCGGCTCGGTGGAAATGAACAGGTCGTATATCGCACGGTCAGTTGTGGATACGTCCGCGATCTTCATTCCGGTCATATCCTCCAGGTGCTTGTACAGGGTCGGCACATCATGTCCCAGCTCGTCAAGCTTGAGGATAGTATCATGTAGCGCGTGGAAGTCGAAGTGCGTAGTTATCATGTCGCTGTCCGTCTTGTCCGCCGGGTGCTGAACAGGCGTGAAGTCGTAGACTTCGTAATCGTTCGGTACAACGACCATTCCGCCCGGGTGCTGGGAGGTGGTTCTCTTTACGCCGGTGCAGCCTATGGAAATACGCTCCATCTCGGCGTTGTTGTATTCAATGCCGCGCTCCTCGCAGTACTTTTTTGCGAAGCCGTATGCGGTCTTGTCCTGAACTGCGGAGATAGTACCCGCCTTGAACACATGATCCTTACCGAACAGCTCTTCTGTGTAGCGGTGAACCTTACCCTGCACCTCGCCGGAGAAGTTAAGGTCGATATCAGGCGCCTTGTCTCCCTTGAAGCCAAGGAACGTTTCGAACGGGATATCGTGTCCGTCGCGTATCATGTCGGTTCCGCAGACCGGGCAGTTCTTCTGCGGCAGGTCGAATCCGGAGCCGACCGAGCCGTCCGTGATGAACTCGTTGTGGCGGCACTTGGGACAGCGGTAATGCGGCGCCAGGGGGTTGACCTCCGAGATACCGGACATTATCGCAACAAACGACGAGCCGACAGAACCACGGGAGCCTACGAGATAGCCGTTGTCCTCGGAATATTTTACCAGCTTCTGGGCGATCATGTAAAGCACCGAGAATCCATACTTGATGATAGCGTCAAGCTCTTTCTGGAGGCGCTTTTCAACGATTTCGGGCAGATCGTCGCCGTACCACGCGTGCGCCCTCGACCAGCAGAGATCCTGAAGCTCCTGCTCCGCGCCCTCAATGGACGGCGTGTAGGTTCCCTTGGGTATCGGGCGGATATCATCTACCATATCGGCTATGGCGTTGGGGTTCGTTATCACGACCTCGCGCGCCTTTTCCTCGCCGAGATAGCTGAACTCCGCAAGCATTTCATCGGTGGTGCGCAGGAACAGCGGCGCCTGGTTGTCTGCGTCCTTGAAGCCCTGCCCCGCCTGGAGTATCTTGCGGAAAATTCCGTCCTCCTCGTTCATGAAGTGCACGTCGCAGGTGGCAACGACCGGCTTGCCGAGCTTCTCGCCAAGGCGGACAATCTTCATGTTGAGCGCGCGGAGCCCGTCGTCGTCAGCGACTGTGCCCTCCCGCACAAGGAACCTGTTGTTCGCTATCGGCTGAATTTCCAGGTAGTCGTAGATGGAGGCTATCTTTTCGATTTCCGCCTGCGGCTTTTCGTTCAGTATCGCGCGGAAAAGCTCTCCAGCCTCGCAGGCGCTGCCGATTATCAGCCCCTCGCGGTGCTTTTCAAGCTCCGAAAGCGGAACGCGCGGCTTGCGGTAGAAATAATTCAGGTTGGAGTAAGAAATCAGCTTGTACAGGTTTTTCAGCCCGACCTGGTTCTTTGCAATGATTATCATGTGGTACATGGGCTGCTTCTTTACGTCCACGTTGCCGAGGACGCGGTTGAAATCGCCGAATTTTTCTACCGAATGTCCCTTGCAGGTCACTGTCACCATTGATACGAAAATCTTCGACAGCATTTCCGCGTCGTCTATCGCACGGTGGTGGTTGAAGTTACCCAGCTTGTACTCTTTCGCGACAGTATCCAGCTTGTGGTTTTTGAGGTGCGGAAGCCCGGCTCTCGCAAGCTTCAATGTATCGCAGTAGCGGATATCGTACTTTATGCCGTGGCGCTCGCATACCTTCGCAATGAACGAGGTATCGAAATCCGCGTTGTGCGCCACAAGTACGCCCTTGCCGGCGAATTTTATGAAGTCCTGCACGGCGGTTTCCTCGGTGGGAGCGTCCTCCACCATTGCGTCGGTTATCCCGGTCAGCTCCGTGATATTCGCGGGTATGGGCTTTTCGGGGTTCACGAATGTCTGGAAGCGGTCTACTACCTCAAGATTACGGAGCTTCACCGCGCCGATTTCGGTGATACGGTCAGTATCACGGTTAAGCCCGGTGGTTTCTATATCGAAAACTATAACATCGTCGTTCAGAGAACGGTCGGTGCAGCCGGAAACCAGCGCGCCGCTGTCGTTCACGAAGTACGCTTCCATGCCGTAAAGTATCTTGAATTCGCCGCCGTTCTTGCGAATCTTTTCAACAGTGTTCATCGCCTCGGGGAATGCCTGGACGTTGCCGTGGTCTGTTATCGCGATCGCCTTGTGTCCCCACGCGAACGCCTGGTTTATCAGCTCTCCCGCCGGAGTAACCGCGTCCATATCGGACATGGTGGTATGCAGATGGAGCTCCACGCGCTTTTCCGCAGCCTTGTCCTGACGGCGCAGGGTCTTGATGGAGGCGATGGAATACGGTCTTATGTTCAGGCACTTTGCAAATGTATCGAACTCAAACTTACCGGTGACGATTATCGCCTTGCCCGCCTTGATGTAATTCTTGATAGTGCCGCTGTTTTCAGTCGGGGTGATGATTTTGAGTATCTCGGAGGAGGTGTGGTCGGAAAAATACGCCGTGAAAATGAACGTATTGCCATCGCGGGAGGTCTTTTCGTCAGTCTTGAAAACCTCGCCCCACAGCGTTACCTCGTCGCCCTCGCCGAAGCCCTCGCTCATCTTCACCGGAGCCTCGTTTATGCCCTTTCCGTAGAACAGCTCAGCCTTTTTCTCCATGCGCTCGGAATCAAAGGGAAGCATGATCTCCTTGGGTTCCTTCAGCACGGAGGCACCGCGCTTTCCGGAATAACCGCCCTTGCCGCCCTGGAACTTCTTCTCGGGAGCTTCAGCGGGCGCGGGAGTGTAGGGCTTCACCTGCACAGGCGCTGCCTGCTCCGCCTGGCTGACGATATCCTTTAGGTCAAGGTTTGCAACCCCGGTGAACTCCACATGAACTTTCTTCTTGAAGAAGCCGTTTATAAGGCGCTCGATTTTCTTGTCTACTTCCATCTGTAGCAGGATATCCCTGCCGCCGGAGCTCAGCGAAATCTCGCAGTTGTCGCCGTCGTCGCTTATTTCCGCGCCGTCAAGGTAGCCGTTTACCGCAGCGTGTCTGTCCTTTAGTATCTTAATTATCTCGCTGATATAGTCCGGGGTGTAGAGCGACTCGTGATAGCTCGGGAACAGCCGCATTGTTGTTCCGTCCGTTGCCGCAGATATCTTTTTTTCTGCGGTCAGGAGCTCCTCGGCGGGGCACAGCTCCTCCAGCCCGAGATTTATCAGCATCTCGGTTTTGGATTCGGTGTATACTATTTTTAAAACGGTTCCTCCCGCGACTGTCCGGGGCAGCTCCATGCCCTCGAACAGCTCACTGAGTTTTGCAGCCATTTGCAACTTCCTTTCAATATATCTTTCCTAGTCAAGTGCCGACTCAGAGCAGATCGATTTCTTTCCTCAGCTCTTTAAGCAGCCTGTCCTCGGGCACCTTGCGGAGTATCTTCCCCTTTTTGAACAGGATTCCCTCGCCGTTTCCGCCGGCTATTCCAATATCAGCCTCGCGCGCTTCGCCGGGGCCGTTGACAACGCAGCCCATAACCGCGACCTTTATAGGCTTGTCTATGTCCGCGCAGAGCTTCTCGACCTCCTCCGCAAGCGGGATAAGCGCTATTTTGGTACGTCCGCAGGTCGGGCAGGAAACGATCTGCACCCCGCCGCCCATATCGCAGGCACGGAGAATATCCTTTGCAGCGTAGATCTCCCTGACCGGGTCGGCGGTAAGCGAAACGCGGATCGTGTCGCCTATTCCGTCGCACAGCAGCGAGCCTATTCCCACTGCGGACTTGACCAGACCCATGCGCTCCGTTCCCGCCTCGGTAACTCCAAGGTGCAGCGGGTAGTCCACCTGCTTGGCAAGCAGGCGGTACGCGGCGATCATCAGCCTGACGTCCGAGGACTTTATGCTGATAACGATATCGTCAAAATCGCAGTCGTTCAGCAGCTTCACATGACCCAGGGCGCTTTCCACCAGCGCCTCCGGGGTGGGACTGCCGTATTTTTCAAGCAGCTTCCTTTCCAGCGAGCCAGAGTTCACGCCTATCCTTATCGGGACGTTTTTCCTGCGACAGGCGTCCGCGACTGCCTTTACCCGGTCGGTGCCGCCGATGTTCCCGGGGTTTATGCGAACCTTGTCTACGCCGGCTTCCACCGCCGCCAGCGCTATTCTGTAATCGAAATGAATGTCAGCCACCAGTGGAATGTTGACCTTATCCTTTATCGCGGGAATCAGGCGCACGTCCTCTATCGTCGGAATTGCGGCGCGGACTATCTCGCAGCCCGCTTTCTCAAGAGCCACCGCCTGCTGTACTGTTTCGTCCACCTTTTCTGCGGGAACATTCAGCATGGACTGAATGTAAATTTTCCCGTCACCGAGTGTTAAATTCCCGACCTTTACCTTTTTCTTACTCACTAAAATCCTCCGCTGACAAGTTTTGATATATCCCCGAATGTTACCACCAACATGAGCACCATAAGCAGCCCGAATCCCACAAGATGTACGATTCCCTCGACCTCGGGCTTCAGCGGCTTGCGGCGTATCGCCTCGATGACCAGGAACAGGAATCGGCAGCCATCCAGCGCCGGAATGGGCAGCAGGTTGAAAACTCCGACATTCACAGTGATGAACGCGAAAAGATACATGAACGAGGCAAAGCCGTAGCTCACGCTCTTTGATACCACCGTGACGGTTCCCACGGGACCCGAAAGGTCTTTCAGCCCGTATTTTCCCTTGAACAGATCCGCCAGCGTGAACAGTATCATGCGACTGATGGACGCGGTTTCCCTGCCGCTGTACTCCAGCACGGACAGGAAATTCCGCTCCAGCGGCAGGACATAGAAGCCGTAAATCACATCGCTGCTTCCGTCCTCGTTATGCTGCACCATGAACTGCACGTCATGGAGCTCAACGGTCTGACCGCCGCGTTTTACCTTGAAATCCAGCAGAAGATTTCCGTTTGTATCGGTGCGTCCGCTGTTGTTCTGGAGCTTATACTGAATGTCATACGTTGTCCAGACAGGGGTGTTCTCTATCGAAAGTATCTGGTCGCCTACCTCAAGCTGTGCGCTGCAATAGGAGGAATCCGGAAACGCGCTCACAGTCGTTGTACCCACCGCCGACACTGAGCAAATGTAAATCAGCGCGGCGATAAATCCCAGTATCAGATTCATGACGGGCCCCGCCAGAATAACTATCATTCTCTGCCAGACCGGCTTGCGGTTAAAGGCGCGGGGATTGTCGCTGCTGTCGCTCTCTCCCTCCATCGACACCGAGCCGCCTATCGGCAGAAGCCGTATGACATACTCAGTCTCGCCCTTTTTCTTGCGCAGGATAACAGGCCCCATGCCGAGCGCGAACTCGTTCACCTGGATTCCGCAGAGCTTTGCGGCGGTGAAATGTCCCAGCTCGTGGATTATTATAATGACACAGAATGCAAGTATTGCAATAACGATCTGCATAAGACCTCCAAAAATCAAATTCTGCCGTATTTTGCCGCAACGTGCTCTTCGGCGGCCTTCTGGGTTTCGAGAATATCGTCAAGGGTCGGTTCTGCGATAAACCTTACGGAATCCAGCGCTCCGCCGACTGCTTCGCCGATATCCAGGAACCCGATCTTCCTGTTCAGGAAAAGAGCGACTGCGGCCTCGTTCGCCGAATTAACAGCGCAGGGAGCGTTTCCCTCCATAGAAATAGCACGTTTTGCCGCCGCCAGGCAGGAGAATGTTTCTTCGTCCGCCCTGCCGAATGTGAGCTGCCCGACATCGAAAAGCGAGAGTTTTTTCGCCGGGCTTGGCAGCCTTTTCGGGTAGGTCAGCGCAAGCTGAATCGGTATCCGCATATCCGCAGTGCCAAGCTGCGCGATCACCGCTCCGTCCTCAAACTCCACCGCCGAGTGGATTATACTCTGTCGGTGAACCACGATCTCCACCTGCTCCGGTCTGACATCGAACAGGCGCACCGCTTCGATCAGTTCCAGCCCTTTATTCATCAGCGTTGCGCTGTCGATGGTTATTTTGGTGCCCATGCTCCAGTTCGGGTGCTTCAGCGCCTGCTCCACCGTAACTCCGCGGAGCTCGTCTCGGGTTTTCCCGTAGAAAGGACCGCCGGAAGCCGTAAGGAGTATTTTTGTCGGAAGATTCTCTCCCGCGCCCATCAGGCACTGGAATATCGCGGAATGCTCGCTGTCTATCGGCAGGAGCTTCACGCCGTTCCTGCGCACGCATTCCGTCACCAGTTTTCCGCCTGCCACAAGAGTTTCCTTGTTCGCAAGGGCAATATCGTTGCCTGCCTTTGCTGCCTCCAGCGTGGGGAGAAGACCCACCATACCAACGACCGAGTTCACGACGGCGTGACACTCCAGCCGGGCAAGCTGGCATAAGCCCTCCATTCCCGCCACGACTTTGATGTCAGTATCCGCGAGTCTCTGCCTGATATCCGGGTACGCGTCCTCGCTGTAAACGCAGACGTATTCCGGCAGGAACTCCCGCGCCTGCCGTTCAAGCAGACCAGTATTCCGGTTAGCGGACAACGCCCGCACTCCTATATTATGCTGGCGGCAGACATCTAATGTCTGCGTGCCGATGGAACCAGTCGAGCCAAGTAATACTATTTTCTTCATGACAAAGCAGTCTATACTCCTTAAAACTTCCCTGAACAAAACCACCCATTCACAGCGCGTGAATGGGTAGTCAGATTTAATCAGGCATAGATCAGTCCGCCCAGGAAGCTGAGCAGGACATACAGGAACGGCGCAGTCATAATAACACTGTCGAATCGGTCGAGAACACCGCCGTGTCCGGGCATGATATTTCCGAAATCCTTCACATTGTACTCACGCTTGATCACGGAGGCGGAGAGGTCTCCCACAACCCCGACAAGCGACGCGAGCATGGAGAACGGAACAAGAACCGCATAGCTGAGCTGGTGCTCCGTCAGAATGAAGGTGTTATAGATGAAAACGGTTATCGCCGTAACAATGCCGACGGTAATAATGCCGCCGACAAGCCCCTCCACAGTCTTTTTTGGACTGATAAGCGGGCACAGCTTGTGCTTTCCGAGGAATGTACCTACAAAATATGCGCCGGAATCTCCGAACCAGGCACAGAAAAGCACGAAAAGGATCGTGAATATGCCCAGCGGCTTTCCGCACTCCGAGTACCTCAGCAGAACCATCGAGCTCATCGCCACCGGAAGCAGTCCCCCGGCAGCACCGCAGGCAAGAACCTGCTCAAACCTGACAGTTTTATGCATTTTCAGCATGATCAGCGCAAGCACCAGCACATAGGCAAGCGCGGCCGGGACAGCCATTATTTTCAGCGGCTGTAAAATTATTATCACCGGGAACACCGCGCCGAATATAATGCAAACCCAGCGAAGGAGAGGGAATTTGTCGCACTTGATCGCACGGGTCAGTTCCCAGACGGCGACTGCCGAAAGAAACGCAATCGCAGCGGCATATACGAACACGTTATCCAAGAAAAGAATCGTGACTCCGATAACAATTCCAATGCCAGCGGAAATTAGCCTAACGCCCATAGAATACCCTCTCTTCTGAAACTACACCCCGCCGAAGCGCCTGTCACGGTCATTGAAAACCTGAATCGCGTATTCCAGATGTTTTTTTGTGAAATCAGGCCAGAGAACGTCCATAAAGACGAACTCCGCATACGCCGCCTGCCATATCATAAAGTTCGACAGTCTTTGCTCACCGCTTGGTCTGATGATCATATCAAGGGGCGGCATTTCAGCGGTATAAAGCAGATTTTCAACCGCGCTCTCGGTGATGTCCTCCGGGGAGATGTCGCCGGAAACAGCTTTTTCAGCCAGAATCCTCGCGGCGCGGGTGATTTCGTCCCTGCCGCCGTAGTTCAGCGCAACCCCTGCGATAAACCCAGTATTCCCGACCGTTGACGACTGAATATCCAGCAGCTCCGTCGTGATATCCTCGGGAAGCCCGGTGATGTCACCCAGGAAAATAAACCTGATATCCTCCCTGGCGGCTGCCCTGATATCCTTGATATACTGCCTCAGCAGGTTCATTATTCCATTGACCTCTTCAGCCGGGCGCTTCCAGTTTTCGGTAGAAAATGCATAAAACGTCACGCATTTAATTCCGAGCTCCCTCGCCCAGTTGATAGTCTTTTTGAAAACGGCAGCGCCCTGCTTATGACCGAAATTCCGCGGAAGCCCGCGCTTTTTTGCCCATCTGCCATTTCCGTCCATAATAATCCCGACATGCGCGGGGACGGTATAATCAGCCATCAGATGGACATGATCTCCTTGTCCTTGTCAGCGCCCACCGCTTCAATATTCTCGATATACTTATCGGTGAGCTTCTGGATGTTCTTCTCTGCTTCCTTTAAATCGTCCTCGGTGATCTCGCTGTTCTTCTTCTTTGCCTTGAGCTTGTCAAGCGCGTCGCGGCGAACGTTGCGGACAGCTACCTTGCTCTCCTCGCAGATCTTGCTGACCTGCTTGCAGAGTTCCTTTCTGCGATCCTCGGTGAGCTGCGGGAATGCAATGCGCAGAACTCTGCCGTCATTGGTGGGGTTTATTCCCAGGTCGGAAGCCTGGATAGCCTTTTCGATGGACTTCAGCGTGGAAGCGTCAAACGGCTGTACCACTAGTATTCTTGCCTCAGAAACGGAGATGGAAGCCATCTGGTTTACCGGAGTCTGAGCTCCGTAGTAGTCAACTGTGATCCTGTCGAGCACGGCGGGATTCGCACGGCCTGCGCGGATCGTTGCAAGCTCGCTTTCAAGCGCGGTCACGCACTTGCCCATCTTTTCCTTGGTCTTGTCGAGAATTTCTTTCATAACGGCACCTCTTTCGTGATATTACTGGGGCTTATGCTTTGTAACGAGCGTTCCGACAGTTTTGCCCATAACGGCGTCATAGATGTTGTCGGGACGGTTCAGGTCAAATACAATTATAGGAATGTTGTTTTCAGTGCAGATAGCGGCAGCGGCGCTGTCCATTACCTGGAGCTTCTTTACAAGAATGTCGTGATGCGTGATTACATCATACTTCACCGCGTCAGGGAACTTCTTCGGATCCTTGTCGTAGATTCCGTCCACCATCGTTGCTTTCAGCAGCATATCGGCGTTCAGCTCAGCCGCGCGGAGAGCCGCCGCGCTGTCCGTTGAGAAGAACGGGTTGCCGGTTCCGCAACCGAAAATCACTACCCTGCCCTTTTCAAGATGGCGGATAGCCTTGCCGAGAATAAACGGCTCGGCAACCTGCTGCATTGTGATGGCGGTCTGTACTCTGACCGCGCAGCCCTGCTTTTCAAGCACGTCAGCAACTGCAAGTGCGTTCATTGCAGTCGCAAGCATACCAATATGGTCTGCCCTTGCTCTGTCCATGCCCTCGGAGCTTCTTCCGCGCCAGAAATTTCCGCCGCCGACTACTATGCCGATCTCCGCGCCTGCGTCAACGCACTTCTTTATGCTGGCGCAGATATTCTCGATGGTGGGAATATCCAGCCCGCTCCCCTTATCGCCGGAGAGCGCCTCGCCGCTTAATTTAAGAAGTACGCGCTTATACTTCGGAGTCTCTGTTTCCATTTCGTTTCCTCCAAAAAAATCTATCAAACCATGCACCTGTGCGGTATCAGTAATCAAGGACGCGGATCCTGCCGAGAATCTCAGCGCCGTCAGCGACCTTATCCATTGCAGAAACGGTGTCCTTTTCGGTCATTACATCAGTGATGAAAGCAAGCTCGTTCTCGGGCTGGTTCTTTCTGGAAAGATATGTTACCTCGCCGAACAGAGCCTTGATGACAGCCTTGGTGACCTCGACATTTTTGGAAGCAAGTCTGATGTAGCTTGCGCTCCTGAACTCGCTGAAATCGTTGATAAAGTCCTGCGCGCTGTCTACCCATGTAAGAGACCTGCTGGTGCCGGAGTGCTTTACAGCGGAAACTATATCGGCAACTACCGCGCTGGCAGTCGGGAGCTTACCCGCCCCCTTGCCGTAGAACACAACGTCGCCTGTTGCGTCGCCGCGGACAAGTATCGCGTTGAACACGTCGTTAACGCCCGCAAGCTGGCTCTCGTCCCTGATAACCGCCGGGAATACGCCGATGGAGATCTTGCCTGCCTCCTCGCGCTTTGCACAGCCGATAAGCTTTATCTTGCAGTCGGCGCTGTCGCAGTATGCAACGTCCTCGAGGGTTATCTTTGTGATACCCTCGGTGTGTACGCTGTCGGGATAAACGTGCTTTCCGAACGCAAGGGAAGCCAGAATGCATATCTTGCGGCACGCGTCATGACCGTCAACGTCAGCGGAGGGGTTGCGCTCTGCATAGCCCAGCTCCTGAGCGATTTTAAGCGCCTTTTCGAAGTCCATGCCGTCGCGGATCATCTTGGTGAGAATAAAGTTGGTGGTACCGTTCAGGATACCTGCGATCTCGTCGATCTCATTGGCGGAAAGGCAGGCATGGAGCGGCTTGATTATGGGGATACCGCCGCCGACGCTTGCTTCAAAAAAGAAGTTCACGTTCTTCTCCTTGGCAACGGCGAGAAGCTCCGCGCCCTTTGCCGCAACAAGCTCCTTGTTGGAGGTAACTACGCTCTTGCCGGCTTCCAGGGAGGACTTCACGAAATCGTAGGAGGGCTTGAGTCCGCCGATGACCTCGGCAACGACAGTGACCTCGGGGTCGTTCAGGATCACGTTGAAGTCCTTTACGAACTTATCTTTGTAGGGGCTGTCATTGAAATCACGGACGTCAAGAATGTACTTGATATCCATTTCCTGTCCTGCTTTTTTCTCAAGGCTCTCCTTGTTTTTATAGAAAACCTCGACTGTGCCTGAGCCGACAACGCCGTAACCCAGAACCGCGATCTTAGCCATAATCAACTTCCTTTCGATATGCGGCGCACTGCGCCGCACGAGCATTCATGCGGGCGGACTGGCAATGCTGTCAGTTTGACCCGCTGACTGCTCTAATAAATTCTGTCAGGAAAACAACAGTCTGTGAATTCCCCGCCTGCCTAACGCTAACACGCACAGCAAGGCTTTCCGGAACCTGCGCACACCGCCGTTCTCTTTCTATTATCCATAATATTATAGCACATTAACATAATTATTGCAAGTAGTTTTTTATCACCCGCGCAGAAATATACGAAATTTATTCTGCAAGAACATCTTCAATGGCTTTCAGTTCTTCCTGAGTGAAATCCAGATTCTGGACAGCGGCAGCGTTTTCTACGATCTGTTCCGGGCGGGAGGCTCCTATTAGCACGGTAGCGACCTTCCCACCGCGCAGGCACCAGGAAATAGCCATCTGGGACAGCTTCTGACCTCTAGCGGCGGCGATATCGTTCAGCCTCCTGACTTTGGATAGCCTTTCCTCGCTGACCTCGTTCGCTATCCATGTCCTGCCCTTCCCTATCCTGGAATCCGTCGGTATACCTTTCAGATACCTGTCGGTGAGAAGTCCCTGGTAAAGCGGCTGGAACACGGCAAGCCCTATCCCCTGAGCCTTGGCGAAATCCCGCAGTCCGTCGCTCTCTATCCAGCGGTTGAACATTGAGTAGCTCGGCTGATTCACCACGAACGGCGTGCGAAGCTCCCGGAATATTTTCATTATCCCGGCGGTCTGCTCCCTGTTGTAGTTGGAGATCCCCACATACAGCGCCTTTCCCTGCTTCACAGCATTGTCCAGGGCAAGCGCGGTTTCCTCCAACGGAGTGTTCGGGTCGAAGATGTGATGGTAGTAGATGTCAACGTAATCCAGCTTCATGCGCTTCAGCGACTGGTCAAGGGAAGCCGTCAGGTACTTGCGGGAACCGTTTCTGTCGCCGTAGGGGCCGTCCCACATCTCAAAGCCAGCTTTTGTGGAGATTATAAGCTCGTCGCGGTAGGGGCGCAGACCCCGGTCGAGGATCCTGCCGAAATTTTCCTCCGCAGAGCCGTTATACGGATTGCCGTAATTGTTCGCCGCGTCAATGTAAGTTATGCCGAGGTCGAACGCGGTGCGCACCATTGCCTCCATGTTGTCGAAGCTGTCCTTGTGGCTGAAATTCTGCCAGATTCCCAGCGATACAGCCGGGAGCTTTAGACCGCTGTTTCCGCAGCGGTTGTATACCATTTTTTCGTAGCGGTGTTCGTTTGGTGTGTACAATTTCTGTTCCTCCTTTTTTTAATCAGTATAGCATATATAAGTGAAAAATACAAGTGCGTAATATGAAAAATCTCCCGCCGCACCGGGCAGGAGATTCATGAACTTATACCTTTTCAAGCTCCTCCTCGCGGCAATAGTAGACTGCCGCCATACCGAAACCGTCCTCGTCGTCGCCGGTGTCGGTGTCGATGACGTAGGTCGTTTCTCCGCCTGCGCCGCTGATATCGGTGATCGTGCCGATAACTCCGGTTTTCTTTATTCTTACAGTGTCGTCCATCTTAAACATAGTTATACCTCCAAAGGCGCCGGATTAGTACATTCTATCTGCGAAGCGCCGGGTTCCGGCTTTGCCCAGTGCACCGCGTTCCCGATTATTCTCAGGACGTTTTTGTCCCTGAACGTCGGGTACTCCTCGTGACCCGGCTGGAAATAGAATATCCTGCCCGCGCCGCGCCGGTAGGTCACTCCGCTGCGGAACACCTCCCCGCCGGAAAACCAGCCCATGAAAACCACCTCGTCCGGGGTGGGAATGTCGAACGGTTCGCCGTACATTTCCTCCCGTGGAAGCTCAAAGTGCTCCGGAATACCCCGGGCTATCGGGTGGGAGGGCACCACCGTCCAGAGCCGCTCCCGGTCGCCGTGCCGCCATTTCAGGTTGCAGGAGGTCCCGCACAGTCTTTTGAACACCTTGCTGTGGTGCGCGGAATGAAGCCCTATAAAGCCCATTCCCGCGTTTACCCGGCGGCACACGCGTTCAGCCGTTTCGTCAGAAACCTCGTCATGAGCCATGTGCCCCCACCAGATAAGAACGTCGGTCTGCGCGAGAGCTTCCTCGCTCAGCCCCTGCTGCGGGTCGTCAAGGCACGCTAGCCTTACAATCAACTCCTCGTCCTGCATGAGATAGGAGCCTATCGCCGCGTGGATCCCCTGGGGATATATCGCCGCGACCTCCTGCTGGCATTTTTCATGCCGGAATTCGTTCCAGATAAGTACGTTGATCACTTTACACCTCCGAAAGCCAGCGCTTTACGTTCTCCGCTGAACGGCGCATATACTCCGTCTGGTCCACCGCGCCGAAGTGCTCGACTGAGAAGTCCCCGGAATAGCCGCTCCGCGCCAGCTCCTTTACTAGCGGTTCTATACCGATATATCCGCCGCCCGTTTCGCACGGGTACATTATTTCCCCGGAAATATCCGCCTTTGCATTCTTTCCGTCCCTGTCGGCGCGGGAGCTGTCGCGGCTGCGGGCTTTCAGGTGGACGTGGGATATCCTGCCGCGCAGAAGCTTGCAGGCTTCCGCAGCGCTTTCCCTGACATACGCGAAATTTCCGGTATCCAACGTAAAGCGAAGCCCCGGCGCTCCCTCAAAAAGCCGGGAAAGCCCCGCGATATTGCAGCAGGGGGAATTCAGGTCGTCGAAGTCCTCCACCGTGACCGTTATGCCGCGCTCCGCCGCAAGTTCCGTCAGCTTCTGGAGCTGTTCGGCGCACCTGTCGAAAACGCAGTCCCGGTCGTCCCCGGGCTGGAAAAAACCGGGTATCGCCATGATTTTATCAGCGCCGAAAAGCTCTGCGGCCTCAAGGTGGGCTTTCATCTTTTCAAGGGACTGGGATTCCGCGTCATGCGGGAAGTCGTACCACGAATAGATCGAAGCCGCTTTCATTCCGCAGCGTTCAAACAGCGCCTTGGTTTCAGCCCCGGCGGATAATCTCCACAGGTCGCACTCCAGACCGAAATAGCCCATTTCATGCGCCTCGCAGAGCATTTGCTCCAGCGGGATACCGCGCTGAGCGCAGGCTTCGTATATGTGCTCCAGAAAAATGTTGATTCTGTTCATGAAATATCCTCTCCTGACAATTCTTCTATAATTATAGAGCAACCCGCCGGAAAATGCAATAGCTTTTTGCAAAAAGAAAAATAGCACTGCGGAACAAACCACAGTGCACCAGACTGTCGATAAACCGCCATCTGCGTCGTCACTCCGCATGACGGCAGGCACAAAGCCTAGCCGTCATGCGGGTTCCTAGCATCTGACGATTTCTCGCCAGTCTGGGGAAGATACTTTTTTCGACAAGCTGACGCACTGCCGAACAAACCACAGTGCGCGTATTTTCAAATCTCTTTCCTGGTGAGCCTGTTCACCGCAAGGAATACCAGAGTGATCCACACGGAGCCCGTCGCTATAAAAATCGGATAAAACGGCGAGATTATCAGCACTACTGGAGAATATCCGGCATGCCAGCGCATATATTCGAAGCCGCCGCATACCGCGCCGACTATCAGCGCCGCAGCCAGAGCCGGCAGAAGCACCGCCAGCACATAATGCCTGAAGCAGGCGCCGCGCCTTGATTCAGCGCCGCGCTCCATTATCGACAGGAACACGCTGAACCCAGCCGCCGCAAGCCCCCAGACTATCGCGCCCGGAACCGACGTCCACATAAACAGCCCGACCAGGAGCAGAATACTCTGACCGAACAGGTTCACAAAAGCGTCAAAAATGTATGTGCGTGCCAGCTTCATAATGCACCTCCAAAATCTCAGTTCTGCCAGAGAATGTCCTCTTTCTGGAGCATGGGGTAACGCGCGAGCCTCTCGCCGTCAAGGTCGGCGCGGTGCATATCCACGGCGGTTATCCTGCGGTTGAGGTAGGTCGTGTAGTAATACACCCCGGTCTGCGCGTTCCAGCAGGAGGTGTAAATGGTGATCTCAAACTTACCCTCCGATACCTCGCAGCAGCCGCGGGACTGCTCCACCGAGCCGAGAATGTGGAAGAACTGTCCCACGCTCTCCTCCTCTGACGAGCCGGAGCGCGCGTTCATCTTCGTGAATGCCACCCGGGCGAACCTTGAAGCGGAGGATAAGTCCCCAGGAAGTCCCAGGGCGCCCATTCCCCGGCTGTACTGCTTAAGCGGAAGCTTGTCGGAAAACTGATTCTGCGGGTCTTTCGGCGACAGCTTCATATAGTTGTTGAGCATGAACATCTGCTGCTCAAAGGGCGGGTTGTTGGCCAGGACGCCTGCCGGGTCATCATAGACATGAAGCCCGCTTTCGGTGGATTCCACAACGATAGCGCCGGATCTGTCCGCAATTATCCAGTGGAGCTGCGCCGCCGGGAAATCCCCGCTGAACGGCGTTCCGACTAGATTCATCGAGCCTATCAGCTCCCGAGCCTGCGAAATGTCGGCGCACTGTGAGAGCACCCACGGGATAAACTCAAACTGCGCCACATTCCGCCTGCCGTCCTGCAAATCGGCGTAATGCGCGTTGCCAACGAAATTCAGCCCAGCCATGCCGAGACCCTTTTCGTTTACTGCGTCATAATAGAGCGGATAACCCTCCGCAATATGCGCCATTCCGATTATCGCGTAATGGCTGTCTAGGCTTACGTCATGCCGGAAATTGAACGGATAGTTCCGGGGAGTTACCGTTATTTCCTCGCCGTATGAAAATTCGTAGTCCAGCGTTCTGCCCATATAGAAACATTCCGTCTGGTAGGTTGCCGCCGTGCACATTTCTATCACTCCTTTATACAAGTATTCCCTGTTTCATATAAAGTATTATAGCACATCTGCGGCGTAACGTCAATACGGGTAATAGAATCTGTCCAGCCTCCAGCCGTCTGCTTCCTTGACAGCGTTGATCGTGTAGGCGTCGGTCTTTCCGGTGGAGCCGCCGTGCACGTCGTCGTTATAGGAAACAGTGTAGGTTATCTCCGCCTGGGTTCCCTCCGGGTTCTCCCATGTGACCTCCGGAATGACCTCGTATATTTCAGGGTCAGTGCCGCGCCCGCCCATCATGCTGTACATCCTGCCGTTGTATTCGATAACGCTGCGGCCTGTCACATACCGGAGCGCTTCCTCGGCAACATCATGGGTATAGACCTGCCCGAAAGCGGCAAGCAGACCATCGCGCGTGCGCCAGTCCTTGTTCCTGATTTCGCAAACCCACTGGGTTTTGCCGTTTACTTCAGTTTCAAAGCCCCATCCCATCCAGTCGGGGTCGTTCACCACAAAATCAAACCACAGCCTGCGCGCCTGGCTGTCAAGGCTAAGGAGTGCGCTTTCAATGTTGTCTGACGAATTGTTATAAACAACGGTTTTGCCGTCTTTATTCGTGATGAATCCGTCGTCGGTGAGGGTAAACTCGCTGTCGGCATAGGTTTCCACCCTGTTCCATGCATGGCGGTCGGTGACGAGCCATATCGTGCCGTCCGAGGGGTTGTGCTTTGTTATCAGTATATATTTTCCCCTGAAATATATCTCTGGGTCGGCGTCCGTATAGTCAATGAGCAGGGTATTCATGCATGAATCCTGAACATACTCATAAATCATCGCTTCATTATCATTAAATCTTGATATCACGAACAGCGAGCCGCCGTTATCCATGACGCTGATATGCTCTGAGTTGGCAATGAATTCATACAGGTCAAGCTGCTGATTCCACCAGTACACATCATCGCACTGCCCCTCCGTGGTGGAATACCTGCGGACGATATACAGCTCCGCTCCGTCAGAGTCCTGCACCAGACGATATTCAAGCTCTATATCCGATCCGGTAAGTTCTTCCGGCTCTGCGCCGGTTCTCCAGTCGCCCAACGGATAGAAACCGTAATTTTTCAGCGGCGACCAGAAATTTTCAATATCGTTGATATCTCCGCTCTGGGGAGTGAGCGTATACGTCCACTTTCCGCCGCTCTCTGAGAACTCCGCGATAAAGGAGCGTTTGATCACGCCCTCGTATGTGCCGCCGGGCTCAAGGGATTTCCACGGAGTTTCCGCGTCATACAGGTCAACGTATATCACCGGGTGTTCAGGGTCTGTGATGTCGAGCTTGTTGCTTTCGCAGTGGTTTTCCAAATCGCCGAATGTATCGACGCTTACCGGAACGCGCTTCCAGTGCATTCCTGCGAAATCGGCTTCCGCGTTTTCAAACAGTTCATAAACTGCTTCTGAGAGCGCTGGGTCGTCAGCTTCCGCAAGGAATTTCATTATTCCAAGGCGCGATATCGCGGTCTGACCAAGCGCATCCTGTTCACTTCCGTTGCCGTTCCAGTAATGATATCTGTATTCAGCAAAGGAGCGACAGTCGTCCTCGGAATAGTCGTATACAAACATTCTCTCCGGGTCGTTTTTCATGACCACCCACAGGCTGTTGTAATCCGATTTGCTCTCGCCGCGCAGCATGAAGAACGCGGTATTGTCCGCATTTGCCGCAAACCCGCCGCAGGTCATTCCTCCGGGAGACAGGTCGAACACAGTGTCATATCTGTACTGCAAATACTCCGAGCCTGTGACTTTCCTTTCATCGGCGCTGTACTGTGACCACGAGCCTACGAACCAGGTTTCGAATAGCTTCATAGCTTCTTTGTCGGTTCTGAAATCCAGCTCCGACATATCGAACGTACCCTGAATCGGCTGCTTTGTTTTCTGGGCGGTCTGCGCCTTTTCAACAAGGTACTCCGCAAGCGCCTGCGTGTCGTAAAAGCCGTAGTATTTCGCGGGGTTTACATTCGTGGTGGTGGGGTATTCCACGGCGTCTCCGCCGGAATTGTTCTCTATCGGATAGTTCGCTATCGGAAGCCCGCCGAGCACGCTGCTTCTCACCGCCGCATAGTCCTTTCCGTCAACGGTTATGATGTCGGAAAGCGCGAACTCCGCCGAAAGCCGGTACTCCCCGTCGGTGCAGTACAGCGCCGCCAGAATACGGTCGCCGATGGAATAGACCGGGCAGCCCACGGACTGATTCGACTCCGTTCCGCGAACCACGAAATGAATGCTTCTGCCCTGCTGCTCAAGCCCGGTGAGGTTCATGAAACACTCGTCCACCGTGACCTCATAGACTGAGAAGCTGTCGTCAATAGCGCCAAGGCAGTTTGTCACCGTGAATTCCGCAACGAGCTGGGTCCTGTAAATATTGCCGTTCTGGCTGTCAAGCTCCGCCCTGACGGCATAGTCCGTGTTCAGCGTTACTTCACCGCAGTTTATGTCCCTGTTCTCATACCGCGGGAGGTCGTCAACATTCAGGATATCGCCCGCATCGGCTTCGGAGGTCTGCGAACCGCTCTCGGCGGGCTGCGTCTGCTGTACGGGGATAAGTCCGCCCTTGAATGCCGCCGTAACTCCCACCGCAATGACTGCCGCTGCTGCCGCTGTGCTGATAAGCGCAGTCCTGAGCGGCTTTTTCTTCTTGGGCACCGGGCGGTACTCATGGTCGAAGTTCATGAACGCATCTGCATACATTCCGGCGGAACCGTCATGAGCGCCTGTTTTCACAGAATCCACAAAGCGCTTTTCAAGCTCGGACAGCCTTTCTTCGGAGAGCGACATCCTGTCGTATGCCGTTCTGAGTTCGTTTTCAGTCATTTCGATCCCTCCTCCAGAATTATTTTCAGCAGCTTCCTGCCCTTTGCCAGCCTTTTATAGACCGTGTTTTCAGTGATATCAAGCGCGTACGCTATCTCGGCGGCTGGCATATCCTCGTAATAAAACAGGTACACCACCGTCTTTATCATCTCCGGCAGACTCAGTACCATATCCAGCAGCTCGTTTTCGCGCTTCTGGGGCGCCGCTACCTCCGCCGCCTGGTCAAGCGGAACGCTGCGCTTTACCCGCGCTGATTTCACAACGTTGAGCGCCCTGTGCTCCGCCATCTGGATAAGCCAGTACTTCATGTGGGTCTCATCGTTGAACCCGCTGTGCGCCGCTGCCGCCGTGAAGCACTCCATCAGTATATCCTCGGCCTCCTCCGGGATTTTTACGATCCCGAGGGCGATCCTGTAAACCATGTTGGCGTACTGCCTGAAAACTGCGGCCGCGTTCTCCTGCGTTATCTGGAACACCGAGACCTCCCCTTTCATATTTTCCTTTTGTAATTATAACATACCAGCGCGGGAAAATCTGCCCGGTCTGCGAAATTTTCTGCAAAAAAATTCCGGAGCAGGCGCGCCGCTCCGGGATTTTTTATATGACGCTGTCCCTGTATCTGGTCAGCGCTTCCGTGGTCATAATGTGATTCTGCTCCACCGCGGCGAACAGCTCGTCAGCCCCGTCGGCGGCGCCTGACCTCAGCAGCTCAGTCAGGTCGGAGCTGCACTCGTACAGCCTGTCGAAACCGAGATTCACGCTCACGCCTTTCAGCGTA
This sequence comes from uncultured Oscillospiraceae bacterium, assembly GCA_934448295.1. Lineage (GTDB taxonomy): Bacteria > Bacillota > Clostridia > Oscillospirales > Ruminococcaceae > CAG-115. Next base: position 131,617 of record CAKSEY010000004.1, read on the forward strand.
TGCGCAGCGCGGAACGCGTCCTCTGTTCTTCCGTCCGCAAGCGCCGATTTCAGCTCGGCAAAGCTCGGGTCATTCAGGAACTTCACCGCGACCCTTGCGATTATCGCCTCGTTCCCGAGCCTGCGGAGAACCGCGTCAAAATCTGAGCCTGTCAGCTCGTAACACTCCCTTATAGTCATAAAAACCTCTCTTTATATTTTACTTTACTGAGCGCAAAGCTCCCGCAGCTCATACTGTATATCGGTCAGGCACTCCAGCAGAACCGGGTTGAACTGCCCGCACTCGCCGCTTAGTATCATTTGTATCGCGGTTTCGTGCGAAAACGCTTTTTTATAGACCCTGACGCTTACCAGCGCGTCGTAAACATCCACAATGGAGACTATCTGCGCGGAAATCGGTATCTCGTCGCCCTTCAGTCCGTCCGGATAACCCCCGCCGTCCCATCTCTCGTGGTGCCAGCGGCATATCTCGCGGTTGAGTTCGGAATCGTCAACAATAAGCACATTCAGCCGTCCGGAATTCTCGGAAACAGGGTGGGTATCCTCCGTCACGACTGTATTCTTGCGGTTCTTGGCAAGGTACATATTCTTGTCGGCGCGGGTTATCGCGGAGGCAAGCGGCTCCTTTACAGCCATGACCCCGCCCATGCTGACGGAAAGATGAAGCCCCGGGAATCCCGGGATCTCCGACTTGTATATAACGCGCCGCATGAAGCGGAGCTGCTGTGAAAACCTTTCCTCGGTCATTCCCGGCATGACCAGCAGGAACTCGTCGCCGCCGTACCGCACCAGAATATCCGTTGCGCGGATACATCTCCTGATTATCTCCACGGTCGTCCTGAGCGCAGCGTCGTCCGCGTCATGACCGCAGGTATCGTTGTACATCTTGAAATCGTCAAGGTCGATCATCACCACCCCGTCGGAAACTGCGGAGTTTTTCAGGCGATCCTCAAAATAGCGGCGGTCAGCGCGTCAATGTATATCTCGGTGTTGTTCCGTGCGAGCTGCGCCGCAAGCTCCTCGCGCCCGTTCAGCGAAAAAGTGGAATCTCCGGAAAGCTCCTTCTGCATCAGAATGACCGAGGGGCTGCCGTCTGTCTCAACATACACTGCGACTATCTGATATATCTGCGCGCCGATGAATTCCAGCCGGGATATCTCCTTCTTTCCGCTGAGCGCGTCAGAGACGATCCTGTCTGTAACGGACTTGTCAATCAACCCGGCGCTGCCGTTTTCGCAGGGCTTGCCTATGTCGTCCCCGGTTATCAGTCTTACGTCAGGAAAAACGCGCCTGAATATGTTCATTTCCTCCTTAGCCTGTTCCATGGTTATCGCCACCTGCTGATCCATATATCACAGCTCCTTACCTGCAATAAAGCACCCTTGTACCTTTATGCCAGTGAATAATGCGGATCAATATCCGTTTCATCTCTCGAACAAATATATCCCATTTTATGATAATAGCGGAAATCCCCCGATAAAACCAAAGTCGGGCATGAGCCCGGCAGAACAGCGCTATTGCGTCTATCGTTGCTATTTATTATATCATATCCGCAAGGATATGATATAATTGTCCGAAACGCACGGAGCAAATCTTTGATTTGCGTATATGCGAGGACTTTTAATCTATAATAAATGCTTTGCATTTATTATATCATATCATTTCTGATATGTCAAAAGGTAAATCGCAAACGAATTCACATAGCAGCCACCTTTTGTTGCACTTTCACAGATTTCTTCCTCCATATGTAAAAGATGATGTAAACACCGCACAATTTTCCGGGTGGAATTAAATCGAACCGTGCCCGGGTAATACTCCGTATACACCCAAACCTCCCTGTCAGATGGGAGGTTTGGGTGCTTATTTCAGCTTTAATTCCGCCATTGCGGCATAGTGGATTATGTCGAACTCCGGCGGGTGTTTTTCCAGCATTTTCATGTGCTCCTGCTCCCAGAGCCGGATCTCTTCGGGAGTGAGTGACGCGCCTACGCCACGGCAGGAACGCATTCTTCCGTTCCAGCCCTCCCGGGTGAAGTGAACGTTCAGCCTGTATTCCTCGTGCCATGCCAGTTCAAACGCGCTATAATAGCACTCTGGAACAAATATCGGGTGCATCGTTTCCCCGGCGCCGCTCCAGTTCGGGCTGTATTTTAGTACGATCTCCTCGCTTGCGCCCGCTATCGGGTCCTCAAACGGGAGCCATTCCATGCAGAGCACAAGCAGTCTGCCGCCGGGCTTCAGTATTCTCTGAAAAACCGGAACTAGCTGCTCATGCTTAAAATACCAGAAGCACTGGCATGCGGTTATGACATCGAAGCTGTTATCCGGGAAATCCAGCTTCTCCGCCGGCATAGCACGATACTCTATATCCATGCCGCCGGACAGCCTTTTTGCCTGCTCGATCTGGTTCTCGGAAATATCCGTTCCGACCCACTGCGCGCCGAAGCGATACAAATTACGCGGAATTACGCCCGTGCCCGTGCCGATATCCAGAACCCTCTGCCCGGAAACGCACAGACCTCTGTCAACGATTTTCTGATAGAATTCCGGCGGGTAGATGTCCCGGAAACGTGCGTAATCCCCGGAAGTCCTGCCCCAATCGAAGGCTTTTCCGCCGTCTATCCTGCTGTCAACTATATCCATTATTGCTCCTTTACTGGCGGGTGCGCGCTGATGTATTCCTCCACCATGTTCGCGGAATAACGGCAAAGCTCCGGGCATGGGCGCTTTTTGTAGTACTCCGCCGTGCGCGCCTCGGGCACCGGGGAGCCCTCCGGCTTTGAAAGTCCGAGAAGCTCCCGGCATATAAGGCTGCCGTTGTCCTGGCGGAATTTCGCCGCAAGCTCCTGTATGCGTGCGTAAAGCTCCGCCTTAGCCTGCACATTCTTCGGGTCGGAATATCCGTACAGCACGTTTATCACTATCACCGCGCCGGAAAACGTCCCGCAAACCTCCCGGAGCCGCCCCATTCCTCCGCCGAAGCCGGAGCCGAAACGCACCGCCATGTCAAAATCCATGCCGATAACGTCCGCGAATGCCCCGACCACCGCCTGAGTGCAGTTATAGCCCTGGAGGAAAAGCTCGTATGCTCTGTCTCCCCTGGTCACCTTGTGAACGCCTCCGCCGCGTCTGCGATCGGCTCGGCCTCGGGACATTCAAAGCCCTCGACGCTGCCGTTGTCAACCCTTACAGCCAGCTCCGGGTTTATCGGGAGCTTTGCAAGCACCTTAAGCCCGAATTTCTGCGCTGTTTCGTCAATGTGGCTCAGCCCGAACACGTTGATGTGCTTTCCGCAGTCGGGGCAGACCGCGTAGCTCATGTTCTCCACCAGACCTATCACCGGAATGTTCATCATCTCAGCCATCTTGACCGCCTTGCCCACGATCATGGAAACAAGCTCCTGCGGTGATGTCACCACAATTATCCCGTCCAGCGGAATGGATTGGAACACGGTCAGCGGAACATCGCCTGTTCCCGGGGGCATATCAACGAACATATAATCCACGTCGCCCCAGGCAACGTCCGTCCAGAACTGCTTCGCGGTTCCTGCGATTATCGGGCCGCGCCAGATGACCGGGTCGGTTTCGTCTGGCAGAAGCAGGTTAACGGACATGACCTTTATTCCGGTTTCGGTGGTTACGGGGTAAATCGCGGTTTCGCTGCCCTGCGCCTTTTCGTGGAGCCCGAATGCCTGCGGTATCGACGGCCCCGTGATATCCGCGTCAAGCACCGCCGTGTGGAATCCCCTGCGGTTCATGAGGACTGCGGACATGGAGGTCACCATTGATTTTCCAACGCCGCCCTTGCCGCTGACTACACCGATGACCTTTTTTATCCGGCTGTCTTTATGCGGCTGCGCGGTCATGCTTTCCTGCTTTCTTTCGGAGCAGCTTGCGGAACAGCTTCCGCAGTCGTGGGTACATTCGCTCATTTTATATCACCTTTCGATTCACTTTATCGGGAAATTAACGGCGTACATGGTCATAAGGCGGATCCCGCACACCAGTCTGTCGGAAAGCGTCACATAATCCTTTGACCTGTCGTGGGTCTGCGCGGCGGCAGCGGCGGAGTCATTCCAGCTTCCCATCGCGCCGAATACGTCCGCCATGTCGCAGGCTACATAGTACTTCATCATCTCGTCGGGGAGCTGCGGGGGGACAGCGCCCTCCTTGAATGTCGGAACTTTATCGCCCGCCAAGATCTCAGCCGCCTTTTTGAAGGTCTTGGCAAAATTTGCTTCGCCCAACTCCTCGGCAAGCTTCTCAATATCCGTGAGGGTCGCGATCATCAGCGAGGATTCATTGCGGAATTCCGGGTCGTTCTCCGGCGCTCCCTCTGCGATGGATTCGGTATAGACTATCGTCCACAGCCTTGTTTCGTTGCTGAAGCTCCAGTACGGCACAAAGCGCGTCACAGTGTTGTCCGCATAGCGAACGAATATGCTGGTGCCCGCATGGTTTACAAAACCGAGCTGCTGGCGCGCGACCTTCATTCCCATTATCATGAAGATACTCTGTATACCCTCGTTTTTCAAGTGCGCGAACCAGTCGGCAGGATCCTTTGCACGGAACAGCGGGCCGCCCTCGTTCTTCCTGTCGCAGAAATTGAATGTGATGCTCCCCTCGTACTTCAGCGGGGTGAATTCGTAGTCCGTGCCGTTTTTCAGCGCCGTCCTTGCCGCTGCAACGATGCGGCAGATCTGTGAAACTTCTCCGTTCATATTATGCTCCTTAGTAAGTTATTTTATTTGCAAAGCTCTCGCCGTCCAGGCTGCCCTCTGCTCCGAGCAGCTCCAGGACGGTCGCTCCGATGTCACCGAAGCAGGCTCTTGTGCCCAGGTTTCCGGGTCTTATCCCCGCGCCGGATATCAGCACCGGAATGTACTCCCGCGTGTGGTCGGTTCCCGTATAGCACGGGTCGCAGCCGTGGTCTGCCGTGATCATCAGCACGTCCTCCGGCGGCATTTTTTCCAGGAACGTCCCCAGCCACACGTCAAACTCATTGAGCGCCAGCGCGTAGCCCTCCGGGTCGCGGCGGTGCCCGTAGCTCATGTCGAAATCCACAAGGTTCGTGAAGCACAGCCCGTGGAACGGAATACTCTGGAAGCTCGCCGTATGGCTCATATCGCAGAGATTCCCTATGTCCCGGACGTACCTTGTAAGCCCCTTGCCCGCGAAAATATCGTAGATCTTCCCGACCCCGATAACATCGTAGCCCTGGCGGGAAAGGCAGTCGAGCATGGTGTCCTTAGGCGGGACAAGCGAGAAATCGTGCCTGCGCGTGGTCCTCGTGAACGGAGGCTCCCCCTCGAACGGGCGCGCGATAACTCTACCCACCGCGTATTTTCCGGTGAGTATCTCCCGCGCCATGCGGCAGTATTCGTACAGCTTTTCCGGCGGAACTATGGATTCATGCGCCGCTATCTGGAAAACGCTGTCGGCGGAGGTGTACACGATGAGGTCGCCGGTTCTGAGGTGCTCCTCGCCGTAGTCCGCAATGACCTTCGTCCCGCTGTACGGCTTGTTGCAGAGCACTCCCCTGCCCGTCGCCGCCTTGAACCTGTCGATGACCTCTTTCGGGAATCCCTCCGGGAATGTCGGGAACGGCTTCTCGGAAACCAGACCGGAAATCTCCCAGTGACCAGTAGTCGTGTCCTTTCCCTTTGAGCGCTCGGATATCCTGAGATACGCTCCTGTCGGCTCTGCGGTCTTTTCTCCTGCGGAAACTCCGTCAATGTTGAAAAGCCCCAGCCGCTGCATATTGGGAACGCAGAGCTTTCCTGTCTTTGCACAGGAGCCTATGGTGTCGGCTCCGGAATCCCCGAAATCCGCCGCGTCAGGCGCAGCACCGACCCCAAAGCTGTCCAGTACGATAATGAATACGCGTCTAGCCATAAAATCACCTCATCTGTTTTAAAGCTGCTCCACATTGCCTGCCGTTTCCAGCCGGAGCGCCCATCGGCACGGCTTGTCCAGGAGCATTCCACTGTATGTCATTTATTCTGTTTCTCACTGATCCTGCTCGCGGCAGGTGAGCGGCAGCGGCGCGCCCATGCCCTCGTAGACCTCAAGCTCCGTGCCCGGCGCAACTATAACCAGCCCGCCCCAGCTAAAGCGGATATTCAGCGCGTTCATGCCGCTGTTGCGTATTATCCCCAGAAACTCCCCGGGGAGCATATACGATGAATGTGACAGGAACTGAATGTTCCCGTGCTTGTACGGCACGAACTCCACCAGATAATTCACCGAGGCGACAAGCGTTGTGAAATCGTAGTCGAAATCCGTCAGCCTGCCGAAAAACTCGCTGGCGCCGTTTTCTCCGCGGTACATTCCCGCCTCAAAGTAAAAATCCAGGCTGTCGGTGAATTCAATGAACAGCGACCTGTCCGGGAGCTTTTCGGTGAGCTCCCGCTTGAATCCGGCGACCTCGGCGGCAACCTCGCCGTAACGCCGGGCGACCAGCTCCACGGAATCCTCTATGCCGTGCTCCTCGGCGAATTTCCCGAACACGCACATGGAGCGCAGCGGGTCGTAGCACTCGCAGCCCATGTCGCTTATCTTCAGCAGGTACTCGGAATTCAGCGTGTGCAGCACGAAAGTGCCGTCCTCCCGGCTGAATTCCACTTCCTCTATCAGCGAGGTATGTATGTCCGAGCCGTCAGGGCAGAGCGGACTCATATGCCCGTAGACTATTCCGCAGGCAACGTAACCCGCGCCGTCATAGCAGATATACCATTTATCAAGAACGATCATCGTTTCTCCTTGGAAAACTGCTTAGCTGAAGCTGAAGCTCCTGAGCGACAGCATACCGCTGACCGTGAACCTCAGCGAGAACGTTCCGTCCAGCTTTTCTGCGGGAGCCGTTACGGTGGTGAATTCCGTAAGGCTGCCGGTGGACGGGATCTCCGCCTCGGCGACCTGCTTTCCGCTTTCACGGCACACGATGGCGAGCTTCACAGGCGCGCCGGGATTTGAGGCGGTTATCTTCACAGAGCTGTACGCCCTCATGCGGCAGTGCTCGAATGTGATGCTGCTCTGCCAGTCGTTTATCAGCGCGTATTCGCGAAGCTCCCTGTCTGCGTCAAATTTCACGCCGACATATTCCAGCGCGGTCACTGCGGACACTTCGCCGGAAACCTCTGCGCCCTCGTACTCCGCGCCGTTTATCTGGATATCCAGGGTCCTGCGGATATCAGCGGAGGAAGCGCCCGCCATGAGCGTGTATTCCCCGCTGTACAGCTCGAATTTTCCAGCCGCGTCATTCCAGAAGCGCAGGTCGTCAGTGCTGAAGCTCAGCGTCACCGTGACGGTCTTTCCGTGCGGCACGAACACGCGCCTGAACGCTTTGAGAGACTTCTTCGGCGCGGTCAGCGGGAGCTTCGGCGAGGAAACGTAAAGCTGTACCACCTCGTCGCTGTCCATTCTGCCGACATTTTCAAGCTGGAAGCTCACCGTTACCTCCTCGCCGGCGCCGTAGGACGTCTTGTCGGATTTAAGCGCGGTGTACCTGAAAGCCGTGTAGGTCATGCCGTGACCGAACGGGAAAAGCGGCTCGCCGTCATAATATAGGTAGGTGGAGCGCGTGCGGATTATGTTGTAGTCCTCGATATCGCACAGGTCGTCAGCGGATCTGTACCAGGTAACCGGGCATCTTCCCGCCGGGGAAATATCGCCGAACAGGGTCGCTGAAACAGCGGCTCCCATCGCGGGCCCGGCATGGCAGATGTGCATGACGGTCGCCGCGTGGCGGTCAAACTCATATGGGTAGCCGGAAACCAGGAAAAGCACCGCGTCAGGGTTCAGACCGAGCACTGCGTCAAGGTTCATCTGCTGCTTTTCAGGGAGCCGCAGGTGCTTTCTGTCGATGGTTTCGCGCGCGTTTATCATGGGGTTGTTTCCGCAGAATATCACCGCCTGATGGGCTTCCGTGGCGGTTCTCCTCGCACGCTCGGTGCCGTCCGAGAATATCTCGATGTTGAACACGGAATTCTTCGGGGCGCGGAGAGCCTCGGAAACCGTGATCTCCTCGCCGTTCACGAACAGGAAGCGCTTCTGCCAGTTCTTAAAGCGGCAGTCTCTGCCGTTCCGTTCAAGGTAGAAAAGCTCGTGGACGAACCACCCGAAAGGCTGGTCGGCGGTGCACTTCATAACGCCGCAGTCCGTCATGAACTTGTTGTTATAGTTGGATCTGAGGGAAACCGCGCCGTCGCCCCACTCGAAAAGCTCAAACAGGCAGGTCTCGTTTATAAGCGGCGAATCGCAGCGCAGCTCCCCGTCCTTGGAAACGGAGAAATAGAACCCGTTCGCCGCATTGCGGAGCGCTATAATGTCGTTTCCGCTGTCGTAAACGAGATTCTCCCTGCCAAGCTCGGCGGTGAGCACGTCAAGTATCGTGTTTGACTTCGGCGAAAGTCCGGTGTACCAGTCGCGGAAATTCATGTCCGCATGATAGCCTATGACCGCGAGCTTGTCCTTTGCCAGCGGGAGAACTCCCCGGCTGTTGCGGAGAAGTATCACGGATTTTTCAGCGGCGGTCTGCGCGGCTTTCGCGTGTTCCTCACAGCAAAGCAGCTTTTCCGGGTAGCTGAAAAGCTTGATATCGTCGAATTCGCCAAGCATAAAACGGGCTTTGAGCGCCCCGAAAAGCGCGCGGTCGATGTTTTCCTCCGTTATCAGCCCCTGGTCGAGGGCGTCCCGGGCGGCGGTGCGTACTACGGTCTCATCGTCCGTCATGATGTCCGCGCCGTTGTGGGAATATATCTTCGCGAACGCTTCCGTGTGGTTTTCGTCCCGGCGGTGGTACTGCACATTCTGGAGGAAATCCCCGCCGTCCGTCACCGCGAAAAGCAAACCCCACTGCTCCCGGCAGAACTGCTGGAGCTCCAGCGAGCATATCTGCTCAACGCCGTTCACCTCGTTATAGCTGGTCATGAGGCTGCCCGCCCTGCCCTCGCGCACGGGCTTCTCAAACGCGCGGAGGTAATATTCGTGCTTAAGGCGGCTCGGGATATTCGCGTTGCAGGTTGTTCGGGTGTCCTCGTTGTTGTCGGCGTAGAAGTGCTTCAGGGTCGGTATCACGCGGCGGTAATTCTCATCGGAGCCCGCCATTCCCTTAGTGAAGGCTGCCGCCATGCTTCCGGTCAGGCAGGGATCCTCGCCGTAGCCCTCCTCGGTTCGCCCCCAGCGCGGGTCGCGCTCCAGGTCTACGGTGGGTCCCCATACGCACAGGGAAGCCCTGCCCCTGTCCTTGTAGATACGCGTTTCAATGCCGGTAATCTCGCCCATTCGGGACATTACGTCCGTGTCGAACGTCGCCGCAAGTCCGAAAGGCTCCGGGAAAACCGTGGAGGGCGCCTCGCCGTTCGTATCGTCGCGGCATACAAGACCTCTGGCTACCTCCGCGCCTATCCAGAATTCCTTTATCCCGAGCCTGGGTATCTCGTTCATGTGTGTTGTCAGCAGACTGAGCTTTTCATCTATCGTAAGCTCCGAAAGAAGCGCCCTTGTGCGCTCGTCAAAGCTCAGGGACTTATCGAGAAATCTGTATTCCGGCATTTTGCACCCCTCCAGTCGGTTTATTTCTTGTTTTCTTCCTTCACGCGCTTCTTTTTCGAAATCTCAGAATATATGAAAATATCCCTCGAGCGTGTGATGTTGAAGCTGTTCTTCCTGATGTAGTCGTTAGCCGTCGCCTTGGTGCGCGCCGTTTTCATGCGGGATTTCATGACAAGGCAGACGATGAGCGCGATAATAACTCCTGCAATGAATGCATAGAGTATCTTTTTAAGCACGTCCTGGACTGTGAGGGTTTTCTCTCCCTCCTCAGCCGGGATCTCCTCCTGAACTTCGTATGTATAAAAATCCTCGTTCTCAGAGAGGTAAACAGTCTGCCAACCGGCATTGCCGGCGGAGATATCCGTGTTCTCAGCCGCCGCGCTTTCCCCGCCAATAATGGAAACCGCCGGCGCTTCGGTCTGGAGATCATACAGCGGGGCGGCGCTTACGGGAGCCGTCAGGCAGGCTGCGGCAAATCCTGCCGCGAGAATAGTTGTGATTCTTTTCATGCCGACCCTCCTTACACAAATAGCTGAATTACCGTGCCTATCGCAGTCACGGCGGCGGTTATCCCGGCGAAGATCGCCCAGAATTTCCCCCAGCTTATCGGCAGCTCGCCCACGAACTTTCCGGTCTGGGCGTTCATGGCGAATTTGTAGATATTACCGCGGTACCTGGTGCTGAGGATCCACACCGGGAGCATTGCATAGCGTATCTTGCCGGTTTCTAGCCTTGTCCTGCTTGACTGGGTGCTGACCGTAGTATAGCCGACCACCGTGTTCCGCAGGAGCTGCTCCATTCCCGCCTTTACGCGTTCGTTCGCCCTGGGCTGCGCCTGCACGGAATCTATATCGTACTTATCCGCAAGATAGCCCGAAAGATACCCCGCCTGGAACTGCACTCCCTCGCTTGCCTCGAACGGCTCGATGGCCTCCATGTAGCGCGCCTCCATCTTGCTGGAGCCGTTCACGGGAACATCGTCAAACTGCGCCGTTCCCTCGCGGATAACCATGTAGTGCTCGGTCTTGGTGTAGTCGAAATCGTCCGTTGACCACTTCTTTACCTTGGTCGCGTCAAAGCGCATTTTGCCTGCGGCTCCGCAGTCGTACAGCCAGAACGGAACGTACAGCCCCTTGACCTCCTCGATTCGGCTTTCGGATATGAAGGTCGGCGGAAGCAGCGGCTTTCCCTTGCAGAAATTCTTCATTGCCTGCTGAGCCTCCTCCTTGGTCTTGCTGAACGGAATAATGAGGTCGGGCTTCAGCATTCCGGTGACGTTCGCGTCGAGCACCACAGGGCTGTCGCAGTAGGGGCAGCTTGCCGCTGCGGAGTCCTCCCCGACTGTTATAGCGCCGCCGCAGGACTGGCAGATATAGGTTTTCATACCGGATATCTCCCCGGAAGCCGCATAGGGATCCCACGCGTATTCCTCCGCAGACGGCTCGTTTTCCTCTTTCTGGTATTCCTCCAGGGTAGCAATGTCGTATGTATTATCGCAGTAGTCGCACTTCATCTTCTGCTCAGCGGCGTCCCACTTGAGCTTTGCCCCGCAGCCGGGGCACTTGAATTCCTGAACGCTCATGGAAATATCCTTTCCGCAGCCTGGCTGCATTCATTTCATTTTCTTCCGGAGAATCGTATGCGGTGGAACGACGATCTCAGACGGAATCGTGAGTTTCTCAGTTGCGCGGCGGGCTATGGTTATCTCGCCGCCGTCCGCGCCGAACATCTTTTCCGGCTTGAACCTTATGGGCTCGGTATGCGGCGGCAGAAGCTCCAGCTCGTCCTCCAGCGTGAAATAATTCCGCTGGGTCAGGTGCATTACCCCGTCCCCGCAGGAATCCACCACTCCCACGAAATCGTGGTCGCGCATATAGCCGCTGTCCGCAAAGTACTGACCGCCGTTGGTGACGGCGTTCGGGTCCTGCGTGCCGGAGCCGTCGGTCGGCTTGCCGTAGAAAAATCCGGTGCTGTAAGGTCGGTGGCTTATTTTGTTCACCTCGTCAAGCACCCACTGCGCGGGCTTCTCGCCCTTTAAATAGCTGTCCAGAGCCGCGCGGTACGCGTTCACCGTCAGCGCTACATAATACGAGGACTTCGCCCTGCCCTCTATCTTGAAGCTGGTGACTCCCGCGTCGATAAGGTCGTCCAGATGGTCTATCATGCACATATCCCGGGCGTTGAGGATATAGCTTCCACGCTCGTCCTCGAAAACCTTGTAGAACTGGTTGGGGCGCTTTTCCTCCATGAGATAATAGCCCCAGCGGCAGGGCTGCGCGCACTCGCCCCGGTTGGCTCCCCTGCCGGTCAGGTACTCCGAAATAAGGCAGCGCCCGGAGAAGCTCACGCACATGGCGCCGTGCACGAAAACCTCTATCTCCATGTCCTCCGGGATACGGCGGCGGATCTCGCGAATATCGGAAAGTCCGACCTCCCGGGCAAGAACCACGCGCTTCGCCCCCATTTTGTAAAGCTCCAGCGCGGTGCGGTAGTTCACAACTCCGGTCTGGGTGGAAATGTGAAGCTCCAGCTTAGGCGCGTACTCCTTTATCATAGAGATAACTCCGAGGTCGCAGGCGATCGCCGCGTCGACCCCGCACTCCTGCGCCGCCGCAATGAACTGCGGGAACTGGTCTATCTCGCTGTTGAGCGGAATGGTGTTGCAGGTCAGGTGCACCTTTACTCCCCTGGAATGAGCCAGCCTGACAGCGCGCTCCAGTCCCTCCATGTCGAAATTCTTTGCCCCCGCCCTCATGCCGAAGCTTTTTCCGGCGAGATATACCGCGTCGCAGCCGTAATCCAGCGCGGAGATAAGGCACTCCTCATCGCCCGCCGGGGCAAGAAGCTCAGTGTAGCTCATAGTCAGTCCTCCTCACGGAGAGCCGCGTCAATAATGTTCTGCTCATGCTTTTCAATGGTGTTTGCATAGTAGAAATTGCCGTCGCTGCTGCTCAGGAAATAGTAATAATCGGTTTCTGCAGGGTAAAGGGCGGCGTTTATCGCCATAAATCCCGGGCTGCATATCGGCCCTGCGGGAAGACCCTCGCAGGTGTAGGTGTCGTAGGCGGTGATGATGTTCTCGTAGAGCTCCGCAGAATTTGCCGGTATATTCGGCTTGATGCAGTCCTGAATATAGTGCTCCGTGGTGTCCGACTGGAGATTCGGGTAATCGTACATATCCGAAAGACGGTTGTGGAATACAGACGAAATAAGCGCCATATTGTCCTCGTTGGTGCCCTCTTTCTGTATAATTGAAGCAAGAGTTACCACCTGATCAAATGTCATTCCGAGCTCTGTTGCACGCGCGTACATACTCTTGGTGATCTTGCTCTCAAAGTTCGCGTACATTTTCTCCGCCGCCTGCTTTGCGTACTGGCTGGTGTCCATATCGGGCTTGTCTGCGAGGTCGTCAATGACATAGAACTCGTAGGTATCCGGGAAGAGATATCCCTCCAGCGCATAGAATCTGTCCTCAGTGACCTCTATTTTCTCCTCAAAGTCGTATTTTTCCAGCTTTGTGCGGTAGTACTTCTCAAAATCATCTGCGCGGCAGACAAGGTTGTCCTCTAAAAGCTGACCTATCTGCTGAGCGTTGGAGCCCTCGGGTATCATGACCGTAACCGTATTCGTGTAAGTCCGCACGGTTTTCAGCAGCGTGATGATATTCTTGTAGGACATCTGGGAATTCACGGTGTATTCGCCGTTAAGGAAGCCGTCCGCCTTGTCCGCGAAATTGATATATGCCTTGAACAGCCACGGCATTTCAATTATTCCGTTGTCGTGGAGTTCCTCGGCGATATCGTCAACGTTCATGCCGCTGGCGATCGTGATATCCGCTTCGTGGCTCCGTTTCGCCATTCCGGTGTAGTCCATCAGCCCCACGATGACCTTCCACGCAAGGAATACTCCCGCGCATATGGCGCAGACCGAGAGCACGACTCCAAGAAAGACGTGACCCATAGTGCGCGTGTGGTTGAACTGGTGCTTTTTCTTGCGGCGCTTTTTGCGCTTCCTGACCGGATTCTCGGGAGGTTCCTGCTGTTCCGGCTCGTCGGCGGGGGTGAGCGAATCCATCATGCGCGTGCTGCCAGGGTCGTCTGCGCTGTTAAGCTCAGCAAAGCGCTCCCGGGAGGCAATGTCGGAAATCTCGTCCGCCTCATGTATGCTGTCAAGCTCCCTGGTGGCGCCGTTGTCGTTCTCATCGCCGTCAGTGGGGAACCCGAGCTGATCAAAATTATAGTTATCCATATTTACCTCATGTCAATGCGATGCTCAGTCTGTTATCACCAGATCGGCGCGCCTGTCGTGCGGCTCCGCAGGGACTTCCCCGACAAAGCCGGAATAGCAGATAACGACTGATTTCCCCGGGAACCCCGCAAGAAATCTGTCGTAATATCCCCTGCCGTAGCCCAGCCGCAGACCGCTTCTGTCGCAGAGCAGCGCGGGAACTATGCACAGCGAGTCCTTGTCCGGGACTGCGGGAGCGCTCCGGTCGAGCGGCTCCTGTATGTGGAACCGCCCCTCGGCAAGCTCCTCGAACGAGCCTATCGTGTAGAACGTCAGCTCGCTGTCCCCGGAAACGGGCACCGCGACAGGCTTTCCGCGCCCAAAGCACCAGCTCAGCAGCCGCCTTGTATCCACCTCTATCTCGGTGGAAACGTATGTGAAAACTCCGCTGCACCTGTCAAGATACGGCAAAAGCCTCCGGAATATCCGTTCGTCCGCCTCGTTCCTCGCTTCGGCGGGGATTTCCCGGCGGCGCTGTATCAGTTCCCGGCGGAGCTGCTTTTTCCGCTCTGTTAATGTCATCTGTCAGCCACTATAGCCCTGCGTATTTCCTCGGACTTTTCAGCGCCGCAGAGCACCTTTACAAGCTCCAGCCCGAAAACGAGAGCCGCGCCGGCTCCGCAGGCGGTGGTGAACTGACCGTCAGTCACGCACAGCGTGTTCTGCACCTTTGCGCCAAGGAGATTCTTTTCGAATCCCGGGAAGCATACCGCATTTCTGCCCTCCAGCAGCCCGAGGTCGCCCAGAATCGACGGAGCCGCGCAGATCGCGCCCACCGGAACGTTGTTCTCAACGCAGTAGGCTATCGCTTTCTGGACGGTTTCAGAAGCCTTGAGGTTCAGCGTTCCGGGCATACCGCCGGGAAGCACGATAAGCTGAAGCGAGCCGTCCAGCTTAACCTCGTCGGCTGTGATATCCGCTGTGACCGGCAGCCCGTGAGAGCTAACCGGGGTTTTCGTGTCGACTCCCACCGTCTTTACATCAAGCTTTGCGCGGCGCAGCATATCTATCGGGGCTATCGCCTCGGTTTCCTCAAATCCATTCGCTAAAAAAACGTAAATCATGTCGTACCTCCAAATGTTATAAGATATTTTTCTTCCATAAACGCCGGGTGGTAGGAAAGCTTAGCCCTGCGGAGACCCTCGGAGCCTGTGTCCTCCTCCCGGTTGATATAGCGGTATTCGTCCGCCAGTGTTTTTGCGAATTCGCAGTTTACCGCGGTATACGCGCCCTGATAATCCAGCAGCGCCTTTTCCGCGTGAACCACAAACGTGTCCGCCGCCGAGCGCTCCCCGAACGTGAAAGCCTGCGGCGCGCCGCCGACTGTCAGCAGACCGCCGGAATAGCCCAGCTCCGTGAAACAGTCCAGGCTCTCCCGCACGACCCCGGCTTCTGCCGTTTTCTCCGGGTCGCTGTCGGAATCCAGCCACTTTTGCAGGACTTCCCTGCAATAATCTATATTCGAAGCCTGTATCGGCTCGAAATGCCAGTCGTTTTCATAGAACCTGTTGAGATGGTTCCGCTTGGAATGGTACTTCCTGCCCTTTAACTCCGCCAGCGACGCCGCTTCGTAGATGTAATCAAAGCCGTCCCGGTCAGGCTCGGCTGAGATATCCGGGAACATTTCCTGTAAACGCGCGGTACACTCCCGGTTTGCCGTCATGAGCAGCGGAACCCCCAGAGCCGCGCAGTAATCGCGAAGCTCCTGCACAAGCACCCGGACATCCCCGTCCCCCGCCGGGTAAAGGAAACGCGGCGCGCCGCTGGTGTGGTCTGAATTGCACAGTAGGTAGAAATCCCCATAACGGCATATCTGCACATCATAAACGCTACGCCAGACATAGTTATTCCCAAAGGTATAAAGGCACCCGCGAAAATCCGACATGGCGAGCAGCTTTTCAGCCCACTCGCGGTCGGAAAGCTCCGGAGCACGGAAATCAAAATCAGACATTACAGACCCTCGGTTTCATTTTTAATCAGGAGGGCTATTTCTTCGATCGGCAGCGGAGCTTCCCCGTCGGAGCAGCGTATCATCTTCCAGCCGCAGCGCTCTGCGGTGTAAAGCGCGCTCTCGCGGCAGGCGCGGAGGAAAGCAAGGTTGCTTTCGTGGATATCCTTTTTGCTTTCGTCTCCGGCATACCTTGCGGAAAGCAGCTTCTGCGAAACCTCTATGGGCATATCAAGAAACATCACAACGTCAGGCTCAGGAAGCCGGAGCTTATTGTACTCGAAGTCCCACAGCCACGAAAGGAATCCGTCCCATTCAGGGCGCGGAAGCTTCGTCATCTGATATATTGCATTAGATGTTGTATATCTCCCGGAAACGATAACAGTGCCGTTTTCGTAGTCGCGCTTCCAGTCGGTGACGTAGCTTGCATACCTGTCGGAGGCATAGAATCCCGAAGCCGCGTAGGCTCCTGCGCTGCCCTCGCACGGAATACTCCCGGCAAGGTAATCGGAAACCACTTTTCCGGTGCTGCTTTCGTAATTCGGGAAGCTGATAAGCCGCGTTTTTCTTTCGGCGCTCAGCGAATCCGCAAGGATCCGAAGCTGCGTTGACTTACCGCAGCCGTCAAGTCCCTCTAGTACTATTATCTTTCCTCTGCTCATTTCATTCTATCCTATCTTATAAATATACATTATTATTTTATCATAAATTGTGAATTTAGTCAATGCTTTTTGTACATTTTACATCAAAAATCGGGTCGGAAAAATTCCGACCCGACATATGCATAATATGTATCACTTGTTGGAATACAGCTTGTCATAATTAACAAGCTCGTTGAGAAGCTGAGGTACGCACTCCTTCATGTCCTCGTCAGAGAACTGGCAGGTGCCGACCGCAATATGTCCGCCGCCGCCGTATTTCAGCATGAGGGAGCCGACATTTACATGGCTAGTGCGGTTGAGTATGGAATAGCCCACCGCGCAGGAGCAGCCCTTTCCGCCCTTGCCGTTAACTATCCAGCAGGAAATATTCTGCTCAGGATAAAGGCTGTATATCAGGAAGCGGTTTCCGGTGTAGATGGGGTCAACGCCGCGCAGGTCGGTGATGATAACATCGCCCTCCGTGCGGGTGTACTTGTGCACCATCTCCTTGAACTTCTCGGTCTGCTCGTTGTAAAGCGCAATACGCTCCTTGATGTCGGGCATGGCGAGAATTTCCTCGGTGGACATATATGCGCAACACTTCAACAGCTTTTCCATAAGCTGGTAGTTACTTATAGTGAAGTTCCTGAATCTGCCAAGGCCTGTACGCGGATCCATAAGGAATCCGATAAGTATCCAGCCCTGAGGGTTGAGAATCTCCTCGCGGGTCAGGTTGCCGCTGTCCACCTTATCGACAGCCTCCATGAGATCGTCGAAATTAGGGAAACGCTCCCTACCGCCGTAGTACTCATATATAATACGGGCGCAGCTTGGTGTGATACGGCTCTCTCCCTTGTACTTACCCTTGTACTTCCGGCGCTCCTCCTCGCTTGAATGATGGTCGAACCAAAGTCCGCAGCCTTCTACAAAAGGAACGTTTGCGAGGACGTCGTTCTCTGTAACAGGGATAAGTCCGTCCTGGAGATCCTTCGGGTGGGCGAATGTCCATGAATCCGGCTCGACAACGCCGGCGCAGAGCAGAAGCGCTCCGCAGGCAAGCCCGTCAAAATCCGAACGTGTAATTAATCTCATGTCTGCACCTCTCTGACAAACTAATATATTGATACACGTATTATTCATACGATATCGACTGATTCCATTATAGCAAATATTTCTGCAAAAATCAACAGGTTTTTATATATTTTTAATAAAACTTTGTAAATTCCCCTATCAGCCTGAGGATCCCGACCTTCCCGGGGAAACGGAACGGTCTCAGGACATCGACCAGCCTTTCAAGCTGTGAATCAAGCTGCAATGCGGCTTCATCGCTAAGCTCATGGCCGCCGAACTCCAGCTCGGCGAGTATTTCAGCGCAGCCGGAAAGCTGAGTGCCAAGGGTTTCGTCAGCCCTGCGGAAGTAATCGTCAGGAAGCTCGCCGTTCCGGGGAGTTATTCCGCTGTGCTCAAGAAGGGCAAGTATCAGCCGGTATACCGTCCGGGAGGCTTCGCTTCCGCCCGCTTTCAGGTTTTCAAGCGTTCTGTACGCTGACTTTTTCAGCGCGCTGAGCCATACCAGGACGCCTGCAAGGACTGCGATCGCCGCCAGGGCAGCCAGCGCGGCCGGAATAAACGGACGAAGCGAATCAAGCATCGTGGGAGCCGGCGGGAGCACCTCCGCTGTTTCCTCCGTGGTCGCCGATTCAGTTGTAGCAGTATCCTGGCTCAGAACCGGCTCATAAGTGAAATATTCCTCTGAAGCAGCCGCCTGCGTTGATTCCCGGCTTGCTGCGGCAGGCTCTCCGGTCAGCTCCGGGGGCGCGTCGATTTCGTCTGCGGGGGCACGGTCGGGGTACGCCGAGGAGCTGGTGGGGTCGAAGGTCGCCCAGCCATACTGCCCGAGGTAGACCTCCACCCACGCGTGCAGGTTCTTTTCCCGCAGGACAACGGAATTCCTGCCGTTTTCGCCCTCGACATAGAAGCCTGTACAGTATCTCGCCGGAATACCGCGCTGGCGCAGTATCAGCGTCATGGCGCTGGCATACAGCGAGCAGTGACCGCGCTTCGTGTCGTTCAGGAACTGCATGACCGGGTTGCGGCTGTTGTTGCTTCCGTCCAGCGAATAGGTGTAGTGGGTGCGCAGGTAATCCGCGACTGCGTCCGCAGTTCTGTACCTGTATTCCGCCTCTGAAATATAACCAAAGTCGTATTCCTGCTCGATATTGTCAAGAATGTACTCAATAGTGCGCTGAATATATTCCTCAAGGTCAGCGCTGAAATCTGACGGAACTGAACTATACGTCTGGTCAACATAATCCTCGTAGTCGCTGAGGATATGCTCCGCCCGCATTTCCGGCACGACAGAAGAATAGATGTCGTCCGGCAGGCACATAACCGATTCAAACGCTGAATCAAGCTCCGCCACTGCCTCGGGGGTTCCGTCATAACGCTCGTTGCTGGTATAGACCGGGACAAGCGCCGTGCACTGCACGGAATTCACGGTACCGCCAGCCTCGTCCCTGACCCTCACCGCATAGTCTGAATAAACGTCGAAGCTGTCGCTGTTGTAGAATGAATACTCCGCAGTGTAAGGCGGCAGGAACACTACATTCGTGTCGCACAGATATTCAATGTTCACATCAGATGATGTTATAAGCGGCTCGGAACTGCCATATCCAGTGGCTGAGAGCAGCGCGGAGATTACCCTCCCCTCGCAGGGACGGTAATTCTCCTTCAGCCCACTGGAGCTCCACTGCTCCGGCTCGCTGCTGACGGCAGTGCTCCAGGAAGCTCCGTTGAAGTCAATACCGATATCGCCGCGCAGGTAGACCGGGCGGCTCCCGGTGTAGGTCACGCAGATTATCTCGCGCTCTCCCCTGCCCGGGGAAATAATGTTCAGGGAGTCCTTTTCCTCCGCGCCCGCCTGGGTGAAGTATTCAGAGGCTGCGCCCTCCTCAAACGGCGACTGACCTGCGCTGTTGTCCGAAGCAAGGCTGGTTATGAACTCGTACACGGAGGTGTAGTCGATGCTGCCGCCCTCCGGTATTGCAAGAGCCGCTGCGGCAAGGCACACTGAAACAAGCGCCGCGCAGTACAGTCCGGTGCTGAAATATTTGTTGCGGTAGTTGCACGTCATCTGCAGCCGCTTAAAATATGGCGCGCCGGAAACGCGCTTCATGAACGAGCGTTCCTCGCGCCTTATCCGTCGGCGGTAATCCGAGGACCCGCTGTGCTTCACCGCAAGGCCGCCGGAATAGTTCTTTCTTATCGCGAAGGCTGCGGCAAGGGCGGCAAGCGCCGGAATGAGCCACAGCGAAAACTCCAGCCGCTCTGAGATCAGCGTAGGAACGCACAGCGCCGTAAACAGCAGCGCCGCCGGAACAGGAACAAGCCTGCCGGAAAAGCAGGCTGAAATTATCAGGCTGTAAAGCAGGCACATCAGCAGCGTGCCAAGCGCGACTCCCTCGACATACGCGGGATTCGCAGCGTCAAGGACTTCGCCCCGGTGGAAAAGGAATCTTCGCGGATAAAGGAACCGCCCTTCCACAAGGAGCATACACGCGTCCGCGAAGTAGGTCAGTTTTTTCGCCAGCGCCTCGAAATTCCACCAAACGGCGGCAGCCGAAATCAGCAGTATCGCAGGAATCGCAAAACGCTTTTTCACAAAGACGAAAAGCGCCGAAAAAACCAAGCAGCTAACGCCGCAGACAGCGCCCATGACAGGCAGGCTCACCGGGAATCTGAACTCCGTGAGAATGAACAGCATGGAGCAGGCGCAGAACACCACCGCAAGCAGCGCCCTTTTTATTATAAGAAGCGGAGTGTTCGGCCGTGAACAGTAATACCTGTCGTAAACCAGCACTCCGTCCGAAAAAATATTTTTTGTCATCTGTTACCTTTTTGGAACCGCCATCATGCAAAGATGTGTATTCCGTGCTTTTTAAGGGAGTCGTTAACATACGCGTAATGCATATTCTCCCACTGCTGATAGCCGTTGAAATCCTCCAGCCGCGCGCCTGCGCATATCGCCGCCGCACCGGTAAAGTGGGAGCACACAGAGCCGTTCCAGATATAGGAAATACCGTGACGGGACTTTCTTACTTCTGCAATATCCTCCTGGCGGACGGAACGCGGGCAGACCACCCTCGTGATGGAGAACTTATCCTCCACCGGAGCCTTGACGGACGAACCCGCAATACATTCCTCTATCGCGGTGCCGACCATGTTCTCCAGCCCGAAATACTCGCACAGCTCGTTCACGTCCATGGAAAGCTCCTTGTCAAAGCACTGGCGGAGAATTCTGGTGACCGCCCGCGCAAGAGCCTTCTCATCATCCTCCGGCAGGTCGAGAATTCCGGATTCCCGGAAGTACTGCTCCAGCTTCTCCCTGGGAACGCTTTCCGAAAGCTCGTCAAGTTTTTCGCGCACCCTTTCGTCCAGCGGGAACAGCTCCCCTACGCAGGAATCTACGGAGGCTTCCGCGTTAATGCCGTCGATAATGCCGCCGCGGTTCACGGAGATCTGTTCGAACGGTTCGATCGCTTTCTGGAGCACATTCGTGTAATAATCGTTCAGCAGTCCGTGAAGCTGCTCGTAGAAATCAATCATAGGCTTTGTCACGGCGACTGTCGCGCTTGCCACGGCGTAGCCGTTCAGTTCAAAGAGGTACTGCTCCACCGCCTTGTTTACGAAAATCGCCGTTTTCAGCTTTTTCATTGCGTTCCGTTCAAGGATGCGGGTGCGCTCCACCTGCTCCTTGTTGTCGTCCAGGTCAGATTTCAGCTTCGCGGAGGCAACGCGAATTTCGGCAAAGCACTTTTTCAGTATCTCCTGCGCGTAAAAAGGTCCCTTGCCGAAATCAGTCTTGGCTGACTCGCAGTCGGCGATAACGCTGTCCGAGATAGTTTTCGCACATTCGGCGGAGCCGTTCATTACAGCCGCTTTCAGCGAGCTTATCCACGTCTCCACCGCCGAGAGCGCCTCCTCGTTGCTGCCCCTCAGCGACTTCACGGAGAACGCGGGGTTCATGCGCTCGTCAAAATCCAGCTTGGGAACGCTGCCGCTTTTGGAGGCGACGTATTCCTCGTTCGGAGTGACAAGCGCCTTGTATCTGTTGAGCAGCTCCAGCCCGACGTTGTTAGCGTTCAGCGTGTGATTCAGCCGGGTAAACAGCTTCACGCTGAGGTAAGACATAATTTTCCCGAGGGGAGCCTCAGCCACTTTTGCGCCGAACGCAAGATAGCGGAATTCGTGGGATTCGTCAGCCTTCAGCATATTGTAGGACATTATGCGCTCTGCGTCGTCGTCCTTGCTGAAAAGCACCTCCATGCGGCTGAGTATCTTCTCGGCGGTCATGGTCATAGTGAGGTCGTAGCTCTCCGCCGCCGGGATAAGAAAGCACGCGTTGAACGGCGGCTTGTCGGAGTCCACCTCGAAGGAGGAAGAATACTTCTGCCGGAAATGCTTGTGGTGAAGCTGGAATCTGTCAAGCTCGCTCTTTGCAACGATGGTGTTCGCGGAATAGCCGCCGATATCCCTGGCGTCGGATTCTATCAGCGCGGCAGTATCCGCCGCAAAGAGGTAGCCGTTTATTCTCACGGGATAGGGAACGTCCGCGAAGAGCCTGCCCATGATATACGCGACGTCAATGAACATTCCGCCGAAGAACGTATCACCAAGGTTTCCGGTGACGATTATATCGAGCGGCTTGTCGCCCCCGCCGAAGCCAGCAAGTATCTCCCCGCTGAGCTTTATCAGCGGTTTCAGCATATGAAACAGTGCGATTCGACCGCACTGGCGCTTGTTCAGTCCATAGGTCGGGGTCGCGGGAGAATAATTCTTCAGCCCCTGGTCGAACCAGTCCAGCGCCTCGCCCGGAAGCTTCGCGGGATTGTTCAGGTACTTGTATATTGCGTCCTCAGGCACTATCGGCAGAATATCCCCGTCTGCGGGAACGCTGCCCTCATACGATGCGCCTTCAAGCTGCTTCTGCTCCCCTATGCACAGGAAGCGCACCTTTTTCGGGTCGCTGCCGAAGCGCTTTTCCGTGATGTGCATACAATGCAGGGCGCAGTCCGTTCCGTTCCTGCCTATTCCTATTATAAGGAGCCTGTTCATTCCGAAATGGCTCTTATGTCCGTCATACAGCTTCTGAATACGTTCAGGCTTCAGCCATTCCGTTTTCTGTCCGATCTCCACGAAAAACACCCCTTACCTAACGTAAAAATCTCTGTATATCTCGAATCTTCTGTCTTTTTTCACCGGGAATCCGCTTTGTATCTTCCGGCACTCTTCCCCGCTTATTTCTGCGAAAACGAGCTGTTCTTTGTACGGCTCAGAAGCGGCGGCTAACTCCCCCGCCGGGGAATAAACAGCGCTGTCGCCGGAATAATCCAGTCCCCCGCCGTTCCCGCAGCGATTGCAGCCGGCTATATAGCACTGGTTTTCAATCGCCCTTGCTCTGAGGAGCGTTTTCCAGTGGCTGCTCCGGCTGTCCGGCCAGTTTGCAATAACGAGTATCAGCGAACAGGTTTCCGACAGCTTCTGGTAAATCTCCGGGAATCTCAGGTCGTAGCATATGGTAAGCCCCACCGTTTCGCCGGAAAGCTCCGCTGTGACCAGCCTGCCGCCGGGAGAATACAGCGCGCACTCCCCGCCGTAGGAAAACGGGTGGAGCTTGTCGTACTGCGCGATCACCTGTCCCCCGTCCGCAATGCAGAAACGGTTTGTTATCCTGCCGTTTTCCCGGCACGCAAAGCCGAATCCGACTGCGGCGCCGGATTCCTGAGAAAGCTCCGAAAAACGCTGAACAGTTTCCCCGTCCGGGGGTTCAGCCAGCGAACCGTCCATCGTGAATCCGGTCAGCGACAGTTCCGGGAATACGACCAGCCGGGAGCCGCGCTCCGCCGCCTGTTCCGTGAACCGTCTGCACTTTTCAAAGTTGTCAGCCTTATTTTCCCACACTATATCTGTCTGGGCAACGCATATTTTCAAATGAATGCCTCCCATGAGCGCAAAAAGAGCACAGGCATAAAGCCCGTGGGTAATCAATCTAATGTTCTGTTATTATTATACAATATTTAATCTGTATTGTCAACCATAAATGTAACTTTTATATAAAGGATTAATCCCGGGCATTTCAAATGTCCGGGACATACGCTCACTTTGATGATTTTTCTCTTTTGTTTTCACGGTTTTTTAAAATCAGGGTGACGATCGCGGCAGCAAAATAAAATATAAATGCAGTGGAAACAACAAATTCATTGGACAACATTCCGCTGCTTATAACGGTGAATTCCTTTTCCGGGTTCAGGAAAAAAGTGGACACATAATATGGAATCCAGATCAGCGCAATTATAGCAGAATATTCCGTGCCTTTTCCCGATACTCCGAACAAGCTCCCCTTTGAAGCGTTCCTGACGACCCACCACAGCAGGCAAAGAGCCATGCAAAGCACCATTAGTTCAAAATTCCCCTCGCACCATTGATATCCGATTTCGTTTGCCATTACCGCAATCGCGGACATGATTCCATACACAAGCAGCGCCTCGACCGTAAGCTGCGTGCGCTGCAGCTTCTGGCGTTCGTCGAAAATCTCTTTCTGTGAAGCCGGCTCCCCGAGTATAATGTTTTCACAGAATTTGTCAAAGCTCTTCATGCTCATTTGTGTTCCTCCTCTTCCCAAAAAAGTTCGTCAAGGGTCTTCCCCAGCGCCCTGCATATCGAAACGCACAGGTTTATCGTGGGATTGTAGTCGCCGTTTTCCACAGCGTTTATCGTCTGTCGGGTGACCCCGACCTTTCTGGCAAGCGCGTCCTGCGACAGATCAAGCGCCGCCCGCGCCGCTTTCAGCCTGAGATTTTTTGCCATGATCTCACCTCGATATTATTGTAGCACATAATTTCCACAATGTCAAGTATATATTACATTTTGTGAAAAATATTTTTCTCGGAATTTCTACCTGCAAAACCGGAAATAATATTTTCAACATTATATATAAACCCAGCGGACGAACAAGCGGCGTTGTCTGTTTTTATTTCCTTTTATAAAATCCCCGGGTCTGCAAATAGTAACACCGTGAGAGAAATTCTCTGATTTTCAGATTTCGGGGTGAAGTGATGGAAAAAGCGGGAAAAATCATATCCGGGGTATTCGGCTGGCTGATCGCGGCGGCAGCGGGAGTGCTCGGATTTTATTACGCGGCGCTTCCCGGGGAGCTGAGCGCGCAGACCGGGGCGGAAGTCCACGGAGATATATGCGGCGCGCAGCTTGTGGAGTGCGGCGACGGCTACGGCTTTGCGCTGGGGGAAATGCGCATAAAATCAGTCGAGCTGAATGCTGAGGAACGGCGTATGCTGATTCCCGGCGGTTCTCCGTTCGGGATAAAGCTGAGGACGGACGGGGTCATGGTGATCTCAGTGAACGGCGGCTCTCCGGCGGCAAAGGCGGGAATACGCGCCGGGGACGTGATTTCCAGCGTGAACGGGATAACGGTGAGCACCAACGCGGAGATTTCCGAGGCAGTGCAGACCGTTCCGGAGGAAAGCACGATAATCCTCACGCGGAAAAACGGCGAGATGTGCGTCAAGCTGAAGCCGGAGATTTCAGACGAGCGGCTGATCATAGGAGCATGGGTGCGCGACAGCTCCGCGGGCATTGGAACCATGACGTTCTGCGACCCGGAAACCGGACGCTTCGGCGGGCTGGGGCATCCGGTCAGCGACGTCACCACCGGAGAGCTTATGCCGCTCTCCAGCGGGGAGGTCACGAAAGCGGAGATCTACGGGGCGGTCAAGGGCACCGGTGGAGAGGCGGGAGAGCTGTGCGGCGACCTGTGCTCCGGGAGCTGCGGCAGCCTGACTGCAAATACCCCGGTGGGGGTTTTCGGGGAGCTGTCGGAAATACCCGGTCAGGCGGCGATACCGATGGCTTTCCGGCAGGAGGTAAAATGCGGCCCGGCGGTGATACTGTCAACGATAAACGGTCAGGAGCCGCAGGAATACAGCATAGAGATAGAGAAAATCAACCTCTGCGCGCTGAGCGGCACCAAGAGCATGGTAATACGGATAACCGACCCGCGCCTGCTTGAACAGACCGGCGGTATAGTCCGGGGAATGAGCGGAAGCCCCATAATACAGGACGGCATGCTTGCCGGGGCTGTGACGCACGTTTTCCTCAACGACCCGACGCGGGGCTACGCGGTGTTCGCGGAAAGCATGATCGAGCAGATGGAGCAATAAAAATCTGGGGCGGCTATGACCGCCCTAAATTTCTGCCGATGCACCGAAAAGCCTTTTTTCCTGAAATTATGTCGATAAATGGGTTGATTTATCAGAAAAATCTGCTATAATGTATATAGTATGTTTTTATTACTGCAGACTTCCGGGCGGAACGAGCATACTATTCCCAGACCGCTGTTATATTTAATGACTAAAATGTTTCAGGAGAAAAAAATGGACAAGGTACTTCTTATCGGCGAACCAATGGAGCTGCTTCTCGCAGAGGAGGAGGGCGCCCTTGCGGACGTGACGAAATTCCGGGCGAGCGTTTCCGGCGCGGAAATAAACGTTGCCGTTGGGCTTGCAAGGCTGGGACTCTGCCCTCGCTATATGACAAGGCTCGGCAGCGACCCTAGGGCTGTGCGGATACGCAGGTTCATGCGGAAAAACGGGATCCCTGACGACCTTATCATCACCGACCCGGCTCACCTGACCGGAGCCATGATGAAGAGCAAGGCGGAGCCGGGAAAGCACGAGATATACTACTTCCGGCAGGATTCGGCGGCTTCCTTCCTGTGCCGGGAGGACGTTGACCGGCTCGACCTTTCCGACATCAGAGCGGTGCACTTCACCGGAATTTTCCCCTCGATTTCCGCGTCCGCAGCCGAGGCTGCACGGAGGCTTGTCCAGCGTGCAAAATCGGACGAGATAACCGTTGTGTTCGACCCGAACCTGCGCTGCCAGCTCTGGAATTCCTCGCCGGAAACCCTCGCCCTTATCAACGAATTCGCGGCGGATTCCGACGTATTCCTGCCCAGCTTAAAGGAAGCGCAGACCCTCTGCGGGCTTTCCGAGCCGGAGGAGATAGCCGAGCGTTACCTTGAACTCGGCACGAAAAAGGTCGTCGTAAAGCTCGGAAAGCAGGGCGCTTACTACAAGAGCCATGTTGAAAGCGGCGTTGCGCCAACATTCCAGGCGGATTCCGTCATCGACACGGCGGGCGCTGGCGACGGATTCGCGGCAGGGCTGATAAGCGGTATCTGCGAGGAGATCCCCCTTGGCGAAGCCGTATTCCGCGCCAACGCCGTGGGAAGTATGCAGATACAGAATTCCAGCGACAACGCGGGACTTCCCACACTGGAGCAGCTCAGAGAATATATGCTAAGCCACAGATTCGTTGACGCGCTGCGCGACTGACCACGGAGATAAAATGACCCTTTACGCCACAGATTTAGACGGAACCCTCCTGAGAGCCGACAAGAGCATTTCAGATGAAACCGCAGAGCTGCTGAACAGGCTCACGGACAGCGGAGTGCTCTTTACCTACGCGACCGCGCGCTCCTTTTCCAGCGCCTCGCCGCTTGTCGCAAAACTTCACCTCTCCTGCCCCGCTGTTACCTTCAACGGGGTATTCGTCATTGACCCGCGAACTGGGGAGCACATTGTGGAAAACGTGTTCAGCGCCGCTTCATTTAGCAGGGCGGTGGAGTTCTTTGACCGGCATGAGCTGGCGCCGCTCGTCTACTCCTACATTGACGGCAGGGAGCGCGTCAGCTACCTTGCGGACAGGTACGAGGACGTAAAAGGCTACGTTGCCTCCCGGCGGGGAGACAAGCGGCTGCGCCCGGTGAACTCCCGGGAAGAGCTGTTCCAGGGGATCGTGTTTTACTTCACGCTGTTCAACCCGAAGCTGCCGTACGAGCTTCTTGACGAGACGTTCAGCCGGGATAACGGATTCGCCACCAACGTCATGGAGGACACCTACGAAAAGGGCGTTATCTGGTACGAGATATTCAGCCGGAACGCCAGCAAGGCCGCCGCGCTGCTGCAGGTCATGGAGCTGACACGCGCCGACCGTCTCGTCTGCTTCGGGGACAACACCAACGACATTTCCATGATAAAGGCGGCGGATCTCGGGGTGTGCGTATCGAATTCCTGCGGGGAGCTGAAAGCCATTTCCGACTGCGTTATCGGCAGCTGCGAGGAGGGTGCCGTCGCTGAATTCATCGCCCGGGAAAACGGCATTATCCCGGACGCTCCCCGGCAGAGCGCCGTACAGACCGACAGCGGCAGGTTCTCCCAGGCGCTCAGCGCCGCAATGACCCGCGTGCGCGGCATGCACGGCTCCGTTGGCACGCAGAACGAAAAGCTTATCCATGCGGCGCTGAAGAATTACTATGCGCCGTACTCCGACGACCAGGAAATAAGGATCGGGAAATTCTACGCGGACGCAGTGACCGAGGACGGTATTTTTGAGATACAGACCCGCAAACTCAGCGCACTGAAAGAAAAACTTGCCGCGTTCACCCAGGCGGCGCACGTCACGATAGTCCACCCGGTGGAGGTCAGGACGAGAACCGTCTACATAAACCGCGACACCGGGGAGGTGATCTCGGAATCCCGTTTCCGGGCGGTGAACCAGCGGCAGAAGCTGTATCAGGAGCTATATTCAATAAGGGAGTTCCTCCGGGACAGCCGCATTACGCTGATAATCGCGCGGCTCTGCACCGAAAAGCGCGTTGCCGGCAGCGGAGAGCAGAAGCCGGATATGCGAAACAGATACTCCAGAAAAAAGCTGGACATCGCAAAAATCCCGCTGGAGCTTGTGCGGGAGGATATCGTTCCTCTGCCGGAGGGGCTGCGCTTCCTCATGCCGGAGGGACTTCCGCAGGAGTTCACCAAAAAGGAATTCTGCAAAATCGCAAAGGAGCCTGAAAGCTCGCTCAGACTTGAGGTGCTCAGAGCCGCCGGGCTTATTACACAAACAGGAAAAAGGGGTCGCTGCTATCTATACACAGCAGTCGGCGGAAAGGAAAGATAATGCCAGAGATCATCACCGGAAAAGCCTGCGCAGATGTGACAGGAATGCTCTACGACAAGGTAATGGATACTATCCGGGACGATGGAAACGCGATCGTTATAGTACCCGACCAGTTCGTTTTCGAGACCGAAAAGGCTCTTTTCCGCAGGTGCGCCGCAAGGAACCTCACAACCTCGTTCCCGAATATCAGCGTGCGAACCATCGCGCGTATCTCGGACGAAATCGTGAAAACCTACCAGAAGGGCAAGCCGCCTGCGGACGATATAACCAAGAACGTCATAATGTATCAGGCGATACATAACCGCGGCGTGCAGCTTTCCTCCCTGGGAAGGCTTGCAAAAAGACAGGGCTTCGCCGCGCAGATGGTGAAAACCGTGTCCCTGCTGAAAACCGAGGGCATAAGCTGTGAGGTATTCCGGGAGTTCCTGGATACTGACGAGGCTAAGGGGCAGTCCCCTGCCCTGCTGAAAAAAATGACCGACATCTGCGCGCTCTACACGGAGTACGACCAGATGCTTTCCAGCCAGTACACCGACAAGCTGGACATGACCATGCTTGCCGCCGACCTGGCGGTAAGACACGGCTATTTCCGGGACAAAAACGTATTCGTGGACGGGTTCAACTCCTTCTCCGGCAGTCAGCTCCGGCTGATGCGTGCGGTATCAGAGCGGGCGCAGAGCTCCTGCTTCGCCTTTGTTGCGGACAAGGACGACGGGCGCGATATATTCACCACCGTGCTTGCCGAGATAGACCGTATCTCCCAGGGCGGTATTCCGAAAGCCTGCCGCGATAACTCCCGCAGAATGGCGGACGGCCTGCTGCGCGCCTGCGGTCTGCTATGGAACGGCGATATGTGCGACGAGGGCGAGATCTCAGCGCTCCGCATTGTCAAGGCTGACGATATCTACGCAGAAATGGAATTCGCCGCCGCCGAGATAAAGCGCCTTGTAAACCGCGAGGGGCTGCGCTACAACCAGATAGCCGTGCTCAGCACAGACCCCGCCGCTTACAGGACTCCCGCCGAAAGCGCCTTCACGAAATACGATATCCCGATGTTCTGCGATATACCGGAATCTATCCTCAACGCGCCACTGACAAACCTTGTGCTTTCGCTTCTGAAACTGATTGACGACCCGTCTGCGGAGAATTTCCTGAGCTACATCAGGAACAGCTTCCTGCACGTCCGCTGCGAAAGGACTGTGGAGAAGAATGGACAGTCCATCGTGAAAAAATACGACAGAAGTCTGTACATCAACGAAATAGACTGCTTCGACAATTACGTCACACACTGGCGCATAACCGGGCAGAAGCTCGGTCAGGAATTCGCCGGCACAGGAATGAGCGAACGCGACAGCAAGCTTGCCGTGAGCGCCGAAAAGGTCAGGAAGCTTGCCGTTGTCCCCGTTCTTGAACTGCGGGAGAGGATACTCGCCGCCTTAAAGGAGGACAGGTGCACCGCCGCCTGGCTGTCCCGGGAGATATGCGGCTTCCTGTTTGACGAGGCGGGCATTGAAAGCTCCGTGCTGGGGGCTGACAAAAACGCCTCCACGCTGTGGGATATCCTGGTGAAGATCTTTGAAGCGATCTGCACCGGAATAGGCGAAAATAAGCTTGCTCCGGACAAATACTACACGCTTTTCCGGGATATATGTTCGCAGACCGACCTGGCGCTTCCGCCGCAGCTTGCGGATTCCGTCATACTCGGAGACACCAGCCGCACCCGCGCGGACGGTATCCGCGTGGTGTTCATAGTGGGCGCGAACTACGGAAAATTCCCCGACCCCAGCGGAAGCTTCGGGCTGTTCTCGGAATACGAGGCGGAGATACTCAGCGAAACGCAGCTGAAGCTCTCCATGAAGCAGGAGGAAAAATACAGCTTCAGCAGATATCAGGCTTACCGTGCGCTGACCCTCGCCACCGACAGGCTGTATCTGTGCTATTCCGCAGCCGACCTGTCCGGCGGGACTATGTCCCCATGCGAGGTGATAACCGACCTGCTCGCGAGGTTCAGCGGGCTTACCACTGAATACGCGGGCGACCTGCGGCGATTCGGAGACGAATTCTACTGCTCCACGAAAAAGGCGCTGCGGGCAAGATACGCCTCCCAGTTCGGCGGGAACGACCCCGCGCGGCTCGCCACGCTCAGAAAGGCGATGGAGCTTTCCGGCGACAGCGAATACGCAGACCATCTGGACGGGCTGGTGCGCTCCCGCAGTACGGCGTTCCTCCACCGGCTGGAGCCGGGAGTTGCCGCGAAGCTTTTCCGTTCGCAGGATATAGCCGCGACAAAGCTGGAAAGGCTCAGCAAGTGCAGGTTCCTGTATTTCTGCGAGAACGGACTGAAAATCAGGATACGCACTCCGATGAACGCGAACAACAACGACGTCGGCAGCGCCGTTCACCATGTGCTGGAAAACGTGCTGCGGGATTACTGCGCGCGTATGCCGGAGTTCTTCAAACTATCAAAGGACGAGCTCCGGAACATATCCAGGACTTACCTTGACGACTACGCCGCGAACCACCTCGGCGGCGAGGAGTATCGCAGCAACTCTTTCAACTATATGTTCCGGGGGCTGGAGCTGCGGTGCGCCGACCTGCTGGAGCTACTCCAGATGGAGTTCAGGAGCAGGAAATACCGCCCGGTGCTGTTCGAGGCTGAATTCAGGGACAGCCGCCGGGAAAAGCTTCCGGAGGTCTCCGCGCCGCCCGCCGGAACGGGGCAGCCCGGCATACAGCCGCTCACAGCGGACAGCGTGCAGCTCTCACCCCTGTCGGTAAAGGTGAACGGCGATAAAAGCGTGAATATCATCGGAGTCGTTGACCGCATTGATATGTTCCACGGCGACGACGGAAAGGACTATCTGCGCGTTGTGGACTACAAGACGGGCAGCCACAGGTTCAAAATCTCAAATGCGCTGTACGGAATTAACACGCAGACGCTCGTTTATCTGATTGCATTATGCAGCGCGAACGGCGGTATTTCTCCGGGGGGACTGGGCTATTTCTCCGCGAAAATGACCGGCGCTTCCATGTCGGATTCCCCGCTGATGGAGCTGATCGCCACCGGGCATCTTCCCAGCGATATGTACGTCCGGACGGACTCCACCGAAGAGGAACAGAATATGTTCGCGGAGGGGTATATCCGTTCTGTGTACGGCGGTGCTCCGCCGGAAACCGAAAAGGCGCTCACCAGCGGCGACCTTATCCCCGGCGAGGACGCAAGCCCCGCCCCCGGTCAGTTCAAGGAACTGACGGAGCTAGTTCTCGGGCAGACTAAACGCGTGCTTTCAAAGCTGTACGGCGGCGATGTTTCCGCCATACCAACAATATACAAGGACGGCAGCGCGAAATCTGAAAGCAGGTGCAGCGCCTGCGACTACTGCTCATTCAAGCAGCTATGCGGACGCACCGCGCCGGACGGCTGCTATGTGGACGACACGGTGACCGAAAGGCTGGTTATCCCGAAAGCTCCCAAGCCGGAGAATACAGACAGCACGGAAGAAAAGAAAAGCTCCACCCGCACACGGAAGAAAAAAGCGGGCGGCAGCGGACAGGCAGGTGAATGAAAATGAGCGCAATGAAATGGACAGACGACCAGCTTAAAGCAATAAACTACCCCACAGACCGCTCCGCCTGCGTTTCCGCAGCAGCCGGGAGCGGCAAGACCGCCCTGCTCATTGAGCGCGTGGTCACGCTAATAAGGGGAAACGAGGAGCAGAATATCCAGCCGGTGCCGGCGGACAGCTTCGCGATACTCACCTTTACGCGCAACGCCGCTGAGGAATTCCGCACCAGAATGACCCAGGCTATTGAGAAAGCCTCGCGCTCTGCGGGCAGCGGGCGAATCCCACGGGAACAGCTCATTAAGTTCCGCTCGTCCTACATCGGGACGATCAACTCCTTCTGCCTGGGAGTGCTCCGGGATAACCCGCAGCTATTCGACCTGCCGGTGAACTTCTCCATCGTGGAGGAAGGCAGAGCCACCGTTATGATGAACCGTGCACTGGACAACACTATGGAGTACTTCTACTCCGAGAGCTTCCTTGCCGACCTGCGGGAAAAAATCGCGGGCTTCGGCGGAGCCCTGGAGGACGACGGAACCTCGGCGAGAGAACAGCTCCTGAAAACATACTCTTTCACGGACGACGAGGAGCTACGCAAGGATGTAAAGAACATCTATTATAAGTCTACCTCCCTGGCAGACCGCTCCGCGTGGCTCAACGACTGCGCCGGGGTTTTCTCCAGCCGCGACAGGGCTGGGGGATTCTTCCTGCCGTTCATCGTGCGGGATATTCCGGATATCCTTGCCACAATAAACAAAAACGTCCAACGCGCCAGGGAATGTACCGGGAACATCGTAAAGCCGGAAATAGCGGAATCGCTGAACGCCATGCTGGAAAAAGTGGAAGGCTACGCCACACTTCTGGACAGGCTTTGCAGGAAATACCTCTGCGGTGCCGCTCCTACATTCGACGGCCTGGACAGATTCCACAAGGAGCTTGACGGAACGCCTATCCCGGTCATAGACCGCTCGTCGGTAAAGCGAGCCGGCGGCAGCGACACCGCCAACAAAAGCGGAGCGCTCACCGCAATGGAAAGGGCTGTCGCATGCTTTGTCACGCTCAATTCCGACCTCGGCTATGACAGCGCCGCGTTTGAACTGGAGAGAGTAAACCAGCTAAAGGCGCTGTCCGCGCTGGTCGTACTGGTGGAGCGGCTGAAAACGGAATTCCGCGCTATAAAGCGCAAGGCGGCGGTGGTAGACTTTGCCGACTGCGAACAAATGCTGCTGGAGGAGCTCCGCAGACCCGGAAGCGAGCTGCGCGGCACGCTTTCCCAGCGCTATCGCTGCATAATCATAGATGAATTCCAGGACACGAACGACCTGCAATACACCATTTTCAGCACCATTTCACGCGAGAAAAGCAACCTGTTCTTTGTCGGGGACATCAAGCAGTCGATCTACGCGTTCCGGGGCGGTAATCCGGAGATAATGGCACGGTGCTGCGAGGACGGCAGCGGCTTTGAAAAGCTCCCGCTGAACCGGAATTTCCGCAGCCGCGAAAGCGTTATCAGCACGGTCAACGCAATGTTTGAGGGTATCATGACCCGGACATACGGCGACGTGGATTACTCCGACAACAACCAGCTCATTCCCGGCGCAGCCTTTGAGGACAACGACTGCGACTACTCCTCCGAGCTGCATATCCTGCAATACACCAGGAAAAAGCCGCCGCAGGAAAAGGCTGACGAAGCCGCAAAGGAGCCGCTCCCCGGGGAAAACGCAGAGGTTCCCGCTTCTGAGAAGCTGCCCGGCGCAGCCGTATCCGAGGCGCGGTACACCGCCGGTCTCATCAGCCGCATGGTCGCGGATGGCTTCCGGGTCAAGGACAAAAACGGCGGCAGCCGCCCCTGCACATACAGCGATTTCGCAGTACTGCTGAGGAACAAGATCCACATCGGCGAATACAAGGCGGAGCTTGAAAGCGTGGGCATTCCCGCCGCTTCAGATACCGGGGACTACCTCCAGGCGGACGAGATAAACCTTATCCTGAGCTATCTGAAAATAATCGACAATCCGCAGCTTGACGAGCACCTGCTCCCTGTGCTGATGTCGCCTCTCTACGGTTTCACGGCAAACGAGCTTTCGCTTGCAAGGCTCGGTATTCTGGCATACGAGCCCGCTCCCGGCGGAGGGTCCGCTCCCAGCGATAATTCAGTTGAGGACGTTGATATGGCCAAGGTATACGGCTTCTTCTCCGGGCAGTCGCTTTTCGGCTGCATAATGGACGCCGCGGGCAGCTACTGCGGCACGGTTTACGTCCCGGAGGAGATTGACGGAATACGAAGCGCCCTCAGAAAGAAGCAGGTGCCGGACGCCGGGCTTGCAAAATGCATGAAATTCGCAGCAGACTACATGGATTTCCGCAGTTTTGCGGCTAACAACTCAGTCGAAAGGCTGATACGGCACATCTACGACAACACAGACCTGTTCTCCGTTATTTCCACCTACGAGCGCGGAAACAAGAAGCTTGCAAACATCAGGTATCTGCTGACCTACACCAAGGATTTCGAGAAATACGGCGGCGGCACGCTCAACGATTTCCTGCGCTACACGGACTCAATGAAGAGCAGCATAAGCAGCCTGAAAGAAGCGGCAGTCCCGCAGGAAGCGGCAGATTCCGTCAAGCTGATGACCTTCCACGCTTCAAAGGGGTTACAGTGGCCGATAGTGATTCTGGGGCAGCTCGGCGCGAATATGCACGACGACGGCACCAACACCATGATAATCGACCGCCGCACCGGAATCGGGCTGAAAAACGCGTTCATTGAGCAGCGCAGGCTCGCATACTCCCTGGGCTTCAACGCGGCAAAGCTGTCGGTCAAACGCCAGCAGAAGGGCGAGGAGCTCCGGGTGCTTTACGTTGCAATGACCCGCGCGGAGGAAAAGCTGATTATGGTCGGCTGCTGTCCCGCAAAGAAATGCGCCGATCTCATGACCGGAAGCTACACCGCCGAATCCGTGCTGAGCGGCAGGAACTACCTTGAATGGATACTCCCGTCAATGTATCGATACGCCGAGCAGCCCGGAAAATTCCCGGAAAGGCTGGAAAAAGCGGCGCTGCGGATGATCCAGGTTGCCGACAGACCGGAAAGCGACCTTGCCGCGCCCTCCCGGGAGAAAACCCCGGAGCAGGCTCAGCCCGACTTAACCGCCGCCAGGTATATCAGCGATGAAACGGGAAAAAAATACGCTTACAGCTATGACGCGGCGCTGCAAAGCCGTTTCAGCGTGACAGAGCTTGCCCACCGCAGCGAGGAGCAGCAGGCGCGAAAGGCGGAGGAGGCGCTGAAGCTCAGCGACGACCCGGAAAGCTCCGACAGAGCCGGGGAGAAAGCCGCAGTCAAGAAGCTGACCCGCCCCGGGTTCATATCGGACGATACGGCAGGAATACGCATAAACGGCTTCATTGTGGGAAACACCTACCACCATATAATGGAGCTTTTCCCGCTGGAGACCCTCCGGGCTGACTACTCCGGCGAGGACATGGAGGCTGCCGTGGAAAACGGCATTACGGAGCTTATTGAAAATTCCATGCTCACCCCGGAGGAATGCTACGTTGCCGGGCAGAAGAAATCCACCTTCGTCCGGAAGGTCACGGAGTTCTTCCTCAGCAGGCTCGGGCGGGAAATGCTCAGCGCGCAGAGGGTCGAGCGGGAATACCCCATTTTTGCGGAGCTTCCCGCCTGCGAGCTTCTGCCGGATTCCGGGGCGCACCCGGACAGCCGCGCTATACTCCAGGGGCGCATTGATATGCTCTACGTCCTGGAAAACAGGGTCGTGGTCGTGGACTACAAAAGCGACAGCCGCAGCAATCTTGAGCAGGAAATGGGCTCCTACTGCCAGCAGGTTATGCTGTACCGTAAGGTGCTTCCGCTGCTGATGAAGGAATGCGGCTCCCGCACTATCGAGCTTTATCTCTACTCCTTCGAACAGGAACGCGAGATAAACGTGGAGGAAGCGGCTGAAACGGCAAATAAAAAAGATTCATGAGGTGAATAATTACGAAACACGGCATTATTACAGCCGCTGCCGCGCTGGCGCTCATGGGCGTCACGGCTTCGGCGGCAGGCAGCGGATTCAGCGGCGAGGAAAGGCTGATTTCCGCTGCGGCGGCTCCGCACGACAACAAATACACGGAAATCAAATGGGGCGGCGATATCAAACGCGAAAACTGCGGTATCCCTCTCCCGGACGGCGAGCGCCTGCTGCTTCCATGCGAAAACAGAATCCTCGCCCTGGACGAAAAAACCGGCGAGGAGCTTACCTCCGCCGAGCTTCCAGAAAAATGTTCGCTGGAATACTCCGGCGCAAGGCTTGGCAGCAGGCTGCTTCTGCCAACGGAAAGCGGCGTGGCTCTGCTGGATCCTGAAACCCTGGCTGTAAAAAGCTCCCGCAGCTTTGACGGCGGTATTGCCTCGGACTGCTCCATTCTGGACAGCAGGGGCTATTTCTCAGTGGAATATGACGGGAGCTGGGAGTTCCTCTGCATTGACCTGGACAGCGACGGGCTTCCCACGATATGGAGCTGCGAGGTTCCCGAAAAGCCCTCCACAGCCGCAGTTCAGGGAGACAATATCATCTTTGCCGCCGGGGACAGCCTGTATACCCACCACTACAAGAACGACTCGCAGACCGTGCAGATACCTGTGGGTGAAACTATCGCAGGAAACCCATTCGCC
The DNA here is from genome assembly GCA_934448295.1 of uncultured Oscillospiraceae bacterium. Taxonomy (GTDB): domain Bacteria; phylum Bacillota; class Clostridia; order Oscillospirales; family Ruminococcaceae; genus CAG-115. The sequence continues at coordinate 168,326 of CAKSEY010000004.1, forward strand.
ACAGAATACGCGGTGTTCTTCAGCACGGAAGCGGGTAATGCCGCAAAGCTCCGGCTGAACAGCGACGGCACGCTTGAACAGGACACGCTGACCTTCTGCAAAATCGGCGATTCCCCCTCTTCCCCGCTCTCCTGGAACGGCAGGCTGTACGTTGCCGCCGCAGACGGCTTCTATGTGCTGGACAACCTCAACATGGATATTACCTACGTCCTGAGCGATATCAAGGGCGGCTGTACTCCGCAGGTGCACTACGGCAGCGGACCGTACATCTACACTGTCGCCCCCCGGGAGGACAAATGGGCGGTTTACTGTATCCGCGACATGGACGAGGAGACGGAGCCGACCTACGCTATCCTGGCGCAGATGGAGGATTACTCGCACGGGGCTTTCTGTGCCTCGGCGGCGGGTACGCTGTACTTCCTGGACGCGATAGGCAGGGTCTATGCGCTGGTGATCGCGCCGTTTGACGTGGTGGGACTTATCCTCAGGCTGGTGGTTCTGCTGGCGCTGATGGCTCTTGTTTTCATCTGGTTCAAGAAAATGGCTGACCGCAGAGCAGCACTCCGCCCTAAATATTAAATGCAAGGATAAGTCGGAATAAATTTTACAAATACTATTGATTTTTCTGACAGAATGTTGTATAATATAGATAAATCATAGAGTATCTGCACGTCAGCCAGTACGGAGATACCCAATATCACACACAAAGGAGCGTCCGCAATGGAAAGCAATATACTCTTAGAGAGTGGCACAAACGAGCTTGAAGTGCTTGAATTTATGGTCGGCGAACAGAGCTTCGGCATCAACATCGCCAAGGTCACCGAGATCATGAACTACCAGAAGATGGTTCCCGTGCCTGATTCTCACCCCGCGTTCGAGGGTGTATTCACACCCCGCGACAAGGTAATTTCTGTCATCAACCTGCACACTATTCTCCACAAGGAAAGCCCGGATCCTGAGCACGACCTGCTCATCATCTGCCACTTTAACTCAAAGGACGTGGGATTCCACGTTTCCTCTGTAAAGGGAATCCAGCGCATTTCCTGGGAGGATATTGAGAAGCCCCCGGCAATGAGCGCCGACAAGGCTCACAACATTGCAACGGGTATTGCAAAGTTCAAGGACAGGATCGTGCTTATCCTCGATTTCGAGAAGATAGTTTCCGACATGGATCCCTCCGCTGCGTTTGACACGTCCGGAGTTTCCCGCACCTCCGCAGACAAGGAAAACAAGCACATCGTAATTGCTGAGGATTCCCCGTTCCTGAACACCCTTATCGTCAATACCCTGCACGACGCCGGGTACAAGAACGTTGTTCACTTTGACAACGGCAAGGATGCGTGGGATTACGTCAGCGGTCATAAAGATCTCGGCGGGAATATTCTCGACCAGATATCCTGCGTAATCAGCGATATTGAGATGCCCAAAATGGACGGGCACCACCTCACAAAGCAGATCAAGGACGACCCGGTGCTCAAGGTGATCCCGGTTTACCTGTTCTCCTCGCTTATCAACGAGCAAATGCGCGTTAAGGGCGAAAGCGTCGGCGCGGACGGACAGTTCTCCAAACCGCAGATCGGTCAGCTTATTCAGTACATAAACGAACACGTTTAAATAAAATTAAGGGGCTGGTTTCAGCCCCTTGTTTTTATACCAAAAGGGAGAGCACGGCGCTCTCCCTTAAAGTTTACTGTTCGTTTTCGTCCGAATCGGATTCCGCAGAAAGCTCCTGTTCTTCTGATTTTCTGGCTTCCTCCGCTTCACTGCGGCGGCGTTCGTCCATTTTTCTCAGCCACTCCGTGAAAAGCAGCATTGCCCCCAGTCCTGCAAGACCTACTACGGAAAGAATCAGTCCTGTGCGCATTCCCGCAGGAAAAAAATCAAGCACTATCGTGTGCTCCCCGGCGGGCACCGAAAGGCACATCAGCGAATCGGACAGCGTGGTTTCCAGCGGAACTGGCTCGCCGTCTATCGTTGCCGTCCACCCCTCCTCGGCGGGTATCGTCGTGAACAGCGCGCAGTCCTCGGCGGCGTTCACTGAAATCTCCAGCGTGCAGCCGCCGGTGCGCGTAAGAACTGTGTCGGAGTTCATCTCCTGCATTACGGAATTAAACTTCGCCAGCGTGGACTCGTCAATGTAATAGAACCATGCGTTGGTGAAATACACAACATCGTCAAGCAGCTTCAGCTTAACGCGGAATTCCTCGCCCTTCTTATATGTCCCGAGGTACTCTATGCTGTAATTTTCATAGAGGAAGTAGTTGCCGCGGTATATCTCGTTGACGTAAAGCTGCGTTTCCCGCTCGTACTTGGTCGGGAGGTACATATAAACCGCGCCGTCCTCCGGGGCAGTGACGGTGTAGGATATCCACGCGTCCGCGTCCTCGTTGGACTTCCGGTAGCTGTAATGCGCGTCAGTCGTGGAGCCTATGCGGATATTTTCGCTGTCGAACGTCACATCGTCAATTGCCTTGAACACCGCGCCGCACTTCTTGTCTGAAAGCATGAGCGCCAGCTTGTTCTGTGCCTGGAACGGCGAATATTCGTTTATATCGTAGCCGATGATGTTCTTGTCCGCAAGATATGCTATTCCCAGGTCGTCGTCATTTTTGTAGACCTTGATCGCCGTGTCGGTTTCCACAGGGACTGTTTCCGTATACGGCACGGTTTTCTTGTCAGTTGCGAATATGTATCTCACGCCGAATACGTCGTCCGTGAACTTGGTAGCGCCGTCATACCTGGTGTAGTGCTCCCTGCCTGCAAAGCCGAGGGACTTCATCAGCTCGATCGCCCGGGCATTCAGCGTGCTGGAGCTGTGGCTCATTCCGTACATTCTGAGCGCTATTGGGTCGTTCACGCAGCGGTGGAACGTCTTTTCCATGCGGTAGAATCCCGGATCCTGCTCGTGTATCTGCTCTGTTACCTCGCGGGTCAGCGGAATATCCCAGCGGTAGCTCTCCCGGGTGGAAAACACGATATCGTCATGCATCTGGTACAGCGACTGAGTGGTGTTCAGCCCCGCCTCCGCGCAGACGAATACAGTCAGCGCAATGCACATGACCCGGCTGGACATTTTCCTGCGGTAGACCCATGCAAGAATCAGCACTATCGCCAGGATCACCAGCGGAATTCCCACGGTAAGCGCCTGCTCGTAGTGCTCGCCGCCGTCCGCGAGATCAGCGTACAGCAGCATTGCCAGTAGTATCACGAACGCCTTTCCGAAGCTCTTCCCCGGAACCCTGTTCAGCTTGTCGAACGCCTGCGCGCCGAATACCAGCAGCAGGAAGCTCACCATGAAAGAGTACCGGTAAGGCAGCCAGTTCGGCATCTGACCGCCGTGCCACATCATGTCCACCGGGCGAATGTACATACAAAGCACCATCACTCCGATGAAAACAGCGCTGGAAATACGCTCCCGCGCCTTAAAGCTGCGGCAGGTGAAATACATCACCGCGCAGACCAGCGCAAGGGTGCCGCAGTAAAGTATCGGCATTCCCTCCATGCGCACGGTGTCGTACTCTGTCGGGAACAGCTTGATGAAAATATCGGCGATGTTGAAATTCTCCGCCAGGGAATAATCCGGTTCGGAAAACTCGAATTTACCATTGGAGAGCGACTTGTACACCGGCAGTATCATGAAGCACGACATGAGTATCGCGCACACCGACCCCGCGCCGTACATCAGCACGGAGCCGCAGTATTCCCCGAACTGCCTGTTCTGGCTCCTGCCGGAGCAGAGGTACCAGAGAAAATACAGCGCCGAGAATATTCCTATCATGTAGCCGATGTAGAAATTCGCCACAAAAATATAAACCAGCGACAGCACATACAGCAGGAACTTCCGTTTGTCGCAGATACGCTCAATGCCCATTGCTACGAGCGGCAGAGCCACGATCCCGTCAAGCCACATGGGGTTCATGGTCTGCACGATGAAAAATCCGCACAGCGCCCACATCACCGAAAACGTGACCGTTGTTGTCCTGGAGCACCCCCGGTGCATACGCAGGAAAAACGCGCAAGTAAGTCCAGCCGCGCCCGCTTTCGCAAGCATCATGGTCATGAGACCTTCGGTTATCATCTCCCGTGGGTATATCCACACCAGGAAGTTAAACGGGCTTGCAAGGTAATACCCGATTATCCCTATGAACTCCCCGGACAGGTTGCGGCTCCAGCTATACCAGACGCTCTCTTTCCCGGCGAACACATCATACATATAGTCGTAATAGTAGACGTACTGCGCGTTCAGGTCGAGGGAGAGCACCGAGCGCTCCCCGAAAGGCCACACCTGGAACAGAATATATGCCACGAAAAGAATAGCGGCAGGCAAAAGGAACGACAGCCAGTATTCCCGGCTGCCCATTATTGCTTTTCCCGCCCGGACGGCAGCCCTTTTCTCCGCCGCAAATCTGCTGTTATTTCCTGTCAGTTCCATTTTTTCCTCCGGTGGTTCTGGCGATTATATAGCGCGGACGCTGTTTTATCTCCTCGTAGATCTTCGAAAGGTAGTAGCCGATAACTCCCACGCCAAGCAGAATACAGGCTCCCGTTATGAGAATCAGGAGAATGACCGTCGAAAAGCCCTCCGCCGCCTGACCGCAGAAATACTTCACAAGCGTCTGGATCCCCAGCACCACCGCCATCAGCCCGAAAATAGCCCCGACCCATGTGATGAGATGGATCGGCACGTTCGTAAAGGACGTTATGTTGTTGAGCGCGAACCGAAAAAGGCTCTTCATGCTGAATTTGCTCTCCCCCGCCGCGCGCGGCTGAACGTCGAATTCCACGCGCTCCGTGGCGAATCCCACCCAGCTTGAAAGCGCCCGGAAAAACGTAATGCGCTCCGGAAGCTCGTTCAGGGCGTTTATCACCTTTCTGTCCAACAGCTTGAAATCGCTCGCGCCGTCAAGGTTTATGCCGGAGGAGGTTTTCATCATGCGGTAGAATCCCCTTGCGAACAGCTTGTGCATAAGCCCCTCTTTTCCGCGGGAGCGCTTGACCGCCTCGACGACCTCCGCGCCGCCTTCCCACAGGCGGTACATCTGCGGAATAAGCTCCGGCGGGTGCTGAAGGTCGCAGTCTATGACAACGGCGCAGTCCCCGGCGGCATTCCTGAGCCCTGCGAAAATCGCGCCCTCCTTGCCGAAATTGCGGGAAAAGCCTATCCCCCGGATGTTGCAGTCGCGCTCCCCGGCTTCGCATATCTGCGCCCAGGTGCTGTCCAACGAGCCGTCGTCCACGAAAAGAAGCTCATATGGGATATTCTCTTTCCTGAGTATCCCCGCGACGATTCCGGCGGTGTTCAGAATATTCTCGTTTTCATTATAAGAGGGTATAATGACTGATAGCATGCTGTTTCCTTACTCTCCGATTATCTTGACAAGCACCGTTTTATCCCGGCAGCCGTCAAAATCTCCGTACATGATGAACTGGTGCTGCCCCAGGTCAAGCCTGCCGTCGGAAACAGGCACGGTCACGCTGGAGCCGAGCAGCATCTGCTTCATGTGCGCGGCTCCCGCCGGGGTGTAATCCACCTTGTAGCTGCTTTCCGCCGGGACGAGCTTGTTCAGCAGCTTCATCCAGTCCTCGTAGAGCTCCTCGCGGTCGTTCTCGAGGAACACGGCAGATGTCGTGTGCTGGGAGCAGACAACGCATATCCCATCTACCACATGACTTCTGCGGACGCACTCCTCCACCTCATACGAAAGATTCAGGAACTGCTCCCTTTCTTCCGTGTTCACCATCAGTTCAAACCTGTACGTTTTCATGGCTGATTTCTCCTTTTTTGAAAGCCGCCTTTTATTCTGTCTGTCTTTCAAGGACAGTCAGTACTCCCTTTTCCAGCGAAGCGTGAATAAGCGCTCCGCCGCCGTTGAAGCTGTACATATAGCTCCCGGCGTAATTCCCGCGTATCAGATCGGTGCTCATGACCCCGGTGTCCGTTTCAAAATCCAGCGCCACGCTGCTCCCCTTCGGGAACGAGATCTCAGCGTTGCCGGAGCGCGAAAGGATGCTGCTGCCGGGAATCACCCGGTAAAAACCGAGCACGATGTTCCCGCTTGCCGTGGTGAAGCTGCTGAGCGACCGCGTGTTCTCCGAAACAATGTCCCCGCTGTTGGTGACTACGGTCAGCTTTTCGCTGTCCACCGCGCCCAGCTCAACGCTGCCGGAAACGGTATAAATCAGGATATCGCGGTAGTACTCCCGGGGGAGATAAAGCTTCATGTATCGCTCGGAGCTTTTTTCCGCAAAAAGCGATATCACGAACTCGCTGCTCTCTGAGATATTCAGCGAGTTGTCGCCTATTTCCGCAGTGAGCGGGACATCGTTCTGATACTCCATGCGTATGCTGTCGTTATCCCAGGGAATAAGCTCCACGTTGGTTTTCAGCAGGTCGATATTTATGTATTCGCACAGCGGGAAGCTCTTGCTGCCGCTTTTCACCGAGCCGAGGCTCTCCCCCGGAAACAGGAAAGCAAGCGCCGCAAAAAACGCCGCAAGACCCCCAAAAATTATTAACAGCCGGTTGATGATACGCTCCGTGGAAATCCCCCCTATAACGGCTTCCAGCCCCGCAGCAGGTCAGTTTTCCTGCGAATCCTGACATAGAGGCGGGACACCATAAATCCTGCCTTGACCGCGAGAAATCCGCAGAATACCGAGCCGCAAGCCGCCGCAAGCCCTCCGAACAGCATGAGCTCCGGTGAAAGCGAGGACACGATAAACTGCGCGCTGAACAGCTTTACGGCGAATCCCAGCACGAATAGCATAAGTCCGGCGGGAACCCCGAAAGCCGCCGCCGCAAGCAGCGCGAGCATAACCGCGAACACTGCCAGAAAAACAAGCAGCCAGCCGATTTTCAGCGCGAGGATCTTCAGAGAATTCACGCGAGTACCTCCAACAAGAAAATCAGTTTTCGGCGGGAGCCTTCTTCCACTTTCTGGTGATCATTGGGAGGATCATTCCGCCGAGCGCGTTGCCAAGAACTACCACCACAACGAACGCGAGATTTCTCAGCGTGAAGGTCTGGTCGCCTATCGCCGCGCCGTTGTAGAATGAATTCGCGATAGAATGGTCGAAGCCGCTGAATATAAACACCGGGACGCACAGGAACACGCCGATTTTCTGACCGCGTTTCCAGAGATCCACCGCAAGGTACATCAGAAGTCCGCAGAGGATAGAGGAAAGCACCCACTTACCGGGAGCCGCCTCCAGCTTCGCCGCGTAGCTTGCCCGTGCGGATTCTGCGATATCCGGCAGGCAGAAGCTCACCAGGATACCCATGATGAATGTAGTCAGCAGGTTCACGACAAGTATCAGCAGAACCAATTTTATGTACTTTACGTCCCGGAAGTGCTCGGCTATATAGCCCACCTTTCCGGTGTAGAGGTTAAAACCGTACTCGCATATCGCGAAAAGCCCCAGCGAGAACAGGATAGCTCCCGCCCACATCAGTCCTGCCTTTGTACTGGCAAGCAGCACACAGCCGCCTATTGATATCAGAATTCCTGACGCAACCGCTTTTTTTATATCAGTTAACATATAGCCTCCGATTTGTTCTACATATTTATATATTTATATATCTTTTGTCAGAAGCACCACGCACTCCACATGGCTTGTCCTTGGGAAAAGGTCAAACGGGCGGACTTTCTGCACCGTGTAACCCAGCTCCGATAGCTTTTTGCAGTCCCGCGCCGCAGTTGCCGGGTTGCAGGAGATCATCACGATACGCTCCGGCTGCATTCCTGCGCAGGCAGTCAGCGCGTCCTCGCTGCACCCTTTTCTCGGCGGGTCAAGGATTATCACCCCGGGGCGCTCGCCTATCTTTTCAAGCTTTGCGGCGGCTCTGCCCGCGTCCGCGCAGACGAATTCCGCGTTTTCTATCGAATTGCGACGCGCGTTCGCCTTAGCGTTCTCCACCGCCTCCGGGACTATTTCAGCGCCGATAAGCCGCCTTGCTCTGTCAGCCATGGATAAACCGATGGTTCCAGCACCGCAGTAGAGGTCAAGCACCAGCTTTCCCTCCGGCTCGGCAAATTCCGCCGCCTGGCGATAGAGAGCCTCCGCCGCCGGGGTATTCACCTGATAGAACGACCTCGGAGAGATCTCCACCCTTACGCCGCACATCTCGTCTGAGATCTCAGCCTTTCCGGCAAGTATAAGCTCCTCGCCGCCGAGGATAACGTTTGTGCGCTCGCGGTTAATGTTGAGAACCACGCCCGTTACCTGCGGGAAGCGCTCCATGACCTTTGCCGCCAGCCTTAAAAACTCCGGAACCTTTCTCCGTGCCACAAGGCACAGGCAGATCTCCCCGCTGTAATGGCCGCGCCTGAGATAGATGTGCCGCAGAACTCCCTCGTGCTTTTCCTCGTTATAGACGGAGATTTTCAGCTCGTCCGCAAGCCCGGTGACAAAGCGCGTTATCTCCGCGAATATCTTCGGCTGGAGCGCGCATTTTTCCACCGGAATGACCCTGTGGCTGCGCTCTGAGAAGAATCCGCACACGGTTTTACCGTCCTGCTTTGAAACCGGCATCTGGAGCTTGTTGCGGTAGCCCTCCGGCTGTTCGCTGCCACGAATGGGGATAATTTCCGGAGAAAGCCCGCCTATCCGCGCAAACGCATCCCGCACGAAGCCCTCCTTCGCACGAAGCTCAGCTTCATAGGAGATGTGCCGGAAGCAGCAGCCGCCGCACTTCGCAAAGACCGGGCAGTCGTTCTGCACGCGGTCGGGAGACGGGGTCAGCAGGGCTTCCGCCTTGCCGTAGGCTATGCTTTTAAGCGCCTTTAAAATACGGCAGGAAATTACATCCCCGACAGCGGTGAACGGCACGAATACCGCCATTCCCCTGCCCTCGGAGCTTTCCTCCCGGTAATGTCCCACGCCGCTGCCGTCATTGGAAAGCCCGGTAATTTCAAGCGTTATAATCTGGTTCTTTTCAAGAGGCATTATATCTCACCCAGGCTCTTCGCCTTGAGGTAGGCATATATGAAGCCGTCAATGTCGCCGTCCATTACCGCCTGGATATTGCCGCTCTCAAATCCGGTCCTTGTGTCCTTGGCAAGCGTGTACGGCATGAATACGTAGGAGCGGATCTGGCTTCCCCACTCGATTTTGAGCTGCTCGCCCTTGATGTCGCTTATCTTTTCCAGGTGCTCGCGCTCCTTGATCTCAACCAGCTTGGACATAAGCATTTTCATACAGAATTCGCGGTTCTGCACCTGCGAACGCTGTGTCTGGCAGGCAACGACGATTCCCGTCGGCTTGTGGATAAGTCTTACGGCTGAGGAGGTCTTGTTGATGTGCTGTCCGCCTGCGCCGCTGGCACGATAAACCTCCATGATGATATCCTCGTCGCGTATCTCAACGGAAACGTCCTTTTCGATCTCCGGCATTACCTCCACGCTGGCGAAGCTGGTGTGACGTCTGCCCGCTGCGTCAAACGGGGACACGCGGACAAGCCGGTGCACGCCGTTCTCGGATTTCAGGAATCCGTAAGCGTTGAAGCCCTGAATGTGCAGGGACGCGCTCTTTATGCCTGCTTCTTCGCCGTCCAGCATATCAAGTATCTCCACCTTGAAGCCGTGGCGGTCAGCCCACTTGGTGTACATTCTGACAAGCATTGAAACCCAGTCCTGTGCCTCGGTTCCGCCTGCACCTGCATGGAATGTCAGAATTGCATTAGAACTGTCATATTCGCCCGTAAGCAGAGTTGCAAGCTTCTGCTCCTCAAACTCGGTCTTGACCTTTTCTGCAAGCTCGTTAACCTCGGCAACGGCGCTTTCGTCGTTATCCTCCTCGGCAAGCTCTATCATTGCGAGGACGTCGTCATGGTTCGTCTTGAGTCTGTTGAAGTCGTCGATTATGTTCTTGTACTGACCTATCTGCTGCTGTACCGCCTGAGCCTTCTCTGCGTCGTCCCAGAATCCGGGTTCGGTGGATTTCATTTCCAGCTCGTCTACCTTTATCTTCAGGCCATCGAGGTTCAGCGCGCCCCTTAACTCTTCTATCTGCGGTGTGAGCGCCTCCATCGCAAGTCTGGTTTCGTCGTACTGTATCATCTAGCTTCTCCTGTATAATTTATTGTCACAAAGTATTTCTGTATATAAAAATACCCATTATCTATATTAGTATATCACAAATCTGATGATTTTGCAATACCTATTACTATATTTTTGCAAAACAAAAACCGCCCGAAAATCGGCGGCGGAATTTATTCTAGGCGGAAAGCTGGCACAGATATTTTCCGCATTATCCGTGCCACAGCGGAAATAATTTGCCAACCACCTCAGGGTGCACGAGTTTTTCGGTTGTTGTGAAAATCTCCACGCAAAAAATCTCAGATTCACAAAACCGCTGTCATGGCGCACGAGATTTTTCGGTTTTGCGGGATACTTTCTGCAAGATAACGACTTAAATTCCCACAGCAAAAACGGCAGTCCCACTCCGGGACTGCCGAGAAAAATCGGATGTTTTGCCGCAATATACATTGCGGCAAAACGTTGGTGCCGGTAGCGGGGGTCGAACCCGCACGGTATCGCTACCAAAGGATTTTGAGTCCTCCTCGTCTGCCAATTCCAACATACCGGCTTATTCCGGCGACAAGCGCCGGATATTATTTTAGCATAAAATCAGAGTTTTGTCAACCTCTGTCAGACCGAAATCAAGATATTGCTGCTGAGAATCGCCGCAAGAGCCACATTGAACGTATTCGCAACGGTGATATAGCTCACCCGGGTCTTTTTGTTCTTGAATCCGTTGGAAACAAGTCCCAGCCAGACGCAGGATATTCCTACCGCGGCGATCATGACAATAACTCCAGCCACGCCGCTGACTGTGATTTTGAATAGTTCTCCCAGCAGGAAATTCACCACAACATAGGATAAGGGAACCAGCACAAGCGGAAGCGTAGCCCAGAGCCACTGTATATGTCTCCTGCGCCAGAAAATAAACGACATTATCAGGATTATCCCGACTATGACCACGCACTCAATCGTCATAGTGCACACCTCGTTTCTGAATCACTCTGCGGTCTGTACCGTGACCTCGCCAGTGGGATCAGCGCTGTCTGCGCCCTCGGAAACAGAATTATCCGAGGCTGTCGGCAAAGCCCAGCCGAGATCCTTTGAAGTCCAGGTTAGTGCGAAAGCAAGTCCGCATATCGCTAGAATGATCACTATCATTATTATATTAAGCACCTTGATGTAAGGCGGAAGCTTCGGACGATCTGACATTTATATCCCTCCGGAATCCGTGAATATCATGTATATTATATATCAAAACGGGAAAAATTGCAAGCACTTTATTCAAATTCCCTGTTTCCGCTGAAAATATTCGTGCGGACAATTTTCAGGCGCTTTACCAGCTCGCCGAATTCTGCGGCGTACGCCTCGAAAATCAGCGCCGGGTTTATGTTGAAGCTGTTTCCCGCCGGGAGCGTGACCTCAAGAACCTCGCCGTCAAGCTTCACGTCTGACATCAGCGGCTTCAGGTCAACTATCGTGCTCCCCTTTTTGGTGCGCTTTTCAACGTTTATCTGCTCCTTTTCGCACAGCGCCCGGAGCTTCTCCGGGTCTGCGGAGCTTTCAATGCGGTAGCGCGCCGCCGTGATGTCCGTGTTTTTGTCCTTCGGTACGGTTATCTCCGTCACCCGGATATCCGCCGGGAGAGCCGCGTTGAGCCGCTCCTTTACCTCGCTGTACGGCACGTCCTCGGTCAGCCGGAAGTCCATCGCTTCGTGCAGACCCTCCTGCCCCAGCGAAAGCGGCAGCATGAACGTGACGTATGTCCTCGGGTTGAAGCCCTCGGTCTGCCAGATGGGGAGCCTCGTGCGCTTCATCGCGCGGATTACCACGCTGCTGAGGTCAAGGTGCGAGATGTATTTCGCCCTGCCCGTCTTGGAAAAGAACGCCCTTGTGTTAACGGATGGCACGGCAGATTTCACCTCCTACGCATTTTGCAACGCCGCAGTTCGAGCATTTCTCGCGGCAGTTCGGGGTCGTTATCCCCTGGTGTGCGCGCTTGTTTTCCTCCACAAGGAACTCATGGCTGACAAGCATATCAATGTGGCTCCAGGGCGCGACCTCGTCGTAGCTGCGGCGGCGGTTCGCATAAAACCTCATGTCAAGCCCGCATTCTTCAAATGCCTCTTTCCACGCGTCAAACTTGAAGTACTCGTCCCAGCTATCCAGCTTGCAGCCCTTTTTCCATGCGGCGTATATCGCCTTTCCGACACGGCGGTCGCCCCGGGCGAGCACCGCTTCGATCAGCGAAAGGTCGTACTTCGACCAGCTTATCACTATCTTACGGTCGTTGTTTATGGATTTCAGGTGCTTCTGGCGCTCCTTTACGCCCTCCTCGTCAAGCTGCGGCTCAAACTCGAACGGCGTGAACGGCTTCGGGATAAACGTGGAGAGCGAAACCGAAACTCCCGGTCTGCCCTTGGCATAATTCGGGGTCGCGTAGAATTCCTCAATTACCGCCTTGGCAAGCTCGTAAACGCCCTCGACGTCCTCCATTGTTTCGGTGGGAAGCCCCATCATAAAGTACAGCTTGATGTTGGTGTAACCGCCCTCGAACGCTATCTTCACGCTGTCCATGACGTTCTTTTCGGTGACGTTCTTGTTGATGACATCGCGGATCCTCTGGGTTCCCCCCTCGGGGGCGAACGTCAGACCAGACTTGCGCACGTCCGTGATTTTTTTCAGCACGTCCTCGCTGAACCGGTCGATTCTGAGGGACGGCAGGGACAGGTTTATTTTCTCAGCCGTGGTGTAATCGGTGAGCTCGGTCAGGAGCCCCACGATATCCTTGTAGTCGCCGGTGGAGAGGGACGACAGCGAAACCTCGTCATAGCCAGTATTCTCGCACAGCGCCTTTGTCTGCGCCAGGATATTGTCCTTGCCCTTTTCGCGGTAGGGGCGGTAGATGAATCCCGCCTGACAGAAGCGGCAGCCGCGTATACAGCCGCGGAGCACCTCCACAACGGCGCGGTCGTGGACTACCTGCGTGAACGGAACAACGAAATTATCCGGCGCGTAAACCTTGTCGAAGTCCTTGATTATGCGCTTCCTTACCTTTGCGGGAGCGCCGTCCTTCGGGGTTATAGCCTTTACCGTGCCGTCCTCGTTGTATTCGATATCGTACAGGGACGGAACGTAAATTCCCTCTATCTGCGCCGCCCTGCGGAGGAATTCCTGACGGGTCGTTCCCTCTTTCTTACACTGTTCCATGAGCCGCATGAATTCAAGGTTCATCTCCTCGCCCTCGCCTATCGCGAAGAAATCGAAGAAATCCGCCAGGGGCTCCGGGTTGCACACGCAGGGACCTCCCGCCATGACTATCGGGGTCAGCCCGGTGCGATCCTTTGCCAGCACGGGAACTCCGGCGAGATCCAGCATTTCAAGGATATTCGTGTAGCTCATCTCGTATTGCAGGGTAAAGCCTATGAAATCGAAATCCTTTATCGGGTCGAGGCTCTCCAGCGCATACAGCGGGATATTCCGTGCGCGCATCTGCTCCTCCATGTCTGGGAGAGGCATGAAAACGCGTTCGCACCAGTAATTCGGAACTGCGTTCTTCAGCCCGTAGAGTATCTTCATTCCGAGGTGGGACATTCCTATCTCATATGTGTCAGGAAAGCAGAACGCGAACCGTATGTCCACCTTGGACTTATCCTTTACCACCGAGCCTGTTTCGCCGCCGATGTATCTTGATGGCTTCTGTACGTCAAGCAGGAACTCGTCCAGCCTGTCCATCATTGAGGGATTTTCCGGCATTTTATCTTTCTCCATCTCAGCCCGTAACTCCGTAGACCCTGCGGGCGATATCCACTGTTTCCTTTGCGTCGCGGGCATAGTAGTCCGCGCCTATCTTCTCGGCGTAATCCGGCGTGAGCACCGCGCCGCCCACAACTATCCTGCAGTCCACGTTGTTCTCGCGGAGCAGCTTTATCGTGTTTTCCATGCTTTTCAGCGTTGTGGTCATGAGCGCGGAAAGCCCCACAAGGCGAACGTCGTACTTTATCGCCGCGTCCACCACGTCCTGATAATCAACGTCTTTACCGAGGTCGATAACGTCGAAGCCGTAATTCTCAAGCAGGGTCTTGACGATGTTCTTGCCGATATCGTGAATGTCGCCCTTTACCGTGCAGAGGACTATGCGTCCGGCGGAAACTCCGCTGCCGCCGCGCTCTGAAATAGCTTTCTTTATCACGTCAAATGCCGCCTGCGCCGCTCCCGCCGACTGAATGAGCTGCGGCAGGAATATGGTGCCCTTTTCGAACTTTGCGCCGACAGAATCCAGCGCGGGGATAAGCTTTCCGTTGATTATCTCCATGGGGTCGGTGCCGCCCGCCAGGAGCTTTTCAGCCGCCGCACCGGATTCAGCCTTCAGACCTGCGGCTACCGCATCCGAAATATCCATGTCCGCTGCGACTGCCGCGGCGGGCTTCTTTACCTCCGCGCCGTAGTTCTCAATGAAATTCACGCCGTGCCTGTCGTAGCCGCTCAGCAGCCTGTAAGCCCGCACCGCTCCGGTCATGGAAGCGATATTCGGGTTCATGATGGGCAGAGTAAGCCCGTTGTTCATAGCCATTGTGATGAACGTGGAGTTTATAAGCTCCCTGTTCGGCAGACCGAACGAGATGTTTGAAACGCCCAGTACGGTTTTCAGCCCAAGCTTCTCCGTCACCATGCGGACGGCTTTCAGGGTCTCGGCAACGCCGTCCTGCTCGGCGGAGGCGGTCAGGGTCAGGCAGTCGATATATACGTCCCGCTTCGGGATCCCGTATTCCAGAGCGCGGTTCAATATCTTTTCAGCGATGGCGAAGCGCTCCTCGGCAGTCTTGGGTATCCCGCGCTCGTCAAGGGTAAGCCCGACTACCGCCGCGCCGTACTTCTTAACCAGCGGGAGCACGGTGTTCAGCTTCTCCTCCTCGCCGTTTACGGAATTCACTATCGGCTTGCCGGAAACAATGCGCAGAGCCGCCTCAAGCACCGGGAGCTCCGTTGTGTCTATCTGGAGCGGCGCATCCGTCACAGACTGTATCGCGTTCACCGCCGCGATCATCATTTCCTTTTCGTCAATGTCCGGGAGTCCCACGTTCACGTCAAGGATCTCAGCCCCGGCGGTGGTCTGCTCCAGCGCCTGCCGCATGATGTAGTCGAGGTCGTGCTTTTTGAGCGCCTCCTTGAACAGCTTCTTTCCGGTAGGGTTTATCCTCTCGCCGATTATGCGCACCGTGTCCACCGGTACAACGTTGGAAGCGCTGCACACTGCCGCCGGAATTTCAGGCTTTGGCATTACGCACTTCATCCCGCGTATTCTTCCCGCGACCTCGCGGATATAGTCGGGGTTGGTGCCGCAGCAGCCGCCGAGCACCTTTACGCCCATTGCGGCTATCTGCTCCATTACGTCCGCGTATTCCTGCGGGGTGGTGTTGTAGAGGTTTGTTGCCGGGTCGGGAAGTCCCGCGTTCGGGCGGATAAGCACCGGCACGCTGCTCCAGCGGAGTATCTCCTCAACGATGGGCAGAGCGTCCTTCGGTCCCAGGGAGCAGTTCATGCCGATAACGTCTGCGCCCATTCCGCTGAGGGTCATAGCCATGGAAGCGGCGCTGCACCCGGTGAATGTGCGCATATTCTGCTCAAAGGACATGGTGCATATCACGGGAAGGTCGGTGTTCTCCTTTGCCGCCAGCAGCGCGGTCTTTATCTCCATGAGGTCGGTCATGGTCTCGATAGCGATGAAGTCGGCTTCCCTGCCGGCGGTCATTACCTCGCGGAACATATCGTATGCCTCGTCCACCGGCATATCTCCGGTGGGGCGGAGCATTCTGCCAAGGGAGCCTATATCCAGACCCACCAGCACGTCGGTGCCCTCGGCGGCTTCGCGGGCAAGCTTTATTCCCTGCTTCACTATCTCGTCAACGGAATAGCTGCTGTTCTGGAGCTTGTGGCGGTTCGCGCCGAACGTGTTCGCGTAGATCCCCTGCGCGCCTGCTTCGATATAGCTCCTGTGCACCGAACGGATAAGGTCGGGCTCAGTGAAGTTCAGCTCCTCGGGAAGCCCGCCCAGCTTCAGCCCGTGCTGCTGGAGCACCGAGCCCATCGCTCCGTCAAGCAGTATATGTCCGTCCCCGTTAAGCAGTTCTCTGAATGTCATTTCGTTCTCCTTAATAAGCCTTCGCCTGCGTGAAATCCACGGTCTTGTTGAAGGGGTTGTAATATATGTCGGCGTAGTCCTCGCCGATATAGAAGTATTCGTTCTTGTAATAAAGCGGAATGAACGCCGCGTCATCAATGATGTGCTGCTCCGCCTTTGCGTAAAGCTCCGCGCTTTTTTCCAGGTCTGCGGCTCTCCCGGCGCTTTTTATCTGCTTATCCGAGGAATCGCTGCCGTACCCGGAGTAATTCCCCGCGCCGCCGCTGGTGAAGCCCTGCAAATATGCCGACGGGCTGTTCACGCTGCCGGAAAGCTGCTGCACGGCTATCTCAAAATCCCCGGAGGAAAGCCGCGCCGTATATTCGTCCGCGCCGAGCGTTTCCACCACGCAGTAGAAGCCGAACTCCCGCTGCCATTCCTGCATGATGAGGGAAATCATCGCGCTTGCGGGCGCGTCCTCGCGCATGATTATCCTGGCGCCGGAGAACTCCGAAATATCAAGCTCCGGGAGGATTTTTTCGTATAATTCCCGCGCCTTTTCCGCGCTGTATTCCGGGGTGAGCTTTTCGCCCGCGTACTCGCGGTACGGCTTATCCAGCAGAGTTACCTCGCCGGGAACTATCGCGTAGGCTACCGAGCTGTCCGGCGAAGCCTGCGCGAATCTGCCGCGGTCTGCAAGCAGCGCCAGCGCCTGCCGGAATTCCGCATGACTGAAAAGCCCGTAATCCGTGTTGAACAGCAGACCCACGGTTATAGCGTCATATTCCTGTATGGTGTAGGATTTTTTCCCGGTCAGCAGCTCCCGCTGCTCCTCGGAGACCGCAATGCAGTTTATCGTGTTGGAAACGAAATCGTCCACGAAGTCCTCATCGCCCTCGATGAAGAAATTCAGCCCGGAGGGGTACACCTTATTAAGCTCGCTGTACTGGGAATTCCTGCGGAGGATAAGGTGGTTGTTATCGGTTATGGTGTAGGGGTCGAAATCCCATGTGCGCAGGTAAAACGCGCCGTTTGAGGGCGTGGTCTTGTCCGAAAGCCCGTACCGCCCCTGGGAGGCAAGGAAGTATTCCTCGTTGCAGGGCATGGCGGGAGCTTCGGTCAGCAGCACCGGGAGCCGGGGATTCGGGTACTCGAGCGTAATTGTCAGCTCGTAATCGCCGTCAGCCTTTACGCCCAGCGCCGAAAAATCCTTCACCTTGCCGCTGCTGATCTTCTGCGAATTCTTTATGCAGAAGTACTCCGAAGCGCGGGGCGCCCTGGTGTCCGGGTCGAACAGCCGCCGGAAGCCGTATACGAAATCCTGCGCGGTGCAGTCAGCCTCGAAGCCCGCCGCGTCAGTCCACTTATAGTCGCTGCGGAGCTTGAATTTGTATGTAAGTCCGTCCTCGCTTACGGTGTAGTCCTCGGCTACTCCCGCCGCAAGGCTCCCGTCCGGTTCAAGCCGGAAAAGCCCGGTGTACATCGTCCTGACTATCAGCAGCGACGCGTCGTCCTGCGCCGTCTGGGGGTCAAGGCTCCCGGGATTGTATGCAATATCGTATTTTATAACGCCGTCGCTGCCGTCCTTTTTCATGCAGCCCGACGACGCAGCTATAACGCAGCACAGCGCTGCGGAGATCATTCCTCTGAACAGCCGGTTCACGGTTAATCCTTTCTGGTCGTGTAAATTTAAAGATACACTCATATTATAGCATTTACACGGATTTAATTCAACCGTTTTCCGAATTTTTTATTATTACAATTCTGTAACAATTTCCCGCGCAGAAAATGTCAGAGAGCTTCGAACTCCACAGCCCTGCCCTGTTTCAGGCTTTCCGGTACGTTTATCAGGCGCTGGTTCGCGCTCCCACGGAATTGCAGCGAAAGCGACCGCTTCGCGATATCGAACCTCCCGTCCACAAGGACGTCCAGAATTCCCAGCAGCTTTCTTGTGTACTCCTCGCGCCCCGACTTTTCCAGAAGCTCCTCGAAGGTCCAGCCGCTGTAACACATCAGGTGCTTTCCCGCCTGCCTGAAGCGCTTCCCGAGCTCGTACAGCGGCTCCGGCTGGCAGAAAGGCTCGCCGCCGGAAAACGTGACCCCGCTGCACAGCGGATTATCCATGCACTGCTCGTAAAGTACGTCCGTATCGGTCAGCTTCCCGCCGGAGAAATCGTGGGTCTCCGGATTATGACAGCCCTCGCAGTTGTGCGGGCAGCCCTGCACGAATATCACGAATCGAAGCCCGGGGCCGTCGACTATCGAATCCTCCACAGTTCCGGCTATTCTTATTTCCATGGAAATGCTCCTTTCACAAAAACTGAGCGGAGATTTCTCCCCGCCCAGCAAGAATTTGATTCTTGATTATTCCTCGGAGGTACCGTGCTTTACGCGGTCGGATTCCTCGGCGCGCTTTGCGTTGTTGAAGCGGTCGAGAGTTCCCACCAGGTAGCCTGTGATCCGGCGGATACGCTCGAATGCGACTTCCTCCTCATGGCGGTGGCAGCAGGGGCACTCGTCGTCGATGATTCCCGTGAAGCCGCAGCAGGGGTCGCGGTCGATAGGGTGATTTATCGCGCCGTAGCCGATTCCCTGCTCCTTCATGCAGCGGACTATCTGCTCGAATGCGTCAAGGTTCTTCAGCGGGTCGCCGTCAAGCTCTATGTAGCTTATGTGGCCGCCGTTCGTGAGCGCATGATATGGAGCCTCCAGCTTTATCTTGCGGAATGCGCTGATGTTATAATATACCGGAATATGGAAAGAATTCGTGTAGTAATCCCGGTCGGTGATTCCCGGAAGCTCACCGTAGATCTTCTTATCCATGCGCACGAATCTGCCGGAAAGCCCCTCCGCCGGGGTGGCAAGCAGGCTGAAATTCAGGTGAGTTTTCTCGCTCTCATCGTCCATGCGCTTTCTCATTCTGCCGATAATTTCAAGGCCCAGCTTCTGCGCCTCGGGGCTTTCGCCGTGATGTACGCCGATGAGCGCTTTAAGGCACTCCGCAAGGCCGATGAAGCCCATTGAAAGCGTGCCGTGCTTCAGTATCTCGGCAATGCTGTCGTTCTCGGAAAGCTTCTCGGAATCTATCCACACGCCCTGCCCCATGAGGAACGGGAAGTTTTTGACGTGCTTGGAGCACTGTATTCTGAAACGATGCACGAGCTGGTCAACGACGAGGTTCATCATATCGTCCAGGGAAGCGTAGAACTTGTCCAGGTCGCCGCGCGCCTCGATCGCAAGGCGCGGCAGGTTGATGGTGGTGAAGCTGAGATTACCCCTGCCGGTGACGATCTCCCTTGTGGGGTCGTAGACATTGCCGATAACGCGGGTGCGGCAGCCCATGTAAGCCGCCTCGGTGTGGTAGTCTCCGGGCTTGTAGTACTGGAGGTTGAACGGCGCGTCAATGAACGAGAAGTTCGGGAACATACGCTTTGCTGAAACTCTTATCGCAAGCTTGAACAGGTCGTAGTTAGGGTCGCCGGGGTTGTAGTTCACGCCCTCCTTGACCTTGAATATGTGTATCGGGAATATCGGAGTTTCGCCGTTGCCAAGACCGTTCTCCTCGGCAAGCATTACGTTTCTGATGACCATTCTGCCCTCGGGAGAGGTGTCGGTTCCGTAGTTTATGGAAGAGAACGGATTCTGCGCGCCAGCCCTGGAATTCATGGTGTTGAGGTTGTGTATCAGCGCCTCCATGGCCTGGTAGGTCGCGCGGTCGGTCTCCGCCTCCGCAAGCTTTTCCGCTCTTTCCTGGAGGTGCGAGAAGCCCTCGCCGTACTTCGGGGAGAGCAGCTCCCATTCCTTTTCCTTGTAATCGTCGTTATTCTGGAGCCGGGGGTAAAGCCCAGTTTCCTTTTTGATTTCAGAGGCGACGAGCTTCATTTCGTCAAGAACCTCGCTGTAATCCTCGATCCCAAGAGTGAAGCTTACCGCCTTGGCAAGATTGTTGCTATAAAGCCGCTTGAAGGTCTTTTTTACGCCCTCCGCCATGGCATAGTCAAAAATCGGGACCGACTGACCGCCGTGCTGGTCGTTCTGGTTGGACTGTATCGCGATGCACGCGAGCGCCGCATAGCTTGAAATATCGTTAGGCTCCCTGAGATATCCGTGTCCGGTGGAAAATCCGTCATGGAACAGCTTGAGCAGGTCTATCTGGCAGCAGGTGGTCGTCAGCGTGAGGAAGTCCAGGTCGTGGATATGTATATCGCCGTTGATGTGCGCCTGGGAGTGCCTCGGGTCGAGGACGTACATCTCGTTGAACTGCTTCGCGCCCTCGCTGCCGTATTTCAGCATGGTTCCCATGGCGGTGTCGCCGTCAATATTCGCGTTTTCGCGCTTTATATCGCAGTCTGACGCGGATTTAAAGGTGAGATCCTCGTACACCTTCATCAGCGTGGAATCCATCTCGCGCACGCGGGTACGCTCCGCACGGTAGAGGATATAAGCCTTGGCGGTTTTGGCATGACCGTCCTCGACAAGCACCCTCTCCACCATATCCTGTACCTCTTCAACCGACGGATTACGCCCGATTATCTCCTCGGAAAGCTGCTGGCACACCTTATCTGCAAGCTGCATTGCCTCGTTATAATCCCTGCCTCCGACTGTCTGGGCAGCCTTGTAAATTGCGCCGGCGATCTTCTCTATATTAAAGGGGACCTGCCTGCCGTCGCGCTTTTTGATCATCGTGATCATTGCCATTCCTAGAACCTCTCCTTACATCTCAAAAAAAGAAAATAAAATAAAATCAGTTTTCAACACAGTATTCAACACAATATATTGTGTAAAAAAAGCCGATAAATCTATTATATAGACTTGTCCCGGATTTGTCAAGAACTTAATATATATCAGACGTACAAAAAAACCGCGCATATTTGTGTAAAGTCACGATTTTTCGCCGTGAGAAACGCTACACAGTGTTGCACAAAACCCCCGGTTTCCCATTGCAGAGCAGTTCAGAAATTTATGTCCGAATGTACATTTTCTTACAGTTGACTTAACATCACAGTTATGCTATAATTACATAGTACTATTCAGAAAGCGGTGACGGCATTTGGCAAAGTTCGTATATTCCAATGATGGAAGCAGATACCACACGCTGAAATACCACAATATGGCGACTTTCGGCAGAGAGGTATACAAGGCTGCTGTCGACGCGGGATTCTCCTGCCCGAATATCGACGGAACCTGCGGCGTCGGCGGTTGTATCTACTGCTCC
The DNA here is from genome assembly GCA_934448295.1 of uncultured Oscillospiraceae bacterium. Classification (GTDB taxonomy): domain Bacteria; phylum Bacillota; class Clostridia; order Oscillospirales; family Ruminococcaceae; genus CAG-115. The sequence continues at coordinate 189,681 of CAKSEY010000004.1, forward strand.
GGCGGAAGCGGCTATTTCACCGCGCCGGGGCTGTCAGTCAGCGGGCAGATACAGCGCGAAACCGTGCGTATCCGCGCGGCTCACCCGGACGCGGGAATAATCGCATATTTTCAGGCGCACAGCAACACCTACGCGCCGCTGGAAAGGCTCCGGGAGGTCTACACTGAGGCGGCGCAGTGCGATATCTGCGGGATCTCCTGCGCCACCCGCGCGGACTGCCTGGACGCGGAAAAGGCGCGGTTCCTTGCTTCACTGCCGGTTCCGGTGACGGTGGAGCTGGGGCTCCAGACGGCGCACGACCGCACAGCGGAGCTGATAAACCGCGGGCATACCTGGGCGGATTTTGTCAGGGGATTCAGCACCGCCAGGAGTGCGGGGCTGCGGATTTGCGCGCATATCATCAACGGGCTTCCCGGCGAATCTCAGGAGGATATGCTGAAAACGGCTGAGATCCTCGGAAAGCTCCGTCCGGACGGCGTAAAAATACATCTGCTGCACGTTATAGAGGGCACAAAAATGGCGGAGCTGTGGCGCTCCGGCGAATACCAGCCTATGGAAATGCAAAGCTACATTGACATCACCGTCAGGCAGTTGGAGCTCCTCCCGCCGGAAACCGTGATTGAGCGCCTGACCGGGGACGGCGACCGCAGCACGCTACTTGCGCCGCTGTGGAGCCTAAACAAGCGCGCAGTGCTCGGCGGGATCATGAAACGCCAGAAAGAGCTTGACAGCACACAGGGAATGAGATTCCGGGAGGGCTGAAATGGACATCTACTCAATGACGCGCGAAAAGCTCGGGGAATGGTTCCGGGAGCGCGGCGAGAATCCCGCAAAGGCGGCTATCCTGTTCGAATGGCTGTATCAGCGGGGCATAGCGGGATTCGGGGAGCTTCCGTTTTCCGGCCGCGTGATTTCCGCGCTGGAACAGGAATTCACCATGGCTCTGCCGGAAACCGAGCTTTCCAGCGGCGGCGGAGATACCGAGAAGCTCCTGCTGAGGCTGTCTGACGGGGAGTTCGTGGAATCGGTGCTGATGCGGCAGAAATACGGCGGGAGCGTGTGTATCTCCACCCAGGTGGGGTGCGCGATGGGCTGCGCCTTCTGCCAGAGCGGGCGGCTGAAAAAGCGCCGCAGCCTGACCGCCGGGGAAATGACCGCCCAGGTGCTGAAGCTCCGGGAGATCTCGAGCGGAAAGATACACAGCGTGACCGTAATGGGCATTGGGGAGCCGTTCGACAATTTCAGCGCAGTCCGGGATTTCTGCGAAATAATGACGGACTACAAGGGGCTTGCGCTGGGGGAAAAGCACGTCACCGTTTCCACCTGCGGTATTGTCCCGGGAATCCGGGCATGGGCGGAGCTTCCGCACCCGTGCAGCCTTGCGGTGAGCCTACATTCCGCCGACGACGCTCTTCGCTCGGAGCTTATGCCGGTGAACCGGAAATACCCCGTTGCAGAGGTCATTGCCGCCGCCCGGGATTTCGCCGTAAAACACAACCGCCGGGTCACGCTGGAATACGTCATGCTTTCCGGAGTGAACGACCGCCCGGAGCAGGCTCAGCAGCTCGCCGACCTCGTTGGAGCCGACCCGCATTTCTATGTGAACATTATCCCCTACAACGGCAACGACAGCGGTTTCAGCCGCTCCAGCCGGGAGAGCATTATGACATTCTACGACATACTGAAAAGGAACGGCACGGCAGTCACCATGCGCCGGGAATTCGGCGGGGGGATAAACGCCGCCTGCGGGCAGCTGAGTTCTTCAAGAAACACATAAAAAAGGAGGAGCATGCGCTCCTCCCCAATTTTTATTCCTCCACCAGCCCCACGTCCTCGGTGTAGGGCGCGGGATCGCTGAAATAAGCCGCCAGCTTGTTCCCCGGGGACTTGAACGACAGAATATTCCCGGTGGAGCCGTCCGCCGTTATCGTGCAGGCGCTCCCGCCAGAGGTCACCTTTGCGGTCAGGACTCCGTCGCGCTCGGTGAATTCAGCGCCGTCAAGCCCGTCGATCCCCTCCGCTATCAGCGCCGGGAGGATCGTGAAGTCTCCCCCGCCGGCTTCCACTGAAAGCTCCCCGAGGCTTGCGGTGAGCGTTCCGTTTTCCAGCTTCATCTCGACCCCGGAAAGCTCCGGCGGCTCCGTAAAGAGGAAATCCCAGCAGCCCGGCTCGGAGCGCGTGACCTCCGCCTGAGCCTTGTTGCTGCCGAATGTTATCTCCGCCGCCGCAGTCCAGCCCGCCGAGATCTCCGGGGACTTCTTCTGTGTGAAAGACACTCCGCCCTCGCAGCCCGTGAGTACCACAGCGGCAAACAGCGCCGCGCCTGCGGCACAAGCTCTTAACTTATTCATAAATACTCCCTCCGAATTGAATTTGAAAGGAGCATTACGGGTCATTCTCCGGAATAGACCTCTGGCAGAGCCGCGATGATGTCAGTCGGCAGGACGCTCTCCGCCGGCATACGCTCCGTCAGAATATCCGCTGCTTTCCAGTGGCAGTAAGCCCCGGCGCAGGCTGCCCTGAACGGCTCTATCCCCTGCGCCGCGAACGCCCCGATGATACCCGTGAGCACGTCCCCGCTGCCGCCCTTGGAAAGCCCGCTGCACGCGTACGCATTCACGCAGACCCTGCCGTCCGGCGCCGCTATGACCGTATCCGCACCTTTCAGCAGAAGGTTCACTCCGTATTCCTTTGCAAAGGAAGCCGCGCGGTTCAGCCGGTCGGACTGGATCTCCCTTACCGGAAGCCCGGTCATTCTGCTGAATTCCAGCGGGTGCGGGGTGAGTATCGTATCGCCTGTCCGCTCCTTTAGTACATCTATATTCCCGGAAATGGAATTTATTCCATCAGCGTCAATTACCACCGGACAGAGCGCGTTTCTTATGACGAATTCCGTCAGCTCCCGGGCGTCCTGCGAATTCCCCAGACCACAGCCAATAAGCACTGCGGAAGCGGTTTTCAGTCTCGGCAGGACTGTCTGCTCCAGCATTTCCTGCGAAACCTTCACAAAACCGCTCTCGTTCTCCGGCAGAGGGACGTACACCGCTTCGTGAAGTCCCGCCGCCATAAGCTTCACCGTGCTGACCGGAGCCGCCGCGAAATACAGCCCGGCACCGCTGCGCAGGGCGGCTTTCGCGCACATGAACGCGGCTCCGTTGAAGCACAGGCTTCCGGCAAAGCCGACCAGCCTGCCGAAGCTGCCCTTGTGTGTATTCCTGCCGTGCGGCGGGAACGGTCTGCGCAGGGCTTCGTCCGTCAGGAATCCAACGTTGTTGTCGACGTAGCACTCCTCGCCGATACCGATGTCAAGCAGCTCAGTCCGCCCCAGGATATCTGAGGCAGGAGCGTTCAGCAGTCCGCGCTTCATTGCGGCGATGATCAGCGTGTGGGTGGGCTTGAAGCACCGCGCGTCCATTTCTCCGGTGTCGGAATTCACGCCGCTTGGCACGTCCACCGACACGCGGAATTTACAGTGTGATGTTACAGAAATCGCGGTCAGAGCGTTCTCGTTCAGCTCCCCGTGGAAGCCTGTGCCATAAATGCAGTCCACCGCACATTCCGCGCCGGATACAGCCTGTTCGATTCCGGAAAGGCCGCAGATATCCACGCCTGAAAGCCGCGCGAGATTTTCCCTAGCACAGTCCGTTTTAGGCTCTCCGCTCACCAGAACCACGCGAACTTCCCTGCCCTTTTCGCGGAGCAGCCGCGCTATTACAAGTCCGTCCCCGCCGTTATTCCCGGAGCCGCATAGAATCACCGTGCGAGCGCTCTCCGGGAGAAGCTCCAGCAGGAATTCAGCGCAGCGGGTCCCGGCATTTTCCATCATCTGGAGATAGCTCGTTCCCCCTGCGTCGCAAAGCTGCTCGGCTGTTTTCATCTGGGAATTGGAAACTACATATTTCATGGCGGCGCCTCCTGAGTTTATTTCCGGGAACCTCTAAAAACCGACGTAAAAAGCAAAAATGGGCAGGGTGCGCCAGATTCTAGGAAAACCGACGCAGTAAGGCTGTATACCTTTCAAGGAGGTTTGACGACGAAGATGGTGCGCACTGCACATTTTCGCTCACATGAGGTTTTTTGAGTTGACCTTACTATATTATAGCACTTTTTCGGCGGAAAATCAATCCTGCGCCGCGAAATGCCGGGTCAGGGAGTTTTCCTGGAACACTCCGCGCATTCCCTCGGCAAGCGAATCCAGGGGCAGCTTCTGGGTGTATTTTGCGGGATTCTGCGTTGTGGAGGTAACGCGTTTTTCGGAAATGTCCTCACTGCCTGTGAAGCCGAGCGCGTCAATGATATAGTTGTTCCGGGAGTAAGCCCAAAGCTCCCCGCCCTCCTCGTAAACGTCATACCTGAGCATATGGGAATCTGACGACTGGCAGAAGCCGTCCGTTTCCTGGTCGATAAACACGGTGAATCTCTCCCCCGGGCAGTAAGGCGGGTCGCCCGACTCCTGGTAATCCGGAGAAGCGGTCATGCGGATATAGACAACTCTGTCAGGCTCGGCGCCGTTCACAAGGTCGCGGATAAGCCGCACTTCGTAGTACTGCCGCCAGTTTTCGGTTTCTCCGAAAAGCTCGGACGCTTTCTTCTTGGTCAGCGTGGAAACGCACTCCGCTAGGTAGAACGAATCCGACGCCTGTTGCTGCTGCCAGCTTTTGAGAGTGAGCACAAAATCCGCATAGTCGATTATACCGCCCGAGCCTCCCGGAACCAGCGACCGAAAGACATTATCGAAATACGCTCCATCCCCAGGCTGGTATTCATCAAGAACCATACTGAGCGTGATTTCTGTTGTTTCTCCAGTAGGGAGCGGAGCTTCGGCAGTGACGGTGCTTTCCAGCGTGGACTGCTCCAGAGTTTGACCAGCGGCGCTATCCTGCGTGGGCTGCTCCAGGGTTTGAGCGGCGGCGCCCTCCTGCGTGGGCTGCTCCTGAGTTCGTTCAGACGTCTGCTCTGCTGTCTGGACTGAAGCAGGCTCCGGCTGAACAGAATTCGGCACTGTCTCCCTTGAAGTACAGCCGGTAAGCATTACCGCCGCAAGGAATATTGATAGTGTTCTGTGTTTCATATTATACCTCCAAAATCATGAGATTTCATTATATATAACAATCTGAAACACAAAAAGGTTACAAAAAACCCCGCAAAAACTGCGGGGTTTCGATTATATTCAGTTGTAATTAATTCAGTTCATTGGAACGTACCGCCTTGAAATAAAATTCTGGTGGTGATCAGCTTTCCATCGGACTTAAGTTCCTTTCATAGATTTTCCTGCTTTAAATATGTGTTTCACCGGGAACCACCTGCTTTCTGGTCGTAAAGATCTGAAGGGTGATCTATGTAAACGCATATAGCGGTAAAATCATCTGCGGTGGCTTGAGCTATGCCGCTTTAATTCAGGCTAAACCCCGTATCCGGCGAGGAACTACACCCCTTGGGTCAGACAGCACCCTGTGCGTTCCTGCGTCACGCTATCCGTGCTCAGCTCCTGCCGCGAGCCGCAGATGATGAGAACTGTGAATCGCTGTTTTCCACTGGACTCGCATCCTTTCTGCTTAAAGCTAAAATGGTGAAGTTTAAAGATCAGAGGTACATCGGAACATATCCCTTTCGCATTTCTTCTTGAATTGAGTTTTCAGCTTAATTCATTGGAACTTACCTCTTTCGTAGATTCAGGTCAGGATTTTTGTCGAATGTCAAGTAAGATTAATTGCTGTGATGCTTGTACTGATTTCCTTTCCTTGACTATATTCTACCACAAGCAATGTGAAAAGTCAATAGTTTTTTTAATATTTTCGCACCTTTTTTGTTATTTTTACCATATGCACATATTGCTTTCACCACTTTTACCAATAATAAACAAACTTTTGCATTGTACCTTGTTTTTTTCTGCAAAGCACTTGACAAACTCGTGCATTTCTGATATAATATTATTGTTGTTGATTTGACACGACTCATTAGCTCAGGCGGTAGAGCACCTGACTTTTAATCAGGGTGTCCCGGGTTCGATTCCCGGATGGGTCACCAGACTTAATTAAAGTCGAACACTTATTTTGAGTGCTCGGCTTTTTCTCTTTATCACGAGTTCATCAAGACTAATGCGCTTTTCACCGTCTTTGTAATTAAACAGCACTATGATTTTATCATTATATTTTACCCGAATATCGGATTATTTATAGAGTAGTGCTTGCTCAGCTGTTGCGCCAATGCGCTGAATATGAAAACAGTCCTCAGCGGTTGTCTGCCGAGGACTGTTTTCATTAATGACCTAGCCTGCTATCGAAAAACTAACAAGCCGATTAAAGAGGCGTCAAGATAACTCAACGCTTCTGTTCCATTCGCCGTCTGCTTTTTCAAAAGTGCATATTACCTCAACTGGTTTTATGCCGATATCGCCAACATCACCGACTGATGTTCTGATCACGATTTTATCCTCGGCTTCGGAAACAAGGTACATAGGGTAAAGCTGGTACCAATCATCATGATAAAGCATCGTTCCATCGCTTTCATACTCAATGTTGATAAGCAGCCCAGGATCGATCCCGTATTCTTGTGCCATTTCGCGAAGTCTGAATATACTCAAAAAATTACCCTCTGGCTCGTTGAGAGGTTCACTGGTTTTTCTCAGGGTATACACAACAGGCGCAGTCGAATATTCTCCACTTTCATTTCGCGACCACAGCGGTGAGGTCATACCACCCCATACCATGTAAATCGTATCAGGTTCGTCGAGGCTTATCCAAATTATTGCGCTGCCGCTGTCGCTTCCAATCATAAAAGCTAATGCGTGAACTCCCGCTTCGTAAAATCCAAGCATTCGAATACCCGTTTCAGTCATGACAAACGATTTCTCAGTGTCGTCAATAACAAGACGCTTCTGTTCGGGATATTCAGGAAAGCGGAAGCTGCCCTCCCATGCGCCGAAAAAGTATTTCCGAAACAGCTCATAATCGTCTGATGACTTCCATGTGGTTTGGTCTATGCAATAAGTTCCATCCTCGTTTGCGTGACAATTCAGAAGCGACAGTGCAGACTCTTCAGTACCGGACGGTGTGACTTGGACTGTTTCTTCCGCCGCATTGCTAATGTTACTCTCTGCCGTATGAGAATCTGTCTGTAAATAACTTTCATTGGATCCGTTTTCGCAGGCAGTAACTGAGAACATAAGAATGACCGCGAAAGCGGCTGCTATAATTCTTTTCATAAAACACCTCAAATATAATAAAATCTGCAAGATATCCCATAACTTTGGAGCGCGAGATACTATTGTGAGCAATGGGGAATAAACATCTCATTTTTCTAGGAGCTATCCCTCTATAATGCAAATCTGATTTTATTGCGTTTTGTGAATAGAAAAATTTACTTTTCTAAAACTTTGGCACTTTTCGCCAAATTTATTATTTCCGATTTGGGCAAATCAGCCCATATTTCCAAGATATAATCTTCGTTATCCCAAGCAGCTATGTAGTCTATCTTACCCTCAAGACCTATTCCTTTATTCTCGCCTATTGATATTTCTTCAAGGTCAGAATATTCGGTGTTATAGTGCGGTTCAAAAGCTTCTTTTATTGATTGATGAAAAGTGATAGTTATTCCTGCTGCGCTGTTAATATATGACGTATATACACTAGTATCGCTTATGCTTTCCTCCAGTAATTCAAACTCTTCCGAAAGCCCGGATAAATAATATACTTCCTCTATCTTCTGCGGGCAGTCCGTGAAGTCTATCGGGAAAAGCTGAGTATTGTCAGTATAGACATCCGTCCTGAAACCACCGAGATAGTATACGATTGCCGAGCAGCCCACTAAAACAGCCAGGAAAATCAGCATTAATATGATAAAAACAGTTTTTCTGTTCCACCTGAAATGTGATACTGCACTTTCCTTGTGCATAACATCGTTAGGTAAAAATGCGGTTTTCTTTTCATAAGCCTTGAAAATTCGCTTCATTGCACGGTCGTGTTTCCGGGAAAAAACGTGTTCGGGAACATTATAATACTGTGAGAACTCGACGTCATGCGCCGAGACTAAAATTTCGTCCAATGTTATTTCGTTCATTATTTATTCCTTTCCGCAAAATCCTTGATTGCTTTTCTTGCGTTTGAAACTCTTTTACGAGCCAATCCCTCTGATATACCAAGAATTCTGGAAATTTCGGAGTAGCTCAACTTTTCATGAATATACATAAAAAGCGCTTGCCGCTGGTTTTCGGGAAGAGTAAGCACAAACCGTACAAGTTCGTCCGCAGAAACGTCCGTAATATATTTTTCTTCGGGAGAGATCGCGTCGCTCATTATATTATCGTCAATATCATCAATCGAAACAGCATTGATTTTATGGATCCTATTAAAATTATCTACTGAAACATGTCTAACAATACCGTCAACAAAACGCACCCGTTCCTGATCTGACATTTCAAAAAATTTGTTTGGATTATTCGCTACTCGCAGGAAAGCTTCCTGTACAGCGTCCTCAGCTTCTTCAGAATTATGTAGCTTTGAGTATGCTATGCTGAAAAAGCGATTTTTATATTGTTCGTAAAATGTAGCAAGTTCATTCCTTTGCTTGTCGCTCTCAAGCGCAACAAGAGCCGCCTCAATCATTGCGATCCCTCCATTCTCAATTGTATAAATTATAGCACTTCTTCTATTGAATTACAAGGAGGATCTGTGTGTTAATTGGTCAGGCAAGAAAAAAATAAATTTTTTTTAAAAAAGCTATTGACAAATCGAAATATCTGTGGTATAATACAATAGTCGTCAGGAACGACAAACAAAAAAATGAGATGCTGCTATGGCTCAGTTGGTAGAGCACATCCTTGGTAAGGATGAGGTCATCGGTTCGACTCCGATTAGCAGCTCCATTTTTTTTTGGAGAGGTATCGAAGCGGTCATAACGAGGCGGTCTTGAAAACCGTTTGGGGGCAACTCCACAAGGGTTCGAATCCCTTCCTCTCCGCCAAATAGCGAAAGAACCGTATTCTTATACGGTTCTTTTATTTTTATCCCCGAAAATTTCACGGAACCGAAGCCCCGAGGAAACCAATATTAAACCTGCACAACAAATGCATTGAACCCTGCCTGCCTGATTTTCGCCGCGCAAGTCTTGTTGTACGCTTTGAAGTACCGGACTGCCTTTGCGGTGTCGGGGTCAACGACGGTCTGCACGCAGGAGCTCGGCACGATTATGCGCTTCTTGCCGAGAATGAACTCCCGCTGGATGCCGCCATTAGTCTACAAAACGCAAAAGTCCCCTGCCAATAGACAGGGGACTAAAAATATTATGCAAAAATCAGTTGCTCTTAGGAAGAACGGAAGCGATCGCGCCCGCAACATTGCTGATAGGCATTGTCTGGAGGTAGATCTTTCCGGGGCCGGTAACCACCGTGTTAAACAGACCCTCGCCGCCGAAAAGCACGTTTCCGATACCCTTTACGGTCTGGATATCCATTGTGCAGCTTCCGGACATAGCCGCAAGATAACCTGTGTCTATGAGCATCTGCTGACCAGCCTGGAGCTCATACTCAACAACATAGCCGTCGATCTCAACAAAAGCCATACCGGTTCCGTGGAGCTTCTGCATGATGAAGCCCTCGCCGCCGAAGAAACCAGCGCCGAGCTTCTTCTGGAATGCAATTGAAAGCTCAACGGAAGGCTCGGAAGCAAGATATCCGGTCTTCTGAACGATGAAATCGCCCTTGCTTACATCGATCGGGATAATCGAGCCGGGGAAGCTGGAAGCAAACGCGATCATTCCGGGACCGCCCTCTGCGGTGTATGTATTCTGGAACATGGACTCGCCGGAGAACATTCTGCTGAATGCCTTTCCAACGCTTCCTGCGCCAGTCGCCATCTTCATGTTCGGCGTCATCCAGGACATTGCGCCCTTTTCGCACTTGATGGACTCGCCCGCGTCAAGATAAACGATTACGACAGGCAGCGGCTCGCCCTTGATCTCATACCTCATAATTTTACTCCTTTTCATTCATACCAATTTTACTTTGCCAGTGACAGGATTTACGCTATTTAATATTATACAATATTTCCCGATTTTTGTCAAGTACCTTATGAAATTTTCACCAGGTTTTTGCAGACATAAACAGCAGATATGCGGCGGTAAGTACAAGAGTCGGGCTGAAGCGCCCGCCTGCAAGGAACAGCAGTCCACCCGCCGCCACGGCGGACAGCACCGCGCAGAGCCGCAGAGCTGCGTCCACTCTCTCAGCCGGAAGCAGTCTTATCAGCAGCAGCTTCAGCAGCCGCCTGCCGTCGAATTCCCCCACAGGCAGCAGATTGAACAGCCCGCAGGACAGGCTCACTGCGGCTGGGTAGGGCTTCCCTGCCGCGAAAAGAGCCGCGGCAAGCAGGAAATTCATCGCGCAGCCTGCGCCGTATACCGCCGCCTGTTCCCCGGGCGGGCGGCGCTTGGTTTCCTGGGAGGTTATCCGTATTCCGGCGCCATAGAACGTGATACTTTCAGGAATTATGCCGCAGGACAGCATTACGGCAAGGTGCGCCAGCTCATGAGCCGCGCATATTCCCAGCGCGGTCAGTCCGAACCCGGAGCTGTCCAGGCTGAAAAACAGCGCAAGCACCGCAAAGAACGAGAAGTCCCACCGGAACACGGTGCGGCTAAGATTTAATTCTATCATGCCACATTATATTCGCCGTGAGCCAGAATAGAACAAGCCCCCGCCGTTTCCGACAGGGGCAGTGAATATCAGTCCTTGAATACCGCGCCGGTATTGGAAGATGTGACCAGCTTGGCGTAGCGCTTGAGGTAGCCGGAAAGCTCCTTGGGCGGGAGTATTCCCTTTTCCCTGCGCTTTGCTATCTCCGCGTCGTCAACCAGCAGAGTTATGCTGCGGTTCGGGATATCAATGTGGATCTTGTCGCCGTCCTCGACAAACGCGATAAGACCGCCCTCCGCCGCCTCGGGTGAAACGTGACCGATAGCCGCGCCTCTGGAAGCACCGCTGAAGCGTCCGTCTGTGATGAGGGCTACGTTTCCGTCAAGTCCCTTGCCAACGATTGCCGCAGTGGGAGCCAGCATCTCCGGCATACCGGGGCCGCCCTTCGGGCCTTCGTAGCGGATAACCACAACATCCCCCGCCTTGATGTCGCCGCCGAGGATAGCGTCGCATGCCGCCTGTTCGCCGTTGAATACGCGCGCGGTGCCTGTGAAGTCCATCATCTCCGGCTTGACTGCGCCCTGCTTTACAACGGAGCCGTTCTCAGCAAGGTTGCCGCTCAGGATAGCAATGCCGCCATCCTTGCGGATAGGAGCGTCTATCTTGTGGACGATAACGCCGTCCGCGTCCTTAGCCTTGGCGATACGGTCAGCCTGCGTGCCGGAAACAGTCAGGACGTCTGTATTTACATGACCGCCCTTTGAAAGCTCGCGAATGATGGTCTGAATACCGCCGACAGCGTTCAGGTCGGTGATGAACACGCTGGAAGCGGGATTCAGCTTTGCAAGCTGCGGGGTCTTTCTGCTCATCTGGTCGATGTCGTCAAGGGTGATGTCTACCTTGGCTTCGTGCGCGATAGCAAGCAGGTGGAGTACGGTGTTGGAGGAAGCTCCGATAGCCATATCTGTTGCGAGGGCGTTGAGCATATTCTTCTTTGTAAGGATATCGCTCGGGCGGATATTCTGCTTTACCAGCTCAACGGCGCGTTCGCCGGATTCCTTGGCAAGTCTGCGGCGCGCGGAGTTTACGGCAGGCTCGGTGCCGGCTGTCGGCAGCGCAAGACCGAGCGCTTCGGTCAGACAGTTCATGGAGTTCGCGGTGTACATGCCGGAGCAGCTTCCACATGTCGGGCAGGCGTTGTCCTCAAAGTCCTTGATAACGTCGTCGCCTATCTCGCCGTTGGAGTACTGACCGATCGCCTCGTAGATCTCGGAATAGCCTACGCGCTTGCCCTGTACGCAGCCGGGGTTCATCGGGCCGCCGCTGCAGAAGACCGCGGGGAGGTTCATTCTTGCGGCGGCAAGCACCATGCCCGGTACTATCTTGTCGCAGTTAGGAATGAACACAACTCCGTCCAGGGGGTGCGCCGTGAGCATTACCTCGATGGAATCCGCGATGAGCTCTCTGGAGGCGAGGGAGTACCTCATGCCCTTGTGGTTCATTGCAAGTCCGTCGCATACGCCGATGGTGAAGAACTCAAACGGAACGCCGCCTGCGTTTCTGATACCGTCCTTTACGGCTCTGGAAATTTCATGCAGGTGCATATGTCCGGGGACATAGTCGCTTGCAGCACAGACAACCGCGATAAACGGTCTGTGCATTTCGCTGTCGGTTACGCCGAGAGCCTTAAGAATGGCTCTGTGTGGAGTTTTTTCTACTCCCGCTTTAATAAGATCACTTCTCATGTGATGCGTCCTTTCTTCCCGCTTTACGGGGGTTTTATTTGCAGGCCTTGTGGAGCATTGCGGCTCCGATTACGCCCGCGTCATTACCGAGGGAGCAAATCACGATCTCGGTATTTTTTTCGCTGTTTTTTGAATAAACCTGCTCTGCGACCGCCTTTTTCAGCGGAACGAGCAGCGTGTCGCCCTCGTTGCAGACTCCCCCGCCTATGCAGAGGATATCAGGCTGGAATATGTTGATGACATTAGTTATGCCCACTGCAAGGTACTTGACGTACCGCTCGGTGACCTCAAGCCCCACCGGGTCGCCCTGCTTCATCGCCTGATAGGCGGTGCGGGCGCTGACCTTTCCGTCCTGCTTTATGAGCTTCGCCATAAGGCTGTCGGGATTCTTCTCGGCGTACTCGCGGGTGGTGTTCACAAGACCCGTCGCAGAGGAGTAAGCCTCAAAGCAGCCCTTTCTGCCGCAGGTGCAGGGTCTGCCGTCAACCACGATAACAGTGTGACCTATCTCGCCGCCGGCAAAGTTGGAGCCGCTGTATATCTTCCCGCCGATGATTATTCCGGAGCCCACTCCCGTGCCGAGAGTGATGACCACAGCGCTGTCCGCGCCCTTGGCTGAACCGGCGCAGTACTCGCCGAACGCCGCCGCGTCCGCGTCGTTGCCGAGGTAGGTCTTTATGCCGAAATGCCTTTCAACGTCCGGTCTGAGCGGTGCGTTTTTGAAGCCCAGATTGTTGGAATACTCCACCACCCCGGTATCCTGATTGCAGGTGCCCGGGCAGCCCATTCCGATGGAATCAAGCTGGGACGGAGCTATTCCCGCTTCCTCGCAGGCAAGCTCCCCGGCGCGGATAATGTCCGCGAGTATCTCAGCGTAGGGTCTGGGGGAATTCGTCCTGACCTTGGAGCGTGCGATTATCTCGCATTCCTCGTTGACTATGCCGCAGGCAATGTTGGTGCCGCCGATGTCTATTCCGAGATGATAAGCCATGTCAGCCCTCCGCTTATATAATGTCAGTGAGGATCATCGTGCCCTTGCCGGTAACGGTGTAGTCTCCGGTGCCCGCGCTGATGAACAGACTGTCGCCCTTCTTTGCGTTGGTCTTATCAGAGCCAACCGCAACCTCAAAACTGCCGTCCAGGACGAGCAGAGAGTTGAAGGAGCCCTCTCCGGCGGTGAGCTTCGCGGTGCCGTCAAGCTCCAGCTTGTTTACGTTGAAGTACTCGCAGGAGCGCAGGAGAGTTTCCGTGCCGCCGGGGATCTTCTCGGGAGCGCCCTGTGCGGTGGTCGGGTACTTCGGCGGAACGAGATTCGTAACGTCCTTCGCCTTTTCAACGTGCAGCTCGCGGGGCTTTCCGTCCTTGCCTACTCTGCCGTAGTCGTAGATACGGTAGGTGGTGTTGGAGTTCTGCTGTATCTCCGCGATAAGGATCCCCTTGCCGATAGCGTGGAGCGTTCCGCTCTCAATGAAGAACACATCCCCCTTGTGCACCGGGACATTGTTTGTGACCTCCAGGAGCGTGTTGTTCGCGATACGCTCAGCGAACTCCTCCTTGGATATCTCGTGCTTGAAGCCGTAAAGCAGCTCGGCGCCGGGGTCGCAGTCCACAATGTACCACATCTCGGTCTTGCCGTACTCGCCTTCTACCCTGAGCGCGTACTCGTTGGAGGGGTGCACCTGAACGGACAGGTTGTCCTTTGCGTCGATGAGCTTTATCAGCACCGGAAAATACTCGAAGCGGTCGCAGTTCTTGCCGAGAACGCCCTTGCCATTTTCAGCGATGTACTCGGAGAGGGTCTTGCCGTCGAACTCGCCGCCGGTGATAACGCTCTGTCCGTCCTTGTGGCAGGACAGCTCCCAGCTCTCGGCGATTTTGTCGGAGTCAAGCTCCTTGCCGTATTCCTCGCGGAGTCTGTTTCCGCCCCAGATGTAGTCCTTGCACGGTGCTTTCAGCTTTAATATTGCCATAATTATGTATCCTTTCTTAATAACTTAATAGCCCAGTTTTTCGTTGACTATGATTACCTTTATTCTGTCCTTGACGCGCTGCTGTGCCATTCTGACGTATGAGCAGCATATGCGCCCCTTGCTCCTGCAATGCGCGCAGCTTCCCGTTATCTCGCAGGGAGTGCCGCTGTTCAGCCGCTTTGTGTTCATCGGAGCCGCGACCTGCTCCACCCGACAGACTGCCTCGTCCATGTCCTTGACTATCTTGTTCACGCCCACAACGAGCACGACCTGTGAGGGGCCGAAAATCATCGCGGAGACCCGGTTTCCCCTGCCGTCCACGTTGAACAGCTCGCCGTCCTCAGTGACTGCGTTGCTGCTGGCGAAAAACGTATCGGAGACGAACGCCTTGTGAAGAATGTCGTCAACTTCCTCCGGGGTCTTTCCCTCGGAGCGGTCAAGGTATATCCCCGGGAACTCCGTCATAAGAAGCTGCTTCACGCCGCTTTCTTCAAGGGTTACCGAGCCGCCTGCGGTTATCAGCTTATCGTTCTTGACAAGCCCCCGCACCATGTCGTAAAGCTGTTCGCGGGACTCCGCGAAATACGGCTTCATGTTGTTCTTTTCCAGCGCCGACATGACGCGGGCTATTCTTTCATCCATGTTATTCCTCCTGTCCGGATTTCTGGCGGATAGTCACAACGGAATTCTCAGCTATCGTAAAGCTGCCGTCCTCGCCGTATTCGCCGTAGGGAACGTAGTACTCAGCGGGATTAATGCCGTACTGCACTGTGTTCAGCATTGCCGCCTTCTTGCTCAGGTAAAGTTCCTGGGAGATATCCGTCTCCGCGCCCTCCATTATCTCGCCTGCGTAAATATCCAGCAGGGAGCTGTCAACGAATGTGATGTTCTGGTTCACAAGCTCTATGAGCAGGGAGCATATCATGTTCCAGCGGTAATCCTCGCTTTCGCCGAAGTCAGCAAACATCAGGTAGCTGTAAATCATATCGGCGGTGAGTATCTGGTCGCCGGAATTTATCGTGGTGACCTCGTTCCCGTCAGTGATCATCAGAGTCTTGGGCACCTCGAACTCCACGTTGCCGTAGGTGGTGATAAGCGCAACAAGGCTGGAGCGCGTGAACCTGATATAGCCGTCCAGCTTAATGCCGCACTGCTCTCCCACCGTTTCGGCTACGCCGCTGCCGCCCTGCGCCGCATAGATGTTCGGCAGGGTGCGCCCAGTCGCCGCCAGCGCTATTCCGTTATCCACCGGAATGAATGTCAGCCGGTTCTCCACCGCGTCAAACGCTGCGATTATGAACAGCTCCGGCATATCGTTCTCGCCGTCGGAAATCATAGTCATGACCGCCATGTTCATGCTGGAATCCGGCACAAAATCGCTTGTCAGCTCTCCGTCTGCGGTGAGCCCGGTCTCGGCGCTCTTCGGGAAAAGAAAATCCCGGAAGGATACTATTGCCATAATGATCATTGCAAGCGTTATCCCGAATGCAATGAAGTATATATACCAGTTGCTTTTTCTGCGTACCGCCATAATGCCACCCTTAAAAAATATCTCATCATTCCGAAAAGGTATTGAATTTTTCCGGATTTAGTAATATAATAGATTAGTGAGTTCAAAAGCTTAAGTCCCGTTTCTCTCATCAAAAGAGGAACACAACTTATTATATCATATCCACAAGGATATGATATAATTGTGCGAGGACTTTTGGATATATAATAAACGCCCCTGCGTTTATTATATCACATTTTTTTTGAAATTTCAAGGTACTGCCGCATAAATATATAACGGTGCGTCGCCATGACCCCGGCGGCAGTGCGGGAAATATACATAAGGAGATGCCATGAACAGTTTTTACCATAGGACATGGGCTGAGATCAACCTCGATGTTCTGAAGAACAACATAGAAATAATCAGAAAATACACAGGCGAGAAGCAGATAATCGCGATCGTCAAGGCGAACGCCTACGGGCACGGCGACGCGGAATGCTCCCTCGCCCTGAATGAATGCGGAGTAGAGCACTTCGCCGTTTCAAACATCTGGGAGGCGCAGAACCTCATCAATGCGAAGGTCAGGGGCGACATTCTGATTTTCGGCTACTGCGACGTTCCCATGGTCATGCAGGAGCTTGGAAAGGGCTGTATCTTCACGGTCGGCAGCGTTGATTACGCAAGGGAGCTCTCAGAAGCCGCCATTAAAGCCGGGGTCATCGTCCCGGTACATATCAAGTTCGACACGGGAATGTCCCGGGTCGGAATCACCACCGCCGCCGAAGCCGACGAGATCCTCTCGCTGCCGGGGCTGGACTGCCGCGCGGGCTACACCCATTTTGCCGTGGCGGATTCGCTGGAGCCGCAGGACGTGGAGTTCACAAGGCAGCAATACAAGAGATTATCGGATATCTGCCGGGAGAGAAACCTCCCCATGCACTGTCAGAACAGCGGCGGGATTCTCTTCCACGATTTTGACAGCGATTTTGTCAGGTCGGGAATAATCATGTACGGGCACCGCCCGAATACCGCGTATCCCCTGCCGGACGGGATAAAATCCATTTTCAGCATGAAAACGGTCATCAGCCAGATAAAGACTATCCAGCCCGGGGATACGGTCAGCTACGGCAGGACTTTCACCGCAGGCAAACCGACAAGGCTCGCGCTTATCCCCTGCGGATACGCGGACGGCTTCAACCGGAAGCTCTCCAGCCAGTGGAGCGTTATGGTGCGCGGAAAGGAAGCGCCCGTCCTCGGCAGGATATGCATGGATCAGACGCTGGTGGACATTACCGATATTCCGGAGGCTCAGATCGGGGATATCGTGACGGTGTTCTCAGACGAAACCAGCGGCGGCTGCTCCGTTGACCGCGCCGCCGACATCATCGGCACGATAAGCTACGAGCTGCTCTGCTGCCTTGGTCCCAGGGTTCCCCGGGTCTACATAGAAAACGGAAAAGAAAAGGACATTCAGAAGTATATCTGATTATACGAAACCCCGCAAAACTTGACGGTCTGCGGGGTTATTCTATTCCTTCGATTCCGTATCGGCGGGGCGCTTTGAAAGTCTCAGCGACTGCTTTGCAGGCTCCGGCTGCGCAGTGTACTCCGGCGCCTCGAACCAGAACGTGCTCCCCTTGCCCACCTCGCTGTCAGCGCCGTATTTGAAACCGTGCTGCTCCAGCACGTTCTTTACGATGGAAAGACCGATCCCGCTGCCCATCTTGGCGCGCTTGTGGGTCTTGTTCCGTTCGCTGACCTTGTAGTATCTGTCCCAGATGTACGGCAGGTACTCCGGCGCTATGCCGTCGCCGTGGTCGGTGACCTCAAACCGCATGAGACCAGGCTCCTTGCGGTACAGACGTACTATAACCGTGTTGTCGTCCCCGGTATATGTGACCGCGTTGTTTATCAGGTTGTAGACCACCTGCTCCAGTTTGGTTATGTCGGCGTTTATCATTATGCCGTCCTCTGCTTCAAGCCTGATGATAATGCCGTCGTTCTCCTTGAGGATATCAAAGCGCGAGATCACCCCGGAAAGCCTGTCCGACAGGTCGAAAACAGACATATTCATCTCAGTTACTCCCGCCTGGAGCTTTGACAGGTCAAGAATGTCGTTGACCAGTGATGAAAGCCTGTCCGTTTCGTCAATTATGACCTTCAGGTGCCGCTCGCGCTTCTCCGGATTATCGCCGGAAAGGTCGCGAATCATCTCCGCGTAAGCCTTTATCATCGTCAGCGGAGTTCGCAGGTCGTGGGAGATATTCGCCATCAGCTCCCGGCGGAGGTCGTCGGATTTCGCTATCTCCTTTGAAGCGTCCTCCAGGGTGGCAGCAAGCTGCTTTATCTCGTTGAAGTCGTGCTCGTCTATCTTCGCGTCGAATTTACCCTGCGGGAGCTCCTTCGCGTGCTTGTTGATGTTGATTATCGGGTTGGTTATCCTGTTCGCGAAAAACAGCGAAACAAAGATGGTCAGCATCATTATAAGCAACGCAACGAACAGGAACTGCCTGCGGAATATCGCGACCGTAGTGCCTATGGGCTGAATATAGTTGCAGATGAAAATGTAAGCCTCCGGATCGTCCTTGCTGCCGATGTAGGTGCACATCATCAGCACGCTGTTGTCCTCGCGCTCGTCCCGGAACTGCTCGTAATATACGCCGGTTTCTGAATCCAGCGCCGCCTGCTGGTACTTGGTCTTTGAGAGCTGCGACAGCGACTGGCTTCCGCCGAGGTAATCCGCATAACCGATGTTGTAAGGGGTGGAGATCTCAATGTACATCTTGTTCTTGCGCGCCATAGATGTGACCACCGCGCCGAAATTGTCCGCGTCGCCCACAGTCCAGCTTGCCTTGATGTACGCCATCGCCTCAGCTATTTCATAGGTTTTCATCCACTCGTAGAACATCGGGAAAAGCACTATCAGAAAAACGTAGGTGAACACCAGCATCGCAAGGACTATCGCTTCAAAGCGCGCCCAGACGTTGAATTTGATGCTCCTGAGCAGCTTCATCACTCTGCCTCGAACTTATAGCCCATGCCTCTGAGCGTAACGATATAGTTGCGGTAGGGACCCAGGTTGTTTCTGAGCATCTTTATGTGCGTGTCAATGGTGCGGTCGTCCCCGAAGAAATCGTAGCCCCACACTTCCTCAAGGAGCTTGTTGCGGGTGAGCGCGATGTTCTTGTTGCGCACCAGATAGAACAGCAGGTCGTATTCCTTCGGCGTGAGGTTCGCCTTAACTCCGTCAATGTACACATCTCTGGAGGTGAAGTTTATCTCCAGACCGCCGAATTTCACGGTTTCGGGCGTGGAGGGCGCGGGAGCCTTTGCGGCGGTGTTGCGCTTTACGATGGCGTTCACGCGCGCCATAACCTCCTTGGGGGAGAAGGGCTTTACAACATAGTCGTCGATCCCCAGCTCAAAGCCGAAAAGCTTGTCGTATTCCTCGCCCCGGGCGGACAGCATGAGCACGGGGATCTGCTTTATCTTGCGGATCTCCTTGCAGGCGGAATATCCGTCGAGCCTCGGCATCATAACGTCCATGATGATTATGTCATAGTCGTTGTTTTTTACCATTTCGATAGCCTGCATTCCGTCGCAGGCTTCTGAAACCTCGTGCCCCTCGAATTCCGCATATTCCTTGATAACCTCGCGGATATTCTCCTCATCGTCAACTACCAGTATCCTGTACATAAATTCATCTCCCTGATTATCTCAATGGTTTCCTTTCACAACAGATTTCCCTGCTAAAAGCCGGCGCCCCTGCGAACGCCTGCTTTGTATCGTATAATTATTATACTTCACAATTATGACGGCGGTGTGAAAAGCCGCTGAATTTTACCTGTGCAGTATCTAGGGAAACGCTGAATATAACAAAATCGCCCCGTTCAAACGCGGAAACTCACGCGTCTTATTTTGTTACGCTTCGGTTTATTCACCGCGTCCCTGGGAGTCCTGCGTCTCCCCGAAGAACTGCACCACCTCGCGCATAAGCGCCTCCACCATATCCGGTCTGCCGGTGCTGTAAGAGGAAGCTCCCGGGGCTCTCAGCGTAACAGTGCCGAAATCGCCGTTCGCCGCCGGCAGGGTTATCGTGACCGTTACCCTGCCGCGCTCCTCCGTCATGGAGAAGCTGCCGCCGCTGACTGAAGCGAAGCGCTTTATCAGCGGAATCCCGTAGCCGATACGCTGGCTGCTGAAATTAAGCTCCCTCACGCCGGAGAAATCCCGGCTGGAGAACATCACGCTGTCGTTCGTTATCCGGAACTCCACGAAGCTCCTGCCGGGCTGTTCCCGCCGATATACCGCCAGGATCGGTTCGCTGTCCTTCGGGGAATACAGCAGCGCGTTCTGCACTGCGTTCACCAGAGCCACCACCGCCCGGCGGCTGTCCGCGTATATCCGCAGATCCTGCGGGTCGGTCAGCACCTCCAGCCGCCTGCCGCATTTGGCGAGGACAGCGTTGCAGCGCTCCGCGAGATTCAGCGCCAGTTCGCCCGCGTCAACGACCGTGCGATTCTGTTCCGCGCAGAACATATTCGCGTATTCAAACGCGTTCCCGCACAGCGCTGCGATGTTGGACATTGCGCTCTCTATCGCGAGAACATCTGACAGCTTCGAGTAGTCCCTTACCTCGGAAAGCGCCACCCGCAGCCTTGACGAGCTGCTCCACACCGCCGAGATATTCATTTCCACGGCATTGTAGAGCGCCAGCACCTCGGACGGGCTTTCAGTCAGCTCCCCGATATGCCGGGCTGCTTCAGAGGAGAAAATCTCGCAGACATAGGCAACGCTCTCGCCTATGTCGTTCTTTATCGGATATATCCGGCAGCAGGAAAACCTGTCCTCCCGGCACAGCGGGAATTCCATGACCCTGCCCAGCGGCTCGGGGACCGTCCCGCGGATATAGCCGAGCAGGCTCTCCCCCGGGCGGAACGTCCCGTCTGAACTCTGCACGCAGCAGAATCGGTTGTCCAGGCACACCAGCGGATTCCCGCCGGAAAGCATGGAAAGATACGGCTTGTAAATATCGCTCAGTGACGTCTGCATTGCCCCTCCGTCAGTTCATCAGCTCTTCCATCTCGTCGATGAGCTCGCCGAACAGCTTCAGCGCGTCGGTCACGGGCTTGGTGGAGGTCATATCGACTCCCGCGCCCTTTAACAGCGAAATGGGATCCTTGGAGCAGCCGCCGCTCAGGAATCCGATATAATCCTTCACAGCGGGAGCGCCCTCCCTGAGAATACGCTGGCTCAGCGCGATCGCCGCCGAGAATCCGGTAGCGTACTGATAAACATAGTAATTGTAATAGAAGTGCGGGATACGCGCCCACTCCATATCAAGCTCATGGTCGATGATTATATCCTCGCCGTAGTAGAGCAGGTTCAGCTTTCTGTAAAGTTCGCAGAGGACGTCAGCGGTCAGGCTCTCGCCGTTTTCGGACATCTCGTTTATCTTCAGCTCGAACTCAGCGAACATGGTCTGGCGGTAAAGCGTGGTGCGGAACTGCTCCAGGAAGTAGTTTATGAGGTAAGCGCGGCGCTTCTTGTCGGTCGTGGTCTTGAGCAGGTGCTGCATCAGCAGGCTCTCGTTGCAGGTGGAGGCCACCTCGGCAACGAAAATCACATAATCCGCGTAAACCACCGGCTGGTTCTTGTTGGACAGATAAGAATGGATAGCGTGACCCATCTCATGAGCCAGCGTGAACTCGCTGTCCAGCGTGTCCTTGTGGTTCAGCAGAACATATGGGTGGACCCTTGCCCCGGCGGAATAAGCGCCGCTGCGCTTTCCCTCGTTTTCGTAAACGTCTATCCAGCGGTTCTCGATACCCTCCTTGAAGATGGCGCGGTAGTCCTCGCCCATCGGCGCAAGGGAGTCGTAAACCTCCTGCTTCGCCTGCTCAAAAGGTATCTTCACCTCGATATCGCTGACGATAGGCGCGTACAGGTCGTATGCGTGCAGCTCGTCAACGCCGAGCAGCTTCTTGCGGAGCTTCACATACTTGTACATATAGTGCATATTCTCGTGGACTGCCTCGATGAGCTGCCTGTAAACCTCCACCGGGACCTCGTTTCCGTCAAGCGCCGCCTGGAGGGAGTTCTCATACTTCCTCGCCCGCGCGCGGAACGTCAGGCACTTCACCTGGGAAGCCAGCACTGCCGCAGAGGTGTTCTTGAAGCTCTCGTATACCCCGTAAAGGCTTTCAAACGCGGATCTTCTCAGCTCGCGTTCGGTGGAGTGCATGAGCGGGATATAGCTTCCGTGAGTTACCTGGTGCTTGTTTCCGTCCTTGTCGGTAGCGTCCGGGAATTTCAGGTCGGCGTCGTTAAACATGGAGAATATGGTGTCCGGGGAGCCTGTCATCTCGCCGGTAAGCGCCATTATGCGCTCCTCAGCCTCGGAGAGAACGTGCGCCCTTCTGCGGCGGACTCTGTCGATGCACAGGCGGTAAAGCTCCATTTCGGGCTGCTCCTTGAAGAAGCGCTCCATAGTGTCGTCGTCTATCGAAAGTATCTCCGGCGTAACGAACGCGGAGGCTCCGGAAATCTCTACAAACAGCATTTCAAGGCGGCTCACCATGTCCTGATACTTTGACTCGCGGGTGTCCTCGTCATTCTTTCGCTGGGCGTAGTTTATCAGGGATTCCAGCACAACGGTCATGCCGTCGTCCATCTTGAGGTAATCCAGCAGCTTCGCGGAATCAGCGCAGAGCTGCCCCTTGTATCCGGATATTATCCCGGCATAGCCCTTGGCCTTGGCAAAATCCTGCTCCCACGCCTCGTCCGTGGGGTAGATGTCCTCGATAGCCCACTTGTCCTCTGCGGGAATATCCTTTCTCTGGGGGATTCTTTCTGACATATCAAAACTCCTATCTAAGGCAACACCGCACAAAGACCATTTATTGGATTTTGCGCATGTCTTGCTTGCATCTTTTTCGTCATATCGCACAATTCGTCCTTGCAAGGCGTGTCTCCCCCTGCGGGGGGAGGTGGCACGCAGTGCCAGAGGGGCTGACCGAAAGACCAGCCTTGCTGCGTCCTCATTGTACAATCTAACGAAAAATCTGACTGCGCAATACACGCACAATCTTTGTGCGGTGTTGCCCAAAAATCATTTCATTCTCTTGGAAATCTTAGGCTTCAGCACCTTTTCATAGAACGGGTAGAACAGCCCGAGGAAAACATCATAAAGCACGAACGCGAAAGCGCCCAGTCCCAGCAGCACCCACTGACCGTACTGCCCGAACTCGCCCATATCCTCAAGGAGCTGGGACATTCCGAACAGGTATATCAGCACGCAGTAGCAGGACACCGCCGCTGCCGCGTACAGCCCGAGCTTCGCAGCCCAGCGCAGCACGAACACCTTTATCTTCAAAAGGTACTGCCGGACTATCGGGTACCAGCCGAGCAGGAAAACAAACATCATGCTCGCCTCGTAATTCGCGGTGAACAGCATTGTGAGAAGTCCGACAGCCGCGTAGCTCACCAGACCGTACCTCACGCCGAGCCGCTCCCTTATCACCCATATCAGCACCCCGGCGACTGCAGGGCTGACGTATTCGAAGCCGGGTATCATTCCCAGGCAGAACATCAAGGCAAGCGCCAGGCCGCTCATAATGCCGCACAGCGACACGATATAGGCAATGCCGGGGGTCTGTTTCTCAGCCATTCAGCGCCTTCTCCTGACCGTAGTACTTCATGCTCTCTTCCTTGCGCTCCCTGCCGACCTTCAGCAGCTCCTTCAGGCGCGGCTTGTCGTCGTCAACCATTGCGTCGCGGTATTCCGTGAGCTTCTCGATTATCGTGTTTATCTCAAACAGAAGTGCGTCCTTGTTGCACAGGAACAGGCTCGACCACATCTCCTCGTTGAGCTTTGCGACCCTGGTGAGGTCAAGGAAGCTGCCCGCTGAGAATCCGTCCGCGCGCAGCAGAGACGGGCTCTTGACGTAGGCGTTGGAAACAACGTGCGCAAGCTGCGAGGTGAACGCGATATTGATATCGTGCTGTTCAGCGGTAGCTATCACCACCTGACCGAAGCCCATGCAGCTTCCCAGCGTGGATATAAGGTCTATCGCTATCTGCGGGGTGCTTTCAGTGGGGGTCAGGATATAGCTTGCCCTGACGAACATATCCGCCTTTGAGTAATCAAATCCGGAATTCTCCGTGCCCGCCATCGGGTGCGTGCCGAGGAAGTAAACTCCCTTTTCGTCAAGGATCGGGGTGCAGCCGTGAACCACATAGCCCTTTACGCCGCCGACGTCGATCACGATGGAGCCCTTGCGGAATCGGTCGGCGTTGCGCTTTACGAATTCCACCGTAGGAACGGGGTACAGCGCGATCACGGTGAGATTAGCCTCGCCTAAGCGGCTCTCGTCGATCTCCTCGTCGATGGCGCCCTGCTCCAGCGCCTTGCGGACGGTCTCCTTGTCGGTGTCTATTCCCATAATATGGTGGAACGTGTTCGCTTTCAGCGCCTTGCAGAACGACCCTCCGATAAGGCCCAGACCTACTACTGCTATATTCATTTTATTGCGTCCTTTCGGGATTTATATTTTTACAGAGTATATTTTACCACAATTCCGGAAAAATTTCAACCACTTTTATAATATAACACAAAAAGCGGTACACAATTCTGCATACCGCTCCAGACTGTCGATAAAGGCACATCTGCGTCGTCAGCGACACTTCGGCAGGCACAAAGCCTAGCCGAAGTGTCGCTTCCTAGCATCTGCACCTTTCTCAACAGTCTGGGATAGATATTTTTCGACAAAATGGGCGGTACACAATTCTGCGTACCGCTCTAATTCTAATAAGCCGCTGTTCATTCAAGCTCCATAGTTTCCTTGCTTTCCTCCACCGGGATCTCCTTCGGCTCCTCTGCCTTGGGGCGGAGCTTGTCGATAACGTCAAGGAACAGGTTCTGTATCACACGGTTGAACTCAATGCTGATATCGAGTATCTTGCTTTCCTCTGCGAATCCTCCCGCCATGGAGCGGTGACCGCCGCCGGAGCCAACGTCCTGGAGCGCCTCCGCTGCGATAGTGCCGGCGTTAAGCTCGTCCAGCTCGGAGCGTATCGAGAATTTGAAACCCTTTTCACGTCTGGAATAAACCACCGCAAAGGTGACTACGTCAAGGTTCAGGATAAAGTCCGAAACAGTCGCCACAAAAGCGTCCGCGCACGGGAAATTCAGGAACGCGAACGCAACGCCGTTGTATATGTCGATGTTCTTCATCGCGTCAACGAACGCTTCCAGCTCGTCGTACTGTATAACTCCCGACTGGAACCTGCGTATAAGCTGATTGTCCGCCCGCGGGAATAGATAGCGGTAAACCTCGATGTCAAGCTCCGTCACGCCGCGGGTGAAATCCGCCGTGTCCATCTTTAAGCCGTAAAGCAGAGCCGTTGCAACGTCCTGCGGCATATCCATCTTGTAGGACATATAATAATCCGCGATAAGCGTAGCGCAGCTCCCGACTATGCGGATATCCTTGTATTTATAATCTGCCGGGCAGAATGTGGGATGGTGGTCGATACAGGCTACCTCGTCGCCGACAAGGTCAAGTATATTTGCGTTGCCTTTCTGGGAATCCACCGTTATGATGTAATCCTCGCTGGTCATGTCGGTCAGGTCGGAGGCAACGACCATCTTTATTCCGAACTCAGCAACCATATTCGCCGTTGCGGTGCGCTCGATATTACCATGATGGCATATTGTGGTGGGTATCTTGAAACGCTCAAGAAGCACCTGAAGTCCGTAAGCGCTGGCGATAGCGTCAGGGTCTGGGAAATTATGGGTCTGTATAAAGACCCTGTGACCTTTAAGCAGGGTTATCAGCTCGCTAAGTTTCGGGGACATCGCGGCCCTCCTTATTCTGTCTGGAAAATTCCGGATTGGATTATATTTCCGCACCATTATAATTATTTTATCACATTACTAAAAAAAAAGCAATAGTATTTTCGCAGAAATTTCACAAAAATTTGTACAAATGTAATACAACAAGCGTTGTGTAACGCATTTTATTACATTTTGGGCGCATTGTGTGTCAGGAGTATTCAAAAATAAATTCCCGGACAAGATTCTGCCCGGGAATTTAAGGCAATACAGCACAAAGACCATTTGTTGGATTTTGTACGCGTCTTTCGCGGTATTGCCCTCGCTTACTCACTCAGCGGGAACGTCAGCGTCACCTTGAACATATCGCCGTCGATCTCCAGCCGGAATTTTCCGCCGCAAGCCTGCGTGAAAGCCTGCGCGATGGAAAGCCCCAGCCCCGAGCCCTCGCTGCTGCGGGATTTATCGCCCCGGGCGAAGCGCTCGAGTATCTCGTCAGCCGTGAAATCCATCTCATAGCCCGCGATATTCCGGATAGTCAGCACCGCGCTGCCGCCGGATTTTTGCAGCGAGAAATGTATACGCGTTCCGGCAAGGGAGTACTTCAGCGCGTTGTCAAGCAGATTCTGGAGTACGCGGTACAGCCGCCTGCCGTCGCTGACGACCTCCACCGGAGGTTCGCATAT
Source organism: uncultured Oscillospiraceae bacterium (assembly GCA_934448295.1). Classification (GTDB taxonomy): domain Bacteria; phylum Bacillota; class Clostridia; order Oscillospirales; family Ruminococcaceae; genus CAG-115. The sequence continues at coordinate 216,036 of CAKSEY010000004.1, forward strand.
TTCGGTTTTCAGCCCCAGCCCGGAGGCTTCGATTTTGTCCTGCATTTCCGCAAGGGTCTGGTTTGAGAGCCTTGTGAGGTCGAGAAGCTCGTGCTCTACCGTGATATCTCCGCTGGCGGTCTTGGCAAGCTCAAATACGTCCGCGACAATGGTTTTCAGCCGCTCGGATTTATTCTGGAGCACCTCAACGTACTCCCGGCACTGCGGCGAAAGCTCCTCCCTGGAAAGCAGGTCTATGTAGCTGATTATCGAGGTCAGCGGAGTTTTCAGGTCGTGGGACACGTTGGTTATGAGCTCGATTTTCGTGTGCTCCGCGCGCACAGCCTCGGAAATGCTCTTTTCGTAGCTCTCGGACAGCTTCGCGAGTATTTCCGAGCTTTTAAGATAAGGAGATTTCTTGCTGAGCTGCGGGGCGCTGTCGTACTTCCCCGCGCAGATATCGCGTATCTGCTGTTCGACGAGGGCTTCGTCCCTGCTAACGAGGTACCTGCCGTAGATGAAAATTCCCAGCACGACAAACCATATGAACAGAAGCGCTATCACAAACCCGATCATGGAATCCGTATAGTAATTGTAGCGCTGGCTCTCAAATATGCTCGCCGCCGGAATAAGCAGCGCCGCGCTCAGGGCAAGGAACGTGATGTCCATGCGGATAAGCTTCCGTGCGGCTCTGTCGGTGGAATAAAGCTCCCCCGTGACGAGCTCCTTTATAAAACGGAAGAATCCGCATATGCCGCGCCCGGAGAATTTCGCGCCCTCCCGGAGCATTTTAATCAGCTTCCAGCACAGGAATCCTTCGGCGAACTCCTTGTTCTTTATGCGGGCGCAAACGCTGAGGATAAGCCAGACCACCAGCGCAATGAATACGGCGATTCCCGCCGCACAGCCCACAACATTCACCACTGTTCTGAAATTTATATCAAACCCGATTTTTACATCATAATCACGGTAGGAAAAATCAGGGAAAGCAACAGACATGAGATATGCGTAAAATGCCGTAATGCCGTAAATCACCTCATACGGCACCCGGAACAGCAGAGCAGGTCTGCTCACCGTTCCGTCCGGAGCCTCGCACAGCACGCGGCAGAGAAGCGCCAGCGCGGCAAGCGTCAGCACCGCAAGCCCCGCGGAAGCCGCAAGCATTATCCTCATATTGTTCTGCGCGATATACCAGTTCTCCCGGTCTAATTCAACCTGTTCAACGCCTGGTCCCGCCTGTATGGTACAGCCGAAAGCGTCAAACAGTGTATTAAATACGCCCTCCGGTACCTTAACGCCGTCAGGGATCGTTATGCGGGATAGTCCTTCCTCCTCGTCCAGGGCTGCGGTCATGACTATATACGGCTCCACGTCGTTTTCCGCGTCAAACGCAGCGACTTCCCTGTATGTGGTATTTTCTCCGTAATAGCTGTCGTATATGGGAGTTTCCCCGCCGTCGCTGTGCAGATGATAATAGTAATCCGCTTTCTTTTCCGGCTCAACGCCCATGCTGAGCTGTTCCGCGCGGTCAACGGCTTGGTTCATAACCGACAGAAGGACGCCTTCATATCTGTCGGAATCAAAGTAATCCTCGTGTTCAAAGACATCGCGCCACATCCCGCTCTGACGGTAGCCGCTCTCTGAAATGTAACCCGGCATTGCGCCGATTATCCCGGCGCACAGCATTATCACCGCCGTGAGGAGCGCCTTAAATCCCCTGCTTCGGCTGAATCTTTTCCATTTTATATCCAATTCCCCACACCACCTTTAAATATCTCGGCTCGTTCGGATCTATCTCGATCTTCTCGCGAATCCTGCGGATATGCACCATTATCGTGTTCTCCACTGAGAATGCCGTTTCGTTCCATACGCGTTCATAAATTTCCTCGGCAGAGAACACCCTGCCGGGCTTCGACATCAGCAGCTCCACTATGCTGTACTCCTTCGGCGTGAGCTTCACCGGCTCGCCGTCAACGTACAGCCGCCGCTCCTCCCGGCGCAGCGCAAGCCCGCCGAGCACTATGTCCGCGCCGCTCCTGTTGTTGTAATCGCCCAGCGACAGATACCGCCTGAGCTGCGATTTCACCCGCGCTATAAGCTCCGCCGGCGAAAACGGCTTCGTGACGTAATCGTCCGCGCCCACTGAAAGTCCCAGTATCTTGTCGCTCTCCTCGGTCTTGGCGGAGAGCATTATCACCGGGATATTCCGCTCGGAGCGTATCTTTATCGTGGCTGAGATACCGTCCATCTCCGGCATCATTATGTCGATGATTATGAGATGTATCTCGCCCTCGGTCAGCCGCTCGACAGCATCCCTGCCGTTGTACGCCGGGACTGCCTCGATGCCCTCCCGCTCCAGCAGGCGGATTATCGCCGTGACTATCTCGCGGTCGTCGTCTACAACGAGTACGCGCTGTTTGTCCATCGGACTACCTCCTTTTTCTTTGGTGATTACATAATAACATGAAATTCTTACAAAAAGTCTGACATAAATCTTACAAAAATCTTAAATCGCATAAATCGCAGTGCGGAGCAGAAAATAATTGCGAATAAACCGCAAGGAGCGCTGAAAATGGAAAAAATCGCATTTTTTGATACCAAGCCCTACGACCGGATATGGTTCGACGGGCTGAACAGGGAATTTGAGATAGAATACTTTGAAAGCCGCCTGCGCCCGGAATCCGTCCGGCTGACCGAGGGATTCCGCGCGGTGTGCGCTTTCGTGAACGACGACATCGGCGAAAGGACCGTGCAGGGTCTGGCGGCCAACGGTGTGGAATTAGTCGCCATGAGGTGCGCGGGCTACAACAATGTCGCCCTGGGCGCCGCCCGGGGAAAGCTCCGGGTGGTGAGGGTCCCGGCGTACTCTCCCTATGCGGTGGCGGAGCACGCAATGGGCATGATACTGATGCTGAACCGAAAGCTCCACAAGGCGTATATCCGCACCAGGGACTTCAATTTCAGCCTGAACGGGCTTATGGGGTTCGACCTCCACGGCAAGACCGCCGGGGTGATAGGCACCGGAAAGATCGGGCGGACTTTCATCGACATCTGCCGCGGCTTCGGAATGAACGTGATTGCAAACGACCCGTTCCCCGCAGAAAACAGCGAGATAACCTACGTCAGCCGGGAGGAGCTTTTCCGGCAGTCGGATATAATCTCGCTGCACTGCCCTCTCACCGAGGACACCCGCTACATTATAAACGAGCACGCTCTGTCGCTGATGAAGCCGGAGACCCTCATCGTGAACACCTCCCGTGGGAAGCTTATCGACAGCGAGGCTCTTCTGGCGGCGCTGAACGAAAAGCGGATAGGCGGCGCGGCTCTCGACGTTTACGAGGAGGAGACCGACCTGTTCTTCGAGGACAACTCCGACAAGCTGATAACGGACGACACGCTGTCTCTGCTGGTCTCCCGCCCGAATGTGCTGATAACCTCGCACCAGGCATTTTTCACCAGGGAGGCTATGCAGAGCATTGCTGAGACCACTCTGCAAAGCATAAGCGACTTTTTCGCCGGGCGGGAGCTTAAATACGAAATAAGAAAGGACTGATAGCATGAGAATTCTGCCGGTAACGATAGCGGTAGTCGCCGCTGCGGCTCCGTCCATATCCGAATATTCGCGGTTCGAGAACCTCGACAACACAAAGGTCGCCTACGGAATGGGCGTGGAGACCGACTCGCAGAACCGCCCGCTGGGGGCGATACAGGCGCAGAAACAGTATGGAGAGCTGGGCGGACTGTTCATCGGGGAAAGCGACAGGCAGCGGATATGGCTGACCTTTGACGAGGGCTACGAAAACGGCAAGACCGCCGATATTCTGGACACGCTGAAAGAGAAAAACGTCCGGGCGGTGTTCTTCGTGACATACGACTACTGCAAGCGGAATCCGGAGCTTGTGAAGCGCATGATAGCAGAAGGTCACACGGTGGGAAACCACACATGGAGCCACCCGTCGCTGCCGGAGTGCTCCCCGGACGAGCTGTACTCGGAGCTTTCACTGCTGCACGAATACGTCCGGGACAACTTCGGGTATGAGATGTACGTCATGCGCCCGCCCAAGGGTGAATTCTCCGAGCGGGTGCTCGCCTGCGCAAAGGAGCTCGGCTACACTACCGTGCTGTGGAGCTTCGCCTACCCGGACTGGGACGTGAACAACCAGCCCGACCCGGAGCAGGCTTTCGAGAAGATAACCGGGAAATCGCACAACGGCGCGGTTTACCTGCTTCACGCGGTGTCAGAGACGAACGCTTCGATTCTCGGCAGGGTCATTGACTACTGGCGCGCGAACGGCTACGTTATTTCTCCAATGTAATTATAAACGGGCGGAATTTAAGCGATTCCGCCCGAAAATTTATTCTGCCGTTACGCTTCCTGAGAGCTGTTCGGAAAGCGCCTTAAAGACCTCCGAAAGTCTTGCGGAGGGGCGCTCGAACCTCTCAGCGGGGACGAAAAGCACCTTTGCGCCGGATGATATCATTCCGGAATACGCGGCGTTTCCGGAAATATCCGCTTCGGTAAGGCTGTCTGCGGCTATGATGTACTGCGGCGCTTCCGTTTCCTCGGATAACTCCGCGTAGCCAACGCCAGTGCAGAGATTCCGCCCGCAGAGGGAAAGCACGGCGCTTTCAAAGGTATCAGTGCCTGCGGCAGTGAGCTTCGGGGTTACATATATAAATGTCCCGAGCTCCACGCCGGAAGCGGAGCTTTTAAGCCCGGAAACCGCCTTTTCCGCCGCAGCTTTTCCGGCTTCGCCGCCGGAGAAAGTCTCGGCAACTGTGCCGTACAGCTTCCCGAAATCCTCCAGCGTTTTCGGCGCTGAGAGCGTCACCACCGTTATCCCGGCGGAATCAAGCGTATACATCTCGCGCTCGGCAAGCGCGGACATGGTGAAAACCACGTCCGGGGAAAGCTCCGTCAGCTTGTCGATATCAGGATTTTCGCTGCTGCCCGCCGTGACCTCCGGAAGCCCGTCCGGGTAGTCGCAGTAACGGCTGACGGCGCATAATCTGTCGGAATATCCCAGCTCCGCGAGGATCTCAGTCGCCGCCGGGGAAAGGCTGGCGATACGCTCCGGCTCGGATTTTATCTCCGTGCCGTCCGGGAGCTTCACCGGGAACAGCCCCGGTTCTGCTTCGGCGGTATTTCCGCCAGCGACGATTATCTCCGATGGCACGGAAGATGTCTCGCCATTACAGCCGGTGAGCGTCACCGCCGCAATAAGTATCGCTGCTGCAAACGTTTTTTTCATCAGTAATCCAATCCCAGTTCAATGCGCGAGCTGAGCCAGTCTGTGAACTGCCGCGCAATTCTCGGGGAGCGCCCGCCGCGCTTTATCGCGAAGCGCTCTGCGGCGGCTGTAAGCTCGCTGTCGTCTATGTCTATCTCCCTGTCCTCGGCGAGTTTTCTCACGATATCGAGGAATATCTCGCGGTTGGGCTGAGTGAACGTTATGAAAAGCCCGAAGCGGTCTGCAAGGGACATACTCTCGTCCACCGCGTCGCTTCTGCCTATGCTGTCGACGGAGCGGTCGCCGTTGGTTTCCTTTATCAGCTTGCGGCGGTTGGTGGTGGAGTAGATCAGGATATTGTCCGGGCGCGCGGACAGGCTGCCGTCAAGGGTCGCCTTGAGTATTCCGAAGCGCTCGTCGTCCTCGGTGAACGCAAGGTCGTCTATGGTCACGATGAAGCGCAGCGGTACGTCCTTCAGCATATCGAAAAGCTCCGGCAGACCAGCAATCTCGGACTTCGGAAGCTCAACCATGCGCAGCTCCTCGTATTTGTTCAGTATGGCCTTTATCGTGGAGGATTTGCCGCAGCCTCGGTCGCCGTAAAGCAGCACGTTCTGCGCGGGAAGCCCGTTCAGGAACGCAAGCGTATTCTCTACCACCTGTCCGCGCTGGAACTCGTAGTTCTTGAGGTCCGTCAGGCGGATAGGGTCGATATTCTCGATGGGCACCAGCCTGCCGTCCTTGTAGGCGAAGGCCTTGTATTTCGCGAATTCCCCGGTGCCGTTCTTCGCGGCATATTTAAGCAGACGGTCGGCGGTCAGCGTGAACTTTCCGCTTTCGTACTCCGGAAGCGCGGAGTAATCCGCAGTAGCGCCGTCAAGGGAGGAAAGCGCGCCCTTTACTGCGGCAGCGGTGTACTCCCTGACGACCCTTTTCAGCAGCGCGATATCATAGGCGAGAGCCTTCTTGCGCGGCTCGGTGGGCTGCTTTACGGTCATTGCGAAAAGCGAGGACTTTGAGTACATAACAGCGTCCGTGAGGTACTCGCCCAGGGTCTTTCCGGTCATGAGAAGCTCTGAGCAGATGTTGGCGTAGCCTTTCAGGCGCTCCTCCTCGGTCTTTCCGGAATCCAGCCATCTTATGCCGCGCGCAAACAGCACGTTATCGTTGAATATCTCCTGAAATACCATAAGAGGCGGGATTTTTTCTTCACATACTTTCATTGTCTTTTTCTCCTTGTTCTGTCTTGATTTCTTCTATAAGGCGCTCTAATTGTTCGAGCGTGGTAAGCTCGCTGCACAGGTTGCGGAATCTCGCCGCGCCCTGCATTCCTTTAAGATACCACGAAGCCGGGCGGCGGGCTTCCTTCATGCCGATTTTTTCGCCCTTGTCGGACACTATCAGCCGGATATGCCGCCGCATTATTTCCAGGCGCTCCTCCGGTGAGGGGTCGGGGGAATAGCTCCCGGTCTCAAGGTACTCGCGTATCTGCCGGAAAAGCCACGGTCTGCCGTAGCTCCCCCTGCCGACCATGACCAGGTCGCAGCCGGTGTATTCGTACATTTCGCGGCAGAGCTCCGGGGTGGATACGTCGCCGTTGCCTATCACCGGAATGCTCACCGCCTGCTTTACGGCGCGGATAACGTCCCAGTCCGCCTTGCCGGAATAGAGCTGCGTTTTTGTCCGCCCGTGGACTGCGACCGCCGCCGCGCCGCTCCGCTCCGCTATCTGCGCCATCTGGACGGCGTTTATGCTGTTCTCGTCCCAGCCGGCGCGTATCTTCACCGTCACCGGCACGGAAGCGGCTTCCACCGCCGCACGGACTACCTCGCCGAAAAGCTCCGGGGTTTTCATCAGCGCGCTGCCCGCGCCCCCGGAAACTATCTTCGGCATGGGGCAGCCGGAGTTTATGTCGATTATGTCCGGCTGGAATTTTTCGGCTATCTTCACTGCCGCCGCCATGAATTCAGGCTCGGCGCCAAATAGCTGCACCGCCATCGGGCGCTCCCCCGGAGTCACCGAAAGCAGCTCCGCAGTTTTCCTGTCGTTGTAGCAGAGCCCCTTGCAGCTTGCCATCTCCCCTACGACATACGCGGCTCCGTATTCCTTTGCCATCTGTCGGTAGGCGCGGTCGGCAACGCTCGCCATCGGGGCAAGCGCGGCGGTCTTTTCTATCCTGACCCCGCCTATCTCGGTATATTTCATCGTTTTTCCTCGCGTTCTATCGAAATTTCAAATTATATTGTACCACAAAATCCAAAAGTGTTCAAGTTGTTCTTGTAATTTTCTCAGATTTATGCTATAATGTCATAGATGTTGCACAAACGACCACACATAAGAGGTATGGGAAATGGAAAATACGCAGAAAAAATCCGGCGCCGGGCGCGTTGGTATCCTCGACGAGATAAGGGGCTTTGCCATAATCTGCATGGTGGTATATCACGCCATGTACGACCTGAAATACATATTCGGGCTGGACGTTCCGGTGTTCTTTGAAAGCTGGTTCGATATAATAAGGGATATTTTCGCCGGAACGTTCATATTCATTTCCGGAACGGTCTGCCGGTATTCCTCCAACAATATCAAGCGCGGAGCGCAGTGCTTCCTCATCGGAATGATGATGACGTTCATTATGCCGTTCTTCACCAGCAGCACCATCATGTTCGGAATACTGCACTTCCTCGGGATCAGCATGATACTGTTCGGGCTGGGTCAGAAGCTGTTCGACCTGCTGCCCTCCTGGGTGGGTATCGCGGCGAGCGTACTGCTTTTCGTGCTGACCATGAACGTGCAGCTCTCCTATGTCAGCGGTATCCTCACCACCGGATATATCGGGATACCCGGGCTGTTTCAGCTCCATCTGCCTATGCAGGCTTATGATGTGGGCGTGCTGTTCCCGCTGGGGCTGCACGACGCGTCGTTCGCTTCCTCGGATTACTTCCCTATGCTGCCGTGGTTCTTCCTGTTCATCGCGGGGAGCTATTTCGGAATCATCGCCAAGGACGGCAGGCTGCCGAAATTCTGCTATCCCACCCATATCAGGTGGCTGGCGACAGTCGGGAGATACACCATATGGATATATGTGCTCCATCAGCCGGTGCTTTATCTGATATTTTCACTTATTTTTCACTGAAATACGCTAAATTGTGTCACAAAAGGCATAATTATGGACTTGCTTTTTTCCGACAGATGATATATAATATATGCTACTACTAAATGAATATTAGGAGAAAGGGGAATTTGATATATGAGTACAGAAAAGAACACAGCAAAAAAAACCGTGAACGAAATTATCCCTGCTATTTCCCTGCGGGGTCTGGTCGTATTTCCGTCAATGGTGCTCCATTTCGACGTCGGGAGGGAGCGCTCCGTAAACGCGCTCAAGGCGGCGGCTGACGGCTCCGGGCGCATTTTCCTGGTGGCGCAGCGGGACGCGGCAGTCACCGACCCGGAGCTTTCCGATATGTACGAGGTCGGCGTTATCGCAGAGGTGCGCCAGCTACTCACCACCCCGGACGGCTCCACCAGAGTGCTTGTCGAGGGTCTCACCCGCGCAAGGCGGGTAAAGCAGACGGCGGGCAGGGACTACCTTGAATTTGAGGTAAAGGAGCTGCCGCAGCGCTCCGCGCCGATTTCCGACAGCACAGCCGCAGCAGCTCTGCGCACGCTGAAAAACGTTTTCGCGGAGTACGCGCAGGTCTCCCCGAGAATGCCCCGGGAGCTCTTTGAGGGCATAATGAGCGAGGAAGACCTCGGCGAACTGTTCGAAAAGGTAGTTTTCAACGTTGTGCTCAAGGTCGAGGACAAGCAGGCGCTGCTTGAAGCAAACGGACTTCTGCGCCGAGTGAAAATGCTCATTGCAATGCTCGAAAGCGAGATTGAAATAATCGAGACCGAAATCGACATTCAGGAGCAGGTCAAGGAGCAGGTCGACAAGAACCAGCGCGAATATTACCTGCGGGAGCAGCTCCGCGCGATTTACAGGCAGCTTGGCGAGGGCGACAATCCTCAGGAGGAAGCGGACGGCTACATAGAAAAAATCAGGGCGCTGAATCTCTCCGACGAGATAACCGAAAAGCTGGTCGGCGAGGCGCAGAAGCTGGTGAAGATGTCCTACTCCTCCCAGGAGGCGGGCGTTATCCGCGGCTACCTTGATACCGTGCTCGAGCTTCCGTGGAACGTCAAGACCAAGGATAAGCTGGATATAGACAAGGTTCAGAAGCAGCTCGACAAGGATCACTACGGGCTGAAAAAGGTAAAGGAACGTATCACTGAGATAATCTCTGTGCGCGCTATGGCTCCCGACGTAAAGGGGCAGATAATCTGCCTGTACGGCCCTCCCGGAGTCGGCAAGACCTCCATCGGAAAGTCCATTGCGACTGCCCTCGGCAGAAATTACGCGCGCATTTCTCTCGGCGGCGTACATGATGAAGCCGAGATACGCGGCCACAGAAAGACCTACATCGGCGCTATGCCCGGACGTATCGCGGCGGCTCTGAAGCAGGCAAAGAGCATGAATCCCGTGCTGCTGCTGGACGAGATCGACAAGATGGGCAGCGACTACAAGGGCGACCCCGCTTCCGCTATGCTGGAAGTCCTCGACAGCGAACAGAACACCACGTTCACCGACCACTTCCTTGAGATACCGCTGGATCTCAGCGACGTGCTTTTCATCACGACCGCAAACAGCCTGGACACCATCCCGGCTCCCCTGCTCGACAGAATGGAGATAATCGAGCTTTCCAGCTACACCCGCGAGGAAAAGTTCAACATAGCAAAGAAGCACCTCCTGCCAAAGCAGCTCAAAAAGCACGGCGAGAAGCCCTCAAACGTGAAGATAACCGACAAGGCGCTGTACTCCGTCATCGACTTCTACACAAGAGAAGCCGGCGTAAGAGGTCTGGAGCGCAATATAGCCGATATCTGCCGCAAATCCGCGAAGAAGCTTGTCACAGGCGAGAAAAAGGTGACGGTCACGGACGAGAACATCACAGATTTCCTCGGCGTGAAAAAGCACCTGCCGGAGCACCTCGCGGCTCACGACGAGGTGGGTCTGGTCAACGGTCTTGCCTGGACTTCCGTGGGCGGAGTGCTCATGCCGCTTGAAGTCCTCGTGCTGGACGGCACCGGAAAGACCGAATTCACCGGAAGCCTCGGCGAGGTAATGAAGGAATCCGCAAAGATAGCGGTTTCCCTCACCCGCTCCATCGCCAAGAAATACAACATCGACCCGGAATTCTGGAAAACAAAGGATATCCATGTTCACGCGCCCGAGGGAGCAGTCCCCAAGGACGGCCCGTCCGCCGGCGTTACGCTCACCACGGCGCTTGTCTCCGCGCTTTCCGGGACGCCCGTGCGCCGCGACGTGGCAATGACCGGCGAGATAACCCTCCGCGGTAAAGTGCTTGCCATCGGCGGTCTTAAGGAGAAAACAATGGCGGCTTACCGCGCCGGAGTAAAGACCGTGTGCATCCCCAAGGAGAACGAACCTGACATCGACGAGCTGGACGACGTTGTGAAGAACAACGTGAAGTTCGTTATTGCAGAGGACATCGCCACGGTTCTGGAAACTGCGCTCGTGCTGCCGAACTGCGCCCCCAAGGAGAAGGCTCCGCTGAAGCGCCGCAGCTCCCGCGCAAAGGCAAAGCCGGAGGAAAAGCTCCCGGCTCTGACCGCTAACTAACGATAATTCCACCGCCGGGGGCGAAATCTCCCGGCGGCTTGATTTAAGGTGACATATGAACTACAACAACGCAGAATTCTTCACATCATACGGCAGCTTTAAGCAGATCCCCCCGTCCGACCGCGCCGAGATAGCGTTTTCCGGGCGCTCAAACGTGGGCAAATCCTCGCTGATAAACAAGATATTCAACCGGAAAAGCCTGGCGAGGGTCAGCGCAGTCCCCGGCAAGACCGCCACGATAAACTTTTACAGGCTGGAAAATCTGCATTTCGTCGACCTGCCCGGATACGGCTACGCAAAGGTCTCCAAGTCCGAAAAGGAGCGTTGGGGCGGGCTTATCGAGGGATACCTCCACGACGACCGGGAGCTGGCTCTGGTGTTCCAACTGATAGATTTCCGCCACCCGCCCACAAAGGACGACGTGATGATGGTGAACTTCCTTATCGACAGCGAGATCCCGTTCGTTGTGGTGCTCACCAAGGCGGACAAGCTCTCGAAAAAGCAGCGGGAGGAGCGCCGCGCCGCGCTTATGACCGAGCTTCCCTGCGCTGAGGATATCACAATGATCGAGTTCTCCGCCCAGACCGGCGAGGGGCGCGATGATATCCGCGCTATCATCGAAGAAATCGCCGCTGAGGACGAGGAAGAAAAAAACTGAAAAATTTTCAGAAAACACTTGACAAATCCGATTTGACGTGATATAATAATTATGCTGTTCTGAAGACAGCAGGCTGACGAGAGTCTATAATGGTGCAAGCCGCCTGCCGAGGAATGGGAATTAGATAAACGTCTACTCCCTTTCTGTGCCTTAACAGAGAGGGATTTTTTTCTGATCTCCTTATCTGAACAGCGCAAATTTAGTAAAGGAGTGAAAATTATGCCTAGCAAAAGCGTACTCGAACAGAAGCAGGCGTATGTTGCTGACTTAGCTGAAAAGCTCAAGAACGCTGCCGGCGGTGTTCTCGTTGACTACAAGGGTATCTCCGTTGAGGCCGACACCAAGCTCCGTAAGGATCTTCGTGAGAACGGCGTTGACTATTTCGTAGTTAAGAACACACTGCTCAAGCGTGCAGCTGAGATCGCAGGAATCGAGGGTCTTGAGCCCGCTCTTTCCGGCACAACAGCTATCGCACTGAGCGCTGAGGACATCATCATTGCCCCCAAGCTCCTGTTCAAGCAGACCGAGGTTCCGGACAGCACTTTCGCTATCAAGCTCGGTTTTATTGACGGCAAGGTAATTTCCAAGGAAGAGGTTGAGGCTTACGCAAAGCTTCCGTCCAAGGAGACCCTGCTCTCTCAGCTCGTATTCATGCTTCAGTCCCCGATCCAGAGAGTTGCTATCGCGCTCAACGAGATCGCAAAGAAGAACGAAGAGCAGTCCGCTTAATTGCGGCTTTTCCGGAGAATGCCGCATAGTCCGGCTCCCACGGAAACAAAAACTTACTGCGTGATCACGCACGACAAAATTTAATTTTATGGAGGATACTAAAATGGCATCTGAGAAGATTTTAGCTATGATCGAAGAAGTTAAGGCTCTTTCCGTTCTCGAACTGAACGAGCTCGTAAAGGCACTTGAGGAAGAGTTCGGCGTTTCCGCTGCTGCTGTTGCTGCTGCTCCCGCTGCTGGCGCTGGCGCTGCTGCCGCTGAGGAGAAGACCGAGTTCGACGTAGTTCTCGCATCCTTTGGCGACGCTAAGATGGCTGTTATCAAGGCTGTTAAGGACGTTATGGGTCTTGGCCTTAAGGAAGCTAAGGAGCTCGTTGAGGCTGCTCCTAAGGCTCTCAAGGAGGGCGTTTCCAAGGCAGAGGCTGAGGAGATCAAGGCTAAGCTCGAAGAGGCTGGCGCAAAGATCGAGCTCAAGTAATTTTTGCTCACTTTACACAACCGATACCCCGTCTGAAAAGGCGGGGTATTTTTATATGAAACCGGGCGATTCGCGTGAACCGCCCGGTTTGTCATACTATTTCCACGTTGTATTCCCGCAGCCAGCACTCTATCTGGAGCATATACGCATAGATCTGCGGAACGGTCATGAGCTGACCGAACCAGTTCTTGGTGAAGCTCCCGCCGTTGGTATTGAGCATCTCGCGCAGCTTGTCGGGATTTACCAACTCAACAAGGCGGCAGTCGTCGCGGTCAAGCACCTCGCGGAGCCTGCGGCTGAGCAGCTCCATATAGTTTGGATTGTGCGTCTTGGGGTAAGGGCTCTTTTTCCGCCAGAGCACATCCTCCGGGAGTATTCCGGTCATTGCGTGCCGAACCAGCCCCTTCTCCCGCCCCGTATAGGACTTCATCTCCCAGGGGATATTGTACGCGTACTCAACTATGCGATAATCGCAGAACGGCACGCGAACCTCCAGCCCGTGCGCCATTGACATTCGGTCTTTTCTATCACGCAGAGTTAATTGGAAAAACACTTCCACACGCGGACTTTTTGTATTCCCGGCGGAACAAGTTCGGCTGATTCTATATAAAAAAGTACCGCAGACGGAAAAATCTGCGGCACGAAATTTTATCAGACCGGGTTACTTTCTCCTGCGGGAAGCAGCCATCAGAGCCGCAGATAATCCCACAACGGATATGAACACGGCAACCGAGCCGGCTCCGGTATCCGGCGAGCCCTTGTGCTCATCTGCCGCAGTTCCTGTGCCGCCGTCAGCTTCGGCGGTTTCGGGAGCTTCTGTGGATTCGGCGGTTTCAGGAGCCTCGGCAGATTCAGCGGTTGCGGGCGCCTCGCTCACAATGGTTATCCTGCCGCTTCCGCGCGGGTCGGAGTATTCCTCGCCGACTGTTCCGCCAAGGTCCTCAGTGATGAAGTCGATGAGCGCCTGATTATCAAGGGTGATCTCCTTTGCGACAACGGTGCAGTCCTTGAACATTGACATTCCATCGCCGCCGCTCAGAAGCAGATAGTCGTGCGAAGCCAGGGTGTATGTTCTGTCAAGGTCGAGAGGTTCGCCCTTTATCACCACGTTCTGAACGCGGTACTCACCGTCTACGCCGACAAAATTGCCGTTTTCATCAGTGGAAACCGAGGACGGTATATAGGAATTCACAGTGTAGGAAAGCCCGGAAACCTGCATGAAGCCGCCATTTTCCTCCGGAGCGTACATTGCGCCCATTTCAAGGCAGTCAAGTATCTGCTGACCGGTCGCCTTCACAACGCACAGCGAATTCCCGAACGGCTGAACGTCGATGATGTTTCCGTAGGTTATGTCGCCCGCCGCGATATTTGCGCGTACGCCGCCGCCGTTTATCAGCGCGATGTCCGCGCTGGTCTTGGCACGGTAAGCGTCCGCGCACAGGTCGCCGAGGTTGGTTTCCGTGCTCCTGACTGCGCGCTCGCCGGTGTCGGGGTCGTTCACGGTGAGTTCAACGTTGGTCTTTGCGACAACAGTTCCGGCAAGCTCGTTGTACTGATCTTCAATTCCCGCAATGAAATCCGACATATGCTGGTACGCCTTGTATTCAGCGGAATTTTCGTCCGTGGATACGGTGTAGTCGCCCTTGCAGATAAGCTCGCAGTTGACCAGACGATCCGGCGTTATCGTTATCTGACCGATAGTCTGGAGCTTCGACCCCGTGGAGGTGAGCCAAACGTCACTGCCGTCCTTACCCCAGCCTTCCGCTACTATCTCGCTGTGGGAATGTCCGTCAATGAAGCCTGTAAGCCCGCTGACGTGCTCAAAAACCGAAATTGAGCTCCAACGGTCGTCGTAAGCGTAATCGCCCATATGACCCAGCGCGAATACAAAGTCCGCGCCGTCTGCGTAAGCCGCGTCTATCGCGTCCTGGACTGCGGTGTAGAGCGCCGTTCCGTCATCTCCGCCGAGGAAGCCGTAGATGAATTCTCCGTTTTCGTCCATGAAGTTCGTGGGTCTGCTGGAGAGCGGGGTCTCCGGCGTGGTGAGCCCTATGAACGCTATCTTATACTGGTCAGCCTCAATGATGGAATAAGGCTGGAACGGCTTTTCCCCGGTGCGCAGGTCGGTGAAGTTCACCGAAAGATACGGGAACTCAGCCTCGTCCGTCAGCTTGAAGAACGCGTCCATGCCGTAGTCGAACTCGTGGTTTCCGGGGACAGCGACATCATAGCCCAGCTCGTTCATTATCTGCATGGGAAATTCTCCGTCTGACAGCGTGCCGATAACTCCGCCCTGAACAAAGTCGCCTGCGTCCACCAGGATAACGTCGTAGCCCTCGTCCTCAAGGCGAGCCTTGTATGCGGCAAGGTCAGCCGCGCCGTATGTATTGTCGTCCGCCTGGAATCCGCAGTGGACATCGTTCGTGTGCAGTATCACAACGCCCTTGTCTGCGGTTTCCTCAGCGCCTGCGCCAGCCGTGAAAACCGTCAGCGAAGCCGCAAGCACTGCGGCTGAAGTAAGGAATGACGCGATTTTTCTCATTTCTTGTACCTCTTTCTTTGATATGTGGTTTGCCTTCAGAAAAGCCGCTCCCGCTAATTCTGTCGGCTTGTAAAGCATGATTTCTCTGGGATTTCTGCACCTCTGCCCGTAATCCGCACAGCTATGCGGTATGCCTTTTTCCGTTTCTCGTGACCGCGCCCTATAATTCTCTCGCCTTCCCGAAAGATAGGCTCAGTGCCTGTGCAGTATTTTCCAAAAATCAAACTCTCCGCATTTATTATACACCATATAACACAATATTTGGGCATTTTTTTGAAAAAAATTTATACAAATTAAAATCGCACGATAGCTGTTTTTTATACATGTCATTGAATCTATTCAAATATATTACAAAACCGCAGGAAGTATTGTATGTCATAATGAAATAAGCCAATTTCGTATAGCAATATTGTTAAAAAACAATTTGCCGATTTGTGCGTTCATACAAAATCAATAAAATTACGCGAAACCATGAAACCATAACTGCGCTTAATTTGTTTTAGTTATAAGCACAGAAAAAATCAAATGAGGTGATAAATCATGAAAAAAGGAATATGCCTGATTGCGGCGCTTATTCTGACTGCCTCCATTCCCGGCGCCGCATATGCCGGGACAGTCCCGGAGCCGGCGGCGGTGGAGTACAGCGTTCCGGAAAAAACAGATACCAGCGTTCTCAAATTACAGAAATGGAACGGCAGCACAAGACTGAAACCAGACACATGCTATTACGCGGAAGGCTCGGTCACGTTGAAAGGCTCCGTCACCCTGCCGGAAAGCTCCATGCTCGTCATCAGGAACGGCGCGGCGCTGAAAATCGGCTCCGGCGGAAAGCTCTTTGTCAGGGGAGCCGTTGCGGTTCACTCGGGCGGCAGAATTAACGTTGCTTCAAAGGGAGCGATAACGCTTAAATCCGGGGCGGTAATGGTGAACAACAGCACGCTTGCCGTCAGCAGCGGCGGAAAGCTGCTGGACTACGGCTATCTCCAGTCGCAGGGGAAAATCAACCTGAAAGGGACCCTCAAAGCCCTGAACAACGGCGTCCTTGCCTGCGAGAGTATAACAAAGAAATCAGCCTCCGCCGTGCTTTCGGGCGAAAACTCCGGCATAGGAGACCGCCCGCTGTATATGGTACAGGAGCTTGAAGAATACGAACACGACAAGCTGTCCCTCTTTGACGAGCGAACCGGGGAAGCCACGGAATTATCCGGCAGAAAATCGGTGAAAAAGCTTCTCCAGTCGTTTGAGGGCGTTCTGTACATGTATGCGGGAGAAATGGGACTGAACCCCGGCGAGATGGTATGCGATTCGATAATAGATTATCAGTATCAGCAGATAGTAGAGTCCGGCGGTAAAATGATCTGCGGCATTTCAGAATGGGGCGGGATTCCCGTCATTGAAAAGGCCGACTGGGATACCGAGGAGCTTTCCGGCTGCTTCTACCAGGCAGTGTTGGGAAAACCGGACAGCGCCTATTTTGCGTGACCCGGCTTAATATAACACAAGAGGCTGTTTTTCCCAAATAAAACAAACTCGCCCTCAAAGCTCATTGCAGGCTTTGAGGGCGGGTTTTGCCATGCGGGAATCACTCCCAGCGGATATCCTTTCTGGACAGAGTATCAAACTGGCTCAGATATTCCTGCGCCGCTGCCAGGCCAAGTATCCCGGTGTCGGTCAGATCACCTTCCTCGGCGACCTCGTCTGACACGCCGCAGATGGCAACTGTATAAACCGTATCGTCCTCAATGGTCATTCCCTCCGGGGTCACAAGCTCATAGGGGAACGTGTTGCCGCTGCCGCTGCGGTCGTAGCCCTGCTCGGCAAGCTGAAGTATACGCTTTCCGGTCAGCGTGACAGTCTGTATGTTCCCCAGCCAGCCCGTGGGAAGTATCGTGACTATCTCCTGGTCGGTGACAGGCATGGCGAATAGTGCGCCGCTCACTCCCTCAGAGTTAAGATCCGGCTCCACATTCTGAGGGTACCATTTGTTCTTGGATATCAGCGCGAGATCCGCGCCGCTCGCCATCGCAAAGCAGATCCCCACGAGCCGGGCGCAGGCGTCGGTATCCAGCTTTTCCGCAGCGGTGGTGTAGGCGGCGGAGCTGTTGTCAGTCAGCAGATGCTTGTTTCCGTCAATGGCTTCGATAACATCGTCAAGCTCCGCTTCGCCCTTGATAAAATCAAGCACGACATTTCCAATTGGCACGATAATGTTGTCCCAGCCGCTGTAAATGAACGGCGCGGTCAGACCTGCGTTCAGATCTTCCTCGACCTGCTTGTAATAGCTGGTTTCCGGGATCACATAATCCTTCAGCGGGATCAGCGTGGCGTCGCTGTATGTGGAATTCAGGGCGTTCAGCCCCTCAACGGTGGACAAAACCTCCAGCACATGAACTGCGTCCTCCAGCTTCTGCTCGTTTCCGGCGTCCTCCAGGTGCTTGTTGAGCCCCACATAGCGCGAAACGTTAAGTATAAAGGAATTCTGCGTGCCGTCAGCGGAAAGATAAGGCATAATGCCGAACTCGCACTCGGACTCCCCCGCCAGGAAGCTGCTTGCGCTTCCAAGCATGAAAAGGGTATTGCCCTCCGCCATCTCCTGCCTTGTCTTTGAATCGTCCTTATGGTCGCCGAGGCCGTTCAGCATACCAAGATCTCTCCACTTTTCCAGCATGGAAAGCGCCTCCATCATTTTGGGAGTATTGCGCACGGTGGCGTCGCCGTTCAGAAATTCCGACTGCCAGACCCGCCCGTCCAGCGTGTTGAGGAAGTCCGTGTCGAGAATATTGCACAAATACTGGAAGCCGTATCCGGGCAGCGCGATCTGATTCAGCGCCAGGTTATAGCCCGCCTCCTTCACCAGGGGCGCAAGCTCCTCCAGCTCTTCGAACGACTTGGGAAGCTTCCAGCCGTTTTTTTCAAGCAGGGTCTTGTTGTAGGTTATGCCTACGCAGGCAAAATAGGTCGGCAGGAGATAAACCGCGCCGTTGTCGGCAACGTCCCGCAGCATGTCCTCGGAATAATTGTGCGTGAAATCATAGCTGGACAGGTCGATGAGCTTATCTGACAGATCCATCAGCCCCGGGGTATAGAACGTTGTCACGTAAATATCCGGCATATCTCCCGCTTTTAGCTGATTGATGGTATACGCAGTGGTGTTTTTTCCGCTGTAAGGCAGCACCTCCAGGTTTATTTCCGGGTATTTTTCATGGAGCAGGTCAATGAAGGCGTCTATATCACGGAACGGCGACTGAACGGTGACAGGCTCGTGCTCGGCGACGACTTCCTCCTGCACGGCGGGATTTATGCCATCGCACCCGGTAAACACTATCACTGAGGGAACTGCCATCAGCAGCAGGCACATGACGATACAGCACCAGCTTTCACGAAAATCGCTTGCATGGCGCTGCTTCGACGTTTTTAGCTTCTTCATGTAATTCGCTCCTTTTTCGTCCTGTATTTCTATAAACTGTATAGTGGCTGTGTTTTAATGATAACACTTTTTGCCACATAAATCAAGTGTTTTTTTCATTATAATATATTTTTAACACAAATTTTCCTTTTTTCATGTAAAACCAGAGAACGCCCGGCTCTCTGTCCAATTCGTGATGACCCCGGAATGATTCGTTAAATGTCAACCGGCTGTAACACTAAATCCTGAAGCTGACCTCTATCGGGGTTTGCGAGTCCCAGACCGTGACCTTCGATATCAGCAGCCGCGCAATGGATTTTCTGACGTCCGTGCCCAGCCCGTCCCAGCCGTCCAGCAGCGAAATTATGCTTTCAGCGGCGGCGGGCTGAGCCGTCCTGCGGGAATGTTCCGATATCTCGGAATCCACCTGCCGCGCCTGACGTTCAAGCAGCTCCATTTTCTCGTTGAGCTTTGCGCGCAGGAGTGCGTTTTCCGCCTGCGAAAAGCTGTCAACAATGTGGTTTATCTCGTCGCCTAGCTTTATTCTGCGGGCTTTGAGGGAATTTATCGCGGATTCGTCTGCGGCAGTCCTGCCAGCGGTGTGAAACCGGAGCTCCCTGGCATATGCCAGCATTTTTTCCGCCACGGATTCCTCTATCATCTCAAAGGTCAGACCGCGCTTTTTGCCCGGGCAGAGGTGCCGCTTCCTGCCGCCGCAGGCGACATAGCGCTTCCCGCTGCGCTGACCGTTCACAACGCTGACCGCATATCCGCAAAATCCGCACCGTATCAGACCGGAAAGCCAGCTATTCGAGCCGCCGCCGGAATTTCTCAGGGCGCGGTTTTCGTTCAGCCGCTGCTGCACGCGGAGCCAGTCGTCGGCTGAAATTAGCCCCTCGTGCCGGTTGAGCTGGATATTCTCGCCGGAAAGGTCGCGGAATTTGCTGCGGGTCTTTCCCTGCCGCCTGCCGTAGACCGTACAGCCGCACAGCCCCGCGAATTCGCAGACGTCGTTGTGCAGCACCGCTCCCTGGCTCCTGAAATACAAATACACGTCCGCGTTCGCCCGGACGTACACCGGGTTCCCGAGGATCCTGCTGACGCGCACGTTGTGAAACCTTATATCGTGTTTTATCCCGCACTCCGGAGAGTTCAGCTCGGAAACTATCTCGCCGATAGTCCCGCCGGAAAGATACCTGCGGTAGATGAATCTCACTATCGGGCTTGTGGATTCGTCCTCCTCCAGACGGCTGGTTTTCTTTCCGTCAATGCGATCCTCGATCTTCCTGTAACCCAGAGGAGCCACTCCCGCCATGAAAAAGCCCTTTTCCGCGCGGCTGTAAAAATTATCCGTCACGCGCTTCTGAATCGTTTCGCGCTCAAGCTGGGCGAAAATCAGGATAACGCGCAGCACCGCCTCGCCGGTAATGCTGGTGGTGTCGAAGTCCTCGGTAGCGGAAACGAAATCCACATGGTGCTGCTTCAGCTCACGGTAGGTCAGCTCGAAATCCAGCACGGAGCGGCTCATTCTGTCTATCTTGTAGACGATTATCTTGTGGACTCTTCCGGCTTCCACGTCGGACATCAGCCGCTGAAAATCCGGGCGGTTGGTGTTCTTTCCGCTGTACCCCCGGTCGCTGTACACCTCGACATCGGTTTCGCCGTCCCGGAGCCTGGCGCGGCACTCCTGCTCCTGCGTTTCAATGCTGATGCTGTCCTTCTTGTCCACCGACTGTCTGCAATAAATCGCCGTCATTTCGTGCTTTCCCGCTCCTGCTGGACTTTCTCAGCGATTTTCAGCATTTCCTCCGTTATGCGGCAGAGCGTCCTTTCACGCTCCTCACCGCTTACCTGCGGATGTATTTCATTTACCTGCATAAGATCACCTCATTAAAATTAATGCGGAAGGGCTCGTCTTTTATTACATAAGATTGGCTTACAAAAGAAAAGAGGGAGCGTTCTTCGCGGTATTATCTAAGGCTTCACAGGCGTTTCTTGACAGCGTGCGCGGAATGCTCTGGGCGACCGGTTAATTGTCATAAATTATACGCGCAAGGAAATTGTAACTTTTTGTAACCATATTGTAATCGGACTGTAATTGCATTTCTTAATTCTTAATGCTATAATATAGAAAACGGAGGTGGTTTATATGAAAAAATATATCGCGTTTCTATCAGCAATGGCAATGCTCCTGATATCAGGATGTTCAGGAAATGAAAACCCAGTACCTGCCGCCACAAGCGAAGCGGATTCTGAAAGCTCTGTCCCGGATGTTATCACAAGTGAATCGGCTTCCGAAAGCACCGCCGGAACGACCGTGGAGGTCGAAGCGCCTGCCCGCTTTCCTGAGCCGATGTTCCGGGAAAGTTCGCTGTATTTCGAGCGAATGACCAGCGATGACGCTGAAAGTAATTTCCGGTCGGCGGCTTCCGCCAAGAAAGAAAGCTCCGCTGGGGAACTCGGTCTTGAGCTGATTTCGTCATTTGAGGACAGCGGCAGGTATTACTACAAGCTTGGAAACGTTCAGGTCAATGCGTTCGTGGATTTCCGCTCGGAGAACGATATTTCAATTATAATCGACCCTGCGTATATGTACAATATCCCGCTGCCGAGCCTTGATTTTGTGCCTGCGGAGAACTATGTGTTCGACATAAACGGAAGCAAAGTCGTGTGCGATTCCCTGCTTGTCAACGCAAAGTGCAAAATAAAACACCCAACGGCAGAAAACGGTGAAACTCCTTTAAGCTACTGCACGGACGGCTTCCGTTATGCAGCCGTGACAATGAACGTCTTCATTTCAGCTTCCGAGGACGGTATAACGGCGACCGGGGAGCTCACTGAAATGGAAAATCTTACGGACTCGGAAACCGCGCTGAATGTATGCCTCCTCGGCGACGACGCATTTTACGGCAAGAGCGCCGCCGCAGGCGAGACCTACAAAGCACTTCTGACCATAAAGGATAAGCTGCTTGGCGACGATATCGTGGGCGTTAACCTCATCGACCTTGACTTCGACGACAAGCCGGAGGTGCTTGTATCACGCAATGCAGAGGAAAACAATGATAATATATGGAAGCAGCTCACGGATGTTGACATCTATTCCGTTGAAAATTCCGGGTTGAAATATATCGGCACACTGTACAACAATGACAATGGATTGGTAGGTGCGCACGGAAACGTCATCGGACTGAAGCCGCTTGAAAACGGCGGCAAGGCGTGGTACACCATGTCGCGTAAAAATCTCACGGACGAAACGAACCCAAATCCAGCCGACTACCTGTTTACACTAAAAGACGGAAAGCTGGAGTTCACTGAAATTTTCAGCTCCACCGGAAGCTTCTCCGTTTCCTTTGGCGACAGCGAAGACGCCAAATATTTTATGAATGGCAAAGAGCTTCAATTCGGCGTATACTTTGACTATTTTCCATATTACGACCCGGACTATGACGGCTCCTCGGAAGCAAAGCCCGACTGGCCCTATTACACATACGGAGACTATCAGGCTTCGTTCGGAAAGTGGGAAATTTACGGCTGGCTTCGCCGGGATTACTGCCAAGACATCACGCAGACATTCTCGCTGTTCTCTGACGAATTCTGCAGCGGCGGCAGCGACTCGTGGAGCGTTCGTAAAAAGCTCCCGGTAACTGAACGAATGGCGGACTACAAGCTGGCTAATCTCACAGACGCGTATTATTTCGGGAACTATGACCCCACATTACAGAACTACTATTACGAATTCCTCGGAGGGTATGCGAAGCCCGTCATTTACCTCTATCCAACTGAAACGACCGATGTTACCGTAAAGGTGGAGCTTGACGGAGAACTCACCTGCACATATCCTGACTACGGCGGCGGCTGGAACGTCACCGCTTCTCCGGACGGGACACTCGTCGACAAGGCGACCGGCAGGGAGTACTACTGCCTTTACTGGGAGGGCGAAAGCTCCGCTGAATGGGACATGAGCCGCGGCGAAGTCGTTCGCGGAGATGACACAGCAGATTTCCTTGAAGAAAAGCTCGCTGAAATAGGACTCAGCCCGCGCGAACGCAACGAATTCATCATCTACTGGCTGCCGAAAATGCAGCAGAACGAATTTAATTACATTACGTTCCACACAGAGGATTACTCGGCAGAAGTCCCGCTGGAGGTAAATCCTCAGCCGGACAGCGTACTGCGCGTATTCATGGTCTATGCCAGCGTTCCGGAGTATTTTGAAACTCAGCCGCAGCATTTCGACGGATTCCGGAGAAACGGCTTCACCCTTGTGGAGTGGGGCGGCGGAGAAGCGATAGTCTCTTAACAGCACAAACACCGCTGGATTCCGGCGGTGTTTTTCTTTTTTACCCGGCGTTCAAGCAGGGTTGCCATGAAATAATCCATGTTCAGCAGGAACATCTCGCGCATTCGCCGCGCGGTTTCGTTATCGCTGTCGAGGTAATCCGTTTTCGCAATGCACTTATCGTAGCTTTTGCGGACATAGGTCTCGGCGTCGCAGGCGCTCATCGGGCGCTTCATCAGCGCGGCGCGCTCCGGGACGGCGGTTGACCAGGGGAAGCCGTCGTAGAACAGCACTTCCCTTCGGTGATACCACGGATAGCCGCCGAAAATTTCGTCGGCGCATTCGCCGGAAAGCGCCACCGGGAACCGCTCCTTTATCTTACCGCAGAACAGGTAAAGCGAACTGTCCACGTCTGCCATTCCGGGGAGGTCGCGGGCGCGGGTGGAGTCCTCGAGAGCGTCCGCCAGAGCGGGGGTGTCAAGCTCCACGTTAGTGTGGTCGGAGCCTATGAACTCCGCCATGCGCTTTACCCACGGCGCATCCTCGTCAGGCTGGAAGCTGCTTGCATGGAAATTCTGGTGATTGTTCTTGTAGTCTATCGACCATGTGCTGAGCCGCTCGCCGCGCTCCCGGAATTCCTGGGCGGCTATCGCGGAGATCACGCTGCTGTCAAGTCCCCCGGAGAGAAAGCAGCACAGCGGGACGTCGCTGACAAGCTGGCGCTTTACCGCGTCGATTATCAGCTCCCGGACGTGCGCCGAGGTCTCCGTGAAATTCTCGGTATGCGGCTCGGCTTTAAGCTGCCAGTAGCTCCGAAGTCTGAATCCTTCCTCGGTAAGCACCGCGCAGTGCGCCGCCGGGATCTCGCTTATGTCCCGGAAAACTCCGCTGCCAACCCGCTTTGCAGGACCTATCAGCATTATCTCCGCCACGCCGTCCTCGGTTATCACCGGCTTCACGGACGGGTGCTTCAGGAGGGCTTTTATCTCGCTGGCGAATATTATCCCGTCCCGGGTGAGGGAGTAAAACAGCGGCTTCACGCCTATTCTGTCCCGGGCAAGGAACAGCTTACGCTTACGGCTGTCCCAGACCGCAAACGCGAATATTCCGTTGAACAGCTTCACGCAGTCCTCGCCGTAGGTCAAGAATGCTTTCAGCACCACCTCGGTGTCCGAATGTCCGGTGAACTCCACGCCGCGCATTTTCATCTTCTGGCGGAGCTCCCCGGTATTGTACAGCTCCCCGTTGTAGACCAGCGTGCAGCCGCCGCTGCTCATGGGCTGCGCGCCGTTTTCCGGGTCGATGACTATAAGCCGGCGGTGAACTAAGTACGCGTTGTCGTCGTTGTATATGCCGGAGGCGTCCGGGCCCCGGGGAGCCAGGGCGGCGCTCATTTTCGCCATCACTCCGGACATCTGCCGCATATTCTGCTCAAATCCTATCTGTCCTGCTATTCCGCACATTACTCATTCCCCTTTCTGTGCTTTCTCATTTATTGTATGCAGGATATCCGGAGCCGTGAAAAAAATTTTGTTTACCCCCTTGACAAAATTGTACTGATGTGATATATTGTATATATAAGATATACGCATTATTCACTTTCGGAGGAACAATGAATATCATCATAACAAACTCGGCGGGTACGCCCATCTACGACCAGATCGCGTCGCAGATAAAGGCGCTTATCCTTTCCGGCGAGCTTAAAGAGGGCGACCCGCTGCCCTCAATGCGGGCGCTGGCGCAGGACCTGCGGGTCAGCGTTATCACCACCAAGCGCGCTTACGAAATACTGGAGCAGGAAAAGCTTATCGAGAGCTTCACCGGGCGCGGGAGCTTCGTTTCAGCACAGAGCCCGGAAATGCTGCGGGAACAGAGCCTTCGCGAAATAGAGCAGTACCTGTCAAAAGCTGCGGATTCCGCGAAACGCAGCGGCGTGAAATACGAGGAGCTTGCGGATATTTTAAGGCTTTTTATGGAGTGAGCCTGAATATCCTGCGGCTCACCGACTTTATCAAATGGCAGTTTGTAAACAAATTCTCTTTTAATGTATGGAGGTAATTCGATGGAAAACAGTATTGAAATAAAGGGGCTGACCTGCCGGTACAGTAATTTCGCGCTGGAAAACCTGTATCTCACCGTTCCGAACGGCACGGTCATGGGACTTATCGGCGAGAACGGCGCGGGAAAATCCACCACGATAAAGGCGATACTCGGGCTGATAAAGCCGGAAAGCGGCTCCGTTACAGTGCTCGGCGAGGACTCGACAAAGCTATCTGCGGCGGTGAAGGAGCAGATAGGCGTGGTTTTCGACACGCTTCCCTTCCCCGCAGTGCTGACTGCAAAGCAGCTCGGCAAGGTACTCGGCGGGATATTCAAAACGTGGGACAGCACGGAATACTACAACTATCTGGAGCGGTTCTGCCTGCCCGCCGACAAGAAACTCGGGAGCTTCTCCCGTGGAATGCAGATGAGGCTCTCGATAGCCGCGGCGCTCTCGCACCACCCGAAGCTTCTGGTTCTTGACGAGCCAACCGGCGGTCTTGACCCGGTAATGCGTGCTGAAATCCTCGACCTGCTGATGGATTTCATTCAGGACGAATCGCACTCTATCCTCATTTCGACCCACATAACCAGCGACCTGGAGCACATCGCGGACTACATAGGCTTTATCCACAAGGGGCACCTGGTTTTCTCTGAGGAACGCAACGCGCTGAAAGAAAAGCACCGCGTGCTGAAATGCACCGACGAGGAGCTGAAACGCATAGACCCCGCCGACATAATCGGAATGCGCAGGGGCAGGTTCTCCAACGAGGTGCTGACCACCGCCGGGGACAAATACCCGGATATCGCGCAGGATATCCCGTCCATTGACGAGCTGATGGTGTACTACGTCAAGGACGCCGATGAATGGAGGGACGTATTTTGAAAGGCATACTGTATTCATTCTTTGCAAAGAAACATTCGTATTTCACCGGGGCGCTGATTTATTGCGCCGCCGCCTGCGCCCTGGGATTTGCGGCGCTGCTTCTGCCGGATAACATTCTGCACAACAACGGGTTCAATACTCTCACGATAATTATTCCATTGATCCTTCTGTTGATACCCGAGGAATCGGTGCTCAGCGACCTTGATGGCGACATAAAATCCCGCTATGCCGATTATGTCCTGACGGCGGTCACCCGGGAAACTTTCGCCAGGGGAATGCTGATAAAGAATCTCATCTGCATAGCGGCGGGGCTTGCGCTTTCCATGATAGTCGCCGCGACATACTATCTCATTGGAATAGCCGACAGCACTATATTCGTGCAGCTCCCGGCGATGGCGGCGATCTTCGGCGCGATGGAATGGACGTACACTCCGCTGACCATTCGGATGAAGAGCGCCGAGAAAGCCGGTATGACCGTTGGACTGATCATTGGATTTGTAATAGTACTTCCGCTCATGATAGCTGTTAATGTATTCGCCGATGAGGATTCGACCCTTTATATGAGTATCATAAACTGGCTCACCGGAGCGCAGGTGCTTATCCCGACATTCATTATCTCGGCGGCGGTGTATGCGGGGTTCTACTTTATTCTGCTGAAAAGGCTCGAAAGGGGGAACGTTTGTTGAAAGGGCTCATTCTGAAGGACATCTACACGGTAAGGTTTCAGCTCATTGTAAGCTTGTTGCTTATGCTGATCCCAAACCTTGCCGATTCCATTCTTGCCGCAGATTCGATAAGCGACAGCGGCGACATCGGGCTGATTCTGGTGATATTCCTTTTCGGTGCCGCGAATTTCATCTGCATCTCCCTGTTTTCCTCGTTCATTCTGAACACGGTGAACGACGACGTTAACAGCGGCTGGGGGAAGCTGGTTCGAACAATGCCGGTCACGTCCGGACAGGTTATCGGGGCAAAATTCGCTGCAAGCGCCATTATCGTGGGAATTACTTCGGCTATATCGCTGATTTTCAACATAATAGGGATCATCGCGCAGGGGCTTCCCGCAGAGCCGCTGATAATGCTCCCGGTGTGCCTTGCGGTATTCCAGATGGCGGTGCTGAGCCCGGTTTTCCCGCTGGCTATGAAACTCGGCACCAGCTCAACCACATTGATTTATGTGTGCACGCTGGTAATACTGCTCTCCGGAGCAATAGCGGGGCTCTGCTTCTCACTCGCCTCCGGTAACAGCCTTGTACTGCTGAGGGTAATATTCTACGGAGGGCTCCCGGTGCTGGCGGCGGGTTCGATGATACTGTCCTACCGTGCGGGTTTAAGGGTTTTCAGCAGTATCACGATATAGAAACGCTCCCTCTGGGTTCTGGGGCGGTATACAAGAAAATGCGGCAGTTTTTGGACTGCCGCATTTGGGTTTGCTCTCTTTGGTCGTTTATTGGGTTTTGACTGTTTGAGGAATTGGAATTTGTCTCTATACGTCAATGTTCATTTTATTCTCAATCGCAAGTTCCAGAATCCGAACGTATTTGATACCCTAAGTTAACTGCTTGACTTCCAGAGCTTTTTGTGATATCATTTATATGTGGAATAAGGTGTTGCATTTTGCAACATTGTTAGCTCTGGCTAACTCAAATTGAAAGGAGCCGATTATGAAAAAGAAATATTTTAACGTGGAAAACGACGAATTTTACGGTATATACTACGAAAACCCCAATGGTTCTGATTGTACGATGATAGGCTTGTTTGGCGACGACCCAGACGACTATATGGCTAAGTGCGGAGTCAAGTGGCTGCACAAAAACGGCGTAAACGCGCTGTGTATGTCGCCGGGGAAAAAGGATTACAGCCATGTGAATATGCCCATGGAACGATACGAAACAGCCATCAAATGGCTAAAGGCTCACGGCAGCAGGAAGATAGGAATTATGGGCATGAGCACGGCGGGAATGGACTCCCTTGCCGCCGCCTCGTTTTTTCCCGATATAACGCTTACATTCGGGCTTACCGCCAGCGATTTCATATGGCAGGGCTTTGAACAGGGAAAAAAGGACGGCTGCGGCGAATGGCCTGTTCCGGGCGCTTCAACGTTGTCGTGGAAGGGCGAACCCCTGCCCTATATGCCTTTCGTATATCAGCACCCCGAATACTGGCACAAGGTTCAGGAGGAAACAAAAGGCTCGGGGGATTTTATGCGTTCCACTTGTCTTTTTATTGATTCTGAAAAGGCGAGGGAGCATACCGAGGAAGAAATGATCAAGGTGGAAAACATCTGCGGAAAGCTATTTCTCATCGGCGCCGACGACGATTCATTCTGGGAGGCGGGAAAATACGTCCGCCGCATGGATAAGCGCCTGAAAGAGCGTCCGCACAAATGCGAGTATGAAACCCTTGTCTATGAGCACGGCACGCACTTTGTACTTCCGGAATCGCTGCTCCGTGCGGCTCTCCCAGTGGGGTTAAAGCTTGTGCTTAAATTTGTTTTCCGGGCGGCGAAAGAATATCCAAATGAATGTGAGCAGACGAGAAAGGATATCGACGCCAGACTTTCAGCGGCATTGAAGGAATGGATCTCGGAGCGGTGAGCTTCGCGTTTGCGTAACGCTTTTGGAGCGTGTCCTGGCGGAAATTCCCGCGCTTGAAATAATACCTCATGATGAAATTCCGCCGGGACTTGCAGGTAATAGTTCCGCTGGATTTTCCCGACGAAATGGAGCGATACATATGCTGAAAATTTCTATCATTGCAGCGATAGCGGGTCATATTTTATGCGGATTATCCGACTGCCTGCTTGGGTATTCCAAAAAAGGCAGGCTTGACCTGAAACAGATAAACAACGCTGAAAAAATGTCGGAGATGTTTGCGGATATGCCGCTTTCTTATCCGCTTTGTTCGGCTCTGCTAGGGGTATTTGCGATAACGCTTTTCAGCTTCGGGTATTTCGGGCTGAGCGGCTGGATGAGCGAATATTCAGCGATCGCTTCAACGATAATGTTTATTGCGGCGGCGGTTTATGCTGTTCCCATAGCGGCGCATCACGTCCTGTTTGCCGTTATCGAGTGGCTATACATACGGCTCGGCAGGACTAACGAAGCAAGAGAAGCCGTGCTTGAGCTGCAAAAGAAAACGATAGCCCCGATGTTTGTCGGATATCTCGGGCTGCTGGTTTTCACTGTGACGCTTTTCGTTATGATAATTTCGGGGAAAACCGCGCTGCCGCAGTGGACGTGCATATTCAACACCGTTGTCGCTATGATACTGCTTCTGCCGACAAAGCTCCCTGCAAAAGGAAATATTGCAGGGGCTGTGATGTTCCTCGGGCTGCTTTTTGTAATTTGACCCGCCCGGAACAGAGAATATGAAAAACGACTCTGCACGTTTCCCGGCCAGCCGCGAAAAGGAGCACTTATGACAGACGCATTGTTTGAATACGACCATTTGCTTATGCGCGCAGAATACCGCACTCCCGACCCGCACAGCCATCTTGCGGTTCACCTGATTCTGGGAATTGACGGCGACGTTCACTGCGACATTTCCGGCGAACACATCGAGGCGCCCGGAATTTTCATTGCGGCTGACGTCACGCATACGGCATACACCGCCAGCGGCGAAATGCTGGTCTACCTGTTCGACCCCGCCTGCCGCTGCGCAGACAGGATAAACGAAATCTATCTCATGGGAAAGCCCTTTAAACTCCTGCCGGAAAAAACAGCGGACAAAATACGTTCCATATGGAACAGCGGCGGTTCTCCGGCGCAGACCGACCGTGAAATACTCGGTATTCTCGGATTTCCGGCATCCGGCGCTTCGCCCAGGGACGAACGCGTCACAAATGCGCTTGATATGCTCCGTTCCCTTGAAGAGATCCCCGAGGACATCATACAGCAGCTCTGCGCCGCAGCGTGCCTGTCGCAGAGCCGCTTGTCGCACATTTTCAAGGAGAATGTCGGCATATCGCTGCACAGGTATCTTGCATGGGAGAAAATGCGCAAGGGCTATGTGAACTACCAGAAATACGGCAATATCACTGAAGCCGCAATGCGCGCCGGCTTCGATTCGCCGTCTCATTTTGCAGCGACCTGCAAGAGAATGTTCGGGATATCCTTTTCGGATTTTGTAAAGGGCGAAAAGTCAGCAGGTAAATGAAAGTAATCTTCATCGAAATATGCTACAATATTGTCATAAAGACAGGGAGGCATAACGATGAAGAAATACGATATCACACAGCCCGTCACGCTGAAAAAGGGCGTTTACAGGCTGAACGGCGAGGCAAATTTCAACTACCAGCTTAACCGTGTAATAAACTGGGACGGCGGCAGGCTGGAGGACGTCCAAAAAATTGCCGGAAAAATAAAGGTCAGCGCCGACTGGAAGCACGAGCTTATCGCGCTGGGCGATGAAGCCATGCGCGAGGAACGCACCGAAAACGCGATAGCCTACTACCGCATGAGCGAGTTTTTCATGTACGACGGCGACCCGGACAAGAAGAAATACTACCAGAAAGCAACGGAGCTTTTCTATCAGTATTACGCGGACTATTTCGAGGGAGAAAACCCGCGCATTGAGCGGTTCGAGGTTCCGTATGAGAACGTAAAGCTGCCGGTGATGCACGTCCGCCCGGAGGGTGCCAGCCGGGGAACGATACTTATCCACGGCGGCAACGACAGCTATTTTGAGGAGTTCCTCTTTACCGTGCTGTATTTGCAGGAGCAGGGGTTCGAGGTCTATATGTTCGAGGGTCCGGGTCAGGGCGGAGTTATGCGCTTACAGGGAATGCACTTCACGCATGAGTGGGAGAAGCCTGTGAAAGCGGTGCTCGACTATTTCGGGCTTGACGGCGTTACCATAATCGGGATATCCCTCGGCGGATACCTGGCGCCCAGGGCTGCGGCATTCGACAAGCGTATCACAAAGGTGGTGGCTTGGTCTGTGTTTCCGTGCTTCCAGGACGTGATCGTCGGAATGCAGAAGCCCGCTATCCAGAAAGTATTCCACATCTGCATGAAGCTTCACGCAAGGCCGCTCATCAACATGGTGTTCCGTAAGAAAGCGCGCAGGGAGCCTGTCATTGACTGGGGACTGAAGCACGGTCAGTACGCCTACGAAGCCAGGGACGCGTACGGCTATGCCAAAAAGCTGAAGCTGTACGACATCGAGCCTATTGCAGATAAAATCACGCAGGATATGCTGATCATCGGCGCAAATCAGGATCATTTCATAGACTACCGCCTGGTCGGCAGAGAAATCAATATGCTGAAAAACGTCCGCAGCCTGACCTTCCGGCTGTTCACCGACAAGGAGGACGCTCAGAACCACTGCAACGTCGGCAACGGAAAGCTGGTGCTTGATTTTATCTGCGGCTGGATCTCACAGGTAAACGGCGAAAAGCAGTAACGAATTCATTTATTCCATGAGAATAAAAATACAGCACCGGATAGCGTTCCGGTGCTGCTGCTTTATGTATATCAGCTTTCTTTCACGAGGTCGTATAAATATGCGCTGTCGTCAAGCTTTCTTGTGCGGATATTTTTCATTCCCAGGTGGACGTATTTGTCGCGTTTCAGCACGGCGTCCGTTTCCAGGAGAACCGGGCAGCCTCTTTTTCTGCCCTCGTCAAAAGCGATCTCAAGCGCCTTTCGCATATACCCCTGCCCCTGATACTGCTTTCGCACGACCAGCATTCCCACGAAGATATAGGGCTTTTTTTCCTTCTTTATGGTGGTCTCATACGACTTGCCGCCTTTTTTTATGGCAGAAAGCATTTTTACTGCTCCCCTGAAGCCAAGCGTGCTGAACACCGCTTTCAGAAGTATCCTACCAGCGGACGACGGAAGCTTATCCTTTGAATATTTGTATGAAACGAACGCTTCGTGGTTTTCGCTCGTGCTGTAAATACAGCCGGCTGCCAGCATTGCGCGGACATATCCGCAGATGTATTCCTTTACGCTGTCCCTGCCGTTATATAAAAAGGACATTCCCTTTTCTCCGTCGGCATACTGGAAATCCGCGAAAGCCTCGCCGATCTCTTCGATTTCCCTTTCGCTCAATTCTGTGACCTTAATTATAACGATCCCCTCCTTTACTTTGCTGACGGACTTTTATCCCCCACAAACCAATAATCGCAGCATTCACCACCGGAAGCCAGCGTCTGCTTTCTGATGAGCTTTGCGTGCATGAGTTCTGCGGAAAGCAGGTCTATTTCGCACATGACCGGCAGCACCTCGAGGTAGCCCTCCCGGCGTGCAAAATCGTTCAAGGGACATCTGGTGAAATGATAGTAGAACCCCTCCGAATGTTTGGTTTTGTCGAAATTGAAATCCCACGAAACCCCTTTGTACTGCGGGTGGACTTCAAGCCACTCCGCATTTTTGTGCATCCTCTTTTCCAGCTTTTCAAGCCCGGATTTATTTGCATTCATGAACAGCCCCACTACTTTCATTGCTGGGAACTGCATTACTGCACGAGTTATCTCACGCAAATCGTCAACGCTTATTTTTCCGTCTGCCGCTTCCCATAAGGCTAGAAACAAAAGACCCTCGTACAAATTCGAAGCCATGGGGTTGTCTTTTCCGATGTTGTCGGCGCGGTTTAGCATATTGCGGTAAACCGAGTCGGTTTTTTGTATCAGCGAAGCGGCTTCTTCTTTTCCGAACCGCTTTACTATGTCCTTCTTAACAAGTGGAATTATCATTTTCCAGTACTTGTCTGTGTACTCCATCATAATTATGTCCCCCGCTATTATGTATCAGGTTAGCCAAAACTACCTAGTTGAATTATACCACAAAAGAATAGTTCTGTCAATGGAAAAGCATAAAAATTTGGAAACAATATTGTAGTGCTACAATAAATGTGAGACCGAGAAATAGAAAAAAATGGTTGAGACCTGTTAGAATAGAGTTCACCACAAACAAAAACAACAGAAAGGTCTCAATCATTTATGGAAAATATAACACAAAACGCAGAAGAAAGCAATCGCCCTCATGCATTGCGGGAGCAACGAACTTAGTGCCAACTAGCGGTGGGAACTCCGGTTTGTTGAAATCCTTTCCGGACTGCTTTTCCGTCTTGATACGTCGTTCGTCAATTCCGTACTCACGCAGAACGTCTAGCTGCCGATCCAACGTCTGGTCTGAACTGCTGACCCTCGCATAACCCCATGTTACGCCTTCTGGCATACAAATGCCCTCCTTTCCAGAATATTGCAAGGCGTTGATTATTGTATAGAATAATCAATAGCGGAAAAATAGACGAAAACCGCTGCATAGGCTGCTCAAAAATTCCCACTTGGCAATAAATGCTGCCATTTTACGGCAAATAAAGGAAGAAAATGATGCACAACTGTCAAGCGTAATTTCGCAGCTTAGCTGTCTTTATAATCTTTTCAGACTCTTCTTGGGTATAAGCTGTTTTTCTCACACCTGAATACTATGCATTCTCATCTGAGTAAAAAATGCGTGATAAGGCGGTCTTGGTGATTTTAGTATTAGCCCAATTTTTTGAGATCCTGCCTTCCTCAACCGCATAGCTTAACACCTGGGAGCAGACTTGCATTATATTCTGAACCGTTTTGTATTTCAAATGAAGTTCTTCTCTAAGCGACTTCATGAAAACATAGAAATCTTCCCTTTTCAGCTTGCCAATAGGGATCATCCCAATTGGCTTGTCCTTTATATGACACTTATAAATTGACTTTATATCAGTAATCCGGCGACTATAGGTATCCGTGCTTTCTACATTTCGGAGCCGTCTGGCTCTGTCTGTTACAATGAGTATTCTTGATATGGTAACCTCTAAAAACCCCTATGAAAAAGAAGAAAAAAGTGATATAATAAGGATATGAAACAGAAAACACTAT